>DAEQ01000005.1 GCA_002495325.1 Methanomassiliicoccaceae archaeon UBA593
GCGGGACGGCCCGATGCACGATGTCCGCGACAAGTGCGCAAGTTGTCGAAAAAACGAAAAAACACGGGGCGGAGCCCCGATTAAATGATAGGAGAATGATGTTCTGAAAGCCGGAAAAAGCGGGTTTGTCGGTTTCCGTCTTTTTCCGGCCTGCGCGGCCATCCGCGATATTCTAAATAGCGCGAGCGCCTAAAGATTTTATATGAAAGCACGCAAGGCGCAGCTTACGCGCAGCACGCGGGAGACGCAGGTCACGGTCGACCTGAACCTGGACGGCACCGGGAATTTCGACGTCGCCGCGGAGCCGCAGTTCCTCAAGCACATGACAGAGACCCTGGCCCGGTACGCCTCGTGGGACCTGAAGGTCACCGCGCACGGCGACAACGACCACCACGTGATCGAGGACACCGCCATCGCTCTGGGCACTGCTTTCCGGCAGGCGCTGGGCGACGATCCGGTGGCCCGCACGGCCTCCTGCATCCTGCCCATGGACGACGCCCTGATGATGGTCGCGCTCGATCTGGTCGACCGCCCGTACGCGGACATCGACTGCCCCGACCCGCTGTACCACCACTTCTTCCGGAGCTTCGCCATGTCCGCCGGTCTGACCCTGCACGTGGTCAAACTGCGCGGTTTCGACGGCCATCACGAGATCGAGGCCTCGTTCAAGGCCCTCGGCAAGGCGCTGGAAGCGGCCTGCGTCCCGCGCAAGACGCTGCTCAGCACCAAGGACGCCGTCCGGACGGAGTGAGCGGATGCTCGCAAAACGGGTCATCCCCTGTCTCGATGTCAAAGACGGCAAGGTCGTCAAAGGAAAGAGCTTCGTCAACCTGAAGGACGTGGGCTACCCGCCGGACCTGGCCGCCGAATACTCCAAAGAAGGGGCGGACGAGGTAGTTTTCCTGGACATTACCGCCACCAGGGAGTCCCGGAGGACCGTGCTCGGGCTGGTAAAGGAGACGGCGCAGAAGGTGTTCGTCCCGCTGACCGTGGGCGGCGGCATCCGCACTGCCGAGGACATGCACCAGGCCCTGTTGGCGGGCGCCGACAAGGTGTCGGTGAACTCTGCCGCAGTGAGCCACCCCGAACTGATCTCGGAATGCGCCGGGCGGTTCGGCCGCCAGTGCGTGGTCGTCGCCATCGACGCCAAACGCACCGCGCCCGGCAGGTGGGAGGTTTACACGCGCGGCGGCTCCCAGCCGACCGGCATCGACGCCCTGAAATGGGCGGCCGAGGCCGAGGACCGGGGTGCCGGCGAGATCCTGCTGACCTCCATCGACACCGACGGACAGAAGGACGGCTATGACATCCCGCTCACGAAAGCGGTGGTGGACGAGACCAGCGTCCCGGTGATCGCCTCCGGCGGCTGCGGGAGCATGGAGCACATCTACCAGGTCTTTGCGCAGACCGACTGCTCCGCCGCGCTGGCGGCAAGCATCTTCCACTACCGGGAGTGCACGGTCGGCCGGGTCCACGACTACCTGCGGGAGCGCGGCATCGAGGTGAGATGATGGAACCACTGAAATACGACGAGAAAGGGCTCATCCCGGTCATCGTCCAGGATTACCGGACCAACGAGGTCCTGATGCTGGCCTACGCGAATGCGGAGGCTGTGCAGAAGATGCAGGATACCGGCTACACCTGGTTCTGGAGCCGGAGCCGGCGGAAACTGTGGCACAAGGGCGAAGAGTCCGGCCATGTCCAGAAGATCAGGAGCATCCAGGCGGACTGCGACAGCGACACGCTGCTGGTCCGGGTGGAGCAGACCGGGGCGGCCTGCCACACCGGCGCCCCGTCCTGCTTCTTCAGACAGGTCTGGGGCTCGCCCGACGGCACCGCCGCCGTCATCCCCGATCTCCTCCGGGTGATCGAAGACCGGAAAAAGAACCCGGAGGAGGGGAGCTATACCTGCAAGCTCTTCGACGATGAGACGAAGATGTGCAAGAAGGTCGTGGAAGAGGCCGCCGAGGTCGCGCTGGCAGTCAAGGACCACGCCCCGGACGAAGAGGCCTCGGAACTGGCCGATCTCATCTACCACACCCTGGTCGTCGTGGTGAAGGAAGGCATCCCGCTCGGCCGCGTCTACGGCGAGCTGGCAGGAAGGAGGCACTGACATGAGAGTAGATCTGCACACGCACACGATTTTCAGCGACGGGGAGGTCATTCCCGCCGAGCTCGTCCGCCGGGCCATGTACCTGGGCCACGACGCCATTGCGCTCACCGACCACGTCGATATGTCGAACGTCGAGTTCGTGGTGACGAACCTGGTGAAGGCTACAGAGCTTTCGCAGGACTACATCAGGGTCATCCCCGGCTGCGAGATCACCCACGTCCCGCCGGCGAAGATCGCCGCGGTGGCTAAGGAGGCCCGGAAGTTCGGTGCCAAGTGGATCGTGGTCCACGGCGAGACCGTGACCGAGCCGGTCATGCCCGGCACCAACCGGGCGTCGGTCGAGAACCCGGACATCGACGTGCTCGCCCACCCCGGTTTCATCACTCTCGAGGAGGCCCAGCTCGCCAGGGACAACGGGGTCATTCTGGAGATCACCGGCCGGATGGGGCACAACATCACCAACGGCCACGTCTGCAACATGGCCCGCGCCGTCGGCGCGGACATGGTCATAGATTCCGACGCCCACGCGCCGGAGAACCTGATGGACGAGAAGACGGCGCTGACCGTCGCTCTCGGCGCGGGGCTCACCAAGGCGGAGGCCGAGAAGGCCCTGCACGTGACCCCCTACGAGGCTATCAAGAACCTCTGAAGGGAAATGGCCCGCGTCAGCGGGCCGAACCCTCGAGTTCTGGTTTTTACAAGCTTGAGAACATCTGTACCCTTGTTTCAGGAAGGGCTCTTCAGTTTAATGGCCGGCAGATGCACCGCTGTGCTGGGTATGGTCGTCATGCAATCACAGACGGCGTTCTTATCGTTCTAAGGAATCTTTTCAGAATGCCCTTTGCAGATGATCAGTGCAGTCTTGACCGGAGATCTGCTGTTAGTGGGACGATAGCTGTTGTGAAAAATCACCGCTTTTCTGCGGGTCGTGGCTGCAGACCGCCGTTGATGAAGGGGAATGCGCCGAACTTACCCAGTTCATAGGCCTTGCGGACGTCCAGATCCTTTCTGATGCGGAAATCGGACAGGCAGCACAGGGTGGATGCACCCGATTCGCTGTCTTTCGAAGTGAAATAGATCCGGTCTCTTCCCAGTAGTTCGTTAGTACCAATCAACAGTAAATCACAGTATCGAACAGTTTTGATTTACTGGATGTATTGGCTCCGAATACTGCGGCTGAGGTCAGCAGGCTGCTCTTTATTCCGACAACCTTATGGACATTTTCGGGTGTTCTTTTTGCAGTACACTGCAGGCTAAACTTAGCCTTGTCAAGGAAATGATCGTAAACCTTCACTGAAGAATCTACGACTGTATTGAATCAAAATATATTGCATATTTGTGAAATAATCACAAATTCAGACAAAATACAAAAAAATATTTCAGAATTCTTGGAAGGTATCATTGATCAAAGGGCTGTCGGCAGCTCCGGTCTTTAGATTTTTCGGTTTTCTTCTCAGCGTCCGCGGGTTCGTCCGTTTTCAGTTCGTTCCGGATCTGGGCGATCATCTCGTCCATGTACAGGTCGTGGCCTTTGTCCCAGGCCACCCCGTAGTCCCGCAGCATCAGCGCGTAGAACTCTTTCTCACTGAGTGCTTTTCCAGCGGCCTTGTCAGTTCTTTTCTGAGCGGTCAACAGCAGCGCCTCCCGAAACCGAACTGCGGAGATTGTTTTCGGCGGTTATCCCCGTGACCGCAGTCTTTACTGCAGCGAAAGGATCCCGGAAGAAGTACCGGGAAGCCCGGGTATTGCCTTCCTTGGTCAGAATGCCGGCAGAGGTCAGGGCACCGAGACGGCTGCGGACGGCTTCGCTGCCCAGTCCGGTGATCCACGAGGTTGCTTCGGCTACAGTGAAACAACGGACCTTTTTGGCCTGCCGGGCCAATATCTTTGAAACCTCATCGAGGTCTTTTACCCGGTCTTTAGCGGAGAAACGCTCTGCTGCTTCCTTATATGCGCGGAGTACGGCTTCGGCCGTGTACATGATGAACGGCATGTAGTCCTGGCTGCTGTCGGTGTATGCCAGCAGAGTGTAGTACCGTTCGCGGTCGCGGAGCATCTCGTATTCGAATTTACAGAGCCGGCAGTTCCGAAGCCCCAGCATCTGCAGTAAAAGCTGGAACAGTGTCCGGCCGGTCCGGCCGTTTCCGTCCAGGAACGGATGGATGCTTTCGAACTCATGGAAGAAGAGGGTTGCCGTGATCAGTTCGTCGTACGGTGAAGAAGCGAGCCAGTCTGTCAGGTTCCTCATCTCTTCGGCCACAGATGACCAGGGGCAGGCGATAAAATACCCAGCTCCGTCGGGCCCGTAGGTGGCGGCGTCTTTTTCGGTCTCATCTCTCATCTGGCCGGGGGTCGGATCTGTTTCGACGCCTTTCATCAGCAGGGCATGGACTTTTTTTACGGTGTTCACAGTCCACGGAAAAGCAAACGGCGTGCTGTCGAACAGGGTGTAAAGGTGATTGAGAATCTTCTGGGTCGGACCGTTGCTGGTCTCCTTCTGGAGATGACGGGTAAAACGGCGGGTTGTTTCTCTGACCTGGTCTTCGGTCAGAGGATTGCCTTCCAGGTGGACCGACCAATGAATGTTGGAAGCATAGGCCTCTTCTGCCAGCTGCAGGTAGTCGTCGGCACCCAGGATCATCCGGTCAAGACTCTGGTCAAGGGTCCTGATCTCATTCATGATGGCCCGGTATTCAGGCGGCAGCCTGATTGCAACCGGGGGAAAACATTCCTTCTTACGGTGACGGACCGGATATCCTTTAACGGTATATTGGGAATAGTCGCCATTAAAAGAGGTCATGAAAACAACATCACTATCTGATATATAAATGATAATGATATTGTCATGTTCAATTGTGACAATCGATTATCACAATTACCAGACCAATTAGATGACCGTTATGTGCTGGCACAGTAACAATCAAAGAAAATGCCGATTGCAGTGTTTTTGGTGCTAATCAAATCGACACCGTTATAACTGCAGATCAGAATCGCGCTCTCATGCCACAAATCGCAATCATCGGCGGTACCGGGATTTACAACCCCGACAGCTTCGAAATGATCAAAGAGGTCTTCCCGGACACCCCGTACGGCAAGCCCTCGGACCCGATCATGATCGGGAAGATCAACGGTGTCGAGGTCGCCTTCCTGTTCCGGCACGGCAAACAGCACCAGCACCCGCCGTCCTCCGTTCCCTATCGGGCGAATATCTATGCGCTCTGGAAAATGGGCTGCAGATACGTCATCAGCGCCTGCGCGGTCGGCTCTCTCACCGAGGACTTCAAACCCGGCGACCTGGTCATCGCGGACCAGTTCATCGATTTCACCAAGAAGCGGGAATACACCTACTTCATGAACGAGACTGTCCACATCTCTATGCCGGACCCCTGCTGTCCTTACCTGAACCGCCTGTTCGCGGACACCGCGAAAGAGATGGACGTCCGCTACCACCTCGGCGGCACCTACGTGTGCATCGAAGGCCCCCGCTTCTCAAGCCGGGCCGAAAGCCACATGTTCCGGCAGTTCGGTGACATCGTCGGTATGACGATGGTGCCGGAGGCCCAGCTGTGCCGGGAACTCGGCATGTGCTACTGCAGTCTCGCAACCGTCACGGATTACGACTGCTGGAAGGACGAGGACGTCACCATCGACATCGTCGTGAGGACGATGAACGAATGTCTCGACAAGGTCCTGCGCCTGCTGGAGCTCGGACTGCCGAAGATCGGCAGGTCCGACTGCCACTGCATCGACGCGGCCAAGGGTTGCGGTTCGCTTGACCGTATCCGGTAAAACTTCCAGGAGGGGTCTTCCCCTCTTTTCATGATTTTTCAAAGCCGACAGCGTTATTATCCCGGGTGCCGTCTGGTCATCTATGTCGGAGTTCATCCTCACCAGTCCCGCATTCGACGCGGGCGGAACCATCCCCCGGGAGCACACCCGGAACGGTGACAACCTCTCGCCGCCGCTGGAGTTCAGCGGCATCCCGGCGGGCACGGTCACGCTCGCGGTCATCATGGACGACGTGACGGACCCGGCGAAGCCGGTTAACGGGTGGGCGCTGTGGAACGTTCCGCCGCTTGCCGCCCTGCCGGCCGGCGTGCCGGCCGAGGCGACCATCCGTGGTCTGGGCGGTGCGGTGCAGAGCGGGGCCTACCACAATCATTCTTACCGCGGCCCGAAACGGATCCGGTTCGGTGCGGCGCGCACCTACAAGTTCACGGCGTATGCGCTCGACACGGTCATCGACGAACCGCCGACCGCTTTCGCGGAGGAGTTCTTGGCGACGGCGCACGGTCACATCCTGGGCCAGGCCTCGCTGTCCGGTACATATAAGAACGAAGAATGAAAAAAAATCCGCCGGGGCGCTTTCCGTCCTGGCTGGAAATGATTTTTTCAGGTCACTGCAGGGTGACGCTCGCAACGCCGCGGGCCTGCCGGACCGCGGACAGAGTGTCGCCGGGGATGGTCCCGTCGACGACCACGATCAGATGGGAATCCGCCCGGACGCCGGGATCGCTGACGACCGCCTGCCGGACGCTGAGGCCCGCCTTGTACAGGATGTTGGTGATGGAGGCCAGGATGCCGGGCATGGTCGCGTCGGTGGGGACGATATCCATCGCGGTGCAGCCGATCTGCGGCGCCGCGTCCGAGAGCAGCAGCATACACCGTAGCTTGGAGTACAGTGCCAGCAGTTCGGGGGTCTCTTCGATCTTCATGATCGTCGAACGGACCACCCGCCGGTCGACCTTGGCCGCCCGGGCGATAGCGACATCCGACTGCCGGATGTCGCCGCAGTACGCGAAACCGTCCTTGACGGACAGGCCCTGCCGCAACAGGAGCAACGCGACCGCTTCCTGCGACGGATACCGGTCAAAATAGTTCTGCACTCTTTCCATATCTGTTCCCTATCGTTCGGCGTATAATAAACCTATGCACTGATTTGTGCATGAACGCACGCGGCCGTGCATAGCGGCCGTATGTGGCCTTCGCGTTAGCTATAAAAACAATGCCCGTAATATGCCAATCGGCAGAAAATGGACCAACCTGTATCCATCAAAGAGTTGCGTAAAGAGATCGAGGACATCGACGAGCAACTCATCGACCTTATCGCCACACGCATGGACATCGCGGATGAGCTAGCCCGGGCCAAGAAACGTTCCGGCCAGAGCTACTGGAACGAGGATGTGGAGAAGGAAATCGTCTCCCGCTACCATGAGCTCTGCAAAGAGGTCAGTCTGTCCACGGCCGAGGCCGAGCAGATCGCCCACACGTTCCTGAGCATCTCAAAGGAACGGCAGAAGGAGATTTACGACGCGAAGAAATAAGTCCTGTTTTTTCTTCTCCGTCAGGTAGGCTTCCTGCGCAACTTTATTTATAGCGAACGCCCGATAAGCGGCGTAATTTCGGGAGAATTCCAACAATGAGCGACAAGGTCAGCGTAGCGGTTTTGGGTGCGACCGGCATGATCGGCCAGCGGTTCGTCGAGATGCTCGAGGGCCATCCTTACTTCGACATCGAGGGGCTGTATGCCTCCGAGCGGTCCGCGGGCAAGCGGTTCGGTGACACCCTCAAGGTGCGCGACTATACATACAGGCAGGAGACCCTGGACCGCAGGATCGAGGTCATGGACCTCGACCGCATCGCGAAACACTGCCGCCTGGCCTTCTCCGGTATCCCGACCGAACTGGCCGGCCCAACCGAGACCGAACTCGCGCAGAAGGGTGTCGCGGTCTTCACCAATGCCGGCGCCCACCGGATGGACGCCCACGTCCCGATCATTGTCCCCGAGGTCAACTGCGCCCAGTTGGTCTCCGTCAAGGACCAGGACACCTACGCCAGCGGCGGCTACATCGTTACCAACGCCAACTGCGCCTCCACCGGCATCGTCGTGCCGCTGTGCGCCCTGCGCAACGCCTTCGGCCTGAAGGAGGTCTTCGTCTCGACCTACCAGGCCATCTCCGGTGCCGGCTATCCTGGCGTCCCGTCCCTGGACATTGTCGGGAACGTCATCCCGTTCATCGGCCATGAGGAGGAGAAGATGGAGTCCGAGCTTGCCAAGATGCTCGGGACCTACAGCGCCGGCGGTTTCCACCCGGCCGATTTCAAGGTCATGGCCAACTGCGCCCGGGTGCCGGTCGTCGACGGTCACACCGAATCCCTGGTGCTGGCACTCCGCGACTCGCCCTCGCTGGAGGAGGTCGCGAAGGTACTGGCGGACTACCGCGGCGAGCCGCAGCAGCTCAGGCTGCCGTCCGCGCCAGAGCAGCCGGTCATCGTCCGGACCGAACCGAACCGTCCCCAGCCCGCCTTCGACGTCATGGCCGGCAGTCCGGCCCGCGCCCGGGGCATGGCGACCACCGTCGGCCGCATCCGGCAGTCCAACGGCTACTACAAGATGTTCGCGCTCTCGCACAATACCCTGCGCGGCGGCGCCGGCGGCTCGATGATGAATGCCGAGTATGCCTACCGCAAGAACCTGCTGTGAGCGGGACGGGGCCGCGCCCCCGTCCGCTTCTTTTCAGTTCCTGAGGCGGGTGTCTCCGCGCGCCCGTGACTTAAGTATTATCTACCTCGGCCCTATTGGGAAAACCAGAGAGGTACAGCAATGACGGTCAAGATGGCCATTCCCAACAAAGGGAGACTGAACGTGCGGGCGGTCGAGCTCGTGAGCAAGGCGGGGATCGGGCTCGGCGACTCGCTGGAGCGGAAGCTCAGCGTGCGGGTGCCGGACCTGGACCTGGAGATCTTCTTCGTTCGGGCGCAGGACATTCCCACCTTCATCGCCTCCGGTGCCGTCGACTTCGGTCTGACCGGGCAGGACCTGGTCGCCGAGGCCGGCTACCGGCTGGAGAAACTGCTGGACCTTAACTTCGGCCAGTGCCGGCTGGCCATCGCCGGTCCCGAGTACTCGCCCATCGTGAAGAACGGTGTCTACCCCGCCGGCGTCCGCGTCGCCACCTCGTACCCCCGGCTGACCAGGCGCTACTTCGAGGAACAGGGTGTGGCCGCCGAGATCGTGCCCGTGCAGGGTGCGGCGGAGATCATGCCGCACCTGGGCGTCTCCGACCTCATCTCCGACCTCGTGGCCACCGGCGACACCCTCCGCATGAACCGGCTTCAGGAGATCGACACGGTCATGGCCTCCGAAGCCTCCGTCTTCGCCTCGGCCGCCGCACTTGCCGATTCGGTCAAACAGACCGCCATCACCGAGGTCGTGGAGTCCATCCGCGCCGTCATGGCCGCGGAGAACCGCCGCTATCTCATGGCCGATGTGCCAAAGGCTGAGCTGCCGGAGGTCGAAAAGATCCTGCCGGGTATCGGCGGTCCGACCGTGCTGGAGATCGCCGGCCACCCCGATGTGGTCGCGGTGCAGGCGGTCATTCCCACCAAGGACACCTACCGGGTCGTCAACGCGCTCAAAAAGATCGGCGGCAGAGGCATCCTGACGGTCGCCTTCGACCGCCTGGTGGAGTGAGTCTCATGGACCGGAACGATATGCGCAGCACCACCCGCGGACTGCACACTTACTATAACCCGAAAGTCGGCAGCGAACTGCGGATGGACACCAACACCAACGTGCTCGGCTCCAATCCGGCCGCCGCCGCGTACCTGCGGAATCTGAAGTTGGACCTGAACAGCTATCCCAACACGTACTCTGACGGGCTGCGGGATGCCCTTGCCGGTTTCTACGGCCTGCAGCGGGAGAACTTCGTTGCCGGCAACGGTTCCGACGAGATGCTGAACACCTGCTTCACCACCTTCACCGAGACTGGCGACGCCTGTACTGTGCCCGTGCCTTCGTATTCGCTTTACAGTTACTTTGTGGCCCTCAGCGGCAGCCGGATGCGCGAGGCGCAGCTGACCGACGACTTCCAGCTGGACGTCGACGCCATGCTCGGTAGGCCGGACGATCGTTCCAAGATCCTCATCATGCCGTCCCCGAACAACCCCACCGGGAACTGCTTCCGCCAGAAAGACATCGAGGAGATCCTGTCCAAGCACTCCGGCCTGGTGATCCTGGACGAGGCGTACTCCGAATACGCCGGCCGGACCATGGCCGACAAGGTCGACGAGTTCGACAATCTCGTGGTGCTCAAGACCTTCTCCAAGGTATACGCCCTGGCGGCGCTGCGGGTCGGCTACGCGGTCACCAACCTGAAGGTGGCCGACATGCTCAACTCCGTAAAGGTACCGTACTCCCTGAACAAGATCAGCGAGGGTGCGGCCGTGGCCGCTCTCGGTGACCAGGCCTTCGTGAAGAAAAGCATCGCCTTCGTCCTGGACCAGCGGCCGAAGCTGGCCGCGCAGCTGAAGGGTCTCGGCTTTGAGCCCTTCCCGACGGACTCCAACTTCATCCTCGCGCGGGCCCCGATCGACCACAGGGAACTGATCGCCGGGCTGAAGCGGCACGGCGTTCTGATCCGGGACTTCGGCGACAAGCCGCGCACCGGGAACTGCGTGCGCATGACCGTCGGCACGGCGGACCTCAACAAGGTCATGACCGATGCCATCGTTGCGGTGCTGGCCGAGGCAAAAAGATGAAACTGATGCTTGCTGATTACGGCGTCGGCAATCTCCATTCCATCCGCAAGGCTCTGGAACTGGCCGGCGCGGAGGTCGAGGTCGTCAGCGACATGTCCAGGCTGTTGGGCGCCAAAGGCATGGTCTTCCCGGGCGTGGGCGCCTTCGACGCCACCATGGAGCGGCTGCTCCCGGTACGCGAACAGGTGCGGGCCCGACTGGCGGCCGGCGTGCCGGCCCTGGGCATATGCATAGGCGAACAGATCATGTTCGAAGGCAGCACCGAAGGGAAAGACCCCGGTCTGGGCGTCTTCCCCGGTCGGGTCGAACGGTTGCCGGCGGAGATGCTGCCGCATATGGGCTGGAACACGGTGGAGACCGTCGACCCGCTCTTCGACGGGCTTGAGGACCACCATTTCTACTTCGCCCACTCCTACTACGGACACCCCAGCGACGACAGCATTGTCAGGGGCACCACCGAATACGAGGGCAGGCGCTTCCCGACGGTCTTCCGGCGGTATGCGACCTACGGATTCCAGTTCCACCCGGAAAAGAGCGGTGACGAGGGTCTGGACCTGCTGAAGCACTTCGTGGCCTTTGCGGAGGGACAGCAGTGATCCTGATTCCGGCCGTGGACGTGCTTGATCACCGGGTCGTGCAGCTCGTAGGCGGAAAACAGGGCACCCAGCAGGTGGATCTGCCGGACCCGTATGCCGTCGCCGGTAGCTGGCTCCGTCGCGATGCGCCCTATCTCCATCTGGTGGACCTGGACGGCGCCTTCGGCAAAGGCAGCAACCTCGACGTGTTCGCCAGGATCATCAAAGACAGTCCCGTGCCCGTCGAGGTCGGGGGCGGCATCCGTTCCGAAGAACGGCTGAAAGCATGCCTTGACGCCGGCGCTGCCAGGGTCATCCTGGGCACCCGGGCCGTGAAGGAACCGCAGTGGCTGGTCGAAATGGCGCAGAAGTACCCGGATAAGATCGTGCTCGGACTCGATACCAAGGGCGGGAAGATCACCGTCAAGGGCTGGCAGGAGGAGGTCCCTCTGTCGCTGGACCGGATGTTCGACATCATCCGCGACCTGCCGCTGGCCGGTGTGCTCAACACCAACGTGGACGTGGAAGGCCAGGGTCATGGAGTCGACAAGGGGCAGGTGCGGGATTTTGTGACCGGATGCCCTCACCAGGTCATCGCCTCCGGCGGACTGACTACCGAACAGGACGCGAAGGACCTGTCTGCGGCGGGCGCGACGGCGGCCGTGGTCGGCATGGCCATCTACCGCGGCGGGCTCAAGCCGTGGCTGTGGGACCGGCCGTGGACCGCGGTCTGATCTCGGCGCGGCGGCCTTTTGGCATTCGGCTGAAATATTCTGTTCTGACAATAATTGCGGCAAGGATTCCATTCTGTGATGACGGACTGTGCGTGCCGTTATAAAAAACCGTACTTCAACGGCACGGTCCGCACCAGGACCGCACCGGCGACTGCGGAGACCGCACTGACCGGGGACGGAAAGGCCGCGGCGGTCGGCCCGCCCGATCGGCTGCGTGCTCAGGCGGTCTGAGACGATCGGACCGTCCGGGCCTTCCGGACCTCCGCCGCCGGGTCCGGCCGGCCTTCGGTGTAGATCCGTTCGCCGCCGTCCTCCGCGGAGATCTCGTTCAGCAGGGCTGCCAGGTCCGCGCGGCTGTCAGTTTCCGTAGCGAGCCGGTTGCGGTATTCCCTGGAACGGCGGCAGCCGGCGACAAAGTGCGGCGCCAGGGTCCGGAGCCGCCGGACGCCGGCATCCTCGCCCTGTTCTGCCAGAATCATGTCTGCCAGTTCCAGGCACCATTCCGTTTGTTCCCGCACGGTCGGATTGGGCAGGACGGTGCCGTCGCGGAAGTAACGTTCGATCTGTGTGAGCAGGAACGGGTCGCCGACCCCGCCGCGGGCGACCATCACGGCCGCCGCACCGGTGATGCCGACCGCCCTGACAGCGTCCGCCACGGTGTAGATGTTCCCGGAGATGATCAGCGGCACGGACATCTCCTGTTGCAGGCCGGGAACAAGGTCGTAGCGGGGCTCGCCGGCGTAACGCTGGTCCCGGGTGCGGACGTGGACGGCAACGGCGTCGACGCCGGCGGCCGTCAGTTCGGCAATGACCTCTCTGAAGTTCACGGTGGCGGGAGTCCAGCCCAGCCGGATCTTGGCGGTGACCGGGATATCGACCGCAGACTTCACCCGGCGGACGATCTCTCCGCATTTGGCGGGGTCTTTAATCAGCACCGACCCGGCGCCGTTGCGTACGACCTTGGGAACGGGACAGCCCATATTGATGTCGATGAAATCGATGTTGGGATTCATTTTTACCGCCGCCGCAGCCGCCTGGGCCAATATTTCAGGGTCGTGCCCGAACAGCTGCAGACCGGTCGGATAGTTGCGGCCGAAGCCCAGATAGGCGGCGGTGCGGCTGTGGCCGTGGATGACTCCCTGCGCCGAGACCATCTCGGTGACACAGACCGCCGCGCCGAACGGCTTCATGAAATCGCGGTAGGCGGCGGAGGTGAAGCCGGACATCGGTCCCAGAACCGTCCGTCCCTCGATCCTCAGGTCACCCAGCCGCCACATAAAAACGCCTCCTGGAAAAAGGTCCGCCGCCTCCGGCCGGTAAGGACGGAGGCTCAGGACGGTGTTATTTCACAGGTGATGGTATTCCTGCATGCTGCGGACGCCAATCTCGCCCTTCCGGGCGACCTTGATGGCGCCGACGGCCACCCGTGCGCCGTTTATGGTGGTCAGGAACGGAATCTGCAGTTCGACTGCCAGCCGCCGCATGCGGTGGCCGTCGCGGACGGCGCCCGACCGCTGGGACGGGGTGTTGATGACCAGGTTGATCTCGCCGTCCCGCATCAGGCCGATGGCGTTCGGTTTCAGGTTCTCGTCGACCTTGAACACCGGGATGCATTCGACGCCGTGTTCGCGCAGATAGGTCGCGGTGCCTTTGGTGGCGTAGAGTCTGAAGCCCATCTCCGCGAGCTCTCCGGCGATAGGCACAGTGCGGGGCTTGTCGGCATCGTTGACGGTGATGTACACGCCGCCTTCCTTCGGCAGGTTGTTGCCCGCGGCGATGAACGCCTTGTAACAGGCAGTGTCGAGGTCCTCGTCGATGCCCATGACTTCGCCGGTGCTCTTCATCTCCGGGGTGAGGATGGAGTCCACACCCGGCAGTTTCAGGAACGGGAAGACCGAGGCCTTGACCGCGTAGTGGTCGATGGGCCGGTAGCCCTTCAGACCGAACTCTCTGAGCTTGCGGCCGAGCATCACCTTGACGCCGATCTTGGCCAGCGGTATGCCGGTGGCCTTGGAGATGAACGGCACGGTCCGGGACGCCCGCGGATTGGCCTCGATCATGAAGATCTGGCCGTCCTTGTAGGCGAGCTGGAGGTTCATCAGGCCGCGGATCTTGAGCGCCAGGGCGACCCGGGTGTTGATATCCACGATCTCGTCGACGGTCTTCGGCGGGAGGGTGAACGGCGGCAGCACCATGGTGGCGTCGCCGGAGTGGCAGCCCGCGTACTCGATGTGCTCCATGATGCCGCCGACGTAAACGTCTTCCCCGTCGCAGACGGAGTCCACGTCGATCTCGATGGCCTCGGTGAGGTATTTGTCGATCAGTACCGGGTGGTGCCGGGAGACCTTGACGGCCGTTTCCATGTAGGTCTTGAGCTCGTCGACGGAGTAGACGATCTCCATCGCCCGGCCGCCCAGGACGTACGAGGGCCGCACGAGCACAGGGTAGGTGATATCGTCGGCGATCTTGGCCGCCTCCTCGAAGGAGTAGGCGGTGCCGGAGCGGGGCTGGCGGACACCGAGCTGCCGCATGAGGTCGGTGAACCGCTTCCGGTCCTCGGCCACATCCATCTGGTCCGGGCTGGTGCCCAGGATCTTGGTGTCGGTGCCTTTCAGTCCTTTCTCGATGTCCAGCGCCAGGTTGACGCTGGTCTGGCCGCCGTACTGGCAGATGACGCCGTCGGCATGCTCCTCCTCGATGACGTTCAGCACATCCTCGAGCACCAGGGGCTCGAAGTAAAGCCGGTCCGAGATGTCGTAGTCGGTGGATACGGTTTCGGGGTTGTTGTTGATCATGACGGCCTCGACGCCCTCCTCCTGCAGTGCCATCACGCCGTGGACGCAGCAGTAGTCGAACTCGATGCCCTGTCCGATGCGGATCGGACCGGAGCCGATGAGGACTACGCGCTTCTTCTTGCCGTCGTATTTCACCTCGGAACTGATGCCGTTGTAGGTGGAGTAGAAGTACGGGGTCTGCGCGGCGAACTCGGCGGCGCAGGTGTCGACCATCTTGTAGACCGGCAGGACGCCGTCCTGCTTGCGTTCGGCCCGGACGGCAAACTCATCCTGTTTAGTCAGGGCGGCGACGGTCTCGTCGGCGAAGCCCAGCCGTTTGGCGGCCTTCATGAGCTCCGGGGTCATCGGCCCGGCCTTGATCCGTTTCTCCATATCGACGATGTTCTTCAGCTTCTTAACGAAGAACTCGTCCCACGCGGCCTCTTTGGCGATGTCCGCGGTGGACCAGCCCCGGCGGAGGGCCTCGCCGATGGCGAAGATCCGCCGGTCGGTGGCGTGTTTGAACTCCTCGTGGATCTCGGCGTCGGTCATGTCGATGTGGTCGAGGCCGTGCACGCCGATCTCCAGTGAGCGCAGGCCTTTCTGCAACGCCTCCTCGAAGGTGCGGCCGATGGACATCATCTCGCCGGTGCTCTTCATCTGGGTGCCCAGATGGCGGTCGACGGTGCGGAACTTGTCGAACGGCCACCGCGGGATCTTCACTACGATGTAGTCGATGGTGGGCTCGAAGGCGGCGAAGGTGTTGCCGGTGATCTTGTTGGGGATCTCGTCGAGGGTGTATCCGACGGCGATCTTGGTGGCGACCCGGGCGATTGGGTAGCCGGTGGCCTTGGAGGCCAGCGCCGACGACCGGGAGACCCGGGGGTTGACCTCGATGACGCGGTACTCGTGTGTCTTGGGGTTCAGTGCAAATTGGATGTTGCAGCCGCCCTCAATGCCGAGGGCGCGGATGACCTTGAGCGAGGCGGACCGGAACCGCTGGTGGTCCGGGTCGGAGAGGGTCAGGCACGGAGCGCAGACGACGCTCTCGCCGGTGTGGATGCCCATAGCGTCCAGGTTCTCCATGGTGCAGACGATGATGCAGTTGTCCTTGCCGTCCCGCATGACCTCGTACTCGAACTCTTTCCAGCCGAGCACGCTCTCCTCGATGAGGACCTGGTGGATCCGGCTGTAGGCGAGACCGCGGGCGCAGATGTCCAGCAGTTCCTCCTCGTTGTAGGCGATACCGCCGCCGGTGCCGCCCAGAGTGTAGGCGGGACGCACAAGCACGGGGTAGTTCCCGATGTACTTCACGGCATCCAGGGCCTCCTGGATGGTGTTGGCCGGCCGGCTCCGCGGTACGGGTTCGCCGATCTTCTCCATCGTTTCCTTGAACAGTTCCCGGTCCTCGGATTTGGCGATAGCGTCTGGCTGGGTGCCGACGAGCTGCGCGCCGAGCTCTCTGAGCTTGCCGCTCTCCGCAAGCTCCTCGCAGATGTTCAGCGCGGTCTGCCCGCCCATGCCGGAAAGGACGCCGTCGACGCCCTCCTTTTTGATGATTTTAGCTACGATGTCCGCCTGCAACGGCTCGATGTAGACACGGTCGGCGGTCTCGGGATCGGTCTGGATGGTGGCGGGGTTGGAGTTGACCAGCACCGTCTTGTAGCCCTCCTCGCGGAGAGAACGGCAGGCCTGGGAACCGGAGAAGTCAAACTCGGCGGCCTGGCCGATGACGATCGGTCCGGAGCCGATGACCATGAGCTTTTTGTAGTTCTTTTTCACAGCCGTCCCTCCTGAATGACCTGCCCGAACCTGTCAAAGACGAACGCCGTGTCCCAGGGGCCGGGCGAGGCCTCGGGATGGTACTGGGTGGTGAACACCGGCAGGTTTTCGTGGCGCATGCCCTCGACCGTGCCGTCGTTGACGTTGAACTGGTCGGCGATGAGGCCGGTGCCTTTCAGGCTGTCCGCGTCCACGGCGAAACCGTGGTTCTGGGAGGTTATGAACACCCGGCCTTCGTACTTCACGGGCTGGTTGCAGCCCCGGTGCCCGAACTTCATCTTGTAGGTCTTGCCGCCCAGGGCGAGGGCGGTCAACTGGTTGCCGAAGCAGATGCCGTAGACGGGCAGCTGTTCGGTCAGCGAAGCGACCGTCCTGACGGTCGTCTTGAGAATGACCGGCTGGGCGGGATCGCCCGGGCCGTTGCTGACGAGCACCCCTTTCACACCGGACTCGGTGATGACGTCCGCGGGGGTGTCGTAGGGGAACATGATGACATCGTAGCGGCTGCGCAGGTCGCGCAGGATGCCGCTCTTCTCGCCGCAGTCCAGCAGGCCGACGAGCAGGTCTTTGCCGCTCCGGTATTCGTGGATCTTCTGGCAGCTGACCTCGCTGACGAGGTTGCCGGCGGAAGGTGCGGGGCGCTTTTTCAGATCGGCGATCAGACCGGAGATGGCGTCCCGGTCTTCGGTGATTGCGCCGTTCATGGTGCCGCGGCTGCGGATCCTGATCACAAGGTCGCGGGTGTCAACGCCGGAGATCCCGGGGACCTTGTTGTCCTTGAGAAACTCGTCGATGGTCTTGCCGTGATAGTCGGCGGACGGCTCGCGGCAGTATTCCTTGACCACGAGCGCCCGGGCATGCACCCGGTCTGACTGGCAGAAGCCGTCAACGGTCCCGTAGTTCCCGACCAGCGGGAACGTCATCACGAGGATCTGTCCCTGGTACGAAGGGTCGGTCAGGCTTTCCTGATATCCGCACATCCCG
The DNA here is from genome assembly GCA_002495325.1 of Methanomassiliicoccaceae archaeon UBA593. Taxonomy (GTDB): domain Archaea; phylum Thermoplasmatota; class Thermoplasmata; order Methanomassiliicoccales; family Methanomethylophilaceae; genus Methanomethylophilus. Next base: position 17,504 of record DAEQ01000005.1, read on the forward strand.
GTCGCAAAGACGACCTCGCCGAAAGCCGCGGCCCGGTATCCGAAGGATTCGCCTTCATAGACCGTGCCGTCCTCGAGGACCAAATAACTGCTTGCCATCGAGAATATCTCAAAACCAGCGGTCCTATTTAATGCGGTGGGGTTAGGTATTACAAGTCTTAACAGTCACCGTCGGATTGCAGACATTCATACCTCGGCTGGACTGATAAGTCCGATAGACGGCACTTCGGCCGTTGGCCGAGCACAGCGGGAAAACGTTTTTTCTATACTATTACGCGATGATTTAAAGTCTGCAAAGGCGAAACCGTATTGAACGCCGCCGTCATGTCTCAGCTGCAATGCGCATTCTGGGAAAGAACGGGACGCTCGGGGAGGTGAAGGTATTGCCCGAGACCGATGAGGACATCTGGCACCTGTACAACGTCGTGGAAAAGGGCGACCTGGTCACCGCATCCACGACCCGCCGGGACGAGAAGGCCGACGACAAGCTCCGTGCCGAACGGGCGGAGAAGAAGCGGATGACCCTCGGCATCCGGGTCGAGAAGATCGACTACGACGAGGACGCGCTGCGGATGAAGCTGCTCGGAACGATCGAGGAAGGGCCGCAGGATGTGGGGCAGCACCACACCCTGATGATCGAGCCCGGGGCCCCGCTTGCGATCCGCAAGGAGCACTGGAAGAAGACCCAGTTCGAGCGGCTCGAGGCCGCGGTCTCGAACACGATCAAGCCCCGGATCGTTTTCGTCGCCCTCGACCAGGACGATGCCACCGTCGCCGTGCTCCGGCAGAACGGTCTCAAGGAAATCGTAGCATTGTCTGCGGGCCGCGGCGGCAAGGACTATGAGGAGAAGGCCCGGCCGGACGACTACCACGCCCGGATCATAGCTAAGCTGAAGACCATTGCCGACCCGTCAATGCCGCTGGTCGTCCTCGGCCCCGGTTTCGAGAAGGAGGGGTTGGCGGACGATCTGCAGAAACTGCCGAAGGGTACCCTCGGCCGGGTCTATGTGCAGCATACGGGGCAGAACGGCATGGTCGGTGTGAACGAACTCATCCGCAGCGGGCTGGGCGCTCAGGTGCTGCGGGACTCCACCGTCGGTGTCGAGATGGAAGCCGTCGCCCACCTGATGGAAGAGATATCAAAAGACGGTCTGGCGACATACGGGCCCGGTGAGGTCCGGGCGGCCGCAGACGCGGGCGCGGTCGACACCCTGCTGGTATTGGACTCCGTCCTGCGGGAGAAGGACCTGGACGATCTGGTCCGCGCGGTCGAGGCCCAGAGCGGAAAGGTGCTGGTCGTGTCCGACGGACACGACGGCGGCCGGCAGTTGGCAGCCCTCGGCGGTTTGGGCGCGCTCCTGCGTTACAAACTCGGCTGAGTCGGTCCGAACTTTATGTCCCGAAGCGTACAAACCGTGCCAGTTGCCCGCTGAGACAAAGAAAAAACTCTTTTAATAAGGGGTATATTTGGGCTATGTTTCTGAAGCGGGCGGAAACGCACGCTATAAAAAACATCAACCTATGGAGGAAGATGCGATGAAGACCCAAGACGAGGTGAAGAACCTCCTGAGCAAACACGATGTCGTAGTCTGTGACACCACCCTGCGGGACGGCGAACAGACCGCCGGGATCGTATTTTCGAACCTGGAGAAATACCGTATCGCTCAGCTCCTTGACGATGCGGGAGTGCAGCAGATCGAGGCCGGCATCCCCACGATGGGGGAGGATGAGAAGGTTGCCGTCAAGCACATCGCCCACATGGGCCTCAATGCTTCCGTACTCGGCTGGAACCGGGCCGACATCCACGACATTGATACCAGCATCGACTGCGACGTCGATTCTGTCGCCATCTCGATGTCCGCGTCCGATATCCACATCCAGCACAAACTGAAGAAGGACCGCGCCTGGGTCCTGGACAAGATCACCACCGCCATCGAGCACGCCAAGGACCACGGCCTGTACGTCTCCTGCAACGGCGAGGATGCTTCCCGGGCCGACATGGACTTCCTGATCAAGTTCGTGCAGACCGCGAAAGAGGCCGGCGCCGACCGGTTCCGGTACTGCGACACCATCGGCCGCGAGACTCCCTTCACCTGCTACGAGCGGGTCAAGAAGATCATCGATGTCACCGGCATGCCGGTCGAGATGCACGTGCACGACGACTTCGGCATGGCCACCGCCAACTGTCTCGCCGGCGTCAAGGCCGGCGCGCGGTTCATGAGCACCACCATAACGGGCATCGGCGAGCGGTCCGGCAACGCTCCGCTCGAAGAGTGCGTCATGGCCTGCAAGCACCTGATGAACCTGGACACCGGCATCACGCCGATCAAGCTGAAACCGCTGGCAGAGTTCGTTTCCGTCGCTGCCGACCGGCCGATCGCCGTTTCCAAGCCGTTCCTCGGTTCGAACTGCTTTGCCCACGAGGCGGGCATCCACGCCGACGGCATCATCAAGGATGCGCACAACTACGAGCCCTATGACCCCGCCGAGATGGGTCTCGAACGGCGTATCGTCATCGGGAAGCACTCGGGCCGTAACACGCTGACCCACGACCTGGAGAAGCGGGGTATCACCATGACCCCGGACGAGGCCGCCAAACTGCTCGATATGGTCCGCCGGGCCGCCGTCGGACTGCACCGCAGTCTCTCGTCCGATGAGCTCTACATGCTCTATCAGGACCTGCAGAAGGGCGTTGACCTGTTCGACGACAACGTTAAACAGTGAACTTTTCCCCGTCCCTCCGGGAACGGGCCTTTTCTCCTTTTTCCGTCGGTCCTGAGACAAAACGCTATATCCATCCGTCAGCTACGGTGTTTCATGAGCATCGACTGGTACGACACCCGGACGAAGGTGATTGCCGTCGCCGCGGCCGCCGTCATCATCGTCGTGGCCGTGGCGGCCGTTTATACAATGTCGGATGACGACAATACCCAGGATGACAGCGGCTACACTTTACATTACATTGCCCAGAACTCCACCGGCATCACCGTCACGGTCACCGGTAGCGACAGCGGCACCCTGAGCAGCGGCGACGAAGGCGAGATGGACGGTTCGGAGACCCTGTCCGTCGTCGTCACCGGCGGCAGTTTCGAGAAGCCGACCGTCAACAATGACAAGAACACTGTCACCGGCTACGTCACCGTGAACACGACCCGTTACATCGTGACCCTGACTCTGGACGGCGGCGCCACCTTCGGCACGCCGTCGGCCTCTTCATCGGTTACGACCACCATCACGGTCACGGTCACCGCCACCGCCGACTACAATCTCAACTTCAAGATGGTGAAGACCGCCGAGACCGCCGGACAGTTCCTTCCTGAGAATACCGCGGCGCTGACCGAACTGGTTGCCTGTGGTGTGTGGGACTGAAATTTATTATGAAATTCCGGCCGGGACAGCAAAAACCGTCCCGGCCGGAGCTATAACATAACACCATTTTTGAATTAGAAAAAACTTATTTCATCCTACAGAGGGGATCGGGTTGAGGTTCGTCCACGTTTCGGATCTGCACATCGGGAAGCAGCTGTACGGCTATTCGCTCATCGATGATCAGCGGGCCGTCCTGCAGCAGATTGTGGATATCGCCCGGTCCGAGAACGCCGTCGGACTGCTTATCGCCGGGGACGTCTACGACCGGACGGTGCCCTCGGAGGAAGCAGTTGTGCTCTGCGACCGGTTCCTGGTGGCCGCCGCGCAGATCTGTCCGGTATATCTTATCGCCGGCAATCACGACTCCGCCGAGCGTCTGGCATTCTGCCGGGACCTGATCCGCGGCGAGCGGGTGTTCATTTCCGGGGCCGATCACGCCCGGGCCGAAAGGATCGTCCTGCAGGATGCCGACGGGCCGCTGAACCTATACCTGTTGCCCTTCTTCAAGACCTCTCAGGTCCGGACAAAGTACGGAGACCCGCACATCGACACACCGGACAAGGCGCTGCAGCGCGTTCTGCAGGAGTCCGGGGTCGACCCCGGGGCCAGGAACGTGCTGGTCGCCCACCAGTTCGTGACCGCCGCCGGCGTCGAACTGCAGACCGCGGATTCCGAGGAGTTCCGGCCCGAGGTAGGCGGGGCCGACTGTCTCTCCGCCGACCTGCTTAAAGACTTCGACTATGTGGCGCTGGGTCATCTGCATCGGCCGCAGAACGTAGGTCGGCCGGAGGTCCGCTACTGCGGTTCGCCGCTGGTCTATTCGGAGTCGGAGGCGGACGACCGGAAGAGCGTCACGGTCGTCGACCTCGGACCCAAAGGCACCGCGCCGGAGATCCGGACGGTGCCGCTGGTCCCGGCCCGGCCGCTGCGGGTCATCCGGGGGAAGCTGGAAGACCTGCTGGCGGCGGCCGGTTCCGCCGACGTTTCGGCGGACGATTACATCGCCGCCACCGTGTTCGGCAGTCCGGTCGATGCGCGGAAGCGGCTGCAGGCCGTTTACTCCCATTTGTTGAATGTCAAATACGAGGAGGAACGGGCGCTCGACGCCGATGCCGACCCGGCGGGCCGGCTCGCCGAGCTCCGGCAGCAGTCCCCGGCGGCGATCTTCGCCGATTTCTATCGGAAGATGAACGGTACGGAACTCACCGGCCGTCAGCAGCAGGAATTTGCAGCGGCCGAGGAACGGGCGCGGGAAGCCGCGCGGGAGGCAGAGGGCAGATGAGGCCGCTGTATCTTGAGGTCACCGCGTTCGGTCCGTTCGCCGGGACCGAGCGGATCGACTTTACGCAGCTGAAGGGGCTGTTCCTGATCACCGGGAACACAGGTGCGGGCAAGACCTCGATCTTCGATGCCATCACCTACGCGCTCTACGGCGAGTCCAGCGGTACCGGCGGCCGGCCGGCGAACACTCTGCGCAGCGACTTTGCCCCGGCCGCCGCTGAATCGAAAGTGGTCTTCCGGTTCGAGCACCAGGGCCGGGAGTACACGATCACCCGCAGCCCCGAGGGCGAACGTGCGAAGAAGCGGGGCAAAGGGACCGTTAAACAGCAGGCGAAGGGCGAGATCGTTCTGCCGGACGGCAAAGTTTACAGCAAGCCCAGCCAGGTCACGGCGTACGTGGAGGAATTGATCGGTCTGGACATCCAGCAGTGGCGGCAGGTCGTCATGCTCGCCCAGGGCGAGTTCCGGCATCTGCTCAACGCCAAGAGCTCCGAGCGGGAGACGATTCTGAGTACGATCTTCCAGACCGGGCTGTTCAGCGGCATCTCCCGGCAGCTGCAGGGGGCCGCTGCGGCCGGAACCCAGCAGCTGGAGAAGGCGAAAACCGAGATCGAACAGCAGGTTCTGCGGATTACGGCTCCGTCCGGTTCGGCGGCCGGGGAGACGCTGGAAGCTCTGAAAAAGAACGGCGACCTGGTTTATCACGAGGAGGACCTGCGGGCCGTAATCAAAGAACTGGATACCGAAGAGGGCGCCCGGCTTACCGCTGCGCAGACGGTCCGGCAGGAGACCGCCGAGGCCATGCAGCGCGCGGTCGCTGCCCGCAGTACCGCCGAATCGCTCAGCAGAAGCTACGAACAGCTGGACATCGCGGTCCGGCGGCAGAAAGAACTGGCGGAACAGGGTCCAAAGGTGGCCGATAAACGCCGTCAGGCCCGGTCGGCAGAGCAGGCGGCCTCTGTCAGGCCGCAGGAGCAGATTGCAATAACTGCGGCTCAGGTCTCAGCGAAACGGGAAAACGAGCAGACCGCCGCCGACCAACAGCAGCAGGCCGCGGCGCAGGCCTTGATCGGACTGATGCAGCAGTTCGACGAGACCGCGGAGAATGCGAAACAGGCCATTGGGTACCGCACGCAGGCGGCCCAGATCGAAAGCGAGATCAAACAGTATGAGCAGGCCGACCATGCCGCTGCCGAACTTGCCGAGTTGCAGCAGCAGGCCGCGGCGGCGCGGACAGCCGCCGCGGAACTGAGAGAACAACTCGCGGACCAGCAGAAACAGCTGAGCAATGTCGACGCTTACCTGGAAGAACACCGTGATGCGGCGGCCGCCGAAGAACGGACCAAACAGCGCGAACAGGACCTGGACGCACGGATTGACGAAGTCCGGAACCTGCGGGACGAACTGTACCGTTACTGTCGGGATCAGAAGAATCTGAAGCAGCTTACGGACGAGCGGACCGCTCTCTACGGGCAACAGAAGGCGGCCTCGGACCGGCTGAAGGAACGGGAAGACCTGTTCTATGCCTCGCAGGCCGGGATGCTGGCGGCGAAACTGGTTGCCGGCGAACCCTGTCCGGTCTGCGGTTCCAGGGAGCATCCGTGTCCGGCCGCGGTGCCCGCCGCGGCACCGACCAAGGAAGAGATCGATCAGCTGAGCGCAGACAAACAGCAGGCCGAAGAGGAGTTTGCCGTCAAGAGCGGCGACATGCGGGGGCTGGAAGGTCAGCTGCAGCAGGCCGCCCGGCAGCTGGATGCCAGGCTGGAGGTGCTCGGTACATCAGTCCGTACTGCACAGGCCGAGGCTCCGGCAAGAATCCAGGAAATGCTGGAAGCGGCCGAAGGGGACCGCCGGAAAGCGGCCGCGGAGGCCCGGACCGCCGCAGCCGTGGCTTCGGAGGTTCAGAAACAGCAGAATCACAGAAAAGAACTCGCCGGTATGTTGGACAAGGGGCGGCAGGATATGGACGGCCGGAGCACCGCGGCCTCCAGGGCCGCTTCTGCCTGCTCCGGCAAGCAGAGCGAATGCGATTCGCTGCACCGGGGCCTGCGGTTTGCGGACGCCGAAGCGGCCGGGCAGGAGCGGGACCGGCTGCTGAATGCCGCCGACCAGTCTGAAAAGGCCAAAGATCAGGCGCAGCAGCGGCTGACGGCCGGTCAGAAAGGCCTCGCCGCGGCGCAGGCCGCGTTCAAGGCGGCAGTGCAGGTCAGTCAGGAGGCCGAAGAATCCCGCGAACGGACCGCTCAGGTCTTTGCCGAGGCGCTCGGTTCCGCCGGTTTTACCGATAGAACCGCCTACTCGAACGCTCTGATACCTGCCGATGAACTGAAAGAACTGCAGGATCGGCTCAGCAGGTACGATCTCGATGTAAGAGCGAACGATCGGATGGTGCAGACAATGACAGACCAGCTCCGGGGCACTGTCCGTCCGGCCGCTGTGGCCGACCTGATAGCGGCCCAGACCGCCGCTGAAACGGCCGACATTCGGGCCCAGGACGAAGTGAGGGCCATCCAGAGCCGTCTGCAGACCGATTCCGATGTGAAAATGAAATTGACCCGTCTCTTCACGGAGTTCCGCCAGCAGCTGAACGAGTTCGGCGACCTCGACCGGCTCAGCCGGACGGCCAACGGCAAACTGGAAGGAAAGGAAAAGACCAGTTTCGAGCAGTACGTTCTGCAGTACTACTTTGACCAGGTGGTCGCCGGGGCCCGCGCCCGGCTGTATGTTATGAGCGACGGCCGCTACATCCTGCGGCGGAAGCAGGTGTCCGGTTCGCTTCAGGGATCCCAGGCGCTGGACCTGGAGGTCTTCGACAACCACACCGGCGTGGTCCGGGCGGTGGAGACGCTTTCGGGCGGCGAGTCCTTCGAGGCGGCGCTGGCCCTGGCGCTGGGTCTGTCGGATATCATCCAGAACAGCGCCGGCGGCCGGCGCATCGACGCGCTATTCATCGACGAGGGCTTCGGTTCCCTCGACCCGGAGGCGCTCGGGCAGGCCGTAAAGGTGTTGGAGAAACTGGCGGACGGCGCCAAGCTGGTGGGAGTCATATCCCATGTGGAGACGCTGCGGGAATGTATCGGCCGGCAGGTCATCGTCACGAAGACCGCCCACGGCAGCCACATCAGCTTGATAACGGACTGATCAGCTCTTCCGCAGGTAGCCGTAGGTCCAGATCCCGATGATTACGGCGATTCCGGCCAGGGTCACCAGGATGTGGCTCCAGAAACTGACGTCATTGGGGACGACCAGCAGGATCACGAAGTCGAGCAGGAACACCACCATCCAGATGTTCACTTCGATGAACAGTTTGGAGACCTTCATGTACCGCCGGTCCAGATTCCCGGTACCGGTCGATACGGCCTTCCGCTCGGCATCCACCAGGACCCGCTCGACGAACTTCAGGTTGTAGATCATTTTGTACAGGGGCGGGATGAGCACCAGGAAGTTGAGCAGCATCACGATGGTGTTGGCCGTGGACAGTGGAAGCGGGCCGATGTTGTCGTACATCAGCTGTGTCAGGTACGGTGTGGAGACGAAGAATACCAGTTCGATTACGAAGATCACCACGGCGTCGAAATAGGCATAGGTGGCGCGGGTCCGGAAGTTCGTCATGGTGGTCTTCGAGGCCAGGGACAGCTTGGCATAGTAATCTGACCGGAACTTTTCGACCTTCATGAGCACGTTGACCGCGGCCTGAGGCGCTTTATTCTGTACTAAGGTGCAGAAGCGGTCCGAGCCTCTCTCCAGCAGCGGGAGCATGATCATCGAGACCAGGGCGGCGCCGATCACGGCGGTGTAGAAACTGTTCGAGATGACGCCGGCATCCAGCGCAGACTTGCCGATGATGAACGCGAATTCGCCCATGGCGACCAGCGATATCGAAGACATGAAAGAAAGCCGCAGCGACTTGTTGCCGATGAAGTAGGCGACGAACACCGAAGAGGTCTTCAGGACCAAGTAGATGAGGTAGATGACGAAGATCAGGAGCAGGTTGTCCAGCAACGACTCCGGCCGGATCTCCAGGCCGATGGAGATGAAGAACATCATCATGAAAATGTCCTTCATCGGCGTAACGTCGTGTTCGATGCCTTTCGCCACCCGCGCCTGCGAGACGATGACGCCGGTCATGAATGCTCCGATGGCCATGGACAGCCCGATAAGGGTGGACAGCCACGCGATGAAGAAACAGAAACCGAGGGCGATGATCAGCAGGATCTCGTCCGGCATCTTGGAACCGACCCAGTCCAGCAGCCGGGGGATGGTGACCAGGCCGATGAGCATGACGCTCACCATGAAAACGATGATGGTCAGGAGCATCCATACGATGCTCTCGAAGGACATGGTCTCGCCCACCAGCATTGGCGACACGGCGGACAGGATCAGGACCTGGGCCACGTCCTCGATGACGGTAATGAGGATGATCGTGTCCACCTCGGAGTGGGTGAGCCGGTCCTGCTCCGCCAGCACCGTGGTGACGACCGCGGTGGACGAGCCGGAGATGATGGCGCCGAAGATGATGGCCTGCAGACTGGTCAGACCCAGCAACAGTCCGCTCAGGTAACCGCCCAGGAGCATCAGCGGGATCTGGATCACCATGACCATGATGGCGAAGGAGCCGCACTTGCGGATCTTCTTCAGGTTCAGTTCCATGCCGATGCAGAACATCATCAGCACCAGGCCGAGGGACGAGAGGAAGTCGACGATGTCCAGGGTCTCCTGGGATTCGCCGGCCCAGTAGTTGGCGAGGATGATGCCCGTGGTGAGGTAGCCGATGATGGCCGGCATCTTCAGTTTCCGGAAGATCACGGAACAGAGGCCGCCCAGCAGCAGCAGGAGCATCATGTTCAGTAAAATGATCTGATCTTCCATCCCCTGCCGCTCCCATCCTGAGTGAAACGGGGCATGGTGCTGCACCTTTAAAGGTTTAGGCCGGCCATCGATAAACCGTTTTGAAAAGCGGCAATCTTTATGCTGACGGAGAAGAGTTTCCGAAACAAACAGCAAAGGTCTGTTGGACGGAGCAGACATCTGTCTGTGCGGTCCGGCGAGCCTGCGTATCGATTCTTTCTGTACCGGCCGTGGCCCGGATGAAAGCCACGTACAGGCTTTTCATGTTCCTTCAGCCTTTATGCGGTCTGTCCGCTTCTCTCTTATGGTATCCCGTTTCGATAGTTTTCCGACAGGGATTTCCGTGATGCATGTACGGTCTCATTTCCCGGGTCTCATGTCTGAAAAAAATTCTTTTGCCATCAGTTGGGGCTAATGCTGTCGGCCGTAAGACTCCGCGGTTGCTGTAAACGATACAACGGCGATGGCTGCAGTAGAAGGCAGTGGTTGTGACCTGATCTGGAACAATTTAAACGCAGTTCGATGCAGTCCATCCATTGAACTATTTTTGTTCCATCTGATAAAATAAACCCGTTCTGTTAATTCATTAATACTCTGAATCCGATTGTATTTTATGAACCGTATAGATAAAATGGGCATAACCTTGCTTCTAAGCACAATAACTGTTGCAGGCTTGGCTTTGTTACTGCCCAGAGAAACGGTTACAGTGGGTGCCGGTCTTTACATCGTGTCTGCTGTTCTGATCGCTCTTGCCCTGTACGGAGTTGCTCTGATTTTTGGAAAGGGTGTTTGGTTTTTAGCCGGAGTGAATACACTGACGGGGACTGAAAAAAAACAATGGAATATTGAATTTGTAGGCAGATTTGCAGGATGTGCCGCAATCGGCTTTGCAATTCTGACGGCTGCGGCCTTTTATTATTTCGCTGGCGATTCAGATATTCTGGGATACGTTTTCACAGCCTTTTCTTTGATTGAAATCATCGCTGCAGGCATCTACATCTCAGTCAGTCCGGATTTTGAAACTTAAATCTGCGGAGCGTATACTGCATCGGCCGATGGCGGTCCGCCCCGATCCAGGTATCTTAGAGCAGGCAATCCTGAAGATCTCCCCGACGTTTTTTAATTCGGTCATAAGACTTCGGTTTTCGCGGATGTCTCTGTGCATCACGATCTCGAAAAATATTTTGGATGCGGACAATGATCATGAACTATATGAATGTTATAAACAAAGCATGCCCTGGCTCTTTTCGGATTTCCTGTGCTCGAGCGTCCTACATCGGGATCGCCCTTGTACACGTCAAACGTTTTCTCGATCCGATTCCCGGCATCGCAGGATGTCATGATCCGTTCCTGCGATGTTCAGTCGGACGGTTGGTATTGTGAGCGGCCCTGACCGTCATGTGTGTCTGACGGGACGGACACGGAACGCGTCCGTTTTGTCAGACCCTCCGAAAACTCTCTTTTCAGAGCTTGCCGGGGGTCCCGGATGGGTCGTCGACCATGATCTTCTTCCGCTGGCGTCCGCCGGTCTTCTTCAGTTTGCCCTGATCGATGGCCCACTGGTAATCGGTCATCTCCTGCGGTGTGATGAGCACCCGTTCGCCTTTGGTGTATTTGCGGCCCATGGCCCAGCAGGTGAACGGCGCCAGCACCCGGTACTCGTCGGCGTCGAGGACGATCTCCTTGATGGTCGGCCGGCCCCGTTTCTGCGAGTAGTTGCCGGTGAACATCTCCGCCCGGCCGTCCTTGACCTCGATGACCTTGGAGCAGACCGAGTCCAGGAAGTACCGGTCGTGGGTGACGGTGAGTATGGTGCCGTCATACTCGGTCAGCGCCTCCTCGATGGCGTGCCGCGCCGGGATGTCGAGGTAATTCGTGGGTTCGTCGAGGATGAGCACGTTGGTCTCCTTGAGCAGCAGGATGGTCATAGCTACCCGGCAGCGCTGACCGCCGGACAGGGTCCCGATCGGCCGGGTCACGTCCTCGCCGGTCAGCAGGAAGCGGGCGAGGAGGTTGCGGGCGTCCGCCCGGCGGTCCTTGCCGATGATCTGCAGCACCTGCCCCTCGGCGGTCAGGCGAAGGTCCAGGTCCTCATGGTGCTGGGAGTAGTACCCGATCTTTGCGCCCGGGGCCACCCACAGTTCGCCGGTGTACGGGATCTCGCCGACCAGCGCCTTCACAAGGGTGGACTTGCCCTGGCCGTTGGCGCCGAAGATACCGATCTTGTCACCCTTCTTGATTTCCAGGTTGACGTGCTCCAGGATGGGTTTGCCGTCGTAGGCGATGCCCAGGTCCTTGGCGGTGAAGACGTTCTTGCCGGATTTGGGGGCGGCCTGGATACGGACGGTGATCTCCTTTTCCGCTGTCGGCTTCTCCTTGCTCTCCATCTTCTCGATCATCTTCTCGCGGGTTTTGTAGGTGCTCATGTACCACTGGTCGTGGTGCATCTGCTCGGCAATCTTCTCCTGAGCCCGCTTATTCTGGCTGTACCGCAGGTACTCTTTCTCCATGCGGTTCATGTCGATCATCTTCTTCATGACGAAGTCCGAGTAGTTGCCCTTGTATTCCCGGGTCTCGCCGTTCTCGATCTCCACCATGCGGGTGGCCATCTTATCCAGGAAATACCGGTCGTGGGAGACGACCAGGAACGAGCAGTGAGTCTTGAGCAGGTAGTTCTCAAGCCACTCGATGGTGTCGATGTCCAGATGCGAGGTCGGTTCGTCCATGATGAGGATGTCGCACTCGTCGGCCTGAACGAGTATCCGCGACAGCATGACCTTGGTCCGTTCGCCGCCTGAGAGGGTGTCCATCGGCCGGTCCATGAGGTCCCTGCTCAGGCCGACCTCTTCAAGCGCGTCGGTGAGTTTGCTCTTGTCTGCGATGTCGCAGTTGGCGAGCTTCTGCTCCAGGTCGGCGTACTCCATTGCGAGGGCGTTCCAATCCAGGTCTCCGCCTTGCGCCATGGCGGCGTCGATGGCGGCCATACGATGTTTGATGTTCTCAATGTGCCCGTACGGCCGGCCGAGGACATCCCGGACGGTGAACTCGTGGGAGGACTCCGGAAACTGCTCCAGGTAGCCGATGCGGTTGGTCTGTTGGGTGATCTCACCTGTGTCCGGCGGTTCGAGACCCAGCAGAATCTTGATGAAAGTGGATTTGCCCGCACCGTTGATGCCGATCAGACCGATGGCGTCGTGCTCGTTGATCTGAATGGACGCATCGGTGAGCACATGTATGGGGCCGAAAGACTTCGTGACGGAGTCGGCGCGGAGCAACATAACGGGTTCCGTGAACGGTTGCTTCTATATCACGGTTCGGCTGAATCCGACGACTGCCGTAGTCTGTTTTAAACCGTCATATAACGATTATCAAACGATGGCCAAGCAGACCTTCATCCTATCGGCGCCCGATCGGCCGGGCACCCTGCGCCGGGCTGCCGTTGCCGTGGCCGCCCATCACGGAAACATTGTTCGGCTGAGCTACAACAAGGCGGTCGATGTACGCACGGTCTTCTTGGATGTGGAAGCGGAACCGGCCGATCTGCAGGCGCTCAGTGGGGAATTGGCGGACATGGGTTATTTGGCCAGCGAGCGGCCGGCTAGTGTGGTTGTCACCGTGTCCCTGTCGATGGCCGATCGGCCGGGTGAACTGTTACGGCTGCTGGACCTGATCGAACAGTACGACCTGGGGGTCTCGTACATCAATTCCGTCAGGTCGGACGGGACCCGTCAGGAGTTCTCCATCGGTCTGCTGTTCGACCGGGAGACCTCGGTGGACGAGGTGGCCGCCGCCCTCCGCGGACGTTACGGTGCGGTGGTGACCGGACGGAACACTTCGGACAACACCTTCGACAACTCGGTGTTTTACCAACAGTTTGCGGCAGAGGTACGTACTGACCTGGGACTTTCGGAAGAGCGGTCCATGGATTTCCTGTCCGAGGCTAATCGGGTCCTGCAGTTCCTTCAGCGGCACGGTGAGAACCCGTACAAGGTCTTCGGCTCTATCCGGACATTTTGCCGGTTCGTCAGCAGCCATCGGGGTGAGGCCTTTACCTGTACGGTGACCAGGCTGGACTTGGCGTCGGATTTGGAAGCGGCAGTGTTGGCGCCGGTCTGCGGCAGCAATGTGGCGCTCCTCCGCTGCGGCGATACGGTGACGGTCATCGACACCGGGTATGCGGTCTACCACGAGGAACTGCTTGCCAGGATCCGGCAGGTCCTGCCGGAATGGGACCGGTTAAAGAAGCGGTTGGTGGTCACTCACGCGGATATTGACCACTGCGGTCTGCTGTATTACCTCCAGGATAAGGCGGAGATCTGGATGAACCGCAAGACCGCCGAAGGACTGGCCCGGCAGGCCGCCGGCGAGGACGACTACCGGGAGGAGAAGGAGTTCTGCCACGGATACAGCAAGCTCAGCCGCATCATCACCGGCTACCGTCCGCCGGACCTGTCCCGGGTGCACCTGCTGGATGAAGGAAAGCCGGTCCCTCAGGACGGCTTTACGAAGATCAGCACCTTTGCGGTTGGCCTGTATGTTTTCACGGTGCTCGAAGGGAACGGCGGCCACATGTACGGTGAATGCCTGTTCGTCTGCCGGGAACTGAACCTGCTGTTCACCGGCGACCTGCTGCTGGACCTGAAGCATTTCCCGGAGGAACTGCGGGAGTTCAACTCCATTGCGCCGTATTTGATGACAACTGTGGACATTGATCCGCCCAAGGCCCGTGCCGAGCGCGGTCTCGTAACGGAGCTGATGCACCGTTTGTCCAGGGAAACCGGCAAACCGTGTACTGCGGTTGGCGGTCACGGGCCGGTGTTCCGGCTCCGGGAATCGTTGGAGCCGGCGGCGGACGGGGTCCCGCTGAGGTGAGGCTTTCAAAGGACAGACGGCCAATCGGTTTTTTATCCACGGTCTTCGGTGTATCTTAACGTTCGTGGATGTTCGCGGAAGAAGGACAAAATCGGCCGGTTCTGTTCAGCCATGTATACCGAAAGACCTAAAATCGAACCGAGGTCAGATCCGGCGGCCGGACCGGGAAGCCCGGTCCGGTCTTTCTGAGGTTTATTCCTTTTTGTCGCTGACCGGATGCTTGTCATGTCTGTGCATAAACTTGGGGCCCTTCCAGCTCCATTCGCCCATCAGGTGCATTACCGCCGGGACGATATAGGTCCGGACGAGCAGGGCGTCCACCAGGATGGCGAACATCAGCGCGAAGCCGAACTCCTGCAGCATCTCGGTGCTGGACAGCATGAGCGTGCCGAAGGCGCCGCCCATGATCAGGCCGCAGATGGTGATGATGGCGCCGGATTTGCATATGGCATGCTGGATCGCAGTGTCGTTGTCCATTCCGCGGTAGAGGTGGTTTTCCTTGATCCGCGTCGTCAGCAGGATATCGTAGTCCATGCCCAGTCCCAGACAGACTACCAGCAGGATGATCGGGATCATCCATACGACCCCGTAGCCCAGCAGGTTGTTGAACAGCAGGTGGGTGATCGCCACGGTCCAGATGACGCTCATCATGATGGTCAGCACCGACCGGAACGGGGTCAGATACGAGCGCATCACGAAGAACAGCAGGATGATGATCAGGGCGACAGCCAGGATCTCGACCTTGCTGAACTCCTGGTTGACCTGCTCGGAGATCTCGAACATGGCGGCCGGCGAGCCGGTGATCCAGGTCTGGGAGATCAGATCATCGTCGGCGGCGTAGCTGCTGACGACGTCTGTGACCGTCCCGACGGTTTCGATGGAGCGGTCGGACATGCCCTGTTCGACGGTGACGACGGTGATTTTGGCGTAGTCCAGTGTACTGGCGGCGGTGGTGACTGTAGCGGTGCCGATCGTGGTGGAAACCGGGCCGTCGGCGGTGCCGCCGAGACTGGCGCCGTAGTAGAACATCAGCCAGTCGTAGACGCTGGCCAGGCGGGCGTTGCCCAGTTCGTAGGCGTAGTCCGGCCAGCAGTAGGTGGTCAGGATGACGGCGTTGTCCTTCAGCAGTTGGGTGTATGACTCGATGGCGATGCCGGAAGTGCCGGCCTGGGAGACAAAGTAACTGACGACCTCGTCCTCGGTGGTCGCACCGGCGGCCACCGCGTTCATTTCGATCACCGACCACGGCACGAACTGAGAGACCGAACCGATGTTGTCGGCATCAGCGGCCCCGATATCCGCTAACAGGGTCTTCAGACTGGTCAGCGCGTCCGTATCGCTCCACGCCAGGGAGCCGATAAAGACGCTTTGGGAAGAGCCGTTGAAAGTGACGGTCTTGGTGTCGGCGGTCGCGATGGGATCGTTCATCTCGAGAACAACGTAATCGGGCATGATGACCCCGCCGTCGATGTACTCCTCGGCGGCTGTCAGCCCCTGGGCGGCCTCGCCATTGGAAAGGGCGCCGACCATGTCGTACGAGGAGTCCGCGGTGGCGTAGATGTAGCCCATCGGGACGGTGAACAGGACTGCCGCGATGACGATGGCCTTGGCGTGCTTGATCGAGAAATGCGCCGAGCGTTCGAAGTAACGGCGGCCCAGGTTGCCGGCCTGCTTGAACCAGCCGTGGCGGAGGTACTCTCCGTTCGGGTCGTTGGACGGCCAGAACAGTTTGTCGCCGACGACCGACAGGATCGAGGACATCAGCGTGAGGGCGGCCAGCAGCGCCATGGCAATGCCGATCGCCAGGATGATGCCCATGGTGCTGATCATCTCGAAGGAGCAGATGGACATGGCGCCGAAACCGATGATGACGGCCAGGCCGGAGGTGGTGATGGATTCGCCGGCCCAGACGATGGCCCGGTGGACGGCGGTGGCATGGTCCTGACCGTTCCGGCGTTCCTCCCGGTACCGGGCGAGAATGAAGATACAGTAGTCGCAGCCCGCTCCCAGCATCGAGACGAGAATCAGCATCTCGGTGATGTAAAAGACATTGATGGCCTGTCCGAGGAAGTACAGAATGCAGAGCACGGTGCCGAACGCCGCGCCGATGGTCAGCGGCGGCATGGCCGAGGAGACCAACGAGCGGAAGAACAGTCCCACGAGCAGCAGGACGAGCAGGATAGAGAACGGGTCGATCTTGGCGATATCGTCGGTGGCGCCCTGTTCCATATCATAGGAAATTGCACCGGTGCCGGTCACGTAGGTCGTGAGCCCGCTGCTGTCGGTCAGAGTTCTTTCCTGGTTGGCGATCACGGACCGCAGGTTTCCGGTGTCCTGGTAGACGGCACCAGCATAATCGGGATTGTACCCGATGGCGTACAGAATGGCCCCGCCGCCGTCTTCGTTCGTATAAGTGCCTGTGCTGAGGAAGGTCGTGACCTTTGCGTTCCCGCTATCGTCGGTGTAACTGTCGTCGGTGATGAAGTACGCATAAAGGTCTGTGCCCAGTTCGGCCGCGGCAGCGGCCCCGTCGCTGTCGGTAAACTCCACTACAAGCAGCTGGACGCTGTCCATGCTGATCCCGTCGTTATAGAAGTACTCGGAAACGATTTCGCCGCCCTGGACCGACTCAGCATTGCTGCTGGACATGCCCGAGACGCTGTAGTCCAGAACTTCACCGGCATGGGATGCCGGCCAAATAGAACAGATCAAAACAATGATCCATACCAGAATAATAGCCTTGGCGTGTTTGCTGATGAAGTTCGCAATCCGATCGAACATCATATCTAAACGGTACGCCTTGTAAATAATAATCCTTTTGTTTGATATCTGAGGTTAAGAGCTTACAACCTCCGTGCCGTCCGCGGGCGGAAGCGTGGGTTTTAATTACACGGCTTCAATGAGCACATGATCATCATGGTTGACGAGAAAGCCATCGAAGCGGCCGAACAGCAATACGGCCGGCTCCTCCGGCAGCAGCTGGAGCGGGTGGAGCGCTTGAAGCACGAGCCAGACTGGACAGATTATTCCAAACTTGACAAACTGATCATCGGTGTCTGCGGCGGCGACGGAATCGGCCCTTACATCTGCGCCGAGGCCCAGCAGGTCCTCGAGTTCCTGCTCGCGGATAAGATCAAGGCCGGCAAGGTAGAGATCCGGCAGATCGACGGCCTGACAATCGAACGCCGGGCCGCCGTCATGAAAGCGATCCCGGACGACACCATGGCCCAATTGAAGCAGTGTCATGTCATTCTCAAAGGTCCGACCACCACTCCGAAGAAGGGCGACCCCTGGCCCAACATCGAGAGCGCCAACGTCGCAATGCGGAAGGAGCTTGATCTGTTCGCCAACATTCGGCCGGTCTCCGTTCCGGAACTGGGTATCAACTGGCGGTTCTACCGGGAGAACACCGAGGGCAGTTACGCTGTAGGCTCCGACGGCATCAATGTCACCGACGACCTGGCCATCGACTACTGTGTGGCCACCACCCAGGGCACCGAGCGGATCCTTCGCGCAGGTTTCGAATACGCCAAGAAGAGCGGCGGGAACTACGTTTCTGTCATTACGAAAGCCAATATCATCAAGACCACCGACGGCAAGTTCCTGAAACTTGCCGAGCAGGTCGCCAAGGATTACCCCGGCGTGACCTGGGATGACTGGTTCATCGACATCACCACCGCGAAACTGCTGGACCCTGTCCGGCGCGGCAAGTTCCGGGTATTCGTCCTGCCGAACCTGTACGGCGATATCATTACCGACGAAGCCGCGCAGATCCAGGGCGGCGTCGGCACCGCCGGCTCTGCCAACATCGGCAAGAAGTACGCCATGTTCGAGGCCATCCACGGCTCCGCGCCCCGGATGGTCAGCGAAGGCCGCGCCCAGTACGCCGACCCGTGCAGCATGATCAAGGCGGTCGCCATGATGCTCGACCACATCGGCGAGACCGAGAAGGCCCACCGGCTGGACATGGCGCTGGATGTCTGTGTCCAGTTCGAGAAGAAGCTGGTCATGACCGGCCGCAGCAACGGTGCCACCGGCGATGAGTTCGCCAAGTATGTCATGGAGACCGTCCAGCGGCCGGACCTTGCTGAGGTTTGGCAGCAGTACGTCGACATTGCTGTGCAGAACGCTGCTAAACAGTGAACCTCCCGCGGTCCGGCTCTTGCCGGACCGCGGAAACAGTTTTTCTGTATTTCGTCGTCTGCAACCCGGCGCGGGCGGGGTCTTTTTACCAAGCCTTTAAAAATGAACTTTGTCATTAAAGTCTGATGTTCTACAATCGGATCGTCCTCGACAGTATCCTGGTGCCTGGTAAAAAGGTGTGCCGCAATCTGCTGCCGTTCGATATCACCGATGATATGGACACGCGGGTCATCAACTGTTCTTTCGTGGCCGACGGGGTCGGGCATTCGATCATCCGCATTCTGACCGACGGCAAGAAGGAACTGCCGGAAGGCCATACCGAGACACCATGGGGCGAATGCTCGGTCACCCGTTTCAGTTCCACCCATTACACTGCGGTGGTCCTCAACCGCACCTGCAACCTCTGTGCGGTTGTCAATCAGAACCACTGCTTCCTGCTTTCTTCCATTCTGGTGGACAAGGACCATGTGGAATGGATGCTGGTCGGTGCCGACAGCCGGTCGGTCCATAAATGCGTGGATGCCATCAGGGAGCTTGGTTGCCATGTCCGTTTTGTTGCCGGCGGGAACTTTTCCGACCAAATGGCGTTGACCCCTAAGGAAGAGCGCTATCTGGCGATCGCCTACGAACAGGGTCTGTACGATGTGCCCCGGCGGATCGACTTAAACGGCCTCTGCAAGATCGTGGGCTGCTCCAAATCCACGCTCAACGTCATCCTGCGGACCGCCGAGCGCAAAGTGATCTCCCGGTACACGACGGAATCGGTGCACTGAGATCAGGCATTTTATCTGGGCGGCCTGTTTAACGGTGCCGGCACCACGAGCTACAAGGTAAACGCCGCTCACGATTGTGGCTCTGCCGTTTTTTTGGCTGTACTGGATCGGCGGGATGATCGATCATTGTTCACACTGAGTACTCAAGTTAGACATGTTCGTAATATGTTTGATACCTTGGAATGAGATTATTTACACTGCGGTCACAAAACTACCCCATTCTGCAAATTGGAGGAATAGATGTGACTATTGACCCTACTAAGAAAAAGAAGGAGCTGAGCTACCGCTGGGCCATATTTGCGGTGCTGGCGCTCGCCTACTTCTTTGTTTATTTCCACAGAACTACCGGAGGTGCCATTTCAACAGACATCCAGGAGTTTTACGGAGTGGGCTCGGCCGCAGTTGGGCTGCTAGCCTCGGCCTACCTGTATGCCTATACATTAATGCAGATCCCCAGCGGTATCCTCACGGACCGGCTGGGCCCCCGGAAGGCCGCTTCGGCCTTTGTGTTCCTGATTGCCGTCGGTTCAATCCTCAGCGCAGTATCGGCCAACATCGGCAACTTCGATCTGATGGTCGTCGGTAAGTTCATCATCGGCATAGGCGCAGCTGTTGTCTACATCCCGATTATGAAAGTATTGGCGGTCTGGTTCCGGAAGAACGAGTTCGCGAGTATGAGCGGCATCTTGTTGCTGGTCGGTAACGTCGGCGGCATTGCTGCGGCCACTCCGATGATCATCATGATCGACTCGCTCGGTCTGGAAATGACCTATGTTGTGCTCGGTATTATCACTGTCATTATCGCTGTGCTCTGCTGGGTGGTTGTCCGCAACTTCCCGTCTGAGAAGGGACTTCCCAGTATTGAGGAGATTGAGTCCGAAGAGACCGGTCAGCCCATTAAGGAGAAGTCCACAGACAAGATCAAGACCACCGAGGCTCTCAGGATGACCTTCGGCAGCGGCCGGAAGTTCTGGTCTCTGGCCGTCTGGTTCTTCTGTATCTACGGAACCATCATGCTGTGGCAGGCCTCCCTGGCCGGTAAGTATTACAGCGGCGTCTATGGTTTCACCAGCAGCGAATACGGTCTGCTGATCACCATGGTCGGTATCGGCATGTGTGTCGGTTGCCCGCTTGCGGGTATGCTGGCCGACCGCGTGCTGCACTCGAAGAAGAAGGTCGTTGTGCTCGGTACTCTGGTATACACCATCATCTGGGCCATTATCTGGATCACCGCGGGCAACCTTGGCTCCTGGGGCATCCAGGCCGTCATCAACTTCATGTTCGGATTCTTCGGCGGATTCTTCGTCGTTTCCTATGCTCAGATCAAGGAACTGTACCCAATCGCCATGGCAGGAACCTCTACGGCAGCGCTGAACCTGTTCCCCTTCGCGGGCGGTGCAATCCTGATTACTATCGCCGGCGCCATGTTGGGCGAGGGTGAACTGGCTGACTACAAGACGATCTGGCTGATGGCCTTCGTACTGATGATCATCGGGCTGATCTGCGCCATTCTTTCGGTCGAAAAGGGTCATGAAAAGCCGGCTGCGGAAGCCAGCAATACCTGAAACAGACAGTAAAACGGTTTGAAACTTCTTCTTAAATTTTTTAACGGTCGCTGCTCAGAGAGACCCGGGGCAGCGGCCCACCTTTTTTTCTCTCTATCCAGCAAACGATTCATTATCCAATATTGTGCGTCATTATTGCATAAAAGCAAATTATCATCCATCCACAATTGATTACTCAATTTAACTGCTGGCTATGAACAACAGCCGTCTGTTTATTTACAATAACTATAAATATTAAAGGCGATAATATAATGTCTGCAGAATGGGGAGACCGTCTCAGTTGCCGGCCAATGACCGGAGACCGGGAAGAACTCTGAAGAAAACTTGTCGCGGATCGGCTGTTGTCCAGGACGTGAATTAACACCGAGGGCGGGCAGCACGGGTCTTCAATGACCTGTATGAGTTATTGCTGTCTAAAGTAGATTTTATGTTAAAAGGTATAATATTCAGAGCTGATTTTCTATTGCTGGCTAAATCAATTGGATATGTAAGTATCCAATGGATATGTTCGTAGTTTTATTTATTGTCTAAGCACTCCATCATAGATATGTCGATATTAATTCGACTTTGATGGAGGAAGAAAATGTCCGAACAAGCGTTGTTGAAGAAATTGGCGGGTGCCGTTTCCAATCTTGACCCTCCGGGAGCCAAGGCAGCGGCTGAAGAAGCGCTGAAAGAGAAGATGGACCCGGTCGAGGCCATTAACAAGGGTCTCGTCATTGGCATGGACGCCGTAAGTGACATGTATGCAGACCGGAGAATGTACCTGCCGCAGGTTTTGGTTGCAGCTCATGCCATGTATGAAGGTCTGGACGTGCTGCTTCCCGCCATTCCGAAGGCGGATTTGAAAGACGTCAAGACCGCCGCATGCGGTGTGGTCCAGGGCGATGTGCACGATATCGGCAAGAACATTGTGAAGACCATGCTTACTGCCGGCGGCTATATTGTCAAAGACTACGGAAAGGACGTGGCGCCCGGCGACATCGCTGACGGATGCAAGAAAGAGAAGACGCAGGTCATCTGTCTCAGCACGCTGATGACCCCGACTATGGACAACATGGCCAAGACTGTAGCTCTGCTCAGGGAGAATGGTTACCGCGGCAGCTGTACGGTAACTATCGGCGGCCCGCCGACTTCTGCCGCCTTTGCAGTGGAGATCGGAGCAGATCACCGGGACGAAAGTGCAGGCAACTGCGTCAAGTGGCTGAGTGAACATAAACCTAAGGGAGGTAACTGAAATGGCAATGTCATGCAGAGACCGCGTTCTGGCGGCAATGCATTGTGAACCTTTGGACCGGCCGCCGGCGGCCATCTGCACCACCTGCGACACGATCGACATGATGGACTGTTGCGGCGCGCCCTGGCCGGAAGCGCACAGCGATCCGGAGAAAATGGCGCGGCTCGGCTGCGCTCAGGCCGATTACTTCGGTCTGGAATCCGTCCGGGCCGGATTCTGCCTGACCGAAGAGGCCGAGCGGATCGGCTGCAAGATGCGGATGGGAAACAAGACCTCCTCGCCGATGATCCTGAGCCATCCGTTCAACTACGATCCTCAGCACAAGAAGTTCGACGACCCGTCGAAACTGGCCGAGGCCATGCCTCTGGAGGACTTTGTCAAGGGCGGCCGGGTCAAGACCGCCATCGATGCGATGGAGATTATGCACAGGACCCATGGCGAGAACTATGTTGTGTTCGGCGGCAACACCGGTCCGTTCACTCTGTGCGGACACCTGCTGAATGCCGAGTCGCTGATCTACTCGGTCTGGACCGACATCGAGATGGCCAAGAGCTGGGTTGCCGCGGTAGCGCCTTACTGCCACGCTTTCGGCCAGGCCCTGCTGGACAATGGTGCGGATGTCGTGCAGATGTCTGAGCCGTCCGCGTCCACCGATATCCTGTCGCCGGACGAATTCAAAGTGATGTCGAAGCCCTATGTCAAGAAGGCCATGGCCCTGAAGAACGGTATGACCATCCTGCACATCTGCGGTGATACGCGCGGCATCATTCCGTACATGTACGATACGGGCGTCACCGGCATCTCCGTCGAAGAGAAGGTCGATTCCTACGAAGCAGTGAAGATCGCCAATCACCGCGGAACCCTCGTGGGCAATGTCGGTTGCGCTTTCCCGCTGTTCAAGGGAACGCCTCAGGATGTAGAAGCTGCGGCCAAGAAAAGCGCGGATGCGGGCTTCAATCTGATATCCGCCGGCTGCGGTGTACCTATCGGCACTCCCGCTTCGAACATCCTTGCTCTTGTCCATGCGGTTAAGACCTGGAAACCCCCGGCGAAGGGCTGAAACTTATTAATGACGGCGCGGCCGGTAACCGCGCCGTCGGGTCACTCCTGCGGCCGGACCTCGGTTATTCCGTACGGCGGTGTCTTATTTTTCCGACTCTTCTCTCAAAATCTATATGGCCGGCGCACAATTCTCCCCTCATGACCGAAATACGCACGGAGAACGAAATCAAGCTGCTCGGCACCGGCGGCCTTTTCGCCTATGACGGGACCGATCCGGCCGCGGGCGTGGCCCGGCTGGAAAAAGAGCTCGACGCGCTGAAGATTGTCCGGGAACCGTTCCGTGTGCACCGTTTCACCGACGACTATTACACGGACACCGGCGATACCTTCGACGCTCAGCAGATCCTGCTCCGTTTCCGCGATGAGGGACAGACCGGATATGTGACCGTCAAGAAGCCTTCGGTCCGCAACGGGATGGGGCTTTCCCGGCGGGAGATCGAGACCGAGGTCTACAAGAACGAAGGTTTCGACCGCATGACTGTGGTCCGTGACCACGCCCAGCATTATTTGGGCCGGACAGACATCGGAAAGGTACCGAAGCTTTCGCTGGCGACGGTCCGGGCCGAGGCGTCCATTCATACAGATGCGGGCCGGTACAGTTTCTGCTTCGACCGTTACACATACAGGGATCCGGCCACCGGCCGGGAGAGCGAGCCCCATTATGAGTTCGAGATCGAGACCTTGGACCGGGCGATCGCCGACGACCCGCAGATCTCGCGCCTGGTCGCGGTGCTCGAGGACAAGTATGTCTTCCGCGAGGTCAGGGACAGCAAATATGCCCGCGGTCGGATCTGGCTGGTAACCTGCCGGGTCTGATGCCGTCGTTTGTAACATCTGCTCCGCCCCTGGACTGAAAAACCATGTAGCAGAGAACAGGCAGACGGAACACAGAGGAAGCCGTCGGCCGGACTGACGGAAACCGCCGATCGCAGCGATCGGGATGTTCCCGGTCATCGGTGCCCCGGCGTATTTTAACGGTCTGATGGCTGCGGCAAACGCCGTCCGCCTGAGGCAGTGATACGTCACGGCATGTGCCCAATCGGCCGCCAAGCCGCTGGGCTGCAAGGAGTATGAGACCAGCTGGGGCATCCCGGTTATCGATCCGTGCATCGACGACCCGGCGCAGTGGAAGGACCTGAAATTTCCGGACCCGGAAAAGTACGGGAAGATGCCGCAGCAGCTCGAAGCGATCCGTAAGCTCGACAAGGAACTGCACGACAAGCGGAAGGACGATGTATTTATCACCGGTTTCACCCGGGGCCCGCTGACGCTGGCCGGCGTGGTGCTGGGCGTGGAGAACATGATGACGTCCATGTTCATGAAGCCGGACGAGGTCAAGGAACTCATCAGCTTTTGCTGTGATGCGACGATCGAGTTCAACAGAGCTCAGATAGACGCGGGCGCGGACCACATTTACACGCCGGACCCGACCTGCTCGGGCGACATGATCTCACCGGCGACATTCCGGGAATACAGTCTGCCGTATGCTAAAAAGCAGTCCGAGGCCATCCGGCACTACAAGAACAAGTACGCACACCACTACCACGTTTGCGGCAATACCATGGACCGGCTCGATGACATCTGCCAGATCGGAGTCGGCTATGTCAGTCTCGACTATGCCGACAGCATGAAGGCCGTCAAAGAGAAAATCGGCCACGGGCAGTGCATCGCCGGTAACATGAATCCGGCTGCAACCCTGCTACAAGGCACTCCCAAGAAGATTTGAGAAAGAGGGCAAAGCGATGATCAGGGATGCCGCGTCCGGCGGCGGTTACATCTGCTGGACCGGTTGCGACTGGCCGCTCGATGTGCCGCTGGCGAATGTAGATGCATTTTACAATACAGCCAAAAAAATACGGCCGGTATCCGATCAATGTTCCGAATGACTGAAAAAAAACCTTTTCTGGGGTTAGGGCATGGTTCCGAATCTCAGTTCATTTTTTTTAGCTCATCCTGTCCGGAGAATCATAATACATGACCGACGCCATCGGTGTCATGATGAACCGCTTTCCGCTCGCCGATGCCGTTTCTGTCTGCCGGATCGCCGCTTCGCTGCTTATGCTGTTCACCGCAGTGTTCGGCGGACTGTTTTTCTTGTTATACACGGTCGCCGGTCTCTCGGATCTGCTTGACGGCGCCGTCGCCCGGAAAACCCATACGGAAAGCCGGCGGGGTGCGCGGTTGGACAGCGCATGCGATCTGATATTCGTGATCGCAGTGCTTTACCTGCTTCTGCCGTTCATCATCGGGAGCGCCGCCATGTGGGTTCTGGCCGGCATTGTTGTGATCGTTGCGGTCAAGGGCCTGACGTATGCTCTGGGATACCGGAAATACCGCCGCTATGCTCCGTTGCATACTTACGGCAATAAAGCGGTCGGCCTCTGTCTGTTCCTGGCGGTCTATCTGTTGCCGGTGATCGGGCATGTCGGTGTGCTTTACGCGGCGCTCATCGCCGTCGCCCTGCTGGCATCTCTGGAGGAACTGGTTATTACGGCGACCGCGGAAAAATACGACTCGGACCGGGTTTCGCTTTTCTTACGCTGACGGAGCGGCGTCCTCGTCGAGGGCTTCAATAAGAAAACTGACAGGCCGAAACCCGTCGTTGCAGGAGACCATGGCGGAGCGCGGGTTCTTCATCCAGCCGTCGTAAAGGTTCTCTCCGCCGTGGGCTAGGGTCATTACGAAGGCGGACATGCTCTCCCAGGCACTCTCGCACAGCCCATCCGGCCGGTTCCAGCCGTCGCAGATGAAGGTCTGGCCGATCTTCATTGAACAGGAATGCTCGATTGGGTTCTCGTACTGAGCGATGAGACTGTCATAGCGGGCGATTTTCATGACGGTGATCCGGCATTTCTTCACAGTATCCACCAGCCTGGACGTTAATTGCGGTACGGGATATAAAACAGAACTGCCGGACTTAACCGCCGCAGTCAAATGAACAGTTACGGGCAAAAATCGCACTCAAAAAAGATTAAGAAATGAGCGGTCTGTCCGAATTCAATGCTAGATCTAGCGTGCTTTCTTCAAACGGTTACATGAAATTAAAGGGATCAAACAGTTAAACGAAAGTGATCAATCATTTTTGTGATAGTGTGGAAATATGTCTGCGTGCTTGACTCCGATTACTGATATACTGTAGACAAAGACACTTTCATATGTCCATGCAGGTCGTCGTTTTTTTTACATAAACAGTCTCACCGATGACTCTCAGTATACGCAATTTCCGGTGCTGTTAAAGTTACCCTTCCTTGTAACTTTTTTTAACAGTCGGAATTATCGGGCGGTTCGAAGCACCCTGCTGCATTGTCGGTTTTGTCATTGTGCGCAGGTGATGCAGTTCGCCGCGAATTGAAGCGGCCGTAATGCCGCCAGTAACACCACAGTACCGCGATGATCAGGACTGCCGCCGCTGCCGCTGCCACATACCAAATATTCTGGTCTATCCACTGTACAATCCAATCACAGCGCTGTCCGAGCTCATCGACGATGTTCCCGGCGCTCTCGGCCGCACTGCTGACAAGTGTGCGGATGCCGGAAGTAATTTCTGTTCCAGATATGCCCCGGACAAACGCGATCAGCGAGATCAGCAGGAGCGAGGTTTCGGTTCCGATTTCAAAATTGGTGTCCACTTCTTTTCCTCCTTTGTTTCAGATCCTGCGTCCCGTCTTTCGCACGGATTGCTCAGGTGCGCCCGGGCACGTCGTCACGGGTTCTTCGGTTCCGCCAAACCCTTCAGGTACGACGGATCATTGTGTCAGACGCCCGCGGCTTAATCATCCATTCGTGATCGTATCTTGTCATATGGCATGATGCGGAGTGGCGGTCTCCGGAGAGTGACTGGAAGGGATTTCATCCATTGCCCAGCATCCGTCATGCACAGCAGTCTCGCCGGTGTGGTAGCTTCGTGCGGTTATATGAATAATGGGTGCCGGGACGTCCCGATATGTTTATGGAAACGGCCATGTGATTGAGCGGTATTGTCCGCACCGACGTCACAGTATCTCACGGACCTCAAAAAAACAGACCGAAACCCGTCAAAAACCGTTTCTCTCCAATACGAATCTGCAAAGCAGAAAAAAAAGGTTGACAGCTGCGGATATGCAGGTACAACGATCCCGGAGACATGCCCGATCGATAAAAATCGGTTTAAACAGAGTGACTTACCCACGCTGATTGAAGAAGTTGATCATCCACAGCCCGTTAATCCTTGACTCTTGCTCCTTTTCTCTTCTTTGCCTTTTTCACTTAGAAATGTCTCAGAGGTGTTCATGTAAATCAGCATGGCAACGTACCAAACGAACATCAGACCGATAAACACAAACAATGCATTGGGAAACCAGCTCCTTCCCATTAATGCCAGAAATATGAATATTCCGCCAACGCTCATCATCAGTCCGCTTCCCTGAAATATCCTTTTGCCACTGTATTTGGACTTCTCTTCTTCGGAGCATGTGTTCCATCCGGCAAGAACATTTTCTCCAAATCCGAGGATGAACATGTCCCCCAATACAATAAAAATCGAACACATCAATGCACCGATTAATATGCCTGAATCCTGGTCGGTCGACGAATCTGCGAATGCAAAGATCATCAGAGCCGCTGCCACAATCAGCGGTATTCCTACCAATAAGCAAGTTACTGTCTTATCGTTCATAACATCCAAATTTAACAGTATGTCTGTCGGTTTATAAATGGCGTATGCTGTATTGATGAGAATAAACAAGGTAAAATCAGCTCTGCAATGCAGACTGACAAAGCAGTGGGGCCGACGTTATTCGGACGGTCGACAGCGGCAATGTCAGGTACCTGGCCAAGGTCATGTAGCACACAATCGGGTCATTCGAGGTCGCGTTCCCCAAAGATCATACGGAAATGATGTGGCCGGCGTTCACCGGACGTCTGGGCAGAGCTGGCTCAACAAGGCCGGAAGGTGCTGGGACGGGCTGGAAGATGTCATTGGTCTGCGACCGAACACGTCACCGAAGAGTCTGTCCAAAACGTTGGAGCGAGTGAGTGTCGGATGCGGTGCGCGGGATCTGTTCTTCAACTGCATCCGTGCGGATGAGGGGGAGAAGGCCTTTGGCATGCCGATCATATTCTCCAAAGCATTCAGATCGGTCATGCTGAAAAAAGGATACGACCGTTTCAAGCAACATTGTCTGCAGTTCAACTTATTGATATGGTGCGGGCCGGTCTCCGACCGTCCGCAATATACGAAGGTCGTTTCAAAGCACGTGAGAGTCTGGATGCTAAACCGGAACTGTTCGTGTACATCATCAGTCATGATACCGACAAGCTCATGGGAATCATCAAAAACAGGAGAGACTGGAAGCCAAAGACCTCAGGCGCCTTTTCGTGAAATTTACAGCCAAGTCTACCGGACTGGAGTTTTAATTCAAGGTTGTTGATCCGATATGCAGTCGTTTATCGGCATTTCCGAATTATGGCCGCGAACTGTATCAATATATTTATTCAAACATATCGATAGCACATCATGACATCTGAAGTAAACGAGCGCAGTCTAACCGCTGATGAACTGCTCTCATTTCTTGAAAAGGAAAACGTAGGTATTTTGGCCACAGTCAATGAAGACGAAACTCCATACGTAATACCGATGCACTATGTTCTGCTGGATGGCAAAATATATCTGCGCACCGGTACAAAGGGACACAAAATTTCCAACATCATGCGTGATTCCAGGTGCAGTTTCGCTGTACTTGGCATATTTGAATCCGATCCCGACAAGAAAGCGTGTTTCAGAAGCTCTGTTATCAAAGGAAACGCGAAAATCATGGAAGATGGGAAAGAAAAGATGGAGAGACATTGAACCGCATCTCTGGGAAATACGGAGAAAATGAACATGTCTCCGAAGATGAGGCCGCATACACAGGCGTGATAGAAATCACTCCTGAAAAAATAACCGGAAAGCAGCGTTGTATGCTTTGAGATGGAGATACTCAAAGACCTCTACAGCGATCATAAAACTGCCGTGAGAATGATGCTCTGCAGGCGTAATGATCGTCAATCAGCTGATTCCAGGGATACGCGGGAATCAGACTTACCGCGCAAACCTTTGACGGAAGAGAATGCCGTCTCCTTTGTCTCCAAATAAGGATTAACGAGACACGTGTAATTCTTGAAAGAACTGCGGGCGGTCATCATCCTGGCGAATGGAAGACATTATGCCGAATGTCCCGCAGGTGACCGCGTCCCGTCATATGATACGGTACAGCGTGGCAGTCTCCGACGAGTAGCTGGGAGGAATTTCACCTACCTCCCAGTGTCCGTTGTCCACGGCAGTCTCGCAAATATAGTACCTCGTACTGTCATATAGATAATAGGTGCCGGAGCATCCCGATACGCTTATGGCAACCGCCATGTGATTGGGCGGCTCCACCATGACGGCATCATATCCCATTGCTTTTATTATGGCAGCAAAAAGAAAGGACGTGTCTTCGCAGTCTCCCTTTTGATCGTACAGCGTCTCGTAGGGGAATTTCCAGTATTCGCTCTGCCCGTTGTAATCCGAGTCGTACTGATAGGATATGGATGACTGTACGAAATTGAGTACGCACTGTGCCCTTTCCAATGGCGTAAAATCACCTGTCATGTCTTCGAACACATCTGCAAGATACGTTATGGCGGAATCGCCATACGTAACAAAAGAGGTCACGTTTGTCCGATGTTCTTCGGCAGCGTCTCTGATCCTGGTTTCTTCGCGGTATTCCAGATAGGTCGAGTATTTGAGTTCCAGCGTCAGGGTGGCCTCCTTGTTTTCTGTCCTCACAAAGCTCTGGTCTGTGCCGTATGAGTAATCCCAGATGTATTCGCGCGAAACAGTGCCGTCTACGACCACTGTTTTTGAATAGGTGTCGGTATGCCCGTCGATGTATATCACCGAGCGGGTTATTGTCACTTCGATCGGAACTGCCGTCTTAAAACTGTAGACTCCCAGCGAGGACGTGGATGACGTATATCTCAGACTGTCGGCCCTGTAGACCTTGGCAACACCGTAGTTCTGCGACAGTATCCCGACATCATACGTGGGACTGCACTGCACCGTTTCGCTGTAGTCCGGTGTAGGGTCTGACAGGATAAATGTGGCATCGTGTATGATGGAGAACCGGGCAGTGATCGTTTTTGCACCGACCACAGTATAGCTCATCGTACTGTCGGAAGAGACAAGGCCAGATTCAGAGTACCATCCGTCGAATTCATAGCCATAATTGGCTGTTGCGGTGAAGTTGTGCGCGGTGTTGTACTCGTATGTACCCCCGCCGCTGACCGTTCCATAATCCGTGCTGCTGACTGCAAGGATTATCTCATAGTCAAGAGCTGTGAACAATGCTTCGATTGTGCGGTTGCCCGAAATAGTTATCGTTAGTTCGGAATCGGTGGATATGGTTTTTCCGTCCATTCTGAAAATTCATAACCATAGTCGGCAGTAGCTGTCAGTGTGGCCGTGTCCCCGTCGCTGTACCCCCCGCCTCCGGAAACAGTCCCTCCGTTGGAAGCGCTCACGCTTATCTCCAGGTTGTCTGTGTCGGATTCGTAATAATAAATGCCTATGCCTGTAATGACCAGAACGATTGCTGTAATCATAGCTAAGGTGCGTTTCCTGTGTTTCAGATCGGACAGTTCACTCAACAGCATACCTTCTTTTTTTTGAAATTATCCGCTGCAAACAGTATCTGTAAAATTTCAGATCACCAGATCGACAGTGTAATGACCTCCATCGGACACAGTGAGGTATTCCGAATCGGTCTGCATTCCCAAACCGCCGCCGGTGGCTACGGCTGTGATCTCGACAACCTTGCGCTCGGTCGTGAGAGGGAAAGTGTATGTGTAATACGAAGTGCTGTGAACGGTCTGCCCCGGTTCCAGATCATCACAGTATCCGACCTCCGTGTCGTCCACATAGACGGTCACATCCACATTTTCGAATATGTGGCCGGATGTCACTTTGTACTCAATGTAGGCGTGATGGCCCGATTCCACGGCAACATAGCCGATTCCTCCGCTACGATCAGCGCGAATATGACGGCTGCGATCACCAAAACCTTGCGGCTCTTATGTTTTACAGGTGCCTGATTGTAGGCCGTCGTTGGTTTTTCATGATTCGTTGCATCATCTTTGTTCCACCCGCAGTAAGGACAGACGTCCAGACCGTTGGTTTCCTTTCCGCATCTGGGACAGAATTTCACCATGTTATCACTGAGGTCCTCATATCCGGTCGTACAGCTGCAACGGAGTGCAACGGATGCCGCCACTGTCTCTTTGGCCGTATTCTCGGACGGCCCCATTCTGCACCCCGGTGGAATTCTCTGAGTCTTGAACTCTGTAGTTTTACAGAATTCCACTTTGTCGCCTTACAATGATTATACTTTGTTCAACGGACATAAACCTAACTATATCGCTTTCGGCAATCTTGGGCAGTTTTGGCGATCTTTCCTTGTTAACGGTTTGCAGCCAACACCTGGTACTTGATTAAGACAAAGAATCGGATGGTGTTTAAACCTCGATTTGGCTTGATGCGCCTGTCGCCCCGGCTACTGTGAAGGTCCCTTCTCAGGGCCGTCGTACAGCTGGCATGACCGACCTGAAAATAGAGCAACAGTGTCGCGCTCTTCTTCAAAAAACGGCCGGAGACTACCGAACATGGTGCTGAAGTTCAAGTGAGAGGACCACGGGCTCTGGGACATGGCCGCGGCCGCAGATCGGCACATGACCTGATAATCATAGCCAAAACGGCCCGGCCGTCGGCGGCCGTCCCTAACGCCCTGCTGATATAGACGCGCGGGTCGCGCCTGTACGTATACGGCGCCAAAGGGACCGGCATCGACGCCATCGTCAAGAACCTCGGCCGGACCGGTCGGGCCGAAAAGGAAGGAGTTGCGGTCACGCTGTATACCCGGCAGGAGACGCACCGCATGTATGATTACGAGGAGATCACCGACACCCGCAAGGCTGCCCCCGCAGAGTTGGAGCCCATCGCGGCGGCCCGCGCCCCGGACCGTCGTGCTCGGGGTTGGACTTAGCCGGACGCAGATTGCCGACCTCGTCCGGGACGACCGGCCGGTCCGGGTGGCCCTGGTCGCCCGGAAGGCGCCCTATACCGAGCGGGCCGGCCGCGAGTCCCGCGGGGAATGAGCCGTCCGTTCCCGGGGCAATAATAACTTTTACTTAGTCATATATAAATAAGGCTTGCTATAACAAGTCATCTCCCAAATACGGGGAACGCAGATTCGTCCTGCCATGAAGGATGAGGATCCTGGGCCGTTAGGTCAGGATGCGGAGGTCTGCAGGAGGCTCTCGGAAGGGGCCAGAGGACTGTGGGCGAAGCTGTCGGGGGACGGCCGCTGGCTGCCCCTGGTCGTGCACATGGGCGATGCCATGGGGGTCGCGGGGATGCTCTGGGACTGCTGGCTCGCGGACTCGTCCAAGAGGGATGTGGCCGAGGGGACTGCGGTCGCGGCCGGACGGACCGTCTCCGACGAGGAGGCGAGGAGGGTGCTGTGCTTTTTGGCTGCCGTCCATGATGTCGGCAAGGCCACGCCGGCCTTCCAGGCCAAGGCGCTGGGGCACGGGCCGTCGGCCGCGCAGGTCGTCGAGGACCTGGCCGTGACCGGACTTACGGTCAGAAGGGACCTGGCGGAGCCGAACGCCATTCATCATGCCCTGGCCTCGGAGCTTGTTCTCGAGCGTAACAGGGTCGACCGGTCCGTGTCGGTGGTCGCGGGCGGACATCACGGCACTCCCCCATCTGCCAAGGAGCTTCGCCGCCGGAACATCGGGGCCTATACGGACAACACCGGCTTCGAGGACGTCTGCTGGTCGGCGGTCCAGGACGAACTGGTGGACCGCGCCGCTCATCTTGCCAAGCTGCCGCGGGCGGAACTGGGCGGCATCCGGCTCTCTGTGACGGCCCAGGTCATCCTGAGCGGCCTGGTGATCATGTCCGACTGGATCGCCAGCAACGAGGCCTGGTTCCCCTATGACGCGGGGCCAGACCTCACTGCGGACGGTTATCGGGCGCGCCTTCGCTCGGTCCAGCTGGCGCTGAGGCTCCCGTCCCGTTGGACCCCGTCCCAGGCCTGGCGGTCGGCGGCCTTCTTCACAGCCAGGTTCGGGTTCCGGCCCTATCCTTTCCAGGCGAAGGTTGTGGAGACCGCCGCTCGGGTCTCCGCGCCTGGAGTCATGGTGATCGAAGCGCCCATGGGCGAGGGCAAGACCGAGGCCGCTCTGGCGGCCGCGGAGGTTTTGGCTCAGCGTTTCGGTCTGACCGGGATCATGTTCGCCCTGCCCACCCAGGCCACCGCGGACGGCATCTTTCCGCGGATCGAGAAATGGATCGCCGAGGTCTCCGTGGAGGCGCACACCGTCTTTCTGGCCCACGGCAAATCCCGTTACAACCGGTTGTACGGGGCCCTGCCCCGGGTCGGATGGAACGTCGGCGACGACCGCGAGGCCAAGGGCAACGTGGTGGTGAACCAGTGGTTCAACGGAAGGAAGAAGGGGCTGCTTTCCGACTTCGTGGTCGGCACGGTCGACCAGGTCCTGATGGGCGGGCTGAAGCAGAAGCACCTCGCCATGAGGCATCTCGGGTTGGCCAACAAGGTGGTGATAATCGACGAGTGCCATGCGTACGACGTCTACATGGGCAGCTACCTGGATAAGATCCTGCGCTGGCTCGGAGCCTATCACGTGCCGGTCCTGCTGCTCTCCGCCACGCTTCCGGAGGGACGGCGGCGGGACCTGATCCAGGCCTATGCCGGCCCGGACCTCAGGGGGGACGGCGGCGGCCTGCCGGCGGCCTATCCGGCGATAACCTATCTGGACGGGGGCCTGGTGCGGCAGGCCGTGGCCGCACCGGCCGACCGGGGGCAGGAGGTCGCGGTCAGACGCATGACCGAGGAGGAGCTCCTTGCTCAGCTGGACGACCTGACCGACGGCGGAGGGTACGTGGGTCTCATCGTGAACACGGTGGGCAGGGCCCAGCGCATGGCGGCCCGGCTGCGGGAGCGTTACGGTCCGCAGCAGGTCCGTCTGCTCCATTCCGGGTTCACGAGTCTCGACCGGACGGGGCGGGAGGCGGAGGTCCTCGAGCTACTCGGCCGCGGCCGGCAGCTTCCTCCGCAGCGGACCTTCGTGGTAGGGACCCAGGTGATCGAGCAGTCCCTGGACCTCGACTTCGACCTGCTCGTGACCGACCTGTGCCCGATCGACCTGCTCATCCAGCGGATCGGACGGCTGCATCGGCACCGCAACGTCCGCGCGCCCAAACTGACGGAGCCGCTGTGCCTGGTGCTTGACCGGACGGACGGGACCTTCGAGCCGGGCGCCGAGACAGTCTATGGCAGATACCAGCTCATGAATGCCCGGGCCCTGTTGCCCGACCGGCTGAGCATCCCGGCCGACATCCCGGTCCTGGTCGGTGAGGCCTATAGTAAGGAGGGGGTCGCGATGCCCGAAACGCTCGCCGCCGCCTATGCGGCGGCAAAGAAGGCCACGGAGTCCGAGATGGCGATCAAGGAAGGTAAGGCCGAGGCGTTCCAGATCGTCTCGCCCGAGAGAATTTCCAGCCTGGTCGGTTGGCTGGACAGCGCGGCCACGGACGGGTCCGGGGAGGCCGAGGCCACCGTCCGCGACACTGACGGCTCGGTGGAGGTGATCCTCGTTCGCCGGGACCGGGACGGGACCTACCGGGTCCTGCCCGGGGTGGAGGGCTGCGGCGGGGCGGTCCTCGCCGCGGACGAGGTCCCGGCGTCCGAACTGGCCTTCACGGTCGCCGGCTGTCGGATCCCGCTGCCCCGGCGGCTGGTCTCAAGGGGGCGGGTCGAACCAGTCCTGAGGGAACTGCGGCGGATCCAAGAGGGGGTCCCGGCAATCTGGCAGGACTCGGAATGGTTATCTGGAGAGAACATCCTTCCGCTGGACGAGGAGAACCGGGCCGTGCTGCAGGGGAAGGTGCTGGTCTATGACCGCGAACAGGGGATGAGGATAGAAGATGAACGAAACCGAATTCAATCTGCTGTATGAAAAATGGATCGCCGTCCTCGACGAGGACGGGCGGACGAGGGAGGTAAGCCTGACCGAGCTCTTCGAGCAGGCCCATCGGCTGCGCGGTCTAGCCGGGGAGCTGGCGGTACAGGACGCGGCCGTCCTGAGGATGCTGCTGGCGGTGCTCTACGCGGTCTACATGCGCCGGGATGCCGAGGGCCGTCCCGCTCCGCTGCGGGACGGCGACGAGGCGGCGGCCCGCTGGTTCAGCCTGTGGAAGAGAGGAAAATTCGACATGGGGGCCATCGGGGCCTATCTGAAGGGCTACGAGGACCGTTTCTATCTGTTCCATCCGACCCGCCCCTTCTACCAGGCGCCGATCACCAAGGGGACCG
The DNA here is from genome assembly GCA_002495325.1 of Methanomassiliicoccaceae archaeon UBA593. GTDB lineage: Archaea > Thermoplasmatota > Thermoplasmata > Methanomassiliicoccales > Methanomethylophilaceae > Methanomethylophilus. The sequence continues at coordinate 53,048 of DAEQ01000005.1, forward strand.
AGTATTCCGCGACCAAGCTCAACGGACTGCTTTCGGAGAGCGGCAACAAGCCGCGGCTGTTCACTGCCGTCGGGGGACGGAACCGGGAGCATATGGACTATGCCGCCGCGGCCCGCTGGCTGCTTTATATCAATGCCTATGATGATACTTCGGCCAAGCCCTCGGAGAGAGGGGTCGGCCTGCCGTCGTCGGGGGCTGGGTGGCTGGGCAAGATCGGCTTCATCTGCTTCCGCGGTCGGAATCTCTTCGAGACCCTGATGCTGAACCTGGTGCTCACCGATGACAATGATCTTCCCTTCCCCGACGGCCGGGCCGTCTGGGAGATCGACGAACCGCGGACCGAGGAACGGGTCAACATCCCCTTACCGCGCAGTCCGCTGGAGCTGCTGACCCTGCAATCCCGCCGCATCCTCCTGAAACGGGATGCGGCGGGCGTGACCGGCTATCTTCTGCTGGGCGGCGACATCGTGGCCCGGGAGAACGCCTTCATCGAACAGATGACCGTCTGGCGGTTCGACAAGGAGAAAAAATGGGTCCCGCGGCGTCACGATCCCGCCCGGACCATGTGGCGGGACTATTCCTCGTTCCTGATCAAAGAGATGGACTATGGGCAGGAGGAGAAGAAGGAGAGCGAAGGCAGATACCGGGAACCGGGCGTGGTGAGATGGGTATCGAACCTCTTCGACCACGAGAACCTGAGCTACAGCACAGTGACCCTGGCCATCGCAGGCGTCAAGTACGGAAATAATGACTTTTTCGTGGACGATCTCGTTCAAGACGACCTTTCGGTCAATGCCGGCCTCCTGGCCACGGCCAATGACGAATGGAACGTCCGCATCGGCAGGGCGGTCCGCAGGACCGACGATTGCGTCAGTGCCCTCGGAAGATTCTCAGGGGACCTCCTGAAGAACAACGGGGTCAGCGACAAGGGGGACAAGAAGGCCCTCTCCGAGACCTCGGCCATCGTCCGGGCCCAGGCCTACTATGCCCTGGATCAGCCGTTCCGGAGATGGCTCCAGGCCGTCGACCCGGAGACGGACGACCGCGAGGTCCGGATAAGAGAGTGGTTTCACACGATGCAGCACGTCATCCTCGGAGAGGGCAGACAGATGCTGCTGGATGCCGGGGAGAAGGCCCTCGTCGGCAGGGACTTGAAAAACAATGCGATGGTGGCCTACGGGAAGTTCAGAGGAACGGTATACAAGATCTGTGGGGAATCGAACAATGAGCAAAAGTGATACGATCTATGGTTTCGTGAGCGGCAAGGTGCAGGCCCTCCAAGGCGAGAGCCCTTGGACCAAGGCGATGCTGGCCCGGCTCAGGCACGGTCTGGGCAAGGACCTTACGGAGGCCACCGGGTCCTGGGAGGTGGTCCTTGCCGGGATGCCGGACGAACTGGTCTGCGGACGGGCCGAAGGCTGTGAGACTACTCCCGCCGAACGGGCGGTCTTCACGGCCCTGACCCTTTTCGCGCTTCACCGGCAGGGGAACAGCGCACCGGTCGAGGTCCAGGGCGTCTCCTTCGCGACCGCCGTTCGCAGGTTGGTCGGAAAGGGCAACGAAGAGGCGGTCAAACGGCGTTTCGACACGGTCATGACCTCGACCGACCTGCAGGAGCTGTCCAACCACGCCCGCGGTCTGGTCCAGCTCATGAAGGCGGCGGACCGGCCGGTCGGATTCGACTATCCGCGGTTCGCCAAGGACCTCTACGCATTCCAATTCCCGGAAGGAAGGCAGGATGTCATCCTCCGCTGGGGACAGGACTTCTACAAACTGATTGAGAAGAACGATGAAAAAAGCAAAGATGGAGAGTGAAGAAGATGCAAGAGAGAATGTACGTCGATGTTAATGTGATCCAGACCGTGCCGCCCAGCTGCGTCAACCGCGACGATACCGGCAGCCCCAAGACCGCCACCTACGGCGGGGTCCGGCGGGCCAGGGTCTCGTCCCAGAGCTGGAAGAGAGCAATGAGGCAGTACTTCCGCGAACGGTTCGACGAGCAGGAGCTAGGTGTTCGGACCACCCGGGTCGTCGAACTGATCGCCGATCGGATCGTCGCGCTCGACCCCTCGGTCGGGAAGGATGAGGCCATAAATATGGCCCAGAAGGCGCTCCAAACCGCTGGCGTGAGCACAGATGTGAAAAAGGACAAGAAAGGGGAGGCGAAGACCGATTACCCCTATCCGCAGACCCCGGCCCTGTTCTTCATCAGCGTTAAACAGACGGAGAACCTGGCCCGGCTGGCGTTGGGCGGGGAGTACGATAAGAAGGCCGCCGTGAAGGCCCTGAACAGCGGGAACGGGGTCGATGTGGCGCTCTTCGGGCGGATGCTGGCCGACGATCCCTCTCTCAACACCGACGCCGCATGCCAGGTGGCGCACAGCATCTCCACCCACCGGGTCGAGAACGAGTACGACTACTACACGGCCATCGATGATCTGGCGCCCGAGGACAACGCCGGAGCGACGATGATCGGGACGGTGGAGTTCAACTCCTCCACGCTCTACCGCTACGCCACGCTGGCCGTTCACGACCTGGCCGGACTGTTGGACTCGAAGGAGGCGACGGCCAAGGCGGCCGAGGAGTTCGTCCGGGCCTTCGTCCTGTCGATGCCGACGGGAAGACAGAACACCTTTGCCAACCGGACCGTCCCCTACGCGGTCTTCATCGCCGTGCGCGGCGACCAGCCGGTCAGCCTGGTCTCGGCCTTCGAGCACCCAGTCCTGCCCGACCGGGACGGCGGGGGCTACAATGTCGCTTCCGTTAAGCGGTTGGTCGATTATGAGCAGGAGGCCTGCTCCAGTTTCGTCGCCGCCCCGCTGGCGACCTGGCAGGTGGGCGAGGGACTGGACGGGCTCGGCCCGCGGTCCGAATTGGCCTCCGCCCTGGAAGGGCTGAGGCAGTTCATACTCAAGGAGAATTGAGACAATGACGACTCTGCTGCTTAGACTGGCAGGCCCGATGCAGTCGTGGGGGGTTACCGGCAAGTTCAGTACGCGGAGCACCGGGCGGGAGCCCAGCAAGAGCGGGGTCCTCGGCCTGGTGGCGGCCGCCTTGGGACGGGGCAGGGAGGAGCCGCTGACCGATCTGACGGCCCTCCGCTACGGGGTGCGGATCGACCAGGAGGGAACGTTCCTGAGGGACTATCATACCGCCCACAATCCGGAGAATACCAAATTGGCGTATCTCACGGAGCGCCATTATCTGGCGGACGCGGTCTTCCTGGTCGGTTTGGAGGGGGACCCGGTCCTGCTGACCGCGATCGAGCAGGCGCTCCGGCATCCCTTCTATCCGCTGTTCCTGGGCCGCAGGTCCTGTCCGCCTGCGGGGCGGCTCTCGCTCGGATTGCGCGAGGGGACCTTGGAGGAGGCCCTGGACCGCGAAGAGTGGCAGGCCGCCGAATGGTATCGGCGGCGGATGCCGGCCGAGGTAGACCTCGAGACTGTCTGCGATGCGGACGGCCGGGGGGACGGAGGTCTGGTCTGGGACAATCCAGTCTCCTTCTCGCCGGACCGGCGGGTCCATGCGCCCCGGAGCACGGCCCGCAATCTTAGGGGGAAACGGATGGTCAATCCGTCCGGCCGGAAGCCCGGGCCGGCGGTCACCGAGCATGATGCGATCGCACAGCTGAGGGGGGCCTGAGCGTGTTCCTGTCCAGAGTGGAACTGAACCCCTACCGCCGCGAGACCATGCGGGCTCTGGCATCGCCGCAGGTCATCCATGCCGCCGTGATGACTGCCTTCAACTCTTTCGGTGCACCGGCGGACGACCGGGTCCTCTGGCGGACCGACCGGCTGGGCGCGGCCACCTATCTGCTGGTCCAGAGCCAGCGGCGGCCGGATTTCCATCATCTCATCGACCAGTTCGGCCGGCCGGCGGCAGACCAGGGTTGGGACTGCATGGACTATGGTCCTTTCCTCGACCGGCTCGCCGCCGGGCAGGTCTGGCGCTTCAGATTGGTCGCCAATCCCACCCACGCGGTCAGCGAGAAGGGGCGCAGCAGGGGCAAGGTATACTTCCATGTCACGGTGGCACAGCAGACGGCCTGGCTGCTGGACCGGGCCGCCGGCCACGGCTTCGCCGTTGTCGCCGGAACGGAGGCCTCGGCCCTGCAGATCAGACAGCGGGAGCAGGTCAGGTTCCGCCGCGAGAAGGCGACGGTGACCTTGGACCGGGTGACTTTCGAGGGTCTGCTCCGGGTGGAGGACGCAGACCTGCTGAGGAAGGCCCTGAGCGGGGGCATCGGCCGGGCCAAGGCCTACGGCTGCGGACTGATGACCCTGGTCGGGACGTGAGCCTGTGATGCCGGGTGTCGACAAGCCGGACCTCCAGGCCGTTCCGCAGATCAAGGGGCGGCTCTCCTTCATCTACCTTGAGCGCTGTGCGGTCAGCCGGGAGGACAGCGCCATCACCGCTACCGACGTCCGCGGCACGGTGTGCCTGCCGGCCGCCGCGGTGAGCGTCATCATGCTCGGTCCCGGGACCACCATCACCCACCGGGCGGTCGAGCTCCTGGGCGATGTGGGGGCCAGTATCGTCTGGGTCGGTGAGCGGGGGGTGCGCTATTATGCCCACGGCCGGCCCCTGACCCATTCCTCCGCCCTGCTCGAGGCCCAGGCCCGGGCCGTCTCCAACATCCGGCTGCGGCTCGCCGTGGCCCGCCAGATGTACGAAATGCGCTTTCCCGGCGAGGACGTCTCGCATCTGACGATGCAGCAGCTGCGTGGTCGGGAGGGCTCTCGCATCCGTTCGGTCTACCGCGCCTGCTCCAAGGAGACCGGGGTCCCCTGGGACGGTCGCAGATACGATCCCGGGAATTATGCGGGCAGCGACGCGGTCAACCAGGCCCTCTCCGCTGCCAATTCCTGTCTCTACGGGGTCGTGCACAGCGTCATCGTCTCATTGGGATGTTCTCCCGGGCTGGGATTTGTCCACACCGGGCACGAGCGGGCCTTCGTCTACGATGTGGCGGACCTCTACAAAGCTGAGGTGACCATCCCGTTGGCCTTTCGCATGGCCGGGGAACATCCGGAGAACGTCGGTGCGGCAACGCGCCGTGCGGTCCGGGACGCCATCAGCGGTGCCCATGTCCTCGAACGGTCCGTCCACGACATAAAGACCCTCCTTACGGGGACCGACGAGGACGTCGCCGAGGAGGACGGCACGGACGTGCTGTGCCTCTGGGACTGCGGGCACAGAGTGGTCAAGGGGGGCGTCTCCTATGCTGACGAGACGGAGCAGAAATGATTGTCATCGTACTCTCCAAATGTCCGCCGGCCCTTCGCGGGGACCTGACCAAATGGCTTTTTGAGGTCTCCACGAACGTCTTCGTCGGTCGTCTGACCGCCAGGGTCAGGGACGAGCTCTGGGACCGCATTCTGATCTATTGCAAGGACGGCAGGGCGACGATGGTCTACGGGACCGACAACGAGCAGCGGATGGAGTCACGGGTACATAACACGGGCTGGCAGCCGACCGATTTCGACGGCATCTGGATGATGATGAAACCCGTCAAGGGCGCATCATCTTCACTGCAGAATTAAAAGTAAATATATTCCCTCGTCGATAGGGTCTTACCGCAAAGAAGAACTGGATGACTGGCACATACGTGTCCCTTTAGTGTGGTCCCCGCGTAAGCGGGGGTGATCCCGATTATGGCATTTGGCCCTATGTCCGAACGGTGTGGTCCCCGCGTAAGCGGGGGTGATCCTTTCCACGTCGGGTTATGTCCGTTAATCGGCAAGTGGTCCCCGCGTAAGCGGGGGTGATCCTATCTATGGGTAGGACGTAAACGGCTTGTATGTGTGGTCCCCGCGTAAGCGGGGGTGATCCCAAAGTAGTACCACTTTGTACCGGTTTTAACGCGTGGTCCCCGCGTAAGCGGGGGTGATCCGGGGATGATTGAATGATAACAGCAATTGTGAGTGTGGTCCCCGCGTAAGCGGGGGTGATCCCCTTGATATGTGCATGGGCCAAGTAATCAACGTGTGGTCCCCGCGTAAGCGGGGGTGATCCCATGATTATACATATAAAGGGATAAGTGAGGGAGTGGTCCCCGCGTAAGCGGGGGTGATCCGTGGTTTTTCCATTTCCGATATGATCCAATTTAGTGGTCCCCGCGTAAGCGGGGGTGATCCCATCCCCGACCTTACACTCGGACTTAGGGATAAGTGGTCCCCGCGTAAGCGGGGGTGATCCCCCCTGCCCTATCGTGTGAGGGGGACATAACTAGTGGTCCCCGCGTAAGCGGGGGTGATCCTTCTCTAAACTGGCTATCGTCCGCTGGCTTAAAGTGGTCCCCGCGTAAGCGGGGGTGATCCTGCGCATATTGACGATGTAAAGTTTACATGGAGGTGGTCCCCGCGTAAGCGGGGGTGATCCTGCTCTAAACTGGTTATCGTCCGCCGGCTTAAAGTGGTCCCCGCGTAAGCGGGGGTGATCCTACGACATCCCCAGCGACCCTGAGAGCTACATCGTGGTCCCCGCGTAAGCGGGGGTGATCCCAGTGTCACCAGCATCGGCAGCGATGCGTTCTAGTGGTCCCCGCGTAAGCGGGGGTGATCCTGGGGATGTAACGCATTTAGGGTGTAAAAAATCGTGGTCCCCGCGTAAGCGGGGGTGATCCGGTATTCCTCGACATACGGAAATTCAGAGACAGGTGGTCCCCGCGTAAGCGGGGGTGATCCCAACACTATATGAGAGGGCAGGGTGGGGTGAAGGTGGTCCCCGCGTAAGCGGGGGTGATCCCTATAACTCGCAGGAATACCTGAATTTGGCACAGTGGTCCCCGCGTAAGCGGGGGTGATCCTGCACGCGCTATCACAATCGGGGCTATTGATGCGTGGTCCCCGCGTAAGCGGGGGTGATCCGTACAGAACTTGGTTCCCGCAACTGCCCGCCGAGTGGTCCCCGCGTAAGCGGGGGTGATCCCTCGGTCCGCAGGGCCTTGGCGGCGGGGTCGACGTGGTCCCCGCGTAAGCGGGGGTGATCCGGGAAGGTCAACAGGGAAGGCATCCGCAGGATGGTGGTCCCCGCGTAAGCGGGGGTGATCCCTCCTCCTCCCGGCTGGCGCAGCCCCAGGCCGGGTGGTCCCCGCGTAAGCGGGGGTGATCCGGTTCGTCCTTCGTCTTCCGCGCTTCCTTCGGCGTGGTCCCCGCGTAAGCGGGGGTGATCCTGATGTTTTGTGCTTCATTCCCGAAACGCTGGCGTGGTCCCCGCGTAAGCGGGGGTGATCCTATCATTCCCACCGCCGTTGCCGTCCTCATAAGGTGGTCCCCGCGTAAGCGGGGGTGATCCGTCCTTAGTTTCGAGTGGTGTTATCATGACACAGTGGTCCCCGCGTAAGCGGGGGTGATCCGAAATCCGAGGCAGTTCCTGCCGAGGAGGAAAAGTGGTCCCCGCGTAAGCGGGGGTGATCCCATCTCGGGCGGACGGCGACACCGCTCTGCAGGGTGGTCCCCGCGTAAGCGGGGGTGATCCCTGCGTCTACCAGGACCCGGAGACCAAACAGTGGTGGTCCCCGCGTAAGCGGGGGTGATCCCATTCCCAAGTGCCAGCCCGACACAGCAGGAGAGTGGTCCCCGCGTAAGCGGGGGTGATCCTGCAAACAAGACACCTGCCAAGGTCGTGGGCATGTGGTCCCCGCGTAAGCGGGGGTGATCCTTGGTAAGCGATTCCTATTCAGGAGAGTATATTGTGGTCCCCGCGTAAGCGGGGGTGATCCTTCCACGGTTCGTGACCCTACCAGAGATATATCGTGGTCCCCGCGTAAGCGGGGGTGATCCCAATCAGCATCTCTTGTGGAAGGGTTCGATTGCGTGGTCCCCGCGTAAGCGGGGGTGATCCGTCGATTTTATACACAGATACCAAGGTCTATGCGTGGTCCCCGCGTAAGCGGGGGTGATCCCGCTTCACTTGACGACGTAAGACGAGTACGCCCGTGGTCCCCGCGTAAGCGGGGGTGATCCTTTGCACTGTATGTACTGCCGTCTTTACGTGTAGTGGTCCCCGCGTAAGCGGGGGTGATCCCCCAGCAGTATCATAAAGTCCCTGAACCGTGGCGTGGTCCCCGCGTAAGCGGGGGTGATCCCACCGCACCGAGGATAATGGCCAGAGCGCAGGTGTGGTCCCCGCGTAAGCGGGGGTGATCCGGCCAGGGCCTTCCGCTCCTTCATGTTCATAGGGTGGTCCCCGCGTAAGCGGGGGTGATCCTCGAGCGGAGCTCTGCGTCGGCCAGTTTAGTATGTGGTCCCCGCGTAAGCGGGGGTGATCCCGCTGCCACCTGTCCGTCCGTTCGGCGGGGAAGGTGGTCCCCGCGTAAGCGGGGGTGATCCCTGTCGCTGCACTACCATCGCCTATCTTGATGCGTGGTCCCCGCGTAAGCGGGGGTGATCCTGAGTAATCGTGAAGAGGACGTATTGGGCAATCGTGGTCCCCGCGTAAGCGGGGGTGATCCTGATGTTCTTTGCTTCATTCCCGAAACCCTCGCGTGGTCCCCGCGTAAGCGGGGGTGATCCCAGGATCATGCGCGGAGAGGCGAAAGCCTTCATGTGGTCCCCGCGTAAGCGGGGGTGATCCTGTGAAGTTAGTCTTGCTCGGAACCACGGTGTAGTGGTCCCCGCGTAAGCGGGGGTGATCCCCCCGGCGTGATACATGCACGTGGGCAATCAATGTGGTCCCCGCGTAAGCGGG
>DAEQ01000003.1:0-44774 GCA_002495325.1 Methanomassiliicoccaceae archaeon UBA593
TTTTGGAACGCACAGTCTCCGATGGACGTGACGGCTGTTCCCGAAAGATCCAGGCTTGTGAGATTGTAACAGCTCTGGAACGCATAGGCACCGATTGAGATTATTGAATCCGGCAGTACTATAGATTTGACACTAGTATTGTAGAATGCATATTCTCCCACTTGTACGACCTTATACGGTGTACCACTACAATTCTTTACTACTGAGTCTATCGCAATGTTAACGAAATAATTTATCGAAGTCGCAACACTGAGACCATTTCCAATCTGCACTTTATTGTCAGCCCCGTTATCGGATTCCGATAATATCTTGAATGTGACTGTGAACTGGTTGCCATTGGAATCCGTGTACGGCACTGTGAATGTGTTTCCGTTTGCAGCCTCCGACTGAAAGGAGTCGGAATATACTGCCACCAAAACGGAACCAGACAACAGGACTGTAATGAGGAAGAGGGAAAGAAACTTCGCCATGTCACTGCTAGATACAAGATCTTTCATTCTTCCACCTTCTCCAGATTACCTTCACGCTACGTGCAGAGCCGGCTTCCGTCGCTGCATCATCTGTACCTGAAGACCGTCCCTTCCGGACGGCCCCCAGGTTTCAGTCTTCCCCTCTCCCTCTCTTCTTTTTCTTGAAGATAAAATACAGCACCAGCACCGCCAGAAGAATCAGTATGACCAACTCCAGAACGGGCCCGAAAAGAAGGGTGTCCATTATCGTCTTATCTTCAGTCCACGATGCATATAGCGTTATGTCTGACGTGACCGGCGTGGAGAAATCATATTCCGTCCCGTCCGCGAGACACCATCCCGCGAAGGCGTATCCGCTACGAGTCGGGTCGGTGGGCTCGTTCACTGTCTGAGGGTTCCCGACGTAGTACGGCACACTTGCGGAGGGGACACTGCTACCTCCCTCGCTGTCAAACGTGACCGTCGGGGCGACACCGCTCACTATGATTTCTATGACCTGTGTGGTGGTCTCGTCCTCTTCAAAGGTCATCGAGTCGGAAATGTATTCCTTGACGTAGAACGTACCCGTCTCGTACGGATACACATAGTCGAACACATTTTTATCACAAGAACCCGTTATAACCTCAAAGTCAGAGGTATAACTGATTTCCCATTTCACGTTGTAGTTGACGTTGTTCTCGTCAGAGAACTTGAAATCTGACGCATACGCCTCGTATGTGATTATGCCTGAGTCAGAATCACCGGTGTCCGCGGATACGACAGAACTGCCGGACAACAGCACCACCGACAGCATAAGGCACAGCAACGCCATAATCAGGACAGGGCCTTTTTTTATTGACATTTAAAACCTTTGTTTGTGAAGAAGGGGGCCTTTCGGCCCCAATTTGTTCATCATCCCATCAGCGTCACGGTTATGCTCGGATCGGGAACCACGAACTCCGCGCCAGTAGCTATCACGTCTACATAGAAACCGAACGAATAGGTGTAGCCGTCTACGGAGTATGTGACTGTGCAGGTATTGGTTCCCAGTATTATGTTCGCGGCATCCGTTATGACGTACTCACCATTCGTACTGGTCAGTTGCATTCCATTGACGGTTACGACGACATTTTTTGTCTCAGACCCTACATTGTCGAAATTCAACTTGACAGTGTACTGTGTTCCCTGATCGATTTGACATATCGCCCCGGACGCTATGCTGCTGTATGTCTTACCTTCTCCACTCAGGGTCCCGACAAGGCTTGCCGTCACCTTGTACATCTTCATATTCAGTGTCAGGTCAGCGGAAGCAGATGCGCCGGTAAACTTATCGACGATTGTGACCGCCAGACTGTAGGTTGCACCGTCGTAAGAAGTGGGGTTGCCATTGCCAACTGCTTGTGTAGAGTAGGCATTCTTGACAGAGGTTCCAGCTATGTATCCGCCTAGAACATACAATCCACTATGCGTAAAATCAACACCAGACGTACTGTTAGAAGTCGCTTTTACCGCGAATACGTAACTCCCGGATCCCCCCGTGACCATGCTGCTTAGGTTATAACTGTATGCCTCCCCGAAATAGCAAGTGTCGTTCTGAGGCGTATTAGTCGACATCTGGCTGTAAACATTTACAGAGACTGGTGTAGCACCAGTGGTTCTCGTAGCCACCGCCGTTGAGGACTGGCTGTCATTTGATACAGATATGGTAGCTTTGCAAGTGACAGTGAATGAATCGGTGGTTGTTGTTGTGCCGACACCTGTGACGGTTATCGTTTCCACATTTGTTGTGCCTTTCCCGACAGTCACTTTGATGTTGTTATCGCTTACACTATACCCTATGATAGATTTATTATTGCCATCTTCGTGCACAGCTGTTCCAGACCCGTCGCTGCTGGCAGACGAATTATCCAGTGTTACGGTTGTCGTTACAGCTATAGAATAAGCTCCTGGAGCAGCTCCTGGAGCTAAGTAATTCCAATTGATTGTAGGTACAAAACTGGCACTGCCGTTACAGCTCACGTTCACCGCATTTGGTATGTAATCCACTGTTCCCGATGTTTCATTAATTGTCAACGAGTCGGCCGAACTGTCGTTCGACAAATTTAGAGCCGTTACACCAAAACATAATGCGATCATCAGAATGACCGCAATCATTGCATTCATCTTTTGTTTCATGTAAATCCTTCCGCGCCGGAATCATACCTATGCAATTGGAAACGTATCGACACGGATACGTCCAAACGCATATTATTGGCCGAAGGATCTAGCACTAGTACTTAAAAATATGGAAGAAGCGTATGAAGGTATTTGTATTTAATACCTACTGAATTATTACAGGCCCATCTGAACACCGAAGACAGACAGCCAGCGGCAGTACGTAACAAGGTCTAAACCATGGCTTAACTGTTTCTCGACTTATCCATCGGATCGCACGGGGACTCCGCCCCGGCGTACACTGCAAGACGGCAAATGCCGTTGACAGACGCTGTTCCGGTAAGGTCCGGCGGCGGAACCGCCCATACTTGTCGCACCCCGTCTTTAACCATCTACATTGTTTTGAATCAATTCAAGAACAGAATGATGCCGAACGTCGTCATTTGACATCTCGCAGATGATACTCGCAATCTCCGCCTTGCCGCAACGACCGATGTACTGGATAATGGTGTCGTCTTAAGATGATTTCCGGAATGCAACACATGTATGCAACGATGCTCCGAAATAGCTATCCGGACTGCCGTTTCTCATCGTTCTCCGAATTCTGTTGTTCAGTCTCGGCCACAAATCTGATAACGCCATAACATCTTGCCTTTCTGCAGTTTTGTTTTATGCCTGCGTAATCGGCCAGGTTATGATACCGACCGGACCTGGAATCGGGAGAAGGACAGGCATGTGAGTTCATGTGTATCGCGGGGCCCTTTGAACACAGATATCTGCTGGGAATACGGCACCGGTAGCCGATACAGACATCGGAAAGACCGCATTCTACCGGACACAGACCCCTTTCTGAGCTCTTACCGGTCCCGTAAGGAAAGTCTCGGACAACTGCAGACCGTCCCGGAAGTGCAGGTCCTCTGAACACTGATGCCGACAGTCTAGACGGCCATGGGAGGCCGCGGAACCGCCCTTTAAATATTGCGGAAACGTAACAATGTCCAACCCAGGTCCTGCAAATGAGAAGACCCAGAACTGCGTTTGCTATTCTCTTCGTGATCGCCCTAGCCTTCACCGCACTGGTCATGGTCAGTCTTAGCGTCGACAGACCCGTCCTGACCTATGTCAGTGACGGCGTGATCGTCTTCATGCTGGTGACCTTTGTTATCGGGACGATCATCGCCGTCCTGATCATTGTGACAAGATACAGCTGCAGACACCGCAAATGAACCGACCGGGACCCGGTATGCAGGAGTCTTACGCCGTCATACCTTCTTGATGGTCTCGAAGACCTCGAAGTCCGGAGGACGTATCAGAGCGTACACTGAGGTGAAACCTTCATAGAATGATACCGGCACCTGAAGGACCAGAAGGGCCAGCGCACACCACAGGTCATTGTTCTCGAAAGCTCCGAACTGGTAGTACAGCATGAAGAAGACGAAGTTCATGATGGACAGAAAGAGGACCGCCGGCGGGATATCGACGCCTGCAGTGACCAGAGTCGGGAACAGGACCAGGCCCAGCAGCCCGGACATTCCGGCCAGATACATGTACATGTATATCAGGTAGGTCTTCGGGCTGAGCGCTCTCACCTTTCCGTCGTTCTTGAATATCGACCAGAACCACCGCCGCCTCTGCTTGTAATAGTCCATGACACTGGTCGGGGGAGCGATGAAGATGTGCCCTGTCGGTATGTAGTCGAAACGGTACCTTTTCGAAATCTCCAGGCCCATGATCAGGTCCTCCGCACCGTAGGTGGCATAGTCCCAGCCGATCTCGTATTCGATGTCTGCCCTGACCACCAGGCCTTCCCCGTGCACGAACTGCGGACGGCTCCGCTTGTTGCTGTGCTTGCACCAGGCCTCGCAGTTGGAGATCCGGATGATATCTGAGAGCGACGAGATGGTATGCCGGCCGAACATCCTCAGTCTGATGCAGCCCTGCGCACCCTCTGCCCTGAGATAGCGGATGACATAGTCCAGATATTCGCGGTCCACCACACTGTCGTCGTCAAGATGGCATACGTAGGTTTCCTTCCCGTAGCCGTTCCTGTGCAGCCATTCGATGCCGTACTGCAGGGCACGCATCTTGTTGCGGGACCTGTTCCCGGAGACATAACCGGACGGCACCGTGATCATCCGGCAGCTGTATGCGAACTTGTCCCGTTCCTCTTTGATGACGAAAATTCCGTCGCCGTCCCGGCCCAAAGGCAGACCGTACCCTCTGATCTTGGCGATGATCATTTCGACGACATCCGTCGCCAGCCCGTTGGTGGTTATTACCACAATGGCCTGGTTCGACTTCAGCAGAGGGGTCTGTTTGGCCAGATAATCCCCGTCCTTATGCAGAAGACTCGATGCAATGAGAAAAGTCTGATAGACGGCCAGAGGGTTGTAGGTCAGAACAATCGCCGTAAAGACCAACTGAAGCAGTGACCAGCCGGTTCCGAGATAGAATCCTGATTCGAACATCGCCGCTGCCCCTCCTGCACAGCATTTTATCGTGTTCGTCTTTATTTAACTGTTCCCGACCCCGGACGCCGAACCTTTATTCTCCTGTTCTGGAGACCGCACATCCGGGAACGGGCCGGCCGGACATTCCAATTGCTCAGACTCCCGGCACCGCGATGACGGCGCAGATACGGCCGCGGTCCCGCAGATGCCCGTGCCGGCATCTCCGATACCGGAACTGCTGGCAGAAGAAGATGTGACTGTACATCCGGTGCGGGATGACCGTCCGCAAACATCAGCACAAGCACGCAACCGGGGCCGGCACTCAGTACGTACGGGCATAGGCACATATTCCGGCATCTGCGGCTCCTGCGTTTACATGAATGCACCGCACACTGCCGTCTCCGATGTCCGGTACGGCCGCCGCAGCGACATCAGATTGTTGGATTAACAGATAATGTATGTTCATCAACGCATATTTACAATTATTGTTAATGGTTAAGACTGTGGGATGATTCTAAACGTGTTAACATATGTGGTATATATCGGGAGATTGTTGACCTCTCAATGTAAGGATTGACCGGCGGCATCCGGCTCCGGCACCTATCAGGAGTAAACAGACAATGACCGACGAACAGATCCTGTTTCCTTTCACTGAGGTTGTAAAACAGGACAAAATGAAAAAAGCCCTGCTGCTGAATGTTGTCGACCCCGCCATCGGCGGTGTCCTTATCAAAGGCGAGAAAGGCACCGCCAAATCCACCACCGTACGTTCCATGGTGCAGTTTCTGCCGGCCAGACCGGTGGTCAAGGGATGTGTCTATCACTGCGACCCTCGGTTCCCGAAGCGGTTCTGCGCCGACTGCCGCGAGCGGATTGCAGCCGGTGAGAAACTGGAGTCCGAGATGGCTCCCATGAAGGTCGTCGAACTGCCGCTCTCCGCCACCGAGGACCGGGTCTCCGGCACGCTGGATCTGGAGCATGTCCTAAAGACCGGCAAGAAGAAATTCGAACCCGGAGTGCTGGCCCAGGCCAACGGGAATATTCTGTACGTAGATGAAATCAATCTTCTGGACGACCATATAGTCGACCTGCTCCTGGACTCCGCTGCCATGGGAGTCAACTACGTCGAACGGGAAGGCGTCTCATTCTCGCACCCGGCCCGGTTCGTACTCGTAGGGACCATGAATCCGGAAGAGGGCAATCTGAGACCCCAACTGCTGGATCGGTTCGGGCTGTCTGTAGAGGTCGAAAGCGAGGACCAGGTAAACACCAGGATGGAGGTCGTCCGGCGGCGGCTGGAGTTCGATGCTGACCCAGAAGCCTACATCGCGGAATGCCGTCCGAAGCTGGATGCGCTCCGTCAGCAGCTGATCGAAGCCCGGAAACTGCTGCCTCAGGTAACTACGGATGACAACGCCATACACATGGCGGCCGAACTGTCTATACATTTCAAGATGGAAGGACACCGGGCCGATATTACACTGATCCGCGCAGCGAGGGCCAACGCCGCGCTCAACGGCCGTACGGTCATCACGAAGACCGACATGACCGACGTGGCCGCTCTGGTACTGGCGCATCGGATCAAGCGGCGGGCGTTTGAGAAGACCGTCTTCGACGAAGGCGAGGTCCGGGGATGCCTGGCAAAGCTCTGAACCCGGCGGTCTATCCCTTCTCGGGGATATTCGGCAACGGGTCCGCGAAGACCGCGGTGCTCTGTGCGGCGGTCAACCGCCGGATCAAGGCCGTGCTTATTCGGGGCGCATCAGGCACCGCCAAGACCGTCCTTGCACGGTCGGTAACAAACGTAGACCCGGGACGGAAGGTCGTGAACGTCCCACTGAACGTCACCGACGAACAGCTGTTCGGCGCCATCGATCTGGAGGCAGCCATTGACACCGGCCAGGTCGTGCTCGGCGACAGCCTGCTGAGACGTGCAGACGGGAACTATCTTTATCTGGACGATGCAGACCTTTTCGACCCGCGTTCGCTTACCGCACTGATGGACACTGCTCTGGACGGAAATGTCAACATAGAACGGGAGAACATATCCGCCTCCTACCGTTGCAACACCACAGTATTTGCCTCGATCAACTCCTCACGGAAGCATATCGACCCCCATGTACTGGACTGCTTCGATATTTGCGTAACCATGCGGCCTCCGGCCGAGACCTCTGGCCGGGAGGAGATCATCCGCCGCAATCTGTTCTTTCAGGAAGGCAACTTCCCGGAGGACAGGGATTTTACCGGACAGGATGCCGGGTATGCTGACAAGGTCAAACGGGCCAGGAAACTCCTGCCGCAGGTCAGGATGCCGAAAGTACGGCTGAGGGAGATTGCCCGGCTTTGCCGGGAGCTTGGGGTTAAAGGTTGCCGCGGCGCCATTGCAACCGGCGAGACCGCCATGGCCATTGCTGCGCTCGAAGGACGGAAACGGGTAACTTCACAGGATGCCGCCCGGGCGGCCCTTCTGTGCCTGGATCACAGACGGGTCCAGCACGTCAAACGGCGGGAAAAGAAATTATATACTGCACTCGGGACCGGCGAGTCAGCCATCAAACGGGCCATTCACGACAACCGCAGACTTGAAGAGGCAAAGCCTGCAGACGACGCAGAGGTTTCCCCGGACAGCGTCGTCCCCATGGATATGATGCCTCAGAATACCAAAGCGGTCGAAATCGGCGATGTAGTCTCGAAAGTGGGCGACACTTTTGAGGCTATTGACTTATTGGAAATGGAAGGAGGGCAGTTCTATTCCGGTGACGAGGTCGCCAAACGCAGCTACCGGATAAGCAAGGACCGGAACGGCCAGTACATCAAATCGCGCATGACGGAGGATAAGAATCCCGACATAGCGTTCGATGCCACTGTCAGGGCCGCGGCCCCCTACCAGCTGCGTCGCCGGAAGCCAGGGGAGACCGGCGTTAGACTTGAGAAACAGGACCTGCGGGAAAAAGTAAGGGAAAAACATGTATCGAGCACCTTCCTGTTCCTTCTGGACAACAGCGGCTCACTGATCATCCGGAATAGGATGGCGGCAGTCAAGGCAGCCATAATATCAATGCTATCCACCCATTACGTTAAACGTGACCGGGTGGGCCTGATGACATTCAACGAAGAGAACATAGACCTGGTCCTGCAGCCTACCAGAGCCATCGAACAGCTGAACGACATCATTGACAGACTGTCCGTCGGACAGGGGACTCCGCTGAGCGAGGCCCTAATCAAGGTAAACGAATATATGGTGCCTTACACCCTGAAACATCCCGATGAGCAGTGCCATATCGTTCTGATCACGGACGGGAAGGCCACCGTGGCTATGGACCCCGGAGCCGATCCGGTCAAAGAGGCCCTGCACATCGCTGAAAACATGTCGATTCCCGGCACCGACTGGATTGTCATTGATTCTGGTCTCGGTTTCACCAAGAACGAAGTGCCGGAGGAACTGGCCAAGGCATTGCGCGGCCGCTTCTTCCTGCTCGATGACCTCAAGGCCGAAGAAAAAGCCAAGGATGTCTGGTCCTGATCAGCCCGTTTTGCCGTCCGTCCGGCAACCGGGACCGGCTGTAAGGGCCGGCAGCATCTCTATTTCCGTGCCGAGCGCATACCGTTGCAGGAAGACCGCTTGTTCCCGGACTGCAGGCACCATGGCCGGGTCGCATAACAGCATGGAGGGGCGTCCGTTGAGGCTTTCCAGCATACAGTGCTCTGGCCCGTCAGTCCAGTATTCGATCCCGACCGAAACTATTTCCGGGACCTTCCGCACCGACATGCCGTAGATGCCGAGGACCGCATCAGGCACGGCTGAGGCGGCTACCGCCGCCTTGATCTGTTCGGCCGTACAGTCCGCCTGAACCGGCAGGACCCGGACGGGAACTGTCCGACCGGTCCGGCCTACCAGTTTCCCGACCAGCTGCGCCCCGGTATGAGGATACGGGTCCGCATTGCCGCCACGGAGATCGGCCAGTCCGGCATTGATGCTGAACACCGGCGGCCGGACCAGCCCCGCCAGGTAGACCTGATCGGGATCGGCGTAGAAGTTCTCCTGCGGGCCTGTATAGACACATCTGCCACGACGGAGCACCGCCGCTTCATCGGCCCATGCGTATGTAAGTGCGGTATCGTGTGATGATATTATGACCGTAGTGCCGCCGCGGTACAATTGCTCGGCAATCTCCATCACCTCGCTGGCCATCTGCGGATCAAGACCCGCGGTAGGCTCATCGAGTATCAGCACCCGGGGCCTCATGGCTATAACACCCGCGAAGGCCACCCGTTTACGCTGCCCATAGGAAAGTCTCATGGTGGCGGATTTCCGCAGTTCCGTCAGACCGGTACGGAACAGTGCATCGTCCACCCGCTCGTCGACCTCTTTATCGGACAGGCCCATGTTCTTCGGTCCGAAGGCCACATCGTCCTCAACGTACGAACACAGCAGTTGATCGTCGGGATTCTGCGGCAGCATGGCCACGGCCGCCTGCCGGGTATGCATGGCTTTTCCGCGGTACGCCAGTTCACGCCCTTCGAAATACACTTTACCTTTTTCCGGTTTCATCAGCCCGGTCATAAGCCTGAACAGAGTGGATTTGCCGGCCCCGTTAGCTCCGATAACGGCGGTCTTGACCCCGGCCCGTAGACCGATGGAAAGGTCGTTGACGGCCAAAGGACGGCCGCGGCCGTAGCGGCAGCTCACATGCCGGAGTTCAATCACATACTGACCGCTGTTCGTCATCAGCTAACCTCCAGATCTACAGACGTACCGAACTGCGCCAGGGCCGCTGCTTCCCGCCGTACAATCGGGAGTGCCTCCCGGTCGCAGATCAGTACGGCATCGCGGCCGGCCACGTTTTCGATTAGACAGGCATCGACGGCATCATAGTAGAAGTCTATGGCCAGACTGCAGGAAGCGGCAAGTTCGCGGGCCCCCATCCCATAGACCCCGACCTTTGCACCAGGCTGTTCGCGAAGCGCCTGACAGACCCGTTCAGACAGCGGGGCACCGTCCAGTCCTGCAGACAGACAGAGCAGTCTCCCCGGCACAACATCTGTCTGTCCCAGACGGCTGATGAGCTGGGCACTGCTGCGGGGATAGGGCCGCGGGTCATCCCCTCTGATCCGGCAGATCTCATGGTCAATCTCGAAGACCGACGGACGGGCCAGACCGGCATGCCGAACCGCACTCTCGTCTTCATAGAACCCGTCGGGCGAACCGCTGTATACGCTCCGGCCCCGCTGCAGTACTTCGATCCTGTCCGCCCAGCGGTAGGCCAGATCGGCATCGTGTGTAGATATGACAACCGTGGTGCCAGAGGCCTGCAGTTCTTCGGCCATCTCAAGGACCTCAAGCGACATCTGCGGATCCAGACCGGCAGTCGGTTCGTCCATGATCAGCATCCGGGGATGCATGGCCAGGGCTCCGGCAATCGCCACCCGCTTGCGCTGTCCGTATGACAGCTGATGCAACGGCCGGCGTCTGAACTCCAGCATACCGACGGCATTCAGCGAATCGACGATCCGCTGCTCGATCTCATCCCGCGGCATACCGCAGTTTAGCGGCCCGAAGGCCGTCTCCTCCTCCACCGTGGAGGCGAACATCTGATCGTCGGGATTCTGCAATACAACTCCGACTTTCGACCGCAATTCGGTCAGATGTTCGCGGTCATAGACAAGCGGAACCCCCCGATAACGGACCTCACCCTTCTCCGGCCGGTAGACTCCGTCAAAGATATAGAACGAGGTGGTCTTGCCGGCGCCGTTGACGCCGAGAAGAGCCGTATGGCAACTGCTGTCTACAGTCATGGATGCATTGTCCAGCGCCAGTCTGTCGGCGCCGCGGTAACGGTAGTCGACCTCCCGCATTTCCATGAGCGCGGCCGTCAGGCCACCCCCAAAAGTGAGGCCATGTCAATACACCCGGAGGTTTCGACCCCAATTAGATACAACACGGCCACTAGCATGACGGTGCCGACAACCCAGACCCACGAGGTCTGCCGAGGCATACGATAGACCGGAAAGGACCCGCGGTAATTGCGGCTGTCCAGAGCCGCTTCAGACCGTTCGGAGATCTCCAGCGATGAGATGAAAATGCCCACGAAGATCATGGCTGTGGTCCGAAGGGACTGCATAGCCCCCCTGAATCCCATCCTTCCTTTGGCCGCATCCCACATGACGACGAACCGCTCGAGCAGCAGGAACGCGTACCGATAGATGAGTACGACGATTTCTGTTATCTCTGCCGGAAGATGCAGACGCCGACAGGCCTGCGCAAGATGCGGAATCGGCGTCGAACTGGCAAATGCCAGCATCAGCGTCACACCGGCTATGGCCCGGAAAAAAATCAACCATGCGAAATTGAAGCTGTAGACTGTCATATACATCTCGAACCAAAGGACCTTCCCCTGGAAGATCGCTGGGTCGCTGTGCGAACCCAGGATCGAGACGACACCACAGCCGATCACCATGATGAAGACCGACTCTGCGATAGCCAGTACGATTATGGTCGGCAGCCTCATGTTGGTCGAATAGGCCATCAGGAAGATGCCGATGCAAAAGGTGACGATCGGAACCAGTATGTTGTTGGTCACCAGACCCAGGATAAGCAACCCCAGAACGAAACAGAGTTTCCCCAAGGGCGCCCATTCCACCATCCGAGAGCTGTAGGCCAGCTCATCCATACCGATCTGATCGAACACCTTTGCACCTCAGTGTCATTCAGACTTTTCTGCCGCTATTTCCTCCTTGTCGCCAACTCTGAATTTGTTCCGGGCGTAGGTGTAACCGATGAAGAAACCTATGATCACAGCACCGATGGCAGCCTGCAGAGCGAAAAGGAAACTCTCGGTCTCGCTAGGCAGCTCGTATCCGCCCCAGATACCGTGGGTCCAGGGGGTATAGGAACCGCCGTTTTCATCGGCTATGATGTCGCCGCCGGCATCGTCCGAACCGCCGAACTCAGAACCGTTGGCAGCACCGTAAGCCAATGCACCGACAACCAGAAGTGCTATTACAGCAAAACCTATGACATAAATCGTCCTGTTCTTCATGCGGATTCCTCCTTGCCGGACTTCTTCAGACCGGCGTTCTGCCGGTCCTCTGCTATCTTGAACACTTCGGGTCTGGAGTTGAGCAGATACTTGGCGAACATGGCGAACAGGATCCCTTCAATGATGGAGAGCGGGATCTGAGTGACGGCATAGGTGGTCATAAAGTCAACAAAAGCGGATACATATCCGCTGGAGTGATAGCAGACGGTAAGTTCGATGGCTGTTACGACATAGGTCATCAGATCAGCGATGGCCGCGGTAAAGAACATGGAGACCGGGATACTGGCATTGGCTCTGCGCAGCAACATCCAGACTAGCAGACCCACGGCCGGGCCGATTATACCCATGGAGACACAGTTGGCGCCCAGGGTGGTCAGTCCGCCGTGAGCAAGCAACAAAGCCTGGAAAATCAGAACAATGGTCGAGAGAAACGCAGTACAGCTGATCCCGTATAAGACCACGGAAAGACCGGTGCCTGTAGGATGCGAACTGGAACCCGTAACCGACGGCATCTTCAGAGAGGAAAGCAGAAATATAAAGGCTCCGGACAGAGCGACAAGAATTTTCTGATCCGGATGCTCACGGATGATCTGAATAACTTTTCTGGCGCCGAAATACATAAACGGAATCGCGACGCAGAACCATACAAGGCACCATTGCCATGGCAGATAACCTTCCATAATGTGCATTTTATTTTTCTCCTGGGCGGCCGAAGCCGCTTCGCTCACCCCATATCCGTCACAAACCGGCGTCAATGCCGCTGTGATTTAGTTGGATTATTAACCCAACATATATAACACTTCTTCAGACCATGGTCAGATCGTGATAACGGCCACAGGCCTGGCACCTGCAGCGGCTTTCCATCCCATTTATATAAGGAAAGAGCTTTTTCGATGCAATGAAATCCTGGACCAAACGGCTCAATGAATTCATTGTCGGCATCCTGATCGGCATTGCCGCCATGTTTCCTGGCATCAGCGGCGCGGTGCTTGCCGTCTGCTTCGGCATCTACGAACGGCTGATCGTCGACATCGCCGAGCTCCGCACCAAAGTCCGCGAAGACTGGAAGTTCCTGGTGGTCCTGGCCCTCGGCCTGCTTGCCGGCGTATTCCTCTCCGCCAAGTTGCTCTCCGACCTGATGGACACCTACCGCGTAATCGCCCTGTTTCTGTTCGTCGGCCTTATCGCTGGTCAGGTGCCGACGGTCTATTACATGACCAGAAAAAACCCCCACACCCACGAACCGCTAACTGGTTACAACTGGGCCGCACTGATCGCGGGCCTGCTCATCATGGGTTCGATGGGCGTGCTCAGTCTGCACACCGGCGGCGGAGACTATCCGATCGCCGACGATGCCGTTTCGGCGTTCATTATGTTCCTGGTCGGCATTATCTGCGCCGTTTCGGCCCTGGCTCCCGGCATCAGCCATTCCACTATCCTCATCGTGATCGGTATGCTCAACCCGTTCTACTCGGCTATCGCCGAAGGCGACCTGGTCCTGGTGCTGCCGATGCTCATCGGCTTCGTCGCTGGCGCCTTGCTGTTTGCCAAGTTTATGAAAATGGTGCTCCGGGACCACAACCGTTCGACCACGCTGATGATCTTCGGCCTTACTCTGGGCTCCTTAATCAGCCTGACGCTCACCTCGGCTCTGGAGATTGTCTCAACAGCGGATATCCTCGGCGCGGTCCTTGCCTGTGTGGTTGGTGCAGTCGTTAGCCTGTGGTTCGTGAGGCTCGGCCTTAAATATGACATAGAGAAGTGAAAGGATATGTTCTGTCCCCGCTGCGGCTGCCTGCTGCCTGACAACGCCTCAGTCTGTAAAGAGTGTGGTCTGCACCTGTCCAAAGACGTGCGCAGCGGCCTTCGGGAGGAACAACCTTCGCGGTCCGGCCGGCGGGAGAAAATCACCGCCGAAGCCTTTCGGTATCAGGCGATAGGCTGGGGCGGCACCGCTTTCTCGATCCTGATCGCAGTCTCGTACTTACTGCCATGGCTGGTCAGCGACAGCACACAATATTCGGGCTTGGACTTACTGACCGACAATCTCTACTTGGGCTATTCCGCCGCCGTGTTGACCTACATTCCTGTAATCTGCACCATCACAGGCGTGCTGGCGGCCGTACTTTTCATGACCGGCCGGCGTTATCGGAACCTGACCTTTGCACTCGGTGTCATCGAGATGGGCCTGACGGTAATTTTCTGCGTGGGGCTCAGCGGCTACACCGCTGGTTTCGGGGTTTACCTCTGCGGGTTCAGCGGCCTGTGTGTTGCCGTAACGGCGGCCTTCGACACCGGCCGTTTTGTCTGATTGAATTACAAAAGAGTGGCCGCGCATAGAATGGGATGGATGCGCGCGACCACCGTGAGTCCGGAGACACATCGGGGGATGCTTTTCTCAGTCCTCAGATTAGTCTATGGTGTAAACAGTATATGAACCTCCCACAGGGAGGTAACCGAAACTACCCGAAAGTACTGAAAGTAGAATGATCAAAACTTGTGCCGCACTTTCACCGCCACACCGCGATGCAGCTGTTCCATTTCCAGCCCGCTCATGGCCGCGACCCCGACACCAGTAACCCTGCCGTTGCAGACAATGACCGCCTCGTCGCCGATCCGCAGTAAATGGTCGGCCTTTGCCACACCGACCGCGAACAGACTGCCCTTGAGCTCGAACGGCGTCATCTCAACTATGTTCTTACCCATCGCCGCCAGGATCTCGGCACCGTCCTGCGTCAGCGAGAACATACCGCGTTCTGCCGACAGCATCGCGAGCTGGGTCCTCTTAGAGCGGTCCTGCGGATCTTCCCGGAGGACCTTCCAATAGGGATATTTCCCTATGGCATAGGTGTGCTCGTCCATAATAGCGTCCGCCACGTCCCGGCCGAACTGGAAGCCAAGAGCCGACCGGACGGTCTCGCTGCGGTCCACACCGTAGTCTACCGGATCCATGCCTGTAGCGGCCTCCCGCAGGACCCTGTCAAGGTTGGCGAGCGAGGCGGGAGAGACAGGGTCACCGATCACGGTTTCCGTCATGTCACACAGACCCCGAACCAGTTCGGCGTCCTCGCCGAGATGGCAGACGACCCTGTCATAATGGTTCTGGGCCAACAGCTGTGCCAGCATCATCCGGATGGTGTTGATCTCCTCCGGTTTCCACTGGCCCGTAACCGGTATGTCGTAGGCGTTCGCCGGATAAAAGGCGTCAAGTTCCCGCGGCACGATGCCCAGCGGCGAGGTAACGATGACTTCATGCACCAGAGTGTCGTGGGCCGCAGCGTGGATCGCCGAAGCAAACAGTTTGTGGGTCTTGGATGTGTGATAAGGCTTCTTCGCCGAACACGGCAGAAGCAACAGGATACGCTTGTTGGCCGGTTTCCGGTAGCGCTCGCCGATCATCTGTTGATACCGGCGGACGTCCGGCCGCCGCAGGGCCTGAGTAGTATTGCAGGCGAACCGCCCGCCATCTACCGCGCATTCTTCTTCCTGATAATCATAGCCGACATCGTCGAATATCCTCAGAGCCGCAACACTGTACGGCGAGGACGGGGCCCGCTGGTCCACCAGTTCCCGTAACCGGCCGGCAGCGATGAAGGTGGAGATTTTGTCGATTTCACGGAGAAGTTCGGCGGTGTTGGCGGCGCTCTCGTTCTTGCCGGTCCGCAGTTTTGCCTCGGAAATCAGACCTATGCCATTGATCCCCGCCGCCCGGCAGAACGAGTCGTCAACCAGGTCAACGCCCATATATGCCAACAGTGCGGCGTTGGCCGGTTCGGCGATGCCCAGCAGACAGAGCAGCCGGCCGTAACCGGCAACGGTGCGGGCCTTGATGACTTGATCCACCAGCCGACGGAAGTCGTCCCGCAGTTCGAAGGCATTGGGAATGACGACGACCTCGGTGTCGGCAGGAATAAGTTCCGTACCGTTCAGCGGCAGCCGTAAAACGGCGATACCGTCCTTTATCCGCGGCTGGCTCTGTATGCCGGAAGAGGCTGAGGTGAGCAACGGCGCATCAACCGTAATTTCGGCGCCGAACAGCCGCAGGATCCGGCCGGCCGGGCTGACTGTCAGCCCGAAGGTACCGGCAACCCCGACCTGAAGTACGGCCGGCGTTTGAAGACACTCCGTGCCCCGGCGGTACTCGCACATCCGACCGCGCTGCGATCTGCTCAGAACATCCAGCATAAACAGGCGATTGCCGTGCGGTATTTAATAGTCGCGAAACCAGTCGGGGTAACCGTTAAATCATGAGGGCTTTATTATGAGAGCATGGACTTTTACGATAAGGACCTGGTCTCGATTCGCGACCTGGACCGCGAGAAGATCGAGTACATCCTGGATCTCTCGAAAAAGATGGTACCGTATGCCAGGGGCGAAAAGGTCAAACGGGCCTTGGACGGCAAGATCCTCGGAAACCTGTTCTTCGAACCGTCTACCCGCACCAAGCTTTCGTTCGAAAGTGCGGCGCACCGGCTAGGCTGCGACGTTATCGACGTTTCCGAGATGTCGATGACCTCCATCTCCAAAGGCGAGAACCTCGCCGACACCATCCGGATGGTGGACGCGTACTGCGACGCCATTGTTCTCCGGCATCCTTACGAAGGCGCCGCCCGGCTTGCGGCGGACGTATCCGAGAACCCGGTCATCAACGCCGGCGACGGTGCCGGGTCCCACCCGACGCAGACCCTGCTCGACCTGTTCACCATGCGGGAGGCCAAAGGCTCCCTTGACGGTCTGAACGTGGTCCTGGTCGGCGACCTGAAGTACGGCCGCACGGTCCACAGTCTCGCCGAGGCGCTGACCATGTTCGGCGTCCGGCTGACGCTTGTCGCCCCCGAGTCCCTCCAGATGCCTCAGGACATCGTGGACCGGCTTCGGAACAAGGGCTGCAACCCGAAGAAGACCACCGTCCTCGAGGATGCCATCCCTCAGGCCGATGTCCTCTACGTCACTCGCATCCAGAAGGAACGGTTCCCCGACCCCGCGGAATATCAGAAGATCGCCGGCACCTACCGTATCGACAACAGCATCCTGCGGAGCGCCAAAAGCGACATGATCGTCATGCACCCGCTCCCGCGGGTGAACGAGATTGCGACGGAAGTCGACAGCACCCCGCACGCGCGGTATTTCCAACAGGCCTTCAACGGCGTACCGGTCCGTATGGCTATCCTCTGTTCCATTATGGGAGGTAAAATCGATGACTGACCC
The DNA here is from genome assembly GCA_002495325.1 of Methanomassiliicoccaceae archaeon UBA593. GTDB lineage: Archaea > Thermoplasmatota > Thermoplasmata > Methanomassiliicoccales > Methanomethylophilaceae > Methanomethylophilus. The sequence goes on from DAEQ01000003.1 coordinate 17,302, forward strand.
CACACAGATCGCCGATATCAAGATCCCACCGATCCGGAACGGCACCGTGATAGATCACATCGCCAACGGCCAGGCCCTGAACGTCCTGAAAATCCTCGGCGTGAACGAGAGTAACATCGACTCCACTATCAGCATCGGCATGCACGTGCCGACCCACAAGGGCACCGCCAAGTGGAAGGACGTCGTGAAACTAGAAGACCGGGAACTCGACCCCGATTCCGTAGACAAGATCGCCCTGATCGCGCCCGACGCGACCATCGCCATCATCCGCGACTTCTATGTGGCCGAGAAATACCAGGTCCAGCTGGGCGACCGGGTCGTCGGCCTGGTCCGCTGCAGCAATCCGAACTGCATAACCAACAAGGGCGAGCCCGTGACTCCCGAATTCTACGTTGAGGGCCGCAACCCGCCCCGGCTGCGGTGTGTCTACTGCGACCGGATGCTGTCGAAGATTTCCGACAACCTGCTCTGAGAACATGCGTCTGATCATCGTGGCCGGCATGCCCGGCGCCGGCAAGGAGGAGTTCCTCATCGTTGCCCGGAACGAAGGCCTGCCGTTCATCCGCATGGGCGATCTGGTTCGCGAGTATTACGCCGCCTCGGGTCAGGAAGCTCAGGGCATTTCCGTGGGCCAGTTCGCGAACGCCGAGCGGGGAAAGGAAGGCCAGGACATCTGGGCCAAACGCGCCCTTGCCCGCATGAAATGCGACCTGACTCTGGTCGACGGCTGCCGCAGCATGGCCGAGGTCCGTTCGTTCCGGGCTCTGGCCGACGCCACTCTTATCGTCGCCATCCATGCTTCCCCGGCCGTCCGCTATGACCGCCTGGTCAAGCGGGCCCGGGCAGACGCTCCCTGCGACCGGACCGAGTTCGACGCCCGCGACGCCCGGGAGCTTTCATGGGGCCTGGGCGAGGTCATCGCCCTCGCCGATCACATGCTTGACAACATGTCATCTGTCAATGAGTTCCGCGCCCGCGCCGCAGCACTGCTGAGGACTTTATGAGATTCACCACTGCCCGTCTGTGCGGCGGGAAGGCGCTGATGGCCATCTCCGCCGAGCCGTTGGACATCGACATGAACAAAGCGGCCGAGTTGCTGAAGAGGGAAGGCTGCACCATCAAAGAGCAGGACGAGATGATCCTGGTCTACGAATGGCAGGGCATGGAAGTAACGCTCTATCCGCAGGGTAAGGTCATGTACATGCCGCTGAGCGACCGGGGCCATTGTATTTCCTACGCCACCGCCTTGCTGGAAAAGCTGCGCTGAACGGCCTTTTTCAGACCCATATTTTTAATACTGCACAACATTGGCATCTCTATGGATGCGCTCTGGTGGAACACGGCAGCGGTACTCATACCGCTTGTGCTCACGGCCGGGGCGTATCTCTTTCATTTTGTCACCGTCAAAGGCGCCGTTTCCGCGTTCCTGTTCGCCGCTTTCATCGGCCTGGCCGGCGGTTTTTGGTGGCTGATCGCTTTTCTCGCCCTGCCTACCGCCGGTTTCGCGGCCACCAAGGTAGGGTTCAGCGAGAAGAAGCAGGAGGGCGTACAGGAGGGCAAGAAAGGCGAACGTTCGTGGCGGAACATCGCCGGTGTAAGCCTGGCCCCCGCGATTGCGGCCGCCTGTTTTTATCTCGCCCCGGCACAGTACAGCACTGCACTTACCGTCGGTTTCATCTCGGCCCTGGCCGTTTCCACCGCAGACACGGTCGCCAGTGAAATCGGGGTGGCTGATCATCGGGTCTGGATGATCACCAACTTCAAACGGACCACTCCCGGCATCAATGGCGGAATCTCCGTTGTCGGCCTGCTGAGCTCATTAATCGCCGCGCTGACCATTGCCTTTATCGATTGGATCTTCATCTGCCACCACGTCAGCGCCCTGTTCCTCATCGCGGGCCTGGCTGGCATGGCCGGGAACCTGTTGGATAGTGTGGTCGGAGCCACCGTGGAGAACAAGGGCAGGATCTCCAAGTACGGCAACAATTTCGTTACCGCATTTGCTGGCAGTGTGCTCGGCTTCATCGTGGCACTGTTGTTCTGAACTGCAGAACGGTCAGTGATCTATCAGTTTGTCATCGTCGATGTGAAGCCGGTACAGTTCTTCATCGGAAAGGGCTTTCCCAAGGATAACGTGGGGGCGGCCTTCGTCATTAACCACGGTACAGTGCATTCCGTACACGTACCGCATCATGTCCTCGCTGATGACATCCTGCGGTGTGCCGATCTTGTAAATGATGCCGGGGGTCGACATCACAATAAGTTTATCTGAGTATTTGGCCGCGATATTGATGTCATGACTAATCATAAGAATAATCATTTTTTTCCTGACAGCCAGATCCTTCAACAGTTCTGCCACCTGCACCTGATGGCGAACGTCAAGATTCGAAGTGGGCTCGTCCAGTAACAGGATCTCCGGTTCCTGAGCCAATCCCCGTGCCAGCATGACCTTCTGGTGCTGCCCGGCTGACAACTCGTTGAAACTGCGGAGTGCCAGATGGGTAATGTTCAAATCTTTAAGGACCTCGTAGACGACATGCATGTCCTCTTTTGTCGATCCGATCTTCTGATGTGGATGTCTCCCCATCATTACCGTGTCCACTACAGAGACCGCGAAACTATCCGAAGAACCGGCTGGAACAAACCCTATCAGCCGGGCAATCTCCTTCAGTTTGTAATCGCTGACCGGTTTTTCATCGACCATGACCTGCCCCTCGGTCGGTTTCAGCAGTTTGTTAATACATTTGACCAGTGTCGATTTACCGATACCGTTCGGACCGATGATGCAGACCAACCCCGGTTCGATGAGGGACAGATTGATGCCGTGCAGAACGTGGGCTTCATCGGAATAATTGAAGTAGACGTTTTCAAACCGTAGAGAGGTCACGCTCACCACACATCCTTCTTTTCGCGCATCAGCAGGTAGATGAACATCGGTCCGCCGATGAAAGCCGTGATCACCCCGACCTGCAACACAGCTGGAGCTATGATTGTCCGGCCAATCAAATCAGATATGATCATCAGAGCGGCGCCGAATGCCGCCGAAGCAGGTATCAACACCCGGTTGTCAGAACCTACGAAAATACGACAGATATGCGGACAAACCAGTCCCACGAAGCCGATGATGCCGGTAAAACTGACCACGGCCGCCGCGGTCAGCGAAACAATCAGCAGACAGAGCAACCGCAGATGGTCGGCATTGATCCCCAACGATTTGGCAGTATCGTCGCCGGCCGCCAGGATATTGATCTTGTTGGAAAGCAACTCCATGGCAATCAACCCGGCAATCACAAAGACCGCCATAATCAGATTGTTTTCCCATCTGGAATTGCCCAACGAGCCCACCTGCCAGGAATATACGTCCGCCAGATCGTCCGGGTCGGCCATCAGCATGAGGACCGTCGTCATGGCATTGAAAATGTACATTACCGCAATCCCTGACAGGATAATCATGGTCGGTGAGGCCCGGCGGGTGGCTGAAATGAGCATGATAATGGCCATGGGGATGAGAGAGAAGATGAACGCGTTGCCTACGATTGCATAACCGTTGCCAAGGACTGAGAAGTTCAGGACCATTGCGATTGTCGCACCGAAAGCCGCTCCGGAGGAAATGCCTGTGGTGTAAGGGTCGGCCAACGGGTTCTTCATCGTCCCCTGCATTACTGTACCGCAAATGGCCAGACCGGCCCCGGCGATAATGCCGGCCACAATCTGCGGCATCCGGACCTTCCAGACCACATAGTCCTTGCTGACATCGGTAATGTTGCCCCAAATATGGTTCCAGGCCACCTCATATGATTCCCAGAAACCGATATTGTACGAGCCTACGGTCATCGCCAGCCCCGCTACCAGGACCACGGCGATCAGGCATACCACAACGAACACCACCTTCCGGAAAAAGATATGATTGCATCTCTCCAGCAGTTCGTCCTCTCCGATGATTCCGCGCATGTCTTCTGTTTCTGTGTTACAGCCCGTATTTCCACCTCGCCTAGATGAAAATGGTGGCGGTGCGGCCGGATACCGTACCACCGTTTACGCCGGCTTTATTCGTCCGACGGGATATAATAGAAGTTGTTTGCGTTGAACGTGTAATCGTCCTTAATCACACAATAGTTGGTAATGTACGTCTGCAACAGGCTGTTCACATCCACCGAGGCGAACTCGTCGGCGAACATGACCTTTGCTCCAAGCAAGGTCATCATACAGAACGGAAGATAGTAGTCGATCATGGCGATGTTGCCTTCCTTGACCGCGGTCACGGTCGGAATCGTCTGCTCGTACCCAGTGTTTTTACTGTTGCTGAGATAACCGTCATACTTTTCCTGGACCTGCTCATCAGTCAGCGATTTCGAGATCGTGGCAGTGATGATGATATAGTCCGGGTCCTGTGTGATAATATCTTCAATATGGTTAGCAACGTAATCGCCGGTATCCTTAGTGTCGGTGACGATGTTGTTGCCGACATTGGTCGCACCGGTAACCGTCAGGGCCGAAGAACAACCGTCGGCCTGAGCTCCGAAATATGTGGCCGATGAAGCAGCCAAGAAGGAAGTGGCACTCTTATCACTGATGCCATCCAGAATCTGATCGGTCATCGCATCGATGTCGTCCATCCACTTAACGTAGTTTTGTGCCTGAGTGTCGGCATCGGTAAAGAAGCCGAGCATGAGCGCGCCGGTAGCAAATGCTCCGTCTTCCCATGTGACCAGTCTCAGGATCTGTTTGTTACCGACCGTAGTAGCTGTGGAGTCGACATTTTTCAGATAAGTGCTGCTGTTGCCGCAGTACACGGTATCGGCATTAACACCTTCCAGAGTCTCGAGGTCTGGATTCTTTCTGTCACCCACACTGGGAAGACCGTTGTAATAGTCATACATGACCGGGTTGCTGCCGATACCGTACTTCTCAATGTAGTCGTTGATCGCGACAACCCGACTTTCCACTCCGATGGCATTGCATACATCAAGTGCCCGCTGGGTATTGACGACGACGATTTTAAAAACCGGATAGTTTGCAGATACTACATTGCCGTCGGCGTTGATGTAGTTGATCGACATGCATTCTTTGTCCGCATCGTCCTTACCGGCATTCGCGGCCTTGAGATCGATTATATCCTGGACCATCTTCGCATCGGCGGCATCGACGGTACCGTTGTTGTCAGCATCGGCCATTTGTGAATATTTGCCTTCTGCGGTCATCTCGTTGATTTTGTCGACATCGTTACTGTCGAGATAGTCATTCTCATCGGCATTCCCAAGAATCTCCAGGCGACAGTCGGTATTGTCCGAGTAATAACTGGCATTGTTTTTGTTATCAACCGCATAATACACGGCCGCGGCTGCCCCAGCAATTACAATGATCGCGACAACAGCAACAGCCATCAGTTTTTTGTTCATGATAATACTCCTGCCAGTTCGAATCGGCTTTGCCGTCTGATATTCTGGCAATATTGTTGGATTATTGTTCCGATTTGGTAAAAGAACAGTTGGTATATATATCCAGCCATGCGAATGAACGATCTAGAATGATAAAAATGAAAAGAAAAGGGGAACCGAAGCCCCCCGGAAAAGTTTGTCCGGTTCAGAGACCGCAGCGCTTCAACAGTGCCTTCCAGCGCCGGTCGACCTCGCCCTGGATCTCGTCCACGACAGGCGCCCAGCGCTCGTCCTTCAGATGCCGGAACCGGCCCTGGGACGCGAACCACTCGGTAACCGGCTTCTTCTCGACCACGCCGTCGGCGATCCGCCGGCTTTCCGGAGAGAGGGTATAGTCGGTACCGTACTCGACCTGATAAAGCGGCCAGATACAGGAATCAACCGCGAGCTTGGAGACCGCGATAGTGTCGGAGGTCGCGAAGCGCCAGCCTCTGGGGCAGGGTGACAGGGCATTGAGGAACGACGGGCCGCCGCACTCGAAGGCTTTCTGCGACTTCGTGATCAGGTCCCGCCACGCATGCGGCGCGACCTGAGCGGCGAACGGGATCCCGTGGGCCGCCATAACCTCGGTCATGTCCTTGGAGTACTCCTTCTTGCCGAACGACTCGGTGCCCGCCCACGAAGTGGTGGTCGAAGCGCCCCGCTCGGTAGCGGAGGACCGCTGGATGCCGGTGTTCATGTAAGCTTCGTTGTTGAAACAGACGAACATCATGTTTGTGCCCCGCTCCATCGCGCCCGACAGGGACTGCAGACCGATATCGTAGGTAGCACCATCACCGGCGAAGTTCACGAACCGGATGTCTTTGTCGATCTTGCCCTGCCGCTTCAGCGACTCATAGGCCGCAGAAATCCCCGCGCAGCCCGCCGCGCCGTTGGCGAAGGCGGTGTGCACATACGGGACTTTCCAGGAAGTGTAGGGGAAGATAGTCGTAGAGACCTCGAAACAGCCGGTGGAGCAGGAGACGATGACGTCCTTATCGGTACCCATCAGGATCTGGCGGGCGATGATCGACTCCGCGCAACCTGCGCAGAGCCGATGGCCGCTGGCCAGCCGGACGGGGATGCTGTCTTGCAGATCCTTAAGCGAAAGATTGCTCACATCCTCACCCCCAGAAAGTTGATCTTGTCCGCCCGGCCTTCGCTCACGTCCTTGAAAACGCTCATGAAGTCTGACACCATCGTGTCGGCCCCGCCGAGCCCGAATATGTAATTGTACATCTCCGGCATTTCCTTGTCGAGGGTCGCAGCCGCGCAGACCTCGGGGAACATCGGGCCATAGGCGCCGACACTGAGGTGCCGGTCCATGACAATGACCGCCTTGCGGCCCTTGACCAGGGCGGCGATCTCCTTCTCCGGCCACGGACGGAAGACCCGCGGCATGGCCACACCGACCTTCATACCTTCGCGGCGGAGCTGGTCGACGGCCTCCTTCATGGTACCGAACGAGGATCCGAGTACAATGGCAATGTAGTCCGCGTCTTCGCACATGTATTCCTCGACCAGATGGTAGGTGCGGCCGGAGAGCTTCGCGTACTCCGCGAAGACATCCTCGGAGACATCATGAGCTTTGCGCATGGCCTGGACCATCTGGACCTTGTGCGGGAAGTAGTACAGCGGGCCGTCCATCAGATTGTGGGTAACCGGATGGTCGGTGTCCAGCAGCGGATAGAGCGGCTTGAACGGACCGACGAACTTCTTGACGTCCGCAGTTTCGAGCGGGGTCATCCGCTCGATGGCATGGGTCAGTATGAAACCGTCGAGATTGACCAGACAGGGCAGCTGCACGTCGGGGTGTTCCGCAATGCGGGGCGCGACGATCGACATGTCGTAGGCTTCCTGGACGTTCTCGCTGAACAGCGAAATCCAGCCTGTATCGCGGGCGGACATGACGTCACCGTGGTCGTTGTTGATGTTGATCGGACCACTGAGGGTCCGGTTCGCGACGGCCATGACCAGCGGGACGCGCATGGCGGCGGTGATGGGAAGCATCTCCCACATGTAGGCGAGCCCCTGAGACGCAGTGGCGGTGAACGTCCGTGCACCCGCCGAACAAGCGGTGGTGCAGAAGGTCAGAGCCGAGTGCTCGGACTCCACGTCCACGAACTCGGTATCGACCTCGCCGTTGGCTACATACTGCGAGAACTTTTCGACGATAATTGTCTGCGGCGTGATCGGATAAGCGGCGCATACGTCGGGGTTGATCTGCTTCCAGGCCAATGCAATTGCGCTGTCGCCGTTGATGGCCAGGTCCTTGCCGACCTTACTGGTCATTCGATCTCCTCCTTCATGGTGATGGCATGCTTGGGACAGGACTTGGCGCAGATGCCGCACCCCTTGCAATGGGTGGTCTTGATGCCGACGACCTTACCGTCCTTGACGAGAATGCAGTCGTCCGGGCAGTAGACCCAGCAGGTCAGGCAATCGATACAGACCGTTGAGTCGATGACCGGAACTGCCGACCGCCAGTCACCGGTGTGGAAATCTTCGGAGTTGCCGGGGACGATGACCCGGTCGCCGACAACGAGGTCCTTGTAGTTCGCTAGGTTAACCATTCACTGCACCTCCTCATAGGCCCGCTTGAGGGCGCTGAGATTCTTTACAATCATCTTATCAGACAGTTTTCCCGCGAACTTGTCGGTGATATGATCCTCCATGTCGCTGTAGCTGATGATCGGGCGGATCCTGATCAGCGCGCCCAGCATGGCGGTATTGACCAGCGGCTTGCCGATCTCCTCGAGAGCGATCTTGCTGGCTTTGACCGCATGGCATTCGGCGGTAGTGCCGATGGTCTTCTGCAGTTCGGCCGGCGTGCCCTCGTAATTGACAAGGATGAAACCGCCCTTCTTAAGCCCCTTTGCAACGTCGACCTTGCCGAGCAGGGTCGGGTCGATGACAATAACGATATCAGGTTCGTAGACCTGAGTGTGTACGCGGACCGGATGGTCAGAGATCCGGGCGAAGGCCCTGATCGGAGCGCCCATCCTTTCCGGACCGAACTCCGGGAATGCTTTTACATACTTTCCAGAATAGATGGCAGACTCGGCGAGAATCTCGTTTGCGGTAACGACACCCTGGCCGCCTCTCCCGTGCCAACAGATTTCTGTGTCCATTATGAACAACCGAAGAGGAGGATTGAAGCATGGGATTTAAACCCTTGTATGATTCAGTAACGGAAACCGTAGGATTTGCAGGATTCTTCAGATAATATCTTAAAAAATCGTAGCCGTTTTTTTAGCTTTCGTAATTTTACTGCGGATTTCGTACTATAACCACAGATACTAACGGCCACAAAGGCATGCTTCGGCCAACCACTTTTTGGGTTGGCAACCGAATAAGTATAATTAATGAGGGCATACAGAAGTTTAGGAAACGGGTTCGCCCGCGTTAAACACTTCCTTGGATTATGAACGGGATTGCCATGGACAAGAACAATATGACCAAGAGAATCATTGATGTGAACGAACTGCGGGTCACCGACGTGCCGATCGTCGGCGGCAAAGGTGCCAATCTGGGGGAGCTTACCTCTTCCGGATTCCCAGTGCCGCACGCTTTCGTACTTACCACCGTCTCTTACGACTACTTCATGAAGAAGAGCAAGATCGCCGACGAGATCAAGGCCGAACTGGCCTCTATCGACCCCAACTCCGACGACTCGCTGACCGCCGTTTCTAAGGCCATTCGGGACCTTTTCACCAAACACGCGATTCCCGCCGACCTCAAAAAAGAGATCAAGGAAAGTTACGACCTGCTGCTCGCCGGCAAGAAGGGCTTCGTCGCCGTCCGCTCGAGCGCCACAGCCGAGGACCTGCCCGACGCCAGTTTCGCAGGCCAGCAGGAAACCTATCTGAACGTCGGCAACCTCCGGGACCTGTACGACAGAATCCGGATGTGCTGGTCCTCGCTCTTCACCGCCAGGGCCATCGCGTACCGGGAGAAACAGGGCTATTCGCACATGGACGTCAAACTGGCCGTCGTGGTCCAGCGGATGGTCAACTCCGAATGTTCAGGCATCATGTTCACCGTGGACCCACACAACGGCGCCAAGAATATCATCGTCGAGGCCGGCTACGGGCTCGGCGAAGCGATTGTCGGCGGCGAGGTCACCCCCGACACCTACGAGATCGACAAGAACGGCATGTCGATCTCCCGCAAGCGGATCTCCACTCAGAAATGGAAGTACATCCGCGGCCCTGACGGCGGCATTCTGAAACAGGACGTCCCGGCCAAACTGGAGAAGGCCCAGAAGATCCCGGACTCCCGGGTCCTGGAAATCGCCGAGATCGGCCGGCAGGTCGAGATCCATTACAACAAGCCCATGGACATGGAATGGTGCGTCGAGGACGGCAAAAGCTACCTGGTACAGGCCCGTCCGATCACCGCCATCGGCTCCTCCAAAGAGGAAAAGGTCACGGCCGCCGAGGCCGAGGGCAAGAACGTCGTCCTCTCCGGTTTGGGTGCCAGCCCGGGAATGGCCACCGGCCGCGTTTGCCTGTACGACCAGAGCATGAGCCTCGACGTGATCAAGGACGGCGACGTTCTGGTTACCAAGATGACCATGCCTGATATGGTCCCGGCCATGAGCCGGTCGGTCGCCATCGTCACCGACGAAGGCGGCATGACCTGCCACGCCGCCATTGTCTCCCGGGAGCTCGGCACGCCCTGCGTCGTCGGCACCGGCGAGGCCACCACCACGCTGAAGAACGGCGAAACCGTTACCGTCGACGGTTCCACCGGCAGTGTCTACCGCGGGGAGGTCAAGAAGAAACAGCCCGAGACCGCCGCATCGGCCGCCGGTGCCGTCATGGGCGCCGCCGACTTCACTCCGATTACCGGCACTAAGGTCATGGTCAACATGAGCATGCCTGCGAAGGCCGAAGAGGTCGCAGCTCTGGGTTGCGACGGTGTCGGCCTGATGCGCAGCGAGTTCCTGTTCACCAACTACATCGGCGAGCACCCCTGCGCTGTTATCGCCGAGGGCCGCTCTCAGGAACTGATCGACAAACTCGCCGAGGGCATTGCTAAGGTCGCTCGGGCATTCTATCCCCGCCCGGTCACCCTGCGGACCTCCGACTTCAAGACCAACGAGTACCGTGACATGAAGGGCGGCGTCGACTACGAGCCGAACGAGGACAATCCCATGATCGGCTGGAGAGGCTGCTCCCGGTACATCTCCGCGAACTACCGCGAGGCCTTCATGTGCGAACTGAAGGCCGTAAAAAAGGTACGGGAGGAGATGAGTCTGCGGAACGTCAATCTCATGCTGCCGTTCGTCCGGACCATCAACGAGATCCAACAGATCACTGCCATGATGGAACAGGTCGGCCTGCGCCGCGGACCGGACTTCAAGCTTTACTTCATGGCCGAGATTCCCGTAAACATCTTCATGGCAGACGAGTTCTGCAAGTATTGTGACGCGTTCAGTATCGGCTCCAATGACCTGACGCAACTCACCATGGGCTGCGACCGGGACTCCGACATTCTGGGCAAGATGGGTTACTTCGACGAGCGGAACCCCGGCGTCAAGGCCGCCATTTCCCACTTGATCAAGACCGCCCACAAGTACGGCAAGACCGTCAGCATCTGCGGTCAGGCTCCGTCGGTCTACCCGGACTTCTGCGAGTTCCTGGTAGAAGAGGGTATCGACTGCATCTCGCTGAACCCGGACACCTTCGTCCGCACGAAGAAGATCATCGCGTCCGCCGAGCAGCGGATGCTGCTCAAAGCGACCCGTGCCTGGCAGAACGAGGACTAAAACTTTCAGCCGGCCTGTATCCCAGACAGACCGGTGTCCTCTTATTTTCAATCCTGCAGAAAACGGCCGGTGCCGTAATCCTTTTTTACCCTAACCATCACAGGATCTGGGCACCGGCATTCTGAAGAACTCTGTTGACCGTTTAGGGGCCGGCTGAAGAGATGAAGACCGTTCGCCAGCGACAGCATCGGTCATCTCCTCGTTCCGTTCATGCTACACACCTGTTCGAAGATAACCGCCGCAGTCTGATTCTACGGCCGCCAAATCGCGTACACAGACACCTCTTCGCTGCTTTGGCAGCCATTTCCGGCTATACATATGACCGTATTGCCCTGGCGACATTCTCGGTGGCATGACCATAGACCTGATCTGCAGTTCCAACGTTTACAGTTGACCGAACAAATCATTGGAGGAAGTAAGTGCGGAACCTGACTCAAACAAAAAAAAAATAAAGGCCGGCCGCCGAGCCAATTTACCGGGCGACTGGAAAAATGTTTGGGCCCGTATAACAGACAAAAATCCGTCACATGGTCGGAGTCTGATTTTCAGGATCCGGTCTGCTTCAGATTTGCAGCCGTCACCACCCAGTTGCCCTGGCTCACATTATAACCACTGTCCCGGAGATTGTCCATAAAAGTATCGAAATACTGTTGCAGCAATCCTTCGGCCCAACCGTCTTCGAAAAGGCTGGGATTAAACTGTTCGGCCATGAACGCAATCCTCATAACCACCGGCAGTGCGCTGTTCAGCATGAAATAGCCGCCGTTTTTGTAAGCATCCATGTCATGGAAGTAGACCGAATATTTATCCCACTGCTCCTGCATATTGACTGTCCCGCCCAGACCCAGGGCCCGTGAATGAACAATGAAATGTGCCTGATATTTCTCATCCCACAGCCATTCGTCCCCGATCTTAAACTGCTGGCGTTCCTTGTCGGTCCAGTCTGCCAGATTGTTCGATCCGGCCAGTTCGCTGGATCCATAATAATCAGAAAGCGGACCTTCGACATAATTTGACATAGTGACAAAAAGCGAGGTTACCCTGTCGCTCTCTCCAATTCCGTTTACTTTTTCTCCGATCGTTTTCATGATGCCTTCATAGAAAGCAATGAGTTCGTTCGCGGCCTCCTGATGTTGGGTAAGAAAACCCAGCGTTACAATGCCTGAGAGTGAGGTAAGACCGTTGGCGGCAGTGATACGGACGATGTTCACGCCTGCGGCCGAGATGACATCGTAATTGGGAATATACGATTTGCCGTCCATTGTGATAATCGTCTTGACCCCGTATTCGGGAATCTGCTCCGTATCGACTGTCCACACAGTGCCGCCAATCTTCGGCAGATCATAAACGTCAGAATAAAGGATCGGATCAAAACTGTTCCCGGAAGCCCCTGAAAGCGCACAGATGGCAGATTTGGCACCGATTGCCTTCATGATTGTAAGTGCTTCATAACCCGCAACACAGACATTTGCTGTGATCGGATAGTCAATTTTGACCGTTTCCGGAGATCCGCTGTACTGCTGCAGCACATAAATCTCCATTGTTTCCCCTGCAATCATCTGCTTGACCATGTCTATGTCCCGCTGGTCGACGGTGCCGTCCTGGTTGGCATCGGCCAGAGGGTGGTCTTTGACCTCGGTGGGGTTGGCAATAATTGCCTCCAGCACGGCGATGTCATCGCTGTCCAAATAATCGTCGTTGTTCGCATTGCCGTAAACAGACAGCCGCCCGGTGGTATCTTCCGAATGATAGGCACTGTTGCTGTCCCTGTCGCTGAGAGCATAGAGCGCTGTCGCTCCTCCCGCTGCCACGATCACCAGGACCGCTAAAAGTACACCTGCTTTCTTGTTCAACATCATATAACCTCGGTTTTATTCCGATAATCCATAATTGTCTTGGATTAATTGGATATATAATCCAATTTGATTTATACCTTTATTTGTTTAATCATCGTTTAATCTGATGCCATGTTGTTTTCGGTCTGGTTTCAGAAAAATATTGATTGGATTTATACGACAACGTTTTATTGTAGTTAATCTAAAATATCTCCTGCAGGTTACACCATTGGATGTATCATCCATGATACTATGAAAAACATGAAGATCTTTGCAATATTGGCCGCGATCGTTGTTATTGCGGCCGGAGCCGGTGTTGCACTGTATTTGAATAATGACAGTCAGAACGATTCATACCGTTCTCAGAACACCGATGGCCGTCTCATGATTTTTGGAAACGCCAATAATGACGATTACATCGATCAGGGCGATATCACCGCTTTGGAAAAAATCATTGCCAACCCCACCGAAATCAAAGACCACCCTCTGGCCGATGCCAACCAGGACGGTACCGTCGACCAGCGGGACATAGACATGGTCAAGCAGATGATTAACCGCGAAAAAATGACGCTTTATTATCTAAACGGCAACGGGGACATCAAGACCGTCGATTACCCACTGGAGAGAGTGGTAGTGGTCGGCACCAATGCCATGCTTACGGTACGGGCCATCGGCGCGGTGTCTGCCGGCAAGGTGGTCGGCGTTACCGGCGAGAAAAACAAGGACGCGGTTCTCTTCTCCGATGTAAAAGACATTGCCAAGGTCAGCACCAGTATTCTGGTAGCCAACCCCGAGGCCGTAGTTGATATAGGGGATGTAGACGCAATAATTACGATGAACAGCGCAGTTTATGTGAAAAATGAAAGCACCTTCACGAACAGCGGCATTGAGGTAATCCGGGTTGCCTGTTCCAATAACGAACAGGACGTGAGCACGGCTCTGACGCTTGGTTATATGATGCAGTTGGAAGAAAGAGCAAACAAATACGCTCAATTTTGTGACGGAGTTCTTGACCACGTCTCCGGCATCGTCGCCAACCTGATCGATAATCAAAAGAAGACCTGCCTTTGCGTAACTATGACCAATTCTGTCAGCGGAACACCCTCCGACTATTACAAACTGACCGAACTGGCTGGCGGTAAGAACCTGGCCGATTGGAATGAAGTAACCCAAAAATACACTGTCGGCGGCGAATGGCTGCTGGAAGAGAAGTACCAGGCAGATTATATCGTTCACTACTCTCAGTGGAGTTACTCGCCCGATACCGACTATCAGAGCATCTACGATAAACTGAGTGTCAACTTCACTGAAATGGACGCTTACCAAGAAGGGAACTACGTGCTCATCAACGGCTACCTTCCCGATATCGTCCGCTTGGCATACACCGCAGCAGTGTTCTATCCTGATCTCTTCGGCGAAGATTACGGCGATCAGGTTCATCAGCAATACATAGATGCCTTTGTAGACAACCTGCATGAGGCCGACTATAAGGTAACCGATGCGTCCTTTGTTATCAGCCAGGCCTCTCTGAGGGCCACGTAAGCTCTGGAGAGGAATATAGATGTCAGAATCTACGGCCGAGGCCGCCGAAAAACAGGGTCTGCGCGATGAATACCGTCGGTATACTGTCCATAAAATCCTGTTTGTTGCAGGCCTGGCCGCTACGATCATTTTGGTCTCAGGCTATGCTCTAACCCTGGGCGATCGCTCAATCGGCTTCTGGCAGGTCTATGAGGTCCTGATCGATCACCTTGCTGGTGCCCAATATGAGTCGGGCAGTTCCTCCTGGTGGGACGACTACATCATATGGAACGTCAGACTGCCTCGGATCCTAGTGGCGGCGGTGGCCGGAGCCGGCCTGGCTGTCGGCGGAGCCGCCATGCAGACGGCTGTCCGTAACCCCTTGGCCGATCCTTACACCACCGGCATTTCCTCCGGGGCAGTACTGGGAGTCTCGGTCGCACTGGTTCTCGGTTTCAGTCTGAACAGCAGCACCGGCAGTTACGGCATCGTGATCAACGCCTTTGTCTGCGGCCTTATCCCTGCAGTCATTATTATCCTGATCTCCCGTTTTACCGCCACCTCTCCGGCCACCCTGATCCTGGCCGGTATCGCGATGTCATACCTGTTCAACGCACTCAGCACCCTGTTGCTGGTCGGGGCAAGTGCAGAGACCATTCAGGAAGCATATCTTTGGCAGATCGGAACTCTGCAAAACGTTACCTGGAACGATTTACCGATCATGTTTTGGATCACCTTGGTCGGGTCCCTGTTCCTGATGGGGGCCACCAAAAAAATGAACCTGCTTTCACTCGGTGACGACAACGCCAAAAGTCTGGGTCTGAATGCCGAGAACTTCAGACTGATTGTTCTGGTATTGTTGTCGGTCATGACCGCCGCAGTCATCGGTTTCATCGGCATTATCGGTTTCATCGGCCTGGTCTCACCTCATATCGTCCGGCTGATCCTGGGCACTGATAATCGGTATGTTCTGCCCGCTTCGGCCTTCTTCGGTGCAACTTTCCTGCTCCTTGCCGATCTGATTGCCCGGACGGTCATCTCGCCCGGTGAGATCCCAGTGGGGGTCGTAATGTCCTTCCTTGGGGCTCCGATCTTCTTGGCTCTCATTCTTCACAACAAAAAGGGGATGTGGTAAAACGGACCCCGAGAATACCGAGATCGGTATCTTCAAAAAGACATACCGGGAATACCTATCTAAAAAAAGTGTTTTTATCATCATCTGTCTGATCATAGCCTTTGTGGTAACCGGCCTGGAACTCTCGCTGGGCAAGTACAATATCGGTTTCTTCGAATCATATCAGATCCTGATTAACCATCTCAGAGGAATTGCCCCGGACGGAAAGATCGCCATAATGAAGGACCATGTGGTTTGGGACCTGCGGCTGCCGCGCGCTATCGCCGGCCTGGCCGTCGGTGCCGGCCTGGGGGTCTGCGGAGCCGCCATGCAGAGCTCACTGAAGAATCCGCTGGCTGACCCGTACACCACCGGCATTGCCTCCGGCGCTTCGTTCGGTGCTTGTCTGGCTATCATCCTCGGCATCAGTATACTGCCGGGAGCGATCGGTGAGACCGCCACCATTGTCAACGCTTTTGTCTTCGCTCTGGTTCCGGCAGCCGCAATTGTTCTGATCTCGTCGTTTAAAAAACGCATTACACCTACGGCCATAATCCTTATCGGAATCGCGGTAATGTATCTGTTCACTGCCGCCACAACCCTGATGAAGGTTACCGCTACCGAAGAATCACTGGCCGATATCTACATTTGGAACGTGGGAACGATCGGCAAAGCCTCGTGGGACAATGTCGGTTATATGATTGCAGCCAGTCTCGCCGGCATTCTGATATTCCAGTATCTAGCAAGGCGCCTCAACGTATTGGTCATGTGCGATCAGGACGCCGTCACGTTGGGGGTCAACCCCAAACGGGTCCGCCTGATAACCCTAACCACTGTCTCCCTGGTCTCTGCTGTGCTGGTCGGATTCACCGGCACTATCGGTTTTGTCGGTCTGGTAGCGCCGCATGTTGCCCGGATCTTCCTTAGCTCAGACAACAAATACCTGGTCTTGGCCTCGGCGGCTTTCGGGGCAATGCTGCTGCTGATCTCCGACTGCATAGCCAAATCGATCGGGTCCACTGGCCTGCCAGTGGGGACTATCACCGCACTGATTGGCGGTCCGCTGTTCCTTTATCTGTTGATCAAACAGTCCCGGTCGGCCTGGTAAAACGATTCCGTCCCGACCGAAAAGGACCCGGCGGTCTGTCAGTCAGAAGACCGCCGCTTCTTCGGCGTTGCTTTCTTGATGGCCGAACTGACTGGCTTCTTCGGCTTTTCCGCTTTTTTATCGGCCTTCAGCGCTTTCTGGACGCTGTCCCGCCGTTTCTTCGGCATCGCCAGACTGGTACCGTCAGGAACCGGTACGGCACTGCCCTGCAACGCCTTGGTGCTGTCCATCAGCCGCTGGTTGATATTGGAGGCCTGTTCCTGCGGCAACAGCATGGTGGTGATCTCCATGAACGGGTGCTTGGACCCTTCGATGACCTTGACATCGTCCAGCGTATGCAGGCCCCAGCGCTTAGCGGTCTTCTCCAGACCGAGCTCGACGTCCAGATTGTTGGGCTCCAGCACGATGGCCTTGAAGGTCTTCCGCCCCAGCCGCTTGGCTGCCATGACCCGGTGATGACCGTCCACCACCAAATAACCGTTCTTCCGTTTGATGACGATCAGCGGCTCATTGAGACCCCGTTTGATCTCGTACTGACGGCCGACCAGTTCGTCCATGTAGACCTCTTTCTGGGTCGGGATTGCCTGGCTGATCGGGATCTCCTGGTTGTAGACCCGCATCACGATGCCGTTCTGCTGTTCCATGAACCGCTTGACGGTCATGACCTTGCCCGGCCGTGATTTTTCGATCTGCGACCGGACAATGTCGATGTTGGAGATGATACCGACGAGCTTTTTGTCCTCGTCCACCACCGGCAGGTTCCGCAGCCCGTACCGGAACAGGACCCGGGTGGCATCGTCAATGGACATCGAGGGAATGACGCACAGCGTGCCACGACTCATCACTGTCCGCAGTTTGGCATCGGGTGTGTCCATAAACCGGAGCAGTTCTTTCGCTGTGACATAACCCAGCAAATAACCGTTTTCCACCACCGGAAAACCGTGGAAGTTCGAGTTGATGACGCGGTCCTTGACCTGCCGGATGGTCATGTCCGGCGTGACGTACTCGACGTTGTGGACCATGTATTCGCCTACGGTCGCTGCTGGCATTAACTGTCTATTAACATGGTGTGGTATATTATTTATGTGATTTAACCGCCGAACGACTGAGGCCGGGGCTGAACACGGCAACCGACCATTGTCCGCCGGATCAATACATCTCAGATCAAAAACGGACAGCACCGGACATGCAGCTGTTTAACTTACCATGCCGATTTTTCGGTCGTGAACAAAAAGCTCGTCATTTATGTGTTGCAATCACTCTCGGTGCGGTATTCACCGCAGCGGCTGCCGTCGGAGCATTCCCGATTATCCATAACAGCACCGAAGATGAACAAGCCGATCAAAGTGCCGGCGCCTGTTGTTTGTATGAAGTTTTCTATACCGGCTACACGGATGACGACGGTTCCCTAACTTGTCATGCAAACCGCGGCGCCAACAATTCCATTTCCAGAATGGTTATCTGCAGCCAGAAAAATAGGATCCTTACCGGGGTTTTAACGGCTACGCAATTGTCGGCATGAACGACAACGGCACCGTGACCGTATGTTACAACGCCGGCAATGCTGTACTGTATTCATCGGCTAATCTGACAGTAATCTTCTTTGCGGCGTCAACACGTCGGTCTGCACTAACGGCAGACCGATGTATTCTTTGTAATCCGTTTCAACAAACCGACAGCCATGGCGATCGTACCAGACCTCCCGCAGACTGACAGTAACTGAACACGGTTCGGTCGGTCAAGTGCCTGAGATACACCGGCCTCAGTCATGTCGGTATCGGCGGCCTAGCGGCAACCGAATGAAGATGACCAACATGGATTCCCTGTCCGACATTGCCGACAACCGACAGAAGCTGATCTCCCATCATCCGACACAATCCACCGAAGTATCCTACGCCAAGAACATTACCGGCCACCGGCATACATTCATGACCGAATTGACCAATTACATCAACGACAATTGGCATACGGTTACACCTTCCTGACCTCAACCGGTCAGGACGGGCTCCTTATGATCCCGAAATCACCAGCCAACAGGATGGCAATACGGATGAAAACACCGCCGTCGAACTTCCGCTGCAGCCTATACCGATACACTGCACCTGTTCGTCTATTACAGCGAAGACAAGAAGTACCATGCTGGGGTCACTGACCTCAACCTGACCGAAGAGATCGGGACAAACCTGCTGAGTTTTGGATGGGAGTTCTCGCCCCTGATCATTTTTCTGCTCACATCCAGACACTCTTCTTCTGCCGAATGAGAATGTAGATGAACAGCGGTCCGCCGATCATGGCGCTGATCACACCCACCGGAAGTCCACTGGCCCCGCAGACCTTAGCAACGGTGTCGGCCAGGATGATGAACAGCGCACCGAAAGTGGCCGAGGCCGGCAGCAGATAGCAATTACGGGAACCGACCAGAATCCGTGCCACATGCGGGCCGACCAAGCCGATGAAACCGATGGTCCCGGTAAAACTGACGATGGCTGCGGTCATCAACGAAACCAGGAACAGCGAAACAATCCGCACTCTGTTGGCATTGACTCCCAGTGTGGTGGCCGCCCGGTCACCAAGGTACATCACGTCCAGTTTGGACGAGAAGAAGTACATCGGAATGGTGATTAGCGCTACTGCCCCTGCCATGATCGGCAGGTTCTCCCAAGTCACCTTGGATAACGTGCCCACCCGCCAGTTATAAGCATCGGCCATCGATTCCGACGGGGCCGCGACCATAATGACTTGGCTGATCGAACTGAAAATGAACAGCAGGGCGATACCTACCAGGATCATCGCGGTAGGGGTCAGTTTCCGGAACCTTGAGATTACGACGATCACGGCCGTCGGGATGAGCGAGAAGATGAATGCGTTGCAGACAGTGGCCCAGTCGCCGGTCAGACTCGGGATGAGCGAGAATCCGAGGATCAGGCTCAGTACCGCACCCAGGAAAGCACCGGAAGCAATACCCATAGTGTACGGTTCGGCCAGCGGGTTACGCATGTCATTCTGCATGATTGCCCCGGCAAATGCCAGACCGGCCCCGATGACCAACGCGCCCAGCGCCCGCGGCAACCGGATGTCCCAGATGTAATGGTCGGCCTTTAAACTCCAGGCTGTGCCCCGGATGTGGTCGAAGAAAGCGGTCAGCGCGTCGGCAAGCGAAATGGAATACACGCCGAAACCTAAAGTGAACAGGACGGAAACGGCCGCCACAACAGCCATCAGGACGATGACGACGACCTTTTTCCGATTGCTTTTGATGTACTCGGCCCGGAAGACATCGCCGCCGTTCAATAGATTGCCCCCGTCCCCTTCCGCTGCCAGACGATCAGAATGAAGAAGATTGGACTGCCGATCAGCGAGATGATCACGCCCACCGGCAGATTGGCGATGCTAAGGGCCAGATAATCGGCCACCAGCATCAGCAAGGCACCGCAGCCCATAGAAATCGGGATGACGAAACGGTTGTCGGCCCCGATGACCAGCCTGACAATGTGCGGAGCCACAATGCCGACGAAACCGATGATGCCGGTGTAGGAAATAACCGCCGCAGTCATAATCGACATCAGAATCAAAGAAAAGATCCGGAATTTACGGATATCAAGCCCCAGACTAATGGCCGTGTTGTCGCCCAATGAGGCCAGGTTCAGCCGCGAGGACAGCCAGATCACCAGAGCAGAACCGACGACTGTCGCGACCAACATCACCGGTACCGAGCTCCAGGTCAGCCCGTCGAAGCTGCCAACCTGCCAGAGGTAGGCCGACTGCAGTGTATCGGCGTCAGTGGTGACCATCATGAAGGTCACCAGCGAGTTGAAGAAATACGAGATGGCAGTGCCGACAAGGATCATGGTGGCCGGCGTCATCCGAATCCGTTCTGCCAGCACGATGATCAGCAACGCCGGGACCAGCGACCCGATGAAGGCATTGGATACGATGCCGGCCGTTCCCGCGGCCGTGGAATAGGTCATGCCGACGATAATGGCCGCCACCGCACCGAAACAGGCCCCGGACGAGATGCCGGTGCTGTAAGGATCGGCCAGAGGATTGGCCAGGATCGACTGCATCAGTGTGCCGCAGGCCGCCAGCGACATACCGGTCAGGATGGCCACAACGGCCCGCGGCAGCGCCCGGTTCCAGATATACCGGTCCGCCCACCAGTAGGTGGAGCGCAGTTCGTATTTCACCCCGGTGATGTGCCCCCAGATGATCTCATATGCTTCTTTCAGCGAGATGGAATCGTAAGTAGAGACCGAGAGCAGACCCACAGTCAGCACTATGCCTGCAATGATGACCGCCAACAGTATGAATTTTCTGGCAATCTGCCGATGGTAACCGCTGATCAGTTCGTTTTTGGACCCAGAATCAGCGGATGTCATAGAATAAAAAAAAGAGAGGGCCCGAAGGCCCAGATTGTTTCAGGCGTTCGCCGCAATATAATCGTCATAATCGAACGATGTCGGAATCGTGTCCAGGGTCTGGCCTTCCAGCGAAGTGAACCCCCCGTCGATGAAGTCCTGCATGACCCCGTTGGCCCAGTCATCGGAGAACAATTCCGGATAGGCAGCCGCAGCCAGATAGGCCAGTTTGCAGGCACCGGGCAGCAGATTATTGATATAAACCAGACCGTGATAGTCGTCCAGGTCCTGGAAGTACGTGACATACTTGTCCCACATTTCCACCCAGGCCGCGGCGGTGTCGGTCTGGCCGACGTCGAGCGAACGGTTGCTGACCAGACAGCTGGCGTTATCATAATCGGCCAACGCTTCGACCGATTGCATCTTCACCGAGTTGGAACCCGCATAAACGGTAGCAAAGTCCGAGTTGATTTTATAATATGGGACCGCTCCGATGTAGGAAGAACTCTGGTTGAAGGTCGAATCATTCTGACAGACATAAATGCCCATCGTGAAGTTGATCACACTGGCCTTGTCATCGTCGGAAACAGCCGATACCTTCCCCTGGATGGCCTTGTATACTTCCAGACTGAGCTTGGCATAAGACAAACCCAGCGCTTCGGTGGTCTTACCGCAGAGGAAGCCCAGCGTCAGGGCCACTCCGATCTCCTGCATCTGATCGGCCGGAGCATAGATGATCACCGGGATCTGGGCATCGGCCAAACCAGACCTGTAAGAGTCGGTAAACTGGCTGACCCCGCTGATGTCGATCAGCAAGGCCCCGACACCGCCGCAGGTAGCATCCAGATTGTTAAAGTTCTGCCAGGCCGAATCCGAGATCTTACGGGCGGATCCGCCCAGGTCGATCGCCGCACTCATGCTATACTCTAGATTGTCATACGAGCTGGTGAAATAACCGGCGACGTACTGACCGCCGCCGACGTACAGGAACGGCTCGACGATGTTGGTGCCAAAAGGTACAACGTTCCGGAGCGGGTAATCCGCCGCGACCACCGTTGAGTTGCCGTCATAATCAAGGCACTGGATGTAAACAGTGGTTTTGTTACCGGCAATAAGGTCATTAACTAGAGTGAGGTCAGCGTTCGTGACCTTACCATCGTTATTGGCATCTGCCATCGGATAGTTTTCGAGGGTCATATTTTCTTTACGGTCGATAATGTCCTGGATGATTGCCGTATCATCGGCGTCCAGGACCAAGTCTTCGTTAGCATTACCGCAAATCAGTAATTTGGAATCAAGTTTTTCCGCGGAATAATTGTTGTTATTGCCAGCAAGGAAGTAGACTCCTACACCGGCAATGATGACCACGGCAACGACCGCCACGACGGCGACCGTCTTCTGAGTTTCAGTCATACCAGACATTGATGTGCCTTCGACGGATGCATTGGATAAAACATCCGATTGACTTTTGAGAAGGCCTTTTTCTTATTAAATGGTTTATACATCCAATGACATTAGTAGTGGGTTTTCCCAGAAAAAAGGACCGTCCGCCGGTCGGCGGACGGCGGTTCAAGACTGTTGGGTAAAATACCCGACTGCCGCGCTCACATTTTCAGCCCTCAGCTCTTCCAGCTTCAGATACTTAGCCTGCATGGCCTGTGCCAGTTTGGCCGCGAAGCCCAGTTTGATCAGGCCGGTCTCGGAGTCCAGCACCAAGACCGGATAGTCCGCTTCGCCGATCTCGGCGCCCAACTGACGTACCTCTTCCATCGGCTTGCCCCCGTTGCGGCCGACGTTCGCCCGGCCGTCCGAGACCACTACCAGCAACGGCTTCACTTTCGGGTCACGCCGGAGCTCTTGCAGGATCAACGTATGCGCGGTGATCAGCCCGTCCGCCAGCGGCGTCCGGCCGCCGGTGGGGATGCCGTCCATGCGCTCTTTCGCAAGAGTGACGCTGTTCGTCGGCGGCAGCACGGTCTCGGCGTGATCGCCCCGGAAGACTATCAGGGCCACCCGGTCCCGTTTCTGATAGGCGTCGGTGAGCAACGAGGCCACTGCCCCTTTCACCGCCGTCATCCGATCCTCCGCCCCCATACTCCCGCTGGCGTCCACACAGAAAACGATAAGGGTGCCGGTCTTGCGCTCCTTCACCTTCTCCCGGACATCGCCGGGCAGGATCCGCACCGCGGTGTTCCCTTTCGGCCCGTTCTGATGGAGCGCCGCCGCCCGCAGGGTGGCGTCGAAGGCGATGCTGGTCGGTTTGCCGTGCGGGATACGATAGTCGACGTAGCGGCCGATGTCGGACTGCGTTTCCGCCCGCCGGCCGCCGGTGTCCCGGACTAAACCGTCAATCCGCAACTGCCGGGGAACAGCGTTATGTTTGATCTTGTACTCCTCGCCGGCAGCGAACTGCGTAGTGGTCGCGCCGTCGGACTGCGGCGTGTCCTGCTGTTCGGCATTGGACGACGGTTGGTCCGACTGCGGCTGGGTCTGATGCGATCCGCCGTGCTGCTGTTCGCCGGACGGCTGCTGATCGTCCTTGCGGCCCTCATGCTCGTCCTGTTTGTCTTCGTCCGGCTCCTCGTCCTGGTCCTCGGGCGGGGGCGAAGGCGGGTCCCGCGACCGATGTGCCAGCACCAGGGTGGCGGCGACCTTCACGTCAGCAGCGGTGACCTCTGTCCGACCGGCGTAGGCCGCCAGAGCCTTGGCCGTCCGTACCAGCGTCAGATCGGCCCGGTGGCCTTCGGCCCCTGCCTTCAGGCAGGTCTGCACCGCTTCTTCCATCAACTGCTGGTTTATTCTGACGTCCGGCAACAGCTTCCGGGCGGCCACGACCTGTTGTGCAAGCAACTCCTCGTACGGCTGCCATTTGATTTTAAAGGCCGCCGGGTCGCGCTGATATTCCATCAGCCGCCGGACAACCTCCAGCCGCTTCTCCGGGTCCTTCAGCCCCGTAACGGTCACGCATAGACCGAACCGGTCCAGGAGCTGGGGACGCAGTTCGCCCTCCTCCGGGTTCATGGTCCCGACCAGAATGAAATTGGCGGGATGTGAGAACGAGATTCCTTCCCGCTCGACGGTGTTCAGGCCCATGGCGGCCGAGTCCAGCAGAACGTCCACAATATGATCGTTCAGCAGGTTCACCTCGTCCACGTAGAGGATGTTGCGGTTGGCCGCTGCCAGCAGACCGGGTTCGAAACGCCGTTCGCCGCGCTTGATCGCCGCGCTCAGGTCCAGCGTCCCGACGACCTTGTCCTCGGTGGCGGATACCGGCAGTTCTATCACCCGCATCCGCCGGCGCACTGCCGGCAACGGCCGACTCCCGGCAAGACATTCTTCGCACTGCGGGTCCGCCGGGTCGCAGTTGTACAGACAGCCAGCCACGTAGTCCTGTTCCGGCAGCAACGCCGCCAAGGCCCGAACTGCGGTGGACTTCGCAGTGCCCCGCTCCCCACGAATGAGCACCCCGGCAATGTCTGGGTCGACGGCGTTCAGCAGTAACGCCTTCTTGAGAAGTCCTTGTCCCACGATGGCAGAAAAAGGATACACCTGCCCCCGGACACTGCTGTTCATGAGCGACCTTATGGCCTCGTAATATTTTATTTCGATTACGGCATAACTTACATACTCGATTGTTGTTTCCAAATCAATGAGCGAAAAACACAACCGTCTGCTGTTCCCCTTTTCCGCCATCGTCGGTCAGGACCGGATGAAGACCGCCTTGCTCCTGAACGCCATCAATCCGTCCATCGGCGGAGTACTGATCAGGGGCGAACGGGGTACGGCCAAATCTACAGCCGTACGGTCGCTGGCCACTCTTCTGCCCGAACAGGAAACAGTGCTCGGCTGTCCATACGGCTGCGATCCTGCCCGGCCCGAGGCCATGTGCGGCGAATGCCGGCAGAAGTATGCCGCTGGCGAACTACAGACCGCCCGGCGGCAAATGCGGGTGGTAGAACTGCCGGTATCCGCCACCGAGGACAAGGTCGTCGGGACATTGGACATCGGTGCGGCCATCAAGAACGGCGATAAGCAGTTCGAACCGGGCGTCCTAGCCGAGGCCAACCGCAACATCCTCTACGTGGACGAGGTGAACCTGCTGAACGATCATATTGTGGACGTTCTGCTGGACTCGGCCGCCATGGGCCTGAACACCGTCGAGCGGGAAGGAATCTCGTTCTCACATCCCGCCAATTTCATTCTGGTCGGGACCATGAACCCGGAGGAGGGCGAACTGCGTCCCCAGCTCCTGGACCGGTTCGGCCTGTGCGTCACCATCCAGGGCATTCAGGACCCGACCGTCCGGCTGGAGATCGTCAAGCGGAAGATGGCCTTCGATGCCGACCCGCGCGGCTTCCGCACTGCCTGGCAGGCCGCTGACGACAGACTGAGAAAGAAGATCATTACCGCCAAGGACCTGTTGCCGCAGGTGAAGATCGGCGACGACATGCTCCGGAAGATTGTGGATTCCTGCATTTCCCTGAACGTAGACGGCCACCGCGGCGATATTGCCATGGTCAAGACCGCCCGCACCATCGCAGCCTATGGCGGCCGGACCGATGTCACTGCCGACGATGTCAAAGAAGCAGCCGAGATGGTCCTGCCGCACCGGATGCGGAAGACCCCGTTCACTCAGACCGGCACCGCGGCAATGATCGACAAATCCCTGCAGTGAACAGACGACGGTCCGACCGCCGCCCGCTCACTTCTCTTTACCTAACCTGGCTTGGACCTTCTTCATGATGCCGCCCATGTTGGCACTCCAGGTGTCGACCTCATCGGCGGTCTTGATATCGATGCTGCCGCCCTGATACTCGCCCTCGCCGGCCAGGTCCTCCATCCAGGATTCGACCTCGACATAGTTCTCCTTGAGTTCTTCGAGCACCTTATCATCGGCCTGCCACAGCCCGCGCTGGTTGGCTTCCAGCATCCGCCGGGAGATCTCCTCCAGCGCCCAGGGGTTGTTCTCCTGGAAGAACTTGCGCATCTCCGGGTCATTGACAAATGTCTTCGTGATATCGTCGAACACCCAGTCATCGACTTCGCGGGTGGTGGCCTGCCAGCCGTAGACCCGGGTGATCCGTTTCATCATGTCCGTAGCGCCCTTGTAACCATGAGCCTTCTCGCCCTCGATCCAGCGCGGGTTCAGCAGTTTGGTGCGCACGGTCCGGCGGACTTCGTCCGCCAGTGTATGGACGTTGATATCCTTGGGTTCCCGGGTGTCGCCGTAATAAGCTTTCACGTACTTGCCGGAGAGCTGCCGGGAAGCGGCGGTCATCCCGCCCTGAGTACTGAAATAGCAGCAGCAGCCGAGCAAGTCGTGCTCGTCGGAGGCAACCTTGTTGTAAGTGATGTTCACGGTCTTCAGATCGGCCGCGAACTGAGCATGCATCGCTTTGCCGTTGCGGCCACCGCCGTAAGCGTAACCGTTGGCGGCAATAAAGATGTCTGAAAGATCCTTCTCGGTCTTCCAGGCACTGGCAAAAACCGCCAGATTAACCCCCGAAACGTAAGAACCGGGCGGAGCGCTGAAGAACCGGGCCGTGGCCTCGTCCTCATCGGCACCGTCGCTCATAGAAAGCATCGTGTGCTTCCGGACAAAGTTCCGGTCGGGCGGCTCGTCCAGCACGGCCACAGTCCGGACGGCCCGGTCCAGCAAGTCTATGCAGTTCATGAAGTTATCCCGCATGATGCCGGAAGTGCGGACCGTGAGGTCGATCCGGGGATGAGCCAGTTCCTCCGGCGGAATGACCGCAAAGTCCTTCACCTGACCGTTGCCTGCCCAGACCGGCCGGACTCCGAGTAAATCCATCATCTGGGCCATGACCTCTCCGTCGGCCATCAGCAGGTCGTTGCACATCCAGAAGAACCCGACGGTCTCGGGCATCGCACCCTCGTCCTTCTGGTAATTGGCGATCAGTTTGTCGGCCAGCAACTGACCTACCCGCCAGGCGGTCTCGGTCGGAACCCGGCCGGGATCCAACGAGTAGAAATTGCGGCCGGTCGGCAGGATATCCGGCCGGCCGCGGGTAATGACCCCCGACGGGCCAGGCTCGACATACCCGCCGGCAAACCCGTTCAGTAACGAACCGATCTCATCGGAAGCATCGATCCGCCGGGAGATCTCCTGTACTTTCTCCCGATATTCCTCCAACTGTTTCAGCTGTTCCTCGTCGGCATCCAGGACCAGTGCGTTGAGAATATCGTCATTGTTTTTACCCGCCAGGATCATACCGATTGCGGTTCTGGCTTTCTGACCGATCAGCTCGATAACCCGACCGTTGGACATCCCCGGACCGTCGTCATAGCCTCCCTGATCGGCATACAGCACCGCCAGGTCGGTGTCCATC
>DAEQ01000003.1:44980-56179 GCA_002495325.1 Methanomassiliicoccaceae archaeon UBA593
TTGCCGGCATCGTAACGCAGGATCGAGTTAATGAAATCGGTCCGTGCTTCACCCTGCGGCAGAGCGCCGACAATGTGCATGCCCAGGTTCATCTGGGAGTTGCGGACCCGCGAAAGCGCCTCGTGACACTGCCGTACGACCTCGTCCAGCGGCACACCGTCGCTCAGATCCAGTTCCTTCAGGTTCGCTTTCTCTGCCGCCGCCACGATCATATGGCGGAGCTGATGGGCGTGGGTGGGATCGTCTTTGGCCCTTTCATATTGGGCCAGCAGATCGTCCAGCTGCGCGAACTCTTCATACAGGCCGCTGGCGGCCATGACACACTGCATGTGATCGACCAGAGTGGCCGCCGACCGCCGTTTGGCAATGGTGCCCTCGGGCGGATTGTCGGAATTGTAAAGATAGAGATGCACGGCCCTGCCGATTCCGACCATCGGGTAGCAGGAGGCTCCGACCCCCGCGGTCTTGCCAGGCAGGAACTCCAGATTGCCGTGGGTACCGACATGAACGACCACATCCGCTCCCCAGATCTCTTCATAGTAAAAGTAAGTGGCCAGGTACTGATGCGTGGGCGGGCACAGCGGGTCGTGGAGTATCTTGCAGACCTCACCGTCGCAACGGGCCCCGAAACAGCCCCGCTTGGGCTGGACCGCGACCACGGCATTGCCGTATTGCCGGCCGGTGATCAGAATCTTCCCGTCCAGGACCATCCCCTGGCCCGGCGGTTCGCCCCATGTGGAGATGATCTTTTTCCGCAGTTCCTCCGGCAGCGTATTGAAATAACGCAGATACTCCGTCGGATCCATCCTGTAAAGCACCCCGCCCTTGGCGCTGATCTCCTGAGCGGTGGTCCAGCGGAACTCGGAAATGGCCTTGTGGTCCATGATGTCCTTGATTAGGGCCCGGCCGTCGGCCGGCGGTTCCACCTCATAGCCGGCCGTTTTCATCTTCTTTAAGACATTGGCCACGCTTTCGTGAGTGTCCAGATGGGAGGCTCCGCCGACGTTCGCCTCGACACTGGCACAGGGGTTGTTGTTCAGGAAAAATACCACTTTCCGTTCTGCCGGCGGTTTCGCCGCCATGGTCAGCCGCCGCAATATCCGGCCGACAACCAGAGGCACGCTGCCGGGAACCAGCACCCGGTCGAACTCGGTTTCCTCGTCCTTGCGGGTAAACGAGAGCATCAGCGGTTCGATCATACCCTCGAACTCGGGAAATGCAATGTTCCAGGCCACATCGCCGGTCAATCCAGGTCCTTCCTGCCAATCCTTCAGCGACATCCGGGTGGCCATGACCGGCTGATAGAATGGAATGTTGAGCTGTTTTAGCAGGGCCGTGCCGGAGACCGCGGCCTGTTTCTTGTCCTCGCTGTTCCGGGAAAATCCGACCAGGAACGAAGAGAGCTTCAGCACCGCCCCGACCCGCGGTTTTCCATCCTTCACGAAATATCTGCGGATAGAATCGGCGATGTTCAGCTGGTCCCGTTCGGGAACACTGGTGGACATCGAATAGAACACGATCACGTTGGCTCCCTGCCGTTCGAACTCGCGGACCAACGGAAATTCCACATTGGCCAGGCCATCGTTCATGAGTGCGGCCCGGGTGCAGATCATCCCCACCCACGGCCCCGGCCGTGGCCGATACCACTGCAGATACTCCTCGGTCGAAGCGAATATCCGTCCGGACGCGTCCGGATGGACGATCCCCTGCCATGGCAGTACGGTCGGCGGCTCGGTCGGGGTCGGGATTTTCAGGAAACGGTCGCTCAGGTAGTCCAACAGCCGTTTACAGTTGTCCAGACCGCCGGCGGTCAGATAGGCATAGATGTCCATGGCTTCCTGGTGGCTTACCGTGGTCGGAGCCCAGTATGTTGCATCGGCCCCGACTACGGCGATCCGATCGGGACAGGATGCTTCCTTCAGATAGGCCAGGGCCTCGTCCCAGAATCCCTTGTTGGAACGGTAGTACAGGATGAAATCGGCCCGGCCGACCGCCGCTTCCAACTCGTTCATCGCTGCCGGTGCGGTCTCCAGTTGATGGTGGGTGAAAAGCGTCAGATCGAACGGCCGGCCGACCGCCGCCTGACGCAGCAGCGGCCCATACGAATCCCAGCAGGCTATTACTACCGATGATCTACGAACAGCGTTCATTACAGCGGTATAGGCACATGGTAGTAAAATATTTTCAAATCGTATCGGATTGTAACATAACTATTCACTAAAACCATGCACAGGCCCTCTGGATGATCTGGTGGAACGAAACCCCGGCCCGGTTGCAACAGACCGATGGCCCATGCTGTCCAGCTTGGTCCGGCCGTAAAAACGAACCATTAAATATCTCTGCTCGGTACGGGAGATTCACACGTCCTGGTAGTGTAGTGGCCTATCATGGGGCCCTGTCGAGGCCCCGACCTGGATTCGAATTCCAGCCAGGACGCTCATTCTTATTTTTCTTGATGAATGACCGTCTTTTCAGTCCATGACGGCCCGTCTAAACTTTTCGCCACAAACTACCAGCATGACTGCGGCCAGGACCAGCAGCACACCGATTGCCAGCCACGGGGAGTCCCCGGTCCCGAGGGCCCGGATCGCATCATTGGCGTACGAAAGCGGGTTACATTCGGCGATGTAACGCATCCAAACCGGCATGCTGGTCAGCGGCACCAGAGAAGTAGAGAAGAAATACAGGGGCATCGAGATCATCGACTGGACCGCCGCGTATGTATCATAATCATGCAGCGAGAGCGAGATGGTTGCCCCCAACGACGCAATGATTATACTGAACAACATCAGGATCAGATAAGTACCGAGATAGTACCATACCGACTGTACCGTAGCTCCAATCAGCAGGGCTATGATCAGAATGACCGTGGCCTGGAACAGCCCACGGATGGTCACAAAGACGATTTTTCCGACCAAAATGCTTTCCCGCGGAGCCGGCAGAGCCAGGAACTTGTTAAGGTATCCGAGCTCTTTGTCAAACATCATTGATGATCCGGCCGCCAGCCCTGAAGTGAGCACGGTCATTACCAGGATCCCCGGCGTGACGAAATCCAGATAATTGCCGTCATAGGTGACCGGCATGACCAGCCCCATGAACACGAGCCAGGCCGCCGGCATCACCATGGTCGCAAACAGGTTCAGCGGCGCCCGGCGCCAACGGAGCAGGTCCCTTCTTACATAAGCGGCAAAACGGTACATCTTCACCGGCTCCGGTCCATAACATGGCGGAAACTGTTCTTGTCGAACATCCCGTCGTCGGCGTTCACATTTCCGATGGACATCAGATAGACATCCTCCAGGTTCGGTTCCCGCACGACTGTGGAAATGATATGCTTTCCATCAGCTTCGTAAGCGGCAGTCAGCTGAGGTAACGCCGCCGTTCCGTCCTCGGCGGTAAAGAGGGCCTCGCCGTTCTGAAAACGCAGATTATCAATTACGCCAAGACCCGCGACACCTACGTTGCCTACCGCAAGGCGGGGTATTCCAAAAAGTTTCTTGCGGAGCATGAGAGCGATATCCTGTTGCACAAGGCGGCGAAGAAATCATTCGACGAGCTGGGTGTGAAAAAATTTCCCACCGTCAAGAGCTTACAGGCCGAATATGCGGCGCTTCTGGTAAAGAAAAAGGCGGCTTACGCCGACTATCGCAAGGCCCGCGATGAGATGAAAGAGCTGTTG
The DNA here is from genome assembly GCA_002495325.1 of Methanomassiliicoccaceae archaeon UBA593. Taxonomy (GTDB): domain Archaea; phylum Thermoplasmatota; class Thermoplasmata; order Methanomassiliicoccales; family Methanomethylophilaceae; genus Methanomethylophilus. Next base: position 48,660 of record DAEQ01000003.1, read on the forward strand.
ACCGTGAAAGCAAACGTCGATCATCTGCTTGGCCCCGACAGGCGGGAAGCAGAGAAAGAAAAAGAACATGAGCAGCGTTGAGCTGTCCATGCTCCCGGAAGCGTCCGCAGGACGCGCAGCCGCACAATTTATTGTGCGATCAAAGGGGGTTGGGGGCGCTGCCACCAACAAGCAAAAGGCCGGTTTCCGTGGAAGCGGAAGTCGGCCTTTTAGCTTTGTGGGTACCACAAAGCATTGCTTGCTCATTTTATCGGCACCTGCCGATAATAGCGGTTATCGGCATAAAAGTGTTATCGGCACGTTGGCAAAAAGTGCGCGTAGGGCCGCCATTTTGCAGAAAAACGTGCCGATAAAAATATGGCTATTCAGCACATCAGTGAGCAGAAAAAAAGCGCTGCGCCAAAGGTGCCGATAATATTTTGAGAGGAAATCCATCCTCTGATGTATATAATGCTTTTGGGACAAACAATATGGTCCCATATCATTATTACACGGAGGGAACAATTGTGAAAGCTCAAACGCTTCAACTCGATGAGTTGATGAAGAACTATGAAGCCGCGCTGGGCGCGGCAGGGTACGGGTATTCTACCCGTCTGCGGATGCTGAGTCGTGCTGGACGTCTGGTAAATCAGCATGAGGAAGCCGGGTGCTTCGTTCTAAACGAAGATGTTATCACAGGGTATTTCCGAGACAACGACCAATCTCTGTATGAGGGTAAGATTTCCCCGAAACGTTGGCGTGAGTACGAGCGGGATGTTCGGCGGTTTTTAGGCTTCGCTGAGACAGGCGTAACCGATATGCCGTACCTGCTAAAAGGCTCGCGCTACATACCGAAGCCGGAGTTTCAGAGGACTGCCGATGTGTTCCTCGCGTCGGAGAACGTAACACAAAACACGCAGAATGATATGCGCTGGATTGCGCACAGGTACTTTGTGTGGCTTGGCGAACACGGGTATGAGAATATGACCGGAGTTGGCGCGGAACAGATACAAAAGTTTATGCTGGACTGTTCCAAAGAGATGGTGCCGAACTCAATGCACAACGTCAGGCTGTATTTGAAAAAACTTTATGCGTTTCTGTATGCCGAAAACCTGTCGGCATCGGCGTATGGTGAACTACTGTCGTTCAAGGTAAACCGCGAGCATAAGATCTATCCGATACTGTCACGCGATGACATTAACAAGTTGCTTGCAGCAATTGACCGAAAGACTAAAGTTGGAAAACGCGCCTACGCTGTTATGCTGCTTGGTTCGGAACTCGGACTTCGCGCCTGCGATGTTGTGGGGTTGAAGCTCGGAGACATCGACTGGGTGCGCGGTGAGATTAAGGTGATCCAGTCAAAAACGGGCAACCCGGTTGTATTGCCGCTGCTGGAAAATGTCGGCGAAGCATTGGTAGACTACATTCTCAACGCCAGACCCAAATCCGATGCACCGCAAATTTTTCTGCGCCTCCAAAAGCCGTATACTCCGCTGAAGGCGGCGGCAACAATTGGCGAAATCTACCGAGACTGCTGCATTGCGGCAGGTATCAAAAGCAACAAGAGATTTCATACTCTGCGGCGTTCACTGGCGACAGGAATGGTGACGAATGGCATTGATGTGCATACTGTGGCGCAGGTACTCGGAGATACGGACATTGAGTCAACCAAGCCGTACATCGCCCTTGATAGCGCTCACTTAAAACGCTGTGCTTTACCGTTTGACGGTATTGCCCCGAAAGGCGGTGGCGCCGCGTGAGTAAATTTACAAGTGTGTTCGCGTCGAGGTTCGGCGCAATGTTTGAGTTTCGCACAGCTTGCGGATTCAAGCCGGAAACGTATCAAAGCCAGCTTTTAAGATTTGATAGGTTGTGCGTCATGCAGAATCACAGTGTACCTGAGTTGACACAAGACCTCGTGCTCGATTGGCTTGATTCACCTGCGGCTCTGAACAATCTGTCCGGTAACGCGATGGCGATTAGGCAGTTTGGAAAATACTTGGCTGCAATCGGCGAAGACGCTTACGTTCTGCCGGATAAGTTTGCTCCGCACAAGAGCCGCCATACTCCCTACATCTTTACGGACGGCGAGTTGACCGCACTTTTCGCGGAAATTGACAAACTGCCGCCGACAGACGAGGAGCCGTTCCTAAACAAAATAGCCCCTGTGCTGTTCCGGTTAATCTACACTTGCGGCTTGCGTCCTAACGAGGGTCGTGAACTTCTGCGGGAGAACGTTAATTTCAAAACAGGAGAGATTCTCATCGCCCATACCAAGCGGAACAAAGAGCGAATTGTCGTAATGAGCGACGATATGCTGAGCTTTGCGAAAACATACAATTTGCACCGTGGTATTTTCGGTAGCGACAGTCAATATTTTTTCCCCGCGAAAGACGGCGGCGCACTCACAAACAGCAGAGTATATGCGGCGTTTAACAGAGCGTGGAGTAACGCTACCCGTACTCCCGGCAACTCCAGATACCATCCCGTAAGAATTTACGATTTGCGCCACAGGTTTGCTTCGGCTTGTCTGAATCGGTGGCTTGACGAAGGCGAGAATCTAACGGCTATGATGCCGTACCTGCGGACGTATATGGGACACTGTAATTTGTCCGAAACCGCCTATTACATTCACATTCTGCCGGAGAATCTTGTGAAAAGCCCTGGCATTGACTGGGATGCGCTGAACTCTATATTGCCGGAGGTAAGCGTATGTCCAGATTAGCCAAAGGTACACTGTTTGGGCGTGTACATGACTTCCTTGAAATTTATCTGCCAAAGCAGCAGAAAGTCAGTCCGAACACCATTCGCTCATACCGCAAAGTGCTGGAACAGTTCTTAGACTTTGTTAAAGTCCGCAATCACGTACCGCTGGATGACGTTACATTTGAGCTGCTTACGGCGGAAGTGGTGAACGAATTTCTGGCGGACATTGAGGCACACGGGCGTAGTCTTTCGACCGTCAACCAAAGGCTTGCCGCAATTCATGCGTTCATCGACTATGCCTCAAAAGTTGACATCGCCGTCGTCGCCAACGCTAAGAAACTGGAAAAAGTTTCTGTACGCAAAACACCAAGCAACACAGCCATTGACTATATGACCGAAAAGGCTACATCGGCGGTTCTAAATGAGCCTGATGTCGCAACGGAGAAGGGCCTGCGCGACCGTTGCCTGATGATGCTGATGTACGATGCCGGGGCGCGAATACAAGAGATCATCGACGTAACGGTCGGCGACTTAAGGTTCGCAAAAGAACCAACCGTCATACTGCACGGCAAAGGCGATAGAATCCGGGTGGTGCCGTTCTCGAAAAATACTGCCGAGCACCTGCGGCGTCACCTCGGAATTGCCCACAAAGATACTGGGCAGAATCCGCAGGAACCGCTGTTCTACACAGTGATTGACTGCAAACGCAAACCGCTGTCACTTCGACGCGTCCGCGACATGATTAAGGAATACGGTAAAGCGGCTCGAGAAAAGTGCGCCGAGGTACCGGAAAACGTGCATCCCCATTTGTTCAGACATTCACGGGCCATGCACCTTTACCAACACGGAATGGATCTGACGCTCATCTCACAGTGGCTCGGTCATGCACAACTTGAAACCACTCTCGTCTACGCACACGCGGACACGGAACACAAACGAAAAGCAATCGCAGCCGCCACATCTGACGGCAAAAACTCACCGACAAACATCAGTTCCAAGCGTTTCACCGTTTCAGACGATGATACGCTGAAACGTCTGTGCGGACTCAAGTAGCCCAAAATATTATCGGCACCTTTGGCGCAACATTTTTTCACCGCTCGCTGATGTGCCGGGCAACCCGATTTTTATCGGCATGTTTTTCCGCAAAGTGGCGACCCTACGCGCACTTTGTCCTAACGTGCCGATAACATTTTTACGCCGATAACTACAATGAGTTTGACCCTGAAACAGCGTGGAAATCCATACTGCACAGCGGCTCATGCCTAAGCTACAATGAAGGGTAATCGGTCTTACGGAGCATTGCTTGAGCTTCCACGCTCGTACTGGCAAACTGTAAACCGCCCCCTCATTGCAGCGTTCGATTTACGCAGGTTGAAGCATCGGAGATTTTCCGTACATTCGTGTAACTAAGCAAGCTGAATCGGTAATGAGTTGCCGCGGTCACCGATTAGGAATCTTTTAATTGGAGGACTGCTCATGAAAACGAACACCATAACAGCGGTTGGCATTGATGTGTCCAAGGGAAAAAGCACGGTCGCTGTCCGCAGGCCGGGCGGAGAAATCGTAATGACACCTTTTACCGTTATCCATACGATAGAAGGGCTGGACAAGCTCATTGACACGCTTCGCTCGGTAGATGGTGAAATCCGTGTTGTGATGGAGCATACCGGCATGTACTGGAGGCCTATCGCTCTGGCGCTGAAGAATGCGGGCTTTTTCGTCAGCGTCGTGAACGCCATGCTGATCCACGACTTCAGCGACAACTCAATCCGTAAAGTGAAAACAGACAGAGCCGATTCTCTCAAAATTGCAAATTACGCCCTGACGTTTTGGCAGGAACTGCGGGATTATTCCGTGGAGGACGAGAACCGGCAACTGCTTAAGATTCAGAGCCGCCTGTATGAACGCACGCTGAACTCCAGCGTTGCACTACGAAACGGGCTTATCTCTTTGCTTGACCAGACATTTCCTGGCGTGAATAAGCTTTTCGGTATTGAAACTCGCACCGCCTCAGGTCATATCAAGTGGGTGGATTTTGTCAGACGTTTTTGGCACAAAGACTGCGTGGCAGCCTTATCCCTACATTCTTTTGCAGACACCTTCCAAAAATGGTGCAAAAGAACCGGTTACCATTTCAGCCTTTCGGATGCCGAACGGATTCATGAGATTGCCCGGAACTCGGTTGCCACGCTTGCAAAAAATGATAGCACGAAGTTGCTGATCACACAAGCGGTTGACAGCCTGAATGCGGTATACGACACGCTTCAAATTCTTCGGGGTGAAATGTACAGGCTGGCCTCGCTGCTTCCTGAGTTTGAGATTGTCATGTCGATGCAGGGCGCTGGAAAAATCACGGGGCCGCAGCTCATGGCTGAGATTGGAGATGTGCGGCGTTTTACGAGCAAAGGTGCTTTGGTCGCCTTTGCCGGAGTGGATGCACCACCTTACCAGTCCGGCACTTTCGACTCCAAATCAAGACACGTCTCAAAACGAGGTTCACCGCATCTTCGCAGAGTGCTGTTTACGATTTGCAGCGTCATTCTCCAGCACGCTGATCCAGAGAACCCGATCTACCAGTTCATGGACAGAAAGCGGGCCGAAGGGAAACACTTTTATGTCTATACTGTCGCGGGAACGGCAAAATTCCTGCGTATTTACTATGCCAGGGTGAAAGAGTATCTGAACGCTATTGATGTTCAAACCGACACGGTAGCATAACAAGAGCATTCATACACGGCTGACGGCAGCAGCCATGCCGAGAAGCGGCATGGTCTGATGATGTCTGCCCTCGCAGCACCGCAGTGCTGCGGAACCTCAGATCTGTAAAAGCACACCGCTTTGCAGGTCTATTTGTCATGTCTTACTTCCTGTACCAGATAGCCAGATCATTTTTTCGCAGTTTAGGGCTTGACACCTATTTGCAGGTTTGCTGGTTTTGTTCCGAATCTATTTCTTTAATAGCTGGCAGTTTAATAAAAGCGCCCATCTGAATGATTTAAATCTTTCAAATGGGCGCTTATTTATGGTTATTCTACTGTGATAACAGAGACGGGACAGTTATCCCGCGCTTCTGCTGCTGAGTCTTCCGAAGATTCAGGAACAGGGTCCGCGCAAACCTCCGCATGCCCGTCATCAGCCATCCGAAATACCTCCGGACAGGTGGATGCACATAGCCCGCAGAAAATGCAGTTTTCTCTGTCAATTATCGCTTTCATATACTGATATTCCTTTCTGAATCAGGCATTCATGAACAGTTTGATGTCATCATCAACTGTTCCGACACCCGCGATACCGAATTTTTCAACCAATACCTTAGCCACATTGGGAGACAGAAAGCCCGGCAGCGTGGGGCCGAGGTGGATGTTCTTCACGCCCAAGTACAGCAAAGCCAAGAGAACGATGACGGCCTTCTGTTCGTACCAGGCGATATTGAAAGCAATCGGCAGCTTGTTAATATCGTCGAGTCCAAACACCTCTTTGAGTTTCAGGGCGATGACCGCCAGAGAATAGGAGTCGTTGCACTGTCCGGCGTCCAGAACTCTCGGAATACCGCCGATATCGCCCAGCTTCAGTTTATTATAGCGATACTTCGCACAGCCCGCCGTAAGAATTACCGTGTCCTTCGGGAGCTTCTCCGCAAACTCGGTGTAGTATTCCCTGGACTTCATACGTCCGTCACAGCCGGCCATAACAAAGAACTTTTTGATCGCACCGGATTTGACGGCGTCGACGATCTTGTCTGCCAGAGCCATCACCTGATTATGGGCAAAGCCGCCGACAATGCTGCCAGTCTCAATCTCATCGGGCGCGGGAAGAGTCTTGGCAAGCGCGATGATCTCGGAAAAGTCCTTTTTGCCGTTCTCATCGGCTTCAATATGCTTGCAGCCGGGATAGCCGGTGGAACCCGTGGTAAAGATTCTGCCCCGGACCTCCTCACTTCTTGGCGGGACGATGCAGTTGGTAGTAAAGAGGATGGGGCCATGGAAGGAGACAAATTCCTCAAGCTGCTTCCACCATGCATTGCCGTAGTTTCCGGCAAAGTTGTCGTATTTTTTGAAAGCCGGGTAATAATGGGCAGGCAGCATCTCGCTGTGGGTATACACATCCACGCCAGTACCTTTGGTTTGCTCCAGAAGCTGCTCCAGATCGGTCAGGTCGTGACCGGAAATCAGGATCGCAGGATTTTTTCTGACGCCGATATTGACCTCGGTGATTTCAGGATTGCCGAACCGTGACGTGTTGGCCTCGTCCAGTAGCGCCATAACTTTGACACCGTATTCGCCGGTTTTCAGCGTCAGCGCGACAAGATCGTCGGCGGAGAGGGAGTCGTCCAGTGTTGCCGCCAGTGCCTCATAGATGAAGGCGTTGATGGTCAAATCTTCTTTTCCGATGTTTTTCGCGTGCTCGGCGTAAGCAGCCATACCCTTAAGGCCGTATGTGATCATCTCGCGGAGAGAACGCACGTCCTCGTTTTCGGTTGACAGCACGCCGACGGTAGCGGCCTTTTCCAGCATGGACGCTCTGGAACTTACCGTGAACGTGGCCGCGTCGTGTAAACCCGCAGAAGCAACGGAATTTCTGAGCTTGTCTCTTACGGCAATCATTTTCATGATCTGTTTTTCAATCGAGCCGTCGTCGAAATTCGCGTTGGTGATGGTCATAAACAGGCTGCTGAGAACTTCATAATTTGTCTCGCCGAGGGTTTTGACGTCCAGCTTTCCTTTGACTACAATTTCTGAAATGCCCTTGAGCGTGTAAATCAGAAGATCCTGGAGTTTTGCCACTTCTTCGTTTTTTCCGCAGACGCCGCGCACCGCGCAGCCCTTTCCTCCGGC
>DAEQ01000002.1:0-42519 GCA_002495325.1 Methanomassiliicoccaceae archaeon UBA593
TCCCGAAGTTACAGGGCTAATTTGCCGAGTTCCCTCGCCTAGATTATGCTAACACGCCTTAGGCTACTCACCTAGGGACACCTGTGTCGGTTCTTGGTACGAATAAAACAGTTGTAACCATACCCTTTTCATGGGGACTAGGAATTTCCAGAAGAGGACTTTCGTCCTCCTCGTCACGCATTCGCTCACTTCTCACCATGACGGTTCTTCATGAGTTTAAACGCTTGAATACACAGACAAGTGTACTCCAGATATCCTACTCCGTAGGTATGGGCAAAGACTGTTCTAGTACTGGAATATTAACCAGTTTCCCTTTCGATAGCCTCGATTAAGAACTACCTTAGGATCGACTAACCCTTGGCTGACGAACATTGCCAAGGAACCCTTGCCCCTGCGGCGGTACGGATTCTCACCGTACTTTGCTGCTACTCTCACCAGGATCCTCGTCGGTACACGGTCCACAGGACTTCACAGCCCTGCTTCTGCCCATGCACCGCGCCCCCTTACCAAATTACATTGCTGTATTCTATAGTATCGGTACTCGGTTTAGCCCCGTCCATTTTCTGGGCCCATAATCTAGACCGGTGAGCTGTTACGCTATCTTTAAAGGATGGCTGCTTCTAAGCCCACCTCCCGGTTGTTTTAGACTACCGACGCCATTTCATATTACACTTGACCGAAATTTAGGGACCTTAACTATAGTCTGGGTTGTTTCCCTTATGGCCATCAAGCTTACCCCGGATGGCCTTGCACCCGATGTCTACGATGAACACAAGTTCGGAGTTTGACAAAACGCCGAGGAATTTCTTCCCCTAAGCGCTCAATCGGTGCTCTACCTCATGTTCCACCTCGATCGAGGTCTAGCTGCGACTAGTTTCAGGGGGAACCAGCTATTTCCGGCCTAGATTGGCCTTTCACCCCTATACCCAAGTCATCCAAACGATTTGCACATCAGAACTGGTTCAGTCCTCCACCTCCCCTTCGGAAGGCTTCAACTTGCTCAGGCATAGATCGACCGGCTTCGGGTCTCCGCACCATTGACTAAAGGCGAGCACACCTTGTCCCTCGTAAAAAACTGCGGACAATCGGTTTCCCTTCGGCTACCTGATTGAACAGTTAACCTCGCCAATGACCAGAACTCCATGGATCGGTTTTCTAACCGAATGGTATAACACTGGTCCACCATTGCTGGCTTCTTCCCTTTCATGCTATACGAATCTATAACCGTATGGTTTCAGGTCTTTTCATCTCCCGTTAAGGGTACTTTTCAGATTTCGCTCACGCTACTACTGCACTATCGGACTAGAGTTGTATTTAGAATTGGAGGCGAATGACCCCCGGATTCACGCAAGATATCCAACTTACGTTACTCGGGATTCTCTTCAATCTCCGTACCAGTTTTCTTCTAAGGGGCTATCACCCTCTATGGCATGGCTTTCCAGCCAATTTTGAATGTCCTGGCCCAAGGAGTAAAAGAGTCCACAACACCACATCTCCCCGATCTTTCGATTAGGGATTCAGTTTGTTCTATACCGCGTTCGATCGCCTTTACTAGCGGTATCTCGGTTGATTTCTTTTCCTGCGGGTACTAAGATGCTTCAATCCCCCGCGTTCCCAGTCATTACTGACCATTCCGAAGAATAGGAAGTCCCATTAGGTTATCGTCGGATCATAGGCTTCTTGCACCTTCCCGACGCTTATCGCAGCTTGACACGACCTTCATCAGCACTCTAGCCGAACCATCCCCCATACGGCGTAGCATCGCCGCTGGCGTATGATCTAGCACACGTCCAGGTTACGTATGATCGGTTGTCATCAGGCTTTGTCCGCTCTCATCTTCCAATACGGGAGCCCTCGACCACTTCCCCGATAGAGGACCTCTCTTCGGGTGCATGTATAGTGAGTCAGGTTCGCGCCCAACTCAGCGAAATCCCCCCATGATTAGGTAGTATTTAACACTTCCCAATCGGGCGTTTTTCACCGAATTCGGTGTCGACCTGATCCTGATAATTCATGAGTTTTTCTCATGGACCACACGATGTTACACATCGCGCATTCCCCTTTACACACATCTTGTATTTATAGATTTTGAGAATTCCGCCAGAATTACGGCGAAAAAAGGACAAAGGTGAGTTCCGGAAGCAGGTCGCGGAGTGTTTTTAGGTCTGGATGGTAGAGCGGAAGGTAGTCCGGCCGGTGCACAGCGCGCCGGAGCAGCCGCGCCACCACCGCCACCTCGGTCGTACCCTCCACTTTCCAGTTTCCTCTCTCAGAAGAAGAGTCTGTCGCGATAAAGATCGGCAGCCGTAACGTCAGCTTCTCCTGATCGCTGCATATGGCCGCCAGGGCATCGAGTTCCCCAGCCGAGAACGGTATAATTTCACCGCTGCGGGTCGTGAACGTCAGTTCTCCGCGCTCGAGATAATCCATGAGAGTCCGCCGACGCACCGGCAGATTGCGATTGAGATCCGCTATCATCGCCGGGATATTGCGGGGATCGTCTTCGACATGCATGGCCATAGGCCCCCTTATTACTTATCTTATAATTATAATTAGTAATGAATATTCAAACAGGCCGTCCGCCGTGACGGGTCATGCGTTAATTAACGGGAACGCATTACAGGGACTGTGAAAAACGAGGAAGCCCTGGCCGAGGCGCTGCGTACCCACCCTTGTTACAACGAGGCGGCGCATCTCAAGTACGCCCGCATGCACATCCCGGTCGCACCCAAGTGCAACATTCAGTGTAATTTCTGCAACCGGAAATACGACTGCACTAACGAGTCCCGTCCGGGCGTGACCAGCGAAGTGCTCACGCCGGAGCAGGCCGTTGAGAAGATCCGCTACGTCAAGAAGCGGGTCCCGAACCTGAAGGTCATCGGCATCGCCGGCCCCGGCGACCCCATGGCCAATAATGAGACATTCCAGACGTTGGAACTGGTCGGCAAGGAGTTCCCGGAGATGACCCTCTGTATCTCCACCAACGGTCTCGCGCTCCCTCAGAACGTGGAACGTCTCTGGGACCTGGGCGTCCGTTTCGTCACCGTCACAATCAACGCCCCCGACCCGCAGATCGGCGCCAAGATGTACAGTGCCGTGCTGTGGCAGGGCAAGCGGTTGACCGGAGAAGAGGGCGCCGCCGTACTGCTGGAACGCCAGCTCCAGGGAATCAAGATGTGCGCCGACCGCGGAATGCTCGTAAAGGCCAACATCGTCATGGTCCCTGACGTCAACGCCACGTCCATCCCGGTTCTGGTCAAGAAGGTCAAGGCCCAGGGAGCTTACATTGTCAATATCCTGCCGCTAATCCCCGTGCCCGGCACCAAGTTCGAGCACGAACGGGCTCCGACCCCGGCCGAACGCAAGGCTCTGATGGACCGGTGCTCGGTGGACGCCCGCATGATGCGCCACTGCAAGCAGTGCCGGGCGGATGCCATCGGCCTGCTGGATCACGACCGTTCCGGCGAGTTCGCCGGCTGCATGATAGGCCGCGGCTGCGGTCCGGCCGAACAGGACCCGCCGGTGCTGATCAGGCCCGACTTGGGCAGTAAGTATACCGTTGCCGTGGCCAGCGACGGCGGACAGAGGGTAGACGCGGGATTCGGAAACGCTTCTAGGTTCCTTGTCTATGCCGTAGATGGTGCCGATGTGAAACTGCTGCGGCAGGTGCGGCCGGAAAACGCCGACGTTCCCCTGTCTGGCGAGTTCCACAAGGAACACGTCGAACAGATCGTCACCCTTCTCGACGACTGCGACTGCATCATTGTCCGGGAGATCGGTTCCATGCCCCGCAGCGTCATCGAGCACCGCGGCAAACGGGTGATCCTTTCCGAGGACATGATCCGTGCGGCGGTCTCCGCACTGGGCTCTTCCTGAGCGGTTCTATTAATAGCGTATTTATCCGAGTAGACTATCAGCGGTCTATTTGGAGCGCATATCTATGGAAGCTCAGGAACTCAGGGACGCCTACATCAATTTCTTCAAGGCCCGGGGACACGTGCAGATCAGGTCTGCCTCGCTAATCCCCGAGAACGATCCTACCGTACTGTTCACCACTGCCGGCATGCACCCGCTGGTGCCTTACCTGCTCGGCGAGAAACATCCGGCCGGCACCCGTCTGTGCGATTACCAGAAATGCGTCCGGACCGGGGACATCGACGAGGTCGGCGATGCCAGCCACCTGACCTTCTTCGAGATGCTCGGCAACTGGTCCCTGGGCGATTACTTCAAAAAAGAGTCCATTTCCTACAGTTTCGACCTGCTCCAGACCGTACTCCACATCGACAAGGAGCACCTGGCGGTCACCGCTTTCGCCGGTGATGAGAATGCGCCCCGCGACACTGAGACCGCCGAACTGTGGAAATCTCACGGTCTCCGCGACGATCAAATCTTCTTCTACGGTAAGAAGGACAACTGGTGGGGCCCGGCCGGACAGACCGGCCCGTGCGGTCCCGACACCGAGATCTTTTACGACGACGGCCGCCCCAAATGCAGTCCGGACTGCGGCCCGTCCTGCCACTGCGGCAAGTACACCGAGATCTGGAACAACGTCTTCATGCAGTACTTCAAGGACAAGGACGGCAAGTTCTCCCCGCTGAAGCAGAAAAATGTCGATACCGGCATGGGCCTGGAGCGGGCTCTCCGCATCGTGAACAAAGCCGAGACCGTCTACGAGACCCCGCTGTTCGCCGGGATCATCGGGAAGCTCGAGGAGCTCTCTGGCAAAAAGTACGCGGACGACAAGAAATCGTTCCGTATCATCTCCGACCACCTCCGGGCGGCCACCTTCTTGCTGGCCGACGGTGTGGTCCCCGCCCGGATGGGCGGAGGCTACATCCTGCGCCGGCTGATCCGCCGGGCCAGCCGGTACATGTCCCGGCTGGGCATCGAGGGCGTTCATATGCAGGAGATCGCCGAGGTCGTCGTCCACGAGTACTCGCAGGCGTACCCCGAGCTCGAGGAACACAAGGACACCATCTATCAGCAGATCACTGCCGAGGAAGAGAAATTCCACAGCACCCTGAACAAGGGCCTCCGCCGGTTCTCCGAGATGGTGGCACAACAGGGCGACAGGAAGAACCTGGACGGCGAAGCCGTCTTCCACCTCTACGACACCTTCGGTTTCCCGATCGAACTTACCAAGGAACTCGCCGAGGAAAAAGGATACGAGGTCGACGTAGACGATTTCAACGACCGGTTCAAGAAGCACCAGGACGAGTCCCGGATGGACACCAACCAGACCTTTAAGGGCGGACTGGTCGATCACAGCGAGGAGACCACCAAACTACATACCGCCACTCATCTGCTGGATGCGGCACTGCGTGCCATCGTGGACCCGAACATCTTCCAAAAAGGCTCCAACATTACGGCGGAACGGCTCAGATTCGATTTCAACCTCGATCGGAAGGTCACTCCCGAGGAGATCAAGAAAATCGAGAAATGGATTAATGACGCCATCAAGGCCGATCTGCCGGTCGTCTGCGAGGAGATGTCCTACGAGGACGCCAAGAAGAAAGGTGCCATCGGCGTGTTCTCCAACAAGTACGGCGAGCGCGTCAAGGTCTATTCTATCGGTAACATTTCCTGCGAAATCTGCGGCGGCCCGCATGTGACCCACACCGGCGAACTGCAGGGCTTCAAAATCCTCAAGGAACAGAGCGCTGCGGCCGGCATCCGCCGGATCAAGGCCGTTGTCGGCAATTTCGACTGAACCAAACATTTGGCCGGGGCCTCTCCGGCCATTCTTTTCACCGCGGGGCCGGCAGTTCCGGAGACAGACTTCCCAGATGCCGCGGATACCATTCTGTGAACTGAAAACCGCGATGAGCGTCGATCAACACCTAAGAGCGGCCGGCCATCATGACAGAGCACTGAAACTCCATCGAATGAACAATCTCCGATTTTTTTTCATCTGTCGGTCATCTTCCATCCTTAATAATGTACTTAAAAATACATTAATGAATTATTATACACAATGATTCAAATATAAGTTCACTGTTGTGTGGTTCGGTAAGAAAGATGAGGAACGAATACCGGCCCACTCCGGCCGAAGCTGCCGAATTGGCGAAACAGGAAGGCATCCGCCGCATCCCGATCGCCACCGAGCTCTTCGGCGATGTCCGCACTCCGATCGAGACCCTGCGCATCCTGCAGAAGAAGAGCGACCACTGCTATATTCTGGAAAGCATGGAGGACAGCGCCACCTGGGGCCGGTACACCATCCTCGGCTACGACCCGTTACTGGAGTTCAGCTGTAAGGATGGCCGGATCCGCATCGTTTCCCGCGGTAAGGTCACCGAAAAGACCGGCGACCCGCGCGTCTGTCTGCGGGAGATCATCCAGTCCGTCCGCAGCCCCCGGCTGCCGGACATGCCGCCGTTTACCGGCGGTTTGGTGGGTTACTTCGCCTATGACTACATCAAATACAGTGAGCCGAAGTTGAAACTGCAGGCCGCCGATCCGGAGGACTTCCGGGATGCCGACCTGATGCTCTTTGACCGCGTCATCGCCTTCGATCGGCTGAAACAGAAAATCATCCTGGTCGCCAACGCCGACGCCCAGAATCTGGACCTCAGTTACACGCAGGCTGTTAAAGAGCTGGAGCAGATGCGGGAACTCATCGTTAACGGCACCCCGCTGGAATATCAACCGGCCGTCATGAAGACACCGTTCCGGGCCACTTTCAGCAAAGACCAGTACTGCGCCATGGTTAACGAGGCCAAACAGCATATCACCGAGGGAGATATCTTTCAGGTGGTCCTCTCCAACGGCCTGGAAGCCCAGGTGAACGGCAGCATTTTCGATATCTACCGGGTGCTGCGCACCACCAACCCGTCCCCGTACATGTTCTATTTCAGCGGCTGCGATGTGGAAATCGCCGGTGCCAGCCCTGAAACCCTTGTAAAGGTTCAGGGCCGCACGGTCAAGACCTTCCCGCTGGCCGGAACCCGGCCCCGGGGCAGGGACAAAACGGAAGACGCCCGGCTCGAGACCGAACTGCTGACTGACCCGAAGGAGCTCGCCGAGCATAACATGCTCGTCGATCTGGGCCGGAACGACCTGGGAAAGATCGCCGCCTTCGGCACCGTTAAGGTCGTGAAATACCACGTGATCGAGAAGTTCTCGTACGTGATGCACATCGGTTCCGAGGTCCAGGCCACCATGGCACCAGGCAAAGATGCCCTGGATGCACTGAGCGGCGTACTGCCGGCCGGCACCCTCTCGGGCGCCCCGAAGTTCCGCGCCTGTCAGCTGATCGACAGTCTGGAGAACAGCCGGCGCGGCCTATACGGCGGCGCCATCGGCTACCTGTCCGCCGACGGCGACCTCGACACATGCATCGCCATCCGTATCGCCTTCAAAAAGAACGGCAAGGTCTTCGTGCGCTCTGGTGCCGGGATCGTGGCGGACAGTGTGCCCGAAAAAGAATATCAAGAATGCCTGAACAAGGCAAAAGCCGTGCTGCAGGCCACCGAACTGGCCGACGGGGGGTTGGAGTAAATGATCCTGATCATCGACAACTACGACAGTTTCTCATACAACCTGTATCAGCTCGTCGGTTCTATCGACCCCGACGTGAAGGTCGTACGTAACGACGAGATAACTGTGCCGGAGATCAAACAGCTGGCACCGCGGGCGATCATCCTTTCCCCCGGCCCTGGCCGCCCGGAGAATGCGGGGGTCTGCATGGATGTCGTAAAGGAACTGGGTCCCACCATACCCATCCTTGGCGTCTGTCTCGGCCATCAGGCAATCTACGCCGCTTTCGGCGGAAAGATCACCTACGCCGTACAGCTCATGCACGGCAAGACCTCCGAGGCCATGCTCTCCAGGCTCTGCCCGCTGTTCCGCGGCCTTCCGACATCCATCACCGTAGGCCGGTACCACTCGCTGGCTGCCGATCCGGCCAGCCAGCCCGGCTGTCTGCGGACGGTCGCCAAGACCACCGACGGCGAAATCATGGCCGTTCAGCACGAACGCTACCCGATCTTCGGGCTGCAGTTCCATCCCGAGTCAATCCTGACCACGCACGGCGAAGAAATCATGCGGAACTTCCTGGGGGAAGCTCAATGATTGCCGAAGCGCTCAAACTGGTTTCGGCCCGCCAGAACCTGACTCCGGCCCAGGCCGGCGCAGTCATGGACGAGATGATGACCGGTCAGGCCAGCCCGGTCCTGATGGCTGCTTTCCTGGCGGCGCTTGCCACCAAGGGCGAAACCGTCGAGGAGATCAGCGCGCTTGCCGACGGCATGCGTCGGCACTGCATCCGTTTCCCGCACACCGAACCGGTCTTCGAGATCGTCGGTACCGGCGGCGACGAAGCCAACTCGTTCAACATTTCCACGACCTCGGCGTTCGTCATCGCCGCGGCCGGTGTAGCGGTCGCCAAACACGGCAACCGTGCCGCTTCCAGCAAATCAGGAGCCGCCGACGTCCTTGAAGCCCTGGGAGCCAACATCAGTCTGTCGCCCGAACAGAACACCGCGGTGCTGAAGAAGACCAACATGTGCTTCCTCTTCGCCCAGCGCTATCACAGTTCCATGCGGTTCGTCGGACCGGTCCGGAAGGAACTAGGCATCCGCACCGTGTTTAACATCCTGGGCCCGCTGACCAACCCGGCCTTCGCCGAAGAACAGATCCTGGGTGTTTACTCCGCCGATCTGGTGGAACCTCTTGCCAAAGTGCTCATGAACCTCGGCGTGAAGCGGGGCCTTTCAGTCTACGGCACCGCCGGCCTGGACGAAATCTCGGCCGCCGGCAAGACCCGGATCTGCGATTTCGGTCCGGCCGGAATCAAAAACTACAATATCAAACCGGAAGACTTCGGCCTCGCTGAATGTACCCGGGAGGATCTGCGCGGCGGCGACCCCGCTTACAACGCCCGGATCACCCGGGACGTCCTGAACGGCAAGAAGGGCCCCCAGCGGGACACCGTCATCATGAATGCCGGCTGCGGTCTGTATGTGACCGGCAAAACCAAGACCATTGCCGACGGTGTGAGACAGGCCGCCGGTCTGATCGACAGCGGCCGGGCGGCCGCCGTGCTGAATACCTTCATCGCCGCGACGAACACCGCCGGTGAGAAAGTATGATCCTGGACGATATTGTCGAGTACACCCGCGGCCGGCTGACTGCGGACATGGACCGGACGCCGCTGGCCGACGTGATGGCCGCGGCCGAGGACACCCGCGCGCCGCAGGATTTCCCCTTCCGGCAGGCTCTGGCCAGACCCGGTCTGTCGTTCATCTGCGAGATCAAACGGGCCTCGCCGTCGGCCGGCCTGATCTCCCCCGACTTTCCGTACCTGGAAATTGCCCGGGAGTACGCCGGCCACGGCGCCGACGCGGTCTCCGTGCTTACAGAACCGCACTTCTTCAAAGGAAGCGAGGAGTATCTGCGCCGCATTGCCGGCGCAGTACATACGCCGGTGCTCATGAAGGACTTTGTCCTCAGCGAGTACCAGATCTACCGCGCCCGCGCACTAGGTGCCAGTGCTGTCCTGCTCATTCCGGCCATCCTAAGCCGGGCCGACCTGCGGGACTGTCTGGACCTGACCCGTTCGCTCGGTCTGTCCGCCCTGGTAGAGGCCCGCAGCGAACGCGAGGTACAGGCGGCGGCCGCAGCGGGAGCGGATATAATCGGTATAAACAGCCGCGACCTGCGGACATTCAGGATCGACCTGGAGGCCTTCGGCCGCCTGGCCCCGACCGTGCCTGACGGGGTGCTGAAGGTCGCTGAGAGCGGCATCAACAGCCGTTCGGATGTACTGGCGATGCAGGAAGCCGGCGCGGACGCCGTTCTGATCGGCAGCGCCCTGATGGGCAGCGCCGACCGCAAGGCCAAACTGGCCGAACTGAAAGGAATTGCCGATGACACGGATCAAACTGTGCGGACTGCGCAGGCCTGATGACGCGGACGCCGCAAATGCGGCCCGGCCGGACCTGGTCGGTTTCGTGTTCGCCGAAGGCCGTACCCGGCAGATCGCCCGGACGACCGCCGAATCGATAAAAGAGCGGCTCGACCGGCGGATCGGCACTGTCGGTGTGTTCGTCGACCAACCGCCGGCACTGACACTTGCTCTTTACAATGCCGGAGTTATCGATTACGTCCAGCTGCACGGCCACGAGACCGAGGCCTATGTGCGGCAGTTGCAACACGAGGACGTGCCAGTCATCAGGGCCCTTACGGTCGGCCCCGGTCGGCCGCTGCCGGAAACGGCGGCCGACTATCTACTGGTAGACAGCGGACCGGGCGGGACCGGCATAACCTTCGACTGGGACTTGATCCGGGATCTGCATCGGCCGTTCTTTCTGGCCGGCGGCCTGACCCCCGAGAATGTAGCGACAGCGGTAAAGACCGTCCGCCCGTACGGTGTAGATGTCAGCAGCGGGACCGAAACCGACGGCTGCAAGGACCCGGTCAAGATGGTTGCTTTTGCCAAAAACGTCAGAGCGGCCGATTCTGAACTGAACCGGCAGAACTGACCACAGACTGCGAGACGGAGGCCGGATAAGGGCCGTCATCTCTGTTTGCAGACACTTTGCTGACAGCATCATTGAGAATAACGTGCGGCCTTCCGTTGATCTCCACCACATCGGCGTCTACACCGTAGACTGTAGCCAGATTTTCTCTGGTCAATACCTCTTTCGGCGTACCAACCGCATAAATGCCGCCATTAGCCATCAAAATGATCCGATCGGTAAATTTTGCTGTGATATTAATGTCATGGCTGATCATGATCACGGTCATTTTTTTCCGAGCCGGCAATTGACTTAACAGTTTAGTAACCTCAATCTGGTGCTTGATATCCAGATTGGAAGTGGGCTCGTCCAACAAGAGAACCTCAGGCTCCCGCACCAATCCCCGGGCAATCATGATCTTCTGATGCTGCCCTGCCGACAGTTCATTGAAGTTGCACATGGCCAGGTCTTCGACATCTAATAACCGCAGGACATCTCTCACCTTGCGGATATCTTCCGAACGGATACTGAAACGACAATCTCCCGGCAGTCCGACCATAACAGTGTCCATAACAGTCATCGGAAACGAATCTTCGGTGGCGTTTGGTACATATCCCATCCGTTTGGAGAGGTCCTTGAGCCGAACATTGTTTATTTCCTTGTCATCTATCATGATTACTCCACCGGTAGGTTTCAGAATCTTGTTCATACAGTGGATGAGCGTTGATTTTCCGACACCATTCGGCCCGAGAATGCAGATGAATTCTGGGCGGTCAAAATCAAACGAGATCTGATTCAGAACCAAGTTATTGGCCTGATAACCAAAATCCAGTTTTTTCAAATTGATTTTCATGACACTTCACCAGATACTCTTCCGCTGCTTGATCAACAGATATATGAACATTGGACAGCCGATGAACGCCGTGATCACACCGACCGGCAGGAATGTCGGAGCGATGACTACCCGCGAAATAAGATCGGCCACCATCAGCAATGCCGCTCCGAATGCTGCTGACGCCGGGATCAGAAACCGATTGTCTGAACCAAGGAACAGCCGCACCATATGCGGAGCAACCAAACCGATGAAACCGATAATACCGGTAAAACAAACGACCGAAGCCGACATTAGCGAGATCACAACCAGCAAAACGATCCGCAGATGGTAAGCATTGATCCCTAGCGCCGTTGCACTTCTGTCACCGGTAATCAGAATATTGAGCTTCTTCGACATCAACATCAGGAAAGCAGTGCCGATCACAGTGAATGCCGTAATGACGTAGAACGATTTCCAGGTGGAACCGCTGAGATCTCCGACTGACCACTGGAAAACCGCGGCCAGACTCGCATCAGATGCTCCCAGTTTAATTAGAGTGGTGCAAGCATTGAAAAGGTACATGACCGCAATGCCGGCCAGGATCATCGTGGCGGCTCCGCTGTTTCTCAGAGACGAGATACCGATGATCACCGCGGCTGGAATCAACGAGAATACAAAAGCCATGCCGATCAATCCTGCAGTGCCACCGAGCAGGGGTAGCGTGATCCCGAGTACAATGGACAGCGTGGCACCGAACGAAGCTCCCGAGGATATACCAGTGGTATACGGATCGGCCAACGGATTCTTCATCATGCTCTGCATTGCGGCACCTGCCACTCCGAGCGACATCCCCGCGACCAACCCGGTCATGATGCGCGGCAGCCGCACAGTGAAGATAGCCCAATCGACGACATCGTTGCATTTTGACGGATCGACATAATGATACCAGATGTCCCGGTAAACCTCAGTGGCAGAGATTGGGTATGACCCGATAGTTGTCGCATAACCGGTCACTGCAATCATGATGACAATACATCCGACGATAAACAGCAACTTTTTGGCCACATAGTGCTGATATTTTTCTACCACCTCGTCGTCTGATGGTTCAGCCTCAACGGGCACGGGCTTTTTCCTGTTGAACATGTTGTCAACTTCTGGTAATAAAACAGGGGCCTTTCGGCCCCTGCAATCTCAGTTGCTGTAATGCGCATCCAGATCATTCAGATCGAAATAATCGACACCGGTAAAATCACTGACGTCTAGATCGGAATGGTATGAACTGACATACTCTTCGAAAAGCGCATCGACATCAAAATCGAAGAGTTCCGGATAAAGTTGGTTGGCTAGATATGCAACCCCAATGTAACTGGCTGGGCCCATGTAGATGCCCTGTCCGATTGCACATACGTTCCCCTCATTGTACGCATTTGTCTTGGCGATGATGTCGAGATACTTCCCCTCTGTATCACTGACCATGTTATATACCTCATCTAGCGTGGCTTCTGGGTCATCGGTATTGAAGGATTCCAAGAAGCCATAATAGACATCAAAGACAATGTAATCTGGGTCCATCATCAGAATCCCTTCACCGTCGATACTGCCGGGAGTGTACCCGACATCGACTGGATTGAGACCGCCGGCGGCGTTGACCATTTCCTCGATTCCATTGTGCAACGTTGAGATCTTGGTTCCGTTGTAAGAAGCAAAGACCAGTTTGCGATCTGTTTCCGGAATGGAAGCAATCTTATCCTGAATCGTCTGAAGCACAGAATCGGCGGTTTCGGCATAATCATACGCCGTTTCCTCACAGTTTAGCAGATAGCCGAGTGTGATAACACCTGAAACCGTGACATCGTCTTCCCAGAATGGCAGTCTGACGATATCAATGCCCAACGGTCCGCAGGTCTCTTCCATATTCTCATCAAACCAAGCCCGGGTACCGGTGATTATCGCATCAGCGTTAAGAGTCGCGATTTCTTCATAATCAAAAGCGAAACGACTGCCGATAGCCGCAGCACCGCTGAAAGCCTGGTACCAAGCCGAATAAGATCCGTTATCTGATACCTGATTACAAGCTCCGACACAACGGTCGGCGGCACCGCAGATTAGAACGGCTTCGTAATTGCTCTTGTAACCGATGCACATCGTGTCAATAGGGTATGTGCAGGAAGCTATCACGCTGTCGACATCGTAGTAGTAAATCAGCATGTTCTGCTGACGATCAACCATGCTCTGAATCCAAGACACATCGGCTTCATCGATCTTACCATCACAGTTCGCATCGGCAAACGTCCGCGAAACTGCATTGCCACCATAAACTTTGTAACAGTCAAAGTACACGGCTTCTTCATCACCACTGATGATATCCTTAACGTACTGAACATCCCGCTCATCAAGATAATCATCGTTGTTGGCATTACCGAAAATGGTTAAACGCCCAGTTACATCGGTACTGTTTCCGTACGACGGTGTATCACTGCTGCCGGAATCGGAATGGGTAAGCGACACCATTGCCGCCACTCCTGCGATCAGCAGAATCGTAATCACCGCGACAACTGCAATTTGTTTGGTTTTCATTTTACCACAATTGGACGTATATTCCAACTAACTGATTTGATTTACCGTTCATTTAAAAAGATTGCTACAAAGCGTATCATTATATGAACTGACATTCATATTTGCGGCATAGTCTCTAATACAGTCAAATAAATAGACTGGCTGGCCTCAATCCTTAAAAAACTAAGCCAGATAAAACTGACAGTACATTGGACGGAGACAATCGGAGAGAATTCACGTGACCCAGTCAACTACTAATGGATCGCATACCCTTCAAGATAGAATAACTGAATATTGGGATAGCAGGGCACGTGGCTACAGCGAAGCAACTGCAGTCAGCCTGAGCCAGAATCAGAACAGCATCAATCTGTTGGTCGATGAATTTGTAAACCCGCGCGGCCCTCTTAAGGTATTGGATGTCGGCACCGGCGCAGGACATGCGGCCATTTCACTAGCACAAAACGGACATGAAGTAACTGGCATTGATCCTTCCGCCAAAATGTTGGAACAGGCACGTCATAATGCCAAAACAAACCAGGTATGTGTTAAATTTCAGCTTGGAGAAGCCGATAAACTGCCGTTTCCAGACAACCAATTTGACCTAACCGTGGCCAAAGATGTACTGTGGTGTCTGAACAGTCCGTTGAATGCTTATGCAGAAATGCTGCGTGTCACCAAACCTGGAGGACACATTCTCATCCGCGACGGAAATTACTATCTGGACCTTTTTGATGAAGATTACCGTTGCCGCAAAGAGTACATGGAATTGAAGAACGGTGTTGGAACGGATCTGCATTCACGCACCAATGTTGATCACATTGATTTCAACATAATCCGGAACATTGCGAAAGAACTGCCGCTCAGCCACGTCAGACGGCCGGCCTGGGATACTTCGGCCCTGATCGGTCTGGGCGCGATAGACCTACACGTACGGTCACTTGAAAACTCATTCAGCGTTTATTCTGACATCGGCCGGTTAATGATCCCCTCGACATTTGTGGTCTGCGCCCGTTGCCCAGAACCCAGCAATGACGCGCAGGCCTTAGGCCGGCGGATCAAAAACATCGAATTGCCGCCAATAACACAGAAATTGGAGAGGGCCCGTATTAAAAAGACGACGCGTGTGCTTCAGACAATAGGTGACGAAACAAGAATGACCATCATACTAGCGCTACGGGCTGGTCAACTAAGCGTTTCGCAGATCACTATGGTCACAGGCTGTTCGCAGTCGCTGGTCTCGCATAATCTCAGACTGCTGAATGAGAGTGGTATGGTCACTTCCGAACACCGCGGACGTGAATCAATTTATTATCTGACCGACCGTGCAACAATAGACCGTCTCATCGATGCCTGCTACGTCCTGTCAGGACGTAGCGAAATGAATGACAACAAATGAACATGAATGGTGGACTGAGCGCGATTTGAACGCGCGGCCTCTTGCTTGCAAAGCAAGCGATCTTCCAACTGATCTATCAGCCCAACCGTATCTGCGATTCGGAAGGCCCATATAAAACTTTTCTTACGAATGCTGTTCGGTGTTGGGCCGTCATTCGTAGGAATCTTCGGCAAACTCTTCAGGAGACTGTTCCGACGGGGCCGGCCGGTCAGCCTGTCACCGTAGTTCCTGGCCCTGCAAGCGACGGACCATATCGAAAACGGACCGGCAGACCAGCAACATTATCGCGATTGCCACGGCCCCGTCTGTTTTCTTCCGCTCCTGCCTCCCGATCAGTATGCTAGGTGTCTGATTTGCCGCTGCTGTTTAAGTACAGTTTTCCGGCAGATTCGTGCTCAGTCATCCTTATTGATGCACATAACAATTCATTAAAGTACAATCAATAACAAAACCTAATAATAGGATTTGCCAATAAGGGTCTATAATATAGAGGGGAACAAAACATGTACGGATACGGCAAAGGTATCAGGATGGAACGGATCATGGATCGGAAGACGGGAAACTTCGTCATCGTACCCATGGACCACGGAGTCTCGATGGGGCCGGTCACCGGTCTTATCGACATGAAAAAGACGGTCGACGCGGTCGCCACCGGCGGCGCCACGGCCGTGCTCATGCACAAAGGCCTCATCCGCTTCAGCCACCGGTCCTTCGGTCAGGACATCGGCCTGATCCTGCACCTGTCCGCCTCCACCGACCTCGGCGTCTCTTCTCGTAGCAAGGTCCTCGTGGCCTCGGTCGAGGAAGCGCTCAAAATCGGCGCCGATGCGGTCTCGATGCATATCAACGTCGGTGCTGAGAAAGAGGGCGATATGCTCTCCGACCTCGGCATGGTTGCCGACGAGTGCAACGAATGGGGCATGCCGCTGCTCGTCATGGCCTATCCTCGTGGCCCGACCATCAAAGATTCCTACGACCCGACCGTGGTCGCCCACGCCGCCAGGGTCGCTACCGAACTCGGCGCCGATGTTGTCAAGTGTAGCTATACCGGCGACGTGGACTCTTTCCGCGAAGTCGTCAAGGGCGCGCTGGCTCCTGTCGTTATCGCCGGCGGTCCCAAAATGGACTCCGACCTGGACATCCTGAACATGGTGCACGACGCCATGGAATGCGGCGCACATGGCGTCTCCATCGGCCGGAACGTCTTCCAGCATCGGAACGTCGAGGGAATGACCAAGGCCATCTCGGAGATCGTGCTCCGCGGTGCCGACGTCACGGACGCCATCAAATACATCGGGTGAACCGTATGGCTGCCAAGGAACTGTGGATCCGGGCTGACCGGTCCAACGACCCCGCGGTCCGCAAAGACCTCGTCATCGAGGCCCTCGAGAGCGGGATTACCACTGCTATCGTGCGCCCGGAGGACAAAGACTTCGCCAGCCTCGGCAAACTCACGCTCATCTATTCCGACAAGGGCAAGTTGACCGATGGAATCGCCCTCGTCGAGCTCCGCAAACCAGCCGACCAAGACGCCGCACTGGCGCTGGCCGGCAAGGCCAAGACCGTCATCCTCGGCACTTCAGACTGGACTGTCATTCCGCTGGAGAACATGATCGCCCGTTTCCGGGGCACCGGCACACGGGTGTTCGCCTGTGCCTCCGATCCCGCCCAGGCCAGGGTCTATGCCACCACGCTCGAGAAGGGCGCGGACGGCATTGTCATCGACACTGCCGACGGGAATGCCGTCCGGCAGTTCGCCCAGAATTTCGCTTCAGTGGGCCAGGTAGAACTCACAACGCTCGAGGTTCTCGACGCCAGACCGGTAGAGATAGGCGACCGCGTCTGCGTAGATACCGTTTCCGTGATGCACCCCGGCGAAGGGATGCTCATCGGTTCCCAAGCGGCCTGCTTGTTCTTGGTCCAGTCCGAGAGCGAGGACAACGGCTACGTCGCCGCTCGGCCGTTCCGGGTGAATGCTGGCGCTGTCCATGCCTACGTCATGGGGCCCGAAGGCAAGACCAGATACCTGGCCGAGCTCCGCTCCGGCGACGAATTGGTACTGGTGGACAGCCACGGCAAGACCCGGCCGTCCTGCGTGGGCCGGTGCAAGATCGAACAGCGTCCGCTTATCCTGGTGGAGGCCGCCGACGACCAGCACCGCTATACGACCATCCTGCAGAACGCTGAGACCGTCAAACTCGTCGGCCCCGACGGTTCTCACTCTGTCACTTCCCTGAAGAAAGGCGACAAAGTCCTCGCCAAGGTCGAAGCCGGCGGCCGTCATTTCGGTATGAAAATCGACGAGACCATCAGAGAGGTCTGAGCTGCAATGCGCGTCTGCGCCTCCCTCGGCGTGGCGGCCGATGCCCTGGCTGCTGGTGGCGCCGATCTGACCGAGGTCCGCCTGGACCTGACCGGAGGCCGGGTGCCGCCGGTCACCGGTGAGACCCTGGTCACTTACCGGGGCCCGGTGGATCTGAACGTTCTGCCGGCCGGCTACCGGGGTCTGATCGACATCGGTGAAGAACCGCTGCCGAAAACAGACCTGCGCATTGTCCGCTCCCATCACGATTACGAGGGCACTCCGGCGGCCGATACCATCGCTGCCCGGCTGAACGGTGCGGAACCGTTCGTTTACTTGACCAAAGGTGCCTACACCGTCCAATCTTTCCGGGATCTGGACAGCATTTTCAAAGCTTCACAGCAGATCGAACGCCGGCACGTCCTGTTCGGAATGGGTGAGTTCGGCGCCGTTACCCGGTTGCGGACCGGTCTGCTGAAGAACGAATTTTCATTCGGTTACGTCAGCACTCCGACCGCTCCGGGACAGTTCAGCGTCAAACAGATGAAAGAACTGGGCGATGACTGCTTCATCACCGGTATCGTCGGCAGGCCGGTCGCCAAAAGTCTCTCGCCGGCCATGCACAACGCGGCCTTTGCCGCCGCCCACATCCCGGGCATCTACCTGCGCTTCGCCGCCGAGTCGCTCGACGGGATCGCAGAAGTCATCCGCGAATACGGCCTGACCGGCGTGAACGTGACCGTACCCTACAAACAGCAGATCATTCCGTATCTGGACCGGGTGACCGCCGACGCTGAGACCATCGGCGCAGTCAACACCGTCATCAACAACCGGGACCGGCTGAGCGGGGAGAATACCGACATCGTCGGCATCCTCACCGCACTCCGGAGGGCGGGTTTCGCCCCGGCCGCCGGAAAAAAGGTACTGGTCCTCGGTTCGGGTGGTGCAGCCCGGGCCTGCGTCTATGTCCTGCGGCAGCACAGTTGCCGTGTGACTGTGGCCGCCCGGAATGCTGTCACCGCTGAAAAACTGGCTCAGGATCTGGGTAGCGAGACCTTGACCCCGGCTGCTGCAAAAGCGGATGACTATGATCTTGTCGTCAACTGCACTCCGATCGGCATGTACGGCAACGGTCCATACCCGGCCGACCTTAGCGGACTGCACGCCGGACAGACTGTGCTTGACATGGTCTACGGCAGCACCACTCCGCTGGTTCAACAGGCACAGGCCGCCGGTTGCCGGATCGCCTCCGGCCAAGACATGCTGGTCGGTCAGGGTGCGGCCTCGTTCGAGCTCTGGACCGGCATCGGCAAGATGGACCAGGTCATGCGGGAGGCTATCCAATGACCGGACTCGGCCGTTCCCACGGCGCCATCACTCTTGTCAATGCCATGCCGTGCGGGCTCGGGGCCGCCGCCGGTGTGAAATTGTTTACCGAGGCCGCTTTTACTGTCTGCGGCCGCGAGAAGGAGGTCACCATCGGCAGCGACCCGGACGAGGACACCAAAATGGCCCGGGTCTGTGTCGCCGAAACCTACCAGAGTCTGGGCCTGAAGGAACCCAACGGCTGGACCCTCACCACCGAATCGAACATCCCGGTCTCCCGGGGCCTGAAGAGCTCCAGTTCAGCCTGCAACGCGATCATCTCAGCCGTATTGGATGAGGAACACCGCACCATGGATGAGACCGAAATGGTCCGGCTCGGCGTCCGCTGCGCGCGGGCGGCCAAGGTCACCGTTACCGGCTCCTTCGACGACGCCTGCGGCTGTCAGCTCGGCGGGATCGTCGTCACCGATAACCGCCGCGACCAAATCCTGGGCCGGGGCGACCTGCCGGCCGAACTGGACGTTGTCATCCACGTTCCGCCCCGGAAGATCCGCAAGACCGGACTGCCGTTGGACCGGCTCCACGCGCTGGCCCCGCAGATAGAGCCGCTGGTACGGCAGGCATTGACCGACCCGTGGGGCGTCATGACAGTTAACGGCCGGCTCATTTCCGCTGTTTCGGACGTGGACAATTCGGTGGCCGAACAGGCTCTGGCGGCCGGCGCTCTGGGAGCCGGCATGTCCGGTTCCGGGCCGGCCGTCGCTATGGTCTTCCCCACCGGGGCGGGCGCCCGCTTCGTCCGGAATTCCGGCCTGACCGATACCATTCTCACCACCACCCGGGGGGCGGACGAATGACCGTGATGACATTCACCGGCGGCACTCTCCGGGGTACGGTCTCCCCGCCACCTTCCAAGAGTTATACGCACCGCGCGCTCTTCCTTTCCGCACTGGCCAACGGCCGGAGCACCGTCACCAATGCCCTGCTCAGCGAGGACACCAAGGCCACCGTCTTCGCCGTACAGTCCATGGGCGCCAAAGTAGATCTGCATGGCAGCACCTTCGTCATCGACGGCGGCGGCCTGCATGCCCCGGCCGGACCGGTCAACACTCTGAACTCGGGCACGACTATGCGGATCTTCACCGGTCTGGCTTCCCAGTTCCGGCAGCCGGTGACCATCGACGGCGACGATTCGCTACGGAAACGGCCAATGCAGGACCTGCTCGATGCCCTGCGGCAGACCGGCGTCCGTTGCAGTTCCGCTCCGGGCGGCCGGCCGCCGGTCACGGTGTGCGGCCCCAATTCCGGCGGCCGCGTAAAGATCAAAGGAGACATCAGTTCGCAGTTCATCACTTCGCTGCTGCTTACCGCACCGCTGCTGACAAAGGACTCGGTGATCGAGGTCGAAGGAAAACTGGTGTCTGCCCCGTATGTGAACGTTACCCTGGCTATGATGCGCCTGTACGGCGCCAACGCCGACGGTCACGATCAGCGTTTCCATGTCTGCGGCGGGACTGGCTATCGGCCCCACGACTTTCGGGTCCCGGCCGATTGGTCGTCGGCCGCTTTTCCACTGGTCGCCGGCGCTCTGGGCGGCGAGGTTACTGTCGAAGGGCTCGATCTGCAGGACCCGCAGGGCGACCGGCAGATCACCCGTATCCTGCAGGAGATGGGCGCGGGCGTAAAGACCGACGGCGGCCGGGTCACCGTGACCAGCGCCCCGCTCCGTCCGGTCTCCCTTGACCTAGGCACTATGCCCGACCTCTTTCCGGTCGCGGCTGTCCTGATGTGCGGGACCAAAGGCATCAGCACCCTGTACGGCGCACCGCAACTGCACTTCAAGGAGAGCGACCGCATTGCCTCGACCGTCGCCATGATCAAGGCCCTGGGCGGTCGGGCCAAGGCCACCGAAGACGGCTGTATCATCGAAGGCACCGGCCGGCTGACCGGCGGACACGTTGTCACCCTCGGCGACCACCGCATCATGATGGCCGCCGCCGTCGCGTCCCTTATATGCTCAGGACCCGTGTCGGTGGACAATGCGGCGTGCTGCGCCGTATCATACCCCGACTTCCCCGCCCAGATGCGGGAACTCGGGATGAGAGTGGAGTGACATGTACTGCTTGGGAAAGAAGCTGAGGTTCTCACTGTTCGGCAAAAGCCATGGCCCGTGTGTGGGCGGCATTTTGGAAGGCATACCAGCCGGCTTCCGGCTCGATGAGGCGGCGGTCGCAGCGGCCATGGCCCGGCGCCGGCCGACCTCCGGCATCGGGACCGACCGGGTCGAAGCGGACCGGGTCGAGTTCGTACAGGGCCTGCGGCACAGCGTCACCGACGGCACTCCGCTCCTGATGATAATCCGGAATCAGAACGTCAGGGATGACGGCCGGTATCTGACCTTCGCCGCGACCCCGCGGCCCGGCCATGCCGACCTGCCCGCACTGCTGAAGTTCCCGGGGTTTGACATCCGGGGCGGCGGTCAGTTCTCCGGCCGGCTCACGGCACCCATCGTCGCCGCCGGCGCGGTGGCAGCCCAGCTGCTGGCCGAAGACAATATCCGTATCGCGGCCTTCTGCCGTTCGATCGGCCCGGTCGCCGACCCGGCACCGCGTACCTTTGCTGAAGCGCAGGGTTCGACCGCTTTCGCCAGCCGCGCCTGCAATACAGAGCTTGACCGTGAAATGCAGGACTGCATAAAAGCTGCCAGGGCCGACGGCGACAGCACCGGCGGCGTGGTCGAATGCCTTATCGAAGGACTGCCGATAGGTTTCGGCGGCATCTGGTTTGAATCCCTTGACGCCGAACTGGCGGCGGCAGTCTTCGCCATCCCGGCCTGCAAGGGCGTTGAGTTCGGCAAAGGCTTTGCCATTACCGAAATGCGGGGCTCCGAGTCCAATGACGATTACCGGATGCAGGACGGCCGTATCGTCACGGAGTCCAACAATATGGGAGGCATTGTCGGAGGCATGGCCGACGGTGCACCGGTGGTCTTCCGGGCGGCCTTCAAACCCACTCCGTCTATCGCCAAACCCCAGGACACGGTAAACCTGCAGACCGCCGAGAACGCCGAACTGCAGGTCAAAGGCCGTCACGATCCCTGCATTGCGCCGCGGGCCGCGGCCGTGGTAGAAGCGGTGACCGCCCTGGTCATTGCCGATCAGGCCGCAAGGGGGTTCTGAGATGGATTTCCTTGAAGAGAAAAGACAGCAGATCGCCGACACCGACCGGCAGATTATGGATCTGATCGCCCAGCGGATGGAATTGGCCGCTCAGGTCGGCGGGTACAAAGCCGAACACGGCGGAGATGTCCGCAACCGTGCTGTGGAGGAAAAGGTGGCCCAGCGCTACCGGAAATACGCCGAGGAACGCCGGCTGAACCCGGACTACGCCGAACAGATCTGCCGCCTGCTCATGCAGGAAGCCGTGGAGATCGAGGCAGCCATCCCGCGCGCCAGCAACCGCCCCCGGCACATCGCCATCGTCGGCGGCAACGGCCACATGGGCCGCTGGCTGAACCGGTTCTTCTCCGGCGAAGGACACCGGGTCGACTGCATCGACCCGTCACTGCCCAACGGTCTGACCCTGGCAGACGCTGCCAAGGCCGACACCGTCGTAGTCTCCGTACCGATCTCGAAGGTCGACGGGGTCCTGCGGGATCTCGACCGGATCTGTCCGCCGACGACCGTCGTCTTCGATATCACCTCGCTGAAATCTCCGTTCATCAAGACCCTGTGTGCCTTGGCACAGCACCGGCCGGTCTGTTCCGTACATCCGATGTTCGGCCCGTCGGCCGCTTCGGTCTGCGACCGGAATCTGCTGATCTGCGACTGTGGCAACCAGACAGCGGTCGAGGCCGCTCAGCATCTGTTCGGCAACCACGGCGCCAACATCCGGGTCATCCCCGTCGAACAGCATGACGTCTACATGTCCTACGTGCTCGGCCTCAGCCACGCCGTCAACATCGCCCTGTTCACGGTCCTGGACCGCAGCGGGATCCCCAGCAAGGAACTGGATACCGTTGCTTCCACCACCTACCGCAAGATGACCGACACCAATCGCTCGGTAGCGCTGGAGAACCCGTTCCTCTACTACGAAATCCAGCACCTGAACATCAACCGCGATGCCGTTCTCGCCGAGTTCGACCGCTCGGTTCGCGACGTGGTAAAGGCCGCTTCCGACAACAATCCGACTGCGTTCCGCGCCCTGATGGATGCAGGTCGGCGCTATTTCACGGAGTGAACGGCATGAATGAAGCCCGGCAGAAGTCCAGACGGATGGCGGTCCTGACCCTCGTCTATACGACGGTGTTGGTAATCGGTACTGCCGTTATAATGCTCTGGGCGCCGAAAGGCCTTGCCGGCTACATTGCCATTTTCATGGCGGCCCCAATCGCCCTGCTCATTCTCGTTATGGTCCTGGGCGTCCGGGACCTGGCCGAGGCTGCGGACGAAGAGGACATCTACACCGCCGAGCATAGGACCAATATCGGCGGCGGACTTATCTTCCTGATGGGCGCGCTCGTCCTGATATTGACCTTCCTTGGTCTCTGATTACGGCGTGTATCTGGTCCGGCCGGAAAAAGACCGACCGGGCCGGTTAAAGTTTTATTCCAGATATGCGCCGTTGACACCGTTCGTAACGAGTTCGCGATACTTCTTCTGGACACCGACGACCGGGCGCACGACAGGTTTTACTGTCCTGAGCCGCGCGGCGAGCTCCGCATCCGTCAGGCGGACGTTGAGCTTCCGGTTCGGGATGTCGATATCGATGATGTCGCCGTCCTGCAAGGCCGCGATCGGACCTTTCTCGAACGCCTCGGGCGAAACGTGGCCGATGGCCCCGCCGCGGGTGGCACCGGAGAACCGACCGTCAGTGATAAGTGCGACGGACTCGCCCAGGCCCATACCCTGGATGATACTGGTCGGGGCCAGCATCTCCGGCATGCCCGGCGCGCCTTTCGGACCCTCGTAACGGATGACGACCACGTCGCCGGCCCTGACCTTGCCGGACTTGATAGCCGCCGTAGCATCCTGCTCGGAGTCGAAACATTTCGCCCTGCCGGTGAACTGCATCATCTTCGGGGTGACGGCTGCTTGTTTAATGACCGAGCCAAGCGGTGCTATGTTGCCTCTCAGCACGGCAATGCCGCCCTGCTTGTGGTATGGGTTGTTCAGCGGGCGCAGTACATCTTCGTCCAGCACTCTGCCACTCCTGGCAATCTCCAGGATGTTCCGGCCGTTGACGGTCGGAGCGTCCTCCAGATGGTCGATTAGCCGGTTCAGGATGGCCGGTACACCGCCGGCACGGTCCAGGTCCTCGATGTGGTATTTACCGGCCGGCCGCAGGGTGGTGATGTGCGGAATCTGCCGGGAGATCTGGTCGAAATCGTCCAGGCTCACCGGGCAGCCGAAGTCCTTCGAGATGGCCGGGATATGCAGCGCCGTGTTGGTGGAGCCGCCGATAGCCATGTCGACGCAGATGGCGTTGTGGAAGGAGTGCTTGTTGACAATGTCCCGCGGGGTAATGCCCTTCTTCGCGAGTTCGACGATCCGCCGGCCGGTCTCTTCCGCCAGTTTCAGCTTGCGGGGATCGGTGGCCAGGCAGGTACCGCAGCCGGTGACCGACATACCGAGGGTCTCGGTCAGACAGGCCATGGTATTGGCGGTGAACAGGCCGGAGCAACTGCCTGCACCGGGACAAGCCGCGCACTCGACATCATGCAGATCCTGCTCGGTCGCTTTACCGACCTGAAGCTGGCCGATGGTCTCGTAGACCGTCTGGAAGTCGATGGGTTCACCCTTCAGTTTACCGGCCACCATCGCACCGCCGGTGATCATGATCGCCGGGACGTCCATCCGGCCGGCCGCCATCAGCATGCCCGGCGTGATCTTGTCGCAGTTCGTGACACCGACCCAGCCGTCGAAAGCATGGCCGAGGACCATGACCTCGCAACAGTCGGAGACGACTTCCCGGGAAATGAGCGAGTACCGCATGCCGCGGTGGCCCATAGCGATACCGTCGCAGATACCGGGCACACCGAAAACGAACGGTACACCGCCGGCTTCGGTGATACCTTTCTTGACCGCTTCGACGATTTGGTTCAGACCGAGGTGACCAGGGATGATGTTGTTCCAGGAATCGGCAATAGCAATGAACGGCTTATCAAAATCCGCATCTTTCAGACCGTCGGCGCGGAGCAGGCTCCGGGCCGGCGCAGCATCGACCCCTTTTCTGATTACTTCGCTGTGCATAGGTTCACTTCTGAATTCCTGCATGGGCTATACTCTTAAAATGTGTCGTAATGATTAACACAGAAAAAAACAACCTGACCGGGGGGATTGCCCCGTCAGAGACCTGGCTTATCAGCCGGAAAAAGTTTGATTCAGCAGATTCAGCTGCTCCGGAGGACGATCTCGATGTTGACGCCATCGGGGACCTGAATCCTCATGAGCTGCCGGAGAGCACGTTCATCTGCATCGAGGTCGATCAACCTCTTGTGGATGCGCATCTCCCATCTGTCGTAAGTTTCGCTGCCCTCTCCGTCAGGGCTCTTTCTGCAGGCTACCCTGAGCTTCTTCGTGGGCAGAGGAACGGGGCCGCGGATGGCCACGCCGGTCCGCTGCGAAATGCCTTTGATCTGGTCGCAGACCTGATCAACCATCGCAGGGTCCGTGCCGCTGAGAGAGATTCTTGCACGCTGTGACATTTTGCGACCTTCGTTGGGTGATGCGGGGGAGAGGCCTGGCCTCTCGCCCCGTATCGGAGGGTTCAGGCGCTGGGGTTGGATGCAGCGTCTTTCGCCGAGACAGCTTTCTCGACGGAGATGCACATACCGGCAGCAACGGTCTGTCCCATATCCCGGATGGCAAACCGTCCGAGCGGCGGGAACTCTTTTGCAGTCTCAATGACGAACGGCTTGGTCGGACGCACCTTGATAACGGCGATGTCGCCGTTCTTGATGAAGTCGGGGTGTTCGGCCTTGTGGGTGCCGGTCTTCGGGTCGACGGTGTACATGATCTCTTCGAACTGGCACGCCACCTGAGCGGTGTGGCAGTGGAAGACCGGGGTGTAACCGACGGTCATGACACTCGGGCAGTTCAGGACGACAATCTGCGCGGTGAACGTCTTAGCGACGGACGGCGGGTTGTCGAGCGGACCGGCGACGTCTCCTCTCTTGATGTCGGTCTTGGCGACACCGCGGACGTTGAAGCCGACGTTGTCGCCGGGGACGGCCTGCGGGAGAGACTCGTGGTGCTCTTCGATGGACTTGACCTCGCCTTTCACGTGGGCGGGCTCGAAGATGACGGTGGTGTTGGGCTTCAGGATACCGGTCTCGACCCGGCCGACCGGAACGGTGCCGACACCGGTGATGGTGTAGACGTCCTGGATCGGAACCCGGAGGGGCTTCTCGGTATGCTTCTCAGGGACCTTCAGCTGGTCCAGCGCAGCAAGCAGGGTCGGGCCGTTGTACCACGGGGTGTTGGCGGACTTGACCTTGATATTGTCGCCGAAGTAGGCGGATACCGGAACGAAGGGGATGTTCTCGACCTTCATGCCGACCATCTTGAACAGCTTGGACATAGCCGCGACAGCATCGTTATATTTCTGCTGGTCGTATTTGACGGCGTCCATCTTGTTGATGGCGACAATGATCTGTTTGACACCGAGGGTGGTGGCCAGGAAGACGTGCTCCTTGGTCTGGGCCTGCGGACCTTCGATGGCCGAGCAGACGATGATGGCGGCGTCAGCCTGGGAGGTACCGGTGATCATGTTCTTGACGAAGTCACGGTGGCCGGGGGCGTCGATGACGGTAAAGTAGTACTTATCAGTGTAGAACTTCTTGTGCGCAACATCGATAGTAACGCCTCTCTCCCGCTCCTCCTTCAGGCCATCCATGACCCAGGCGAAGTAGAAGGTTCCCTTTCCTTTCTCTTCAGCTTCTTTCTTGTACTTCTCCACCAGGTGGGGGTCAATGGCCCCGGTCTCCAGGAGAATCCGGCCGGTGAGGGTGGATTTTCCGTGGTCGACATGCCCGATGATGACGAGGTTCATGTGCTCTTTCTCTGCCATGTTCTTGTCTCCTTTGGACTTTTAATCTGTTGGGTTTTTGCGATAAGGGTGTTTATATTTAAAGGGTTTGGATACCGCTCTGGCTCAGAGGCCAGAGTAGTAATTGGCGTCGTATGGCTGCGGACTCAGACCCTTCCGGGTTCTGATCTCGGTAACGACCTTGGCCTGCAGGTCCGGCACCATCGTTTCGAAGCCCGCGTTCTCGGTGGACCAGAGCGCCCGGCCCTGGGTCGCACCGCGAATGTCCGAGGTGAAGCCGAACATGTCGGCGACCGGACAGATCGCGGAGACCGTGGCATCGGCGCCGTCCTGGCCCATCTCAAGGATGTTGCCGCGGCGCTGAGTGATTAGACTGATGATCGCACCGGTAAAGTCCGGCGGGACGCTGATGAAAACCTTCTGCATCGGTTCCAGCATGATGCGGCCGGCCTCGCACATGGCACCGTAGATACCGTCCCGGACCGCCGGGATGATCTGCGCAGGGCCCCTGTGGATGGTATCCTCATGCAGTTTGGCATCGATCAGGACGACCTTCAGGCCGGAGACCTTTTCCTGAGCCAGCGGACCCTTGGTCATGGCCTCGTCGAAGGCATCCTGGACGAGTTCCATTGTCTCGTGCAGATACTGGATACCCTTAGTGGCATCGATCAGGACGTTATCGTTCTTGAACTTCACAATGCCTTTCGCCTGGACCGGATCGGTGAGCCCGAGCTCGATGACCTGCTTGGCCAGGGCTTTCGGGTCCTTGATCTTGGCATCGGAGTCGATGTCGCCGGCATGGATAGCGTTGACCACACCTTTCTCCAGCGGCGATACGACAAAGGTGAACTTGTTATGCTTGTTGGGCGAGCGGCCCTCGAAGCCGTTGTTGTTCTGGCCTTTCACGCACTCGCGGTAAACCACGATGGGCGGGGAGGAGATGATCGGCACACCCTGTTCGTTGACGATCCGGAACTCGGTAATCTCCAGATGGAGCTCACCCATACCGGAGATCAGGTGTTCGCCGGTCTCCTGGTTGATCTCGATGCTCAGGGACGGATCGGCCTTGCCGATCGTCCGCAGCACTTCGACCAGCTTCGGCAGGTCCTTGGTGTCCTTGGCTTCGATGGCTTTGGTAACGACCGGCTCGGAGTAGTGGGACATCTTTTCGAACGGCTCCATATCCTGGAGCGAAGAGACGGTGGAACCGGCAATGGCGTCGCGGAGACCCGTGACGGCCACGATGTTGCCGGCCATGGCATCCTCGATCGGAATCCGGTCCGCACCGACCATGAGCGCGACGGTCTGGACGCGCTGTGGGGCGGCAACGCCGCTGATGTAAAGGGTCTGGCCCTTCAGCAGGGTACCGGAGAACAGACGGCCGACGGCGACCTCACCGGCGTGCTTGTCCATGATAATCTTGGTGATCATCATGACGACATCGCCGCTGGCGTCGCAGTTCAGCAGTTCCTGGCCGATCCTGGAGGTCAGGTCGCCCTTCCAGATAATCGGAATCCGGACCTTCTGGGCAAGGGTCGGGGGCTGGACATGGTTGACCGCCATCTCAAGTGCGACCTCGTGCAGCGGGCTCTTCTCGGCGAGCTCTTTCTGGCCGCCCTCTTTGTGGCAGTAGTCGAAGATATCCTGGAAGGAGATCTTGCTCTTCTTCATGAACGGGGCGGAAATGGCCCAGTTGTTGTAAGCAGAACCAAAAGCAACGGTGCCGGCCTGGATGCTGACCTGCCACTCTTTGTTGAGCGGAGCAGGCAGGTTGGCCTGGATCTTCTCGTTGAACTCGGTGATGAGCCTGGTGAAGCGCTCGATCATCATCTCTTTGGTGACCTGCTGCTCCACGATCATCCGGTCCACCTTGTTGATAAACAGCATCGGTTTGACGCGCTCTTTGAGCGCCTGCCGGATAACGGTCTCGGTCTGAGGCATGATACCCTCGACCGCGCAGACCAGGATGAAGACGCCGTCCAGGGCCCGCATGGCCCGGGTGACGTCACCACCGAAGTCTACGTGACCCGGTGTGTCAATCAGGTTGATAAGGTAGGAATGGCCGTTGTAATGGTGGACCATCGACGCGGCTGCCGCGTTGATGGTGATTCCCCTCGCCGCTTCCTGCTGGTCGTAATCGAGCACGCACTGCTTACCTGCGAGCTCTTCCGACATCATACCGGCACCTGCGATCAGGTTGTCGGAGAAAGTGGTTTTTCCGTGGTCGATATGCGCCGCAGTACCGATGTTCCGGACATACTCCGGAGTCTTCATGATCTGCGTCGCGTACTTGACATTCTCTTCTTTGCGTCCCATACTCAGTCACCTGATGATTTTATATCTTCATCTGGCCGACTGGGCGACCCGCTCGGATTCTTCTTTCTTGGACACGGCGAACGAGGTCATGTCACCCTTGGCGGCGAGCATAATCTCATCAGCAAGGCACTCCTCGACCGGCTTCTTATTCTTGGACGAGGCCAGGACCACGCCGGTACTGAGATTGCGGAGGGCGATGTCGAGCCGGCGCTGCGGAGACACGTCCACAGCTTTCGGCACAGAGATGCCGCCGAACTGCAGCCGGGTAACCTCTTCACGGGGAGCCGCATTCTGCAGACACTCGACAAGCACCTGAACAGGGTTCTGCTTGGTCTTCTTCGCGATGATGTCAAAAGCATCCGACACCGCGCGGTAGGCCTTCAGTTTCTTGCCCGTGTACTTCTCGGTGCGCATGATGTTGTTGATCAGGCGCTCGTAGATGCTCAGGTTGGACTTGCCGAACCATTTGCCGGCGTGCTTGCCGCCGGAGTGCGGAACGCTGGTGGAGTTGAGGTCGATGTATTTCGCCAGACCTGCATCCTCGATTACAATCTCGGTCGTGTCGTACTTGCCGAAGACAGGGGCGGCCGGGGCCGCGACCTTCTTCTCGGGAACTGCAACGGGGGCCGCCTCAGCGGGCGCCGCTTCAGTTTCGATTTTAACTGCTGCTTCTTCGTCTGCCATATCGGTCACCTTCATCTCGAGGGCTTCTGCACGCGGCCCCGGACCATTTCATCAAGGGATACGTTATTGACTTTGGTCACTTTAAAACGGACACCGGGAATGTCGCCGTAAGACCGGCCCATTCTGCCGCCGATACCCTCAACCAGCACTTCGTCGTGCTCGTCGATGAAGTTGATCGCGCCGTCGCCGACCGCAAAAGCGGTAATCTGCCGGCCGTTCTTGATCAACTGGACCTTGACACATTTTCTGATTGCGGAGTTCGGCTGCTTGGCCTCGATGCCGACCTTTTCCAGGACGATACCGCGGGCCTGGGAGGATCCTTCCAGCGGGTCGGATTTCTCCTTCAGTTCGAGCACTCTCTTCTTATAGTACCTGTCGCTCCAGCGGAATTTCTGCCGGTCCGACATCATTTTCTTTGCTGCATTTAGACCGTTTGCCAAATTTTCACCTCATTCGAACAGTTTCGTTCGTGATGCGATGCTTTTGCGGCGCCTGACATTCTTCTTCAAGATTGTTAAGCGTGGCTATGCTGAGGGTCGCTATTCAGGAATGGTATATAATCCTTGGCTCGACAGCCTCTATTTGCCCGCGTCTAGGACTATAATATAACAAATGTACAGGGCGCAGTCCCGACGTTCTCCGCTCCGGAGTTCCGTAGTCGCGGAACGTTTATTATTGTTCGGTGCTTAGAGAGTTTCCCGTTGAGTTATGAAGTTAATCTTTGTCAGCGGGGGAGTAATATCGGGGCTCGGGAAAGGCATCACCGCCTCTTCCATCGGGTGCCTGCTTAAGGCGCGCGGCCTCAGCGTCTCATCGGTCAAGATCGATCCGTATCTGAACATCGATGCGGGGACTATGAACCCGTTCGAGCACGGAGAGGTCTATGTGCTGGACGACGGCGGCGAGGTCGACCTCGACCTCGGCAACTACGAACGGTTCATGGACCTGCATCTGGGTCGCGACAATAACATCACCACCGGCAAGGTCTACAAGTCGGTCATCGAGAACGAGCGCCGGGGCGAATACCTGGGAAAGACCGTGCAAATCATTCCCCACATCACCAACGAGATCAAACGGCGGGTCACGTCCGTGGCCCGGAAGTCCGGCGCCGACGTGACCATCGTCGAGCTCGGCGGTACCGTTGGGGACATGGAGTCCATGCCGTTCCTCGAAGCCGCCCGGCAGCTCAGCCGGGACCTGGGTCGGGAAGAGAACGTGCTGTTCGTGCACACTACCCTCGTCCCGATCATGGGCTCGGTCGGCGAAGAGAAGAGCAAACCTACCCAGCACTCGGTCCACGAGCTGATGGGCATGGGAATCCACCCCGATATTATCGTCGGCCGGTGCTCCCGGGAACTTTCCGAGGCCGCCAAGGCCAAGATCGCTATGTTCTGCGACGTCGACGAGAAAGCAGTCATATCCTGTCCGGATGCCCGGTCCATCTACGAAGTACCGCTCATCCTCGAGCGGCAGGGCGTGGCTGATTATATCGTAGACCGCATGCGGCTCGGCCCCATGACCAGCCGCCGGAATATGAAGGACTGGGAACTGTTCCTGGACCACGTCCTCAATCCTACAAAGGAGATACAGATTGCCCTGGTCGGCAAGTACACCGCCCTGGCCGACGCTTATCTGAGCCAGCTGGAAGCCCTCACCCACGCCGGCGCCACCCGCGCCTGCCACGTGAAGGTCAAGTTCATCGACAGCGACGAACTGATCCATATCGACCCGGCCAAACTGCTGGGCGACGTTGACGGCATTCTCATCCCCGGCGGCTTCGGTGTCCGTGGCGTCGAGGGCAAGATTGCCGCGGCCCAGTATGCCCGGGAGCACCAGGTCCCGTACCTCGGCGTCTGCCTCGGTTTCCAGGTCGCGACCATCGAAATTGCCCGGCATGTGCTGAACCTGCCCAAGGCTGACAGCACCGAGTTCGAGCCTGGCACACCCGATCCGGTCATCTTCATTATGCCCGAACAAGCCGGTGTCACCGAGATGGGCGGCACTATGCGGCTCGGCGCCCAGGCGGTGAAACTGAAGAAGGACTCGAAGGCCGCGGTGCTGTACGGCGCTACAGACATCTCCGAACGCCATCGGCACCGGTACGAGGTCAACCCGGCGTACATCGATCGCTTTGAAGCGGCCGGCTGGCATTTCACCGGCATCTCGGAGGACAGCACGAAGATGGAGGTCGGCGAGCTGAAAGACCATCCGTACTTCGTTGCGTCGCAGTTCCACCCCGAGTTCAAGTCCCGGCCGAACCGGCCTTCCCCGCTCCACCAGGGACTGGTGGACGCAGCCTTGGCTTATCACCAGGCCCGGGCCGGCAAGCATTGAAAAACATTTTTCCGACGCGCCCGTCATTTTCGCGGGCGGGCGCGAACTTATATAAGGAAGCCCCCGATAGTGCGGACCATAAGAAGGCGACCGTTATGGAAGACGACAATGATTATTTGGCCATGCTCGACCGGGGAAAAGAACAGCTGCCGGAGACCACCGAACAGCATGAACGGTTCGAGTTGCCGCCCCTGGAAATCATCCAGGAAGGAAAGATCACCATCTTC
Source organism: Methanomassiliicoccaceae archaeon UBA593 (assembly GCA_002495325.1). GTDB lineage: Archaea > Thermoplasmatota > Thermoplasmata > Methanomassiliicoccales > Methanomethylophilaceae > Methanomethylophilus. The sequence continues at coordinate 32,465 of DAEQ01000002.1, forward strand.
AAGAATTTCATCGACGTTACCGACAAGCTCCGGCGGGACCCCCAGCACGTGCTGCAGTTCCTGCTCAAGGAACTCGGCACCCCCGGCAACATCGAAGGCCGGCGGGTCGTCTTCAAAGCGAAGATCAACCCTCAGCATATCGACGAGAAGATCAAGGACTATACCGAGACCTACGTCATCTGCTCGGAGTGCGGCCGCCCCGACACCCATATGGAGAAAGAGGACCGGACGTTCATCCTGGTCTGCGAGGCCTGCGGCGCCCGCCGGCCGATCATGGTCCGCAAGGCCGCCCGGCCCGAGGACCGCAACGTGCTCCACGTCGGCAACGTTATCGAGGTCAGCATCAACGACGTCGGCAAGAAAGGCGACGGCGTAGGTAAGTATCTCGATTATCTGGTCATCGTGCCAGGCACCGCCCGCGGCACCCGCGCGAACGTGAAGATCACCAACATCTCCGCGAAGACCGCATTCGGTCAGGTAACGGCGGAAGCCGTCAACCACTGATGATCAGGTATTTCGTCGAGTCCTACGGCTGCACCATGAACTACGGCGAAGGCGCCGAGCTTGCGGAGCAGCTCGACCGCCTCGGTTACATCCGCGCAGTGGATGCCGACACGGCCGACCTGGTGGTGTTGAACACCTGCACCGTAGTGGACACAACTGAAAAACGGATGATCCGGCGCATGAACGAACTCCGGGCTGCCGGTAAGCAGGTAGTCGTGACCGGCTGTATGGCCAAGGTGCAGGCCGGCCGCATCCGGATCAGGCTGCCGGGTGCGCTCATCGTTCCGCCCGAGAATTACGATACTTTCTCCGCTCAGGTCCGGGAGTCCTACGGTTGCGGCACCCCGGTACTGTCGGCCCCCACTCCGGTGACCGCGATCATTCCAATCGCCCAGGGCTGCCGGGGAAACTGCACCTACTGCATCACCCGCTTCGCGCGTGGTCCATTGCAGAGTTACGACCCCGCGGCAATCAAGGAACGTTTCGACCGGCTGATTGACGGCGGAGCCCGGGAAGTACTGATCACTGCCCAAGACACCGGCTGCTACGGCCTGGATCTGAGCACCGACCTCGGCGAACTGCTGCGTTTGCTGCTGAAAAAGAAAGGCGACTACCGCATCCGGATCGGTATGATGAACCCGAACAGTCTGCGGCCGGTACTGGACAGTGTGCTCGATGCTATGAAGGACCGTCGGGTCTACCGTTTCCTGCACCTGCCGGTACAGAGCGGCAGCAATCCCGTACTGAAAGCAATGAGCCGGCGTTATACCGCGGAGGAGTTCTTTGCCCTGGTCGCTGACATCCGGACCCACTATCCGGAAATGAGCATCGCGACCGATCTGATCGCCGCCTTTCCTGGAGAGACCGACACCGACCAGGCGGCCAGCGTCGCGCTGATCCGCCGGCTCCGCGCCGACACGGTGAACATTACCCGCTTCTCGGCCCGGCCAGGCACAGTTGCTTTCTCTATGCCGCAGCTCAACGGCCGGATTGCCAAGGACCGCTCGACCGAGCTCACCGCAGTGAAGACCGAAACAGAAGCGGATGTCAACCGGGCACTCATCGGCCGCCGTTTCCCGGTACTAGTGACCGAGCACGGCGTTGCCGGCTCCGTCATCGCCCGGACGGACAACTATCGGCCGATCGCACTCCGCGAAGAACTGCCGTTGGGCACGTTCACAACCGCCGAGGTCACCGGGACCGAGGCCACTTATCTGACCGGCCGCACCTGCTGACACGTTCGGTTTTATCTATTTGTTCTGCTATCGCCGGACTGACAGTCCTGTAGTGTAGCGGTCAATCATGCGGGCCTTTGGAGCCTGCGACCCCGGTTCGAATCCGGGCAGGACTACTCCTGTTCTCAGAGCAGATATCCTTTTTCAATCTCGCCGACGTAGATGACCGAACGGTCGCCGTCGGGGTTGACCTCGTCGTCGATGTTCTTCTCCAGGAAGTGTTCCCGTTCGATCGGATCGGTGTACAGGACCCGGCAGGAAAGCATAAGCCGTCCCTCTTTGAAAGTGGGCATACCGGCAACTTCGGTCTCGGTAAGACCGGCCTGGGCGATTTTGTCCGGAACGTCCCGGCCCGAGGTCTTGCCCAGATAGCCCATCTCCTTTTTGCGGCCGTTGAAGAATGTCAGGGTGAACCGACCGCTGACGTCGATGAACTCTTTCGTAAAACGGCTGGGCCGAATGAAAATGAAAGCTACCTTCCGCCGCCACAGGCTGCCGAGCGCACCCCAAGAAGCGGTCAGCGCATTGACCTTGCCGTCTTTCTTCGCGGCCACCAACATCCAGTTGCTCTGGATGTCATTGACGGCGTCCACATATTTTCCAAGCTCGTTCAGATCGATCTCTTGCATGCAGGTTCGATGGAAATGATAATATTTCAAACTGAGGGAACCGGGCAGATAGACCGATTCGGAAATGAAAGTGAAAACAGGCGGCCTGCACCAACGGACAGCAGGACGCAGAAAGAGCGATGCCCCCCGACTGTCCGAAGGGCAAAAGCTATGACGAGACTGCGAAACGAAGACTGAAAAACAGAAACCGTTAGAAAAGCCTCATGATGGGAAATGACGTTCGATGCTACGTTTAGTGCGTGGTAAGCTGCCAAGGAATTGAAGGGAAAACCGTTGAAGTTTTCCTTGCAATTACGCGACACATATTTTGAGGGCGGGGCTTTTGAGGGCCCCACCCTGCTTAGGAGGTGATCCATCTGCAGGTTCCCCTACAGATACCTTGTTACGACTTAACCTTCCTTGCTGAATCTCAGCTCGAATACCCCAATATAGGGCAGCCTCACTGAAACCCGACTCGGATGGTTTGACGGGCGGTGTGTGCAAGGAGCAGGGGCATATTCACCGCGAGTTTTTGATTCGCGATTACTACGGAATCCAGCTTCGTGAGGGTGAGTTACAACCCTCAGTCCGAACTACGGACGGGTTTCGAGATTACCTTCACCTTTCGGTGTCGGAACTCATTGTCCCGCCCTTTGTAGCGCGCGTGTAGCCCAAGAGATTCAGGGCATACTGACCTACCGTTGACCTCTCCTTCCTCTGACTTAGCGCCAGCGGTCCTGATAATGTGCTTCCGATCCGGAGATCGAAGTAGCAATTATAAGTGAGGGTCTTGTTCGTTATCTCACTTAAGAGAACGCTTTGCAGTACGAACTGACGATGGCCATGCACCACTTCTCTAAGAATCAGGCAAAGTCATTAGCCTGGCCTTCATGTGATAGTCTCCCTTGGTGAGTTTTCCGGTGTTGAATCCAATTAAACCGCACGCTCCTCCCGTTGCGGTGCTCCCCCGCCAATTCCTTTAAGTTTCATCCTTGCGGACGTACTCCCCAAGTAGCAGACTTAACAACTTCTCTCCGGCACTGAATGCCACCGAATGGCCTCCAACACCAAGTCTGCAGCGTTTACACCCTAGACTACCGGGGTATCTAATCCCGTTTGCGACCTAGGGCTTCGTCCCTCACCGTCGGATTCGTTCTAGTAAGACGCCTTCGCCACCGGTGGTCCTCCAAGGATTACAGGATTTTACCCCTACCCCTGAAGTACCTCTTACCTCTCCCGATCCCAAGCCTTGCAGTCTCCTCGGAATTCGGAAAGTTAAGCTTCCCGATTTACCCAAGGATTTACAAGACCGGCTACGAACGTTTTAGACTCAATAAAATCGACCACCACTCGGGCTGCGGGTATTACCGCGGCGGCTGGCACCCGTCTTACCCAGCCCTTATTCCTCCAGTTATCTATGCTGAAGAAAAGCTAACACAAATGTGCTAGCACTAGGAATTCCCTCATCGGGCTTGCGCCCATTGTGAAGTTTTCGCGACTGCTGCGCCCCGTAGGGCCTGGATTCGTGTCTCAGAATCCAACTCTGGGCTCCCTCTCTCAAGGCCCATACCCGTAATAGGCTAGGGGGTACGTTACACCCACTACTACCTGATAGGCCACAGACCGATCCTAAAGCGCCGGAACTTTGAACCATAAGTCATTCCAGATCTCATGGTCTATGGAGTATTATCCTCAGTTTCCCGAGATTATCCTCCACTTTAGGGCACGTTGTCCATGTGTTACTGAGCAGTCCGCCGAGTCCATAACGACTCTCGACTCGCATGTCTTAATCGAATTCCTATAGCGGTGGCCGCCGGCAGGATCAACCGGAGTCAAATCTTATTGACATATTAACGTCATTTTGATGAATGAAACATTTGAAACTGGCAGTTTACCACGTTTCACCTATTGTCCCGTGACGGCACACTCTAATCGAATGTCCGTCTTACGAGACATTCGTAGCATCGAACGTCAGAGCTCAAGAGTGCACGCCCATTCGGGCGGAGATCTTGGCTCTCCATCATGCAGGGCACAGGTTTTGTGCTCCGCGCACTTCCCCAGTATTCCAGGGAAGTATATAACCTTTTTCATCCGGAATGTTTTTCACATTCGGGACGGACGGTGCAGTGTCACCGGACGCCCTTGTGAGGCGCCCCGCGATTGCATCTTCTGAATCCCCTGATTCCTAGGAGGTATTTAACCTTTCCGAGGACAGTGATTCTCCGCCTTGTTTGCACGAGGCTGAAATTCCCTTATTCACAACTTGTATTTGAAATTTTGCCTTCATGACGGGACTATGCCCGATTGCGACCGTCAGACCCCGCCGCGGAGGCCTCTGAATTGAAAACAGACTGCCGGCCGCCGCGCTTTCGAAGCACCGGGCCTTTCCGCCGATCGCAACGGTACTGCACAGCGGCCGAAGATGGTTTCTCTTATATTTATTATAAGAGAGAATAAGAATATTCTGAACCGGCAGAACGAAAAATGACGTCGGAACAGCTGCTCCGGAGCATAGCACTTTGCCGTTTTCGGTCGTTCGGAGACGGTGCTTCTGCCGACGGAACCTCCGGAAGAACGGCAATACAGACCTCCCCGGTCATTTGAACGGAACCGGTTGGAAGATCTGTTTTCGGCTGCACCGCTGCGGTCACCGCGTTCCGGATTGCCGGTGCGACCGCCGGAACTGCGATCCGCCTGCCGTCCGACGTTCAAGGCCGGTGAAACAAAAACGAAACGAATCCATGAGCGGAAAATTGAACTCAAAGCCAGATGGTAAAAAAGCGTGGAGGGAGGGATTCGAACCCCCGGGTCACATGGTGACAATAGATTAGCAGTCTATCGCCTTGCCAGGCTGGGCCACCTCCACTCGATGGCGGAGTAAGACATCGTGCTATTAAAACTTTGGATAAATTTTGATCCGGATTTCCGCCTCCGAACGCCTCGGCACCGTTGAACCGAAGGGGACATGTTCGCCGGACATCAGCGATAAGTAGCAGTCCGACCCTACTGCCGCCCATGAAGTTCCTTGTCCTCACGGACCTGCATCAAAAGGCCTCGAACCTTTCTTGGATCAACCGGCTGATCGCCGAACGGCATCCCGATGCCGTACTGTTCCTGGGCGACGTTACGGACATGGGCACCGGCGAAGACACTGCTGAGATCCTGTCCTCCATCAACGCCGAGGTCTACGTTCTGCCCGGGAACTGCGATCCCAGGGACATGCCGGCCAAGATAGCCGATGTTGCGGTCGATATGCACGGCAAAGCCGCGAAGCTCGGACCGTACGACCTGGTCGGGCTCGGCGGCTCCAACAAAACCATCTTCGATACCCCGTTCGAGCTCTCGGAAGAGGAGATCGACGCCAAACTGCGGCCGCTCGCCCGGAAAGGCATGATCCTCATGACCCATGCCCCCGCCTACGGCACCTTCGACCACATCCCGAACGGCACCAGCGTCGGCAGCCCGGCGATCCTGAAGATCGTTCAGGAGTTCCGCCCGCTGGTCGCTCTGTCCGGCCACATCCATGAGGACATCGGCGCAAGAACGATCGACGGCACCCTGTTCTGCAACCCCGGTCCGGCCCGGGACGGCCACTGCGCTATCCTGACAGTAGACGGTCAACACGCCTCGGTCGAACTGCTCGGACCGCTCGATCCGGCCTGACCTTCCAATAATCTTTAAATAATAATCCCTGATTAGAGGGCTGATTAATATGGCAACGTGGCAGGGTAAATCCAAGAGAAAGCCTACCGGCGGCAGGCTTGTCATCGCCAGAAGCAAGAGACGGTTCGAAGTCAGCAGAGAGAAGATCACCACCAAGGTGGGCACCGAGTCTCTGCGCCAGTACCGGGTTACCGGCGGCGCGACCAAGGTCGGTATGCTCCTCGCCGAGTACGCCAACGTCATGGACAAGAACACCCACACTGTGAAGCGGGCCAAGATCCTGAGCGTTAAGGTCAACCCTTCCGACCCGAACTACGTCCAGCGTAACATCATCAACAAAGGCGCGACCATCGCTACCGAGGCCGGCGACGCTGTTGTGACGTCCCGCCCCGGACAGAACGGTGCCATTAACGCAGTTCTGCTCTGAAGCAGTCTGCTTTCTTACCTCCGGGGCCTGCCCCCGGAGGTCTCATTTTCTCGATTACTATTAATCCCCCTTTCTTTATCCTGTTTCCATGGCATACGACGACGACACTGCAATCGTGCTGTGGCCGGAATATTTCGATTCCTCACGCACCCGCGCCGAAGGGCGCCGGCTCCCTAAGAAACTCTGCGTGGCCCACCCTTCGCTGGACATGATCGCCAAAGGCGCACTGGTGCTGGACCTCGAGTACAAGATCGTCGAGGGCAAAAGCTATCCTGCCGATTGGGCCGCCAAGGCCGGCTGCGTCCGCGTCGAGAAAGGTAAACTGAAAAAGACCGACATCCTTCCCAAGATCGGCACGATCCTGGTAAAGAACCAGGCCTGAGGCAGGACCATGATCACGGCCCTGGACGCCAAGGTCCTGGATGCCAACTCCGCCGCACTGGGCGTCGGTGTGGACCGGCTTATGGACCGGGCCGGTGCGGCCGTGGCCGAACTGCTGCAGGCCCGTTATCACGGCCGCCGGTTCGGGATCTTCTGCGGCCACGGGAACAACGGCGGGGACGGCTTTGCGGCCGCCCTGCACCTGGCCGGCGAGCAGGTGACCGTATATCTTTTCGACGATCCGTCGCATATCCGGTCCCCGGCCGCGGCCGCCTATTTTGCCGCGCTGAAATGCCCGGCCAGGTACTTCGGAAAGGACCTTCCGGACTGCGAGGTCCTGGTGGATGCCGCCCTCGGCACCGGACTTACCGGCAGCCTGCGGACCCCGTACGATCAATATGTCGCTTTTGCCAATGCGTTCACCGGCCCGGTCGTCAGCGTCGACGTACCTACCGGCCTCGGCTGCACCCAGCAGGTCCGGCCGACTGTCACCGTGACCATGCACGACCTCAAGGAAGGCATGAACGGGACGAACTGCGGCGAGATCGTCGTCGCGGACATCGGCATCCCGCCGGAGGCCGCCGCCTGTACCGGACCGGGAGATTTCCTGCGTTATCCTGTTCCGGCACCAGACAGCCATAAAGGTGCCAACGGCAGCCTGCTGGTCATCGGCGGCGGCCCGTATTTCGGCGCACCGGCCATGGCCGCCCTGGCCGCCCTGAGGACCGGCACCGACCTTGTCGTCATCGCCGCCCCGGAAGTCTGCTGCCGGGAGATCGCGGCGGTCAGCCCTGTGTTCATCATCGACCCGCTCAGCGGCGATTCCCTCTGCCCCGATCACGTGTCACGGCTGCTGGAACTCTCCGAAGAGGCGGATGCCGTGCTCATAGGGCCCGGCCTGGGCCGGGATGACCAGACCGCCGCGGCGGTCCGGCAGTTCGTAAACGTCTGCCGCCGGCCGCTGGTCATCGATGCGGACGGCCTTAACGCTCTCGGCAAACAGTTCGCTTCCCGCCTGGACCAGACCGTCCTGACCCCTCATGCCGGCGAATACCGGCGGCTGGGCGGGACCGAACGGGACCCGGCCGCGGTCCGGCAGCTGGCCGCCCGGCTTGGCTGCACCGTCATCCTGAAAGGACGCGAGGACCTGATCTCGGACGGGACCCGCTGCCGGCGCAACGGCACCGGCACCCCGGCCATGACCGGTGCCGGCACCGGAGACGTTCTGGCCGGCATCATCGGCGGTCTGCTGGCCAAAGGCATGACCGCCTTCGACGCCGCCTGCCTGGGAGCTTACGTCTCCGGCCTAGCCGGCGAACTGGCCACCGAAAGGTACAGCTACGGAATGATCGCCACGGATGTCATCGCGGAGATCGGGACAGTTCTGCGGGAGAACCTGCCGCGGCCGGAGCACTGATGGAGATCCAGCCGCTGCCGGGGGTCCCGGCGTTACGGGTCGACGACGCGCTGGTAATCGGCGACCTGCACATCGGTGTCGAATCGCATCTGGTCCGCAAAGGGTTCCACCTTTCCTCGCGGACCGACGACATGTTCGATGCCCTGATGAAGGCGGCCGCACCGGAGATCCGCCGGATCGTCATGATCGGCGACATCAAGGACTCGGTGCCGGGGTCCACCAGACAGGAATACCGGGAGATCCCCGTCTTCTGCGACCGGCTTCTGGATAATTTTTCCCAGGTCGATATCGTCCGCGGCAATCACGATACTTCACTGGAGGAGTTCGTACCGGGGCAGGTCCGGATCTGGCCGGCCGGCGGCACTGTCATCAACGGGGTCGGGCTCATCCACGGCCACACCTGGCCGGCGCCTGAGGTCATGGCCGCTCCGACCCTGGTCATGGGCCACGAACACCCGACAATCATGTTCGCCGACACGGTAGGTGCCCACATGACCGAACCGTGCTGGCTGCGGGGGCGCTTCCGGGAGCCCCGGGAGGGCGACCGCTATCAACGGCTGCCGGAACGGTTCATCGTTGTGCCGGCCTTCAACAGACTGCTGGGCGGTTCGCCGGTCAACATCATCGGCCAGCCGCTGCTGGGTCCGCTGCTCAATTCGGACCTGGTCGACCTCGACGGTGCCGAAGTCCACCTGCTGGACGGCATCGACCTGGGCCGCCGCGGCGACCTCGTGGTCAAAGGCCGGAACTTCGAGCGGTGGGACGACCGCGAGGACACACCGCGGCACAGCCGGCTGTGAACGTTTTATTGATAAAAATAGAAGGGGCTCACGCCCCCGAAGAGGTTTACTTCCGCCAGTAGACGTAGCCGGCGCAGGCCGCAACGACCGCGGCCGCAGCCGCGGCCGCGATGATCGCCGCAACGGATATGCCGTCATCGTCGTCATTGTCATCGTTGCTGCTGCTGACCTTCTGCACCTGGACCGTGATCACGGCGTTAGCGGTCACATCGCTGACCTTATAGTAGCCGCCGCCCAGGTTGACCAGCTTGGCGTTGGACGCGAACACGCCCATCAGCTGATAACCGTCCGTTGCACAGATCCGGAAGTTCATCGAACTGTCGGCACTGAGCGTGAACACGTTGCCGGCAGAGCAGGCGATCGAATAGCCGAGACCGGGGGTGATGGTGACCCGGTAGCTGCTGACCGGCGGCGCGGTCGGCTCTTCGGTCACGCCGACGAGATACCGCGAGTTATGGTCGGTAACGAAAGTGACCGTGGTGGCGGTGTAGCTTTCGACCTTCATCGCGGTGACCGTTCCGTCGGGCACAACATAGTTGACGTACGGAGTCCCGCTGCCGGACCGAGGCAGGGTGATCGTTACAGGACCGACATTCACGCCCGATACTACGAGGTCATAAGCGATCTCACCGTTGGGGCCGACCGTATTCTGATCCAGTGCTACTGTAACAGTGTATGTAGAACCGGCCGTAGGCGTGAATGACACTATACAGTCATTGCCGAAGTCGACTGATATCGGACCAACGCCAAAGTCGCTGGAGACTGCGAAGCTCACACCCTTGCCGACATCAGCTCCCCCCAGAACGATATCGCCGGTAACTCCGGTAAGATGTTTGACCTCACTGACACTGCCGTTGTTCTCGGTAGGTGTGACCCCGAAGCAGACGCCGTTGTTGACAATGGTTCCGACGACAGCAGTGCTGTTGTTGACGAAAGACTCGTTGTTGGTAATGGTTCCCGTATTGTTGATAGTGCCGCCCGTACCGTTGACCAATACGCCGTTGTTGGTGATCGTACCAT
>DAEQ01000002.1:42703-711907 GCA_002495325.1 Methanomassiliicoccaceae archaeon UBA593
ATGGTGCCGTTGTTGGTGATCGTGCTCGTCACTGTCAGTACAGAACCGACTGCCAGCTTAAGCGTCGTACCGGCCGATACGGTGACTGCATCGGCAAGCGTGTAATCCTTGTTAAGCGTTATCTGAGCAGTGGTGGCGGTGTAGGAAAGTGCATCCAAACAGTTGAATGCAGCCGAAGTAATGAACTTCTGACCGGCTGTTACTCCTGTCAATTGCTCAGAAAGACAGAACGTACTGAGCTTTGAGCTAAAAGAACCGCCGGCAATATTGATCGAACTGATCGCAGTTGCAGTAGTTCCGCTGGCCAGGTATTCGTAGAACGCATAGCCGTTGTCACTGGTTATGACCGTATCGGTTCCGCTGATCGATATCTGGATTTCCTTGGCATAATTTTTGTTGCTCTCGACCTGTATTGCGGCTCCGGACGCGTTAACACCATTGCTGTATCCCTCTGTCGGAGCCGTGTTGGGCCCGTTACAGGTAATGGTCCCGCCGGTAATGTTCAGAATACCGGCCTTGATCGCGATCCCAGAATCCTTTCCGACAATAGCGGCACCGTCAATGTTCCACTGTGCATAACCGGCAGCATAAATGCCGGTGCCGGCAGTAACGGTGATCTCGGCTGTGCTGGAAATATTGATTACCGGATAGTTGGTCTTATCCTGGATCTGCCCGTTGATGTAGATGCCGTGACCTGCGACTGTACCGCCGCTGATGGGAACAATGATTTTGCCGTTGAAATTAACCGTTACCCCGTAGGCATGCGGATTTCCGGAGGAAGCATACGGTGTGATGAAGATGCCGGCCCAGCCGCTCAGGGTCACGTCCTTCCCGATGGTCACGGTCGTGTAGTTGGTGTCGGTTGCTTTATCGGACCCTTTTATGCAAATCGGAGAATACTGATCGTCTGCAGTCTCTTTGATAGTCCCCTCGCCGGTCACATCAAAGGTCCCATGAGTGATGAAGAATACTCTGGAATCGTGAGAGATGCTGTGACCGTTCAGGTCCAAGGTGAGCGCCTGACCGTTGCTAATATAAATGACCCCTTCGAGAACGTCTCTAGTCGACGTATTATCTGCGGTCAAAATCAGATCAGCGGTCAGATAATAAGTACCGCCTGCACTGGCTGCTGCAACCAGTCCGGCCTCATCATTGATTGCCGTACCAGAGGGCGCCGCCATCGTCCCGCTGTCATCGGGAACGGCTACCGCCGCCACCCCCACGACGACCATGACCAATGCGATCACTGTCGCCAGAATCATCTTGTTTTTCATGTTATTCTAACTCCAATCAAAATATCACTGTGCTCTGATCGATCGGTCCCCGCAGGGACCTCCGCAGTCGGTCCGGCCGAACAAAATAAAATCAGACAGCCGCAGGGAGACAGACTTCTTCTGCCCCCCCCCCCCCGCTGCTGAAACGCGAGCTGAAGCTGGACCGCTGCTGAAAACCTGCAACTGGCGCTGTCCGAACACTTCATTCGGTTACCTTCCTGCGCTCGGCCGTCCGCCGAGCTGATCACTTATCAGGGCCCGGAAAGACCGATCCGGCCGTCCGAGTGACAAGCATTAAGGTATCTCATCAGGTAGTATAAACGGTATGGCCTGTTATTGCCTTTATAAGATCCGGGCTTTTCGTAGATCTGCGCGATATTGTGAAAAACGGTGTGAAAAAGGGGGCGGCCGCGTCCGGCCGCCTGAGCTGTTTGGGGACGGGGGCTCACGCCCCCGTCAAAGAGGTTTCAGTTCCGGGTAACGGTGTCGTAGATCGAACCGTCGGCGTTCCTGATCTCCGCGGTCAGCGGCATCTGGCCGGGGAGACTGTGGGTAGCGCAGGAGTTGCACGGGTCGTAGGCCCGGAAGGCCATCTCGACCATGTTGAGCAGGCCGGGGCTGACCTCGAAGTTGTGGATCAGGCCTTTGGCGACCTTCGCCACATCCATGCAGATCGGACCGTTGTTGTTGGTGGTCCCGACGACCAGGTTGCAGGCGGTCACGATGCCGTTCTCGTCGCAGGTGTAGTCGTGGGTCAGGGTGCCTCTCGGCGCCTCCACGCAGCCGACGCCGCGTCCGCCGGGGACCAGGTCGTGCTGTTTGATGTTCGGGTCGGTCAGCTTGTCGCTGTAAGCGTCTTCCTTCAGCTTCTCGGCGGCGTACAGCATCTCGATGATCCGCGCGTAGTGGGTCGCGAGGGTGTACTGGACAGAGCCTTCGACACCCAGGCTCTTGAACAGGGCCCGGTAGTCGTTCAGCGCTTCGTTGGCCTCGGGGGTCGAGATGCTCTCGCAGGTGTTCAGCCGGCTGAGCGGGGAGGCCCGGTACAGACCGCTGTCCATGCCGGGGACCAGGCCCTTGTAGCCGGGCTTCCGCAGGTACGGGAACTTCTCGTAGGACCAGGGCTCGTCGGCCTCGGCGATGTGGTCGAGGTAGTCCTTCGGGTCGTATAGGTCGACCTGCTTGCGGTCGTTGTCGACCACACGCACTTTGCCGTCGTGGAACTCGAGCTGGTTCTTGTCGTTGACGAGGCCCATGTGATAGGTCTCGTTGTAGTACAGGTCCTTGTTCGTGATGATGTCCACATACTCCTTGTTCGCGAGGACGACGTCCTTGAAGACCTGCAGGGAGGTCTCGGCGAACTTGACCAGGTTCTCAGAGTAGTCCTGGATCTGTTTCGCCTCTTCCTTGCTGATGGCCTTCGAGACCCCGCCGGGGACGCCCATGACAGGGTGGGTCGGCTTGCCGCCAATGATCCCCTGGATGTTCTGGGCCTCGGCCCGGGCCTTGAGCACGGCGCTGCCGAGCTCGAGGCCGACGTGCGCGACGACGCCGAGCACGTTCCGCTCGGCGGCCGGCGCGGCCGGTCCGCACACGAAGTCCGGCGCGGCCAGGGCGTAGAAGTGCGCGATGTGGCTGTGCACGAAGTGTGCGTGGTAGAACGTGTCCCGGATGTGGAACGCCGCCTCGGTGGGTTTGGCGCTGTAGCAGCCGTCGATGGCCTTGGTAGAGGCCAGGTGGTGTGCGCCCGGGCAGACACCGCACAGACGTGCGGTGATCTGGTTGAGCTCGGTCACCCTGCGGCCGATGCAGAACCGCTCGAAGCCTCTGACCTCGGGCACCTGCCAGTACGCGTTGGTGACATCTCCTTTGTCGTTCAGGAAGATCTCGATCTTCCCGTGTCCTTCCAGGCGAGTGATCGGGTCAACGGTAACACGGTTGCTCGTGACCTTCTGTTTCTCGTCCCAAATGATAGGTCCTGCCATTGTTTTTACCTCCTTTATGCAGTCTTCTCTTCCTTGACAGACCGGTTCAGCAGCGACTTCCCCAGCGTGAACGCGTAGAAGTAGCCCAGCGGGTCCTTGATCTGAGACATGATCTCGATGACCTTCTCCTCATCCATCGTGGGGTCGTCATCCAGCACCGGGAACAGCGAAGCAATGGCGCTGAGCGCGCTGGATCCGTGTTCCTGGACGAGATGGGTCGGCCCGTAGCAGCCGCGGCACGGCTGGCCGACGATGGTGCAGCGGGCGTTGCAGCCGCCGACGGTGGCCGGACCGAGGCACAGGATGCCCTGGTCCATCAGGCATTTGTCGGGGTCGACGTCGATCTGATAGGGCTCGACGATCTTGGTGATCCGCTTGTACTCCTTGGTGCGGGGGCACTCGTCGCACAGGCATTTCTCGGTGACACCGATCTCGGCGCCCTTCGGCGGCAGGGCGACCCCGTTGTACACGAAGTCGACGACAGCCTTCAGCAGCTGGGAGATGGACTCCTGCAGCGGCGGGCAGCCGGGGATGTAGTAGTCCACATCGATGACCTGGTCGAGGGTCTTGACGGTGTCGTACAGCACCGGCAGGGTCAGGACCCCTTCCGGGGCCTTGTACTCGTTGACCGGGACGACCGGCTTGTCCGCGTGGCCGCAGTCCTTCTGGAAGTTGGCGGAGGTCGGGGTCTTGGTGTAGACGTAGTTCAGGATGTCGTCCTTGCCGCCGGTCAGGTTGGCCAGGGCCGGGGTGCCGCCGAAGCAGGCGCAGGTGCCGTAGCAGACCACGAGCAGGGATTTCTGCCGGAGCAGTTTCACCATGTGCTCGTTCTCGGTGTTCCGGACCGCACCGTTGATCAGCGAGACCGTGATGCTCTTGTCGGGCATGGCCTCGATGTCCTTCTCTTTGCCGTCCGCCGCGATGGGCCACATGACGATGTTGGCCATGTCGCCGATGGTCAGGACGCGCTCGTTGGTGTCCAGGATGGACACGTCGCAGCCGCCGCAGGCCGCCGCCCAGTAGATAGCAAGGTTGATCTTGCCGTTCTTAGGGGCGCCGGGCAGCAGGGTGCCGAGATCGGCCGTCGGGTACGTCGTGGGGTTCTTGGCGCCGACCGGCGTGGCGGCCGCTTCTTTCGCTGCCGCGGCGGGGGCCGCCGCGGCTTCCTTCTTAGCCTCGGCCTTCGGGGCCGCGGTCTCCTCGTTCTTCTTCTTTTTCTTGAATCTGTCGAAGAAAGACATCTTACTCCTCCTTCACAGGCGACTTGACGTCATCATTGTGCTCTTCTGCGGTCGTGAGCTCGTCGTGCACGGGGCTCGGGCCGAGCTCTTTGATCTGATCGACGAAGCTGACCATCGTCTTCTGGAACTTCTCGCCTTCGGAAGCGGAGACCCACTCGAGTCTGAGCCGCTTCGGGTCGAAGCCGTACTGCTCGAGGACCAGCCGGAGCAGGGCGATCCGCCGCCGGGCCCGGTAGTTGCCGCCGATGTAGTGGCAGTCTGCCGGGTGGCAGCCCAGGATGATGACGCCGTCGGCGCCTTTCGAGAGGGCTCTGAGCACGAACTCAGGGTCGACACGAGCGGAGCACATGGTCCGGATGATCCGGAAGTTCGGCGGCATCTGCAGCCTTGCGACACCTGCGCCGTCGGCGCCCGCGTAGGAGCACCAGTTGCAGCAGAAGGTGACGATCAGGGGTTCGAATTCTTTTTCAGCCATTTGAATCACTCCTTCTCCATGAGCGGCTTGTCAAGCAGGGCATCGATCTCCGCGATGATCTGCTTCGAGCGGAAGCCTCTCTGTTCCATCGCACCGGACGGGCAGGCGGCCACGCAGCAGCCGCAGCCCTTGCACAGCGCAGGGTTGACGGACGAAACGGGGCGGCCCTCTTCGTTGAGGATGATGGTGATCGCATGGTACTCGCAGCAGCCTTCGCAGGTGCCGCAGCCGTTGCAGACCTCGGGGTTGCTGACCGAGGCGACGATGCCTTCGGAGATGAGCTTGTCCTTGGTGATGATGGTGAGCATCCTCGCCGCAGCGCCGGAGCCCTGCGCGATGCACTCGTCCATGAACTTCGGCCAGTGGCCGGAACCGGCGCAGTACACACCTTCGGTGGCGAAGTCGACCGGACGCAGTTTCTGGTGGGCCTCGAAGTAGAAGCCGTCCTTGCTGATCGGGATCTTCACCATCTTGGCGAGCTTTTCCTTCTCCTCGCGGAGCGGCGTGATGCCGGCGGAAAGCACCAGGGTGTCCACCGGGATGCTGACCTTCTCGCCGAGGGTGGAGTCCAGCGCGGTGACCGTCTTGCCGTCGTACTCGGGCAGCTTGTCATCGACGCAGTATCTCAGGAACTTGACGCCCAGCTTGCAGGCCATGTAGTACATGTCCTCGCGGAAGCCGTACGTCCGGATGTCCTTGTGGATGATGGTCACGTTGGCCGTGGGGTCCTTCATCTTGATCTGGATCGCGTTCCGGATAGCACCGGTGCAGCAGACCCGCGAGCAGTACGAGACCTGGTCGTTCCGGGAGCCGATGCACTGGATGAAGGCGACGTTCTTGCCCTTGAAGATGTCCTCGGACAGGGCCTTCTCGACCTCGAGGATGGTCCTGACCTTGGCGTCGGAGCCGTAGTTGTACTCGACCGGGTGGTACTGACCGGCGCCGGTCGCGAACAGGACCGCTCCGGCCGGGATCTCCTGGCCGTCCTTCAGCTTCACCGTGAAGTTGCCGACGTAGCCGGGGATGTCGACGATCTCGGCGTTCTTGTACACCTTGATCTTCGGGCATTTCTCGACCTTGGCGATAGTGTCCTTCAGGAACTGGCTGACCTCGACACCGTCCTCCTTGTGGCAGAAGTTCGTCGCAAAGCCGCCGAGCACGGCCTGCTTCTCGAACAGGTGGACCTGCACACCCTGGCTGGCGATGTCGAGCGCGGCCGTCATGCCGGTGATGCCGCCGCCGACGACGGCTGCGGCCTGGTTGACGGGGAGCTCGGAGCCGACGAGGGGTTCCAGCAGGCAGGCTTTGGCGATGGCCATCTTGACCAGGTCCTCGGCCTTCTTGGTGGCCGCTTCGGGAGAGTGCATGTGGATCCACGAGCACTGGTCCCGGATGTTGGCCATGTTGAACAGATATTTGTTCAGACCGCCGTTCCGGCAGGCCTCTCTGAAGAGAGGCTCATGGGTACGCGGAGTGCATGAGGCAACAACGACCCGGTTGAGGTCCTTCTCTTTGATGAACGCAGAAATCTCTTCGAGCGTGTCCTGAGCGCAGGCGTATTTGGTGTCGATAGAGACAACCACGTGCGGAAGAGTCTTGGCGTACTCGACAACGGCCGGGACATCGACCACAGAGCCGATGTTGATACCGCAGTGGCAAACCCAGACTCCGACACGGGGCTCTTTGCCCTCGACGTCCTTCTCGGGCGGATACACCTTAGGGGCGCAGGGCTTGAAGTCCTTGTCCTTGACAACGTACGCGCCGGCCTTGGCAGCAGAACCGCTGGCTTCAGCAACCGAGGTCGGGATATCCTTCGGGGCGGCGAACGCGCCGGTAACGAAGACACCCTTGCGGGTAGTCTCCAACGGATCGAAAACGGTGGTTTTTGCAAATCCGTAGTCGTTCAGATCGATGCCGAGGGTCTTGGAGATCTCTTCGGCCTCCTTCGGGGCAGTCAGGCCGATAGAGAGTACAACAAGGTCATAGGTCTTTGAGGCCGGATCGTTGTTCTTATCGGTGTAGTTGACGGTGACCTGATGGGTTTCGGGGTCCTCTTCGACGTTGGAAACCCGAGCCGCCCGGTGCATGTTGATGCCGTACTCGTTCTCGGCCCGGTGGATATAGGCCTCGAACTCCTTACCGTACGAACGAATATCCATGAAATAGATATCCTCGTCGACATCGCCGTGTTCCTTGGTGATCATGGCCTGCTTCGTCGCGTACATGCAGCAGACGGAGGAGCAGTACTGTTTCCAGCTCTTCTTGTGGGACCGGGAACCGCAGCACTGAATCCAGGCAATGCTCTTCGGAGTCTTAGGCGCGTGAGCCTCATCCAGTACCGGAACTCCCCACTTGTCTTTGCTGACAGAGGAAGGTACCGGAATATGGCCGCTGTACGGGCCAGAAGCGCCCATCAGCCGCTCGTATTCGAGAGCGGTGACGACGTTGGGGTACCGGCCGTAGCCGTACTCGGAAGCCTGCTTGGCGTCCCAAACGTCGAAGCCGGCCGCGACAACAATCGAGGCTACATCGAGCTCGACGATTTTGTCCTTGTCCTGATAGTTGATAGCTTTCTTGCCGCAGACCTTGAGGCAGACGCCGCAGGTACCTTTGGTAAGCATCTTGCAGTGGTCAGCGTCGATCAGCGCTACCCGAGGCACAGCCTGGGCGTGCGGGATGTAGATGGCCTTCCTGGAGGTCAGTCCGAACTCGAACTGATCCGGGATGCCCTTGGTCGGGCACTTCGCTATGCAGTCGCCGCAGGCCGTGCAGGCCTTCGGGTCCACGTAGCGGGCCTTTTCCTTGACCTGAACCTTGAAGTTGCCAGCGTCACCTGATACGCTGACGACCTCAGAGTAGGTCATGGTTGTAATGTTCGGATGCCCGTTGCAGTCCGCCATCTTCGGCGACAGAATGCAGGCCGAGCAGTCGTTAGTCGGGAAGGTCTTGTCGAGCCGGGCCATCTTTCCGCCGATCGTCGGGAGCTTTTCCACGAGATAGACGTGAACGTTACGGTCCGCGAGATCCAGCGAAGCCTGAATGCCCGCAATTCCTCCACCTATAACCAATGCAGATTTTGTCAAATCTTTGCCTCCGTTACCAATTGGTGATTGGAATGGGTAGCCATAATAGGCCCGCCAATTAAAACTCTTATCAAACAAGTTTTAAATAGAATTCAGACATTAGGTTTCTGCTTTTATGTTTTGGAAGAAATTCTTACCTTCCATTTCTTAAGTAAACCACACGTTGCCCTGTGCCAGACATTCATAATATTTGATTTCTTGAGATTTCATCAAACGGTAAAACAACCTATATTTTTGTAACCAGTTTACATACGAAAAGTATTTTCGTATGTGTAGGTATTCCTCAAACTATTTGTCAATTAAAACTGATTATAATAAAAACACTTATCTATCACAAGGTGACTCTATGATGACATTGGTATTACTGGCTTGTGTTGCCAGCATGGTTGGTTTGATAACCATTGCCGCCGAGTGCCGGCACCACCATCGGACGGCAAAGGAGGTCGGCGGGCCCCCGGTTGCGCGGGATTCTGGGAACACCTACCGTACTTCAGCAGACCCCGGAAAATCGCAGCGCTGCAGCATCTGTCTCGGACCGCTCGCGGACTGCTGCCACCGGTGCGCCTGCGGAGCTCTCTTCCATGCGGACTGTCTCACCGGGATTGAAACCTGCCCATTCTGCGGCCGGCCTACAGCGGCCATTATCTCGGTGGACCGCACGCCCTGGCTCTGTCCGGGCTGCGGAATGCCCCTCGACAGACATGCATGCCGGACCTGCGGAGCTCTCGTTCCCGACGCCTGTGGCATCTTTCCCTGCCCAGTATGCGGAACGGCTGTCGCGCGGGAACAACCCGTCTGTGTCGGCTGCGGTACCTGCTTCGTCCGTGGGCCGGCAAAGGCCAAGGGTTTTATGAATCACCGTCTATGAAGGCGGCATCATGACGGTGAAAGCGCAGCGGGGCAGACGGCGGTACATCGCATTCAGCACGAACCCGGCACTCACCCGCAACGACCTGATTGCCGGTCTGGCACCCTGGGGCCGGACTTACAATGTCATCCAATGCGCCGCTGGCATGGCGATCGTACGCTGCTCCCCCGCCCAGCGTGAGGCCTGCATCGCCGCCGTCCGGCAGGCAGATTCTTCGTGCAACCCGGTCGACACCTCTGGCACCCTGCGGACCCTGCGGGACCGCTACCCGGCCCTGAAGGCCCACATCCCGCCGCGGCCGCAGAACCATGTCCGGCCACCGCAACTTTAACGTTGCGCGCAAAAGGAACTTTCTGTCCTGAAACCCATATATACTCACGTGCGTTAGCGGCCCCTGAAGGATTAAGAAATGCAACCAGGTCAAATGGCGTATGATCGGGGAATTACTGTTTTCTCCCCCGACGGAAGGCTGTTCCAGGTCGAGTATGCCCGCGAGGCCGTCAAGAGAGGTACGACGACAATCGGCATCAAGTTCAAGGACGGCGTCATGCTGATCGTCGACAAACGGGTCAGCAGCAGGCTGGTCGAGCCTGAGTCGATCGAGAAAATCTACGATATCGACGACTACATCGGCTGTGCAACCTCCGGACTCGTCGCCGATGCCCGGATCCTCGTCGACCAGGCCCGCAAAGAGGCCCAGGTCCACCGGGTCAATTACGGTGAGAACATGGCCGTCGAGATGCTCACGAAGAAGGTCTGCGATTATGAGCAGAACTACACCCAGTATGGCGGCGTGCGTCCATTCGGCGTCGCACTGTTGATCGCCGGGAGCGACGATCTCGGGACCCATCTTTTCGAGACGGACCCGTCGGGTGCCCTGGTGGCCTACAAGGCAAGCTGCATCGGCATCGGCCGGGCGACCGTAATGGAGAAACTCGAAAAAGAGTACAAAGACGACATGTCTTACGACACCGCGCTGAAACTGGGGCTGAACGCGATGGCCGCGGCCATCGAAGAGAAACTCGTGCCCGCCTCGATCGAGGTCGGCCTCGTCCGGAAGGACGAGAAGTTCAGACGGCTTGACGAGAACGAAAAAGCCAAGGTCATTGCCAAACTCTGAGGCGGGATCATGGTAGAGCTCGAGGATGCGATCGTTGCCCGCCTGGAAAGCCACGGCGAACGTTTCGAGATCCTGCTCGACCCGGCCGCCATGGACCTGATCAAACAGGGAAAGCAGGTCGATCTGACCAAATATCTCGCCGTCGAGGACGTATTTAAGGATGCCCGCAAGGGCACCCGCCCCGAGACCTCGAAGATCAAAGAGGTCTTCGGGACAGAGGATATCACCGCCATCGCCCAGCACATCATCGAGAAGGGCGAGGTGCAAATGACCGCCGAACAGCGGAAAGAGCTGTTGGAGGCCAAGCGGCGGCAGATCGTTACCTACATCGCGGCCAATGCCATCAATCCCCAGACGCACACCCCGCATCCGCCCAAACGGATCGAGATCGCACTGGAGGAGGGCAAGTTCCGCGTTGACCCGGTAAAACCGTTGGACAAGGAGATCGAGGAGGCCATGAAGGTGCTCCGCCCCCTGCTGCCCATCCGGTTCGAGAAAAGCCGTGTCGCCATCAAGCTGAAAGGCGACGACTATGGCCGGTGTTACGACGAGCTGATCAAGTACGGCATCGTCGACCGGGAAGAGTGGACTTCCGACGGGTTCTGGATCGGCACGATGGAGATCCCCGCCGGATTGATCACCGAACTCACAGAGAAACTGAAAAGCCGGACCCGGGGCAACGCTTCGGTCAAGCTGATCACGTCCTGAGTTTTATTTACATTTGAAGAAGTGATATTATGGAAAGAAAAAACGCCAGAAAGGCCCGGGAGATTGTTACCCCCGGCGAGGTGCTCGCGGATGCAGACGAGTGCCGGCCGGGCGACAATGCCTACGAGCTCGACGGCAAGATCCGCGCCGGAATCATGGGAATTAAGACCTATGTCCAGAACGCGGTTTCGGTGATCCCGTTGCACGGGTGCTATATGCCCGTGACCGGTGACACCGTCATCGGCATCATCTACGACCTCGGCCCGTCCAACTGGATGGTCGACATAAATGCGCCCTATCCCGCCCCGCTGCACGTCAGCGAGGTCCCGTGGAAGGTCGAATTCGGAGATACATCCCGGTTCCTCAGCGTAGGGGACGTCGTGCTCCTGAAGATCCTGATGGTGGATGAGAGCCGCAAGATCCAGGTGACTATGAAAGACTCCGGTCTCCGGAAAATCGAGGGCGGTCAGCTGGTCACTATTGCGCACTCCAAGATTTCGCGTGTCATCGGCAAGAGCGGATCCATGATCCAAATGCTGAAGAACATGACCGACTGCCGGGTATTTGTCGGGCAGAACGGCCGGATCTGGGTGGACGGCGACGAGGAGAACGTGGCGGTAGCGGTCGAAGCCATCAAGATGATCGAGGCTGAAGCCCAGTTACCGAACCTTTCAGACCGGGTGGAAAACTTCATCGAAAGCAGGCTCCCGCAGAGCGGGGAAGACGAGGAAGATACAGACATCCCCGCAGACAGGGAGGAATCGCAATGAGCGGACATACAGATATGACATTGGTGAACGATGAGGGCATCCGGATCGACGGCCGGCGCTGCGACGAGAAACGCCCCATCAAAATCGAGGCGGGCGTCCTTAAAAACGCGGACGGTTCCTGTTACCTCGAGATCGGTAAGAACAAAGTGCTGTGCGCGGTCTACGGTCCGCGTGAATGCCGGCCCCGGCACCTTCAGGACCCGACAAAGGCCATTATCCAGTGCAAATACAACATGGAAACCTATTCGGTCAGCGACCGGAAGCGGCCCGGCACGGACCGCCGGTCCGTCGAGATCTCCAAACTGATCTCGGAGGCCCTGTCGAACGTTGTCCAGGTGGAACTGTTTCCCCGGGCCTCGATCGACGTGTACATCGAGATCCTGCAGGCCAACGCCGGCACCCGGTGCGCCGGCCTAACGGCGGCCTCGGTCGCCCTGGCGGACGCCGGGATCCCCATGCGGGACCTGATCCCCGCCATTGCCTGCGGCAAGGCCGACAACCATGTCGTCCTCGATCTGAACAAAGAAGAGGATAACTTCGGTCAGGCAGATGTACCGCTGGCTATCGTCCCCTCGACGGACGAGATCGTCCTGCTGCAGATGGACGGCAACATGACCCGCGAAGAACTGGACCACGGCCTGGACATGGCGTTCGGCGCGGCCCACGAGGTCTACGACATGCAGAAGGCGGCCCTGAAGAAGCGTTACAGCGAGATCGAGAAGAAGGAGGGTGCGACCGATGAGTGACTATATCATGTCCCAGATCAAACGCGATCATCTGCTTAACCTGCTGGCCGACGGACGCCGCGCAGACAGCCGGCGGCTGGACGAACCCAGGAAGATCACGTTCGAAACCGGCGTCATCGAATCCGCAGACGGCTCCTGTCATCTGCGGCTCGGCGACACCGAGGGCATGGCCGGCATCAAGATCATCCCTGGCACTCCGTATATGGACGCCCCCGCCGACGGGGTCATCACCACCGGCGCCGAACTTATCCCCATGGCCCATCCGACCTTCGAGTCAGGACCTCCGGACGAGAACGCCATCGAACTCGCCCGGGTTGTGGACCGCGGAATACGCGAGTCCGGTATGATAGATGTGAAAAAACTGTGCATCAAGGAAGGAGAACAGATCTGGATGGTCTACATCGACATCTATGCCCTGAACTGGGACGGCAACCTCTTCGATGCGGCCAACTACGCCGCTGTCTGCGCGCTCAAGACCGCTATGGTCCCGAACAAGCAGTACGGGTTCGGCGATGATATGCCGCTGCCGATCACCTGCCTGCCCATCTCCGTGACCGAAGCTAAGATAGGCAATGATTTAATAGTAGACCCTAATTTCGACGAAGAAGCAATCTCGTCCGCCCGTATGACTGTCACCACTGATGACAACGGCAACTTCCGGGCCATGCAGAAAGGCGGCAAGGGATCGATCACCAGAGGCGATCTTTCCCTCTGCCTTGACCGGGCCGTCGAGATCGGCAAACAGATCAGAACTATAATCGGGTGATTCCAAATGTCTAAGAGAACCAGCAAAGCCGGAACTTCCGGCCGGTTGGGCGCAAGGTATGGTGTCGTGGTCCGGAACCGGATCAAGTCCATCGAGGCCCATCAGAAAGAGAAACACGAGTGCCCGACCTGCCACCACATGTCTGTGAAGCGGGTCTCCGCCGGGATCTGGGAATGCCACCGCTGCGGCACCAAGTTCGCTGCCGAAGCCTACAGCCCGCGGACCCGGAAGGCCTCCGCCGCCGAAGCCGCCGCTGCGGCTGCGGCCGCTCGGGCTGCCGCCAAGGAAGCGGACGCCGCTCCGGCCCCCAAGGCCGAGGCGGCTGAGCAGTGAGCGCTCAGGTGGTCTGAATGTACAGATGCGCCAAGTGCAACGAGCCCATCAGGAACATGGCGTCCTTGGGGCTGCAATGCGAGAAATGCGGCTCCAAGATCTTCTTCAAAGAACGGCCGAACGTGAAGAAGACCCTGAAGTCGGATTGAGATGCCGACGGCGACCCTCCGGATTGAGTCCGCCGACGCCGCGAACATCGTCGCAACGGTGGGTCCTGAGGCCCGCCGCGACCTGCCTCGGACCCACGTAGAGATTTGTCTGGACCGCGACGTTGCCGTCCTTTCGGTCGAAGCGGCCGACACGACGGCCATGCGGGCGGCGCTCAATTCCTATCTGGAATGCATTATGATCACCGAAAATATCGACAGCATCGCGAAGGAATCCACATGAACGGAATCAGTCCCCAGCTTCAGAACCAGATTACTCAGTTCCAGCAGATACAGCAACAGTTGCAGAACGTCACAACCCAGAAGATCCAGATGCAGGCCCAGCAGAAAGAGCTGGAGCGGACCGTCGAGGAGCTCGGCAAGGCCAAAGGCGACGTCTTCCGGAACGTAGGCGTGCTGCTTATCAAGGTCGACGACAAGGCTGCCCTGAAAGAGGAATTCGAAGATTCCCTCGAGACTCTCGGCATCCGCATCAGAGGCCTGGAAAAACAGGAAAAGGACCTGCGGGAACGCTACGGCGTCCTTCAGGGGGCTATCAGTCAGGCCATGGGTACAGCGGTGCCCGCCGCTCCGGCCCCTGCCCGCAAGGCTCCAGCGAAGAATCGCTCCGCCGACGACGAGTGAAACTTTTCCGGGAAGGGCCAGTCCTTTCCCATACCTTTTTTATCTGTTGTCTGATTAGACACTGCTATGGAAGACGCACTCGTCCTGAAAGACGTATGTAAAGTCTACGGCGACCGCGAAGCCGTCCGCAACCTCAGTTTCAGTGTACAGCCAGGCAAGATCTTCGGCCTGATCGGTCCCAACGGGGCCGGCAAGACCACGACTCTGCGGATGATCTGCACCATTCTGCGGGTGACCTCCGGGACCATCGAGGTCTGCGGCCACAACGTGATGAAGGAAGGAGCGCTGGTCCGCAAGGACATCAGCTACCTGCCCGAGGACGCCGGCGCCTACAAGGAGCTGACCGGCCGGACCTATCTGAAATTCATGGCCCGGTTCTTCAGTCCCGAGAAGGACTTCGACGGCATGATGGCCCGGGGCCTGCACATCGCCAACCTCGGCGACCGCATCGATTCCAAAGTCAGCACCTACAGCAAAGGTATGATGCGGCGGCTGCTTATCGCTCGGGCGATCATGCCCGAGCCGAAAGTGGCAATCATGGACGAAATCACCTCCGGGCTCGACGTGATGAACGCCTACGAGATACGGGAACTGGTCCGTCAGATTGCCCAGGCCGGCGTCACCGTACTCATCTCCTCACATAACATGTTCGAGGTCGAAAGCCTGTGCGACCGCGTTGGGATGATCAACCACGGCGAACTCGTGCTCTGCGGCACTCCCGCCGAACTGAAAGAGCAGTTCGCGGCCCGGAACCTGGAAGAGGTCTTCATCAAGGCGGTGAAAGCTTGAGTGCTCTGACCAACATCGTCAGCAAGGAGCTCCGGGAACTGCTGACCCCCGGAACTATCCTCTCCGTTGTCGTGGTCGTTGTCATGCTCGGCATTCTGGGCACCGCGCTCAGCGGCGAGGTCGAGTCCACCGCGACCCCCAGCGACATCGGCATAGTCTACGACGACACCGGCATGTACAGCGAACAGATGCAAGATGACCTGGCGTACGGTTACGCCGCCGTCTACGGAACCACCACCGACGCGGCGACCGACCACATGATATATCTGACGGTCGCCGAGACCGACAGCGACGCTATCCTGCAGGCAATCACCGATCGGGGCCTGGCGTATGTCATCGTTATTCCGTCTGCACTTTCGGCCAATATCGCGGTCGAGCAGACCACATCCGCTTCGGTCTATTACATCTACGAAAACAGCGGTCTGTTCGACGATGTCTCCAGCTCGGCGGCCAACAGCGTCGTTTACTACGCTGCCAACCAGCTCTCCCAGCAACTGACCGGTGAGATCACCGGCGAAGCCGCCGCCGCCTTCCTGGCCGCGCCGCTGGCCGCTTCCGGCGGGACCTACACTCAGATCAACGGCACCCTCTACAGCGACATCGCCCCGTCGACCATCTCCACCTCGATGATGTCACAGACCCTGATGGTCCCGCTGATCGTGATGATTGTTATCATCATGGTCGGCAGCGTGGTCATCTCCAGCATGGGCAGCGAGAAAGAAAACAAGACCCTTGAGACCCTGCTGACCGTCCCCATCCGGCGGACGACCATCGTTACGGGCAAACTGCTGGCAGCTGCCATCTGCGGTTTAATCTACGGCATCGCTTACATGATCGGCATGCTGCTGTACATGCGGGGCCTCACCACCGCTACGACCCTGGACGGGACCGCCGACCTGGCCGCGTTCGGCCTGACCATGACCGGCACCGACTGGATCCTGCTGATGGTGTTGCTGTTCCTGGCGATCTTCGCCGCGCTCGGCATCTGCATGATCCTCGGCGCGTTCACCAAGAACTACAAGATGGCCCAGACCATGATCATGCCCGTGAGCATCCTGGCGATCATCCCTATGTTCGTCTTCATGTTCATGAGCTGGGACGGTCTGGGCACCGTCGGTCAGGCACTCATGTTCCTCATCCCGTTCACCCATCCGATGATGGCCATGAACAACCTGATCTTCGGGAACTACACACTGATCGCCGCCGGCGCCGCCTATCTGGTGGTCTTCGACGTAATCATGATCTGGCTGACCGTCCGCATTTACAACTCGGATATCCTGATCACCGGAATCGACCAGACCAAGACCGCCCGTACCCTGAAGCGGCTGTTCGGTAAGAAGAAACACCATGACGATGAACAGTGAAGCAGTGGCTGCGGCCCTGAAAGGAAAGAACAAGGTAGTGCTGGTCCACGGCAACGCAGACCTGGATGCGCTGGGCTCCGCCTTCGCGGTCGCCCGGTGTTTCCCGCCGGCGGTCATCTTCGCCCCGGCCGGACTCGATCGGGTAGCTAAGATGGTCGCCGAGAAACTGTGCATCCCCGTGCTGGAGACCTGCGACCTGAGCACCTACGAACTGGCAGTGGCGGTGGACACCTCCTCGCCCGACCAGTTCCAAAATCCGGCGGCGGTCCTGCCCGCCGGCAGCGTGGTCATCGACCATCACACCCCCACCGGCCGGTGGGAAGGCATGCAGGTGTTCTGCGACGAGACCCGCGTCTCCTGCTGCGAGATCATCAAGGACGCGGCGGACGCCGCCGGGATCGCTATCGACCGGACGGCCGCGCTCGCTCTGCTGGGCGGGATGCTGACCGACAGCGGCCACTTCCAGTACGCCGACCCGGCACTGCTGCGGGAATTTGCCGATCTGCTGGAGAAAAACCGGATCGGCATGGATGAGGCCATGCAGCTCGTGCGGGCCCCGATGAACATGTCCGAACGGGTCGCCGCCATGAAGGCCATCGGCCGGTCGAAGTTCGACCGGGTAGGCGACATGATCGTAGCGGTTTCCAGCGGCAGCAGTTTCGAATCTGCTTCCTGCCGGGCGCTGCTGGCGTCCGGGGCAGACGTGGTTTTCGTCGGCTCCCAGCGGGAGAACGAGTTCCGGGTCAGCGGCCGTGCCACTCAGGAGATGGTACGGCGGGGCATCCGCTTGGACGCGTTAATGGGCGAACTCAGCCAGGAGACGGCCACGGACGGCGGCGGCCACGGCGGCGCCGCCGGCATGACGGGCACCGGTGACACGGAGGCCATGCTGCACATGTGCATGGAAAAGACGATGGACGCTTTCCGCAAAATCAAAGCTGAGACGGAAGCGCAGCAGGCCGCCGGGGCCGCTGCCCCGACCGTCCCGCTGCAGTAAAAACAAAGATTTTTTTCCGACCGCCGGCAGTTCACCGGAGCTTACCGACGGTCTTCATGATCTCCTGCATGCGCAGGTAATTCTCCGGATGCTCCCGGAAGTAGGCAGCGACCGGGTCCAGCACCTTTGCGGTACCTTCGGCCATGCCGGTCTTCAGGTCCACTGGACTGAGCTTACCGCTGAAGTAGTCGACAGTGAGCGCCTCGTAGGAATCATAGGACACATTGCCGCCGTATTTTTCCGGCCTCTCGATGGCCAGGGTTCCCAGCCGCGGGAAGACCACGTACTTCGCCAGCATCAGGATGGGGTTCTCGGCCTCTTTCTCCTCTTCCGGCGGGCAGTAGGCCTTCTTGAACTTGGTACGGATGGACGCACGGTCATCGTGGATGTTGATGCTGCTCGTCGGATCTGATTTGGACATCTTCATCTCGATCATGCATTCGACCTTGGACTCGATGCCGTCGTTCACGGTCTTGCAGACCTCGGTCTTCTCCACGTTCTTGACGCCTTCGGGGTTCATCCGGGCACCGCCGCGGAGCCCGGGCAAAAGGGGCGTGTGCAGTGCAATGGGCTTTTTCCATCCGAGCTTGTCGGCCGCATCGCGGGCAAGCATGTTGGCCCGCCGCTGATCAATGCCGGCGTAGGACAGATCCACGCCCAGATGGAAGATGTCGGCGGCCTGCATCAGCGGGTAGATGACCTTCGAGGAGTCCAAATCCGCCTCGTCCTCCTTGCGGCCCATGACCGTCATGGCCCGTTTGACCCTGGAAAGGGAGGTAACCTTACCGATCTTGATGAGCTTCTCCCAGTACTCGATGTCGTCAAGGAGTTCGCTGGCGTACTTGAACTCGACCTTGTCCCGAGGCACGCCGAGGGCCACGAAACAGTCTTCCATATAACGGGCGCAGTCCCGAATGTTCTCCAGACTGCCGCCGAGCTTGTCATTGATGTAAGCGTGCCAGTCGGCCCAGAAAATGATTACTTTGAAACCGGCGTCGCAGAGGTCCCGGATCTTCTGCGTGACCAGGGCCCAGCCCATGTGGACGAAGCCGGAGGGTTCGAAACCGATATACGCCAGCGGCTGCTCCTTGGTCGCGAAGACCTCGCGCAGTTCCTGCTCGTTCACCAGTTCGATCGTGTTCCTGGTCACCAGGTTCACCCTTTCATCGATTGTCAGGGCCATGCTTATCAGGGCGGACATAAACTCCTATTATTAAAAAAAGGCGCGGCCGCGGATCTGCCTGCAGAAACGGCAGAACAGTCTCGGATGACAGAGCCGCCGCTGTTCTAATGAGATATGCGATCGTGCGAAAATAAAACAGTATTCAGTTACGAGAGAACTCCATCGAGCCGTTTTCCTGTTCGGCCCGTATTTCTTTGCCGCGGCCTGAGACCGCCGATTGACGGCCTCCGATTATCTGAACTCCGCGAACGAACACTTCGGACTGCTGCTGGACCGGTAAAGCGAGCAGCGGCGGATAAACAATGCTTATTAGCGGCCGTCCCGATACTGGGCATATGTACAACAGACTGATCGCGAGCATCGAGCAGAGCCCCGTGATCGACCGGAACGGCTATCCCTATTTCGTCCACCCGCTGACGGACGGCGTCCCGCGGATGGACCCGGCCGTGCTCGGAGAGGTCGTGGACTGGATGGCCGGGATCGGCAACTTCGACTGCGACGTCATCGCCGCCCCGGAGGCCATGGGCATTCCGCTGGCAGTCGCTCTGTCGCTGCGGCTCGGCATCCCGTACACGGTCATCCGTAAGAAGAAGTACGGCCTGCCCGGCGAGATCGCGCTCACCCAGCAGACCGGCTATTCCAAGTCGACCATGTACATCGAAGGGATCAGGAAGGGCGATCGGGTCGTCATCGTAGACGACGTAGTCAGCACAGGCGGCACCATGATCGCTCTGCTGAAGGCATTCACCGAGGAGATCGGTGCCGAAATCGTCGATGTGATCATCCCGGTTGACAAGGGCGACGGTGAAAAGATCGTGGAGAAGAAGACCGGCATTCGGGTCAAGAGTCTGATCCGCGTCAAGATCGTGGACGGCAAGACGGTCTGCACCCGGTGCTGACCGATTAACTGCAGCCGATCCCTTTCATCCGCTCAGACTCCGTTTTTTTCCGTATGGGGCCGGAGCTGCTGCTTCTGGTCTTGACCGCCGCTGCGGTCGGGGCGGCCGTCGGCACCTTTACCGGACTGGTGCCCGGCATTCACGTGAATACCCTTGCAGCCGTGCTGTTCACTTCCTATCCGGCAGTCGAAACGGCCCTGGCCGGCCGCATCGGGACTGATGCCGTCCCGCTGCTGGTCTCCTGCGGCATCATGTCCGCGGCCGCTGTACACTCGTTCGTAGACTTCGTGCCGTCGGTGTTTGTCGGCGCTCCGGATGCCGATGAGGCCCTCTCGGTCCTGCCGGGGCACCGGCTGCTAACCGAGGGCCGGGGTATGGCGGCGGTCCGGGCGGCCGCGGCCGGTTCGGCAGTGGGTGCCGCCTGCGCTCTGCTGCTGGCCGTCCCAGTCCAGTGGATGATGCTCCACGGTCTGGCCGGGATAATGGACAGCCTGACCCCATTCGTGCTGGTCGGCACTCTCGGCATCATGCTCATAGCAGAGGACCGCCGGCTACTGACGCTGGTCGTGATGCTCGTCGCCGGCTTTCTCGGGTTTGCGGTAATGGACGCCGGCATCCCGGCCGCTGGCGTGCTCGGCGAAAGCACACTGCTGTTCCCGCTGCTGACCGGCCTCTTCGGCCTGCCGCCGCTGCTCGAACGGAAGACGCAGACGGCCCTTCCTCCGCAGACCGACGACGGGTGCGATCCGGTCGGGCCAGGACCGGGCCTGAGAGGAGTGCTGACCGGCTTGCTCGCCGGCTGGTACCCCGGGATCACAGCTACCGTCGGCGCTTCGTTGGCTTCTGCTTTCGGCCGGGAACGGGACCCGGCCCGTTTCATCAGTCTGACTGCCAGCATAGGTACCGTAACTGCCGTGTTCGCGGTGGTGACCCTGTCGGTCTCCGGCAGCGGCCGGTCGGGCACGGCGCTCATCGTAAAAGAGATTCTGGGTGAAGAACTCGGCGGTTTCTGTTCCGAGACCTTCGTCCTGCTCCTGTTCAGCATCGCCGCGGCCTCGGCACTCGGCTACGCCGCCACCATCGGCACAGGCCGGCTCATGGTTCGGCTCACCGACCGTCTGCCCGCCGAACTGCTGACGAACGCCGTCCTGACCCTCATCGGGGTCCTGGTCCTCCTGCTCACCGGTATTTGGGGCCTTGCCGTGCTTGCAGTCGCCGCGGCCGTGGGCATGGTCCCTCCGGCGGCCGGAACCAGCCGGGTGCCGTTGGCGGCCTGCCTTATCGTACCGGCCCTGCTCGGACAGCTCGGGTGGGACAGCACGGCACTCTCGTTCATGGGATGGCCGTTATGATGAGGTCTTATATCAGAAAATCCTGCCCCGCCATATGCAGGAGGAGTATCTGGACCGCCGTCATACCGGAATGATGCTGACTGTGGTGCTCTTCGCCACACTGATGGACGGTCTGGACGGCAGTATCGTGACCGTTGCCGCACCGGACATCGGCATCGCTTTCGGGGTCGACACCGCTACCATCTCCTGGGTCGCCATCACTTACATGATGGTCTTGGCCGGATCGCTTATCCTTTTCGCCCGGATCGCCGCCAACTACGGCATCAGGCAGATCTTGGCGGTCGGACTGGCGCTGTTCACGGTCAGCTCGCTGCTGTGCGCCGTTTCAGTCAATTTTCCGATGCTCATCGTCGGCCGGATTCTGCAGGGTATAGGCGCGGCGATGATGGGCGCGACCGGCCCGATGTGCTGCGCCCGCTTTCTTCCCCCGCGGCGGCTGGGCTTCGGGCTGGCGCTGCTGACGGTCGGGGCCTCGGTCGGTTTCGCGGTCGGTCCCGGGGTCGGCGGCCTCATCGTCGAATACCTCAGCTGGCATTGGATCTTCCTGATCAATCTGCCGCTGGGCCTGATCGCAATCCCGTTGGCCCTGGCAGCACTGCCTAAAGAGCAGAACCGGGGCCGGACCAGCATCGACTGGATCGGAGCCGCACTGCTGGCGGGCGCGGTTGTCCTCGGGATTCTGGCGGTCGAGACCGTGTCCTATCCAAGCCAGCGGCCGCTGACGATCGGCACGGGGCTCGGCTGCCTGATGCTGCTGGTCCTTTTCGTCCGGCAGGAACTTCGGACCGCCCGGCCGCTGCTGAACGTGCGGCTGTTCCGGAATCTCTCATTCGCCGGCCTGTTCCTCTGTCTGGCACTGATCAACCTGGTCTATATGGGCATCTGGTATCTGTTTCCGTTCTACGGCGAGATCTGGCTCGGTTACAGTTCGGCCCGGATAGGTCTGTACCTGCTGCTTTCGGCGCTGATCACCGCTGTATTCGGTATCCCGGTCGCCCGGCTCTCCGACCGTCACGGCCGCCGGTGGTACTGCGTCGCCGCGGCAGCACTGGCTGGCGGGGCGTTTCTGCTCGCGGGCCTGACGGCTCGGCCGATGGATGCGGTGCTGCTGTTCGTGTTCGTGTTGCTCATGGGATTGGGATGGGCATTCACCGGCGGACCTATGGGCAGCTGGTTGGTGGAGCATGCGGAAGACCCGGATCGGGATA
Source organism: Methanomassiliicoccaceae archaeon UBA593 (assembly GCA_002495325.1). Lineage (GTDB taxonomy): Archaea > Thermoplasmatota > Thermoplasmata > Methanomassiliicoccales > Methanomethylophilaceae > Methanomethylophilus. Next base: position 64,656 of record DAEQ01000002.1, read on the forward strand.
TGGCATCTTCGCTGATTAACGAGGCCTACTACACAGGCGGCGCCGTGGGAACAGCGCTGTTTGCGGCCGTGTTCACCCTGACCTCGGGTTCGGAAGGAATCGACATCAACCTGGTGAGCGGAGAGGTGTTCCTGAGCGGATACGTTCCGTGCTGTCTGCTGGCGGCAGCGGTCTGCGCGGTCATCGCCTTGATCTGTTTGGCGGTAAAGAACAAAAAACCGGCGTGATCAGGTCATTTTGGCCTGGGCCTTAGCCATGAACTTTTCGGTGTGAACGACGAACCGTTCGTGGAAACCGAAGGCCACCTCACCGCAGCGGTCGGTCACTTTGAAGGAGAACCGCAACCGCGCCCGGTCAACCTCGACAAGCTCGGTGCGGCAGGTCACAGTAGAGCCGACCGGCGACGAGGAGGTGTGGTGCAGTTCCGCCAACGTGCCGACGGTGGTGTCGCCAGCCGCCAACTGCGGCGCAACGGACTCCAGTGCCGTACGCTCGACCAGAAGGAGCACGGCCGGTGTGGCCAGGACCGGCAGGGTGCCGCTGCCGTAGGCGGCCGCGGTGTCCGCTGCGGTGACGGTCAGAGTACGGGTGCCGGTTATTCCGGGTGAGATCATATCCACCCCATGATGGTCTCGTTTTAAAAGCGTATGTTCCCCGTTCCTTTTGCACCCGCGCGCGTCCGACACCTTTTATTGAGGGACAGTCATGGCAGAGCGGATGGGAATATGAGCCTGGAAGACGACCTCTACACCGAACTATTCGATCTGCGCGCAGACCTGCGGCAGAAGAACCCATATTCGAACGGGCGGCTGCCGCTGATCTGCTCGGACGAGGCGCTCCGCGAGATGGCCCAGCGGGTCCCTACCAAGGCCGAGGACTTCGCTGCCATAGAAGGTGTCGGCCAGAAGTTCGTAGAACAGTACGGCGAGGACTTTCTGCAGGTCACCCGCAAGTACGCCGTCACAGCGGCCAAAGGTACCGGGATCGACCCCGACCTGGCCCGCACTCTGCGCGAGCTCCAGAAAAAACTCATCAACATCAGCCGCGGCAACCGTCTCCTCTTCCAGCCCAAGACCAGCCGCAAGTATTCCTATGACCTGCTTTCCCTCGGTCTCAAGAACGGCGATGTCATCGGACTCCTCTTCGGCCGCAAACGGGTGCTGACTCTCTGCGACCCTGCCAAGAACCCGGACGACACCAAGGCCTACAAGCGGCTCTCGGACATCATCCGCGAGGTCAACCGGGACCAGCGGGAAAAGGGCACGTACGACCTGTACATTGCCTACCCGTTCGTCGAGGGGCGGTTGTTGGGCGGAGAGGCCTTCTCGGTCCGCGCCCCGCTGGCGCTCTTCCCCGTCGTACTGTCGAAAGAGGGCTCCGCCATCCGCTTGGAAATGGACGGTTCCAGGGATGCGATCTACAACAACACGCTCGTGCTCGCCGCCATCAAGATGGGCGGCCGGCGGGCGCCGTTGCCGGACAACGTTCTCGACGACTACGACGAGACGACTTTCCTGCCGGAACTGCTGAAATACTATGCCGACCAGGACCTGCCGATCGAGAGCCCGAGAGGCCTTCAGACCGAACCTTTCGTCGAATACAAGGCGGACGAGTTCCCCAAGTACAACCCCGGCGAAATGCACCTGCACCTCAACGCCGTAATCGGGAAGTACCCGTCCTACTCCAGCTATATCCAGCGGGACTTCGACCTGCTGCTGGCCGGCCGGGAGATCAACAGCACCCTTGCCGATCTGGTCAAGGACCTGAACAAGGAGGACTTCTACTCCGACTACCCGCTGCCGCTGTCCGAGGCACAGCTGAAGGACAAGGGCCTCGAGGCCTCGGAGAAGGACCTCACCTACATCAACGCGCTCAACTCCGCCCAAGAGAACGTACTCACCGCCGCCCGGAAAGAGGACGAACTGGTGGTCCAGGGTCCGCCGGGCACCGGAAAGTCGCAGGTCATCACCGGTCTGATCTCGTCGGCGGTCATCGCCGGCAAGACCGTACTCATGGTCTCCGAGAAGAAGACAGCACTGGACGTCGTCTATTCCCGGCTGGGCGATCTGGCGAAGTACTGCATGCAGATCGACGACACCGCCGACAAGGACCGGTTCTACAAACAGCTGGGGATCATGCTCAATCAGGGCATTCCGGCCGCACCGGCCGACCTTGGCCCGCTTGCCGCAGACATCGACAAGGACGTGAACAACCTCGGCGCCATCGCCACCTCGATCTACGAGCCCGGCGACTTCGGTATCGCCCCCTGCCGGCTGTACGCCATGAACCGCTGGTTGGATACCGGCGATAAGGTTCAGTACAGCGTTTACGAGACCTACAAGAGCGGCGTCGCCTCCAGCCTGCTGAACGTCAAGTACGGCGAGGTCGCGGAGCTCCACCGGAAGTTCGGCGACCCTTCCCTCGTGAGCAATTTCCGTGAGTACACGGCCATCAGCGAGAAGTCGCCGTGGATGACTGTCATGAAGCAGGACCTGAGCGGCTTCACCGTGGACGAGATGCGCGCCGACCTGGACCGGCTCAACGGCGAGGTCGCGGAACTTAACAAGAAGGGCTTCCTGGCCCGGCTGTTCTCCAAAGGCAAGGTCACCCGGGATGCCACCTCGGTGGTGAACAAGTACTTCGAGAACTACAACAGCAAGACCATCGACACGGTCATGCGGGACCCGAAGGGCATCGCTGCCGCCATGGACGACTATGACCGCTTCACCGCCCGGGCCACGGCCTACCGGGGCCTGAGCCCGCTTGAGCGGACCTACGGCGAGGACCTGCTGAACCTGGGCAAGGAACTCAAGACCTCCGACGGCGCCGCCAACGACGGCATTTACCGGTACATCCTGAACAATCACCTCCAGCGGTTCGACGCCTCCCACAAGCACCTGATGCAGGAGCTCCACGACTTCGACAGCATCGTGGCAGACATGGACCGCAAGATCGGCCAGAAGCGGAACCTGACCCAGTCGCTGCTGGACAGTACCCTCCGGGACAATCTGCGGTACATCACCGAATCCAAGCGCCGGGGCGACATCGCCCGCATCGTCGAGAACAAGCGCAAATGGAGTCTGACCAAGTTCATCGACCGCTACAGCTACGAACTGTTCAAGGGCATCCGGGTCTGGCTGCTGACCCCCGAGGTAGTCTCCGAGATCATCCCCATGGAGATGGGCCTGTTCGACCTGCTGGTCTTCGATGAGGCCTCGCAGATGTACGTGGAGCGGGGCATTCCCTCCATCTACCGTGCCAAGAAGGTCGTCGTCGCCGGCGACCACAAGCAGCTGCGGCCGTCCAGTCTCGGCACCGGCCGGATCACCTTCGACGAGGATGAGGACGATGATGAGGAGGCCGAAGTGGGCGCCGCCCTTGAGGAAGAGAGCCTGCTCGACCTTGCCCGGTCCCGGTACGACAGCATACTGCTGAACTTCCACTACCGGTCGAAGTACGAGGAGCTGATCGCCTTCTCGAACTACGCGTTTTACGGCGGCCGGTTATACGTCTCGCCTAACGTGGTACAGCCCGAGCGTCCGCCGATCGAGGTCATCAGGGTGGACGGCCGGTGGGAGAACCGCACCAACTGCGCCGAGGCCAAACGCATCGTGCAGTTGCTGCAGAACTTCTTCCTTACCCGCAAAGAGAACGAAACTGTGGGCATCATCAGCTTCAACGTCTCTCAGCGGGACCTGATCAGCGATCTTATCGACGATGCCGCCGCTCAGGACCCTGCCTTCGCCGCCGCGGTGAACCGGGAGAGCAAACGGAAGGACAACGGCGAAGACGTCGGCCTGTTCGTGAAGAACATCGAGTCCGTGCAGGGGGACGAGCGGGATGTCATCATCTTCTCCATCGGCTATGCCAAGAACACCGAGGGCAAGCTCGTGCAGCGCTTCGGATGGCTGAACGCCAGGGGCGGCGAGAACCGTCTGAACGTCGCCATCTCCCGGGCAAAAAAGAAGATCTACATCGTCACCTCCTTCGAGCCGGAGGAACTGAATGTCGACGGCCTCAAGTCCGAGGGCCCGCGCATCCTGAAGAAATATCTGCAGTATGCCCGGGCCATCAGCGACGGCAACACCGCCGTGGCACAGTCCATCCTCAACTCGTTCGGTGCCGCCCCGCCGCGGGACGCCGCCGAGGCGGCCTCCAGCAGCGCCGTCATGGACCGGGTCTACAACGCCCTGGTCCGGAAGGGCTACACCATCGAACGGAACGTCGGGATAGGCGGCTACACCATCGACCTTGCCGTTAAACAGAACGACCGGTTCATCCTTGGTATCGAAAGCGACAGCCGGGTCTACGGCCTCACCGCCTCTACCCGGGAACGGGACTACCACCGGCAGAAGTACCTGGAATCCAGGGGCTGGCACATCCACCGGGTCTGGACCCCTGGCATGTGGAAGGACCCCGAGGCGGAGATCACCAAGATCGTGCGGGCCATCGAGAAAGCCCAGACCCCGGCCGCCGGCACTAAGCCGGGCCGGGCGACAACTAGTTAAATGAGCGACCGCATTATCAGGTATGCCTAAATTAACGCTCAAGATCGAGAAGATGATGTGCGAGAGCTGTGTGAAGAACGTCGAAAAGGCGCTCACGGTTCCCGGTGTCACCGACCTGAAGGTCTTGATCGGCAAGGCTGTGATGCAGTATGACGAGAGCAAGGTCGCGCCCGAGACCCTGCTCAAGGCGGTCATCGACGCCGGCTATCCGGCGAAGATCAAAAAGGGCCTGTTCTGAGCGGTTATGACCGACCAGCACGAGACCTTCCGCATCGGCGGCATGAGCTGTGCTGCCTGCGCGGTGAAGATCGAGAAGGCCGCCCTGACCCTGCCTGGTGTCACCGCAGCGGTCGCTAACTACGGCAACACCACAGCCACAGTCACCTGGGACCCGGCGGTCACCCCGCGGGAGAAGATCGTCCGCGCCATCGAGAAGGCCGGCTACACGGTAATCGGAGGCGATGCCAAGGCTGCCGAAAAGGCCGCCCGGCAGGACGCCCGGTCCCGGCGGAAGGACCTGATCGTCGCACTGGTCTTTGCCTTTCCGTTAACCGTCTACGCCATGGCCGGCATGGCCGGGTTCAGTGTGCCGTTTTACGAAAACAAACTGTTCTTTGCACTGGTCCAGTTTTGTCTTTGTCTGCCGGTCCTCGTCGCCGGCCGGCGTTTCTACCTCCGGGGCTTCCCGGCCCTGTTCCGCGGCGGCCCCGACATGGACTCCCTGGTCGCACTGGGCACCGGCACGGCCTTTCTGTACAGTCTCTACTGCACCTGGCAGATCGCCCAGGGCCGGCCCGATTACGCAATGTCCCTCGCTTACGATTCGGCGGCGATGATCATCGCCCTCGTCTCCGTCGGGAAATACCTGGAGTCCCGTTCCAAGGTCCGGACCAATGATGCCGTCCGCGGCCTGCTCGACCTTACCCCGGCCGAGGCCTCGGTTATCCGCGGCGATCAGGTCGTCCGCATCCCCGCGGCCGCCCTGAAGACCGGCGACCTCATCCTCGTCCGCCCCGGTGAGGGCATCCCGGCCGACGGGCAGGTCGCCGCCGGTGATTCGGCCGTTGATGAGTCCATGCTCACCGGCGAGAGCATTCCAGTTGAGAAGAAGACCGGCGATACAGTCTACAGCGGCACGGTCAACGGCACAGGCAGTCTGCGGGTCACCGCCGAACAGGTCGGCGGGGACACCGTCCTGCATCAGATCATCGACATGATCGAGGGCGCTGAGGGGACCAAGGCGCCGGTCGCCCGTATCGCTGACAGGGCTGCCGGGGTCTTCGTCCCGGCGGTCATCTTCGTGGCTGTCACGGCCTGTCTGCTCTGGCTCCTCGCCGGCCGGAGCGTTTCGTTCGCCCTGACCGTGATGGTCTCGGTCCTGGTCATATCCTGTCCGTGCGCTCTCGGTCTTGCTACACCGCTGGCGATCATCATGGGTACCGGCAAGGCCGCCAAACACGGCGTCCTGTTCAAGACCGCGGCCGCCCTGGAGACCGCCGGAAGGATCGACACGGTGGTCCTGGACAAGACCGGCACTGTTACCGCCGGCCGGCCCGAGGTCACCGACGTGATAGCGGTCGGCCTGGATGAGAACGCCCTGCTGCGCCTTGCCGCTGCGGCCGAGACCGACTCGGAGCATCCGCTGGCGGCCGCCGTCCGCCGGAAGGCCGCGGCTGTCGGACTGACAGTGCCGGTCCCGACCGCGTTCGAGAGCCGGACCGGCAGCGGGGTCGTCTGCCGGACCGCAGAGCAACAGGTCGCCGTCGGGAACCCGGCGCTCATGCAGACCTTAGATGTCGACCTAGGTCCGCTGACTCAGCAGGCAGAGACCCTGGCGGCCGCCGGCCGCACCTGCATCTTCATTGCTGTCGACGGTAAGGCGGCCGGCCTGATCGCCGCGGCCGATCCGCTCCGGCCAACGGCGTCTGCCGCAGTCGCCGAAATGAGGTCCCTGGGCCTTTCCGTCCTGATGGTCACCGGCGACCACGAGCTTACGGCCCAGGCAGTCGCCCGGGAGGCCGGGATCTCCGAGGTCCGGGCCGGGGTTCTGCCACAGGACAAGGCGGGGATCGTCAGCGACCTGATGGTGAGTCAGAAGACCGTTGCCATGGTCGGCGACGGCATCAACGACGCTCCGGCGCTGGCCCGCGCCAACCTCGGAATGGCCGTAGGCAGCGGGACCGACATCGCCATCGGTGCCGCCGACGTGGTCCTGCTAAACACCGACGTGCGGTCCGTGCCGGCGACCGTCGAGATCGGCCGGGCGACCCTGAAGAACATCCGCGAAAACCTGTTCCTGGCCTTCGTCTACAACGCAGTCTGCATCCCCTTCGCCGCCGGCCTGCCGTATCTGCTCGGAATGGCCGAGTTCACTCAGATGCCGATGCTGGCCGCCGCAGCCATGTCGCTCTCGTCCCTTTCCGTCACGGCAAACGCTCTGCGGCTCGGCCGTTTCCGGCCGGCCTCGCTTAATGGCTCTTCAGCGCCGTGACCCGCATCAGTCCGCTGTGGGCTTTCCACACCTTCTCCGCGGCCGCGATCTGCAACGGATGGCTGTGCAGCGGCGAATCTAAGGTCATCGACTCGTACTCACCGCCTTCGCCCATGATGCTGATGCCGTAACGGTCCCGCAGTTTCAGCAGGTCCGCGACCGCCGCGGTGTCGAGCGGGCGGCCCAGCCACGATTCGTCAAACCCTTCGGCAAAACAGCCGACGACGATCGCTTTGATGCCGGCGGCGATCATCTCGCGGAGCACCATCTCCTGGTCCTTCCGCCAGAGCGGGGCAAAGAGTTTCAGTCCCAGGTCGCCGCAGACCAGGTTCATCCGGTCCCACTGGTAGTCGGACCAAACGGCCCCGGTGACGATGCCTTCGATATCCAGCCCGTCCAAGGCCCGGTACATCCCCTCCAGATCGCTCTTCTCTTCGCCGGTGCTGCGGCCGACGACCAGTTTTTTGCCCAGCGCGGCGGCCATCGCCGGCACGACGTCCAGGTTGGGGGTGTGGAAGATCCAGGAGCCGGAATCGGACGGACGGATGTTCACCAGGTACGGGACCTCGTGGCCGTGTTGCTCCGCCAGGTACAGTGAGAAGGTGGAATCCTTTCCGCCGGAATAGAGCGAGGCCAAGCGCATACGCCGCCATCGGGGGCCGTGCTTTTTATTTTTTCGCGGCCGCCGCTGTCCCCGGCGGAGCAGTGAAATAGTGTATAACACTCTCGACGCTTCGAAATGATCACCGCTGACCAGCAGGCACTGAAAAAGATGGCGGCCGAGAAGGCTGTCAACGATTACGTCAAGGACGGCATGACCGTCGGTCTCGGCACTGGCTCCACCGCCTATTTTGCGATCCGCCGGGTAGGCGAACTGGTCAAGCAGGGTTTCAAGCTTCGCTGCGTCGCCACTTCCGAGGCGACCGAGGAGACCGCCCGGGAATGCGGCATCAATATCGTGCAGCTGAACGACGTCGACCATATCGACATCACCATCGACGGCGCCGACGAGATCGATCCCAACCTCCAGCTCATCAAGGGCCTGGGCGGGGCGCTCCTGCGGGAGAAGATCGTGGCCGCGGCCTCCGTCCTGGAGGTCATCGTCGCCGATGAGAGCAAACTGGTACAGCATCTGGGCAGCAAGGCCTCGCTGCCCGTAGAGGTCATCATGTACGGCCACCTGCGGACCGCCTACGCACTGAAACGGCAGGACTGCGAGCCCGTACTGCGGATGAAGGGCTCCGAACCGTTCGTTTCCGACAACGGGAATCTCATCTACGATTGCCGGTTCAAGGAGATCCGCAACCCGTTCTTCCTGGAGTCGGCCATCGACACCATTCCCGGCGTCGTCGAGAACGGCCTGTTCCTGAACCGCGCCACCGCCGCTGTGATCTCCCACAGGGACGGTACGGTCACGGAAATGCAGCGCCGGGAATGAGCTCTGTTCCGGCGGTCAGTACCCGTTCTGCCGATGCGTTTTTTAACATCTTCTTTTAAATAAGTGAAGAGAATAGGGGAGGAGTACGTATGGCCCGCCCTATCGACGGACTACATTGCATCAAGGTGATTAAAATGAAGATGCCCAGAACGATCAAGACCTACTGTCCGTACTGCGGCACTCACACCGTTCATTCGGTGGAGAGGGTCAAAAAGAAGAAGGCCAGCGAGCTCAAATGGGGACAGCGGAGATTCAGAGAGGTCACGTCCGGTTACGGCGGCTTCCCGCGTCCTAAGCCTGAAGGCCGTGAAAAGCCCACCAAGCGGGTCAACATCCGGTACCGGTGCGAACAGTGCAAGAAAGCGCACCTGACCACCTGCATCCGCGCCAAAAAGTTTGAGCTCACAGAGTGATTTGAATGACCGACAACTTCGTTAAAGTTAAGTGCCCGGACTGCGGCAATGAGCAGATCGTCTTCAAGAAAGCCGCTACAAAAGTGCTTTGCCACGTATGCGGATCCGTACTGGTCGTCCCGAAGGGCGGCAACGGCGAGATCCACGGCGAAGTGCTTGAGGTGGTTGGCTGATGTCAAGAGCCAGAGGCTTTCCCGAGAACGGAGAACTCGTCGTCTGCACGGTCAGTTCGGTGAAGAACTTCGGCGCCTTCGTGACGCTTGACGAGTACGAGAACAAAGAGGGCTTTGTTCACGTCCGGGACGTGGCCACTGGCTGGGTTAAATACATCAGAGATTACATCAGGGAAGGGCAGAAGATCGTCTGCAAGGTCCTCGGTGTGGACTCCCAGAAGGGCCATATCGACCTTTCCCTGAAAGCCGTCAACGACCATCAGAAGAGAGAGAAGATCCAGCAGTGGAAGAACGAAAAGAAGGCCGAAAAGCTCCTCGAGCTCGTCGCTCAGAAGCTGTCCGTCAGCGCGGACGACGCCTTTGAGATGTTCGGCCGTCAGCTCTATGACGACTACGGCTCCCTCTATGATGCGTTCGAAGCGGTCGTTACGTCCCCGGAAGACTTCCGGGCCGATTACACCGGAAACTGGGTCGATGCCTTCGTGCAGGTCGCGACCGACAACATCAACCCGCCTGCCGTGGAGATCGACGGTGTGCTGGAGATGACCTCGGCGGTCTCGGACGGTGTCGAACATATCAAGAAGGCTCTGCTGGCCGGTCTGGCGGCCGCAGACGGCGCCGACGCAGTAATCACCAGCGTCGGTTCTCCCCGCTACCGGGTCGTCATTAAGGCGTCCCAGTACAAGGAAGCGGAAGAGATCATGAAAGAGGTCTCGACCGCGGCAATCGACAGCCTCACCGCGGACGGCGGCAGTGCCGTCCTCAAGCGCGAGAGCAAGTGAGATGCGGTCCGCGCTCCGCCGGTGTCCCCGGTGCGGCAGATACACTCTCGAAGCGGTCTGCTCATTGTGCCAAACACCGACGGTGTGTCCGAAACCCGCTCGTTTTTCACCGTACGACCGCTACGGTGCTTACCGCCGCACAGCGATCATTCAGGAGTACGGTCCCGATGGCAAATATCGTCAGGTTTGATTCCCGCCCGGTTCTCAATAGCCCCTATTTCATTGAGGCTCTGCCCGGCATCGGCAACGTCGGCAAGATCGCCGGAGATTTCCTGGCAGATGCTTTCAAGGCCGTGAAGTTCGTTTCGATCTATTCCGAGGACCTGCCGCCGCAGATAACCACCGACGAGGAATGCGTCGCCCATCTGGTGGCCAACGAGCTGTGGTATGCTGACATCGGCGGCCGGGACGTCGTCTTCCTCCGGGGACTGAGCCAGGGCTCGACCGCCGAAGGACAGTTCGCCCTCGCCCAGGATGTCGTCAGTATCCTGCTGTCGCTGAACGTCAAACGGATCATCACGCTCGGCGGCTACGGCACCGGGAAGCTCGTGGACCAACCGCGGGTGCTGGGCGCCGTGTCCGACGCCAAACTGAAGCCCGAACTGACAGACTACGGCGTGACCTTCGTGCCCAACGAGCCGCAGGGCGGGATCATCGGAGCAGCAGGCCTGCTGCTCGGCCTCGGCCGGGTCTACGGCATCGACTCATGCTGCCTGATGGGCGAGACCTCCGGCTACTTCAACGACTACAAGAGCGCTCAGGCCGTAGTGGGCATCCTTGTCAAGATGTTCGCCGTTAGTCCTGATCAGAAGGAACTTCAGGACAAGACCGCGAAATTCGAAGAACTGACCGCCAAGGTCAAAGAGACCGCCGCCGATGACGGCAAGTATGACAGCTTCAGCTACATCGGCTGAAATGACCCGGACAATCAATGCCGTGTGAGGCACCCTGCCCCGCAAATGACGGTGAATGAGTGCGATACATCGTCCGGGCGGGATTTCAGATCCTTCCAGTACGGCGCAGAGCGCCGCAGACGCGGCCCTCGGTAAAAAAAACTTGCCACGCGGCATCAGCGCTTTCTGACATCTGCGGTCCGGACGGTAGAGAGACTCTGTCTGTTGTAGCGGAAAACCGCAGAAACGGTACGGCCGCCGACACGTTCGAAGATCGCGGCATTGCCGGCACTGTGCCGTCCGGGCGGTCGGACTTCCGATCCCGAGCAGGCTCAACGGGCGCGTCCATTAATTATAAATACGGACGCCCTAATGGCCTTTCTGTCCCCACCTAGCTCAGACTGGCTAGAGCGGCTGACTGTAGAGTGTTCTCGGAAAGATCCGATACAGCCGCTGAAATCAGCAGGTCCCCTGTTCAAATCAGGGGGTGGGGACCATCTTTATCCAGCTTCTTCAGAATTTGTTGACTTAAAAATTCAAAACCCCTCCTACGATTTTAAGCCCGAGGGGTGTTTTTAAGGATTCATTCCGTACCAATCTGGCTATTGCCGGAAGGGAATAGTCTCCTTCGGAGAACGGTTCTTTGTCGACGTATACGGATCTGGATACGAAATCCAATTTGTCCAGAGCTCCCGCGATCCCTTTGATGGACATCCCAAAGGCGTCGGTGCCCATGAGTTCGCGTAGTTTGGTTATCGTGACATCCTTGCCGTAAAAAGAGTATATGCTTGCTACACATTTCACTCCGCAGTCGGATGAATCGTGCTGCTCCACAACCGGTATCTTCAATCTTCCCTCTCCCGCGGACGGAAGGCGAGCGCCCGAGCTACCGATGAGTGAGATGATACGGGAATCGTTTTACAGCATTTATTGTACCTCATCTCGCTCAATTTTAATGTCTTGATTCATTGTTTGAACCGTTTTCAAAAACAATAAATATCGCCCTCCGTCGTACTTATGCTCACGGGTGAAGACGGAACCGTCCTAAATCCGATGATATTAGAGAAATGTACGCAAACGCATACAGGATGAAGATGCCGACGCACTACGTCAACATGGCGGCTGAAGAAATGGAACTAATGGCGGATGGAATTGGTTTAAATCCATTGTAAAGGCCGCAGTGGTTGCAGGGATTGCTGTTGGTGCCGTAGCTCTTACATCTGCTGCAGCCGTAACAACCGGAGGTACTGCTTTGCCTCTTTCCGCATATCTGATTGGTGCTGCGGCATTAAGTTCTTTAGCATGTGATGCAATTGATTCGTGTTGGTCGGATTAAATGGACTACTACGTCTACTATCTACTCGGACTTGTTACAGGCCTATTTATAATGGTTGTAACAAAAGTGATAGAGGTCAAACAGAAGAAAAAGTGAACCTTTTTCAAAATAAAAGGAATTGGACGGGAAGAAGTTCGGCGATCCGGCCAGATCGTTCGCTAAAAAGACGGGTTGGACGTCCAGATATCTGGAATATGAACTTGACGGAAAAAGATGTCTGAAAGTGGGGTATAAGAACAACGCCATGACGTTCTTCAGGGACCGTGCAGGCATATTCATAATGCTGACACCGTCGACCGAGTGGGAGACGGTGATGGCGGCATATAATGCAAGGAACAGCGTGGAGACGGCGTTCGGCATCTTCAAGAACGAGCCTGACAGGAGATACGGGCGCACCGGCGACCCGGTCAGAGCGCAGGGGCGTCTGCTGATCAAGTTCCTGGCACTGATGATCGGGGTCCGCATGCAGATAGCTGTGTTAAAGGCGAAAGTGAAGAACCTGACGGCAGAGAACGCGCTGATGTCCGCGTCGACGTATGAGACAGTCAAGGGCCGCGGGGTCAATGTGCGTTCGGAGAAGACCAAACGCGTGAGGGATATATTCTGGGTGTTCCGGGTCGAAGACCCCGCGTACCCCGAACCCGACCCTCAGAGTTTATGAGCAGTGTAGCTCAAACTCGGGGATTTGGGCATACCCTATTGGGTATGGTCATGCAATCATTTCTTTTCATAAAAAACCTCAGAACAACCGTTCAGAGATACCGGCCAGATATTTACAAAATTTTCTCGGTAACGTCAACAGCGTATACCCAACATTGCCGGATTAGAATTAAAATGGTCTTAAAAATGCATCAGTTTAATACGTACACGCTATAACTTAGATATAGAGCAATACAAAGCCAAACAACATATGGCAATTGTAGACTTGATGACAGCCTATTGACCTTTTCAAATGCCCAGATCATGATCAATACCGAGACGAATATTGCAATCAGCAGTATGAACGCGGCGGAATAGTATGAGCCTATGAAAAATACCGGACTCCATATGAAATTCATTATCAGCTGCAGACCAAATACCACCAGTGCAGCTGTTCTATCTTTTGAATTGTTTGAAATCAGTACGAGATACAACGATATGCCCATTAAAGTATACAATATGGTCCAAATCACTGAGAATATCCAACCCGGAGGATAAATTTCAGGACGGATAAAAGATTCGTAATCTCCGTACATCCCGGATATGAAGCCAGAAATTAATCCTCCACCGATACAGAGTATTAATGAAAACGAGAGTGTTTTGGCATTGACATCTTTTATTTTCATAGTCTCACCGTTTCTTTCTTGGAGGAAAGATGATATGATATCGGCTATTCCGGATATAAATTAGTTTGTTTTACATCGTTTAATTGGAATTGATCTGACAGTTGCTTGAATGAAAACTATCGTTAACAAGCGGATGCGTTCATAATCAGATACAATATCTGTTTCTTTTAATGAATCAGGCAATTCAGGGGATTCTGGTCCTGAATCTGCGGTTTGTACGGAGTACATCATGACGGCGCGGTCTGCCCGCCCCCGGGCTCTTCGAGCCCGAAGAGCCTGAAGACCTTCCTGACGTGGTGTGGGTTTTGCCAGTCCTCCATTTCCGCAACAGCCCAACTCCTTTCAGCATGGCCAGAATGGCATTCGGCCCGATGAACGGGACCGCGTAAGGCAAGACCGCTCGGCCGAACGCCGGGTGTCCGCCAACACCCCCAGGACGTTTTCGTTTCTCAGACGTCAATCTGCTCGAACGTCTGCTTTTTGACTCTCTGTTTGGAAAAGACCTTTTGGTATTCTTTGAAATGAACTGACTGTTTGCTGAACCCGGCCCGCACCTCATCGAACCGCGACCGACCGTCCTTCACTTTTTCACCTGAGCGTATATCGTTCCGCCGTGTAATCGGATTTGATTGCACCGTATCGTTCGGCCCTGCCTGCGGACAAAACTGCAGCATCGCTGTCTTCGGAAACAAAACGTACCTGACCGCAGGAAATCGGACGGTGCATACCTCCACGGCCGCTGTGGCGGTGGCTGCATCCCGTCTGATGCCAAGATGTCTCATCATGTCATTGTACTGCATACAGTGTTATCTGCGCACATATCCTCAGTCGGATCAACAGTCCGGAAAAGGACATGATGAGAAGGCGTTGACTGTGGTTTTAACCGCTCAGGACCGCCAGGACGAAACCGACCGCCGCGATCAGAAAGACCGCAAATACCCGGGCCTTGCCGGGGTGTTTCCGGAACTGCCGGCCGCACAGGAACAGATACGTCATCACCAGCAGGACCAGGGCCAGGAACGGCGGGAACCAGGTACCCAGGACAGCGTGGCAGGCATAGGCGAGCGGCAGGACCAGGGTGATCGAGGTGATCGGCGTTCCTTCGAAGGCCGTGACCGCGGCGCCCTCCTGCTCCTTGAGTTCCGCCTGCACATTGTAATAGCACAACCGGCCGATGCCGGCTACCGGATAGATGACCAGGAACGGAGCGTACCACCACTCGTCGAGCCCGGCGAAGTACGCAAAGACAACCGGAAACACCGCAAAACAGACCGTATCGGCCAAGGAATCCAGCTGGATCCCGTTCATCTGTTCGACCGGGGTCCGGTTGCAAGCCCGGGCGATGCGCCCGTCGATGACATCGAAAAAGCCGCAGACCATCAGGCAGAGGACCGCCCACAGCAGGTGCCCCTGCGCCGCCAGTATCATGCCGAAAAGGGCGACGGCGACGCTGGCGTAGGTAACGATCACGCTGCGGTTATAATACCCGATCATACAGGACCCCTTATCTGTCGAATCTATTTATGCCCGCTTGTCAGCCTGGCCGCGGCTCAGCGGTAGAATGTGTCGATAATGTTCTGCCCGGCATCGGTCAGATCGTACTTGGCCCCCCGGGCCGGTTTGTCCAGCCATCCGAGCCGCACCCAGCTGTCGATGTAATGCCGCTGATAGTACATGACCTCCTTCTGCTTGGGCTCGGTCTTCCGGTCGGCCGCCACCGGCGTGTAGTCCCACAGCCCGGCCTCCCGCAGCAGACCGATGACAGTGACGGCCGTGACCGGCTCCCGTCTGGTCCGCTGGTCGGCGTAGACGCGGAGCGCCCGGACCAGACCTTCATCGGGCTTCGTGATGAAGAACGACGGCAACGGTCTGGGGCTGTAGACCTCCGCCGACAGCCCGACCGGGCGGCCGTTACTGTAATAGGCCTCTCTTAACTGCGGGGTGTTGACCGTGTACTCCTTGGTGCTGACCGTGAAGGCGGAGGCGCCCGGCGTCATCATCGCCACGATGATGGCGGCGGCGGAGAACTCCGACGGCCCGGAGGAGACATTGACGAACAGGTCGGCCTCGGGACAATCCCGACGGACGCCCGCGACCGTACCCAGCAGCGCCCGCAGCATCGGCTGGAAGCTGTAGACCGGTTCGTCCCGATGCTCGATGATATTCACCTTCGGCAGCTGTTCGCGCAGCTGACGGCAGACCTCGTCGTAGAAATCGGCATACACGGCAGCGTCGGGATTGTTCCCGCTGCGGATGTAATGGAAGAGGTGAATCTCGTCCGCCCCGTATTCGACCGCCGGCCGGACGACCATCGCGACCTCGAACGAGACACAGGCGATGACGACGCGCTTCTTCAGAACCATGCGTCAATAACGCTATACCTGATATAAAAACTCCGCTTTTTCGGCTCAGAGATCGCTGTATTTGGCCCGGCAGCCCCGGGCCTTGTCCACCGGGTAGTGCGCCGCGTCCTCGGCGAGCTTCACGGTCAGGGCCGCGGTCAGGTCGATGCCGTTCAGCTGGGCAAAACGCAGCGTGAAATAGAGCACATCCGCCAGTTCGCCCCGGAGGTGCGCTCCCCGGACCGGATCGGCCAGCATCTCCCGGCACCGCTCCGGCGTCTGGAACCGGAACGGCTCCAGCAGTTCGGCGGCCTCGGTAACGATGCCGATGGCCAGTTCCTTCGGGTCGTGGAACTGGTCCCAGTCCCGTTCCTCACAGAAGCCCTGTACCATCTTCTTCAGTTCGTCCACGGTCGCCGTACGGTCATCGGTCCCGGTCATATGGAGGGAATACGGACAGCGGCGTTTAACCGTTTGCCGGCCGTCTGCAGCGACCTCGTGGTCGGCATTTGTGAGAGCCCTTTTAGCATGAGAGCGCATAGTATTTATTATGAAATTAAAAGAAACCGCCGGCGAGACCGCAACCGGCCGCGCCGTGGCCGCCGAACTGTACTGCGGCCGGGGGAACAGTCGGCTGGACTTCGATCGGGCCTATCAGACCTTCAAGACCCTGAAAGAGGACCAGGTGGCTGCAGGCTTCACCGGGCTGATGGCCTATCTCGGCGAGGGTGCCGCCTGGGATCCGGAGGCCGGCCGGAATATCCTGTGCGAGGTCCGTCCCGCCGTGCTTAAAGCGGTCCCGACCGACCCGCTGGCCGCCGCCCTGATCGGCTGGGCCGGTACGGCCGGGGCCGTGACCGTCGAAGACTGGGGCCCGGTCGTGAGCGCCCTCCGTCAGGCCGCCAAACAGGACGACCCGCTGGCCCAGCGGGTGTTGGCCGGCCTTTATGCCACCGGGACCGGAGTGCGGAAACACCCCGGCCATGCCCGTACGCTGCTGACCAGGGCGGCTGCGGCCGGCGACGCCCTGGCCCAGGACCGGCTCGGCCTGCTCATCAGCGGTCCCGAGGCTCCGGCCGCCGACCAGAAAAAAGCCGCGGCACTCTTCCGCACCGCGGCAGAACGGGGCCTGCCGCTGGCTATGACCGACTACGCCGACGCTCTCGCTTTCGGGGCGGGCATCCCGCAGGACGACCGGAAGGCCTTCGGATGGTACCGCCGGGCCGCCAAACGCGGCGTGTTCAGCGCCATGCTGCAGACCGGCCGCTGCTATCTCGAGGGCTGCGGTACCGCTGCCGACCCCAGCAAGGCCGAGAAATGGCTGGTGCGCGCCTGCACGGGCCGGGTCCCCGAGGCTCCCGCCGTGCTCGGCGAGGCCTACGCCGAGCACCGGATCGCCGGCCGCACCGCTGCCGACGCCCTGCCGCTGCTGAAAGACGCCGCGGCCCGCGGCAATGCCCAGGCCTCCTACGACCTCGGTCTGATCTACCGCGACGGTCGGGACACCTCCCAGGACCTGAAGGCGGCCGCTGTGAACTTTGCGGCCGCGGCCGATACCGGACACACTGCCGCCGTCTACGAGCTCGCGCTGCTCTGCTACGCCGGTGCGGGTGTGACGCAGGACCTGCCCCGGGCCCTGAAACTGCTGAAAAAGGCGGCCGCTGCAGACCATCCCGGCGCGATGTTCAGTCTTGGCATCATGTACAAGCGCGGCGAAGGCGTGAAGGCCGATCTCGCCAAGGCCGCTGAATATTTCGCAGCCGCGGCCGAACGGGGCTCGGCGCCCGCCCAGAACAGCCTCGGCGCCCTCTACAAGGCCGGCAGCGGCGTGCCCAAGGACGAACCCCGGGCCTTCGAACTGTTCAAGGCGGCCGCCAAACAGGGCGATGTCCTGGCCCAGTCAAACTTGGGCATCATGTATCTCCTCGGCTGCGGCACCGCCGCTTCGCCGGAAAAAGCGTTCAAATGGACCCGGCGCGCCGCCCGGCAAGGCAATGCCGAGGCAGAGTACAACCTCGGCCTGATGTACTACCGCGGCAAAGGAACGGTCAAGGACCTTAAAAAGGCGGCCGACTGGATCTCCAAAGCGGAAAAACAGGGCTATCGTCCGGCCGAAGAAGAGAAAAAGGCGTGATAACACCGGCAGCATGATGCCGCTTTTATCCTTCCTGCGCCCGGGAGGGGACATATCTCTCACTGGCGGTTGGACGGAATGGCAGAAGACGCTCACTCCCTGCCGCGGCGGAAGCGTTGCTCCCTGGACCTTTCCGCGCTACAGGATGCTCCGGCAACCGATCTCCGCCGGGGGCCAAGGGACGACGGTCGTGCATATCTGTTTTCGTATTTCGGCTGGAGCACGGTTTGCGGTCCGAAAAGCGGGACGGCCTATCTGCAGTGATCGGCCCGGCGCTGCGTCTGAGGGCCGTCAGAACGCCGCCCATTCCGTCACCGGTCTTAACTGGACCGATAACCGCCGATCCCCGCCGGCAATCCCGCCACGGTTCGCCGATGCGCAGCCACGGTCGAGAAGGACTGGGCCGCGGCCCAAACGGAAATGACAGTCGTGCACATGAACGACTGGAGCCTGCTGTTCCTGACCCGGTGGGGTCCCGAAGGATCTGGCCTGCTGGACCCGCTGACGGCCTGTCTTGCCGCCGGTTACCGGACGGGGCGCCCCGGTACAATCTCGATGCGTTCCGTTCCAGCGAACATGAGCGCCGGCCGATACAGAGATGGTTCTGACTCAGACCGCCGCAATGCCGGCAATATGAAAAAGGGGACCTGCGGATGCATAGAAATATCCGCAGGCGGCCAAAGGCTACGGCCGCGAACGGTCGGAGACGTCCGCGGACCAGACGGTGGCAGTGAGAAAATCCGGTGCGCGTGGTCCTCTGTCAATTGACCGGTGTTGCAAAATACGTACAAACGAAAGATATTCAGCAGATGTCGGTTTTCTAATTATTTATACAGATACAATAGCCAGACATCTATGACAAAATCCTTTTAATACTAGATGCAGGTACTCTTGTCATGTCTGACAAGACCAAACGGGCCTTATCGGCCTCACTGAAAAAGGCACTGGAGACCAGGCCGCTCGACAAGATCACCGTGACGGACATCACGGACGGCTGCAACGTCAAGCGGCAGACCTTCTATTACCATTTCAAGGATGTTTTCGATCTGATCACCTGGACCTACCGCCGGGATGCCGAGGACTTCGTCACCGAACACGGCCTAAAAGACGATTCCTGGGACGAACTGATCATCCAGCTGCTGGACCTTTTCAACCAGCAGGAACGGAACTTCATCCTGGCCACCTACAACTCGAAATGCCATGACGACCTGGTCAGATGCCTGGAGAAGATCATCAGCGACCAGATCCGGGATACAATCAACCGGGAGGCCGGCGATACCGTGCCGACCGTCGACCGCGATTTTATCACGGCATTCTACACCCACGCCTTCGTCGGCACGGTCATGGACTGGGTCGGCAACGGCATGAAGGAGATCCCTTCCGAGATCATCGGCCGGCTGAATGTTTTTGTCAGCTGCGAGTTCCAGCAGACGCTGAACGCTTTCGCGAAAAAAAGGCAGCAGCTGCGCCGAGGAAAAAGACAAAAGATCCAGATGAACGGATACCCAGCCGGGTCAAAGACTATAAGCAAGCTGTGCGCTGGACGGTCGAATGTTCGCAACCGGACCGATCTGGACTGTCATCGAGATCACGATGTACATAGTGGACGCGGTCCTGCTCGTTACCCTGGTAACCACCAAGCGGCTGCGCTTCCGCGACTTTGTCCTGTGGCTGATGCTGATGGTGGTCATGCCGCTGTGCGGCTTCATCGCCTACATCTGCGTCGGCCCGCCGATCTACAAGGGCGGCCTCAAGGCCCCGCCGCACACCGGCGACGGACTGGACGAGATCGAACGGCTGCGGCAGGAACATCCCGAACGGGAGGAACAGCTTACCTTCGCCAGAGCCCTGAGCAAGGCCGGCGCCTACAACTACTCGGAGGACAACGAGGTCAAGTACTACAGCGAGGGGCCGGACTATTTCAAGGACCTCCTGGACGACATGGGCCGGGCCCAAAGCTCGATCAGCATCGAATGCTACATCATCCGGCGGGACGACCTTTCCAACACCTTTATGGACATCCTCATCGACCGGGCCCTCCACGGGGTGCAGGTGCGGATCATGTTCGACGCCTACGGCTTCGGCAACCGGCAGATGAAGGCCGTCCACGAACTGCGGCGGGCCGGCGGCGAATGTGTCATGTTTCATTCGATCCTACGTCTGCTGTTCAGCCCCCGCAAGAACAACCGGGACCACCGGAAACTGGCCGTCATCGACGGCCAGGTCGGCTACGTCGGCGGTTACAACGTCGGCGACGAGTACATCAACAAATCGAAGGAATGGGGCCACTGGCGGGACGGCGCCGTCCGTTTCCGCGGCACACAGGTGCGGGAACTGCAGACGATGTTCGCCGAGGACTGGAAGTTCTCGACCAAAAAGGACATCAGCCGGCAGCCGGAGCTCTTCCCGCCGCCAAAGGTCTGCGGCAAGGTGTCCATGCAGCTTGTCGGCGGCGGTCCGGTGAACATCGGCAGCAACCCGCTGCACATCCAGTATCTGACGCTGATCAACGACTCCGAGCAGCGGGTGTATATAGAGACCCCGTACCTGATGCCGCCGAGCACCCTGTTCTATAACCTGTGCATCCGCGCCATGTCCGGCACGGACGTGCGGATCGCCATCCCGGACAAACCGGACCACCCGTTCGTGTACTGGGCCAACCGCTACTACGCCAACCTGCTCATGGAGCACGGGGTGCGGGTGTACGTCTATCACAACGGCTTCCTGCACTCGAAGCTTCTGGTCGGCGACGCCTACTACTGCTCGGTCGGTTCCGGCAACCTGGACGAACGGAGCATGAACCTGAACTTCGAATGCAACGCCATGCTGTACTCCTGCGAACTGGGCCGGCAGTTGGAGGACTCGTTCCTGAACGACCTGCAGTACTGCACCGAGTATTCGTGCGAGGAATACGCGAAGCGGACCGTCTTGCAGAAGCTCAAGACCGATTTCTCGATGATCTTCTACAACCAGCTGTGAGGCGACCGGAATGATGGCAACAGTATTGGCGGAAAGCGCGGAGGCCGGCAGCACCGATTACAGCTGGGTCCTGGCCGTGGTCGCCGTTATGGTGGTCGTCTCGGCCGTCGAACTGCTGCTGAACCGCTACAAAGAAAAGAAGCGGTGACCGACCGACATTTTATCCCCTTCCCGCACTATCTGATGTTTATGTCTGCTTCGGACGACGTTCGTTCCTTCACCGAAAAAAGATACGCTCTCATGGCCCTGCCGCTGATCAGGGCCCTGGAAAGCCGCCGTTTTGCCGCATATTACTGCCCCACCGCCGCCGAGGCCGTGAAAAAGGCCCTTTCCCTGATGCCGTCCAAGTCTTCGGTCTCCTGGGGCGGTTCGTATACTCTCGACCAGATCGGCCTGACCGATGCCGTCCGCGCCGGACCGTACAGGGTCCTCGACCGGGCGGATGTCCAGACGCCGGAGGAGAAACTGGAGGTCATGCGCCGCGCCATGTTCTGCGACGTGTTCCTGACCAGTTTCAACGCCGTGAGCATGGACGGTACTGTCTTCAACATCGACGGCAACGGCAACCGGGTCGCCGCCATCACCTTCGGCCCCGCCAGCGTCATCGCCGTGGTCGGTATGAACAAGGTCTGCAGCACTCCGGAGACCGCTCTGGCCCGCGCCCGCAACGTCGCGGCGCCGCTGAATGCCATCCGTTTCGGCTTCACCGACACACCCTGCACCAGGACCGGCGTCTGCGGGGACTGCAGGTCCGAGCACTGCATCTGCTGTGCCGTCGAGGAGATGCGGATGTGCAAGATCCCGCAGCGGATCAAGGTCATCCTGGTGGGCGAGGAGCTCGGGTTCTGATGCGGGACTGCCGGCTCGCCTGTGTTCCGCTGCCTTGCACCGCCGGAGATATCGCCGGCAACCTGCGGCGGCTGGAGGCCGCCGTCATGGCCGCGGCCGACCGGGACTCAGACCTGGTCCTGCTGCCGGAGGCCTGCCTGACCGGCTATGCCACCGACGGGGACCTGCCGGCCGTGGCCTTGGACGGCCCGGAGGTGCGGCAGGTCTGCCGGATCGGTCAGGACTGCGGCGTCACCGTTGCCGCCGGAACCGCCGAGAAAGCGGACGGCGGCGTATACCTCACCCAGTTCCTGGCCGAGGACGGCGCCGTGATCGGCTCCTACCGCAAGACCCACCTGGGCGAGCGGGAGCAGAAGGTCTTCCGCGCCGGCGGCCGGCTGAACGTGATCGGATCGAAGTTCGGCAAGATCGGTTTCCAGCTGTGCTGGGAGGCCCACTTCCCTGAGATCACCCGCTGCCTGGCGCTGCAGGGCGCCGACCTGGTCCTGATGCCGACGGCCTCGGGGCTCGCTCCCGCCCGCCGGGCAGAGGTCTGGAACCGTATCCTGCCGGCCCGGGCGGACGACAACACCGTCTTCGTTGCGGCCGTCAACCAGTGCGGGGACAACGGCCGGGGCCTCGTTCTCGGCGGCGGTGCCACCGTGTTCGACCCGCGGGGCGGTCTGTTGGCCGCCGATTACTGCGGCCAGGCGGTCGTTGCCGACCTGAAGGCCGCCCGGCTCGCCGAGCTCCGGCAGCACGGCTACGCCTCGATGAAGAACGTGTACTACCTGCCGCGCCGGCGGCCGGAACTGTACGGGCCGCTGGTGGCGGCGAAGAAGGACGGCGGTACACCCGGACCTGTCTGTCAGCGCTGATGCCGGCGACGACCGGTGCTCACATCACAAATTTTCGGGAATGTCCGGCATCAAACTGAGAAGGCCCGTATCTAGGCCGTGCGCTGAATACCGGGAATATACGGCCCTTGCGACCGGCGGGACGGGCCGAAGTCCGCCCCAGGTCTGCCCTTACGGACGCTGGCAGAGCGTCCGCCAGATCTCTTCGGTATCGAACACGAGCGACGGAACGTCGAGCGTGGTGCACACGTGGTCGTCGACGACGATATCGCCCTGACACATCACGGTCTTCACGTTCGTCTGGTTCAGCGAGTAGGCAAGGTTGGCGACGATGTTCTCCGTTACCAGCGGCCGCAGGTTCGGCGCCTGCCCGTCGATGACGACCAGATCGGCGTACTTGCCGGGCTCCAGGGAGCCCAGGTCCTTCTCCATGCCGATGGCCTTGGCACCGTTGACGGTCACCATGTCCAGCAGTTCTTGGGCCGGCGCGACCGTCGGGTCCCAGCGGCTGGCTTTCTGCAGCAGACCGAAGGTCTTCATCTCGGCGATCAGATCGAGGGAGTTGTTGGTGGTGCTGCCGTCAGTGCCCAGCGACACGTTCGCGCCCGTCTTCTTCAGTTCGGGGTACGGGACCACGCCGCCGGTGGCCAGTTTCATATTGGACACCGGGCAGGAGGCCACCGTCGTGCCGCTGTCGGCTAGCAGCTGCACCTCATGCAGGGTGAGCCAGCCGCAGTGGACCGCTACGTCGCGGGGACCGAGGACGCCGTACTTGGCCATCCACTCGCCCGGCCGCAGGCCGGTCTTCTTCTTGTGGTCATTGACCTCGCCCCGGGTCTCGGACAGGTGGAAGGTCAGCGGCGCCCCGACCTCGTCGGAGAAAGCCTTGGCCTCGGTGCAGGTGTCCTCGTTGCAGACGTAAACCCCCTCCAGGCCCACACCCGGGACGACCTTGCGCTCGTTCTTGAACCGCCGGTAGAATTCCTTGCAGTTGCGGACCGGGTTGCCCTTCTGGGTGGTCTTGTCCTCGTCCAGGCAGCACCAGCAGCAGACGCCGCGGATGCCGGCGGACTGGGCGGCCTTGGCCACGATGTCCTCCGAATAGTAGAGATCCATGAAGGTGGTGGTGCCGGACCTCAGCATCTCCAGGCAGCCGAGCTGGGAGCCGATCATTATGTCCCGGTCTGTCCGGTCGGCGTCGATCTTGAAGACCTTGTCGAGGAACTGGGGGAAGGTCAGGTCGTCCACGACGCCTTTCATGACCGCCATGGCGGCGTGAGTGTGGGTGTTGATGAGACCAGGGATGATGATGTCCCGGGTGCAGTCGATCTCCCGGTCGGCCGTGCCGTTGTAGTGGGGACCGACGGAGACCAGGCGCTCGCCGTCGACCACGACATCGCCCCGCAGGATCTCGCGTTTGGCGTTCTGCGTGACGATGATGGCGTCTCTGAATGCGACAATCATGTACAACACATGGCCGCGCAAAAATAAAAGCTATCGCGCAAGGCCGGCATGCGCAGGTGCCCCGTAGTTAGACAAGTTGAATATAAGGCAACGGTCATGGACCCCGCATTATGACCGTCCGCATTACCTTCCTCGGCACCGGCGGGGGACGGCACACCACCATGTACCAGACCCGCTGCACCGGGGGCATGCTGATGGAGCACGGGAACCCCGTGCACCGTCTTCACATCGACCCCGGCCCCGGGGCGCTGGTGCAGATGAACCGCATACGCTACGACCTCGGCAAGACCGAATCGGTCATTATTTCCCACGCCCATCCGGACCACTACGGCGACTCGCCGTCGGTGATCGAGGGCATGACCCGGGGCGGCTGGAAGAAACGCGGCCACGTCTACGGCAGTCCCACCGTCATCACCGGCGAGGGCGGCCTGGGTCCGTGCGTCTCCCAGTACCACCAGAGCCTGGTCGAGGGGGTGCAGGTCTTCCGGCCCGGCGATGTCCTGAACGTCGACGGGATGCAGGTGGACATCTGCAAGGCCAAGCACAGCGACCCGACCAACGTCGGCTTCAGGTTCCATACGGACGCCGGGATCATCTCATACGTCAGCGACACCGAGTTCACCGAGGAGATCGCCCGGCAGTACATCGGCAGCCGGGTGCTAATCCTGCCGGTCACCACCCCGCACGGGAACCAGATCAAGTTCCATCTCTGCACCGACACGGCGATCGAGTTCTGCCGCATTGTCCGGCCGGAACTGTGCATCTTCATCCACCTGGGGATCGTCATGATCCGCCAGGGGCCGGCCAACGAGGCCCGCTACTGCCAGGAGCGGAGCGGCGTCCGGACGGTGGCCGGCGAGGACCGCATGGTCCTGGAGGCCGGCGAGATCCTCAGACTCGGCCAGGCCCGGGCCCACAGCGGCGAATGGTATCCGCGCTGGTCTCCGCGGGGCCCCGGCAGACAGCCGAACCGCGGCAGCCGGGCAACCGTCGTAAAACAGGAGAAACCGGCGGCAGCCGATACCGAAGGGCCGCACCGTCGGCGGCGGCACCATCGCCCCGGCGACCAGGGTCCGGGCGCTCCGCCGCAGATGCCGACATGATAGAATTATAAGGAGCGAACCGATGGCAAATGCGATGAGTCTGGAAGAAGAGGTCCTGGCAAAGATCCGCCCCAGTCCGGCGGAGCGTACCCGGATTGACAGGGCGGCCGCGGACCTGAAGGCCGCGGTGCAGAAGTACATCGACATGGAACACATCGACGCCGAGATCCGCTTCGTCGGCTCCTACTCCAAGGACACCTTCCTGTCCGACCCGGACCTGGACCTCTTCGTCCTCTTCCCGCCGGCCGTACCCCGCAAGGAGCTCGAACGCATCGGCCTGCAGATCGGCGACGACATCCTCCACGGCGTCCGCATGTTCTCGGAGCACCCGTACACCCGCGGAGTCTACGAGGGTGTGGACGTGGACCTGGTGCCAAGCTACCGCCTGGAGAACACCGAGCACCTGCAGACCGCCGTCGACCGCACCCCGTTCCACACCTGTTACGTGCTGAGGCAGATGAAACCGGAACAGCGGGACCAGGTCCGGCTGCTCAAGAAGTTCATGAAGGGCATAGGCACCTACGGCGCCGAACCCAACACCCGCGGCTTCTCCGGCTACCTGTGCGAACTGCTGATCCTGAAGTTCGGCACTTTCGATGCCGTCCTACAGGCAGCGGCGACCGACTGGAAGGAGGGCACCACCATCGAGGTCGCCGAGCGCGGCCCGCCGATGATCGGCCCGCTGGTCGTCTACGACCCGGTGGACAGGAAGCGCAACGTCGCCTCCGCCGTCCACCTCGACACGCTCGCGCTGTTCATTGTGGCCGCCAAGGCGTATCTGGTCCGTCCTACCGACCGTTTCTTCTTCCCGCGTCCGCGGACCCCGCTGTCTGCAGCCGAGATCGAGGAGAAGGCCTCGCTCCACGGGTCCCGCATCTTGACCGTTACCTTCCGGCGGCCGGACGTCATCGAGGACAACCTCTACTCCCAGCTCTGGAAGACGCAGTACGCCCTGATCAAGAAGCTCAACGATTTCGACTACAATGTCCTGCGGGCGGTCCACACCATGACCGCCACCGAACTGCAGATCGCTTTCGAGCTCGAACGCGACGTGCTCTCCAAGACCTGCCGCCACCTGGGACCGCCGGTGTGGGTAAAGACCGCCGACACCTTCCTTCAGAAATGGAAGGACAACGAATACGGCGCCCCCTTCGTTGAGGACGGCGCCTGGTACGTCATCGTCGAGCGGATGTATTTCACTGCCCAGGAGATGCTGGCGGACGAGGCGGCCCTGGCCGGGATCGGCCGGGAACTGGACCCCGCGACCATGAAACTGCGGGGGCACGAGGCCTCGATCCGCGAGACAGACCCCCTGCTGCTTACCGAGCTGATGGACCCGCGCGAGAGCTGGACCGTCTGATACCGGCCCGGGACCCGTCCGGGCCCTTCCGCTCAGTGCTCCTTCAGATGACAGGTGCAGACATAGTCCTTCTTCAGCAGTTCCGTCCAGTCGCCCAGCACCGCGTGGGTCCAGTCGCCGTCTGCTTCGGCCGTCTGCTGCATCGTCAGCGCCAGGATGTACGACATTTCCTTTACCGTCGCCCCGGCCATGAGCGCATCGTGAAAGTGCTTCTTGACCCCGGGCGCCGACCGGGACCGGATGGCCAGGGCGAAGCAGATGAACTGATAGGTCTTCTCGTCGATCGTCCGTTTCGTCAGGCAGAGCCCGTCCATTTCCTCCAGAGCCGCCGTGAACTCCGGGAAGCCGTCCTCCAGCATCGTCACGGGAATTCCTCCCGGTGCTTCTGGACCAGTTCGATGACCTCGTCGGGCTTCAGGACCCGTCCCACCGCCACGACATCGGTACCGAACACCAGTGCCGGCGTCATCATAACCCCGTAACTGACGATCTCGTCCACCTTGGTGATGTGAGCAATGCCGACCTTGATGCCCAGGGTATCCAGGGCGGTCCTTACATTCGCCTCCAGGGCCTTGCAGCGGGGACATCCGGTGCCTAGAATCTTTACATAGGCGGTCTGGTCTTCGTTCTCATCGTTGTCGTGCTTCTTCTTCTCGAACATTTTTCTCACCTTTTCTCTCAACTCAGAAAATAAAATTGAACAGGTAGCCGGTCAGGATCACACCCAGGATGCAGATTCCCACGAATATGGCCAGAAGCTTCCTCTTGACCACGGTTCTCAGCATTACCAGCGACGGGATTGAAGTGATCGTGACCGACATCATGAACGCCAGGATCGTCCCGATCTCGATGCCCTTGCCATACAGCGCTTCGGCGATGGGCATGGTGCCGAAGATGTCGGCGTACACCGGCACGCCGATCAACGACGCAATGGGCACCGAGAGGGGATTGTTCTCACCCAGCACGGCCTGGATGATGTCCGTCGGGATCCAGTTGTGGATCAGTGCGCCGATGAACACACCCAATACGGCGTACGGGAACACCTTCCGCAGCGTGGTCTTCACCTGCATCCAGGCCTCGTCCGCCCGATTCCGCGGTGTGAGCTCGTTCCACTGCTTGAGGCCGGCGGCCGGCTTGCTGCAGGCGCAGTTGCCGGCGGGACAGGCTCCGCCCGCCGGTAGGTAGTCCGGCCGGGCGAAATCGGCGATTTGGTCCTCCATGTGCATATGCTCGATGATCAGGCCGCCGATGACAGCGATGATCACACCCACGATTACGTACAGCACCGCCACCTCGACCCCGAAAATGCTCATCAGGATCGTCAGCGCCGCGAAGTCGACCAGCGGAGACGAGATCAGGAACGAGAACGTCACTCCCAGCGGCAGACCGGCCTTCGTGAACCCGATGAAGATCGGGATGGAGGAGCAGCTGCAGAACGGGGTCACAGTACCCAGCAGAGCACCCACGGTGTTGCCCTTAATCCCGTCGATCTTGCTCAGGATCTGCTTGGTCCTTTCGGGCGGATAATAGGTCTGGATATAGGAAATGATGAATATCAGGGTGACCAGCAGGATGACGATCTTGATGAGGTCGTACAGAAAGAACTGGGCGCTGCCGCCCAGCCGTGTGCCGATGTCGACGTTCAGTGTGGTCAGCAGACCGCCGATAAGGTCGTCCAGCCACCGCATGCCGAGCACTTGGTACTGGATGAAACTCCAGACGGCGCTCATGGCAGGATCTCTCCGCTGTCGTCCACGAAGCGGATCTCGTTGTCCACCGACTTCTTGGCCAGGGTCTTGGTCATCAGGCCGGCCTCCAGCCAGCCCGCATTGATAACCCCGATCGGCGCCAGACAGTTCGAAGAGATGTCCTGCCGGACATCACCGGCTACGATCCGGCTCTTCGGAAAATCGATGATGTCGTCGAGGGTGATCACACTCAGCCGCTTGCCGTAAGCCGCGATCTTGGGACAGTCGGAAGCAATCTTCACCGCATAGTTGCCGTCCTCGGTTGCTGTCACGGTAATCTTGTGCGTCTTATCGCAGGTCTTCATCTTCACGATCACTGTTGCCATGCCGTCTATATTGATAACCATCTATATCAATATATTCACATGCATCTATGTTACAATTAACGTAAACACTCCTTCGAAATGACATATCGACAACTATCGATTTGTTTAAATAAGCCGCCCGCTCTTGTTACCGTATGGTTTCCGTCGATCTGAATGCGGTGTTCAAGGCCCTGTCCGATCCGAACCGCCTCAGGGTCGTGGAGATACTGGCAGAAGGCGAGAAATGCGCCTGCAAACTGCTGAGCGAGCTCAATATCACCCAACCCACCCTGTCCCATCACATGGACATCCTCCAACGGAGCGGTCTCGTGACCGGCCGGCGGGAGGGACAGTGGATACACTATTCGCTCGATCCCGCCACCCTGTCCGCGGTCTGCGGATATCTGGAAGGGCTGAACAGACAGCCCGGTCGGCCACAGAAATGAGGTGCTCACCAGACAGCTGTCGGTTTCCTCCGTCTTTCAGACATGCTGGCGGGATGGCCTGAACGCCGTCATCTTGGGTGTATGCATATTCGCCGGCCGCAATGACCGCAAAAAAACAGAGGATGCTCCTGTTGGTCGGCCTTGCTACAAAATTTTTCAGGCCCTCAGCAGCCCGGTCATCCCCGAGGTTCCCATTTTGACCTCAAACAGTCCCCGTCGGCCGTTCTGCAGATATACGGTAGCATCCGCTTCAAGCCCATTTCTGCCCCAGCAGTGACGGGCCGTTTAATTCAGGGTCTGGGCATAAACGCGAAGACCCCGCGACGGCGGGATGAAATGGAGAAGGGATTTCACGCCAGAAACGGCGGATTGACGAACATGATGCACGTACCAAGCGCCATGACCAGATAGACAAGGTAATCGCCCAGCAGGGTCTTGCCTTCGAGCAGATCCACGCGGATGCCGAGTTTCAGTGCCACCGGGCGGATGATGAACATCACGGCGAAGGTGTTGAGCGTGGCAAGGATCCAGCCCCAGGAGGCGCCCGAATAATAACAGATCGCCGCACCGACGAAGCCGACGATCAGAGAGAGCACCAGAATTCCGAGCAGGACCTTCGTCCCGTACATATCCTTCAGGATGAACTCGCGCTCATCGAAGTCGCTGGGGGTGAACTCGTAGTTCTCCTCATTCTCCTCGGTGATCAAGCGTCTTTTCTTCGCCATAGCGGTTCCTCATTCTAGAACTGATTTATAAACTTGCCCGTCTGCTTCTGCTGCCGCCGACCTGGTTTGATTCTGTTGTACTCACACGACTTGTCAGACTTTTTGGATTGCCACACATCAGCCGCCGGCTGCGACTGGCATGTTAGGTCTTAGGGGAAACCCCCCCCCCTTCCCTTTTCCCGGTCCGGATTCGGTACTTTCGCTACTTTCGGCCACCTCCCCTGTCGAACCTTAAATACCCTGTATGCGTCCTCTTGCCAAGGAGAGATTAACTATGGCCGCCAAGACATTGGAAGACATCCCGGGCGTCGGCCCCGCTATTGCCGACAAACTGCGCGAGGCCGGTTATACGGAAATAATGAACATCGCCGTCGCCGCGCCGAAAGATCTGGCCGAGACCTGCGAGATCGGCGAGAAGAAGGCCATGGACATCATCGAGGGCGCCAAACTCGTTGCGGATGTCGGCGGTTTCGAGACCGGCGACACCATCCTCCAGCGGCGGAGCTCGGTCACCAAGCTGACCACGGGCTCGAAGGCCCTGGACGAGCTGCTGGGCGGCGGCCTTGAGAGCCAGGCGATCACCGAGTTCTTCGGTGAGTTCGGCAGCTGCAAAACGCAGGTCTGCTTCCAGCTCGCCGTCAACGCCACCCTGCCCGAGGACAAGGGCGGCCTGGACTCGGACGTCATCATGATCGACACCGAGAACACCTTCCGGCCGGAGCGGATCATCCAGATGGCCAACTATCTCGGCCTGGACCCCGACGCGACCCTCAAGCGGATCCATATCGCCCGGGCCTACAACTCCCAGCACCAGGTGCTCCTGGTCGACAAGGCCATGGAGCTCGCCAAGGACCTCAAGGTCCGGCTGCTCATCGTGGACTCCCTGACCTCGCACTTCCGGGCGGAGTATCTCGGCCGCGGCGCGCTCGCCGAGCGGCAGCAGATCCTAAACCGGCACATGCACGACCTTCTGTCCTTCGCCACCGTCAACAACGCCGTCATCGCGGTCACCAACCAGGTCGCGTCCAAGCCGGACGCGTTCTTCGGCGACCCGACCAAGCCCATCGGCGGCAACATCGTCGGCCACACGGCCACTTTCCGGATCTATCTGCGCAAGGGCAAGGCCGGCAAGCGGATCGCCCGGCTGATAGACTCGCCGAACATGCCGGAAGGCGAAGCGGTCTTCATGGTCACCGAAGACGGTATTAAGGATTGAACCGTGGCCGGTGCCGTGAATACCCCCTACCTCTTCGAGCTCTCGGGCGAACTGAAGGACATGCCCCGGGACGAGGCCTTCCGGACCGTCCTGACGGAATCGGACGGTCAGTGTCGGGTCCGCCGGGAAGGACCCGGCTATCTGGTCATGTCTTTCCCGGACGACTGCCTGGACCCGGTCGCCGGCCGGCTGGCGCTCACCCACACCATCGGCCGGTCGCTGGGGTCTTTCGATCCTGCCGACCTGTCAGGCGTAGCGGACATCGAACTGCCGGCAGGCACGTTCGCCATCCGTCACAAACGGGTCGGCGGCATGATGCCCGAGGTGGACTCTCAGCAGACCATCCGCAGGCTCGGCGGGCTGCTCTCTAAAAAGAACCAGGTCGACCTGCACGAACCGGACCATATCGTCCGTATGCTTATGAGCGACCGGATCGAACTTTTCCTGGAAGAGAAGGTCTTCGACTATGACCTCCTGAAGAAACGGAAGGTGAGCGAAAGGCCGTTCTTCTCGCCGATCTCGCTGCACCCGAAGTACGCCCGGGCGCTGATCAATCTGACCGGCGTCGCCCGGGGCGGCACCGTGCTCGATCCGTTCTGCGGCACCGGCGGCATCGCCATCGAGGCCGCGGATATGGGCATGAAGGCGATGGTCTCGGACTTCGATCCGGAGATGGTCGCGGGATGCCGGGAGAACATGGAATTCTACCACCTGAAGCTCGCCGACTACGAGACCGCCGACGTGGGCGACATCGCCGACCGTTTCGGACAGGTGGACGCCATTGCCTGCGACCCGCCTTACGGCCGGTCCACCAAGACCGGCGGCGAGAACATAGACCACATCTACAAGCGGGCGCTGGACGTCTTCCTCCGGACCCTGACGGACCGCGGCCGGGCCGGTGTCGTCCTGCCCCACGTCTTCGAGACTGACAGCATGAATCTCGAGCATGTCTACACCCAGTATGTGCACGGATCTCTGTCACGGCACTACCACATATTTGCCCACAGATCGTGAGCGGACTGACAGTGCCTTTTTTTCCATCTGCTCCGACCGGCAGGCCGCCGATGAACAACTATTTCAATGTGCCAGCATATGAACTGATGTGAACCGGTACCTCCGTCTCTTCCGTTTCGGCAACGGGCTCATGGGCGCTGTCGGCGTTCTTATCGCGGCGTTTATAGCCGGCGGTTATGAGGCAGCCGATCACTGGCCCAACCTGATCGCAGGGGTTTTCGTCATCCTCTCGTTCGTAGCCGGCGGCAACGCGCTTAACGACTACATCGACCGGGATCTGGACAAGACCGCCCATCCCGACCGGCCGCTGCCGACCGGCGAACTGCAGCCGGCGACCGCGAAGTACTGCGGCGTCGGCGGTCTGGTCCTGGCCGTCCTGCTCTCGTTCCTGATCTCCTGGATCGTCGCAGCGGTCGTCGCAGCGGCCGCGGTGCTGATGGTCAGTTATGAGACCCTGCTCAAACAGCGCGGTTTCATCGGCAACCTGTGCATCGCTGTCCTGACCGGGATGATCTTCCTGTTCGGCGGCTCGCTGGTGGAGGATTTCAGCCGTGTGTGGGTGCTGACCCTGCTGGCCTTCCTGGTCAGTGTCGGCCGCGAGATTGCCAAGGACATCGAGGACCTGGCCGGTGACAAGGGCTGCCGGCGGACCCTGCCCATGACAATAGGGACCCGTAACGCCGCCGTTGTCTCCGCGGTGTTCTTCATACTCGGCCCGGTCCTGAGCTTCCTGCCCCTGGCCCAGGGCATCTTCAACGTCTTTTACTGCACCGTCCTGGTGGCTGATGCAATCTTTATCTACTGTGCCGTTGTAGTCTTCTCCAATCCCCATAAAGCGGAGAAGTACGCCAAGCTCGCGATGCTCGCGGCACTCGTGTCCTTTGTCTTAGGTGTGATCTGATGTCAAGTGTCGAAGAGTATCTGAAGGAGAAAATGAAAAAGGGAACTGTCCACATCACCCTTCTGGACCCTGACAAGCAGAGCAGCGAGTCGGCGGGTAAACTGGCCTTCCGCATGAAAGAGGCAGGCACCGACGCTTTCTTCATCGGCGGCTCCACCGGCGTAACCACCGAGAACCTTTCCGCCACCGCCAGGGCCGTTAAGGCCGCAACGGACCTGCCGGTCATCTACTTCCCTTCGAATCCGAAGGCAATATCCAAAGATGTGGACTGCATTGTCTTTATGAGCATCCTCAATGCCGGCGATCCGCTGTACGTGACCCGCGGTCAGGCCATGGCCGCCGCATACATCAAGTCGCTGGGTGTGGAATGCATCCCGATGGCCTACATCATCGTAGAACCGGGCATGACGGTCGGTCGTGTGACCAAGGCCGTTCTGATCCCGCATGACGACCCTAAGACCGCGGTCGGCTATGCCGTCGCGGCCGAACTGTTCGGCATGCGCCTGATCTATCTCGAGGCAGGCAGCGGCGCCGACCGGCCGGTGGACCCGGCCATGATCGCCGCCGTCAAGAAGCACATCAATGTGCCGCTGATCATCGGCGGCGGGATCCGGACCCCCGAGGCTGCGGCCGCCGCCCATAAGGCCGGCGCCAACATCATCGTGACCGGCACATTCGTCGAGACCTGCTCCGACGAGGGTTGCCTGAAAGCCGTGGTGAGCGCTGCCAAAGGAGTATAAAAATGAGTGATGAGGAATACAAGTACCGTCCGACCTACCATGCGCCGATGTCGCCGCAGGCCCCGATGTACCTGACGCCGGAGGAGACCAGTGCCGGGATCACACCGAAGCTCAAGGTGGCGACCCACCGGTTCATGTGCCCGGTATGCGGTAAGGAGTTCAGCCTTTTCCAGTCCCGGGCAGTGGCCTGCAAGTACTGCCCGAAGGCCAGTTCCAACTGTCCGAACATCCGCTGCCCCTACTGCGATTCGGAATTTCCGCTGAGCGGCTTTGTCGTCCCGAATAAGAAGGACCAGGTCACGATGAACCAGTACGCGGACCGGCTGTTCGACCGGTGGGCAGACACCTACAACCGGCGCTGAACTCACTCGACCTGCATGACCTGACCGCCGACGGCGGGATCGAACCGCCGCACTGGTCCGTTACCGACCAACTCGGTGATGACCACTTCCAGCACCAGCCACGCTACGATGTCCTGGCGGAAACAGCCGGTGACCGATCTGCCGTTCCGGCCGATCGAACCGTGCATGTGCATGACCGGCTTTCCCTGTTCGTCGCTGAAAACGGTCCCAGTGCCCGCCAGTTCGGAAGGAGCATCGACAGTGTAGATGATGGGATCGATCCTGCCGCCGACCGGCAGCTGCGGACCGCTGACCAGCCGGGAGCCGGCCTGCACCCCGCCGACCGCCGTAAGGGTGGCGCTGGCGATGTGCTGTGCGGCGGCAAACTCCTCGACCTTTTCCTTCAGGTGCTCGCCGGTCTCCAGCCGGAGCACGAAGACCCGACCGGTCCGCATCTCGGCGGCTTTCATGGAGTTCACCGGTAGCGGCTGTACTTGTCCAGCAGACGGTTGATCCGATCAAACTCGTCCCTGGACAGATTGCCTTCTTCAAGGAAGGTCTTGATGTAGTCCTTCGCTTCATGGATGGAAATCCGGGATGCCTTCGCGATCACGGACGCCAGGAACGAGGAGGCCATCGTCGGGTCCATCGAGGACTGGGAAAGCACCTCGTTCATGTCATACTTGAACGGCATGATCCGGTGGGCGTTCAGCATGGCCTGCCGGGGCGTCGAGACCCGGGGGCTGTAGCGGTTCCTGGCGCTCGGCCGGTGGCTCTGCCGGTTGGGCGAGCGGCGGACGGAGGCCTGGGCGGCATGTGCGGACGTGCCCTTGTAGGACGGGCTGAAATCGCCGACGTTCCGACACGGGACCTCGACCGAGACCCGCTGGCCGTTCTTATCGACCTCGGCATTGTCCACATCCACCGGCGCGGCCGGAACGTCCTCGCGGGAGTGATAGCTGCTTCTGGCCTGAGCGGACGAAGAGTTGCTGCGACCGGCCGGGTTGCTGCGGTAGGAGGAACCGCCGCGGTAGCTGGTCTGCGCGCCGCCCGTCGGGCGGGACCCGGATGACGGACCGTGATTGAAAGAGCCGCCGGTCGGCGCGCCGGTACGGCCGCGGTAGCCGCCCGAAGAGGCGCCGCCGGTGCGGCCGGAAGAACCCTGGCGGTCACTGTGGTAGGGGGCGCCGCCGTTGCCGCGGTAGGAAGAGCCGCCCGTCCCGCTGCGCGGGGAAGAGCTGTGGTACGGCCCCCGGGAATCGGAAGAGGTGCGGCCATGGAATGCCTCGGAAGAAGTCGAATGTGTGTTCGGGCGGGGTTCATGGTGCTCGGACGGCTGCGCACCGGCCCGGGCCGCCGGGGCTTTGGCCTCGGTTGTACTGGCAGCGGGTTTGCGCGATTTCTCTTTAGAATCTACCACTAATATTACTCCGCTTTAACATTGACTTCTGTTATTTAAAGAACACGCAAAACTATCGCTGCGGCCAGCGATTTAATAAGGCGCGGAACGCATGCGGGCAGTCATGAACACGGAGACACAGCAGGCCCGGCACCGGCGGCGGACCGTTTACATTCTGCTGCTGTTTGTGACCCTGGCGCTGCTGGTCTTCTCGCTGCGTGAACGGAAGACCGAGAGCGCGGTCATTGCGATCCCCACACTGGCGGTCATCCTCGACGCCCTGGCGCAACGGGAGAACGCCGTCCGCATCCCGCCGGTCCTGGTGGGTCTGGTCGTCCTGATAGCGGCCGTAATGTTCGTCGGCCGGTCCTTCCAGCACGATTTCGTTATCCTGCAGACACTGACCGATTTCCTGATCGGGGTCTTCCTGGCTCTTGTCGGCCTGATCGTCATTTATGTGATGCTGCGGATGTCGCTCGACTCCGACCGGGAACGTCCGTTCTTTATCGCCTTCTCCGCCTTCTGCATCGCGGTCGCGCTCTTCGTCATGGTCGCCCTCATCAGCTACGGTGCGCAGTTGGTCGGCCTGGACCCGGCGGCCGGCGTCTCTACCTCCCGGTTCTTCGCCGAGGTGCTGGCGGTCATGGCCGGCGCCCTGTTCGTGGCCGCCCTGTACTATCTGAACCGCCACAACGGGCTCTTCGAGCATACCCTCGGCAAGCTGCTGGCGGAGAACACCGAGCAGCTGGGCATCGCCGACCGGGAACGGGAAGAGGTCAGGCAGACGATCGCCGAGGGCGAGTCTTCCCACGCCGAGTTCAAGTCGACCCTGCGCACGAATCTCAAGACCGGCGAGAAGGATGCGCGGATGGAACGCGCCGTGCTCAAGACGGTCGTCGCCTTCCTGAACAGCAAGGGCGGCACCCTGCTGGTCGGCGTGGCCGACGACGGTACCGTCCTTGGGGCCGACATCGACTCCTTCGAGGGCAACGACGCCGATAAGCGCCGGGACAGGTTCCTGCTGCATTTCAACAACCTGATCACCAGCCAGATCGGCAGCGAGTTCCTGCCGTACATCGTCTACGGGCTGGTGGACCTGGGGGACAGGACCGTGCTCCGCGTGAACTGCCGGCGGAGCGAGGCCCCGGTGTTCCTGAGGGAGGGCAAGGAGATGACCTTCTTCGTCCGCTCCGGCCCGTCCAGCATCGACCTGCACGGGATGGACCTGCTCTACTACGCCGACCACAATTTCGGCCGGATGCTCCGGAAGCCCGACCGGCCGGAAAGACAGAAGGGACAGTGATTTATCCGCCGTATCCTATGACGGCCTTATGCAGGAACCTGCCGCGAATACAGTGCCGCCGGCCGTGGCGGAATACTTTCGGACCCACCCGCGTCCGGCCGTGGCGCTCTCGGGCGGGGCCGATTCGGCCTATCTGCTCTGGTGCGCTCACCAGTGCTGCGCGGATGTCCAGGCCTATTTTGTGAAGACCCAGTTCCAGACCGAGACCGAAATCAAACGGGCGATCGGCCTGGCACTGGACCTGCATGTCGGCCTCTGTCTGCTGGAGATGGACATTCTGGACAACCCGGCGGTCACCGCCAACGGCCCCGACCGGTGCTATCACTGCAAGACCGCATTGCTCGGCCGGCTGCTGGCTGCCGCCGAGGAAGACGGCCGCGACGGGCTGGCGGACGGTACCAACGCCTCCGACGACCCCCGCGAAAGACCCGGCATGCGGGCATTGGCAGAACTGGGGATCTCCTCTCCGCTGCGGACGGGCGGCCTCTCCAAAAAGGATGTCCGGCGGCTCTCGAAGGCCGCTGGACTTCCGACCTGGGACCTGCCGTCCGATTCCTGTCTGGCGACCCGCATCGCCGTCGGCGTCCCGCTCACCGCGGCGGACCTGCGGACCACCGAACGGGCCGAGAACGCCCTGCGGACGCTCGGTCTGACCGATCTGCGCGTCCGGCGGGACGCGGCCGGAGCGGCTGCAGTCCAGGTCCCGGCCTCACAGCTGCCGGCCGCCGAAAAGCTCCTGCCGCAGATCAGAAAAGCACTGGCGGCCGACTATGCCGGCATGACTCTCGGCACCCGCTGACGGCAGTTTTAATAGATATGCAACGGTCTGCACAATTAAGAGGCCGCAGATGGACACGCTTGCCCTGTTGGAAGACGTCCGCGCCGGAAAGATCTCGCCCGCGGATGCCCTGGTGAAACTGAAGATGAAGCCGTTCGTGGACCTGGGCTATGCCAAGGCCGACCTGCACCGGCAGATCCGCCAGGGCACACCGGAGGTCATCTACGGCGCCGGCAAGACCCCGGACCAAACGGTGAACATCGCCCGGGCTCTGCTGGAAGGCGGCGCCGACTGCCTGCTGGTCACCCGGGCCGATCAGACCATGGGCAATGCCGTCCGGACCGCCTTCCCGAACGCGGTCTACCATGACCGGGCCCGGATCTGCGTCATCGGCAGACCGCCGGTGCCCAAGCCCGGCAGCCTGGTCTGTGTGGTCACCGCCGGCACCAGCGACGTACCGGTCGCAGAAGAGGCCGCAGTCACCGCCGAAGCTCTCGGCAGCCGCGTCGAACGCGTCTACGATGTGGGCGTCTCCGGGCTCCAGCGGCTGCTGTCCCATGCCGAGCAGCTGATGCGGGCGCACGCCCTGGTCGTGGCGGCCGGCATGGAGGGCGCCCTGCCCAGCGTCGTCGGCGGCCTGGTGGACGCCCCCGTCATTGCCGTACCGACCTCTGTCGGCTACGGCGCCAGTTTCGGCGGCGTGACGGCGCTTTTATCAATGATGAACTCGTGTTCTGCTGCCGTGAGCACCGTCAACATCGACAACGGCTTCGGCGCCGGGTACATTGCGAGCATGATCGACCGGAGGTGTGTCTGATGCGCACGCTCTATCTGGACTGCGGCACGGGCGCCTCGGGGGACATGCTCCTCGGCGCGCTCGCCGACCTGCTGGACGATCCCCGCGAACTCGAGAGCCTGATCGCGGCCGCCGGGATCCCCGGCGTCACCGTGGAGATGGAGATTGCCGAGCGTTCGGCGGTCTCCGGCATCCGCGTCCATGTGAAGGTTCACGGCACCGAGGAAGGCCACGAAGGGCATCAGCCCGAACGGCATCTGAGCGATATCCTCGGCCTCATCGGGGGCCTGCATGTCTCCGACCGGGTCAAGGCCGATGCCGCCGCGGTCTACCGGACCATCGCCGGCGCCGAGTCGGAGGTCCACGGCAAGGCCGTGGATGAGGTCCATTTCCACGAGGTCGGCGCTCTGGACGCCGTAACCGACGTGGTCGGCGTCTGCCTGCTGATCGAGCGCCTGGCCCCCGAACAGGTCATCGCCTCGCCCATCCGGACCGGCTTCGGCTCGGTCCGGTGCGCGCACGGCATCCTGCCGGTGCCTGCACCGGCCACCGCGTTCCTGCTGCGGGGTCTGCCGGTCTTCGCCGGCGACGAGGAAGGGGAGTTCTGCACCCCTACCGGCGCCGCGCTCGTGGGCCATTTCGCGGCCCGCTTCGAGCAGATGCCGCGGATGGTCTTTGATGACATCGGCTGCGGCCTCGGCGAGCGGCAGTGCGAGCACGCCAACCTGCTCCGCGCCTACTTAGGCGATGCCGACGAGGAACTGCCTACGGTCACGCAGATCGACTGCAACATCGACGACATGACCCCGGAGGACCTGGGCGGCGTGATCGACATCCTGATGACCTACGGCGCGCTAGACGCCACCGTGGTCCCGGCCATCATGAAGAAGGGCCGTCCGGGTTACGTCCTGAGCTGCCTCTGCCGGGAAAGGGACGCCGACGACCTGGCGGTCGCCATCCTCGCCCATACCTCGACCATCGGCCTGCGGATGCACGTCTGCCGCCGGTACGAGATGCGGTCCCGCACCGAACAGGTGCGCACCGACTTCGGACCGGTACGGGTCAAGGTCTCGGAGGGCTACGGTCTGCGGAAGAGCAAACCGGAGTTCGAAGACCTGAAGAAACGGGCCACCGAGAACGATGTCACCATCGCGGACGTCCGCAACCAGGCCCGGCTGGACTGAAAAACACCTCAGTGCGGGGGAGGGGATTCGAACCCCTGAACCACTAAGGACAGGATCTTAAGTCCTGCGTCTTTGGCCAGCTCGACTACCCCCGCCTGTGGTTTGGAATGCGGCGGTGGCTCTTAATGGTAATGTTTGCCGGGCGAACCGTTATTACCGCACTCGTCCATCGTCGGCGCGTGAAAACCAAAAGTCCCGACCGCCCGTTGCTGGCGGAAACGATCCGCCGGGTCATGAACACCCGGCCGCGCGCCGAAAGCCAGCGGGAGCTGGCCGGGCTGGTCAACGCCGCCCTGCGGCAGCAGGACCCCGCCTACTCCGTCACCGGCACCCGCGTCCGGAAGGTGGGCGTGGACAGCGGCGCCGTCCGCCTGGAGATCGAGTACCGGGAATCGGCGAACACCGCCGTGCCCGAGGTCTGTCCGGTCTGCGGGAACGCCATGGCTCCGGTCATGAACACCACCCTTGACGGCGGCCGCACCGAGGTCAAACGGCACTGCACCGTCTGCCCGTTCACCGTAGGCCAGCAGGCCCGGGTCCCGGGCCGTTACATCTTTGTCCGGGCCGCCCCGCGGGAGCCCACGGCCGAAGAGGTCCGGCTCCGCCGGCTGCGGCGGGCCGGTTCCCTGCTCCGGGAAGCCTCCAGGCTCATCGGTACGGCGCTGGACGGGACCACGTTCCCCCAGCGGAAGGAGTACGCCCAGGAAAAGATCGCCGACATACTGTCCAACAGACAGGAGGCCGGCAGCCTGCCGAACCTGATCGCAGACGTCCGCGACGAGGGGAACGGCGACCCGGCCTGGACCAGGCCGCTGGTCTCGCCTAAGAACGCGACAAGAAAGGATTTGTAAACCTCCGTGCTTACAGAGGTAAGGAGTGTAGCACCGTGAAAAGCTGGGAGTTCACCAAGATCCGGGGGAACAAGATCAAGATCGACAGCTGGCTGTCCGAGACCATGGGCCTCGTGGACGGCGGCTACATCTACAGCACCCTGTTCAAGTACCCGGAGAAGGGCCCCAAGCGGTACGAGCTCATCCTGTCGATGTACCCGCAGGAGAACTTCCGGACCCTGGCGCACGTCACCGTCTTCGCGGAAGACGTGCCCGGCTCCACCGTGCAGTCGGCGCGGTTCCTGTCCTCGCAGAACATAAACATCCTCAACTCCGTCTCGCTCACCGGCATCTCCGACACCACGATCATCTGGAACATCCTGGCCGATCTGAACTTCGCCGGCGAGGGCGACATCATCAAGGAGCGCTTCCAGACGCTCAAGGCCGCCGGCGACCCGGCGGTGGACAAGATCAAGTACGTCAGCATCAAACCGGCCAACATCGGCCGGATCTTCCGGGTCAAGAACGACGAGGGCAACCTCAAGACCGAGCTCCGCCACGGCGCGCCGGTGACCTACACCGACAGCTGCTTCGACCTGAGCAAGGAGTACGGCGACGTCCTCAACGATGTCGAGGGCTCCGAGGTCATGATCACGCTCGACCCCGGCTCCTGGCTGGTGTCCGTCGTGTTCTTCAAGGCCGACACCGACCTGGTGAAGATCGACATGAACATCCCGGACAGCATCGGCGCCGTCGACACCGCCCTGTCCCTGCTCGCGGACGTGCACATCAACCTCATCTCCGTGTTCACCAAGGTGATGATCTCGTTCCAGACCATGGAGCTCGAGGTCGTCGCCGACCTGAAGGCCAGCAGCCTCACCGCCGACGAGCTGAAGCCCCGGCTGACCGAATACCTGGCCAGACAGAACGGCATGTACGAGCTCAAGAGCATCGAGCGGCTGTGAGATGCGCCTCGGCGGATTTGTGAAGACGACCCTCGCGGAATGGGAGGGCCATGACTGCTGCCGGCTGGACGTGCGCGGGTGCAACCTGCGCTGCCCGTTCTGCAGAGCGCCGCAGCTGATTTCTCCGGAAGGGCCGGAGACCGACCCGGCGGAGGCCATTGCCTACATCAAAAGCCGCGGCGACACCCTTGACGGCATCGCCGTCAGCGGCGGTGAGCCGCTGGCATCGCCGGACCTCTATAAGTTCCTGCGGGAACTGAAAAAATGCCGCCGGCCGATCATGCTGGAAACGAACGGGACCTTCCCGGACGCCCTCGACGACCTGGTGGGGGCGGAGCTCGTCAGCTACGTGGCGCTGAGCATCTTCGCGCCGCTGGACAGAGAATCCTACCGTAAGGCGACCGGCAGCGGCGCCGACCCGGCATTGGTCCGGCGCAGCATCGGGATCCTGAGAGACTACAAGGTGCCCTGCGACTTCCGCGTGACCGCGGTGCCGGGCCTGATCGACGGCACTGCCGTGGAACAGATCGCCAAAGAGGTCCGGGACACCGGCACCCTGATCATCCGCCAGTTCGACCCGCGGACCTGCCTCGACCCCGCCTGGCAGAAAGCGGTCCCCTATGACCGGGCTGCGGCCGCCGCCCTTTCGGCGGCGGCGAAGAAGTACGCCAGGCGGGTAAAAGTAAGAGGGTTCTGACCTTCAGCGCCGGAAGTTCCGCACCAGGGCCTGGGCGGCCGGGATCAGCACGGTGCTGGGGACGTTGACGTAGCAGGCCGCGTCCGGCAGGGCCTTCTTCAGCCGGCCGATGAGCGCCTGCTCCCGGGTGAAGATCCCCGCGGACAGGCCGCACTCGGTGTCCTCCAGGTCGGCGAACGCCTCTTCCGGAGTGCCTACGGCCTTGATGACCAGCAGCGGCAGGCCGCTGTCCATGTACATCAGGTCGTCCCCGTCGTCCAGACCGGCCAGCAGTGCCGGGCTGTAGTAGCGGCCGTTCTCGGTGAACTCCTTTTTCACCCGCCTGCCGCCGCACAGCACGAAGTCGCGCCTGTCCTTCAGCAGTTTCTCGAACCGGTCCGCCTCCGGTCCGGAGATGAGCGGCCCGACCCGCGTCCCGGCCTCCGCCGGATCGCCGACCGAGAAGTCCTTCGCCTGCTCGACCAGCGCCTTCGTGAAGTCCTGCTCCTCCTCGGCGAGGACGACGACCTTGCTGCAGCCGTAAAGGCCCTGACCGCTGTACGAGAACGCCGAGGTCAGCACGTCGGCGGCGGCCTTCTTCAGGTCGCTCGGGTGCAGGACCAGCGCCGGATTCATCCCTTTGATCTCGTTGATGAAGCCCACGTCCTCGTCAACCTGCAGGAACATCAGGTCCTCCATCAGCTTCCCGGTGCCGGTGGCCACGATGCCGGTCACGGCCGGGTCGTTGGCCAGGTCCTGGGCGGACCCGGGAAGCCGGTCGGCGACGACGTTGAGGACGCCGTCGGGCAGACCGGCGGATACGAAGTAACGGTAAACTGTATAGCAGGGCACCGGGCAGTCCCATGACGGCCGCAGGACGACGGTGTCGCCGGCGGCGATCGCGGCGCCCGCGTAGCCCATCGGCGAGGCAAGCGGAGAACTATGAGTGCATATGACCGCCCAGACGCCCGTCGGCTTCCCTGAGGCCGTCAGGGCATCCTGCGCGGCCTGCCGCAGCACGTCGACCAGACGGTCGACCTCCGCTACGGCCATCCCGCGGGTCATCCCGCTGCTCAGCAGGACCTGGGCGGCGAGCTGGTAACGGTGGGCGGCGACGGCCTCGGCCACGTCACCGACGGTCTTGGCCCGCACCGCCGGCGCGGTCTTGGACCAGGACCCGAACGCCCTGTCCGCAGACCGCGCGGCTGCGGCCATCGTGCCCGGCTCTGGCTCCTGGAACCGCCCGAAGATGATCGTGCTGTCCACGGGACTAGAGCATGGGAAATCGGTGCCGGAGGCCACCTTCAGTCCGCCGATGTACGAGGGAAAGTCGTGTTTCTCGGCCGCCAGTTCGTTCTGAAGGGCCGCTTCGAACTTCTTATCGTCGAGATCGTGAACCGCTGACATAATAGACGGCCATCGTCGGCCCCCATGATAATCTTACCTCTTATCGAAAGAGAAAATGAAAGAGACCGGCGGGGCCGGAGCCCCGTCGGGAAAGAGTTTGGGGTGCTCTTCACTCGCCGTGCTGCTCGCTGCCATCTGCGGACCCCGCAGCCGGTGAGACGCGGCGCTGCTGGACCGGGCGGACGCCCTCGGCGTCGCCGAAGGTCCGCCACCGGTATATGACGGTGCTGGCGCACCAGGTCGTCGCGCCCACCGCGGCTGTCGATGGGATGTAGATGCCCGCATTCACGGCATTCTCGGCCGCGTCCTCGGTGGCCGTGATCGCGGTGATCTCGATGTTCTCGGTAACCAAGTTGACAATCAGGAAAGTGAAGGTGCTGATGCCGTCACTCGGGATGGCCGTGTATTTTTGGTTGATGACGTAGCCGGTAATGACGTAGCCGTCAGCCGCGGTGAACACCATCTCGGAGCTCGGGGTGTCGTAATAGACCTGCTGGTCCGGATGGGTGACGGTACCGTTGATGATAGCACCGACGACCGCGTAGACGTTCAGGCAGACATCGGAGACCGTGATGTAGGTGTCCTCGGTCACCGAGCCCAGACTGTAGATGCCCCCGGCCGCCGTGACGGTCTTGCCGTTGGCGGTGACTGTCGGAGCAGACTGGTCGTAAGCGCGCTCTAATGTGACCTCGAAGGAGTAGGAGGCACCGTACTCGACCGTCACCGACGGTGCACCGTAGATGCTGTAGCCGGATCCGAAAGGCAGGTAGATTGTAACCGTATTGGGTACTGGCGGCTCAACAGGAACAATCTCCGCATTCCACTTGGCAAACAAATTGAGAGTACCGGTAGAACCGCTGGTAATTTCGGTAATCTTGATAGTAAAGCCACTGTCAGTAAACCAACCATCAAAGTCATAGTTATTACGAGTCGCATTTGCAAATACAACAGTAGAACTCTCGACAGAATAGGTGTCAGGATTAGAATCAGCATTTACGCCATTGTTCAGGTTGTAGATGATACTGTACTGAATTAGATTCCAGGCACCGGTGATCGTGACGTCGTGGTCGGGCATCGAGAAGCTCTCGGCCGTCCCGTTGTCCATCATCCAGCCGCCGAAGGTGTATCCTTCGACCTCTGCGGGGGACAGGGCAATGGTGACCTGGGTGCCGTAGGCCACGGTGGCGCTGCCGGGCAGGTCCGCCGCGCCGGACGGGGCGCCGGTGTACTCGTAGGTCACGGTGTAGGTCTTGGCCGTCCATTGGGCGTACAGGGTAACGGTGGAACCATAGATGGGTGCTAAATTCCAGACAGACTGCTTATCAGTATATTGTGTACCGCCGCCGTTCTTATTGGTGTCCCATCCCGCGAAGGCGTAGCCGGTGCGGGTGAACGCGTTGGCAGTCAGATTTTCACTACGACCGTTGTGAATTACCTGAGAAGGCATACTTTCCGTGCCGTCGGCCCCGTTGGAGTCGAAGGTAACGGTGCAGGTAGATTTACCATTGTTTGAATCCCCAATAGAGTTTTTAGTCAAATCCGTTGTCGAAGTGCCATCATTTAAATCACAGGTTACACTAA
Source organism: Methanomassiliicoccaceae archaeon UBA593 (assembly GCA_002495325.1). Taxonomy (GTDB): domain Archaea; phylum Thermoplasmatota; class Thermoplasmata; order Methanomassiliicoccales; family Methanomethylophilaceae; genus Methanomethylophilus. The sequence continues at coordinate 109,437 of DAEQ01000002.1, forward strand.
CTGTGCTTGTAGCTGTACAAAAACTCGACTGCCCATCATCTGATACCTGTATTATCACTGCAGTCAAGGCGACTACGGCCACTATGAGGACTGCTGAAAGAATCGCCAGTTGCTTCGAAATCTTGCTATTCATATTAGGTTTCCGATACAAACCTGCCCGGCCGGCCTTTTCTGTTCGCTAAACCGTTCGATCACAGGTTAATTAGTGATTCACTTGAAATACGACGCGCACTCGTCGCTTTTTCTCTCGTGAAACTTAACTGATATTTAATTTTAGCCAATGTACATAGGCAACAGCGTGTCATGTGCATATTATTAAAGAGCACCCCTAATTGGAAGCGCGTCACAGCTACTGACCCGGTCCTTTTTAACTGAATTACAAAAATCTCCAACCCGCCACGATTAAATACGAATATCCTTATGAGACCGATACGGACTCATGGTCTAGGGGTTATGACGTCGCCTTCACACGGCGGAGGTCGCCGGTTCAAATCCGGCTGGGTCCACCTTCCCATTTTCTTCGTTTCTTATCCAACCGTTTAGTATTGTCATCGCATGAAAACAGCAGGTCTAGTTTCAGCGCGACCGTAGCCCACGTTATACCGGTCCGTTCAGGGCCAAGCAATATTGCCCAGGCCAACAAACCGTTCTTTGTCATGATGTATGTGGAGCCTGGCGAGATAACCGGCCTAAAAGCTTGGTCGCTGCCAGTTCCGCCAGAATTGCAATATAAGCCGGATTCTGCGGGAGGGCTTGTCGAATCGATTGAAACTCCAGTCCACCGTCCACATTTAGGTTGATGGTATTGATGGTCTGCACGTGTTGAAACGGACAGACAGTAATATGATATATCAAGTTGTTATAAAATGATCGGTTCCGTCGCTTTACAATTAGAGTTGCACTCACTCTACACTGTAGCGGAAGATGTGATTGCGAACTATCAACTCGTTCCACCAGACTGACTTTTACGCGGGATGGCACACCATCTTTATTGTTTTAGAATTTCAATCGTAGCTGTAGCACAAACCTTTGTTTATTGCGGCAAATGTTTGTTTATCCTACTAGTATGATAATTTTTCTTCAGACAAATGTTTTTGAGAACTGTTATTTTTAAAAAATCAGGATAGTGGACCCAGCCGGATTTGAACCGGCGACCTGTGCCTTGTAAGGGCACCGTCATAACCCCTAGACCATGAGTCCGCAGCTCCTGCCAAGCAGAAGGCGTTATTAAAAGCAACGGTCGCGCCGGGGAGGACCTAACGATAAAATAGTGGAAAAACATCGTCCCCTCACCGCGGTTGTAGTCCAGTGGTTATGACGGAAGCTTCCCAAGCTCCTGACCCGGGTTCGAGTCCCGGCAACCGCACCTTCCCGTTCTGCCGTTTTTTCTGTCTGGTTGCTTCGTTCCTGCGCCCGCGGCCGTCCTATCCGTTAAAGACTAAATAAGCGCAAGCCGTATCCTCAGGCCGTATGGTGCTGGAGATAGACAGTTCGCGGGGCGAGGGCGGCGGGCAGATGGTCCGCACGTCGGTAGCCCTGGCCGCGCTGACCGGCACCACCACCCGCCTCACGCGGATCCGGGAGAACCGGCCCACCAACGGACTGTCCAAGCAGCACACGACGGCCGTCGGCGCCGTCGCCCAGATGACGGGTTCCAAGGTCACCGGGAACTTCATCGGCTCCTCCGAGCTCCTTTTCGAGCCGGGCCACGAACAGAACGCCAACATCGCGCTGGACATCGGCTCCGCCGGGAGCGTCAGCCTGGTCATGCAGGCGGCGCTGCTGGCCGCCCGGAACTTCAAGGTCCCGCTGACGCTGGACCTTACCGGTGGGACGAACGTCATGTGGGCGCCGCCGGTGGACTCCTACGATATGGTCCTGTTCCCGCTGATGGCGCGGATGGGCATCGCTGCCCACGCCGAGATCCAGGCCCGGGGCTTCTATCCCGTCGGCGGCGGCCGGGTGCGGGTCACAATGGACCCCATCGGCCGGATCAAACCGCTGGTCCTGGACAAACTGGGCGCGCTGAAGTCCGTGTACGGCCTGTGCTTCGTCCAGCACCTGGCTGACCGCATCGGCCTTGATATGATCGACGCCTGCCAGCGGGCGTTCGCGCCCAGGTGCACGCCGGAGATCGAGTTCCAGCGCTGCGACGGCAACTCCCGGGGCGCCGGGATGGTGCTGGTGGCCGAGTACGAGAACGGCCGGCTGTCCAGCAACGTGCTGTCCAGCAAGGGGCACACCGCCCAGCAGTCGGGCCTGGACGCCGCCAGCGACCTGCTGCAGGAGATGGCGGCTGGTTCCACCGTGGACGTCCACACCGCCGACCAGCTGCTGCCGTACATGGCCATGGCCGAGGGGCACAGCAGTTTTATCGTCTCGCGGATCAGCAAACACCTGCTCAGTCAGATGGACACGCTCGAGTCCTTCCTGGACGTCCGGTTCGGCGTCGAGCGGAAGGACGACGGCTATCACTTTTCGGTCACTCCCGGGGATACAATTGAGACCTTTCATTCACGTTAACTGTGCCATGTCGGCGGACGGCAAGATCGCCGGGACCGAACACACCCAGGTCCGGATCTCCAGCGACGAGGACCTCATCCGGGTGCGCGGCCTGCGCAAGCGGTACGACGCCATCCTGGTCGGGGTCGGGACCGTCCTGGCGGACGACCCGCACCTGACGGCGAAAGGCACCAGCCAGGAACGGAACCCGGTCCGCATCGTGCTCGACACCAACGGCCGCACGCCCGACGGCGCCCGGGTGCTGGACGACCAGGCCTCGACTGTCATCATCACCGGGACCGGCTGCACCAGGACCTGGGGCAACAGGGCGCTCGTCATCCGCTGCGGGACCGACAGCATCGACCTGCCCCGGGCCCTGGATATCCTTGCCCACGATTACGGCATCAGGAACGTCCTCGTCGAGGGCGGCGGCACGGTCATCGCCTCGTTCTTCCGCTACAAACTCGTGGACAAGTACTCCGTGTTCATCGGCGGCCTCGTCATCGGCGGCCGCACGGCGCCCACTCCGGCCGACGGCGAGGGCTGGGTACAGCCCGGCGGCGTCGAACTGGAGCTCACTTCCACCGAGAACTACGGCAACGGCGTGGTGCTGACGTTCATCCCGAAGTACTGAACCGGACACGCCCGGCCGGCGCCGTTTCTCCTTTTCTCTCCCCAGTATCCCGCGCGCCTGCCCGCGTGTCAAAGGTTTATAACAGTGTCATGCAGTAGGGCGCCCATCAAGAGTGAGCGCATGAAGGCCAAACTGAAGGACGGGAGGACCGCAGACGTCCGTGCCGTGTGGTTCGCGGACGGCAGAGTGCAGATGATCGACCAGCGGGAACTGCCGGGCGAGCTGGTGTTCGTCTCCTTCGGGGACTACCGCGAGGTCGCCGAGGCCATCCGCAACATGACCACCCGCGGGGCGCCGTGCATCGGCGCCAGCGCCGCCTACGCCATGGCCCTGGCTAAACTGCAGGGCGCGGACCTGGAGCAGGCCGCCCGGGACATCAAGGCCGTCCGGCCGACCGCCAACGACCTCTTCTACGCCACCGACCTGATGCTGAGGCAGCTGCAGGCCGGCGCCGACCCGGTCGGGGCGGCGGACGCCTACGCCCAGGACGTCGTCGACCGCTGCACGGCCATCGGCCGCTGCGGCGGGGCGCTCATCAAGGACGGCATGAAGCTCATGACGCACTGCAACGCCGGCGCGCTGGCCACCGTCGACGTGGGCACGGCGCTGGCGCCTATGCGCCAGGCGCACAACGACGGGAAGAAGTTCTTCGTCTACGCCTCCGAGACCCGGCCGCGGCTCCAGGGCATGCAGCTCACCGCCTGGGAGCTCGGCCAGGAGGGCATCGACCACGCCATCATCCCCGACGGGGCCTCGGCTTACTACATGTCCAAAGGCGTCGACATGATCATCGTCGGCGCCGACCGCATTGCGGCCAACGGCGACTTCGCCAACAAGATCGGCACCTTCGACAAGGCGATCTGCGCCAAGCACTTCGGCATCCCGTTCTACGTGGCCGCCCCGGTCTCCACGTTCGATTTCAGCACAAGGACCGGCGCCGACATCGTCATCGAACAGCGTTCGGAGAAAGAGGTCACGGAGATCGCCGGGATCCGCATCGCCCCGGTCGGCTCTCCGGCGCTGAACCCTGCCTTCGACGTCACGCCCGCCGAACTGGTCACGGGCGGTTTCATCACCGAGAAGGGCATTTTCAAACCGTCCGGGATCGCGAGGATGAAGGCATGAACGACCTGAACGAGGCCTACGCCCGGGAACAGCTGACCGCCTGCTGCCGCCGTCTCTACGAACGGCACCTGACGGTCTCCGCGGGTGGCAACATGAGCGTCCGGCTGAACCCGGACGAGTTCCTGATCACGCCGAGCGGCATGAACAAAGGCCTCGTGCGGCCCGGCGACCTCATCAAGATGAACCTCGGGGGCGAGGTCCTGGGCGCCGGCAAGCCTTCGATCGAGCACCGCTTCCACCTCGGCCTGTACAAGGCCAACCCGGATACCGGCGCGGTCGTCCACTGCCACCCGCTGTACTGCCTGGCGCTGACGGTCAGGGGAGAGCACATCCGCTCCTGCCTGACCCCCGAGGGCGTCCTGCTGCTCGGCGAGGTCCCGACCGTCCGGTACGAGACCCCCGGTTCCCTGGAGCTGGTGGACGCCGTATTGGAACAGTCGGCGGCGCCGGCCATGCTCATGGCCCAGCACGGGGCGCTCACCCAGGGCCGCACCCTGGACGAGGCCTACAACCGCATGGAGGAGCTGGAGTTCCAGGCCCACTTGCAGCTGCTGGCAGGCAAGGCACCCGAGCTGCCTCCGGCGGAGATCGCCAAACTGCGGAAGATGGTAAAATGATCCTGGTCACCAAATGGTTCGGGGTTTTCCTGGTCGACGACAAGTCGAACCGGGTGCAGGACAAGCGGCTGATGCCGCACGATGCCGAGGCCGCCGCCGCCAAACTGGCGGAGGTCCAGCGCGGCGGCATCCTGCCGGAGGAACGGGAACTGGCCGCTGAACGCCAAAAACTCACTGTGGGAGACCGCCGGCAGGCAGAGCTCGGCCGGCCGGAACTGTACGACTCGTCGTTCATCAGGGCCACCGACTACGGTTTCGACGACGCCTTCATGCACGACGTCATGGTGCGCCTGGGCCGGCTGCGGACCGCCGAACCTATCGCCCGGGACCAGCACCTGGCCCAGGCCATCCGCGATCTGGACGGCCTCATCGCCGTCTCCAACCTGCTGAGCGAGCGGCTGCACGAGTGGTACGGCCTCCACTTCCCGGAACTGGCGGACCTGGCCAAGGACGACCGCTACGCCCTCCTGATCGCCAGGTACGGCGACCGTCAGGGCATCATCGATGAGATCGCCCCCGGCCTGCAGTCCATGGGCACGGACTTCGCGCCCGAGGACATGCGGGAGGTCCAGAACCTGGCCGACACTCTCGGCCGGATCTACGAGGACCGCAGGTCCGTAGAGGAGTACATCGACGGCCTGGTGCAGGAGTCCTGCCCCAACCTGTGCGCGATCATCAGCGGCCCTCTGACCGCCCGGCTGATCTCGCTGGCCGGAGGCCTTCGCCGCCTCGCCTCGCTGCCGTCCTCGACCGTTCAGCTGCTGGGCGCCGAGAAGGCCATGTTCCGCCATCTGCGGACCGGCGCCGCCCCGCCCAAGCACGGAGTCATCTATCAGTACCCCGACCTGCGCAAGGCCCCGTACTGGCAGCGCGGCAACATCGCCCGCGCCCTCGCCGGCAAGGTGCTCATTGCCGCCAAGGTCGACGAGTACCGCGGCGAGTTCTGCGGCGACCGGCTGAACGAAGAGCTCAAAGCGCGCATCAAGGACATCAAGCGCCGGTATCCCGACCCGCCCAAGAAGAAGGCCGCCAAGCCCCGCCCGGGCAGGGCAAAGTACCGCGCCGCGCACCGGGACGGCTCCGCACAGCACGGAAACCGTCATTCGCGCGCGTAACAAGATATATATTGATTGGGCCGTTTGGGAGACTCAGATAAGATGGACTGCGTTATCTGTTTCACTGGTTCTGAAGCTGTCTTCATGCGGGAGCGGAACAAGAGAATACTGGCAGTCCGCCTGTAAAATTGGTAAGAGGTAACTGAGATGGCAGAGTGGGAGATGAAGGAACTGAGAGAACTGAAGATCGGCAGGTACGTCAACATCGATGACTCACCCTGTAAGATCATTTCGATCACGACCTCGAAGCCGGGCAAACACGGGTCCGCCAAGGCCAGCATCGAAGCGACCGATATCTTCACCGGCGCCAAGAAATCCCTGAACGCTCCGGTGAGCGCCAAGGTCCAGGTCCCGATCATTGACAAGCGGAAGGGCCAGATCATCTCCATCGATGAGGCCGGCAACGAGATCCAGATCATGGACCTGGAGACCTTCGAGACCTTCACGATGCCCATCAATGCCGATCATGAGAGCGTGCTCACGGACGGCGCCGAGATTCTGTACATCGTCGCGATGGACAGAATGAAACTGATGTGAAGGCGGATATCAGATGCCGTACGGAGTGACCTATGCCGACGCAGACGCCGATTATAACGACGCCGACGCGGTGATCTTCGGCATTCCGTACGACCATACCGCCAGTTTCAAGGCGGGCGCCCGGGAAGCCCCCACCGCCGTCCGGCGGGCTTCCTATAATTTTGAGGAGTTTCATTTCGAGCACGGACTCGACCAGCATCTGCCGGTCCTGAACGACTACGGGAACTGCGACGATTTCATTCTGCCCGAAGACATGATCGGAGAGGTCAAGTTCGCAGTGGGCCCCTGCATCCGCGACGGCAAGTTCCCCATCGCCATCGGCGGCGAGCATTCCGTCAACATTCCGATCATCCAGTCGTTCCCGGCCAAGAAGATCGCGCTGATGACCATCGACGCCCATCTGGACTCCCGTGACGAGTACATGGGCACACCGAACAGCCACGCCTGCGTCACCCGCCGGGCCGTGGAGCACCTCGGCATCAAGAACGTCTGCGCCGTAGGCGTCCGGTCCATCGGCCGGGAAGAACTGGAGCGGGACGACGTGGTGCCTTACGTCACGTCGTTCGACATCTTCGACCGCGGCATCGAATGGGGCGTGAGAAAGGCTCTGGACGGCCTCAAGTGCGACCGTGTCTACCTGTCCGTGGACATAGACGGGGTCGACCCCGCCTACGCTCCGGGGACGGGCACGCCGGAGCCTTTCGGCCTCACGCCGCTGGACGTCAAGAAGGCCATCAATCTGGTCGGCGACCGGCTTGCCGGCTTCGATGTGGTCGAGGTCTGCCCGCCGGCGGACCCGGCCGGGATCACCTCGGTCCTGGCGGCGCGGCTGATCAACGAGGCCCGCGCGGTTTACGGCCGCCAGCTCCGCCAGTGAGTGAATGGCTTTTACCGGGCTCAGTCGTCCACAGTGCCGTTGGCCGCGGACAGGTAGCCCTTGATCATCCGTTCGTAGACGTTGGCATAGTTCTCCGCCGTCTGCCGGTTCTTGGACTCGGCGAAGACCCGGAAGACCGGCTCCGTGCCCGAAGACCGGATCAGCACCCAGCCGTCGTCGAACAGGAGCTTGAGGCCGTCCGTAGTGTCCTTCTTCAGGTTGGCGGTCCTGTCGGCCAGATATTTGACGACCTGCTCCCTGTACTCTTCGGGGCATTCGATCCGCCGCTTCTCCGTATAGTAGTTGGGCAGCGCGTCGACCTGCTCGGCGAGCGGACCGTTGCGGACCAGCAGCTCGAGCATCTTGGCCAGGGCCATGGCGGCGTCCCGGCAGCACTGATGCTGCGGAAATATGACCCCGCCGTTCTCCTCGCCGCCGAAGACGGCGTTGTTGGCAAGCATCACCCGGGCCACGATCGGCGCTCCGACAGCGGTGAAGATCATGTTCCCGCCGACTGACCGCACGACCTCGTCGACCAGCGACGAGGTGGCCACCGGCGTCACCACGATCCCGCCGAGAGCGTTCAGCACGGCCGCGCGGGCCAGCAGCGCCAGGCTCTTGTCGCCGGAGACGAAGCGGCCCCGGCCGTCCACGAACAGGCAGCGGTCGGCGTCGGCGTCAAAGGCAACGCCGAGAGCGGCCGCAGTGTCCCTGACCGTGTCCTTAAGCTGCTGGATATTTTCCTCGGACAGCAGACTCGGGTGGCCCGGGAACTCTCCCTGGGGATTGCTGTTGAGTGTGATCGCCCGCACGCCGAGCCTGCTCAGCAGCCGCGGGGCGGTCCGGCAGGCGGCGCCGTTGGCACAGTCCAGCACCACGGTGAGACCGCCGGCGCGGATGGCGGCCACGTCGACCTTGTCCGCCACCGCATCGACATAGGCCTCGCCGGTATCGCCGAGCTTGAACACGGTGCCGGCCTTCTCCCAGTCCACGGACGGGATCGGATTGGAATAGGCCTCCTCGATCTTCTCTTCCTGGCTGCGGGAGGCCTCGGTGCCGTCCGCGGCGATAAGCTTGATCCCGTTGAACTCCGGAGGATTGTGGGAGGCGGTGATCATGACGCCGCCGGCGACACCCCCGTGCTCTTTGATGAAGAACTGGAGGGCAGGCGTCGGCAGGACGCCCAGTTCGATGACGGTGCAGCCGACGGCCATCAGGCCGGACTCCAGCGCCGTGCGGAGCATGTCGGCCGAGGTCCGGGTATCGGTGGCGACGGCGATGCGGCCGGGAAAGACCGTGCCGATGGCCTTACCCATCTGCAGCACCAGGGCGGCGGTCATATCCTGGTTGACCACGCCCCGGACCCCGTTGGTGCCGAACATCCGCGCCATGGGGCTCAGCTCCCTCTGGAGACCAGCAGGATGTTGATGGTGTCGCCGCAGGACTTGCCGCTGTCCGCTGCGGACTCGATCGCGCTGATCAGGTCCCGGACCAGCATGACCGCCTTGGGGTCCATTTCTGACAGGTGCACGTGCTTGATGGCCGAGAAATACAGTCTGTCGATGACCCGCTCCTGGTCGTTCACGGAGTCGATGTTGCACACCGTGACCCGGCTGTCGCTCCACATGGACTCGATGACCGCCAGCAGGTACCGGACCTCGCTCGTCAGCTCTTCGGCCATGTCCGCCAGTTCCCGCCAGATCTCCGGCGGGACCTGCGAACGGGTCTCGATGATCAGCTGCAGGTGCAGGGCCGCCTCCTTCGCCCAGTTGGCGACCTGATCGGTCTCCCGGACGAAGTGGATGAGATCCTCCCGCTCCTGAAAGCTCAGCTCTCCGGTCGAGATGTCGGCGCACAGCCGGTCTTCGATCCGGTCGGCCTCGACCTCGCTGAGAATCAGCCGTTCCGTGCACTTCACCGCCGCGTCCTCGTCGCCCTTCGCCATGGCAGTAAGCGCCAGACCGAGCTCCGAGGCCGTGTCGAGGACCGCCATGGCATGGTTTCTCGTGCCCGAGCCGACATTGTCCTCCTTTCTCTTTCCGAACCATTCCATAATTCCCTTTTCACTCAAGGCTAATCGCCCCCTCCAATCCTTCCGCGGGCCGTGCGAAAACCTTGGTCATGCGCTTGTTGAAGACGAGCATGACCTGATCGCCCGGCCGCGGTGCGGCGTGATTGCCGGAAACATTGTATTCCAGGTAATCCCCGGTCTCCGCCACGGTGCGGACCCTCCAGAAGGTCCCCATGAAGACCACGCTGACGACCTTGGCCTTCAGACCGTCGTCGGCGGTGTAAACGTTCTCAGGACGCACCGAGATGACCACGGCGTCGCCGGTCGCAAAGGCCGATTTCTCGGCCCGCACGGTATGCCCCCCTCTGAGCCGGACCTTCGTCCGGCCGTTCTTCGTCCAGCCCGACACATAGCCCTCGAGCAGGTTCGTCTCGCCGATGAAATAGGCGGCAAAGATGCTCTGCGGGTTGCGGTATATGTCCAGCGGCGCCCCGGTATCGTGCACCCGGCCCGCACGCATGAGCACAATGCGGTCGGAGACCGACATGGCCTCCTCCTGATCGTGGGTAACGTGCAGGACGGTGATGCCCAGCTCCTTGACGATGCGGCGGATCTCATACCGAAGCTCCATCCGCACCCGGGCGTCCAGCGCTGAGAGCGGCTCATCCAGCATCAGGATCTTGGAGCCGGAGGCCAATGCCCGGGCGATGGCCACCTTTTGCTGCTCCCCGCCGGAGAGTTCGCCGGGGAACATTCCGGCCCGGTCGAGCATCGCGACCAGTTTCAGATACTTCTCGGCAGTCGCCCGCTGCTCCTCCGGCGGCCAGGCCCGAACCCTCGGTCCGTACTCCACGTTCGCCAGGTTCGTCAGGTTCGGGAACAGCGCGATGTTCTGGAAGACGTAGCCCATGTCCCGGTCCTCCAGCGGCACATCGGTAACGTCCTCGCCGTCGATCAGCACCCGGCCTTCGGTGGGATGCCAGATGCCAGATATGACCTTGATGAGCGTGGTCTTGCCGCAGCCGGACGGCCCCAGGATCGTCACATACTCGCCCTCCTCCACATCGAGACTGATGTCGTGTACAGCGTAGAAATCGCCGAATTTCATCGAGATGTGGTCCAGCGTAATCTTCGGCGCCATCAGTCCAGCCTCATCTCCTGTACGAGCCCGCCCGCCGGCAACCGAAAGACCGAGGCCTTCTCGGGCTGCCATGTGATCATTACCTCGCTGCCGGGACGGTAGTACTCGTACCGCCGGGACGACCGCTGAGAGGAGACCAGGCCGAGCCCCGGCACCGTGGTCTCAATGGTGATCGTCGAGCCCTCGTACAGAACCCGTTCCACCTTCCCGTGGAAGTAGCCTTCCGGCAGAGTGTCCGGCAGATGGGCGTCCTGCACATCGGGCGCCGCGCCGATCAGTTCCGGCACGGTGAAACCGACCTTGACGGCGATGACCGCATCATCGCCGGGTTCCAGATCGCACGGCCGGGCCCGTACCCGAATGCCGTTAGCCAGTTCAATGACCGAAGCGGTCCCATCCGTGCTCACGAGTTTGCCGGCGAAGATGTTGGAGCGGCCGAGGAAGTTTGCCACGAACGGCGTGGCCGGGTCCTGGAAGATCTCCTGCGGCGTGCCCACCTGGATGATCTTTCCGCTCCTGATGATCGCGATGCGGTCCGCCAGCTCCATGGCCTCCTCCTGGTCATGGGTGACGTGCACGGATGTCAGGCCCATCTCCTTGACCATGGACTTGAGCTCCTTACGGAGCTCGATGCGCAGCCGGGCGTCCAGCGCCCGCAGCGGCTCGTCCAGGAGCAGGACCTTCGAATCGGAGGCCAATGCCCGGGCCAGGGCCGTCCGCTGCTGCTGCCCGCCCGACAGTTCATGCGGGTAGCTCCTGACCTTCTTGCCCATGTGGACCATGTCGATCATGGACCGGGCGAGCTGTTTGGTGTCCTCCTCCTTCCAGTGTCTGATGGTGGGCGCGAAGACCACGTTATGGTAGACATCCATGTTCGGAAACAGGGCATAGCCCTGAGAAAGCATGGTGGCCCGCCGGGCGCCGGTGGGCTTGGTGGTGACATCCTCACCGTCAAACAGTACCCGCCCCGCGTCGGGTTTCGTCAGTCCGCAGATCATCCGCAGCGCGGTGGTCTTGCCGGCGCCGGTAGGTCCGAGCAGGCAGAGGTACTCGCCGTCATGGACGGTCAGACTGAGCCCGTCAGAGGCGCGGATGCCGCCGCTGTACTTCTTTACCAGACCGTCGAGAACGATTTCAGGCATCGCGGTCGGACCCCCTGTGCATGACAGCGCGGACGGCGAACATCAGCACGAAACAGATGGCGATGAGGACGATCGAGCACATGGCAGCCGCCGGATAGCTGGCGGCACCTTCCTTGACCAGGTTCACGATGTAGACCGGAACGGTGTTGACCGAACTGCTGATCGCGACAGTGGCCCCGGTCTCGCCCAGGCTCCGGGTGAACGCCAGGATCGCGCCGGCAATGACCGAGGACTTGATGACCGGAAACAGGACCTTGCTGAAGGTCTCCAGCGGTTTGGCGCCCAGGGTCAGCGCCGTCTCCTCATAGGCGGGGTCGACCTCTTCCACCGCGCCGGTGATGTTCCGTACCACCAGCGGGTAGGTGAACGAGATGTGGCCGAGAATGACCAGCACCACGGCTACGGCTCCGGTGCTGGCGGTCCCGCCCCAGAACAGCGCCAGCGAGAGGCCGAGCGCGGTGGTCGGGATGATCAGCGGAATATTGACCAGGTTGTCCAGGATGCCGGCGAACCGCTCTCCGCGGTGCCTGGCGATATACATTGCCAGCGGGATGCCGAAGACGATGTCGAAGAGCACGGCGACCCCCGCCACCAGGAAGGACGTGCCGATAGAGCCGAGCAGCGTGCCGTAATCCATCGCGGTCGGCTCACTCAGGTACACAAAGAGATAGAACGACGGTACCAGCACGAACAGAACCATGAAGAACAGCGCCAGGGCGTCCTTTGCCTTGGGCGCAAACCCGCGGCTGAGCTTGCGGCCCAGTTCCGGCCAGACCCGGTTGCCGGAGACGTGCAGGTGGGTGATGACCGCCTTCACCAGCACCAGCAGGGCCAGCGCAAGCAGGATCATGATGACGCTGATGAGGATCATCGGGCCGCTGAGCGCCCCGCCGCTGTTATCCATGATGTACGTCGGACCGGTGAAGAACGAGGACTCGCAGCCCATCAGGGTGAGCGCGATGTAGGTGCCGCCCGTCTCGGAGAGCGAACGGGCGAAACAGAGCGTGGTGCCGGTAACAAGCCCTGCGCGGAAAAGAGGCAGGGTGATGGTCCGGACCGCGGTGAACCGCGACGCGCCCAGCGTCATGGCCGCGGTCTCGTAGTTCGGTTCGATCTGCTCCAGAATGCCCGAGAGCGACCGGACCATGTACGGATAGGTGAAGATGATGTGCAGCAGGACCAGCATCAGGTACGGCGAAAAACAGATGCCCAGGCCTGGGATGGTCACACCCTCCGGCGCGCCCCAGAACATGACGACGGACAGGCCGAGCACGGCGGTCGGAAACGCCAACGGCATATCCAGGAGCGTGTCCAGAAACCGCTTGCCGCGGAAGTTCTTGCGGACCAGAATCCACGCGATCGGCAGGCCGGCCACAACATCCAAAATGGTCACGATGAAGGCGATGCTGAACGAGTTCCACACCGCGCGGCCGATAACCGCCATCTCCGCGCTGTCGCCCAGCACGCCGCTTATCAGGCCCCAGTCGGTGAACACCTTGGTAACGACGAACACCGAGGGCACTATGATGATGCAGATGAAGATAGCGCAGACCAGTCCGAACCATGCCTTCCGGACCTTGGCACTGTCAGAGATCGCGTTGATCCGCACGAACAGGGACATCGATGCTCGGGTACGCCCGGCGGGGCGCCTCAGAGAACGGCGATGCTGACCACGTTGCTGCCGCGGAGAACCACGGTGCCTAGCCGCCGGTCTTCCCGGTCGGGAACGTGCTCGGCAGTGTCTTCCAGAGACATGTTCATGTACTCATCGCAGCCGGTGAGCTTCCCTTCAAGGGTCCTTCCGTCCTTGAGCAGCAACGAAATCCGTTTGCCGACGAATTTTTCCAGTAAAGCCTGAGGCATGATCATGCTTATCGTCCCGTTCATGCTCGGCCGTGATTAAAAGCTTTGGTACATTCTTTGCGCGCGTCAGAGGGAAAACCCCGGATCAGGCCGGCGGTTCCTGGCCGTCGTCGGCGGCGGGCGCGGGCGGCGGGACCTGCGCGGCCCGTTCCCGAGCCTGCTTCTCGATCCATTTCTTGATGTCCGCCTTGCGGGTGCTGCCGAGACCGAAGGCCTCGCTGAACCGGGCGGTGGTCGTCAGTTCAAAGGTCTGCCCGGCTGGCCTGGCGCTGACTAGCCCCCGTTCCTTCAGCAGCCGAACGTCGTCATAGGTCCGGGGGCCGCGGACGGTCACGAGCTTGGACTGCAGGACCGGCTGGTTGTAGGCGATAGTGCTGAGCGTGCGCATGGCGCCGCCCGGCAGGTCGGGGCGGGCGAACAGGTCGGTAAAGCGGGCACAGTCGGGCCGCAGTATCATGCGGTACTCGCCGGCCGCGGAGGAGATGATGACCGCAGAGTCCCGCAGGTCGTACTCCCGCCGCAGCTCGCGCAGGGCATAGGTGACCGCGCTCTCGTCCAGGCCGGTGCGGGCGGCGATGTCGGCCGGGCGCAGCGGGCCGGTGGCCGCGAACAGCGCTGCCTCCACCGCGGTCTTGTCCTCCATGGTCAGGCCGCCGCCGGCGTCGGGACGTCTGACCGCACGGTGATGATGATGTCGCCGTACGGCAGAGTCTCCTGACTGACGTCCAGCCGGCCGTCGCGGACCAGGTGCAGGACGGCGACGAACACCGTGATATCGTCCTTGAGCGAGTCGTCATAGAATACGGTCAGCCGCTGGGGGCCGGCGCCGCCGGCCCGGATCCGCTGCCACACCCGTTCGACGGCCTGTTCGTCGTCCTCGTCGTGGGCCTTGTTGTCGAAGACCCGCGGTTCCTTGGCCTTCAGCTTGGCTCCGGCCGCTGCCCTGGCGCGGGCGGTCTCGGCCTCCTGCCGGGCGTCCTCGAAGGCGTCCAGCAGGTCCATGACGGTTACCGGCCGGGCCTCATCCCGGGCGTAGGCCCGGGTGAACGCCACGTCTGGCACGACCATCGGGTCCTCGTCAGCGAAGTCGAAGTCCTCGTCTATGACCTCCGGGGCCGGCGGGTCTGCCGCCCGGCAGGTGGCCGCCGACTGCAGGTTGAGGATCTCCCAGGCCATCAGAAGCAGGCGGCCGGCAACGATCATGTCGAACCGGCCGTCGGCCACTTTGGCCGAGTAGAGCCTGACGAACTCCTCCAGGTCGATCGCCCAGGGGTCCAGGCCCTTCTCCAGTACCAGGCTGAAGACCGCCCGGATCGATTCGTCGACAGGGTCGGCGAGCCGTTCGCCCGCCGCCGCGTGCCGGAGGATGTCCAGGTAGCCGTTGACGCGGCCGAGCGTCTGCGCATCCTCGGCCAGCGCCTTCTGGAACAGCAGGTGCTGCTCCAGCGATTCCGTGTTCATTGCTTCCGTATCCATTCCCATCCCTCTTTAAGTTTCAGGATGACACCGACGGGACCTGCTGGCGCCGCCGGGCCTCCTCTTCGTATTTCGAGACCTCCGCCAGATCCGGCTGGATGATCACCTTGCTCACCCCGCTGGGCGGCCGGGTCACGCCGATCAGGTGGTCCGCCAGCGTCAGAGTGACCTTCCGTAGCGACACCTGAATGAACTGGGCCGTGGCCGAGCTCTCCTTGATCCGCTTTGCCACCAGTTCCGCGTTCACCGCGTCCAGGAACATGTCTACCTCGTCGAGCACATAGAACGGCGAGGGCTGGTATTCCTGGATGGCAAAGATGAACGACAGCGCCGTGAGCGATTTCTCCCCGCCGGAGAGCGCCTCCAGGCGGAGCATCTTCCCGTTCCGGGGCTTGGCATTGATCTGCAGTCCGCCCTGGAAAGGGTCGTCCGGGTCGTCAAGGGCCATGTAGCTCTCGCCGCCGCCGGACAGTTTACTGTAAATGGCCTTGAAATTGGCCGCGACCGCGTTGTAGGACTGCATGAACAGCCCCTTCTTGCGGGCGGTGAGCTCTTTGGCCAGCTGGTCGAGCTCCCTGATCCGCACCTGGAGCTGATCACACTGCTGGACCAGTTTGTCCAGTTCGGCCTTCCGGCTATCATAGTCCTCGATGGCGCGCAGATTGACGTTGCCGAACGCCGTGACCCGGCCGTCGGCGGTGCGGATGGTCCGCCGCAGTTCATCCTCGGACGGGATCGGCTCTGGCACCGGCACGGTGATGGCCCTGCGGTCCTCCGCCAGCTGCGCCAAGCGTGCCTGGGAGATCTCGGCCTGGGCCTCCTGCGACTGCCGGACGCCCTCCTGCGTCTCCAGGTCCTTCTGGGCCTGGCTGACGGCGGCGTCGAGCTGATAGCCCCGGTCGCTGAGGACGTCCCGGGCAGACCGGAGACCTTCGATGCCCTGCTCCATCTGACTGACGATGTTTTTGAACGCTTCCAGCCGAACGGTGCACTCCTTGATCTCTCCGTCGTACTTGGCAATGCCCGCTGCGGCGGCCGCCAGTTTCTTGGCAACCTCGGCCAGCTGCCCGTCCAGTGCCTTTTTCTGGGCATCGGCGCCGGCCATATCGGCCTGGACGGCACCTATCTGTCCCTGCAGGTCGTTCAGTATCCGAGCGGCGTCTGCCGAAGCGGTGCGGGCCTGCTGGATCCGCTCCTGCAGATCGGCCGGAGCGATCTCCTGCAGCCGGGCGCGCTTGGTGTCCCGCTCGTCCCGCAGCGCCTGCAGCGCTGCGGCAGTGGCGGTCTGGTCCGCCTGCGCCTTGACCAGCGCCTGCTCGGCTCCGGCGGCCTCGGCGGCGGCTGTGCGGGACTCCTCCTGTTTCTTTGTAAGTTCCTGCTTGACCAGCACCAGTTTTGCTTCGGCACCGGCAATGTCGCCCTTCGCACCGGCACCTTTGGTGAGCGCCTCGCGCATCCGGTCGTCCGCAGCGCGGATGTCGTCGCGGAGCTGCCGTAGCTCGGTCTGCAGCGCGGACAGCGCATCGTTGGCCTTGCGCAGCTCCTCGCCGGCCCGGTCCAGTTCCGTCTGGGAAGAGGCACCGAACTTCGGCAGGCTGCGCTGGTTGACAGTGCCGCCGACCATGGCGCCGGAGGCCTCGACGAGCTCGCCGGCCCGGGTGACCAGACGGACGCCGCCCATCAGTTCCCGGGCCTGCTGCAACGTCTCTACGACCAGGGTATCTCCGAACACGTACCAAAAGACGTTCTGATAGCGGGGGTCGTAGGTCATGAGGTCGGTGGCATACCCGACGGTGCGCTTGACGACCATGATCGCCTTGGCCCGGGGCTTCCCGGGCATCATCTTGCTGAGCGGCAGGAAAGTGACCCGGCCCAGCCCGTTTTTCTTAAGATATGCGATGCAGTCCGCGGCCGTCTGGTCATTGTCGACGACGACCGCCTGCATCTTACCGCCCGCCGCGACCGAGAGCGCGGTCTCGAAACCGGGCTCGGCGGTGGCCAGTTCCGCGACGGTGCCGCTGATGCCCCGCATCTCGCCCCGGTCGCGCAGGGCCATGATCGCCGCAACGGCCTGGCTGCCGCGGTTGTAATTCTCGGAGACCCGCTTCTCGGCAGAGAGCCGGCTGAACTCGGCCTCGCGGCTGTTCACCGCATCCTTGAGCTGTGCTTCCTGCTTCTCCAGGCCGCCCTCCTTCTGCTTGAGCGCTACGACCTGTTTGCCGAGCTCGTCAGTGGCGTTCTGCGGACCGGCGGCCCGTTTGATGGACTGCAGGTTCCAATCGGCATCCTTTACCGCGAACTGCGCGTTGCCAAGTGCCTCCTCGGCTGTGCTTTGGGCGCGGTGCTTCTCGCCTGCGGCGGCCGCGGCGGCGGCCTCGGCGGCCCTGGCGCTCTGGTCGGCGTTCGCGGCCTGGTCGATGAGCCGGTCGAGTTCGCTCAGCCGGGTCTGCAGTTTCGTGAGCTCGCCGCCGTGGGCGGCGGTCTCGTCGTTGATCTTCTTCTCGGCGGCCGCGGCGGCTTCCGCTTCCCTCTGTGCGGCCTCCTGTTTGATGCGCAGGCCCGCGAGGTTCTCCTCGGCCGCCCGGTACTCCTTCCGATTGTCGGCGATGGATTCCGTGAATTGATCGCGGAAGCCTTCCTGGGCCTCCCGGTCCTCAGCGGCCCGGTCGCGCCGGTCCTTGGCCGTGGCAAGCGCGACCCTGGCATCCTCAACGTCGCTTTTGGTCTTCTTGTACTCCGGTCCGACGCTCGCTTCGATCTCCGCCTCTTTGGCCTCGAGCGCCTGCTTGTTGGCCTCCCGGTCCTTAAGGGCGGCCTCCTTGTCCGCCTTCAGCTTTGCCAGTTTCTGGTCGATCTTGACGATGAACTCGCCGATCGCCCCGAGCTTGGCCTGCTCGTTAAGCTGCTGCCGCACTACCAGCTGATTCTTGGCGGTGTCCAGGGCGGCTTTGGCCTCCAGATACTGCTGCGCCTGCACCCGGTCGCGCTCCAGCGCTTTAACCTGCTTTTCCTGTTCGGTGCGGATGATGCCGATACGGTCGAGGTTGGCGGCTGTCTCGGTGCGCTCGTTCTGGGCCCGGCCCAGGTCGGCGTCGAAACTGGCAATACCGGAAATCCCGTCCAGGATCCGCCGGCGCTCCAGCGCGCCCATGTTGACGATGTGGACTACGTCGCCCTGCTGTACCAGATTGTAACCGTCGGCGCTGATCCGCGCCTTGGTCAGCAGAGTGTCGAACTCGGAAAGCGACGATTTCTGGTCGTTGATGAAGAAATACGAACTGTAATCGGTCCCGTTCTCCGCCAGTTTGATGTAGCGAGTCAGGCGGACGGTGTCCGCGTCCCACGGCATGAGCCGGTCGGTGTTGTCGAAGACGAGCGAGACCTTGGTGTACTTGGCCTTTCCCTTGCCTGCGCCGTCGAAAACCAGGTCGGAAAGCCGTCCGGCCCGCACGGCCTTAGCGCTCCGCGGACCCAGGACAAAAAGGATGGCATCCGCTATGTTGGATTTGCCAGAGCCGTTCGGACCGGTCACGGCCATGTACCCCTCCATGAAAGGTACGACCGTCTTGCCGCCGAACGACTTGAAATTCTCAAGCTCGACCTGCTTTAGGTACATCCCGTTTACCCCCTGACGGGGCTCTGCGGACCTCTGATCCGCCGTGCATCCCATTCTGTCCGCGCGCGGGCGCAGATAAATGACAGTACGAAATCCACACTATTTAAAACAATGCCGTTATAACACCGAAAGACAGGGAATTCTGGCTCTGTTCAGCGGAATTCGGCCAGCCACGGGATAAGGTCGCGCACCGAGTCTACGACCCACGTCGGATGCATGCCCGACTGTTCCAGCATGGTACGGTCGGTCTCCTCCGAAAGCACCAGAATCGACCTGGCCCCCGCGTCGACGGCCATGTGCATATCGGCGGACAGCCGGTCGCCGACCATGATGACATCCGCAACTGGCACACCCATATCGGCGGCGGCCATGTCCAGCATCAGCCGGTGGGGCTTGCCGACGGCCGTGGCCTTCTTTCCGGTCAGGAACTCAAACAGCCGGATGAACGGCCCGATGCCCACGTCGTAGCCGTCTTCGGTGGGACAGACGTCATCGGGGTGGATGGCGATCAGTTCCGCCCCTGCCTGAAGGTAATGGTAGCCGGCATTGAGTTTTTCGTAATCGACGGTGGTGTCGAAGGCCAGCAGTACGATGTCGGGCCGGTGTCCGCCGGTGGAGATCGGTACTCCGGCGGCGGCGATCTCCGCACAGACCGCGGGGGTGGCAATCGGCCACACCGTCTTGCCGGGCCGCCGGTCTTTAAGGAAGCGGATAGCGGCGACCGCCGAGGACAGGATGTCCTTCTCGCCCACGCCGAAGCCCATCCGGTTCAGACGTACGGCATAGAACGCTGGCACATGGGCTGAATTGTTGGTGACGAACCGAAACGGAAGTCTCCTAGCACGCAGTGCGGCCATGAATTCCCGGACACCCGGGATCGGCCGGTCGCCTCTGCAGAGCATCCCGTCAATGCTGAGTGCAAAGGCGGCGGTCAACTGAGGAACTCCTCCTTGACCATAATCAGCGTGAGCTTGAGCTGCTCCCGCGCGTCGGGCTTGTAGACACAGGCCATCGGATGATAGGTCGGGATGAACAGAATGTCCCGGTCCTTGATCCGGATGTGCTGCCGGGTATTGACGATCTGGGACATTGGTCCTTCGTACCCCAGCAGGTCCTTCACGGCCGACTTGCCGAGACCCACGATGACCTTCCGGTCGTACAGTTCGCTGTCGAGGAACGGCCGGCAGGCGGCCATCTCCTCGGGCATTGGGATCCGGTTCACCGGCGGCCGGCACTTCACCGTGTTGGTGATCAGGATCTGCGACCGCGGGAGCCCGATCTCTTCCAGGATCTTGTTGAGGATCTGCCCAGCGCGTCCGACGAACGGTGTACCCTGCAGGTCTTCGTTCTCGCCCGGCGCCTCGCCGACCAGGGCTACCGGCGAGTTTTTGTCACCCGTGGGCAGCACCAGATGGGTCCGCTTCCGGTAAAGGTCGCAGAGACGGCAGTCCGCTTCCGGTTCGGTCATCATTGTCCGACGTCCTTCAGCAGGTCAGAACCCTTGACCAGAGCTGTCAGTTCCACATCCATGGCCGCCAGGTTCTCCCGGCCGCCGCTCTCCCGGTCGATGACAGACATGACCCGGCCGACCTTGGCGCCCTCGCTGCGGAGCTCGGTCACGGCCTTCATGCTCGAGCCGGCCGTCGTGATGACGTCTTCGACCACCAGCACACTGTCGCCCGGCCGCAGGTCGCCCTCTACCAGTTTGCCGGTGCCGTGGTCCTTGCGCTCCTTCCGGACCATCAGTAACGGCAGGTCTGTCTCCAGGGACAGCGCGGTAGCCAGCGGGATCGAGCCCAGAACAACGCCCGCCACGTGCTGCGGATGAAGACCCAGTTCCCTGATCTTCGCGGCCATCGCCTGCGCGATCAGACGCAGGACGGCCGGATTGGTGCTGGCCTTCTTGATATCGATATAATAGCTGCTCTTCGCGCCGGAAGCCAGCGTGAACTCTCCGAACTGCAGCGCGCCGCAGTTCTCCAATGCTTTTTTGAGATCTTCCGTACGAATCACCACGGTTCTTTCTTTAAATGCAGTTTATAGGCGACAATGTTGACGCCCCGGTGGATAGCAAACATGATCACGAGCAAGAACAGAAGGGCGCAGATATGCCACCCCGCGACGTATGTGCTGTATACCCAATGCGGGTTGAAGATGGCCGTGACCAGGAACGCGCCGAATACAAAATCGTACTGGTCGAGGATCGGCGCCTTGGCACCCCGTTCCAGTCCCAGCCGCCGCTTGATGAAGGCACCCATCAGGTCCCCCAGTACTGCACCGAACGACAGACAGGTGATGACCCGCAGGTTACCCCACCAACCGCCGTAGCCCCAGTAGTTCGTCGGGTCCCAGATCGAGGCGATACAGATCAGAATAAGTCCGAGTACAATGCCCGAGAGCGCTCCGCCGAAGAACCCGCGCCAGGATTTGCCGTCGCCGAAGATGCGCTTGCCGCGCCAGGTCTTTCCGAAGTCCATCTTGGCTGTGGAACCCCGGCCGAACAGCACCGCTGCCGAATTGGGCAGCATGGCCGGCAGGAAGAGCCAGAGTCCGACGAACATGTACTCGATGACGGTTACGGCGTCCATTGGAGTCGCATAGGCGGTTTGTCGTTTATAGTTTCGCGCCCATACTTACAATGCAAAAGACCGGGGCCGCGGGATCAAAGATACGGTTCCCGAATGCGTCTGCCACAGGTTCAATGCGATTCCGTTCGAAGAATGGGACCAATACTTCAGTTAACGATTTACCGAAATTTCTGCCTGCATCTGCTGGAAAGTTCCAACTTTACAACATCTCAGCTCTCAGATTCTGACGCTTTGTAATTTTAAACCTGCTATTTCTGCTGAGAAGATTTCTGCGCAGACGAATCAGGCCTTCGCAGTGCGTGAGTACATATGCTTGTTAAAAAACCGACATCGGATTGACTCGGCCAATAATAGGAGGGATAGACCAGACAGTGAAACACTGTGGCAAGTGACATTACCGCGCCATCATTTTGGCAGATGCCGCCATCGATGTCACCAGAAAAACGCCTGCATGCTTATGTCGGCCGCCCAGGGGCAATGGCTTCAGTCTTCCCGGACCCAAGATAGATAACCGCCGGCATCCTTCTCTGATGTATGCTTGTACTAGACAGCTCTGCCCTTTTTTCGCTAGACCAGCTTCCGGAGGAGGACTCCGTGTGCCCGCCCGGCGTCGTGAAGGAACTGACGAAATACAAGGACCCCCGGCTGGCGCTCTGGGGCGACCTGCTGCACGTGTCCGAATGCACCAAAGTCTCAGTCGCCAAGGTCGAGGAGGCCGCCCGGAAGACCGGCGACATCGGCCGGCTGTCCCCGGTGGATATCACCGTCCTGGCACTGGCGCTTGACGTCCATGGCACCGTGCTTACCGACGATTACTCCATCCAGAATACCGCCCGCGTACTGGGCATCCCGTACCGCGCCGTGGGACAGGCCGGGATCACCCGCAAGGAGAAATGGAACTGGCAGTGCACCGGCTGCGGTAAGTGGTTCAAAGAGAAGTACGACGAGTGCCCGATCTGCGGCTCGCCGCTGCGGAGCCACCGGAAGCGGCGATCACGGGAACAGATGCTGACCGCGGATGAGCTTGGCCATCCGCCGGGTGCCGAGGATATCCATGCACCAGCGGGTGCGGGTGTCGCTGCCGAACGCGAAGGTGTCGGCGAGCTTCTTGTTGTCCGCCGCGATGTGCAGCGGCTTGTAGAGCACATCCCGCCAGGCCTGCTCGTAGTCCGTCAGCGGACGACCGTTCTTCACATGGTCCGCCGCGATCTGTCCGGCGATACGGCCGGCGATCATCGCCAGCGGTACACCGCCGCCGTTCACCGAAAGGACCTGCCCGGCGGCATCGCCGACGACCAGCCCGTTGCCGACCACCGTCTGTTTGATGGGGCCCTCGCTGGGGACGTATTTGCCTTCGAGCTTGGTGGTGATCTTGAAATCGTGAAGTTCGGCGAACTTGGCAAAGTACTCGCTGAGCGTGCCGTTGGAGAACGCAGGCGAAAAGCCGACGCCCACATTCGCCCGGTGGTCCTTCGGGATGATCCAGCTGTAGGCTCCCGGCGCGATACCGCCGAAGAACATCTGGACACTGGGTTCGAACTCGCCCTCGACCTGCGCGGTAACCGCAGGATACGGATTGCGGTTGGCCGCCAGCCCCAGGCTCTGCGCCACCTTGGAACCCGGCCCGTCGGCACCGATGAGCACCTTGTACTCGACCGTCCCGGCCGTTGTGTCGGCCTTTCCGTCGGTGATCCGCCGGAACATGGTAGACGTCCGCAGCTCGGCCCCCGCCTCCTGCGCCCGCTGCGCCAGATGCTGGTCGAAGCGGTCGCGGTCGGTGGTATAGGCAGTGAACGGCAGCAGCCGTGTCTTGCCTTTGGGGTCGGTGAGCGTGATGCCGGCGATCTCCCGCCGGTGAAGATTCGCCGGCGTGCCGAACAGGGTCTCGCCGTCTGTCAGCTTGGGGAACATACCCCGGATTTCCGCCAGCGACGGGATAAGCTCACCGCAGCGGACGGGCACACCCACCTGCGGACGGCGCTCCAGGAACAGAACGGAAACGCCTTTTTCTGCGGCGTAGCGGGCGGCTACGCTGCCGGCCGGACCGGAGCCCACCACCAGCACGTCGGTCTTGATCGTCGCGGCCATGCATATCACCGGTCGCGGGCCGCGATGAAACGGGCCAGCTCGATCAGGGAATCCTTGTATTCGGAGGCCGGCAGCGGCTCCAGCAGGGGCACGGCGTCCTCCACCAGCACTTTGGCCTTGTCCAGACACCGGGCGGCGGCATCGGTTTTGGCGATGAGCGCAATGGCCTCGGCAGCATCCGCGGACGTGGCATGCGGGTCCTCGAAAACCTCCCGCACCCGAGGTCCGACCTGCGGGTCCTCGATGGCATAGATGGTCGGCAGGGTCGGCTTGCCCTCGAGGATGTCGTTGCCGGGCTTCTTCCCGGTGTTGTCCTCGTAACCGATGACGTCCAGGACATCGTCCACGATCTGGAAGGCCTGGCCGGTCCGAAAGGCAAACTCGCCCACCCGGTCGACTATTTCCATTTCGTCGGATGCCGCCAGGTACGCACCGCACTTTGCGGCGCACTCGATGAGCCGGGCGGTCTTGCCACTGATGATGTTCATGTACTGCGGTTCGCCCACGGCGACGTTCCGTTCGTAGCGTTTCTGGGAGAACTCCCCGGTACCCATGGCAGAAGCGGCCTCGACAATGTAGTCGACGATGGCCGGTGCCGCGGAACCGATTAGCCGGAAGCCGAGCGCGAACATGTAGTCGCCGGCGACAATGGATTTGCCCAGCGAATACTCTTTGTACAGGGCCTTGGCGCCCCGCCGCACCTCGCCCTGGTCATTGATGTCGTCGTGAATCAGGGTGGCATTGTGAATCAGTTCGATGGCCGCGCCGACGTCGATCGCCCGTTTGGCGTCACGGCCGCCGCACGAATAATAGGAAAGGATAGTGATCGCGGGCCGAATCCGTTTACCGTGATTTGACAGGACGTATTGGCACATCTCCCGCAGCTGGGGGTTGTCGGAACGCGTGACATCATTCATCACGGCTTCCACCCGCTCCAGTTCGGATGAGATACACTCATGCCAGGCCTGTACCATGGATTGCGTCATGGTCAGAGCGTACTTAAACGTTATCGCTTGCTCCGCCAGGCCCCCGCCGGCTCAGCGGAAGTCGGCCATTGTCGGCTGTCCGCAGCGGAAAATCCGTAGACCGTTGATCAGCCCGTCGAGCAGGTGGCGCGCCCCGCCGAGACCGACGAGACTGGCATCGGTGAACGGGGCCCGGTCGGGGTACGGCGGGGCGATGGCCAAACAGGCAGCCTCAGGATTGGCCGTGTGATAGGCTGCGGCAGCGAAACCGTCAGTCAGCACCGCCCGGCAGTCGGGCGGATCCCGACGGCCTAGCGCGCCGCCGCATCCGCAACCGTCCAGGAACGCGGCTACTGCCGGCCGGTGCGGAGCCTCTGCCCGCTCGGTCAGGACAACCCCTGCCGGCAGCAGGCAAAACCAGTCGCGGAGCCACTCCGCCAGCGGCAGCACCGTCGACGGCATGCCGGCAAGGAACATCCCGTAACCGTGCAGACTGCCGGCGGCCTTGTCACTGCTGGCCAGGATACGGGCCACCGCCTGCTCTTCCGCCGTCACGGCCGTCAAGGCCGGTGCCGGGTCGAGACCGAGCACCGCAGCGGTCTCCGTCAGGAATGACCGGATCGCAGGATATCCGATCGGGGCACCGTGCGCCGGGACCAGTGTCGGTATGCCTAGTTCCCGGCTGTACCAGGCGGCAGTATCGGCAGCATATTCCGGATGTATGAGGATGTTCAGATCGGCTGCGCCGGAAGCAGCGATCTCCTCCTTGCCGCTGCCGCAGCCCGGACAGGCGATGACGTCCGCACCCAGCAGTCCGATCAGCCCGGTCAGATTCTGACGGCCGAAAGACCAGCCACTGTCGCCGTAACTGTAGCCGAGCAGATTCACGGCCGGTCTGCCGCGGTGTCCCTGGACCGGCCGCCAATGCTGCACGATGGCCGTAACGGTCCGGTCGAAACCCTCGCCGCAGGTAAGCGATGCCAGGTCCGGATCGGCGAGGACCGTCCGCTCTGCAAATCCGGAGCGTTCCACAGCAGTCCGCCGGTCGGTCACCTGCACCGAGGCACCCAGCGTGTCGACCAGTACCGCATCGGTCTGCCCTGCTGCGGACAGCACCGAACGCAGACCTTCGGCAATCTTGTTCCCCGCGCCGAAGATGATGTCGTCAGCGTTCAGATAAGTGCAGGGCAGCCGCGTCTGCCGGCTGAAGTATTTCGATCTGCAGCAGCCGGGGTCTTCGCCTTCGTAAGTGCCGGTCAGTTCCCGGACGAGAATCTGGGCCCGGGAACGGCAGCCGCCCGGCCCGTTGATAAGTGCCGTCATGCCGGGAAAGCCTTCGGCCGCCAGCACCGCGCCGAGGAATCCGTCTGGTTCCGTGTTCATATTTCCACCTTCCTCCAGCCTTCCTGCGGCGGGATCTTCAGGGCCGCGGCCATCCGCCGGACCCAGCTCAGCGCCCCGGTCACGCCCAGATAGGGCGTCGACAGTCCGGTCCAGCGGAAACCCTGCCGGCCGACCCGCAGGTCGGACGAGAGCAGAAGGTCGGCTCCGTACCGCCGGGCCACATCCGGCAGCCCGCAGAGCTCTACCTCGCGGAAGCGCGGGATCTCCGGATGTCCGGTCCGGTCGGGCCGCAGGTCGGTGATACGGTCCCGCCAGGCGGCTATGCCGACGATGTCGGTGTCCAGGTCCTGAAGGATGGGGACGACCCAGCTCAGGTCGCTGTCAGACCGGGTATAGAACAGCACTTTTTTGCCGGCGAGCTGCGGCCGGAACTCCGCCAATCCGGCCTGATAACGGTCCCTGACCTGCTGCTTAACTGCCATACCCCGTTCCGGCTGATCGGTCAGAACGGCCAGCGCGTCGATCCATTCGTATTCACCCGCCAGGCCGAACCGGGCGTTGATTACCTTGCACGGCCTTTTACCGGCCAGGAATACGTCGGCGATCCGCAGGTCGAGCGGATGGTCGGAAATCGCCAGGTTGTACTGGGCCGTCCCCGCCTGCCGGATCTGATCTGTCGTCACCTTTTCGATGAAAATGGCGTTCAGTTTCAGACCGAAGGCCGCCAGCAGTCCGTATATGAAACGGCGGTTCTCCGGCCGGGTCAGATAGTTCGGCTCGAACATGAAGAGGTTGACGGTGTGCGGGACCGTCGGCAGGCCCCAGTCGATCAGCCCGGCCAGGGCCTGCAGCGCCCCGCCGTAACCGCCGAACTTACTGCTCAGGAACTCGGGGTCGGCCGCTACCGGTGTGACCGTCACGCCCGACAGATGGATCTGCGCACAGACGGCCGGCAGGTCGGTGCCAATGGTCTCCGGCGTGCAGGTGGGGACCACGAAGATCTCCCGGAACCCGTCGCCCGCCGCTCTCGCCACGGCCGCCTTGATAATCGCGGTATCGCCGCCGAAGGTGGTCCGTCCGTCCATTTCCGTACTGTAAAGATTGGTCGGGGCCGGCGACCGACCGCCGGCGGACAGAACCGCCTGCCGCCGCCAGGCGTACTCCATCAGGAAGGCACAGTTGCGGGCTCCGTGCAGGACGATGGCCGCGTCACTGACCGCCAGCAGCAATTCCACCGCCCCGTGGGAGGTACAGGCCGGCATGACGAAATCGCCTTTGTAACATACGCGCCGTTCCCGGTCGTAGGCATCGAAACGGCAGGCCGTTCGTACCGCCGGCATACCCGGGTCGGTCACCGGACGGCCGGCGGCAATCTCGGTCATGGCCTTATCGCCCAGCGGCCTGGGCATCACTGGCCGGAGCTGTCCCGTCATCGCTGCCTGCACCTGGTCCGCCAGATGCGTCAGTTCCCGGGTGGCCGCCGAATCCGGAAAGGCCTCCGCTTCCGGCCGGCCGAACCCTTCGGCCTGTGAGAACAGCGGACTGCGGGTTATACGGCCGAGGATCGGTATCTGCACCGCCCGGGCAAACTCCCGCACCCGGCCCTCGTCTTCAGGGTTCCGGCTGTTCAGCACCAGGCCCAGCATGCAGGACGTTCCGTTAAGGTTGCGCAGGCCACGCAGGATGTTATTAGCCGCATATACCGACATGAACTCTTCCGACGTGACAATCATTATGCCGTCCACATTCTCCCGCCGCATAGGCACCGAGAACCCGCCGCAGACCACGTCCCCTAGCACATCGCAGATGCGCAGATCGGTGTCCGCCGGCGTGTGCTGTTCGACATATGTGAACATGGCAAGCATCCCCTTGCCCGCACAGCCGATGCCGGGCTCTGCACCGCCGCACTCGACACAGCGGACACCGTTGATACCGTCCTGTACGACCCCGTCCTCCCGGTGCTCGGTCAGCGCATCCAGGAAAGTGCTCTGGGACACCCCGCCGGTCAGCAGCCGGGTGGAATCGTGCTTCGGGTCGCAGCCTACGTGGAGAACCTTCAGTCCGCGGCGGGACAGCAGATATGAGAGATTGGCGGCCAGCAGCGATTTGCCGACCCCGCCTTTCCCGTAGACGGCGATCTTGTACATATCTAGGAGAAGGAACTGATTGGATATATAAACCAATCAAAACAGAACGACACGGATCCTGCCGGAAAACAGCACAAAAGGGACCGGCCCCGGGGGGCCGGGAAATGGTTTGGGTGTTGAACCTCAGATCAGACCGAAGAGCGCCGCCGCACCCTGGGCACAGTAGTCCATGATGATGCCGGGGTACAGACCGAGCACGATGACGAAGACGACACAGACCGCGATAGCGATCGCGAAGGTCTTCGGAATCTTCAGCTTGCTGTCCGCACCCGCGGCGGGCTTCTCGATGTACATGGCCTTGATTATCCGTACGTAATAGTACAGGGAGATCGCGGAATTCAGGATGGCCACAAAGGCCAGCCAGATCCATTGGGTCATGACGCCGTCTTCGGAGTATATCGCGCTGGAGAACAGGAAGAACTTCGACGTGAAACCTGCCAGCGGCGGGACACCGGCCAGCGAGAACAGGAACAGCAGCATGGCGAAGGCCACGAGCGGCGCCCGCTTCGCGAGACCGTTGTAATCCGTGATCTTCTCGCCCAGGCCGGCGCAGATGAGCGCACCGACGACCAGGAAGGCCCCGCCCTTCATGAACACGTGGGTGAACATGTGGAAGAGACCCGCCGACAGGGCGTATTGGCTCATGACCGCCATGGCGATCAGGATGTAGCCCGCCTGCGCGATGGACGAGTAGGCAAGCATCCGCTTGATATTGGTCTGGGAGATGGCAACGACGTTGCCGATCGTCATGGACAGGGCCGCGACGATAGCGAAGAGGTACTGGACCTCCACAATGCCGAGGCCGCCGACGACGTTGGCTGTTACGAGCATGACCAGGAAGATCTTGAAGAAGACCGCGAGGCCCATCTTCTTGGATCCGGTGGCGAGCATGATCGAGACCGGTGTTGAAGCACCTTCGTATACATCCGGAGCCCACATGTGGAACGGCACCATGGCAACCTTGAACCCGTAACCGGCCATCATCGTGATGAGCGCGATGATGAAGGCCCACGAGTAGCCGCTGGCCGCCAGCGCCACACCGAGTTCGGAGAGTTCGACCGTGCCGGTCACGCCGTACAGCATCGAGATGCCGTAGATGGTCAGAGCCGTGGACAGGCCGCCGATGATGACGTACTTGACCGCCGCTTCCGCCGCCCGCGGGTCGTTCCTCTTCATGGCCACGAGGGCGTAGGAGGAGATGCTGACGGTCTCGACTCCCACAAAGATGGAGATCAGATCGTCCGCCGCGCCGACGAACATCATGCCGGCCGCCGCGATAAGCAGCAGAGAGCTGTACGCGCCGAAGTGCAGAGTGGTGGTCTCGATACTGCTGTAGGAGACGAAGGCCACAATGCCTACGACGATCTGGAACAGCAGGATGAGCAGACCCGAGAACGCGTCGTACGTGAACAGGTTCGCGTACGTCGCCTCGTAACCCGTGCCCAGCAGGATCATGTTCAGGGCCAGCGAGATGAGGATAATGATCATCTGCACGGCCGTTACCGGCGCCTTCTTCTTGAATCCGAAGTAGAGCGCCGGCATGATAAGGGCGCCGATGATCATGATGATCATCGGTGCGATCGGGGTGTAGGCCCCGAAGATTCCGGTAACAATGCTTGCATCCATTTCAGATCACCCCGAAGAAGCCGATGGCATAAAGATCGATGTAGTGAAGCGCCAGGTCCGGCCAGAAACCGTATATGGCAACCAGGAAGGCCAGTGCGCCGAGCACGATGGCCTCGATCCTGTCCATGTCGTGAGCTTTGCTCAGATCGATTCTGTCCGTCAGCTTGCCGAACAGCGTCCGCTGCATGGCCCACAGATAGTAACCTGCGGTCAGAAGCAGGGACAGCAGCGGCAGCACGAGAAGATAGATGACGTTGTTCGCGACCATCCACTCGTAGAACGCGTAGACGATACCGAACTCGCCCCAGAAGCCGATGAGGCCGGGGAGACCGAGCGAAGCCATGAACGCGAACATCATGAAAGTAGCGAAGTAGGGCAGCTTGCCCGCCAGTCCGCCCAGCAGCGGGATCTCTCTGGTCCCGACGCTGTGACCGGCCCAGCCGCAGACCATGAAGAGCATGGCAGAGATGAGACCGTGGGCAAACATCTGGAAGATGGCAAACTCGATACCGATGTCGGAGAGACAGCCCATCGAGACCATGACGAGACCCATATGGCTGATCGATGAGTACGCGACCATCTTCTTGAGATCGCGCTGCGCGATACAGGCGTAGGCACCGTAGATCATCGACAGGACTCCGATGAAGATCATGACGTTCTGCCAGTTGACCGCTCCCAACGGGAGGTTCTCCAGACAGATCCGGATGATGCCGTAGGAACCCATTTTCAGCATGACGCCGGCCAGCAGGACGGATCCCGCGGTCGGGGCTTCGGTATGGGCGTCCGGCAGCCAGGTATGGAACGGGACGGCCGGCATCTTGACGGCAAAGCCGAAGAACAGCAGTCCGAAGACGAGCGTCTGGAAAACCTCGCCGAAACCGCCGACGGCGCTGTTGATGTAGTCGAAACTGAAGTTGACGCCGGCCCCGTTGATTGCCGCGGCCTCGAAGCCGAGAGCAAAGAATCCGATAAGCATGACCAGCGACGCGACGTGGGTGTAAATGAGGAACTTGATGGCCGCGTAATGCCGGCGGGGGCCGCCGTACCACGAGATCAGGAAGTAGAACGGAATCAGAGTGACCTCCCACATGATGTAGAAGAGGAAGTAGTCCGCCGAAGTGTACACTCCCAGCAGGCCGAACTCAATCGCGAGCAGCAGAGTGTAGAAGTAATTGGGCCGGTCGCCCTCCTTATAGGAGAAGACCAGCGCCAGAGGTACCAGCACCGAGGTCAGGAAGACCATGAGGATGCTCAGGCCGTCGACGCGGAAGATGAGATTCATCTTCACACCGGCGGTGTCGATCCAGTTCGCGCTGAAGTCGTAAGCGCTGAGATCGTCGGCGAGCAGGAGCACGACGGCGATCGCAAGGATGACCAGAGTTGTCACAAAGGCGGTGTACTTGGCATATTTCTGTCTCTTTCCGCCCATGAAGAGAGTGATAATGGCCCCGATCAGGGGTACCAGCACCAGAGCCGGCAGTAAGAACGAACCTTCCATCTCAGATTCCTCCGTAGACAACAAACAGGATTAGCGCGACCGCGAAGAGCGCGACCGCGCCGCCGATGACGACACCCGCATAGGTGTGGGCATTGCCGTCCTGGGCTTTCCGGGCC
Organism: Methanomassiliicoccaceae archaeon UBA593; assembly: GCA_002495325.1. Taxonomy (GTDB): domain Archaea; phylum Thermoplasmatota; class Thermoplasmata; order Methanomassiliicoccales; family Methanomethylophilaceae; genus Methanomethylophilus. The sequence goes on from DAEQ01000002.1 coordinate 140,465, forward strand.
AGCTCGCCGCCGCCGATGACGGCGTTCGAGAGACCGTTCACGGTACCGTCGATGACCTGGCGGTCGAAGAAGTCGACACACTTGGCCACGCCGTAACCGAGCTTCCAGGAGACCTGATTGTAGATCTCCGGCAGCCACCAGCGGCTGGCGCAGGCCTTGTAAAGCCAGGCCTGGCCGTGCTTGTTGAACTTGCCGGGGTCCACGGTCTTCTTGCAGTACATGAGGTATGCCAGGAAGATTGCGCCCAGGACCAGGATGATGGTGAGATAGGTGTACGGATTGGTGAACAGCTCGAGGAAGTAGTGCACCGCACCGGCGCCGGCAACGCCGCCGACCTGCCAGAGCCCGTCGGCGTTGAGACCGATGGTGAACAGGCCGTCGAAGCCGAACAGCAGGACGAAGCCGAACGCGAATGCAAAGCACGAGAGCACACAGAGCGGTATGGTCATGCTGTGAGGCGACTCGCCGTGGCTCTTCTGCGCGTTCTCCCGGGGTTCGCCCGCGAAGGTCATGTACCACAGCCGGAACATGTAGAACGCGGTCATGAAGGCCGTAACAACGCCCAGGAACCACAGCAGCAGGAAGATCCAGCCGCAGGCGCCGTTGCCCGCCGCATCGAGAGCGGTCTCCAGGACGAGGTCCTTGGACCAGAAGCCCGCGAAGAACGGGAAGCCGGCGATCGACAGGGAGCCGATCAGCATTGTGATCGAGGTGATCTTCATCTTCTTGCCGAGACCGCCCATGAGGCGCATGTCCTCGGTCCCGCAGGAGTGGATGACCGACCCAGAGCACAGGAAGAGCAGGCCCTTGAAGAAGGCATGGTTCGCCATGTGCAGGATACCGGCCGTGTAGCCGAGCGCGCCCGCTGCCATCAGCGCAGTGTCGCCGGACTGCATACCAAGGGCCATGAGATAGCCGCCCGCGCCCAGCGAGAGGAACATATACCCGAGCTGGGAGAGGGTCGAGTAAGCCAGGACCTTCTTGATGTTCATGTTGTTCATGGCCATGGTGGCCGCGAAGAACGCCGTTACACCGCCGATGACACCCACGAAGAGCATCACGTCGATGTTCATAACGAACAGCGGGAAACACCGTGCCACCAGGTAAACGCCGGCCTTGACCATGGTCGCCGCATGGATAAGCGCGGAGACGGTGGTCGGACCGGCCATAGCATCTGGCAGCCAGTCCATCAGCGGAAACTGGGCAGATTTGCCGATCGCGCCGCCGAAGATCAGGAGACTGGCCAAGAACAGGGTGTCCGGGTTGGCCGCGTTGAGGTTGGCGGTGTTAAAGATGACCGTGTAGTCGAGACTTCCCATGGCCTGGAACAGAACGAACATACCTCCCATGAGGCAGACGTCGCCGGCCCGGGTGACCAGGAAGGCTTTCTTGGCCGCCGAAGCGGCGTTGATGGCCTTGGCATCGCCCTCGGGGTGGTTGAAACTCCAGAAGCCGATGAGCAGGTAGGAGCAGAGGCCCATCAGCTCCCAGAACACGAACATTTCGATCATGTTGCTGGAGGCTGCGAGACCGAGCATGCCGGTCAGGAACAGGGAAACCTCGGCGAAGTACCGCCGCTTGCGGCCGCCCTGGTCGCCCATGTAACCAAGCGAGTAGATGAAGATCAGCATCGAGATGAACGATGCAAAGAGCATGACGAGACACGCGAGCGAATCCACGTAGTAACCGAGATTGACATCGTGACCGCCCAGACTGAACCAGGTGATGCTGTTGGTGACATAGCCCGGGTCAGTGTAAGCTGCCGACGTCCAGAACTCGACCGAAACGGCGATCGAGATGATGAAGGAGGCCGCCGCGCCCGCAATGGACAGATAGCCGCCGCCCTGATGCATGTGGTTTCCGAAGAAGCCGACCAGCACGAAGCACAGGATAGGGATGAGAGGAACGAGCCAAACGTATTCAACGATCAACTTACCACCTCATGGAGGTCAGACCGTTGACGTCGGTCGTCTTCTTCATCTTGTACGAATTGAGCACTACCGCAATGCCGACCGCTACTTCAGCGGCGGCGACGGAAATGGTCATGAGGACCATGACCTGGCCGATCGGATCGCTAGTGTAAGCGGCAAAGGCCACGAAGTTGATGTTCGCGGCATTGAGCATCAGCTCGATGCACATCAGCACGACGATCGCGTTCGGTTTGGTCAGGACGCCGTAGGCACCGATGGCAAAGAGGATGGCGCCGAAGGTCAGGAAGTATTCAATTGGTATCATCCTGCTCCACCTCCTCTCTCGCAATACAGACTCCGCCGATCATGGCCCCGAACATCAGGATGGCCAGCACCAGCAGGAGCGGGCCGTAGTCCTCGAACAGGGCGTAGTTCAGCGAGCTTTCGTCCAGGTTGTCTTCGTCGTCAACGTCGTCGACGAACGGGATGTTCTCCGGACTGTCATTGGTCATATAGTCGTCCCACTGCGTCTCGTAGATCGAAACGGTGAGCACCACAAGCAGCAGGACCGCCACCGTGGCTCCCATGGCTGCTCTCTTATTCATCGAACTCATCTCCTTTCACACGCCGTTTCGTTACCATGATACAGAAGGCGAAGAGGATGGTAATCGCACCGACGTACACGAGCAACTGTATCGCACCGATGAACTCCGCCTCGAGGAAGAAGTACGTCACCGCGACGGTAACGAACACCAGCGCAAGGTAGAACGCACTGTGCATCGACTGTTTTTCAGTGACCACATATATCGCGGCCGCCACTCCCAGCGCGGCCACGATGAGGAAGGCCAGGAGGTCGCCGTTGCTCCAGACGTAGTTCGCAAAGTTGCAGAACCCGTCCCAAATATTCCACAGTAGACCCATCTCACAGCACCTCGTTCATATGCAGCGCACTCTTGGGACAGACATCCACGCAGGTGTAGCATGAGACACATTTCTGGTCATCCACCGACGGCCACAGGATGGGGCGCCCCTTCGCGTTCTTGCCGTGCTCCTCCATGGTGATAGCCTGGACGGGGCAGCTCTTGAAGCATTTCTTGCAGCTGATGCACTTGGCGTTGTCGAGTACGGGCCGGTCGGTCTTCGCGGGGTTGATCCGCCGCTCGCCGTTACCGGCCTGGTAGTCGGAGAGCAGGGTCTCCTCGATGTCGATCTTCATGCCGTCGGTCGTATGATCGTACGCCAACCGGCGCGGACCGTAGATGAGGTCCGCCCGGGTATATTCCGCGAGCTCCACTATGGGGCTCATGGTCATGGCATCGGTCGGGCAGTACTCAGCGCAGTAGCCGCAGAACGAGCAGCGGCCCATGTTGACCTGAGGACGCTTCACCGGCTTACCCTCGTCGTCCGGACACTCGACCAGCACGATGGCAGTGGTGGGGCACATCCGGGCGCACATGCCGCAGCCGATGCAGGTATTGAAGGCCAATGCCGGCCGGCCGCGGTAGTTGTCAGGCATCCACAGTTTTTCGTACGGGTACAGGATGGTAACAGGCCGGTGAACTACCGTCTTGTTGAACAGCCTGAGGATCAGATAGATCGGCTTCATGACCCACAGGGTCTTGGCCGTGTTCACCCGTCCGTCCCGGTATTTTTCCAGATAGTCCATAGTCATCAGAACACACCTCCCATCTTCAGGAGCAGCACGATGACCAGGTTGATGATGGACAGAGGCATGAACACCTTCCATCCGAGATTGAGAATCTGATCGGTCCTGACCCGCGGCAGGGCGGCTCTCACGATGATCATCGCGAAAAACACCAGCCAGGTCTTCAGCAGGAAGACGAGCTCGGGCACGTAGTTGTTGAGGTCGCCGATAAACGGCAGGTTCCAGCCGCCCAGATACAAGATGGTAATCATGGCGCAGGAAACATAGCCTCTCATGTAATCGGCGAGCATGATAAGGCCCCATTTCATACCGGCGTACTCGGTCTGCCAGCCTTCGACGAGCTCCGACTCGGCCTCTGCAAGGTCGAACGGCGTCCGCTCCGCCTCCGCGTTCGCACAGACGAAGAAGGTAACGAAACCGATGCACTGCGGGATGAAGTACGGCATCGTGTCGTACTGAGCCTGAACGATGCCGCCGATGTTGAACGTACCTGCCATCAGACAGGCAGTCGCAATCAGGATTAGCATCGGAATCTCGTAAGAGATCATCATCTCGGCGGCTCTCATACCGCCGATCAGGGAGTACTTGTTGTTCTGGGACCAGCCCGACACCAGAATGAAGAACGGTGCCAGGGCGAACAGGCCCATGATCAGGAGCAGACCGGTGTTGTAGTTGACCACATACCAGCGGTCGGACAGCGGAATCATACAGGCGATCAGCATCGAGGTGCCGATGACCAGAGAGACCGTCCACATGTAGGTCATCCGGTCCACTTTACGGGGCTGGGTGTCCTCTTTCATAAAAGTCTTGAAACCGTCGGCGACGCACTGCAGGAAACCTTTCATGCCGACCATGGTACCGCGCCGGTCCATGGTCCTACCGAGAACCTTACGCTCTTCCCATAGTGATATCAGAATACCTATGAACACCACCAGGAAGACAACGATCATGAATATGATCAGCGCGAAGAAGTTGACAGTCATGTCACAGACCAGCCACTCCGAAACCGGATTGCCCGGGAAGAGCAGGTTGATCAGCCAGGCAATCGTACCGCCGATGATCTCCCAAAGCTTCTGGGAGATGTCGTACGGCAGATTGTACGTTTCGAACGGGTAGTACGGGTTCGCCATGATGTCCGGGAAATTGACCCAGTCGAGAATACTGCTGTAAACCATCGGCATCACCTGTCAGTCTCTCCGAGACACATGTCGATCATAGCCATGATGGCCGGCACATCCGCGATCCGGCAGCCCATGCAGAGCTCGCGGGACGCGGAGACGTTGACGAAAATCGGACTGCGCACTTTCAGCCGGTAGGGCTTGTCGGTACCGTCGGAAATTAGATACATCATGGACTCGCCGCGCGGGTCCTCAAGCTTGGCGAAGTGGCGGCCGGCCGGGACGTTGCTCGGGACCTTCAGGCGGTACGGGGCGTTCTTGCCGAGCGCCCGGACCTTCGCCATGGCCTGTTTGATGATCTTGCAGGACTGCAGCATCTCCTCAACGCGGACCATGTACCGGGCGTAGGAATCGCCCTGCTTCAGGACCGGAACATCGAAGTCGATCTGGTCGTAATTGGAGTAGGGATCGTCCCGGCGGAGGTCGAAGTCGACACCGGTGCCTCTCAGGGCAGGGCCGGTGATGCCGAGGTTCGCACACTGTTCCGGGGTCAGGATACCCGTGTTTTTCATACGGGATACATAGATGGAAGAATCATCGATCAGACCGATGATGTCCCACACTGCCTTTTCGAAATGTTCGGTGCATCTGATGATGTCACGGTCGAAAAGCTCGGGGGTGTCGTTGCGCACACCGCCGATCCGCGGATAGTTGGTGGTCATCCGGGCGCCGCAAAGACGGACATTCATGTCCATCCAGTATTCCCGCTCCCTCATGGCCCACAGGAAGACGGTGAAGTTGCCCAGGTCGGTACCGACGGCGGCCAGCCACATCAGGTGTGATTGGAGCCGGTTGATCTCGTCGGCGATGATCATGATGTACTTCGCTTTGTCCGGCGGGTCGATGCCGAGCGCTTTCTCCACGGTCATGCAGTACAGGTGAGTGTACGTCATGGACGCTGCATAGCAGAGACGGTCGGCCATCGGGATGATTTTGGGGTAAGGCCTGTTCTCGGCCTCTTTTTCCCAGCCCCGGTGCAGGTAACCGACAATCGGCTCCGCATCCGTCACGATCTCACCGTCGACCTTAATCTTCAGGGTCCATAGGCCGTGCGAGAACGGGTGCTGGGGGCCCATGATGACCCACATCTTGTCGGTTTCCATCTTCGCTGTTTCAGCAGCGACGTCAACCACAGGTTTCATGGCCGGCATTTGGCCGGCGGTCTTGGTTTGTTCGGTATTGTCGTCAGCCATCATTCCCACCCTCTCAGTTTGTAGGACTTCCGGAACGGGAAGAACTCATACGTTTCCGGCGTGAGCAGCCGTTCCAACCGCGGGTGGCCGTCAAAGACTATACCAAAAAGCTCCCAAGTTTCCCGCTCGTTCCAGTTGGCCCCGCCCCAGATGGAGGAGACCGATTTGACATGCGGGTCGTCGTTGGGCACGTCGACCGTAAGTTCAACGCACTCTCCTTTATATGTAGTATAACTGTCAATATGGTAGACTACCTGCATGTAGTCCTTCATGTCGACGCCGATAACGTTGGCACAGTGTTCGAAACTGAGCTCGTCGTTCAGGAACTTGCAGACATCGAAGATCGCATCGCGTTCGACGTGGGCATAGACCCGCCGGATCTCCTGCCCCGTGAACTTAATCTTGTCACCGAACTTCTCGGTCAGCTTGTTCTCGATATCTCCTTCCCAGGAGCTGTCGTATTCGCGAATGGGGCTCATCTCAGTCCTCCAGGAAGCAGCCTCTTCTGAAGTAGTCATCAATCTTCTTCTGAAGCAGCATGAAACCGTCGATCATGGCGTCCGGACGAACCGGGCAGCCGGGCATATAGACATCGACCGGCACGATCTGGTCCAGACCCTGCACGGTATTATAGGAATCGTACCAGGGGCCGCCGGAGATGGCACACTCGCCCATGGCCACGACCCATTTGGGATTGGGGATCTCTTCGTACAGTCTTCTGATACCGGGCCGCATCTTCTTCGAGATCCAGCCGTTAACCAGCAGGATATCGGTCTGACGCGGAGAGGACCGGTAGATCATTCCGTAACGTTCGGCATCAAAACGGGGAGCCGAAGCCGCGGCCATTTCCAGCGCGCAGCAGGCCAGTCCCCAGTGGAGCGGGTGCATCGAGTTTTTCATAGCCCAGGACCACACCGGGCCGGTCAGTTTGTCGACCGTCCGCCGGGTGCCGGAAGACATGAGGTCATTAATCATGGCTGTGGACCAACTCATGAACTCGTCGACGCTCATGGCTACGGCGTGCGGGTAGAGGCTCATATCCATATGGTTTCCTCCTTCTTCAGCGAGTAAGCGACGCCCAAAATAAGAATCCCAAGGAACAGAAACATCCACACGGTTGCCATCGGCGATAAACCGCCGTAAGCCACGGACCAAATGAGCAGGAACGTGACGACCAGATCGAAGACCACGAAAATAAGCGCATAAGCGTAGTACTGCAGCCGGAACTGGACGCGCGCGTCACCGATCGGAACGGATCCGCACTCGTATGTCTCCTCCATCCACTTGGTAGGTTTGTAAGGTCTGATGAACCTTGATACCAACCATGCCGCCGGTGCGAATCCCAGGGAAATAATCCCCACGAACACCAACGGCAAGTACGATGCGATTAGTGACATTGCGGTTCGGGATGGTCTAAAACTATATAAGAGCCACGCGCGACCAGATTTAGTATTATAGAAGGAAATCGAACCCAAAACAGGATAAACATGTACAATCCAACTGCCTCTCTGCATTTTGTCACTTCGGCCCAACGTCTGGGCAAGCCCTTATTAAGGGGTCCCACGTCCGGGGATTGATTGCAATGACCGTCAAAATCGGTTTTATCGGCGCGGGCCGGATGGCCAGCGCAATGATCAAAGGGCTTATCGCCAAAGAGGTATACGCAGCGGACGAAATCGCCGCCTGCGCGCCTTCCGCCGCCACCCGCGACCGCATCGCAGCCGACACCGGCGTGCAGGTCTTCGCTTCGGCCGCCGAAACGGCCGAAGCTGCCGATATCCTCGTCCTTGCGGTGAAACCTAAGAACATCATCCCGCTTTTCAATGAGGAGAAACTTCGGCTCGAACACCGGCACCTGCTCATAAGCATCGTCGCCGGTCTGCGTATCGAGACCCTCGCCACCTATGTCCCAGACTGCCGGATTGTGCGCGTAATGCCCAACCACTGCTGCATGGTTCTCGAGGGTGCAGCTGGCTATGTCATGGGCCCCGGCTGCACCCCGGCCGATAGAGAGGTCACCGACCGCATCCTGTCCGCCATCGGTCTCGCCGTCGAAGTCCGCGAATGTGACCTGGACGCCGTCACCGGGGTCTCCGGCAGTTCGCCGGCCTTCCTGTATATGGCCGTACAGGCCATTGCGGATGCCGGCGTGCTCCACGGCCTGTCACGGGACGCTGCGCTGACCCTTGCCGCCCAGTCTATGGTCGGTGCGGGCGCGATGGTACTGAACTCCGGAATGACACCAGAACAGCTCATCGACGGGGTCTGCTCCCCCGGCGGCACCACCATAGAGGGCGTGAAGACCCTGCAGGAAAAGGACTTTAAATCCACCCTAATCGACGCGGTCAACGCCACGGTTAAAAAATCCCAGGAAATGGGACGTCAGTGAAACCGTCTCTGCGGTCCGGCCTTTTTACGGCCGGCCGCGGATCATTTTCTTCAGCAGCCCGACTGCCATGCGGGGAGCGTAACGGTACACCGAGCCGGTGTTCCAGTCAAGATCGTTCTTGTCAGTGATAGTCGAGTCCATCATCTGCACTCCTTCCTCTTTTACGGCCCACAACTGCCGTTCCCGCTCCGATGTGTCCGGCACCTCCAAGATCTTGTCGATCCGGTGCATCAGCTCCCGGGCGGTCTCGGTCCGCCTGTTGCGGGCCTTTGCTTCCTCCGCAGTGATGCGTCCGGCATCATGCTCGGCATTCGTCAGCACGACCGCTGCATCGTAAGAGGTCTCGGCAATGTCGTCACGCGTCATCCACTTAGTCTCGTACGAGAGCACGTGTTTCCATGAGGGATTGTCCAGCAGCTTCCTGTGCTCCTCCAGGGTCCTCGCCCGCAGCTTGTAACCCCATCTGTCCGGATCCTCGAAGGCCCGGCTGCCGGGGTCGACAAATGGTGCGAAAGGCGAGTCGTAGATGAACAGATGATCTGCTGGTTTCACCAGCCCCCACAGCCGTTTGGCTGCTTCCGCGCTCCCCAGCGCTGATTCCCGGGTCTGCTGGGGCAGACCGGTCATAAAGAACAGGTCGAAGCGGCTGCAGCCGTTGGCGAACGCCGCAGGCAGTGTCCGTTCGATGTTCTCGTTGGTGTAGCCCTTGCCGAGCGCCAGCCGCACCGCCTCGTCGTAGGAATCGGGCGAGAACTCGATCGACCAGCCGCCTTCGAAGGCCCGGTCAAGCTTCCGGAAGTACTCCGGCCCGGCACCGCTGAACAGCTCTATGACCGCGTGGTTCTCCACTCCGCGTTCGCGCACCGCCTTGAGGAAGCGGTCGGCATAATCCGGGCCGCCCTGCCGCAGGTCGCCGACGACGAAGACCGGCGCACCCAGATATTCCTGGATTCCGGCCATGTCGTCCGCCAGCTGCTCCGGCTGCCGGAACGCGGGCCGGCGACGGCAGACGACCTTGGTATTGGCGAAATGGGAACCGCCGCACTCAGCGCAGTTCATTGAGCAGCCCCGGACGGTGAACACCGAGGTCAGCGGGACCTTGTCCCATCCTTTCCAGGGCAGGGAACCCGCCACGTCCGCGTGCCGCAGAACATTCCTGATCATGGTCCCGTAGTCGAACAGGATGCCGTCCAGGTTCTCGGGCGAATAGGTGAGACCGTTGTCATGGACCTTCCCAGCAGCATCCTTCCAGACCAGGTTCGGTACCTGCGCCAGATCACCGCCTTCGGCCAGGACCTCCATCATTTTGACCGTGGGGACCTCGGTAACGTCGCCCCGCATGACCAGGTCAACCTCCGGCCGGCGAATCAGCTCGTCATAGAAGTATGAAGAGGTCAGCCCGCCGAGCTCGGTCTTGGCGTCGGGATGGTATTTTTTGACCAGTTTCGCGACCTCCAGCGCCCCATGGGCGTGGGGCATCCAGTGAAGATCGATGGCGTAGATGTCGGCGTCCAGTTGCCGGATCTTCTTCTCCGCATCGAACCGGACGTCGGCGAGCATTTCCCCCGCGAGGTTGACTATCCGCGTACGGAAACCAGCGGCCTCCAGGTGCGACGAAATCGTCATGAACCCAATGGGGTACATCTCGAAGACCGGCGAGGAGGGAATGACGTCGCTGACCGGACCGTAGAAGATCGGTTTCTTTCGGAAATCGTATACGCTCGGTGCATGCAGAAAGACGATGTCGGTTCGGCTCATGGTTCAATTCCCGTAGCGCCGGACGCGCTGCTGATAGGTGCGGACGGCCCGCAGGAAGTCGATGCGCCGGAAACCCGGCCAGTAAATATCGGTAAAGTACAGCTCCGAATAGGCCAACTGCCACAGCAGAAAATTGGAAACCCGGATCTCGCCGGAGGTCCGCAGGACCAGGTCAGGGTCGGGCAGGTCAGAAGTGTAGAGGTGCTGGGCAAAGGTCTCCTCGGTAATGTCTTCCACCTTCATCTGACCGTCACGGACCTTGGCGGCAATCTCCCGGACCGCACCGGTAATCTCCTGCCGGCTCCCGTAGGCCAGACAGATCGAGAAGACGTAGTTGCAATACTGGCCCGTGCGTTCTTTGGCATAGTCGATCGCCTTCTGAACGTTCACAGGCAGGGTACTGAGGTCTCCGAGGACCTGCACCCGCACGCGGTTGGCATGGATCCGCGGGTTGTCGGCGATCTTAATCAGCGATGCCTCCGCCATGTCCATTATGAAATCGATCTCTGAATCCTGCCGTTTAAAGTTCTCGGACGAAAAGGCGAAAACCGTGATGTAGTGGATATTAAGGTCCAGACTCCAGTCCAAAAGCTCTTCGACCTTCTGCTCGCCGAGCTTGTGGCCGGCATCCACGTCGTTACCCAGGTACTCCTTGGCATAGCGGCGGTTACCGTCCATGATGATGGCGACGTGCTCCGGGATCGGCCCGGCGCGGACCTCCTTATCCAACCGCCGCTCGTACGTCGAGTAGATCGGCTTGGCGATGAACTCGGGAACGGAAGAAGGATTATTGGAGGTCATGGTCGTTTCACGCGAAATCTTCGGGCACGCCGGCGGCTTCGGCACCTAGGTCGCAGCAGCCGACGGCCGCGATCGCCCCGATCATACCGTTGATGCCCGTCAGGCTGATGATCTGCACGCCGGCGGCCTCGGCAACCTTACGGGCTTCTTCCTGAGTATACAGGACGCTCTTGGCAGACCAGCCGAAGTCGCGGAGAGCCTTCGGGACTTCCAGGCCCTGGAAGACGGTCATGACGGCGTCGGTGGAGCAGGAGGCCTTTTTGAGCGCGTCCCGGCAATACTCGATCAGCTTAGGCACGTCCGCCTCGGTCACCGCGAAGCTGATGGCCGTGGCACAGCAGTTGGTGGTCTTGGTCGGGGACTTGGGGTTGAGCTGAATGATCTTGTGATCGATGAACCGACCGACCGGGCAGTCGCGGGCCACTTTCAGCGCGGCGGCCCAGGTGGCGCCTTTCTCTTTCGTGTCGGTGTCATCGACGCCGATGACGATGCGGACCATCTTGGGCGTGATGATGTCGACGGTCGAGGTGTGGCCGCCGCCGATCTTGAAATCGTCGGGGTACTCGGTCCGGATCACGCCACGGGCCTGGGGCAGACAGGCGCCGACGCCGACGCTGGCGCCCGCGATGCCCATCCAGGTGGTGCGGACGGTATCGCCCTCGACGACCAGTTTTTTAAGGCCCTGACCGCCCAGATTGGCCGAAACCGGCCCGAAGTTGAGCTCTTTCTCGCCCATGTGCACATCCATCATCAGAGTGGTGCCTTCGATCTTTACCTGATCGATGACCCCGCTGGCCCGGCGGCGGTTGACCAGGTCCCACTCGGCAGGGCCACGGGCCAGGCATGTCTCGACGATCTTGGCCTTGCCGGCCTTCTCGTCCACCATGGTCAGGAATTCCTGGCAGAACATGGATCCGTATTTTGCGCGCACTTCTTCGGGTTTCAGTACATAGACCATTTTTTTGTCTCCTTTGTCATTCCGTATCCGGACAGGCCGGGTCTGTCGGAACCGCAGCCGCCTCGATACACTCCGGCGGCACTCTGTCGCACAGATACACTGTGCGGGCCGCCCTTTCAATTGTAAAGCCGGCCGCTACGCAGGCGGCGGTGTCTATCTGCAGGATGACCGGATCGTCCAGCCGGGCTTTACCGGCACGTTCCGCATCCAGATAGGTCGCCGACAGGTGGACCATCGCCCGGTCCGAAGGGAGGATGCCCATTTCCAGGATGATGCCCTGCTCCTCCGGTGACGCCGGATAGTACAGCCGCAACGGAATGTGATCTGTCGGCAGCTGCAGGTCGAGCTTAATCGTGTGGCCGTAGGTTGCCCGGACCTTCCGGCCCAATACCTGGTACCGGCCCTTCGGGTCGGTCGCCACCAGTGCTTCGATGTGAAACGGCCGCAGCCATTTCATGCGGGAATTGAACTCGCGGACGGTATCCACGATCTCCTGGACCTCGACGAATCCCTGTGCGTCCATGGCCAGGTCGAACTTGCCGTGGCGGAGGATGGCCGCCATGGTGCGGCCCAGTTTCTCCACTTCGTAGTCACTCATGACGAAGCGGCCTTTCTCGCCGCAGACGGGACAGCATTCGTCCCGAAAGTAGCCGTGTTCCCCGCACTCGTTGATCATTGTCCGGACGCCCGCTTTTCGGCGGCATGGACGGTATTGGCCATCAGCATGCAGATGGTCATCGGGCCGACACCGCCGGGAACCGGCGTAATGGCGGCAGCTTTTTCCTTTACGACCTCGAAATCCACGTCGCCCACCAGCCGGCTGCCTTTGGGCGCGGTGGCATCTGGGACGCGGTTGGTGCCGACATCGATGACGACGGCACCTTCCTTGACCATGTCGGCGGTGATGAACTTCGGTTTGCCGATGGCAACTACCAGGATGTCTGCCTGACGGGTTATCGCCGGCAGGTCCCGGGTCTTGGAGTTGGTAATGGTAACGGTGGCGTCGGCGCCGCGGCCCTTCTGGAGCATCATGGCCGCCATGGGCTTGCCGACGATGTTGCTGCGGCCGACGACGACCACGTGCCGGCCGGCGGTCTCGACACCGGAGCGGACCAGCATCTGCTGGATGCCGGCGGGAGTGGCCGGCAGGAAATCCGGCTCGCCGATAAGCATCTTGCCGACATTGTAGGGATGGAAGCAGTCGACATCTTTGGCGGGGTCGATCGCGTTGATGACCGCTTCTTCGTCCAGACCCTTAGGCAACGGAAGCTGCACGAGGAACCCGTGGATGGCGGGATCACGGTTAAGTTCGGCCACTTTGGCCAGCAGTTCCGCCTGAGTGGTCTCCTTGGGCAGAACGACGGTAACGGAGTGCATGCCCAGCTCCTCGCACTTCTTCCCTTTCATCCGCACGTAGACCTGCGAGGCAGGGTCGTCGCCGACCAGCACTACGGCGAGGCCGGGCGTAATCCCTTTGGCCTTTAATGTAGCGATGCGCTCCCGCAGTTCGGCATAGATGTTCCCCGACACTTCTTTCCCAAGAATAAGTTTGGCGGTCATCATCCTACCTGCTGATTGCCCGTCTTCAGTGTAACGCGCATATATTAAAATAACGCGAAATCAGGGCAGGTCAGCTGGCCAAACGCGCCGCTGTACGCAGATCCCGCGGCGAGCAGCCCGCGTCCAGGACCAGTTCGAGCGTCTGCCGGGTATTGTCCAGATTCTGCTTCAGCGCGTCAGCCGCGAGCACTCCGGCGGCCCGGCCCTCAACCAAATGCCAGGTATGATCGGCCAGGACGAAGGCCCCTTTCTCGGGAACCTGCACCGCCAGGTCCGCGTAATCCTGCGGGACCCGTTTGCCCTCGTGCATCGGCCAGAGATAGCCGGCGATCTTCTTGCCGGCCGCATCGGTACCTTCGGTCACCGGAATCTCGGCGATGTAGCCGGGCAGCAGCGAAGGGATACACTCGGCGGCGGCAGCGTAGGACGAGGAGTCGCAGCGGATACCCAGCGGCGGCAGAATCCTGTCCAGGTCCCGCGGGGGCTTCATGAACGGTGCCCGGAAGCAGTCCGGGCGGCGGCCGGCCACATCCACCACTGCTTCGCAGGCGCGCTTCAGGATCGCGGCGATCTCCGCCGGCGGCCGGCCGCTGAGCCGTTCGTGGTCATAACCGTGTATACCCAGCTCGAAATGCGTCAGACTGCCGGCGGTGTCCCGCAGTTCCTCCAGCGTACGGCCTTCGCAGAAGAACGTCGCCGGGATCCGCAGGTCGTCCAGCAGGTCCGCCAGCAGGATCAGCCCCTTGGCCGTGGAGGCAAACCGCGGCGCGTTCCCCGCACCCCGGTCCAACGAACCAGCCGCATTCTGACCCGGGACCTCGCAGTTGACGTCCCGGTCCAGGTCCACGGTGAAACAGAACGTCCGCATCGGCTCGCCGCGGCCCGATGGTCGAGATCCGCTTGATCAGCATGCCCTCGATCTCTACCGGATTGTACTTCACCGCCAGTTCGCGGGCGCGGTTCAGTTTCGTCGCGTTGTCCGCAAAAAGCTGGATCAGGATCTCGCCTTTCTCGACCCGCTGGCCCTTCTTCTTGAGGATCAGCATGCCGGCGCCCTTGTCGCTGGGCGCTCCGCAGGCCTTGGCAATGGCCACAATCGCCTTGTTGGAGATGGAGTGTACGTAGCCGGCCTTCATCGACGTGATGTCGGCGGTAAACTTACCAGGATTCAGGTCGTCGGCCTTCAGATCGGCCCGGCCGCCCTGAGCTACGACAATCTCTAAAAATTTCTTGTGCGCCGCGCCGGAACGGAGCAGGTCCCGCGCCTTGTCGGCGCCGTTAGCAAAGCCGCCCATCTCGAGGATGATGCCTGCGCAGTCGCAGGCCTTTTCGATTACACTCGCCGGGTGCTCCTCGCCTTCCAGAATGCGGATGCATTCCCGTGCCTCCAGGTTCGGCCCGACAGCACTGCCGACCGGCTGGTCAGCGTAGGTGATGGCACACTCGATGTGCATGTGGAGCTTCTCGCCCAGGTCCATGAAGTCCCGGGCATAGGCCCGGGCGGCGTCCAGGGTCGGCACCTTGGTGCCTGCGCCGGTCGGGATGTCCACTACCAGGTTGGTGGCACCGATGGCCAGTTTCTTGCTCAGGATGGAGGCTAGCATCTGCGCCCGCGGGTTTATGCCCAGCGGGTGCTCGATCTTGATGACCATGTCGTCCACCGGGGCCAGGTTCATCGAGCCGCCCCAGGCGAACACGCCGCCGACGGACTCGGCGGTTTCCTTCAACTTCCGCGCATCGAGCTCGACATTGCAGAAGGTCTCCACGAAATCCGAGGTCCCGCAGGCGCTGCTGATGGCCCGGGATGAGGTCTTCGGGATCATTAGACCGGCGGCCGCGACGATCGAGACCACAATCGGCGTGATCTTGTTGCCCGGCACTCCGCCGAGACTGTGGAAGTCGAAGACCGGGGACTGGTCGAAGTGAATCCGGTCGCCGGTGTCCACCATCGCGTTGGCAAAGGCGGCGATCTCGTCAATGTCCATACCGTTGATATACAGCGCTGTCAGCCAGGCCGAGATCTCGATCGGCGCCAGATCGCCGTCGTAGATGTCCTTGACGACCGCGGTGATCTCCGCGGCCGACAGTTTCTGCCTGTCCATCTTGCGGCGGATGGACCGGACACTCTCAGGCGTCGGCGAATAGGTGACCTCGACCGTTTCGCCGTCCTGAGCCCCGATTCGTTTCAGTACAATGTCCGGGATAAGGATCGTACCGACCGCGACCAGCTGATCGGAGGTCGAGAGCATGACGGAGATGTCGTCTTTCGGTCCCTCGATACGGACCCGGTCGCTCTCCTTCACACCGATTTGCGCGCAGTCTGTCGGGTCCATAGCCACTATCAGCGATGAGATCAGCAGATCTACTTTCTTGACGGCCAACTTCATACGGATCCCCACTGGTCCAGCGCCTGCTGCAGTTCGCGGTGCGTCTTGGCATACTCGTTAATCGGTACGTCTGCACAGGCCGCATCGACAGCCTGACACATGGCCATGGCACCCGCCCGGACGCCGTCCGGATGGCCGGCGACACCGCCGCCGGCCTGGATCTGGATATTGGTGCCGGCCTCTCTGACCAGTGTCGGGACGATGCCGGGGTACATGCCGCCGGAGCAGACCGGCATGACCTTCTTGAACGGCACGTCGTCGCTCTGACAGGCCCGCTGGTTTGCAGTGCCTTCGGAAACCTGCCCGTTCATCTTTCCCACGCCGAGCGTGCCGATGTGAAGCGCATCGCCGCCGCACATACGGACCAGTTTGCAGAACACCACCATGGCGACGCCGTTCAGCGGATCCTTGGTAATCGCACCGTGCATGGTCCGGTGTACGTGAATGGGCACCTTGATCTTCGGATCCTCGGCCACGGCCTGCACCGCGCCGAAGCCGCAGGTCAGTACATCGATCATAATTTCCTTGGCGCCCCAGGCCTGGACGTCCTCCGCCAGTTCGCGGATGTCCTGACCGTTGGTACTGATGTTGACGGCGTGCATCATGTGATGCCCCTCTTCCTGTAACCGGTCGAGGACCTCCGCCACGGCCTTGGTCCGGTCCTCGATCGGGCAGAACCGCTGGTCGACGAGAGTCTCGTCATCCTTGCTGTTGGTCAGTCCGCCGGAGCCTGCCTCGTAGATGTAAGCGGCCGTGTCCTTGGGAGACAGGCCGATCTTGGGCTTAACGATGGTTCCGACCAGCGGTTTCTTCGGCCGGTCCAGAATTTTCCGGAGGCCGGCATCACCGAACTTCGGCCCTTTGTATTGTTTGAGGATGCCCTTCGGGAAGGTCACGTCCTCCAGACGGACGCCTTTCAGCACACCCAGGCCGAACAGATTGCCGGAGATGATCGACAGGACCTGCGGGATCGCGCCCACCCTGATGCTGAAGTCCTCTTCGGGATAGGCGATCGTCACCATATTCCCGTCGATGGCGGTGACCCGGCCGGCATACCGGTCAAAGACGTCGTCCTTCAGCGTGGATATCCCGGTCCAGGTTCCAGTGGACTGCTCGGCGGCAATAGCGCCGGCGGCTTTCTCGATCGGCAGGTCTGTCGTCACACGGTATTTGCAGACCACGTAGGCGTCCCGGTCGATCTCTTCACCCAGATGCAGATAAGAATACGATTTCATGCTCTTGCCTCACTCGGAAAAATCGGAGAAATGCTCCCCCAGCTGTTTGACCATTACCCCGTAGACCGAACCCGGGGCCATGACCCCCAGTTCGGTGATGATGTTGTCGATGTACTGCGGCGGGGTTGTATCGAATACGGGATTGAAAATCTTCACGCCCGCCGGGACCTCGCCCGGCCGGACCACTTCGCCCGTATCCCGCTCCTCGATGGTCACCGTGTCGCCGAACAGCGTCAGCGGAGACAGTTTATAGGTCTCCGCGCAGACGTTGAACTCGGTACGGGCCTCGTGAGCGGCCAATGCCACCTGGGAGGTACCGATCTTATTGACCAGCGCCCCGGTCGAGGTGACTGTGTCCGCGCCGACGAATACGCGGTCCACCCGCGGCATCACCGACCGGACTGCGCTGTCGACAATCAGGGTCACATCGACTCCGGCCTCAGCCAGCTGTTTTACAGTGATGAACCCCTGGCGCCAGGGCCGGGACTCTGTTGCATAGACCCGAACATCTTTGCCCTGTTGGACCGCAGCCTTGATCACGCCGATGGCCGCACTGCTGTTGCAATGGGTCAGCAGCACGTCTCCGTCTTTAACCCGTTTCGCCCCGAAGCGGGCGATGGCCGTCACTGCCGCTTCGGAGGCGGCGGCGAAGGCCCGTCCGTCGCGGACGACCGCAGCGGTGGCATCCGTCAAAGTGGCCGCGGCTTCTACATTGCGGATGGAAGCGTGGACCCCGTTCCACAGCGAGACCGCCGTGGGACGGGAAGCCAACAGTATGTCGGCCGCTTTTTTCAGGTCCCGCCGGAAATCCGCTGCGGAACTGCCGGTATACTGCTCAGCAAAATCCGCCAGGGCATTCGCTCCGGCCCGGGCGATCCTGCCTGCTCCACGGACACGCATGCTCCGGATATCCTCGGCTGTGGCCGCAATGATGTCTTTCACGGAATCGACATGGCGGACCAGTGTTAAAAACGTACGCGAACGGCGAGCGCGCCGGCGCGTATCCACGCACCCGTAACAGTTAGCACAGACAATGCTCATTCATGCTTTTGCTTCCGGATGAGATACAGCACCCCGAACGACAGGATCAAGCATACCGCCAGCATTCCGATAAGTGCCAGATCTAGATTTCCCAGCAATGCTCCGATCACGGCAACGGCAATCACAACCAGAACCAGGATCAATAAAACCACGGCCGCCCTTTGCGTCTTTTCCACGGGATTCCTTCCTGGCTGCCTAATCGCCCTGCAGTAATTATAACCGACGTCGTCAGCTATCCAATTCAGTACGTATTTATCGGCTGGAGACATTAGGTCTCTTATTATGGCTGCACCCAAGAAGCATCTGCACATGCGCGGTGTGAAGCAGGCCTCGAAACGGCTGGAGGATGACATCCTCGGTCGGTCCCGCGACATAGCGGACAACCCCGGCCTGCTCCGCCCCATGTGCGCCGGGAACTGCCGCAAATGTGCATTCAACAGCCTGTTCAAGGACATCGACAAAATATCCGGTCTCAAGGACGACGAGAAGGCCTGTCTGAAATATGCCTCCCGGCCGTTCACCGAGGACATGGCCCGCGCCTACGCTGCCACCATCTCGCTGAGCGCCGCCGGAAAGATCCCGCTTCTGGCCACCGCAAAGATTGCAGGCAAACGGGTTCCATACGTCGTCCGTGGCTCGGTTGCCGCACCGCTGCTCATCGGCTGTCAGCACTACGACGACCCCAAGCTACGCCTGCTATGGTACAACCAGTTTATCAAAAAGAACCGGCTCCACCTTTATTCATTCGGTGATAACATCGTCTGTTCCGACACGCCCAACATGCCGGAGGACTACTTGTACGAGTCTTTCTGGGAGACCCCTTACAAGTTCCCTGATGACGGGCTCGAGTGCGGCCATCCCGGCTCGGTCTCGCTGAACATTACTGTGAAGTCCCGGAACGAGCGTATCCACATCTGCGAGGACTGTGCCAAGGACGTCCCGACCCTGGCCTACCTGATGTCTCAGCTCTGCACCGCGGACCTGCTTGACGACATCGAAGTGACCGTCGAACACAAGTTCCACAGCGCTGAGAACTCCGGTGTCGTAAAGGTCGAGGGCGACGACCTCAAGGACTACATGGCCGGAAAACTCACCGACCGGGCTCTGATCGACCAGATCAAACGGGAGAAGCTCGGCGAACTTGCCAAAAGCGACACCATCACGCTGATCATCGGCGATCATAACTACGGCTCCGACCTCGCCGCGTTCATGAAGGACCTCGAGGGTCCCGAGCAAGAGAAGGAAGGTCTGACCAGATTCCTGCAGCAGAATCCCAGAGCGGTCATCCTGCGCAACGGGAAAGCCTCCGAGATGGTCTCAAACCTGTGGGATGATAACTGGAAAGAGCTCATCACTGCTCTGACCTCTGCCGCGTTCGCGGCACGGTACACCGATAAGCCGCGGGCCGCCCCATCGCTGGTGCTCGAAGAGGCCTACCGGGAGTACATCTCCGCAGACATCGTCAAGACCTTACCGGAGTTCCGGAAACCGGGCTTCATGACCAGACTGGCTGATTCGCTCGCCAAGGCTGCCAAGGTCGGCGGCATGGACATGCTCCGGGAAACAATCGCCACCAGCACCTTGCGGGATGCGAAATGTCGGGCACTTGCTACAGCCTTCGTCTTCGCACTGGACCCCCGGGCCCGGCCGCCTATCAAGCTCTCCGACGAGGACCAGGACTTCGCGGCGTTCCTGACGCCGTTTGCCCAGAAGGTCATCGCGGCCGCCGGTGACAACTACCGGAACGACATGAACACGCTCCTGATGGCCTGCAGTTCCGGCGAGACCGTCTGATGGCTCGGCAGTCTCTATAGATACATGTAAAATCATTCGGAAGAATATATGGCCGGGTTGTTTTTCCAGACATTAAGAGAACGGCCAGACCCGCCGGCCAGAGCACAGTTGCAGCCCGGTTGGGGCATTTGACGCCGGCCCCGGCGGGAATGGAATCGTCTCTCTTCATCTCCCGCTGGACCGCCCTTCCTGACGGTTCAGCCAACTTTCACATCGGCCACATAATGCGAGACTGACGGCGCAAAAGATTTGACCTCCCGGATCGCCAGTACCTCGTACAGCCGCTTCCCGCAGGCCGCATCGAAGATCTCCCGGACCCGCATCTCCTGCTGCCCGACATAGAACGTATCATGATAGTGGATAACGCACCCAGACTTCGCCAGGCGTAATGCGGTCGGCAGGAATTCAGCAGTCTTCTGGACGTAACCCATGAGGATCCGGTCGGCGAAACCGGTACCCAGCAGCGAGCGGTTGTCTGCCAGAATCGGGATGACCGTATCGGCGACGCCGTTGAGCTTGAGATTCTTGCACAGAGATTCATAGGAACGGGGGTTCTTCTCGCAGGCGAACAGCCGCCGCGGACCGGCAAATTTTGCCAGCGGGAGCGTGAAATATCCGATACCGGCGAACATGTCCACGACCGTCTCGCCCCTGCAGTCGAGCTCGCCCATCCGCCGGCGTTCGTTGATGTTACCGGAGGCGAACATCACCGCCGTCGGGTCAAAGCAGTAGTGGATGCCGTTTTCGGTCTTAACCGACTCACCGGGAACACCGTACAGCACCTGCATGTCCGGCAGCCGGAACTCGCCGGCCACACCGGAGATGTCCGCCATGACCGCTTTTGCTCCCAGTACTGCGGCGTAGGCACGGCCGACGGCGGCACCGTGCTCGACTAGGACCGGATCGAGTTTCAGAGTCACCGCGGAGCCGGCGGTCTCCCATTTTTCCGGCAGCCGGTCCAGTTCCGCAGGCGTGAGTTCCTGGAGCAGCTCCTTAATCCGCTCAAGCGGCGGCCGGGAAGCCTCCGAATATGCCGGACCGGTAACCACCGTCAGGCCCATGGCTGCGGCATCCGCCTGCCGTTCGGGCCGGACCGGCACCCGGCGGCCGCCTGCATAGGCTGTGATACGGGCCTCGGGATCGGCGATGCCCCGAGCGAGCAGCAACGGGATCAGTTCGGCCGTCCGCTCCGCCGGGACCAGAACTTCGGGCACCTGTTTCATAGACGGGCGCTCACCACCAGTCTGAGCAGTTTGCTTTTAATTCCTTTCTGGGCCAGCACCGGCTTGGCGAGGTCGCTGGGCCGGTCCAGGTCGACCGTGTCAAGGATCTCCCGGATCTCGGGGGTGTCCATCATGGCACCGGCCCGGTTGAGACCGCGGTCGTCGAGCCGGCGAAAAAGCTTCCGCAGCTGCCAGCCCCGGTCGAATTCCTTTCCGAGGGCCTGTTTCCACGCCCGGTCATAGAGCGACAGGACCGTGGTGCTGAAATCGGACATCTCGTAGGCTCTGTCTATCGTGCGGCAGAGCAGCGGCGCCGCGGTAAAAATTGGGTAAAGCCCACCGCCGGAGACCGGTTTGACCTGCCCGGCGGCATCACCGATGAGCAGTGTCCGTTCGCCGTGGGTGATCCGGCGGCCGCCCATCGGGATCTTGCCGACGTAGCGCGCTACGACACGGCTGCTGTTCAGACCGGTCTGGGTCAGCAGCTTTTTCAGGTATGGCGCCGGCGGACCGTACTGCGGCGTGACGCACAATCCGACCCGGACACGGTCGCCCAGCGGCAGCTCCCAGGAGAAGAATCCGGGCGCCAGCTCACGGCCGAGACGCAGGACCATGCGGTACGGGTCAGCAGGCTCTTTCAGCACGTCTACCTGCATACCGTACAGGTACTCCCGGGCGGCATTATCGCGGAGCGAGGCGGCGACCCGCGAGCACTGTCCGTCAGCTCCGATCAGCAGGTCGGCCGTCAGAATACCCCGGACGGTCTGGACCCGGACCTCGCGAGGGGTGATAACGCTGCTGATGTACCGTTCGTCATACAAAAACTGGGCACCGTACTCGGCGGCCTGGTCGGCCAGCCGGCAATCCAGGGCCGGACGGTCGATAACGTAGGCTATGGGATTGCGGCGTTCCACAGAAATCCGGCGGCCGTCGGGAAAAACCACATCGGCAGCACACACAGTGCCCAGTATGTCCGGCCGGAAACCGGCCATCCGAATGGTTTCAGCGGTCACGATACCGGCGCAGTGCGCCGGCCGGCCTGCTGTCTGGTGCTCCTCGATTACCGTAACATCACGGCCGGCCGCCGCCAGCTGCTTGGCAGCGAGACAGCCGGCCGGCCCCGCACCGACAACGGCAATCTGGGGCATCGGCTCTCACTGGGAGGGACCGTTGACCTTCTCGTAATCGGCTTTGAACTTGGCGATGCCCTCGTCCGTCTTTGGATGGGACACCATCAGTTTCAGGATGTTGTAGGGAATGGTCGCGATATCGCAACCCAGTTCCGCGGCTTCGAGCACATGTGTCGGGTTCCGAATGGAAGCAGCGATGACCTCGGTGTCGCTCAACTGGTCATAGTTCCGCAGGATCTGCAGGATCTCGGCCAGAGTGTCGGTGCCGTGGGCTCCGATGTCGTCGAGCCGGCCGATGAACGGTGAGACGTAGCGGGCACCGGCCTTGGCAGCCAGCAACGCCTGCGAAGACGAGAAAATCAACGTCATGTTGACCCTTATGCCCTTGTCGGCAAGGATCTTGGTCGCTTTTAGCGAGTCCACGCACATCGGCAGTTTGACATTGATGTTCGGGTGGATTGCGGCCAGTTTCTCGCCTTCGGTCACCATCTGCTCCCAGTCGGTCGCCATGCACTCGGCAGAGATCGGACCGTCAACGATCTTGGCAATCTCCCGGACCCGGGTCGGGGTGTCGGTGTTCTCTTTCGCGATCAGACTCGGATTGGTGGTGACACCGTCAAGGATGCCCCAGCTGTTGATCTCCCGGATCATGTCCAGGTTTGCCGTGTCAATGAAGATCTTCATGATTTCTCATCTCTCATTTCGATAACGTTGTGCGCCTCGCGCACGATGTCGGCGGCTGTCAGGCCATATTTCTTCATCAGCTCGTCCGCACTGCCGGACTCGCCGAAAGTGTCATAGGTGCCAACCCGCGCCAAAGGCGTCGGACGGACCTCGGAAAGGAATTCTGCGACAGCGGAGCCGAGCCCGCCGATTACACTGTGCTCTTCGGCGGTGACGACCGCGCCGGTTTTGGCGGCGGTGTCGTAGACCGCATCTAGGTCCAGCGGCTTGATTGTAGCCATGTTGATGACCTCGGCGCTGATGCCTTCTTTTTCCAAGAGATCGGCGGCCTCGAGACAGGCCTGGACCATCTGTCCGCAACCGATAAGCGAAACATCGGTGCCCTTCAGCATGACAGTCGCTTTACCGATCTCGAACGGCTTCTCTTCAGGTGTGCATACCGGGAACTCGGAACGACCCATGCGCATGTAGACCGGGCCGATGTAGTCGGCGATGGCGAGTGTGGCCTGGAAGGCCTCATATGCATCGGCTGGTACGATGACGGTCATGTTAGGCAGCTCCCGCATAAGCGCCACGTCCTCCAGCGCCTGGTGGGTGGCCCCATCGGGACCGACGGACAAACCGCAGTGGGTGGCGACAACTTTGACGTTTAGGTTCGCGTAGGCGACGGCCATGCGGATCTGCTCCCAGCAACGGCCGGAAGCGAACACTCCGAAGGTCGAAGCAAACGGAATCTTGCCAGAGGCAGCGAGTCCGGCCGCAATGCCGATCATGTCGGCCTCCGCGATGCCGCACTCGATGAACCGTTCCGGAGCGACCTTCTTGAATGAGATTGTTTTGGTCGAACCAGCCAGGTCGGCATCGAGGACAACGACCTGCGGATTGTCCCGACCCAATTGAGCCAGGGCCTTGCCGTAATAGGTACGCTGGGCCAACTTCGGGGCGGTCATCTGATCACCGCTTTGAGTTCAGCGACAGCAGCCTGGTATTCGTCAGGATTGCATGCCCGGCCGTGAAAATCGGGATTGTTCTCCATAAAGGACACGCCCTTGCCTTTGACCGTGTTCATGATGATCACCGTAGGATTCTTCCGTGACTCCTTCGCCTTGGCGCAGGCCTCGAGGATCTGCCGGATATTGTGGCCGTCAATGATGATGACGTTCCAGCCGAAGGCGTGCCATTTCTCAGGCAGAGGATCCATGGACATGACCTCCTCGGTGTTGCCGGAGATCTGCAGCCGGTTACGGTCAACGAAGGCAATCAGATGGTTCAGACCCCGGTGGTGGGCGAACATGGCCGCCTCCCAGTTCTGACCTTCCTGCAGTTCGCCATCACCCAGCAGGCAGTAGGTGTAGTAGTCCTTGCTATCCATCTTGCCAGCGAGCGCGATGCCGCAGGCCATGCTGAGGCCCTGGCCGAGCGAGCCGGTGGAGACCTCGATGCCCGGCAGGTGGCCGCGGGCGGGATGGCCCTGCAGCCGGGAACCGAGCTTGCGGAGCGTTA
The DNA here is from genome assembly GCA_002495325.1 of Methanomassiliicoccaceae archaeon UBA593. Classification (GTDB taxonomy): domain Archaea; phylum Thermoplasmatota; class Thermoplasmata; order Methanomassiliicoccales; family Methanomethylophilaceae; genus Methanomethylophilus. The sequence goes on from DAEQ01000002.1 coordinate 164,875, forward strand.
GCAACTCCTCTTTCGGGAAATAGCCGCTCTCGGCGAGCGCGGCATAAAGGACCGGAGCGGTGTGCCCTTTGGAAAGAACGAACCGGTCGCGGTCGGGCATCTCGGGCTGATCGGGCGCATGGTGCAGGACCCGGAAATAGAGCACGGCCATCAGATCGGCAGCCGAGAGCGATCCTCCCGGATGACCTGAACCAGCGGCAGTTGTCATCTCAATGACGTCGAGCCGCATCTTGTTGGCGATGTTCTGCAATTCTTCGATACCGGGAGGCTCCGACATGTATGGACCTCATTCGCTCTCGATACGTGGGGCCAGGAAGTAGCAGACGTCGGCCTCGCCGTCGGCCAGCTTGAAGAGCAACTTGACGGGATAGTCGTTGTCCAGCTGAACATCCACGACCGTACCGGCCGGGATTGCCTTGACGATGTTGGAGAAATAATCGAGCGGATAGAGACTGGAGACCTTGGTATCGGCCTTCAGGCCTTTCAGTTCGGCGACCGGCACCCGCAGATTCGCCATGTCGGTGTCGCCCTCGCAGGAAAGCTCGAACCCTTCGGGGTCGGCCTCCAGAGCGATGTGGTCAGAGATAGACTCCGCCGCGCGGATGCCCTTCTGCAGCTGGTCGATGCCGACTTGCACACTGGCGGACAGATTGATCTGCGGAACCTTCGGGTCATTCATGCTCGAAGTGTCCACCAGGCTCATGCGCCGGGTGATGTTGCCGATACGGAAGATCAGGCGGCCCTGAGCTTCGTCATGCTCCATGACGATGTTGTCGGAAGGACCGGCGAGCTTCAGGACGGATTTGACTTTGTCGAGATCGAGGCCGATCTCGGAGTCGGTAGCCTCGTAGGAAACGAAGGCTTTGGCCCCAACGTTGATCTCAATCATCGCCACGTGGGCGGGGTCAATGGCCTTAAGGCTCATCTGTTCGGGGGAGATGGTGAACTTCACTTCGTCCACGAGGGTGGACACGATGTAGACCAGTCCCTTGAGGGTCTCGGATTTAATCTCTGCCTTGAACATGCTCTCTCACCTGCTGCACCCAGCGGGAGTTCAGTACTCTCTCCAGGTGTGATTGCACTTGCAGCAGCGGTAAATCCTGGTCTCAGGTTCATCCGCTGCGCGGGTCTGTCTGATTACGAAGTATGCCTCGGTGTGGCCGCATTCGGGACACTGAATGCGGGTCTTCGGCAACGTCGCGACGTTGTCGGCGATAACTGTGGTCTGCTTAGTTTTCGAATCGGTAGTGAAAACATCGGCTTTGGCACCGAATTCCTGAGTGGCGCCGCAGGAAGAGCAGACGTACTTTCCGTCCTTGGGGAACATCATCGAGCCGCACGATGGGCAAAACATCTTTTCAACCTCTAATTAGCGGACACATCCGATAACGCTATTAAAGGTTTGTCTTAATAACAGGTCAGTGAAAGAAAAAGAGAGAAAGATTGCTGGCTCTGACGACCTTAAGGCTTTTTATCCGCAACGGAGCGCGGACGTTTGGCCGCCAGGATGTCCTGCAGCGGATTGCCGGCCGCTGAATCGGTCCGACCGACGTTGACCGTGTCTGTGGTGGAGACCACGGTCCGTTTGGGCGGGTATGGCGGCTGGAATTGCTCTTCCGACATCAGATTCTCCGGGAAAAAAAGACCAGCGAGATTACCCCCACCGACAGTTTTACCGCTTCGAACAGCGTTTCGCGACCTTCTTGGCCCGGACGTTCTCTTTGACGGCAGCGGCCACGGCCTCAGCTTCGGCCTGACCGTCGGTGATCGACATGGCCGGGAAGTGCAGGACCGACCAGCCCTCGTCTTTCAGCGCGGCATCGTCGTTCGGGGCGGCGCCATCCCCATCGACAAAGACCGCCACATTGCCCTTGACAAAGGCCACCGGAATCTCGTGCGGACCGTAGTCCTTCCGGCACCGCAGACCCTTGTTCCAGCAGGCCCGGCGGACCCGGGATTCGGGCGTATCGGGCTCCAGACCGAGCTCGGCAGCCAGCATTTCCACGTCGACCGGTTCTTCCTCGGCCGGGGCCGACTCTGCGGCCGGAGCGGCGGCCATCGGCGTGACCGCGGCGGGAACCTTCTCAAACGCGGCAACCGAAACTGGTCCGGGTTCTGATTCGACTGCGGGTTCAGCAGCAGATGCCGATACCGATGCAGGCTGTGGCTCGGCCGCAGACTTGATCTGGGCCAGATCTTCGGACTCGTACCGCGCTTCCTTGGCGTTGCGGGCAGCGGCGGCCGCTTGCCTGGAATTCATCATCTTGGGCAGGGTCGGGACCTTCTTCGTTTCTTTGTTCGGCTCTTCCTTCTCCACTTTCGGTTCGACAGCCTTGACCGAAGCCGCCGGGACCGAAGCGGCCGCCGGCGCGGCGGCCTTCTGCTCAGGCTTACGGATGGCCATAATGTCCTGCTGGGGCCTGGTCACTGACTGCGATTTCTCGACAATTTTCGCAGTTTTTGTCAGCTTTTCGGTCGGTTTCTTTTCAGGAGCTTTCTCGGCCGGCTGTTCATAGAATTTAGGCCCCTGTTTCTTTTCATTGCGTTTGTGGACCGGCTTTTCGGCCTTCTGGCCCATTTTACCTTTGACGGCAGCCGACCCGACCCCAGTGACTCTGCCCGAGATCAGGCAAAACCCGCCCGCACAGCCGACCAGCAGCATTGCAGCCACCAGAAAGAGTTCGTCTTTTAGGATGCCACCCAGGAACAAGGCGGCTGCCATGACAATCAGCAGTACTGCATAAATCGCGGCAGGCCATTTGGTCGGTGAAAGCCCGGCAACGACCGTACCGACCAGAGCGGCAATTATGAAGATAACAGCAAAACTGGTGTAGACCGAGGCCCATTTAAGTCCCAGTTCATCTGTGAAACATAGCAGGAGGCCGACGACACCGGCAATAGCCAGCGCCGCGCCGAAAAGGAAGTATGTGTATTCCTCCCGCTGCGCTTTCTGTACGGCGTAAATCGCACCAAAGACCAAGGTCAGAACCGCGGCAACAGCCGCGACGATCTGCACCGTTCCGTTCGCCATGAAAGTTTCAAAGCTGTCGGTACCGTAGACGAGACCGTCGGCAATGCCAATGACAAGAGCGATCAGCGCAACCACAAAGGCAAGCAGTCCTATAACTCCGCTGACCCTTCTCAGCTCCCATCCTTCTGCCATGATAAATGTTATTGTCGTAAGGAGTATATTAGGTTCAGCCTTAGATAATCGCTCTGTGGGTCATTAATTGTCTTTATAAGCGTACCCGTAAAGGCAGATTCTGGCCTGTTGTATGACCCAGATGGCTTTTTTGTCAAAAGCCTTGCCCACGCGCGGAAACTAAATATACCGAGATACAATAACACCTTTTATTAGCTGTCGCGGGACCCTCCCGACAGCAGACAGTTACAGTCAAAGAGGCCTCTCCGGTCTCTTTTCACAAAGCCCTCTTTCGAGGCGCTAAAGGAGAAAACACCGATGAAAATGAAATTCAACTTTCTCGGCGGTGCCGACATCGTCGGACGCATGGCCATGACCATCGAAGGCGACAACAAGACCATGCTCGTCGAATACGGCATCAGCCCGACCAAACCGCCGCAGTATCCGCTGCCGGTCCCGGGGAAGATCGATCACATCTTCCTGACCCACAGCCATTTGGATCACTGCGGCATGATTCCCGCGGTCTGCGGCAAGCAGAACTGCGAGCTCTTTACCACCCCGCTGTCCGCGGAGATCTCCGAGCTCATGATGTACGACAGTCTGAAGATTGCGAAGGCCGAGGGATACCCAGAGCCTTACCAGGCCGCCGACATTGAGCGGACCATGCAGCATGTCGTGCCACTGACATTCGAGGACACCATCGAATTGGGACACCTCGATGTCACTCTGCACTCGGCCGGCCACGTCCCAGGTGCCACCATGTTCGAGTTCAAAGGCGACAACAGCACGCTCTACACCGGAGACATCCACACCGAGGACCAGAAGCTTGTGCTTGGTGCCCGCCCACTCGACTGCAAGAACCTATTCATAGAAGGCACCTACGGGGGCCGGAACCACCCGCCGAAGGAGGACACCATCAATGCTTTTATCGCCAAGATCGACGAGGTCATCGACCGCGGCGGCATCGTCATCGTCCCTGTCTTCGCTGTCGGCCGTACACAAGAAATCATGCTCCTGCTGAAGAACCTCGGCTACGAGATGTGGGTCGACGGCATGGGCCGGTCGGTCACCAACCTGTTTCTCGACTACCCGGAGTATATCCGGAACGCCAAGTCCCTGCGCGCCGCGAAACGGACCTTTAACGAGGTCCGGAACGCCGGCTCCCGCAAGCGGGCCATTAAGGGTCAGATCATCGTCACCACCGGCGGTATGCTTGACGGCGGCCCGGTGCTGAGCTATCTGCACACGCTGAAGGACGATCCCAAGAACGCAATTCTGCTTGTCGGCTACCAGGCCGACGACACCAACGGCCGGATGCTCATGGACCAGGGCTGCATCAACCTGGACGGCGAGGTCGTCAAGGTCGCCTGCGAGGTCCAGAAGTTCGATTTCTCGGCCCACGCCGGCCACGACCAGATTGTACAGTTTATCCGCGACTGCGACCCCGAGAACGTAATCTTCATGCACTCGGAGACCCGGGAACTGTTCTTGCCCGACCTCCAAGACGACTACCACGTCATGCTGCCTGAGGTCAACAAGCCGTTCGAACTGGATGTCTGACAAAACTCTTACCGGGACGGCCGGCCTCGACCGATCGTCCCCTTCTTCTAATAAACCCTATCTACTGCTGACGCGCTTCGTCTGTTTATGGCTATTGACATCAGTCAGTACAAATGCGAGTTCTGCGGCAAGACTGCGACAAACATCCTGTTCGCTGCGTTCGTCTGCGACGACCCGGAATGCATCGAGAAGGCCCGGATCACCCGCGGCGGACCCGGCGGCCATATGAAACGGAAGGCAGAAGGCAAGCCCATCATTCCTGAAGAGGTCAACGACGAGTGATAGCGCAGCGCCTTTTTTTCAAACTTCAAAAATAAACAAAGCCGGGCGGCAGAAGCCGCCCAGAAACAATTTGACAATCAGCTGTGCCGGAAGACCCGGCAACCGGTAAAGACCATCGCCATGTTGTGCTCGTTGGCAGCATCGATGGACTCCTGGTCCCGGATACTGCCTCCGGGTTGGATGATGGCTGTGATGCCAGCCTCTGCTGCAGTATCCACGCCGTCCCGGAACGGGAAGAAGGCATCGGATGCCATAACACAGCCCTTGGTGGGCTCGTTGGCCTTAAAGCTGGCAATCTTCGCGGAATCGACCCGGCTCATCTGACCGGCACCGATGCCCACAGCATGCTCGCCGCGAACGTAGACAACCGCGTTGGACATCACATGTTTGGCAAGCTTCCAGGCGAACAGGAGCGAGTGGATCTCTTCCGGTGTCGGTGCGCGCTTAGTAACGACCTTCAGGTTCTTGGGGTCGATCAACACGTCCTCATCGGTCTGCACGAGCAAGCCGCCTTGGGTGCGCTTGCACTTCATCTCACGGTGCCGGTAAGCCGGGCCGATGGGGGACTGGGTGCGCAGCAGACGGATGTTTTTCTTTTTGGTCTCCAGAAACTCAAGGACACCGGGCTCATAGTCAGGGCAGATGACGCACTCGACAAAGTACTGATGGATGATCTCGGCGGTGGCCATGTCGCAGTTCCGGTTCAGCGCAATGACACAGCCGAAAGCGGACATGGGATCGACATCATAGGCCGTGCGGAAGGCCTTCGAAATGGTCTCGTCGCTTGCCAGTCCACAGGGGTTGGTGTGCTTCATGACGACAGCGGTCGGGCGCTCAAAGTCCATGACAATATCCAGCGCTTTGTCGAGGTCGATGATGTTGTTGTACGAAAGTTCCTTGCCATGCAGGCACTCGGCCTTGGCGACGGTAACGCCGGGAGTAAACGGGTCCCGGTAGAAAGCGGCCTTCTGGTTCGGGTTTTCGCCGTAGCGGAGGTCGAAGACCTTCTCGGTCGGCATCGGCCAGGAAACAGGGAACTGCTCGGTTCCTAAACGGGTCTGCATTTGACTGGCGATCATGCTGTCGTACTCGGCAGTAGTAATAAAGGCCTTGGCCATCAGGGCGCCCATGGTCCGGGCACTGAGCTCGCCGTTGCCAGCCTTGAGCTCATCCAGAATCGGCTGGTACTGGGCCGGCTCCACAAGCACAACGACCGACTTATAGTTCTTCGCCGCAGCGCGGATCATGCTCGGGCCGCCGATGTCGATATTCTCGACGATCTCGTCGAACGAGACGCCTTCCTTCAGCACGGTCTGCTTGAACGGGTAGAGGTTTACGACGACCATGTCGATGGGCTCGATACCCATATCTTTCAGTTCCTGCATGTGCTCGGGTTTATCGCGCCGGGCAAGAATGCCGGCGTGAATCTTGGGATGAAGCGTCTTGACACGCCCGTCCAACATCTCCGGGAAGCCGGTGACGTCAGAAACCTCGGTCACGGCCACGCCGTTCTCTTTCAGAAGTCTGTAGGTACCGCCGGTCGAAATGATGCTGACGCCCATGGAAACGAGCTGTTTCGCAAAGTCGACGACCCCGGTTTTGTCAGAAACGCTGATGATTGCCCTCTTGACTTTTACCAGTTGAATGCCCCCTCAGGGATTGTGCTATGCACACTAGGCTTGCGTATGGACTGCTCATAAATAAGGTTCACGCGCGTGCAAGAGAACCCGGGATTACGTCTCGGAATTTTGATAAAAGGGCGTGGGCCCCGAAGGGCCCGAAAAAGTTTGGTCAGGAAAAATCAGTAGCAGATGCCCTGCCACAGCATAGCGTTGGCGACCTTCTCGAAACCGGCAATGTTGGCGCCGGCGAGCAGGTTGCCCTTCATGCCGTATTTCTCAGCTGCAGACGAGGCTTCCTTGTAAATCTCGATCATGATGTTGTGCAGCTTGGTGTCGACCTCTTCGAAGGTCCAGGACAGCCGAGCGCTGTTCTGGCACATCTCAAGGGCCGAGGTGGCGACACCGCCGGCGTTGGCGGCTTTGGCAGGCGCGAAGAGGACGCCGGCCTTCTGGAAGACAGCAATCGCCTCAAGGGTCGAAGGCATATTGGCACCCTCGCCGACGGCGAAACACTTGTTCTTCACGAGGATCTTGGCGGACTCTTCGTCAATTTCGTTCTGGGTCGCACAGGGGAGCGCAATATCGCAGGGAATGGTCCAGATGCCGCGGCTGCCCTCGGTGTACTTGGCACCTTTAACGTATTTCAGGTAGGTCTCTACCCGGTCCCGTTTGACCTCTTTGATCTGCTGCATGACCTTGTAGTCGATGCCGTTGTCATCCTCGATGTAGCCGTTGGAGTCGGACATAGCGATGACCTTGGCGCCGAGCTGCGTGGCCTTCTGGCATGCATAAATGGCGACATTGCCGGAGCCGGAAATGACGACCTTCTTGCCCTTGAAGGTACTCTTGTTGTGCTTCAGCATTTCGTCGACGAAATAACATAGGCCGTAGCCGGTAGCTTCGGTCCGGGCGAGTGAACCGCCGGAGCCGATGGCCTTGCCGGTCAGAACGCCGGTGAACTCGTTCCGGAGCCGCTTGTACTGGCCGAACATGTAACCGATCTCCCGACCACCGGTACCGATGTCACCGGCGGGAACGTCAGTGTCAGGGCCGATGTGCTTCTCAAGTTCAGTCATGAACGACTGACAGAAACGCATGACCTCGCCGTCTGACTTGCCCTTCGGGTCGAAGTCAGAACCGCCTTTGCCACCGCCGATCGGAAGAGTGGTCAGAGAGTTCTTGAAGATCTGCTCAAAGCCGAGGAACTTCAGGATGGACAGGTTGACGGACGGATGCAGCCGAAGACCGCCCTTGTAGGGGCCGATGGCAGAGTTGAACTGGACCCGGTAGCCGCGATTGACCTGGACTTTACCTTTGTCATCAACCCAGCTGACCCGGAACATGATGGTCCGCTCGGGCTCGGTGATCCGCTCGAGGATCGCGGCCTTCTGCAATTCGGGCCGAGCCTCAACGACCGGCTGGAGCGAATCCAGGACCTCAGTGGCGGCCTGCAGGAACTCTTTCTGCTCGGGGTACCGTTTCTTCAGGTCGGCAAGGACCGATTTCACGTACTTGTTGGTAATTGCCATTGCATACACCTTTGGGGGATCACTGGCTTTCCCAGATAGGTTGGCCAGCCACTCCCTTCAGGAGGGAATGACACTTCACAGTATATAACACATATTGTTCAACTGTTCGTTTTTGACTTCAACTTCAATCGCTTCCCATATTAATTTTCCGTCCATTTACTCCAACACACTAAGATACTCTTTTTGAATTAGATAAATGTCTAATGCCTTCGGAGTATCGATCCGACGGCGGTTTTAAGCACTTTTATAGTTGTTAACCTATGGCCTGCCCATGCGCAAGAAAGACCTCGCGATTGCCTTGGAAAAGGTACCGCCCTTCGAGGACCCCGACCCAGCCCTTGAGCAATATCCAACCCCGGCCAATCTCGCGGCGGACATTGTCTTCGAGGCCTATGCCGCCGGCGACATCGCCGGCCTGAAGGTCATGGACTTAGGTTGCGGCACCGGTATGTTCGCCATCGCTGCCTGGCTGATGGGCGCAGGTGCGGTCACCGGCTACGACGTCTCGTCTAAGGCCCTGCAGACCGCAGCCACCTGCGCCGCGGCATTCGGCGCACCGATCGAACTGAAGCAGGCCGATATCCGGGACATACACGAAGGCGCGGACACCGTGCTGATGAATCCGCCGTTCGGCAGCCAGAACCGCAACGCCGACCGGCCGTTCCTGGCCAAAGCGATGGAATGCGCCGAATGCGTCTATTCGCTCCACATGGCCGATACCCTGCCCTTCGTCAAACGCTTTGCGGCAGAACACGGACGGCAGGTCACCGCACATAAAATTTATAAGTATGATATCCCACATACATTCTCGTTCCATACCAAAGCAAAGCAGATGGTCGAGATTGTGGCCGTGCTTATCCGTTGAGTTTTGAAGAGGCAATGAAGATGACAGAGAACAGAGAAGTATTCCCCGGCGATGAGATCGCCGTGGAAGAAGAATACCTAGCCGCTGACGGTACATTCGTCTGCAACGGAAAGATTTACGCCTCGCAGATCGGCAGACTGGTCCTGGACGACGACGAGTGTATCGCCCGGGTGATCTCACCGAACCCCCCGAACATGCTGAAGGAAGGCGACACCGTCTACGCCGTCGTCAACGACACCCGGAAGACTATGGTCACTGCCACTGCGCTTTGCCGCGAAGGCACCGACCGGGCGATTGCCAGCAGCACCGACGCCACACTTCACGTTTCTAAGATTTCTCCAAACTACACCAGCAGTACCAGCGAGGAGATGCGTAAGGGCGATCTAATCCGGGCCCGCGTCATCGGGACCAAACCGTCTCTGCAGCTCACCACGAAGGACGCCCATCTGGGCGTCGTCCGGGCCCAATGCGGTTTGTGCAAGACTGAGCTGGTCCGGAAAGGTGAGAACCTTTTCTGTCCCAAGTGCCGGCGCTCACAGCCGCGGAAACTGGCCGACGACTACGGAGACATCCGGTTATGAGTTCCCCCGAGCAGCAGGAACTGACCCTGCTGAAAAATCAAGTGGCCAGCCTGCAGGAGCAGGTCCGCGACCTGCGTGACTTCGTCCGGGCGATCTATACCATGATCGAGAATGACGACGGAGAGTATGAAGCCCCCGCCGATTTCGTCGGCGGGATGGAATACGGAAGGACCAACACTTGAAGCTCATCGCTCTGCTGTCCGGCGGCATCGATTCTCCGGTCGCCGCTTATGTCATGGCCCGGCGCGGGGCCGACATCATCCTGCTGCATCTGGACAACCGCCCGTACGCCGACGATCGCACGGCCGCGAACGTCCAGCTTATCGCCGCCCGGCTGCGGCAGGTCACCGGTCAGGAGATGCCACTGTACACCGCCCCCCACGGACCCAGTCAGACCAAGATCGCCGAAGTCTGCGACCGTCATTATCAGTGCGTTATGTGCAAACGGACGATGCAACGTACCGCCCGGGAACTGGGAAAGGAACTGGGCTGCACCGCGATGATTATGGGCGATTCGCTCGGTCAGGTCGCCTCGCAGACGCTGACCAATATCCGCGGGGAGAACCTGAGCCTCAACTGGCCGGTGGTCCGTCCGCTAATCGGATGGGACAAACTGGAGATCGAGAACATCGCCAAACAGATCGGCACGTTTGAACTGTCGATTCGGCCAGCTACTGGTTGCACCTTGGTACCAGTCCATCCGGTCACCGAAGCGGAACCAGACAAAATTGAAAAGTATAACATGACCTGCAATCCGGACACTCTGGCTGCAGCGGCCGCCGCTGCAGCAACAAGAGTTTCCTGACCTTACTGGGTGCTGTGCTCGTGGCGATACTTGGTTTCGCTGTACCGGTAAAAGGCGGGGCACGAATCGATCTCGTCCTCGTCATACAGCATATCCATCGTCACACTCTCGATATAAGGGGCCTGAACCTTGGAGACGTAAAGAATGTTGTCTCCAACAGGAATCTTCACGTCCGACTCTTTCGGTTCTTTAACGGAAGTAGGTACCAAAGCAGGGCCCATGCAGGCCGTACAGACGCGGTAGTCCTGCTTCTCCCGCAGGATCATTGCTTTTACGTCGTCAGCAACAGCGATTGCCATAGCGGCGGAATTCCTGATGCCGCTATTATAGTTATGGGCCGGGCGGCCGAGAAGCGGCACCGAAAAAACTGCGGACGGCCGCGACGGGATCGGAGACCGGTTTAGCCGGCAACCCCTCCAAAGTGGCCGCACGGCGATCCAGAATGACCGCCATCCCCCGGTCGGTTTCCGACCGAATCAGCCGGCCGACGGCCTGCCGCATCTTGCGGACAGCCGGAACCTTGACCGCGTGCTCCCAGCCGCTGCCGAACCGGTTCTGGCCGTAGCGAATGAGCGCGTCCTGCTTGGCCGAAGGCCGCGCGTACGGAATACCCACAAGCACCGCGAACTCCAGGTCCTGGCCGGGAAAGTCCAGCCCTTCGCTGACCCGCCCGCCGGACACAGCGAAGAGCACTCCGCCCGCAGCCATCCGGAACTCCGCGACCTGCTCCATCAGGTCCTCCTGCGGCATACCCGCCCGTTCGTAGTAGACCGGACGGCCCAGTTCGTCCGGTACACCCGCGTCGATGAAACGTTCCATTAGCGCATAGGACGGGAAGAACACAGCAGTGTTCCGCCGAACTGCCTGACAGACCGCTACAGTCTCCGCCCGCAGCCGTTCGAAGGCGGCCGGATCACCGTTCAGTTCGGCGAACTTGGTAGAAACATCTTCAGCATAGACCACCTGAAGATGGTCAGGTGGGAACGGCGAGGGGAAGATCTCGCAATCGGCCTGGTCGAGCCCCAGTTCACGGGCGTAGTCCTCCAGCGGTGCCAGGGTTCCCGAGAGATGAACGGAAGCCCGGCACTCCCGCAGCGGCTGAGCCACTTCCCACGGATCCAGGCAGAAGGACTCCAGCGCCGGGTTCCGGCCGCCGATAATCAGAAAGACATGGGTGTTCTCATCGCAGGCGTTCCAGGCGGTCAGGAACCGGGCCAGGGCTCCGATGTGCGACCGGGGCAGCCGACGCTTCGCCTCTGCGGCGGCTGCCACCGACTCCCCGCATTCCGCCAGCCCTTTCACGGCGGCGGTAATGCCGGTGGTGGAGAGTCCGAGCCGGTCCATCAGTTCCTCATTCAGATAATCGGGCGGAAGGAAGCCGTCGTCGCCGTGCAGGAACTTATCCTGCGCTGCTCCGATAATGTCCTGTATTACCTGGACGAAATCGGTAACCGTCAGCCCCTGGGCGATCTCGGGATTGCCCAGCCGGCCGGCCTCCGCAGCCACCAGTTCCAGCGTCCGGGCGGAATAGCGGCAGGTGTTAACTTCGCGGAGGTAGTCTGGCAGGTTGTGGGCCTCATCCACGATTACCACGGCATCCTTCAGTTGTATGTTTAGCCATCCAAGGAAGTGACGGAGGACATTGGGCTCAAAAAAGAAAGCATAGGTCGCAGCCACTGCATCGGCATATGGTAACAGCCGCTTGACAGTTTCGTACGGACAGATCCCGCGCTCTTTGCAGTAGACAAAGAACTCCTCGGGCTCGGGATGTTCTCCTTTTAAATAGGCCAGGGTCTGTTCGCTTTCAACACTGCCAAGTGCCTCGAAGTAAGGACATTGACCGGCGGGACCGGTACCCTTTTTCAGTTCGCTGCACAGTTTGGAAAGTTCTTCGGCGGTCCCGTCCGCCAGGGATGGATCGTCGGTCATAAGCGGACAGGTCGCAGGACTGCGGCCTTGAATCGCCACTAAAATTACGGGGGCCCGCGCACCGATGGCCTTGGCCTCGACGGCAACCTGCCGTTGCTGAGATTTGGTCCGGGTCAGGTAGATGACCTTACGACCGGTGCCAGCAACACCTTCCAGCGCACCGGCGAGAGAGACTGCGGTCTTACCCGTACCGGTACCGGACTCGATCACCGCGTCTCCGCCGTTGCGAACGGTCTCCCGGACCAGGCGGACGATGCCCGCCTGACCCGGCCGCGGAGGATACGGGAACAGGTCCGGCATGTTCACTGCGGCTTGGACTGGTCCGCTTTCTTTTTATCCTGGTCACGGAACCAGAGATCATCTGACAGGTCCTGGTACACCGAGTCTTCGGCGGCCTTGACGACGTGAGCCTTCTTCGGGGCCTTCATAAGCTGTGCGATCCGCTCCCGGCGGAACAGCCAGTAGTGGATCCGCCATTCCCGGCCGTCATACAGGGTCGTCTCTTCCCGCTCGGTGGTCAGAATCCCCGAGTCCTCGAGCATATAAAAAGCATCACGGTCCTCGGGCTCCAGGACGTTATCGATGATCCGATCGGCATAGCCGAAGAAGTTCAGCACATGCTGGGCCAGGTCATAGGCCTGCTCTTCATCCAACCCGTTGCCGCTTTCGACGCTGTTCCTGATGGCAGTAGTCAGATCCTGAACGGTGATCATCGATGCAGACATGGTCTCATTCATCCACGATGTCCACGAAGCGGACGATGTCGGCCTTAGCGGCGGTCTTGATCTTGTCACATACGACCGGCGAGACAGCCTTGTCGACAGTGATGACCATCATAGCCTGCTTCGCCTTATCGGCGACGGCCATCTGCTGGATGCTGATGCCGTTCTGGCCGAGGGCGGTGCCGACGACACCGACCACTCCAGGCACATCCCGGTAGGATACAAAGAGCATGTTGCCGCACATCGGGACGTTGAAGCGGAAGCCGTTGAAGTTGACCAACCGAGGTTCGTTACCGAAGACGGTACCGCGAACGCAGGAGGTTTTGCCGTTCGACTTAATCTCGATCTCAATCATGTTGGCATAGTTACTGGACGTCTCAGTCTTGGACTCCTTGATAGCAATGCCTTTGGCCTTCGCGACCGGCAGGGCGTTGATGATGTTGGCGCCGTCCTGGCCGATGATGCCGCGGAGCACGCCGATGACCGCCGAAACGGTCAGCATCTTGACGTCCTTCTTTGCCAGACCGCCATAGTAGGTGATCTCCATCTCTTCAATGGGCTGGCTGCCGTTGACCTGATGGATGAAGGTGCCCATGCGGGTGGCCAACGGAACGTACGAAGCAGACTCGGGATCCAATTTACCGCGCGGCGCGTTGATGGCGTTAGTGATGACACCATCTCTCAGGAACTTGGAGGCCGCAGTGGCAACCTCAATCGCGACCCGCTCCTGGGCCTCGACCGTGCTTGCTCCGAGGTGCGGAGTGGTCACAAGGTTGTCGAGGGTGAACAGTTTTTTCTCAGCCTCGCTGTTGGCCGGCTCATTGCACCAGACATCAAACGCCGCGGCGGTTATGATGTGGTCGTGCAGGGCAGTGTACAGGTCGTCCTCGTTGACGATACCGCCGCGGGCTACATTGGCGAGACGCGCATTTGGTTTCATCATCTTGAACTGCGGCAGGCTGATCATGTTCCGGGTGTCCGGGAGCAGCGGGGTGTGGATAGTCATAAAGTCGGCGGTCTTGAGTACTTCTTCAAGGGTGGTTAAACGCACGCCGAGATCGTCCGCGACAGACTTCGGCAGGAATGGATCGTAACCGACCATGGTCATGTTGAACGCTTTCATCCGTTTGGCGACCTCGCCGCCGACACGGCCGACCCCGATGATACCGAGGACCTTGCCGTTCAGTTCGACACCGGTGAACTTGGACCTGGTCCATTCGCCCCGATGCATGGAGTCATGGGCAAACGGGATGTTCCGGGCCATGGCGAGCAGCATGGCGCAGGTGTGTTCCGCAGCGGACAGGATATTCGCGGCGGGGGTATTCATGACCAGGATACCTTTCTCGGTGGCATATGGCACGTCGATGTTGTCGACACCCACACCCGCGCGGCCGATGACACGCAGACTCTTGCCAGCATCGATCACTTTTTTCGTTACCCTGGTACCGGACCGGATGATCAGCGCCTCGTATTCGGGGATAACGGCGCATAATTCGTCCTCTGTCATGCCGACCTTCATATCGACCGGGAAACCGGAGTCCCGCAGAATCTTCAGGCCGTCCTCGCTCAGTTTGTCAGAAACCAGAATCTTCGTAGTCATTGCATCTCCTCCAGAATTGCGCTCATGTTATCGAGCAGTTCGCGGACCTCGGGAACCGTCAGGTCGCCCATGGTACCCACCCGGAACGTGGTCTTCTTGACCTCGCCGTAGCCGTTGGAGATCTCCATCCCCCGGGCCTTGAGCGCCGTATGGAACTTGTCAAAGTCCAGGTCGCCGCGGTTTATCACATTGATTGTATTGGACTGGTAGCCTTTTTCGGGTAAGATGCCCTGCATCTTTTCATTGGCCCAGTTACGGACCTCATCGGCCATCTGCTGGTGGCGCCGGTACCGGGCAGGCATGCCTTCCTTCAGCATCTTGTCGAGCTGGTAGTCCAAGCCGAACATCAGCGATACCGGCGGGGTGGTCAGCGCGTAGTTCTCGTCGTTCTTCGCCTTGAGCTTCACGAAATCGGTATAGTAACCTTTGTTCTCCATCTTGGCAGACTTCGCCATCATCTCGGGGGAGACGACCGCGAGCGTCAGTCCCGGCGGGAGTGCCAGGTCCTTCTGGGTGCCGAAAACTAGGGAATCGGGCTTCAGCTGCCGCAGTTTAAGGTCCATCGCGAAGATAGACGTAACAGCGTCGACCATGACAAGGGCCTCGGGGTTCTGGCTCCGGACTTCGTCGGCAAGCGCACAGGAGTCACAGAATACTCCAGTGGAGGACTCGTTACTGACCCAGTGGACAGCCTCGATGTCGGCCTTAACCTTCCCTTCGATGTCGGCGGGCTTGACGGCCTTGCCCCACGGAACCTTGACTACTTCGACGGTCTTGCCGTTGGTGGTGGCAACCTCAATGGAACGTTCGCCGAAGGACCCAGATGTCAGACCCAACGATTTCTTGGCAATGCCGTTACGAGCCGCACCCTCCAGCAGGACAGTGGCCGAGCCGCCGACCATGAAGATGTCGTAGTCAGTGTCCAGAGCCTTGTGCAGTTTCTCCTCGATGTCTGCGTGGAGCTGCTTGTACTCTTTGGACCTGTGGGTAATCATCGGCTTGTCCATAGACTTGAGCGTGTCAGCCGCGACGTTGACCGGGCCGACCGTGAATAATTTTCTGCTCATTTGGATCCCTGCGACCGCCTGTGCGGACGGAATGGACGGCCTATCGGCCACCCGTTATATTAATTGTCGCGCGAGGGCGCGGATGCGCGCAACTAAGGCCGAACCCGAAGCGGCGGACCGCAAGAAAAATCGGTTCAGAGATTCGCCAGGTACTGTTTGACCCGGTCGAGACCTTCGCGGATCTGCTCTTCGCTCGTGGCGTAAGAGATGCGGAAGAAGCCTTCGCCGTCAGGACCGAACGCCGAGCCGGGTGTGACGGCGACCCGTGCCTTCACCAACAGGTCCTTCGCGAGCTGCACCGATTTCAGCGGCACCCTGGTCGTGAACTTCGGGAACAGGTAGAAAGCACCCTGCGGCGTACAGCATTCGATTCCGTGAATCTCGGAAAGAAGGTCTAATGCCAGGTCCCGCCGCTTGCGGAACTCGGCGACCATGCGCTGAGGCACCTCCTGCGATCCGTTCAGGGCCTCGACGGCGCCCTGCTGCGCAAACGAGACACAGCACGTGACGGAGTGGGACTGCAGTTTGTTGAGACTTCTGATGTTGTCCTCGGAGGAGACCGCCCATCCGATCCGCCAGCCGGTCATCGCATAGGTCTTGGACAGCCCGGAGACGGTGATGGTGCGGTCAAACATGCCCGGCAGGCTCGCGATAGATGTGTGCTTTCCTTCGTAAATGACCTTTTCATAAATCTCATCGGACAGGACTATGAGATCGTGTCTTTCGGCAATCTCTGCCAGCGCCTTGATCGTGTCCGCCGGCAGCACGCAGCCCGTCGGATTGGACGGAGTGTTGATGATGATCATCTTGGTCTTCGGTGTCACCGCCGCCTCCACAACGGCAGGGTCGAGCACGAAGCCCTGTTCGAAGCGAAGAGGTACGTAGACCGGCTTGGCACCGGCAAGCCGAATGACCGCCTCGTAGGTGACCCAGCAGGGGTCGGGCAGGATGACCTCATCACCGGGGTCCAGAAACGCCAGCGCGGTCATGAAGATGGCCTGCTTGGTCGGTGTAATCAGCACATCGCCGGTCGTGCACGGAATGCCGTCCTGCCGTTCGAAACGGGCGACCGCTTCGCGGAGCGCGGGCACTCCCATGCTCGGCGTGTAATGGGTAAAGCCCTGATGCAGGGAGTCCACGCAGGCGTCGATGACATTGGCCGGCGTAACAAAGTCCGGCTCGCCCATCGAGAAGGAGATGATGTCGATGCCCTCGGCCTTCATCTGACTTACGATGTTAGAAATGGCAAGAGTCCCGGAGACCGGAATCGCCTGCAACCGCTTGGATACTTTCTGCGCCATACGCTTCGCCTCGTCCCGTTTGGCCCCTAAAGCAAGGTGCTTATTAAAATGGGTTTGCCCTTGATTGCAGAAAGTGCTGGGCGTCAGCGGTTTCCGGCTACCAGACGCTCTGGAAAAGATCAAGGTGACGGAAAGACGCTGGTGTAGCCGACATTCTTCCCGTACAGATTCACGCCTTTACTTTCCTCTTTTTAAGGGGAACGGGAAACATGTTGCGGCGGGTCGCCGAAAAGGCCCGGGGCCAGAGGCCCCGCCCTCAGCTAATGATGGTCTTCAGCTGGTGGGACCTGATTGCATCGCGAATCTCCATTGCCATACGGCCGCCGGTGCTCAGACCTGGATAGATCAGGTCGGCGTACGGTGAACCCGAAATGAACGGGTTGGTACCGGCGACGATCCGGGTGGAGATTTCGAAGATGCGGAATTCAAGCTTATCGTTGACGACTGTTTCGAGACAGAACGGTCCCCACATGCCGCCGAACAGTTCGTAGGAGCGGTTGACGATCTCCTCGGCCATCTCGAAAGCTTTGGGCAGGAGCGATTCCCGCAGGACTACCGGCGTGTTGCCGGTAACCACGAAAGAGGGGTACAGGCCGTGCCGTTTGGCATCCTCGATCGAACCGAGCTTGTACATCTCGTCGATGTTGGACTCATCCCGCCGGTCCATGGACAGCAGTTCGAGAGAGCCGCCCTGGGCCACCCGATAGCCGTCCTTCTTCAGCGGGTCGTAGAAGAAATGCAGATAGTAACGGGTTCCGAGACAGTATTCCTGGATGGTATACGGCTGGGTGTTGTCGATGCCCATTTTGAAATCGGGGTAGTCTTTGGCGATGAAAAAGCCGCGGCCGCCTTTCGCACCGTGGTACTTTACCATCACCGGCTCCTTGATCTCCCGGGCGTCGGTGATCAGCCGGGGCATGGGCGCACCGGCGGAGGTAATCCACTGCCGTTGCTTGTCCCGATCGGACTCCCACTGCAGGACCGCCCGGTTGCCGTATGACGGCACGTCGAAGTCCTCGAACTTGCGGGCGCCCATATATTCCACGAACGAGCCGTGAGGAATAAGAATGACGTTCCGGTCGATCAGTTCTCCGGCACGCTCGCGCATGTCATCGTAACTGGCGTACTTCAGAAACTCGTCGGGCTTAGCCAGCGGGAAGGCGTCATAGACCTTCTCATTGTCCTTGACCGCCAGTCCGAGCGTGCGGAAACCCATTTTACGGGCACCGTGGAAGATCTGCAGGGACGAATGAGAACAGAGCGTCGCGATGGTGATCTTGCTCGGGTCGTACCCGTCCAAAATCTCATCGATCTTCTTTTTCGGAACCATATCCAATGATAGGGCTGGTGTTTTTAAAGATTGCGTAAATCAAGTTGCGCGGAAAACGGCTTCCGGCCACAGAAAAAGAGTTCCGGCCCGCCTGATCTCCCACCCAGCAGAAAACTGCCGTTCCGTACGGCCGGATCAGGCTCTGCATACCCGGATTCGGTACTTTCGGCGACCCCCCGCGACTTGTTAAATAGGGGCACTTCGTACTGACCAACGCCTCATCAGAGGAACCGCAGAGAGGCCTGACTATGGAAAAAGAAGAGTTTGCTCCGGTAATCAAGGAGCTTATGACCCAGTTGGCCGGAAAGGCCACCGAGGGACAGGTCGCCAAAGACCTGGACCGTTTTGTGAATACTTACGGTGTGACCCTGACCGCCGCGAAGAACGGCATCCTGAAGAAGTACGGAGCCACCGGCCGTTCTGGCGGCAGTTTCGTCAGCGGCAATGCGATAATCAAGAAGATCACCGAGCTTAAGGGCACCGAGATGAACGTCGATGTGACCGGCAAGGCAATCTTCTCCGAGAAAAAGGAAATCACCGCCCGGGGAGTGGGCAAGACCATCGTGTCAGGCATCCTCGGCGACGACACCGGGACCATTCCCTTCACCGTCTGGAATGATATGGAGATCAACAAAGGCGAATGCTACACCTTCCGCGGCGCCTACACCAAGAAATGGAATGACCAGGTGCAGCTGAACATCGGTATCCGGGGCAAGGTCGAACCCGCTCCCGACGCGAAGTTCACAGTACCGTCGAACGCCGGCGGCAGTACGGCCCCGGTCTTGAAAATCGGCGCTATCACCGAAAAGACCCGCAACACCACTGTTACCGGCAAACTGCTGTCCGTGGACCCCCGCAACATCACCGTCAAGGGCGAGCCTAAGACCGTCTACGGCGGCCTGATCGCCGACGACACGGGCAAAATCCAGTACACCGCCTGGAACGATTTCAAGCTTGAGACCGGTGCCACTTACACCGTCAAGAACGCCTACATCCGCAGCTGGAAGGGCATCCCGCAACTGAACCTGGGCGACCGTTGCGAGGTTGCCAGGAGCGACGCGGAAATCAAGGTCGCCGCAGATAAGAACACCCGTCGCACCGTCGCCGAAATCATGAAGACCGGCGGTGGGCTTGATTTCGAGCTCACCGGGCTCATCGTAGACCTCCGCAGCGGCAGCGGTCTAATCGGACGCTGCCCCCAGTGCAATCGTACCGTGCTGAACGGCGAATGCCGGACCCACGGCAAGGTGGAACCGATCATGGACCTCCGCCTGAAGACCACCATTGATGACGGCACCGGCGCCATCAGTGTCGTGATCGGCCGTGCCGACACGGAAAAACTCACCGGCATCAGTCTCACCGACGCCCAGAAGATGGCCGCTGACGTGAGCACGACCGCTGTGGAGAACAAGATGGCCGCCGCAGTGCTGACCAAGCAAATCACCGTCCGCGGCAACGTCATGAGCGACGACTTCGGCCCGCAGCTGAACGCCCGCAGTGTTGAACTGAAGCCTGTGGACATCACGGCCGCGGCGGAGAAACTGTACGGCGAGGTGGAGGCGAACCTATGAATGCCAGAGAGACCGCCTGGCGGCTTTTCTCGACCGAACTGAACAGCGCTACGTTCGAGATCAAGGCCACCGAGGAGAAGAAACCATCCTATCAACTGAGCCGGCTGGGCGCTATGATCAACCGTGTCCTCATCGTCGGTGTATTGACCGAGAAGGAGAACGTCGGCACCCCGGATGAACCGCTGTGGCGCGGCCGGATTCAGGATGTTGCCAGCGGCACTGTGTTCATCAACGTGGGCCGCTACCAGCCCGAGGCAGGCGCCGCACTCGCCGAGCTCGAACCACCGTGCCTGGTCGCTATGGTAGGCAAGGTCAAGTCCTACACCACCGAGGACCAGCGGACCTTCGTGTCCGTCCGGCCCGAGCATATCGTGACCGTAGACGAGCAGGTCCAACACGCCTGGCTGCTCGAGGCTGCCCAGTCCACCTGGGACCGGCTAGTCCTGATGAAGAAGGCCCTGCACTGCGGGGACCGGACCGCGGAAGGCCTGGAGAAGGCCGGTTTCCCGGCGACCGCCTGCAAGGGGCTGTCGCTGGCTATCGAGACTTACGGCGAAGAGCCCGACAGCGCCTCCTATCTCAAGGCCGTGCAGGCCGCCCTGCGGACCCTGCTGCCCGACAAGAACGTGGACCTCGGTCTGCCCGAAGACCTGTCCGAATCGCCCGACGAGGTCGACATAGAACCGGCCGCCGCCAAAGGCGCCACCGAGGACATGGAAGAGACCGTCCTGGGCCTGCTCGACGAACTGGACACCGACGGCAAGGGCGCTCCGCGCGAGGACTTGGAGAAACGGGCCGAGGCCGAAGGGATCTCGAGCATGGAGCTCGAGGAGATTTCCAACAGCCTCATGGACAAAGGCCTGGTTTACGAACCGAACCTCAGATATCTGAAAAAAATCTGAGGCCGCCGGCCGGCCTTACAGGCCGGTCGGACAACCTTTTTTTTGTCTTACTTGTACATCACAGCAGAACCGTAGCCGACCACCGCGGTCCGGTCGTAATGGATTGTCTCATAGGAATCGGTCTGGTCCAGGATATCGACCTTCGAGGGCACCGTAGCCATCAGCGCAGTGGAAATCGGCCCGTAGCCGCAGACCGAGAGCCGGTCCCGCATGACCAGGTCGTAGATACCTCCGATGTTCTGCTCGGCCACGCACTTGAGGAAGGCCGCGTCGGCCTTGTCGGCATAGTCTTTCGGCACGTAATGGACCAGGTCGCTCGAGGCAACGACCACTACGTCGCGGCCCTTACAGGCCGCCTTAACAATCCCCGCCAGCCTTTCCGCCATGTTCCGGCTCTGCCGGCTCATGATAATCGGCACGATCTGCGCCTTGGAATCGATAAACTGCAAGAACGGACACTCGACCTCGATCGAATGCTCCCGGCTGTGGGCGCGGACATCGTCCGGAATCAGTTCCCGGAGCTTCCGCGCGATATCCTGGTGGACGTGGACAGGCCCGAGCGGCGTCAGATAATCCTCGCTGCACATGACAGTCTCATAGGGAATGCCGTAATGGTCCGGCCCGATGACGATGTAGGCTTCCGGCCGGCCGTCCTCGGCCAGAGATTTAAAGGAATAAGCCGCGCACGAACCGGAGACCCCGATGCCTGCATGGGGCACCAGCACCGCGGCGATCTTCCGCTCGTTGCGGCAGGCGCCGGGCAGACCCGGTCCGGTGACGAAACACTGTTTCACAAGGGCCCGCAGCTCTTCGCGATCGGAAGGATAAAAAGAGCCGGCCACCGCAGGATTGCGCATGGCTGGGCAGATGGAATTTATTGGTAATGGGTTTTTGCTTTTAAAGGGGGGTTTAATTCCCTTCAAAGCTTGGCTTCTAGGTCCTCGATCTCCATCTTGAAGTCGGTTGGGTCCTTGATGTCGCCGCGGGCGATGAGGACCTCCCGGGTCAAAAGCCAATAGACGCACGCGAGAGCCCGGCGGCCCTTGTTGTTGGTGGGGACGACAAGGTCGACGTTGCGGGTCTCGTTGTTGGCATCGCAGAGAGCGACGATTGGGATACCCAGATTGAGGGCTTCGGCGAGCGCCTGTTTGTCGGCAGCAGGGTCGGTGACGACCAGTACATCGGGCTCCATGTAGCTCGGGTTGATCGGGTTGGTCAGGGTGCCAGGCACAAAACGGCCCGCAAAGGCCGGAGCGCCGATGGCCTTGGAGAATTCCCGGGCCGGGCGCTGACCGTACTGACGGGCCGAAGCGACCAGAATCCGCTGGGGGTTAAAGCCGGCCAGGAAGTGGGCGGCAGCCCGGATACGGTCGTCGGTCTTCTTCACGTCAAGGACATACAGGCCGTCCTGCCTGACCTTGTAGATGAAGTCCTTCATGTCCGCGCTTTTCTGCTGGGTGCCGATGTGGACACCGGAAGTGAGGTAAACGTCCTCATCAACTAGGAGCTCTCCCTCTATAACCTGCTGGTCTTCACTGTCAACCATTTTAATTCCTCTCAGTTCCTGACGACCGTAATCGGGATGGCGTCCTGCTTGTATTCCAGCATAGCGATGTCGATCGAATCGAGCATGTCATCCGGATAGTCGACGAGGACTGGCGCACCATAAGCGATCTGCAGCGCTCTCGCGCCGATGATCCTTGCCTTTTCGAATCTTGTGTATTTCATATGGTCACCAATTACGGAACTAAGTGCGCCGTACAGCCATTTTGTTTATAAGACTTTGCCTCCCTTTATTTTTATTTGTTAGTGCCAAATCAAAAAACGCGCGCGTAATATAACAAAGGCAGAGTCGAATGGAAGACGCGTAAGCTATTTTTATGGACAGGATTATGGCCGCTTCATGAGCGATGAGGCAGCGGTCTGCACGGCAGCTTTTTTCCGCATTCGCGGCAAGGACGTGGTCACTCCAAAGGAGTTCACAATGACCGTCTCGCTCGACCTCAAATGGATGCCGGTCAAGGAGGCCGGGGCGCTGATGGACCTGTTGCTTGAACGGAAGATCCTTACCCGCAATAACGGTTACCTCCGGCCGACCACCGACCTAAGCGACTTACAGGTGCCGATCGCCTATCGGCCGTCCGAAGACTTTCGACAGGAAATCACGGCCCGGCTGAAGAAACCCGCCGCGAGATCCAAAGGAGTCAAACCGAAGAGCGACGGAAATGACCTGTTCCCGATTTTAGTTCAGCAGGCGGTCGCTGCCGGCCTGGCCAAAGGCGCTTTTATTGGCGAGTGCAACGGCGTCCGGAAAAAACTCGGCATCAATATCAGCGCTGCCGCTTTGCTGGTCCTTCGGGACCGCGGCATCAACGTAACCGCACTGTGCCAGCAGGTTTACGACAGTCTGACCCGGAAAAGCGCCTGACCGACATCGGTAGGAAAAAAAGACCATCCGGCCGGATGGCCGAGAGATTTCACTTCTTTTTTTCGACCTTGATGAAGTTGCCGAGGGTCATGCCTTCGGAACGCTGTCCGCCCATGACCGCTCCGTCCTGGATCATCTCGCGCAGTTTGATGTCCAGAGTCTTCTCCAGTTTGGCAATTAGCCGGTCGTCTGGCACGAGGCTCTGGGCCTCGACCTTGACCAGGGTTCCCTTCTTCTCGCTGATGGACTTCGCGAAGTCCTCGGGCGAAAGCCCCCTTTTCACCCGGGCCTGCTGAATCCGCTTGCCGTAGTCTGCCACGAGCGCCGTGCTGCCGGTACTCAAGTAGATGTCCCGAGTCTGCATGCGCCGCTCGCGCTTCTCCAAGCGTTCTTGTATGACCGTCTTTGAATAAGGCATGCCTTCGTCGGCTGCGCCGTCCGAACGGGCAGCCAAAGACTTGTACTCGTCCCCGAACTTAGCACAGGCGGGGCAAAGATTGAGCTTGGTCCCTTCTACCATCATCGGCCGGGTGGTGGGGACATCCTTTCCACACATCTCGCAGATCATATGATGACCGATACGGCTCGCGATTATTATATTTGCGCGTTTACGTTCGCCCGCACTTCCCTAAATGTTTGGTAAAGATAATAATAAATGGCGGGAATCATGGAGACGATATTATGGCTGACGACACGGTACCGGTCAAGGTCACACTCCCCACCGACACAGAGGAACTGAAGGCGAAGTTGGTCACTCTTGAAGAGCGTAATGTACGCCTGATGGAAGACCTGCAGAACACAGAGCAGGAACGCCGGGCCGCAGAGAGCGAGCTTTTCCGGGTCCAAAAGGACTTGGCCCGCGTCCGGAGCGAGCTCGAGCGCCTGAAGACCCCGCCGCTGGTCATCGGCAGCCTCCGGGATGTCCTGCCCGATAACAAGGTCATTATCAAGAGTTCCACCGGACCGGACTTCATCGTCGCTGTTTCCCAGTATGTCGAGAAGAAGAATCTGATCCCCGGTGCCCGGGTCTCCCTCAACAAGCAGACGCTGGCAGTCATGCAGGTGTTGCCCGCCGCCATCGACCCGGTCGTCTCCGGCGCGGAGATTGTGGACAAGCCCAACGTCACCTACAAGGACATCGGCGGCCTGAGTAAGCAGATGCTGGAACTCCGCGAGGCTGTCGAGGACCCTCTCCTGCGGCCCGAACTGTATAAGAAGGTCGGCATCGAGCCCCCGAAGGGTGTGCTCCTGGTCGGTCCGCCGGGCACCGGCAAAACCCTGATGGCCAAAGCGGTCGCCAACGCAACCAAAGCCACCTTCATCCGGCTGGTCGGCTCTGAACTCGTCCAGAAATATATCGGCGAAGGCGCCCGGCTCGTCCGCGAACTGTTCGAACTCGCGAAGGAGAAAGCTCCCAGCATCGTCTTCATCGACGAACTGGACTCGGTCGGCGCCAAACGGGCCGACGTGGCCACTTCCGGCGACCGCGAGGTCCAGCGCACCCTGATGCAGCTGCTGGCCGAACTGGACGGCTTTACACCCACCGGCAACGTCAAGATCATCGGCGCCACCAACCGGCCCGACATCCTGGACGATGCGCTCCTGCGGCCCGGCCGGTTCGACCGGATCATCGAGATCGGCCTGCCCGACGAGGGCGGCCGGCAGCAGATCTTCAAGATTCATCTGGCTCACATGAACATCGACAAAAAAGTCAGTCCTAAAAAACTGGCAACCGAAACCGAGGGCGCCTCCGGCGCGGAAATCAAGAGCATCTGTACCGAGGCCGGCATGCTGGCCATCCGGCACGACCGCGACACTATCCTGCCCGAGGATTTCGAAGAGGCCCGCCTGAAGGTTCTGGAGACTGAACGGAACAAGGGCAAGGAAGCACCGGCGCACCTGTACGGCTGAACCAGGTCGATTGCTTTAACCTGAGTAGTGCATCAGCGGTAGCTATGGCATTGGACAGAGAAGCGGCGGGTATCCTCTCGCGGGGCTGGTATAAAGAGCATCTCGAACCAGCAGAATGTGAATACCTGCTCTCGTTCCGCGACCGCTCCTCCGAGGCAAATCTTGCTGTCTCCCTCGCCGACCGGCTCAACCGTCAGGCCTGCACCGATACCGGCCGTATCTGCGTCCGCATCGCCGTCGCCACCGGTCCCTGTCCGGCGAACTGCGGCTTCTGCCGCTATGCCGAAAGTGTTACCAGATGCAGGTTCTTCGACATAGATGACGCCCAGTTCGGCCGGCTGATCCAGGAGATTGAGGCCTTCGGCGACGTCCGGGAGATCTGTCTGGTCACCACCGGTGACGCCGACTTAACCAATCTCTGCCGTTATATTGGCATCGTAAAGGACCAGGCCCCGAAGGGCACGCAGATCTCCGTCGACACCCGCGACATGGACGACGGCGAGGCCCAGACCCTGCGGAAGGCCGGTGCCTGCGGCGCCTATCACGCCCGCCGGCTGGGCGAAGGGACGGACACCCAGTTTAAACCCGAAAAGCGGCTGAATACTATCGACAGCTTGGTCCGGGCAGGCCTGGCGGTCACCGCCGGTGTCGAGCCTATCGGCCCTGAGCATACCGCCGCGGACATCTGCGGTGCTTTCTACGAAATCCTGAATCGGAACTGTTGCCACGCAGCCGTGGTTCCACGCACCCCGGTAGTCGGCACAAAATTCAACTCCGCCGGAACAGTCAACCCTGCCCGGCTGGCCCAGATCAAGGCCGTGCTGACGCTGGCTTCCGGCTGGTACATCCCGCGCATTCGGGAACCAACGCCCGGATGCTTCGTAAACGGCACCAGTCTCGCCACCGTGACCTGCGGCGACGAAGGAGTGGCCGGGGCGCCGAAGCAGAACCCGGTCGAGACTGCCCGGCGCCGGCTGTTCAACGCCGGCTACCTGCATCTGATGCGGGCGGACAGTTCTGCCGTAGACCTGGACCTCGGCTACCTGAAAAGGACCGACTCAGTCTGATTATTCGTCTGGGCCGGCGTCATCGCCGCCATGGAACTCCAGTTGTACCGCGCCGTAGATCTCATCGAGACCGATGCCCTTCGTGGCCGAGACAGCCCGCATCTCGCCGAATACACCAGTGTTCTCGAGGGCCCGGAACAGTTCCATGCCGATAACGGACTCGGGGTCTTTGTCCTCATCCAGTAAATCGCCGTAAAGCGTATCGGGGTTGTGGTACCAGTCAATGATCCGGTCGGTCTCCTTCTCAGTGAAAACATCGCACTTCGAGAGCAGATTGATAATCGGCATATCGAGCCGGAACTGTACAAGCGAGGCGAGGGTCATGGCCGAAACGAAACCGTTGGCCGACTTGTAAAGTGTGGGGTCCGAGAGATATGCGATGATCGACCGCGCCTTGCCGAGCGCGTCGATGACTATGCTGGAAGATTCCCGGAACGCGAAAAGTTCCAGCTGCCCCGGGGTATCAATGAGCACGTAGTCGGTATCGTAGCCGTTGAGCGCCTCGGAGACTTTTTTGATATTGACCGCCATAAGGTCTGCGGCGACAATTTGCGCGCCGTTTGGACCGAGACCATATTCTGCCATGACCTGGTCGAGCGAGATCCATTCCCGGATATCGATGTCAGGGACGTATGAAATCTTTTCCGCACCCGGATCGAGATTGACGACACAGGAATCGATCTCCCGGTCGTCAAGCCATTTCTTGAACGCGCCGACCATGGTGCTTTTCCCGCTGCCGGCAGTGCCGACGAAGTACACGTTGTTCATAGGACCGACAGGACCTAGCGCATGGGTATGAAATAAACTTTCGGCCGTCACCGCAGTGCTGGGTCTTCAAAAAAGAGGGATAAGATAAATAAGTCGGAACAGGGTTACAGAAGGCCATGGCTAGCGCAGATGCGAAAAAGCACACCGCCGCTTTCGGCTGGTTCGGCCTGCTTGCGGTTGCGGCATTCGTGGTAATGTGGCTCGCGTGCATTGGTGCAGACACCAGTTGGGTGTGGGGTTCCGACCCGATTTCCGACTTCGGGGTCTCCGACACAGATGCAGCGACCTTCTTCAAGTACGGTATGGTCCTCACCGGCGCCCTTGCCGCCGTTTTCGGCGTGGGTGAAACGTTCAACAAATCTCAGTTCGGCTACATTCTGTCTGGCATCATGCTGATCCTCTGCGGAATTTGCATGGCCTTCGTCGGCGTGTTCACCAGTTCCACCGGTGACCTTCATCTCATGTTCGCCTACATGGCGGGCATCTTCGCCGCTGCGGCCGCCATCGCCGCTGCGGCCCAGTATTGGTCCTGCGGCAAGTACGTACCGGCCGGCATCACAATCGTTCTGTTCTGCATCGCCGCCGCCTCCGCTTTCGCCTACGACTTTGCCCACTTCGAGGTAATCGCCATTACGATGATCCTGGTCTGGCTGGCCATGAATGCGGCCATGACCATCGCCTCCAGTCTCGGCAACAAACAGGAGATATCTGCATGAGCAACATTATTTGGAAATCCAGCGCTAAGGTCGGTTGCGGCCTCAGCATCATCGCCGGGATCATCGCCATGATCGGTCTGGCAGTTTACTTCCGGCCCGAGCAGGGTGCCGTCCTCAGCATGGCCGTTATCCTGCTGTCGGCCGCTCTGTTCTTCGGTCTTGCGGGCGGGTTTACCCAGACTGCACAGTGGTCGCCGAAGGTCCTGATGTTTATGTGCTTCGTGACCGCAGGCGTCATCATCGGCGGAACCGTCGCGGGTTACTACGACCTGTGGTTCGGCGGCATCGAGACCGTTATGGCCATTCTGATCGCCGCCTGCGCCTGTCTCAAACCGGTCCGGATGTTCATCACCCACGTTCAGGAAGAAGTTTGAAAATTTACCGGTCCGGCATCGGCCGGACTCTTTTTCTTTTTCCGACAGATGCCGGTTCAGCCGTTCGGCCGACTATTTCCCTGGCCGGCAACGACCTATTATATAGTAAGTTACTTTGCGCGGCATATTGTGTTTTGGACCGCCTTATCCGGCGGACCTAACCGGAGGAACCATCATGAAAATCGCAAACGAGACCAACATCACCTGGCGCAATATCGACCCGCGGGTCAGAAAAATCACAATGTTCGGACTCACGTTCGCGATGCTGATAGCCTGTCTCGACGGCACCATCGTCGGGACCTGCGGTCCGGTTATCGCGGCTGAGCTCAACGGCACTGACCTGTACGCTTGGATGATCACCGCGTACATGCTCTGTGAGACGGTCATGATCCCCATCTCGGGGAAGATGTCCGATCACTACGGCCGGAAACCGCTGTTCTTCCTCGGTCTCGGCCTGTTCGTCGGCGGTTCTATCCTCGCCGGCATGTCCACCTCGATGCCCGAACTGATTGTGTTCCGCGCTATCCAGGGTCTCGGCGGCGGCACTCTGATTCCGGTTGCCATGGCCGCGGTCGGTGATTTTTACCCGCCGGTTCAGCGGGGCAAGATCCAGGGTATGCTCGGGGCCGTGTTCGGTCTCGGCAGCGCCATCGGCCCGCTGCTGGGCGGATACATCGCCTCGTACTTCAGCTGGCGCTGGGTGTTCTATGTCAACATCCCGCTGGCAGCTCTGTCCCTCGCCCTTACCCTGAAGCAGTTCCCGAAGCCTAACGTCGACAGGGTCCACAAGGTCGATTATCTGGGCATGGCCGTCCTCGGTATGTTCCTGATTAACCTCCTGCTCTTCTTCGAGTGGGGCGGCGACGAGGTCCCGTGGCTCAGCGTACAGGCATTCGCCATGGTCCTGCTGATGGTCGTACTGCTGGCGGTCTTCGTTCGGATTGAAAAGAAGGCGGACGATCCGGTTCTCGGCCTCCACCTGTTCCGGAACCGGACGATCGTGGCTTCTATGCTGTTCATGGCCATCTTCGGCCTGGGCATGATGGGCGCCATGACCTATTCGTCCATGTTCTCCATCTACATCTACGGCCTGACCACACTCCAGGCCGGTGAACTCAGCCTCGCCATGGTCGCCGGCATGATGATCACTTCGCTGGCCAGCGGGAACTATCTCACCAAGACCGGCCTGCGGCCGTGGCTGATCGCCGGCCCGGTGATCACCGCTGCCGCAATGTTCATGATGTCCGGCCTGTCCTACGGCAGCAGCGTTTGGGACATGGTCCCCTGCCTGTTCATCCTCGGGTTCGGCCTCGGCTGCATGTCCTCCGTCGTCATGGTCGCCGTCCAGAATGTGGCCGACCCCCGCGAGATGGGTATGACGACCTCGTCCGTCAACCTGATGCGTTCCATCGGCTCCACCATCGGCACCGCGGTCTTCGCGATGTTTGTGGGTCAGCGGATCTCCAGTGAACTGGCGGTGAACGCCTCCGCCATCTACAACCTGATCCCACACAGCGTCGGCGTACTCGACGTCCAATGGCTGCAGTGGATCGGCTTCAATTATCCTGCCGAACTGCCACACATCCTGACGTCTTTCGCCAACAGCGTAGACTTCGCGTTCCTGGTCGGCGGCTGCATCATGGTGGTGCTGCTTTTCGTCGGACTTCTGATCAAGAACCAGCGCAACAATGTCGATATCACCGACAAGGTCATGATGCGGATGCAGGAGAACAGTCGGAAGAAATGAAATCCGCCGGAAACAGGGCTCCGGCCCTTTCCGGACCGGCCGTCCGATGACAGTTTTTTGATTAGGTACGCTGACAGAAGTAAGCGTTAAATGTGCGCAATCAGTTGCCATGCCGTGGATGAAAAATATACCTTCGCTCTGAGAAAGATCGCTCTCATCGGCGGCATGGATGATTACGTGGCTGTATCCTCACGTGAACTGGGCGAGACCCTGGAAATGAGCCAACAGTCGGCCTCCAAACGGATCCTCGAGCTGCTGGACCTAAATCTCATCGTCCGCGACTTGGGAGCTCGGAAACAGCGTATCAAACTGACACCGGCCGGGATCGAGGAACTGAAGAAGGAGTACAATGAGTACCGCCGGATCTTCGAACTCACCGACCACATCACGATTCACGGGACAGTCAAGGATGGCATGGGTGAGGGCGGCTATTACATCTGCCAGAAAGGCTACATGACGCAATTCGAGAAAAAGCTCGGCTTTC
This sequence comes from Methanomassiliicoccaceae archaeon UBA593, assembly GCA_002495325.1. Classification (GTDB taxonomy): domain Archaea; phylum Thermoplasmatota; class Thermoplasmata; order Methanomassiliicoccales; family Methanomethylophilaceae; genus Methanomethylophilus. Next base: position 195,178 of record DAEQ01000002.1, read on the forward strand.
AGCCCTACGAAGGCACGCTAAACGTCTCTGTTGACAAGGAGGATGTGGGCAAGCTAGATGTCATCCGCAGCACCGCGGGCATTGCGATCTCGGGCTTCACTGACGACGGCCGGAGCTTCGGCGGCGTCATTGCTTATAAGGCGAAGATTCGCAACATCGACTGCGCGGTAGTGGTCCCAGAGCGGTCGCATTACGTCGACGTCATTGAGATCATCTGCCAGTACCACCTTCGGCGGACGCTCAGCATCGGTACAGGCGACCGGGTCGATGTACGCGTCAACATCTGATTTTATTAAATTAAAAAAGAACCGCCAGCCCGGGCCTTATGGTCCGGGCTGCAGCCTCAGCGTTTTGACAGATACTTCATTACGGCGGTAAAGATCTGCTTCCCGTCCCCGTCTTCGGAGCGGTGGCCCCGAGTCCAGTCGGCAGCAGTATAAGCCGTCACAGCCCGTTCTGGGTGGGGCATCATGCCCATTACATTGCCGACAGGATTGCAGATGCCGGCTATGTCGGAAGGCGAGCCGTTGGGATTCCACGGATACACGGCCGGGCTGCCGTCGGGCTGCACATAACGGAAGACCACCTGGTCACCCGTCTCCAGCCGGTCAAGGAACCGCGGATCGCTGCTGAGCAGTCTGCCTTCGCCGTGGGCACTGGGAATCTGCATGAGCGCCCCCGGCTTGATACCGGTCGTAAAGACACAATTGCCGCGGTTGTCATTGCGCAACACGCTCGGCCGACATTCGAACCGGCCGGAGTCGTTGGTATACAGCGCCGCTTCGGGCTGCTCCGCCATCGTCCCGTCAAACGCCGGCAACAGACCCAATTCCACCAGGACCTGGAATCCGTTGCAGACGCCCAAGACCGGTTTGCCAGCCTCAACGAACATCTTCAGGTCATGCCCAACTGCCGCCTTGATCCGAGCCGCGAACAGCGCGCCCGCCCGGACATAGTCGCCGGCGGAGAAACCGCCGGGAAGCGCCAGGATGTCGTATTCCTCCAGACTGCGCTTCAGACCGTCCGAACACTGCCCGAGCAGCTGTTTGAGATGAACTTTCTCGGGCCTGGCGCCGACCGTGCGGAAGGCCTCAACCATCTCGTCCTCGCAGTTCGTGCCCTCAATCCGGAGCACACATACCTTCACGTCCTGTGCTTTCATTGCGCTCTCCCTCCCATGACCTGCCAGAGCGGTTCGCTCCAGGCCGATCTCAGTTTGCTCACCGGGATCCGGGCGTCCGTGCCTTTGATGACGAATACATCGCTGCCGGTCCGGCCGATGGGCCGGGCCGCATCGCCCATGATCTTCCGGAAGCGGTCCGCATCCTTGGGATCGACCTCGGCCAGCCACCGGGAGCAGCTCTCCGAGTAAAGTTTCACGTTAAGGTCCTGACCGGGCAGGTCAGTCACGTCCAACTCCACACCGAGGTCGCCGCCAATGGCCATCTCAGCCGCCGCAACAGCAATACCGCCGTCCGAGCAGTCGTGACAGCTGAGGACCAGGCCTTCACCCATCGCCTTCAGCAGACGGGCGGAGACCTCCTTCAGCCGCGGCACATCGACGAGCGGGACCTGGCCGCCCGTCCCGTGGAAGATACGGAAGAGCAGCGAGGCTTCCATTTCATCCTTGGTGTCGCCGACCGCGAACAGCTGGGTGCCGGCCCGTTTCAGGTCAGCAGTGACCGCTTTACGGACATCGCCGATCAGCCCGCAGCAGACAATCATCGGCGTCGGCAGGATATGCTCGCCACCGGGCGCCTGGTTGTACATGCTGACGTTGCCGGACGGGATGGGAATGCCCAGACCGCGGGCAATGTCTCCGAGACCGTGAACGGCCTCCCGGAACTCGCCAAGCCGGTCGGGATTCTCGGGATTACCGAAGTTAAGGCAGTCGGTGAACGCATTAGGCATCGCACCGACCGCAACCACGTTCCGGTAGGCCTCGTCGATGGAGGCCATACCGCCCCGGTAGGGGTCGGCAGCGGTGAACCAGGGGTTGCAGCCGACCGCGGCGGCCAGGCCCTTCCACCGGTCGTAGACCGGCTTTAGGACGGTCGCGTCGCCGGGACCGCCCCGGTTGAGCCTGCCGACAATGGGGTGGGTGACCGTACAGGCCCGAACCTCGTGGTCGTACTGCCGGATTGCCCATTCTTTGGAAGCGACGTTCGGGTCTGCCAGCAATGTGATAAGGACCTGGTCCGCCGCCGGCAGAGCCGGCATCCGGTCGGGACCACGGACCGGTACAGGCATATTGAACGGCCGGCGGTAGACCGGCCCGCCAGTGAGGAACTGGATATCCATATCGAAGATCTTCTCGCCTTTCCAGTACAGGCGGGTCCGCCCGGTGTCAGTTGTCCGGCCGACCGGTGTGGCAATGATATCCCACAGCGCAAACAGGTCCAGAATCTCCTGCACCTTGTCCGGCGTGCAGGTACACATCATGCGCTCCTGCGATTCCGAAACCCAAATCTCCCAGGGCGCCAGACCGCTCTCTTTTAACTGGACCTTCTCCAGGTCCACGTCGGCACCGCAGCCTTTTTCGATGGCCATCTCGCCTACAACACAACTCAGACCGCCGCCGCCCAGGTCCTTCATGCCGGTAACCAGGTGGCGCTGCGCCAGTTCGGTGCAGGCGTGGATGACCGGTTCCTTGGTAATCGGATCGCCCAACTGGACCGCGCCGCGGGAGTCGTCTTCCGAGGTCGCGGTGATATCCTTGGACGCAAAGTTGACGCCGTGAATACCGTCCCGGCCGGTCCGACCGCCAAAGAGGATCATAATTTCGCCCGGGCCGGAGGCAAAATTGTTCAGCAGGTCCTTCCGTTTAACAATACCCAGGCAGCAGACGTTAACCAGGCAATTGCCTGTGTATGCCTCGTCGAAATAGAAGGCCCCGGCGATGGTCGGCACGCCGATCCGATTGCCGTAGTTGCGGATGCCGGACACGACCCCGTTCATCAGATAACGGGGATGCTTGATGCCGGCAGGCAGTTCGCCCTGCCGGTCTGGCCGGCCGAAACACAGCGGGTCGGCGAGACCGATTGGCTGTGCGCCCATGCAGATAACGTCCCGGACAATGCCGCCGATGCCGGTGGCCGCGCCGCCGTACGGCTCGATGGCCGACGGGTGATTGTGGCTCTCGACCCGCAGCGCATAGCCGTAGTCGTCGTCAAAGATCATAACACCGGCATCGCCGCGGGACAGGACGTCGTCCCGGTTGAGACCGAAGACGAACTCCTTGAGAAAGGTCTTCGAACTCTTATAGCAACAGTGTTCGCTCCAGGCCTGACCCAGGGACTGCAACTCGACATCGGTCGGTTCCCGTTTCTCCCGGGCATAATAATCGCGGACAGTTTTCATCTCGTCCAACGACAGTCCGAGACTCAGCGCGTCAGAGATGCCTTTTAGCTCCTCATCAGAGGCACCGCTCAGCTTGATGTCGCACAGGTCGTAGACGGCCTGCCGCTTCATCATCCGGTCCTTGACAGCCATAGGATCACCTCACAGCCGTTACCTTGTAGTTCTGCACAACGGGATTGGCCAGCAGTTTGCGACACATCTCCTCTCCGGTCTTGACGGCCTGTTCGGCCGGACCGTCGAGCTCCATCTCAAAAATCTTCACGGTCTTCACCGCACCGATTCCCGTGAAACCAAGGGACTCGAGGGTCTTCTTCGTGTTCGAACCCTCCGGGTCCGCAACGCCTTTCTTGAGTTCAATCCTGATGTCGATGACTGCCATTAGGCGTCATATCGCACGCGCGTAAATAAAAGATTGGCAGAGGCTCAGATGGCCCGCTTGCGGGCAAAGGTCAGATAACCCGTGTGTCCGAGCATCTCAAAAGAAGGCCGGACACCGCCGGGGTGGACCTCCATTCCGCGCTCCAGGATCTCCCAGGAATGCACGTCGGCATAGCCCTTGTCACGCAGTGCCAGTACCACGTTTTCGAGTTGGTTCGCATTAGGCACGTAAGCGCAGAGCCGACCTCCGTTCCGCAGATGAGGCCCGAGGTTGTCGAGGGCATTCTCCGGGTCCGGCATATCCATCGTAAGCGCATCGGCGGTCAGGTCCACTGCGGCCTCCCGGGCGTCGCCGATCTGATAGGACCAATATTTGTCGAGCCCGGTCCGGCGTACGTTCTTGAGCGCCTTCTCGGCATTCTGCTCCTTTAGCTCTAGCGTATGCACATGGCCAATCGGAGCTACCGTGTGCAGTAGCGCAGTGGTCAGCCCGCCAGAGCCGGCGCCGACCTCCAGGACCGTGTCCCCGGCTTTGATGTCACATTCCAACAGAATCGCAGCGGCGTCTTTGGGAGTGATAATCTGCGCTCCCCTGTCGAGGGAGTTCATCAGCTCGTAAACGCCGGGCCGGTACGCCCAGAACTTCTTGCCGACAATGACAAGTTGATCGCCGTCATTCAGGTCCCGAAAACGTTTCCCGTCGATCGCACCGAGCCCGCCGGCCTTAATCATCCCATAGGATACCCGCAGCCAGTGCCGCTGACCGTCCTCGCCCTCGAGATAGATTGTCTCGTTCTCCTGAAATACCATGGCTACCGCGTAGGCTGAGACAGTTCAAATGCTTGCTGTCGACGGTGCCTGTAGATCCGGCTGTTCGAACAGCACCTGCAGCGGCCCCCGGCCGGCCGCGAGCAAGGCCAGCATTTCGCCCATGATAACGAACAGCAGGTAGTTCCGAATCAGGTTAATCAGCGCGAACGAATCGCTGCGACAGTCGGCTACCGCGATGACGGTCGAGATGCCTACCATGATTCCGTAGATGATCGCATTCCCTTCATCGAACCGCCCGTCCCGGCCGACCGAAAGAAGGGCCAGGAACGGGAACAACCACAGAACATACTGTGTCGAGAAGACCTTGTTCACAAGCATAAATGCCAGCAGCACCGCGACAAAATAAACCGCCAGCCGGCGGGTACGGTCGCTTGCGGACCATTTATCCCATCCGGCTGATACGTCCCGAGCAATCAACAGCAGCACCAGCAGCACCACGGCCGCTGTTACCCACAGCCAGATCGGCTCCAGCATATCGGTAAGGGTACTGGAGACGTCGTAAGTGTAATGCATACCCACCAAAGTCGTATCCATGAACCCCCACTGCGAGAGGCACATAGAAAAATTGGCCACAATGCTTTCGATCTGGAAACCGCGGCCGCTGTGGAAGGAGATCACTGAGACCAGATCCCCGCTGGATACACCGGCCAGCAACAACGGCACAACCGCCAGCAGCACCACGATCGCACAGACGATCAGTCCGCCAACCGCGTTCCTCCAGTGTTTCTGATCGGCCCGTTCGCTCAGATTGATGATCAGAAACACGAGGACCAGCAGCGCCGGATAGAATTTGGTCATGGCCCCGGCCGCCAGCAGTGTATAGGCCCACAGATACCGTTTCTGCAGGAAGAAGGCCAATGCCAAGGCGGTAAAGCACACCGGCGCCATGTCGAACTTCCAGGCCAGCATCGGCAGGTAGACGGCCACAAAGAAAGTGAAGAGGAAAGCCGGCAGACCCCGGCCAATGCCTGCTCTTTTGGCTGCTGTCAGGACCGCCCACAGTGCCAGCGCACTGCACGCAATCATTTCGATACCGAACAGGAAAGCATAGCTCCACAGGTCGGTCGTGAAGATAATCGGGAGATAGAAGAACGCCATGGCGAACGGCGGGAATTCCAGTTCGAAGTCCCGGTAAGGCAGCAGTCCGTTACGGACGTCCATCGCCTGAGTGTAGAAATTCAGCACATCCTGATCGGGCATAGTGCCGTTCGAATAGAACCAGAGGACCGCCAGCAGAAAAACGAAGGAGATCAGCACCAATAACGGAACATCGTGCTGCCGATACCAGCCCGCCATGCGTTCCGTTCTTTCCATAATGCTGTGACTGCACTCTTCTATAAGAAGTGGGGGTCTGCAGGATCAGGATAAAAGGAGTTTCGGCCCGGGCAAAACCCCAGGTAAGCGGTTTTCACATTGTACGCGCAGCGTAGACAGGTTTGATACCCTCTTTGCCGCACATTAGGCACTTGCCGGTCCAGTTCTCTTTCCGGTACGGGGTTCCGAGAATCTTCATGTCGTACTTGTCCTCGAACGCGTGACCGCACTTGGGATCGCCGCACCAGCCGAACTTCAGAATCACACCGTCTGGCACGGAGTCCATGCCTTCCGTCGTCGTGATCTCCTTAACGAACTCCTGTTGGTACTGGGTGGCCTTGACGAGCATGTTCTGGGCAACGGTGTCGAGCAGCAGCTTGACACCGGGGGCCAGGGAATTCGTGTCGAGCGTACCCTTTTCGCCGGTATCCCGACGGGCGAAGGTAACGACCTGACTTTCCAGATCGCGGCCGCCGAGTTCCAGACGCAGCGGGACACCCCGCATCTCCCAGTCGAAAAATTTGTTACCCGGCCGGAGGTCCCGGTCATCAACCTTGCTCCGGAAGCCGGTGTCCTGCAGGGCTGCGTTGACGACCTTGCAGGCCGCCATGATCTCGTCCCTGTTGTTCTTGGAGAAGATCGGGACAATGACAACCTGTACCGGCGCAATGGCAGGCGGCAGAATCAGGCCCTTGTCGTCTGCGTGGACGCCTACCACGGCACCCAGCAGCCGCTCGGACATCCCGTAGGTGGTCTGATGCACGTAATGGTGCTCGCCCTTGTCGTCCTCATAAGTGATGTTGTACGGCTTCGAGAAGTTGGTCCGGTAATGATGGATGGACCCGAGCTGCAGGGTGCGGCCACTGGGCATGACGGTGTCTATGCCGACGGTGTAGTAGGCGCCGGGGAACTTGTCCCACTCGGTGCGGACAAGCATTGAGTACGGCAGGCAGAGCTCTTTGGCCACGTTGTCCATGATGACCATGTCCTGTTCGACCTGTTTCTGCGCATCTTCTTCGGTCTCGTGGCAGGTGTGGGATTCAAAGAAGTGAATCTCCCGGACCCGCATGAAGGCACGGGTCTGTTTGGTCTCGTAACGGAAAGTGTTGACAATCTGGAAGACCTTCAGCGGCAGGTCCGTGTGGGACCGGATCCACAGCGAGAACATTGGATACATGGCGGTCTCGGATGTCGGACGGAGCAGCAGCGGAATATCCAGATCGTTGTTGCCGGCCTTGGTAACCCAGTAAACTTCTGAATCGAAGCCTTTGATATGCTCCTTCTCCTTGTTGAACTCGGTCTGCGGGATCAGGAGCGGGAAACAGACCTCGTCATGGCCGGTCGCGACCATCTCACGCCGGATGTAGGCGTCGATCTGCGTCATCAGTTTCCAGCCGTACGGAGTCCAGACGTTCATGCCTTTGATGGGATACCGTTTATCGCAGAGCTGGGCCTTCTCCACGGTCTCGTTGTACCACTCGCCGAAATCGGTCTTTTTGTCTGTCATAATTCACCACTTCCCGGCCTGGGCATCCCGGACCGCATCGGCGATGATGCCGGCGACGGAAATGTGCGAGACCGCGTTCTCCAGCGTGTTGCAGGAAAGCAGCGCATCCAGAGAACTGCCTGCGAACCGCTCGAGGGCGTTGTTCACAAAGACGCCGTGGGTACAGGCAACGGAGACGCCGGCCGCACCGGCCTCCTTGAGCGCCTGGGTGGCGGCGATGATGGTGCCGCCGGTGGAGATCATGTCGTCCACGATGAGCACGTGCTTGCCGCGGCAGTCCATCGCGGCAGGGGCGATGCGAACGTCAGTGCCGGAGAGGCGGGTCTTCTGCAGACGGTCGTAGGGGACGCCCATGGCTTCGCCGACGGTCTTGGCCCGGCCGGCCGCACCGATGTCGGGAGAGAGGACCAGGTCAATGCCCTTGTCCTTGAAGTAGGCGGCGATGACCGGGGCGGCCTTCAGGTCCCGGTGCGGGTGGGTAAAGTTGTCCAGAACGACCTCTTTGTGAATGTCGACTGTGATCACGCGGTCACAGTCGGGGTCCAGATGCTTGCACATGACCTTGGCTGACTCCGGCTCGCCGGCCTTGAAGACCCGATCCTGCCGGGCATAACCGAAGTACGGGATAACCAGCGTGACAGAACGGGCGCCGAGCCGGTGCACCGCGTCCTGAAGAAGGAACATCTCGACCAGGTTGCCGTCGGGGTAGGTGTTCTGGACGATTATCACGTCGTCGTCCATCTGCTCCTCGTCGATCCGGGTATAGCATTCTCCGTCCGGGAACCTCGTCGTCGCAGCCTGAATGTATTTGCAGTCCAGCAGACCCGCCAGATCCTTGGCCAGGTCTCTGGAGGCCGACCCGCCTACTACTATCATGAGTACCGCCATCATTCCGCTCTTAATAAAATATGCGCGCGACCGGCGCGCCAACACATGTATAAGACGGGGGCGCGTAGGGCCCTGTATGACGGAAACGATGCAGAACATCGTTACTGACGAACGGATTGACCGGTACCTGGATATCACCCGGCGGGCCCTGGCGAAATTGAAGATTTCTGCGCCCGACCGCTCGTTCGGCAAAAGAATGGCGGACGACTTCCTGAAAATGGCGAACGCCTATTACAGCGACGCCAAACATTTCCGGGAGACCGGTGACCTGGTAACCGCCTTTGCCGCGGTAAACTACGCCCACGGTTGGTTGGACTGCGGTGCCCGCATCGGTCTTTTCGACGTCGGTGGCGACGACCACCTGTTCACTCTGTACGAATGAGCTTGGCGGGCGAGGCCGTCGAGCGGCACTCCCACATCGGGACGTCGGCAGCCAACACCTCCCGGACTTCATCAAGACCGGCATCTGCGAAAATGCTGTTGCCGAGCATGCACATGCCTGCCCGGATCCCCTGCCCGCGCAGCCGGCGGACTGCATCTGCCACAGCTGGACTTTCCACCATCGTGAGTACCGAGAACTGGTTTGCCAAACGGAACAGTGCCTCGTGCGTCGGTGCCGCCAGGAAGGCGTTGACCGTTTCTTTGCCGACCCGTTCGATTAGCGACCGTCTGTCCGAATCGCCCAGAACTGTGCCGGTGTTCATTTTCGGTCCCAGCACGGCGAGTGTCAGCCGGCGGAATATCAGACCGGTTCCAGTCACTTTACCCAGCGGCGGCAGGCCCGGTGTCTCGCGGACCGGCTGATCGGCTAGACACTGCAGGGCGGCAACATCCCCCAGTCCGCCGCCGCCGACGATATCTGCCCGGTGGGCGGCCCGAAAGGCATCGTCTTCGTTCAAGTCTGCCATCTCCGATGCGCAGAAGGCGGCAGCGACAGCCCCGGCGGCACTGAGCCCGAAGCCCTGTCCGCACGGGATCTGGTCGGTGACGTCCACGTCGAGGCCGCGTTCGGGCAGCAGCAGACGGAGCACTTCCTTGGTTACAGGAGCCGACGACTCGGTCCCGTCGATGACAACCTTCACTGTCCGATCGGAACGCTCGCTCACGGTTACCGTAGCACCTAATGAAATGCGGATACCCGCCCCGCGAGAACCTCTCGCCGCATAGTTCCCGTCGGTCGGACCGGCCGGCTGGAAAAAGCAGGTGAGGTGCCCGGGGCAGAAAGCGGTCGGCATGGTTCACAGCTTCTCGGCCACGAAATTGAGGATACCGTCAGAGATGGCTGGCTTGGTACCGGTGATGTCCTGCGTCCCGTAGACTGTTATAAGAATCATTGAGGCCGAGGTCTTTCCTGCCGTGTCCACATCGTTGGCAACGATGGCCTTGAGACCGTATTCCTCAAGCCGCTCCCGGGCCCGCTTCTCCAATTCCGGCCGGGCAAGCCCGGATTCCGCCTTGAACCCGATGACATTCTGACAGTGCTGACGGATCAGCGGCAGCACTTTGGGCACCGGCTTCATCTGCATCTCGAAGCCCTTGCCGCTGGGGACCTTCCCCTCGACCCGATGCTCCGGCGTAAAATCAGCCAGGGCCGCCGGGACGATGACCACATCGTGATCGATGTCATTCAGCATGGCAACCAGTTCGCTCACGGATGCATACCGCCGGAGCGGGATATAGTCGGGCAGCGGCACGTTGCAGCCGCCCATCCAGAGCTCGACATCCGCTCCGCGTTCAAAGGCCCGCTGGGCCAGAGCAACGGCCATCAGGCCGGTGGAACGGTTTGTGATCATGCGCATGGAATCCAGCGGCTCTTCGCTGCGGCCACCGATGACCAGTATGCGCCGGCCCCGCAGGTCGTCGTGAGAGAGCAGTTTGATGGCCCAGGCCACGACCTCGGAGACCGAGGCGGCCTTGGCCCGGCCATCGGCCCGGCGGGGACCGATGATGCTGACGCCTTCGGATGCCAGGGTCTCCAGGTTCCGCACGACCGCTGGGTTTTCCAGCATTGTCTCATGCATGGCCGGAGCCACAGCCACCGGGACCTGGCTGCCGAGCGCGACGACTGCCATGGTAGTGACCGAGGTGTCGGCTATGCCGTTGGCCATCTTCGAGACGGTGTTCGCCGTTGCCGGATAGACCAGGAACAGGTCGGCACCGATCGGCCCGCCCAAGTACTTGATATGCTCGGTCTGTCCGGTCAGTTCGATGATCGGCGGCATGCCGGCGGCGAATTCGATGGCATCGGGCGCCACCAGCTTGACAGCCTCTGACGTCATCACAGGGATCACTTTCGCACCGTTGCGGATCAGTTCGCGAATCAGCGAGAAACAGTTCACTGCCGCAATACTGCCGGTGATCCCCAGCACAATGGTCTTTCCCGAAAGCCGGTTGCTCTTCTCACCATAAATCTCTTCACTCGGATGCATACAATCCTCTCTCCTTCAGCGCCCGGACCGCTGCCGCATAGACCTCTTCCGGGGTCTTTTCCGCATCCAGCACGCAGTAACCGTGTTTCTTGGCCAGTTTTAGATAGGCCGCCCGGACCCGACCAAGGTAGTCCAGTTCTTCAAAGCGGCTCTTTTCTTCGTGCCGGGCATCCACCCGGCTGAGCGCCGCCGCCGGGTCCAGGTCGAGCAGGAAGGTAATGTCCGGTTCAATGACCGAATGGACCTGGATCTCCTCAAGCCAGGCCTCATCTGCCGCACCGGCCGCCGACTGGTAGGCCACCGTAGAGGCGAAATAACGGTCGCAGATGACCGAGCAGCCCATGCCAAGCAGTTTTTTGACCTCTTCCGTGTGCACAGCCCGGTCGGCCGCGAACAGCAGGGCCTCAGCGACTGCCGGAATGTTCCCGAACGTGCCTTCACGCAGCGCCGTACCTACAGGTCCCGCAGTCGGTTCCGCCGTCACTGCGGCGTTGCGGAGCAACGGGACCAGCCGCTGCGCCAACGTTGTCTTGCCCGCCCCGTCGATACCTTCGAGGACGATGAACACGGCCTTTTTCATACAGACACCAATCGCCTTCGGATTAGTATAACTTTCCCGCTGAGACGGCCAGCCGGGCCACAAGCGAATCCAGGGCCTCGACGTCTTTGATGTAATGACGGCAGAGCCGAGCCAGGTCCGCCCGGACCTGACTGTCGCACTCCAGGTCGGAGGCGATCAGCAGCCGCACAGTCTCTCCCGCAATGACCCCGCCCTTCCGATCCCAGTCGGTGAGGATGACCGCCTTGCCGCCGTGAGCCGCCACATATTCTACGGCCTTCACCGGTCCACCGGCCGACTGAATCTGGAAAAAATCGCCGCGGACCCCGACCGTGTTCAGGGCTTCCCGGTCCTTTTTTCCTTCGATAAGCAGCACATGGTCGGCCGACAGTTCCCGCAACCGTTCGAGCACCTGCTCGATCTCCTTGAGCCGGACACCGTCATCCATCACGTCTTCGTCTGCAGATCTGCGCATATCTCCTCCGGATCGCCGGCGATCAGCACGGTCTTCTGCCGTGAGGTCTGACCGGCAATGACCGCAGTACGACGGCCGGTCAGTTGTGCCAGCAGCACTTCCACCTCGCGGTTGGCTCTGCCTTCGAGCGGCGGGGCCCGGACCCTGACAATCAGCCGTTTCCGCCATTCGACGACCCCGCCGATCCCGGCCTTTGAGGCTTTCGGTGAAACCAGCAGATCAATCTCCAGTCCGCCGGCGGCGGGGCGGCTCACATCGGCGATTTCCATGTTTGGATATGGCTCCGTAGGCATATTGTCCTTCCGTTGCGGACCGTGGATAACGGCCCGTCGATTATAGGCGCAACCCTAAAAGCAGGGACGGTCTCTTACGCGGCTGTTACTATGGCGGCGCTGCCTGATGATCAGTTCAGTATGGAGGACCTTTCCGAGATCTACCGGGTCGAGAAGAAGACAGGGTCCCTCTCCTCGGTTCGGAGAGACCTGTACCGGGCCATGGCCTCACTGCTGATCGCCCAACGCGGCGAATACGACCGTCTGCTCGCCAAGGACCCCGACTCAATCATGTGCGAGGGCGCCAACCAGCGCCGCCGTCAGGCCTCCCGTCTGTCCAAAGAGATTGTGGAGATCCGCATGGGCAAGATCTGCAAGATGGCACTGCGGGGCGCGATGGGCGCCGACAATTCCGTCGACCTGCTCACCGACGAGGAAAAGACCTACTACAGCACGGTCCTGAAAGCCTCCAAAGACCACAACGCCGTGCTCGACCGGCTGAGCGGCGATATCCGCTACCATTCGCCAGACCTCTCTCCCGACGAATCCGCAAAACCGGAAGCTGCGGCACCCGCTCCGCAGCCCGCATCGGTTCAGGTCCCGTCAGAGCTGGCGCCTGCGGTTGCTCCGGCAGTTGAACCGGCCGCGGCCGCTGATTTTCCCGCGGATTTCCCGGCCGAACTGCCTGAGGACAGACCTGAAGAGGAGCCTGAGATTCTGGACGACAGTCTGGACCCGCCGTCCGCCGCCGAGACCGACTTCAACGACGCACCTGCTGCGGCCCCGGCCGCGCCGGTATCGGAAATGGACGAGGACACTGTGCTCATCCGCGTCACCGAGGACCTGCCTACCTTTGCCGGCCCGGAACGCGATTATTCGCTGAAGAAAGAAGATTTGGTACGGATGCCGAAGATGATGGCTCAGGTTTTAGTGAATCGCGAAAAGGCGGTCGTCGTCGCACCGACGCCGTGAAAATGCTCAGACCTTAAGAGTCCGGGTATCGCCCGGGAACTCGAGACAGTCGAACTTCATCCGTTTGATGCCGGAGATCTGCGCCACCGTCTCCCGCGCCGTGTCCGGCGTGTTGTTGGTCTTGCTCAGATGGGCCAGGAAGATCTGCCGGTCCTTATGTTCGGTCTTTTTGATGGCCAATGCCGTGGCGCTGTTGCACATGTGCCCCCGATCGCTGGCGATCAGTTTCTTCAGCGCCGGCGGATAGGGACCGTCCCGCAGCATTTCCTGATCGTAGTTCGATTCGATGACCGCCAGGTCCGCTTCGCGCAGAGCCTCGACGCACGGGAAGGTCAGCACCCCGGTGTCGGTGGCCACAAGCACGCTCTTACCGTCTGCCCGGATCAGATAGGCGTTCGGCTCGACGGCATTGTGCGAGGTCGGCAGCGGTACGACCTCCATCTGCCCCAGGCAGAAACTGCCCATGGTCTTGATCTCGCGGTAGTCGACGTTCCCCGGATCGAAGGCGTTGAAGGTAGCCCGATTGCAGAGCAGAGGAATCCCGAGCTTGCGGGAGACCGGTCCGGCCCCGGCGACGTGGTCGGAATGTTCGTGGGTGATCAGCAGGTTCTTGATCTGATGTTCGTCCACACCTTCCTGGTCCAGCAGTTTGTGGGTCTGCCGATAGCTCAGCCCGGCGTCGATCATTACGGCCTCGTCGTCCAGCTGGATGACAGTGCAGTTGCCGTCACTGCCGCTGGCGATCACATGGACCTCGATCATCTTGACCCGCTCAGACCTTCTTCTTGTAGATGAAGAAAATTATATCGGACCGCGAGATAGTGCCGATGAGCACGCCCTGTTCCAGGACTGGCAGCCGGTTGACTCCCATAGTCATCATGGCCTGCAGGGCCTCGATGATCTCAGCATCAGCGCTGATGTAAAGCACACTGCGGACCATGATGTCCTCGACCTTCATCTGGGAGATTTCCTTGTTGGCCGCGGTCACGGCCTCGTCGGGGTTCTCGCCGTCCATAGGCACACCCAGCAGGTAATGGGGCTCCGGGTAGTCGCGGATCAGCTTGTTCTGTTCTTTAACGATCAGTCTGAGGACGTCGTTCTGCGAGATGATGCCGACCACGTGGTTCCGGTTGTCTACCACCGGTGCACCGGTGACATTGTCCACAGCCATCTTGATGACGGCCTGCCTGACAGTATCCGTAGGCTTGACGGTGATGACCTGAGTGGTCATCAGATCCCTAACCCTCAGCTGAATCATTAGAACGGCTATCGGCAGATGGGCATATAGACTTTTCTTGAGTCCCCCGGCAACGACTTTCTGGCTATGGCTATAAAAGAGACTATAACAACATCTTTATCTACTAGGAAGCAATCGAGGAAATTCGTCGGGGCCTGTAGCTCAGCTAGGTAGAGCGTTCGACTCTTAATCGAACGGCCAAGGGTTCGAATCCCCTCAGGCCCGCCACTTTGTATCTGGATTACCCCCTTTTTTTGGGCTTTAAAATTGGCAGTTGTTTTTAGCTTGGATTCGCTCTTTAATGCCCGTTCCGTTATCATTTTTTCACCATACACTTCTGTTTCTTTCTCTCTCAATACGCAGTTTTTAACATGCCTTCTGCCATGCGCTTCGGGTCGGGCCCGATGTATGACAAGGTCTGTTTAATCGTATCATGCCCGTAGAGGTTGGACAGCGTCACGATGTCAATCGGGTCGTCCTTCTTGTAGTAAAGCTCCCGGCCGAAGGTCCGCCTCAGATGTGGTTGCTGAACAGGATACGGCTGCGGATGTTTACCGAAGTGACGACCGCGACATTGAACCCATTGGGACGGAGTTCAGAGCAGGGTTAGATCCCCCCGTTGCGCTCGTAGACGATGAATCTGTCACTGTCCAGGAAACATTTGTGATGGCATTGACGGGTTTTGGGGGGGTTTCGTATTGAACATTCCGTCTAATCTATTTCTCAAGACGGTCTCCGGCGGTCTGCAGGTTTTGCTTATAATTTTATCTTCTTCTCGGCAGGTTCGCACTGCCGCCACTTAGTCATTGCTGTATCGGCAGACGATTACAGGTCAGGCCACTGTTCCAGCTGTTCCTGGCTCTGCCGTCGGAGCCGCCGGCGGCTGCTCCGGCTGCGGTTCGGGCGAAAGAGTCGCGGCCGCGAATGCAGCTGTTTTCAGTCCCGGTAGGCCACGATATACTCACAGCATTGTGAGATGTATTCCATATTCGGCATCATTGCCGCAATTGTTTATTCAAATGATCAAGCGTTTCTGCAACCCCGCAGAAAGAATACAGAGATCAACGGTCGAAAAGGCATTGACGGCCCAGTCATGACCTCATTTATGAGTACGTATTGACCTTTTCGACCGCTGTGATCGCTGCCAATACTATGATGGAAATCCACGCGACCGCACAAACGATCAGCACTGCCGCATACAGTCCCGTCGAAGCGGCGATATCCGACCGGCCGGCCCAGGCCGTAAGAATCAGGACGAGCAGATACGAGAACATCAGCCCCGCGCCGTTGGCATAATCGCCGCGGTAGAGATGATACGAACCCGGCAGGATCACTGAGGAAATGGCCGCAACCGTCGAGCTGGTACTGGCAGATGCGGGCGCCGCGGCCGGAGCGGGACCGCCGCTGAGCCGGGCACCGCAGCCGGGACAGAAAACCACGCCGTCCGGAACCTCCCGGCCGCAGTAAGTGCAGAACATGCCCGGTCCATCGGCCGAACCGTATAAAACACTGACTGCTGCCACGGGCTCACGCTGAGACAGCACTTTTGGATGGTGGAACAGACCCTTTCAGCTGGCAGGGCCCCAGAGGAAGGAGAAAAGCATGACCAGTGCAACGATGACGACCATCGCAACAGTGATGGCGCTTTTGCGGCTGATGCTGATCTTCGGAATGCTAGACATATGACAGTGGTAATGCTCCAGACTTATAAAACTGATGCCTTTTGAAAAGCGACTGATGAAACCGATGTCGGACGGACCAGTCAGATTATTAATGTCGATTCGATATGTTAGAATATGCAGAAGGTAGATTTCGGTTCAAAGATTACAGAGTACTTTGATGCCGTTACAGATGTTATCGGCCGGCTGGACAAAAACCAGTTCAATGCGGCACTCAACGTTCTGCTGGATGCTTACGATCGCAGGGCGGCAGTCTATACACTCGGCAACGGCGGCAGCGCAGCTACTGCTTCGCACATCGTCTGCGATTTTAACAAAGGGGTTTCACAGGAGCTTGACAAGAAATTCCGGTTTATCTCGCTCTGCGACAACACCGCTTCGCTGATGGCAATCGCCAATGACTTCGGCTACGAACACATTTTCGAATACCAGCTTGAGGGCAGATTGAGGCCCGGCGATGTGCTGATAGCCATTTCGGGCAGCGGTAACTCCGAGAACGTACTGCGGGCGGTCCAGTACGCCAAGGAACAGAACTGCACGATCATCGCCATGACCGGCTATAACGGCGGCAAATTGAAACCGTTGGCCGATTGTTCGATCCACGTGCCGATTAACGATATGCAGAAGGTCGAGGACGTTCATATGATCGCCCTGCATCTAATGGCTCAAGTGTTGGCCAAACATTTCGGTCACCCGATGTGCTGAACTGCCAGATCGCGGTAACATGATGAAAACGTTCATAACCGGCGGCGCAGGTTTCATTGCTTCACATCTTGAAGACGTACTAATCAAAGCCGGTTGCGAAGTCTGCGCGGCTGATGTCACCGAACCTGCCAAATGTCACAATATAATGCACCTGATGGATAACGGGCGGTTTACCTACCAGCAGCTGGACGTAACCGACGTCAACGCGTTGACTAAGGCCACGGCAGACTGTGATGTAGTATATCACCTGGCGGCCAACTCCGACATCCGGCGTGGCGGTCAAGACCCGGCCATGGACTACACCATGACCTTCCAGACCACCCGCGCAGTGCTGGAAGCGGTACGGGTGAATTGCATCCCGAAGATGTTCTTCTCGTCCACTTCGGCAGTGTACGGCGACATCAAGGGCAGTCTCAACGAACTGACCGGCGGCCTGAAACCGATCTCGTACTACGGCGCGGCAAAACTGTCCTCTGAAGCGATGATTTCCGCTTATTCATATATGAACGACTTCGACGCCCTAATCTTCCGGTTCCCCAACGTTATCGGCCCCCGTCTGACACACGGTGTAATCTTCGATTTTCTGCGTAAACTGAAACAGAACCCGAAAAAGCTTGAGATTCTCGGCAACGGCAAACAGAATAAGCAGTACGTGTACGTGACCGACCTGGTCCGGGGAATCTGGGAGTTCTCACAGAAAAAAGAGCCCGGCCTGAGCCTGTACAACGTATCCACCGAATCTTACACCGATGTCAACACCATCGCCGACCTGGTATGCGAACGGCTCGGGCTGAAGGATGTGAAGTACTCCTACACCGGCGGTAACTGCGGCTGGAAGGGAGATGTGTCTTCGTTCGGGTACGATATCAGCAAGGCCAAAGCGGCTGGCTGGAAATACCGCTACAGTTCCACCGAAGCGGTCCGTGAGACCCTGCGGCAGATTGATGCTGCTTACATCTCGTCGTTGTAAACGACCGAAGAACCGGTGTGGTCAAAGCGGAAGGCCATCTGACGGCAGTCTGATAAGGCCTGCCGCACGGAATTCTGGTCGGCCGGATCAACATAGAACAGCATAAACCCGTTCCCGCCTGCTCCCAACAGCTTTCCGCCGACCGCTCCGCTGGCCATCGCCCGGCGGTAAACATCATCGATAAAGCCGTTGGAGATGTCGGGCGCCAAAGACCTTTTGATCTGCCAACCGTCGTCGAGAGTCCTTCCCAGTGCCTCGATGCGTCCCTGTGAAAGATCGGCATACAGCCGCTGAACCAGTTCGCACATGTGAGTTTTCTTCTCGGCCGACTTGGTCGTAGGGACACTGTACTCCTTTAGAATCTCTGAGGCATTACGAGTTCCGCCGAGATAGAACATCATCAGCCGGTCGGACAAGAACTGCAGGTCATCTTCTGCCAATTGAATCGGCGTAACCTCCACGGCCCCATCCCGTTTAAACTGAATGTAATTCAGACCGCCGAAAGCTGCTGCATACTGGTCCTGCTTGCCGACCGGTTCGCCCAACCGGTTGATCTCCATGTCACAGGCCTCCTCGGCAAGCAGCGCCTTTGTACATGACATTCCACATAACGTCCGAATCCCGTTAATCAGACCGACCGTGAAAGCACTCGAAGAACCCAGTCCGGTTCCCGAGGGGATCTCCGAGGTACTGGTGATCTCGACCCCGGATACCCCATATTTCTTCAGGGTCTCACGGAAGATCGGATGCTGAATCTGGGACAGGTCTTTAACCCGTTCTACAGCTGAATACTTCAGCTGAGTGACATCCTGATGGAAGGAGCGGGCGAGCGTAATGTACATGTACTTGTTGATGGAAGTACTGATCACACAGCCGTCGTGACGGAGATAATAGTCGGGCATGTCACTTCCGCCTCCGCAGAAGCTGATCCTCAGCGGCGTCCTTGTGATTATCATAGTCAAAAGAGAGGTAGTGGGGATTACTTAATTAATGTTCTTGGCTCTGTTTGATAAAAATTACTCGGTTGTCATCAGGCCGGCGCAGACCTCTGTGCTGACCTCGGCCACCTGTTTTATAGATTGTACGATATTTCTCTGTCTATGACAGCCAAAGTATGTCTGCACACCAATATGGGCGACATTACCATTCAATTGTACGATGACATGCCAAAGACCACCGGCAACTTCCTGAAACTGGCCAAAGACGGATTCTACAACGGCACCATTTTCCATCGGGTCATCGTAGATTTCATGATCCAAGGCGGCGACCCCGATGGTACCGGCATGGGCGGACCCGGCTACACCATCGATGACGAATGGGGCACTGGCCACAGCAACCGCCGGGGCACCGTTGCCATGGCCAATACCGGCAGACCGCACTCCGGAGGCAGCCAGTTCTTCATCAATGCCGTTGACAATAAATATCTCGACAAAGGGCAGATGGCCAACTACTTCGGCCACCCCACCTTCGGCGATGTCTTCAGCGGTATGGACGTCGTGGACAAGATCGAACAGGTGGAGACCGACCAGAACGACCGCCCGCTGAAGGACATCATCATCGAGTCGGTCACCGTGACCGAGTGAGACACTATGTCCGGGGCCAGAGATCACCACGTTATCTCCGCCATGGGCCTGACGGAGGTCGTTATCGAGAACGGCAGGGTCATTTCGGTCACGGCACCGAAAATAGATTACTGCCCGCTGTTCAAGAAATACCGGAACCTCGACCAACTTACTGCGGATGAGGTCAAGAAAAACATGGAACTGCGGATTCGTGAGTTCGGCTTCTGCAGCCCGAACCGGCAGACCCGGATGGGCGACTTCATCACTTTTGGCGTTTCCGAGATCCTGGCTACCGCTCTGCACAGCGGCGTCATCGACGCCGCGGTCATCGTTTCCGACGGTTGCGGCACTGCTGTGGTTTCGGACCCCGAAATCGTTCAGGGCCTCTGCGGCCGCATCTCCGGCATTCTCGAGACCTCGCCGATCGCCAAGGTCATCAACGACATAGGCGCCGACCGGGTTCTGAACCCGAAGACCGCCTGTATCGACCAACTCCTGGGCGCAGATAAGGCCGCGCAGATGGGCTTCCGGAAATTCGCTGTGACCGTTTCCAACGGTTCCGATGCCGCCGTAATCCGCAGCAAATACAGTGACCGCGCGGTCGTGATCGGCGTTCATACCACCGGCGTTAGCCGGGCCGGCGCCGAACAGATGTTCGATAACTGCGACATCATCTCTGCCTGTGCCTCCGGGCCGCTGCACGAACTGGCCTCCGAACGCAAGGACACGCTGATCGCCGGCAACAAGGTGCCGATATACGGTGTCACCTGTTTCGGAAAGAAACTGGTCCTGGATAAGCTCCATTCGATCGGCCGGGAACCCTGGTACGGTCAGCCAGCTGCCGACCCGGCGCGGCCGTTGTTCTGAATCATATTATTTTTTGCCGGTCCACCCGGTCTCCTTCCTTTTTCAATCAGAATTGTCTCTGCAATCATTCCAAGTGAGCAACCGTTCCAACTGGGAGCAGAGCGCAAAACTGCGGACCACGGTCTCGTTGTCATGATGCTTCAGGTAGAAGTACATGAAAGTTGAGGACAGAATTGATCCCATAGCATTAGAAAGCATGTCACGGACAGTGTCAAAGGGACTGTATTGCATCGAAGTTCCAGTCAGATTGTCGACCAGATACTCAAAGGCCTCCCAATAGCCGCCGAACGCCATCATGATTACGAAAACCAGCATGGCGGTCCAGGCGGGCGTGAACCGCAACCCTGAACTGCTACCATAGTGCTCGACACACAGCAACGTAAAGAACACACAGACCGTAATGACAAATGACGAGAGCGTGTGTGTAACTGTATCGTAATACACCAGCAGATCATACTGCAACAACAGCACCCCGAGACCGTGCATGCAAATCGCCGCTTCGATAATGAAAGTGAACCACAGCGGCAGACGCATGATCTTCTTGCGGAAGAACAGGGCCGGCAGCAGACAAAACAGCGAACAAACAATGCCAGTAATCACCTCATACATGTGACGGCCGCCGGCCGGGATTGCCAAAATAGTCATTGCCAGCAACACTGCTGCGAAGAACACGCAAACCCAGTTGGTATGTTGTTGCAACCGATCAGTCATACCTTTCCTCCCTGCAACAGTTCGTTGTGGTCATAGGGAATGGAACACTGACGAAGTCCGACCGACCACAGGAAGCCCATGACAATCGAGCACAGCGACGGCGCCATCAAGAGCCGGTCGGAAATCCGATCGTAATCCAGCCGTACATCGTCGTTGAACATTGCATAACCAGAGTAATAAAGGTTGACCGAAAGCGGAAACATATAGATGGAGGCCACGCCGATTGCAAAGGCCAGCGCAAACAGTAGCATCCAGCGTTTGGAGATAACTGCCGCGGTATAGCGGTTGAGACAGATACTGATCATCAATCCAGCAGTCATAGCAGCGCCGGTCATCGACAACAGGATTAACAGCCAGGCCACTGAGACCCCACCGTAATAAACCCCGCCGATGAGTCCGGTTAGATCGAGCAGTTCACTCACTAACAACAGCAACGATGACAGCACGGAACTGTAAAGAACGAAAGCAACATAGGCCGCTCCATCCCACCGCCAAGGATAAACGGTAATTCCCAGAAGCACGGCCATGACTGCTGCGAGCATCAGATCAAGACGACAGACCGCAATCGACAGGACCGCAACGGTCAGGATTACGGAGAGCCAGGTCAGACGTTCGTTTTTCACAGGTGACCGAGAAACAGTCCGTTATAAATAATAATGCGTACAACGTATGATTCTTTTTTAATCAATAAGTTTCAACGACCAGATGCGTACCGGAACGGAGATAGATGAGCGGAATCTGCTGTTTCCGGGCCCGCCGGCGCAGTTCTTTGTCGTTCGTCAGTACATACGCATGCTCCCGGACGGCGACCTCGAGCACGGCGTCGTCGCCGTGCGCTTCGGAGGGCACGATCTCTTTCGTGCGGGCCAATGCCAGCGCGGCTTTGGCATAACGGGAGTCGAGGTGTTTGAGTTCCCCGACCAAAGGGCCGGGGACCACGAACCGGACGTCACCGAGCAGATTGCGCACGGAGACGTCCAGGTTCAGTCCCACCTCGAAGGGCATGAGCAAAGCGTTGGTGTCGAGCACGACCGTCTGCATATGCATAAGCGTCACTGCTCAACGACGCCGTAGCCGATGAGTCTCCACTTGTTGGAAATCCGCCGGGAGATGGCGACCCGCTGACCAGGCAGAATGCAGACGGGCAGTTTGAGCACGACCTCTGCCGATCCGTTCCGGGCACTCTTGACGATGCCCACTGTGGTGGCGGTACCGACGCTCAGCATCAGCGGCTCGTTGCTCTTGATCTCGTCAACGACAAGGTCCGTGGCAGAACCAACGACACGGTCCAACAGCGTGGTCTTCATGGTGAAGGCGTTGACAACCGCCGGCAGTTCGCCGGGACGGCCGACGACCCGGCCGGTCAGTCCGTCAGATTTGGTAATCGAAGGATCGAGGCCGGTCCCGATGGCGATCAGGCCGCCGGGCAACACTTCTTTGACGCTCCGTTCGCCGGCTTCCAGGGAAGTGATCTTCGCCCGGATGGGCTCATAGGAGACCCGGCCCGCGTTCTCTACGCGCCGGCCGGGAACAACCTCGATTTCGTCGCCGAGCTTGAACTTGCCCTGCATCAGAGTACCGCCGATGACGCCGCCGCGCAGGTCCTCCGGCTTGGTGCCTGGTGAGTTGATATCGAACGAGCGCGCCACGTGCATGATCGGCGGAGCGTCGATGTCCCTCTTGACCTTGGTAATGATATGCTCTTCCATCGCCTGAATCAGCAGATCGATGTTCACGCCGCGGTTGGCAGAAACAGGAATGATCGGCGCGTTTTCGGCTACAGTGCCCTTGACGAACGCTTTGATCTCCTTGTAATTCTTCAGCGCCTGTTCGCGCGTGACAATATCAATCTTGTTCTGGACAATGACGATCT
The DNA here is from genome assembly GCA_002495325.1 of Methanomassiliicoccaceae archaeon UBA593. GTDB lineage: Archaea > Thermoplasmatota > Thermoplasmata > Methanomassiliicoccales > Methanomethylophilaceae > Methanomethylophilus. The sequence goes on from DAEQ01000002.1 coordinate 217,767, forward strand.
TGTCGATTCCGATGATCGAGAGCGCCATGAGGTGCTCTTTGGTCTGCGGCTGCGGGCAGTGCTCGTTGGCCGCAACCAGCAGAAGCGCCCCGTCCATAAGGGCAGCGCCCGAGAGCATGGTGGCCATAAGGGTCTCATGCCCAGGCGCATCTACAAACGAGATGGCCTGCAGAAACTCGGTGTCGGCGCCGCACTTGGGGCATTTCTTGGAATTACTGTAAGCGGCTGCACCTTCGCAATTGGGGCATTTATAGAAAGCAACATCGGCGTAGCCTAGCCGAATCGAAATGCCCCGCTTGAGCTCTTCCGAATGCCGATCGGTCCACTCGCCCGAGAGCGCCTTGGTTAAGGTCGTCTTCCCGTGGTCGACGTGGCCAATCATCCCGATGTTGAGCACCGGTTGCTGCGGTACTTTCATTCTTTCTTCTCCGCGTCGGCCGGAGCAATGCATTCTGCAATGGACTTCGGGCCGTATTCCGTAACGATCATGTTGATCTGCACGATCTCGGAAGAGATAGCGGAGCCACGGGTAGCAACTCTCTTGCGTTCGCCCGGGTATTTCTCGTGGAAACCGAGACCGTCGGCCAGGAGCACGGAGCGCCGTTTCTTGCCGGGCATATCTGCCCGCATCGGGGTGCCAGTTTTATCGCTACCGCCGGTGATCTTCAGCTTATAGCCGGGAAGACCGACGAAAATTCCGTCCACGATCTCCCCGATGTTTTTACCATCCAGAGAGTTCGCGTAGTGACCCGTGATTGCGACATTGTAGGATTTGCCGGTCTTCACGTCGTTGACAATAGCTTTGTAAGTTACGTCTGCCATTTGAACGCCTGTAAGAGCGGCTTATTCGAGAACTGCTTATATAGTTTGCCCTGGTCGGATAATGTTCGGAACCCGGCAAAATATATCATAACAGCCGGTCGATCGCTTCGGCTACTCCGGCCGAGCGCTCGCCGGCGGCGACATAATCTGCCACGTTCTTCAGCTCCGGGACCGCATTGGCGACGGCTACCCCGCAGCCGGCCCAGGCGACCATCGGCAGGTCGTTGAAGTTGTCGCCGCAGGCGACCACCTCGCGGCGGCGCACTCCCAGCCGCCGGGCGAGCTCCCGCAGTGCGTCTGACTTGTCGACCCCGCGCATCATTATCTCGATCAGGTACGGCATCGACTGTGTGATGTTCAGTTCGGGAAAAAGCTGCCGCAGTTCTACGATCAGTGCCGGGACCGCAGCAGGATCATGGGAAATCAGCAGTTTAGGCGAGGGACGGAGTTCGGCCTGGGTCAGATCGCCAAGTTCCACGGCCCGGGCATACTTCAGGTCCGGATCGGTATCAAGCTCGGGGCACCGCTCCTCGACGCAGATCTTGTCCCCGCTGTACATCTGCAGATACAGGCCCCGTTCCTTGCAGAAAGCGGCCATCCGTTTGATCAGTGGCACGGGTACCTCAGACCTGAACAGACACTCGCCCCCGCGTATGACCAGGGCCCCGTTGAACGAGATACACATTGCCTGATCGGAAATCGCAGCGGCATAAGAACGGGCAGTGGTGCCCATGCGGCCGGTCGCCAGCACAATGTAGACCCCCTGCGCGGACAGCCGCTGCAACCGGCGGTTGACCGCCGCCGGGACGGTATTGTCCGCCTCGAGCAACGTGCCGTCCAGGTCCATTGCCAGTAACCGGTAGCCGCTCATGCACTTCTCCCGCAGAGAAAACCGCTGCCGGGACTCACATGCCCCAAAAAGGTTCGATGCGGCGCTTGATCGCCACGGTGTCGCTGAGTGCCATCCGTTCGTCTTCGTTAAGCACCACGTTAGCCAGCGCCCGGAAGCCGCTCTCGATGAGACCCACATACAGGATATCGTTCTCGTTGACCTGCCGGCCGATGGTGATGCCGTCGATAGCCACCGAGACCTCGCTGCCCTGCATCCCTTCTTTCAGCACCGTGCCGTCGTCGTCACGGACACTCTTGATGGTGCCGCAGTCGTGCCCCATCGAGTCGATAAGATTCTCGCCCACCCGGATCCGGCCGGCGAGCACCCGCACGCCCACCACGGCCGGTTTGTTGACCCGGAAGATGTGATCGGGCATAATCAGGATTTTGGCCGGGAAAGAGAACTGCGACCGCAGATCGGTCTCGCCCTGCCGCTTGGACTCCTCCAGCCAGGCCTGGTAATCCTCGATGAGCCCGTAGACGATCTGATTGGTGAGGATTTTGATGTTATGGGTCTCAACCTCGGCCTCGGCGTCCTTCGAAATGGGAACGTTGAAGCCAAGAATTACGTGATTGGAATCGTTTCCGTAGGATGACTCGAGTACGTCCCGCCGGGTGATCTCCCCGATACCGTATTTGCGGATCGGGATATTGGTCTGTTTGGCTTCGAAGGCCAGTGCTTCCAGAGAGCCGACCGCATCCGCCTTGATGGTGATGCCTTTCTCGGTGGTCTCGATCTTGATCGAGCTTTCTTCGGTAATCTCTTTGACGGCGGGGTCCTTGGCATTCTTGACGACACGGATCGGTCCGCCGGCCAAAGCACCGGTGGTATCCTGACAGGCGATCTTGACACCGGCGGCTGCGTGCAGTTCTTTGACAGAGTCGAAACGGTCGCGGGGATCGCGAATCTCGTCCAGGGGTTTGGGTTTCAGAATGGCCTTGACCCGGGTTATGAGCGGTACGCCGCGGGTACCGATGGCGACCGTGCTGCCGGTCTTGATTGTGCCGGAATAGAGAATGATGTCGAGCGTCTGCCCCAATCCCTTCTCGTCCTTGACCTCGAGAATCGTACCCTTACCGGGCCCTTCCTCGTTGGTCAGCCGGTTTTCCAGGAACCGCTGTGCCAGACCGATGAGCATCAGCATCAGGTCGGGCACGCCTTCGCCGGTCTTGGCGCTGATCGGGACCAGTGCGATGGCCTTTGTGAAATCGTTGATCCGATCATAGCGGTCAGCAAAGACACCGTTCTGGGCCAGTTGGGAGATCACATTGTACATGTGCTGCTCGAAAACCTGCGTGGTATGCTCCATCTGCTGTTTCTCGGCCACGACAAACGGCCGGTCCTCTTCGGAGATCCAACCTTCGACAGTATCGATCTTGTTGAGCGCGATGACAAAGGGAGTCTTGTACTGACGGAGGATGTGGATGGACTCGATGGTCTGCGGCATAATGCCTTCGCGTATGTCAATGACAAGGACCGCCAGGTCCGCCAGAGCGCCGCCCCGGGCGCGGAGAGTGGTGAAGGCCTGATGACCGGGGGTGTCGATGAACAGCAGACCGGGCACGGTAAACCTCCGTTTCCCGATAATGGGGCCGCACATCTCGTAGATCCGCGAGATGGGAACCTCTGTCGCGCCGATGTGCTGTGTGATAGCTCCCGCTTCGCGAGCGCCGACCGCCGTGCCTCTGATCTTATCCAGAAGCTTCGTTTTTCCGTGGTCAACATGACCGAGCACACTCACAACCGGCTGCCTGATTGCCATCTGATTCACCCCATGATATTCAACTTACAGTAAGCCAAAAAATAAAAGGTTTGGGAGACCCGAAGGTCTCCGTACTCACTCGTACAGCCACTTGTCAGCGGTTCTGTCGTAAGTAACGAGGTCTTCGGGTTTGAAGAAGATCGAGATCTCCCGGGCAGCGGACTCAGGCGAGTCGGAACCGTGGATGATGTTGAGGCCGGTGACCATGCAGTAGTCGCCGCGGATCGTACCGGGTGCGGAGTCCTGCGGGTTGGTCTTACCCATCATGTTCCGGCAGACCTGGACGGCGTTGTCGCCTTCCCAGACCATCGCAAAGACCGGCCCGGAGGTAATGTAGGCAATCAGCGAGGGGAAGAATTTCTTGCCTTTGTGCTCGGCGTAATGGGTCTCGGCGGTCTCTTTGGAGATGGTCATGAGCTTGGCGGCGACGAGTTTCAGTCCTTTCCTTTCGAAACGGGACACGATATCGCCGATAAGCCCGCGCTGGACTCCGTCGGGCTTGATCATCAGGTACGTCTTCTCCATAGTCATGGGAGCTCACTCCTTCGGGGTTTCTGCAGCGGGTGCCGGAGTGGCCGGAGCTACGTCAGCGGTCTTGCTGAGAGATTTCCGATGGGCTTCCTTCTCTTCCTGGGCCTTGGCAGTCCAGGCAGTGGTCCGCGGGATCCGTTTGAGCTCGACCATATTTTTATAGCACTTGCTGGAGTCGAAGTACAGGACGGAACCGTCCCGGCGGACGAACATCTGGCCGGTGCCTGGTTCGAGAACTTTGCCGCAGAACGAACATTTCTTTTCTTCTACCATCCAACTCATCTCCCCATGCCGAGTTTCCTGGCCTCTCTCGAGGTCTCTCTGAGCATCAGGATGTCGCCCATCCGAACAGGGCCCATGATGTTCCTGGTAATGATCCGGCCTTTGTCGCGTCCGTCGAGGACGCGCACCTTGACCTGGGTGGCCTCTCCTGTCATCCCGGTGCGGCCGATGATCTCGACCACTTCCGAGGGAATGCTGTCAGTGTCTACCATTCAAATCACCAAGATCAGTTGGACTTCAGGCCGTTGACAGCTTCAGCAATCTCGTCGCAGAGGGCCTTGCCCTTGGCGGCGTCGACAATGGCGACGGATGCGGTGGGCTTCTCAAGGCCTATAGCCTTGCCGAGCTCGGTCTTGCTCGGGACATAGACGTACGGGACCTTCTTCTCGTCGCACAGAGCCGGCATGTGGGCCAGAATCTCCGGCGGTTCGACATCGACAGCCATAATGACCATGGCAGCCTCGCCCCGTTCAACGGTCTTGGTAACCTCATTCGTGCCTTTCTTGATCTTACCGCCGTCTCTGGCAATCTCGGCCAGGGAGTAAGCTTTGTCAGAGACCTCTTTGGGCGTGTCGAACTTCACAAATACAGACGTCATTGTTAATTACCTCTTTCCGGTGCTAAGCACCTTCATCATTCATCGGCTCTTAAAGAGCAAGAGGGTTCTATTTCGTTATTGTATAAAACATTTGGGAACCGGAAACTACATACAAGCGCCGAAAAGGTCCTCTGGCATTTATATAGAAAATAGAGTTTTATCGTTTGTCACAACTGTTATATAACGTTCGGCAATGATGATTTTCTTAATGAGTTATTTCAGCAGCACTTGGCATGCAGCAACGCCAACCAGGCGTATTGTCATTCTGCTTCTGATTGGCCTGCTGATCCGGGTCGTTATCTCTCCGTTTATCACTTATGACTACGACGTCTACGCCTGGGCCCTGATCCTGTCGAATGTCAATTCCGGAAACGGTCTCTATGAATTGACCGGCCTGTACTATACACCAGTATGGGGTTACTGCCTGAGTTTTTTCGACGGGATTATCAACGCCTTCTCTTCGATTGATGTCTTCGGTTTCCGTTTCACCGACCTGCTGCCCATCGAAGACAATTGGTACTGCGGGCACATAGCTACTCTTACCACTGTAGGATTCGGAATTGCGATGAAGATTCCGCTGATCGCTACCGACCTGTTGGTGGGCTACTTGCTCTACTACCTACTGAAGGACTATCTCGGTAACGAGGAGCGGGCCCTGAAAGGTGCCGCGTTCTGGCTGTTCTGTCCCATCGTGTTCTATATGTCCACGGTCGGCACTCAGTTCGACTGTGTTTCGGCACTCTTCCTGTTGCTGACCATAATACTGCTGCGGCGGAACATGAACCTTCTGGGTGGTCTTATATTCGCATTGGCAGGCCTGCTGAAGTTCTTCCCGCTCTTTACAATCACCATTCTGATCGCTTATCTTGTCGCCCAGGGTCGGCCGGGCACCACAAAGCAGAAGGCTGAGAATCTGGGCAAGTTTGCAATCGGCGCCATACTCATGACTGTGGTGATCTTGTTGCCAGATATCATTAACGGCGACCTTTCAAAATCGGTCAGTTTTATCACTAGCCGGTTCAGTACGCTCTTCTCCGGCGGCGAGTCCATCAAGATGACAATCCTGGTATTGCTTGGACTGATCGTGGTTATCATTGCTACTTACCGGACCTATGTCGCCGATGCCGCAAAGACTGATGATGAATTCTTCCAGCACCTACTCATGATTCTCACTCCGACCATGATGGTCTCACTGATGCCACAGTATGCCATCGTCTTGCTACCGCTGCTCATTATTATGGCAGCCAAGGAGGGGAGAGCATATTCCCTGTGTCTGGTAGTAATTGGTATCAGCACCGTCCTTGATCCATTGGCGGTCAACAACACAGTACTGGCAGTCAATCTGGTCGAGTGGTACGGAGTCGGCAATGCTAATTGGATAGTTTGGACTATGAGCCGGGCAGCAGCAGATTTCAACCTAGAGCATTTCATCCTTTATGCAACTCTAGTCGCCGAAGGATTTGCCCTGCTATTGACTTTCTTCCTGACAATTCAGCCGTTCTTTACAAAGAACCACTTCCGGGGCAGAGTAAAAGCCATAGACAGACTGTTCGACGGTGCCAACTGGGCCTTAAATAAAATACGGGGGTATGAGTATGAACCGTGATAAGAAACTGTTGACCGCACTGGCGGTTGTCATCATTGCCGTCGTACTGATCGGTGAAGTTCTGGCCTATGCCAATGTACGGGAATACAATGCTAACGTTACTTATAGATACGAACAGGCCAGTTGGTCGGTTTCCTCCAACGGATCAAGCAGTTTTAATTTCGTAATCTCCGACAACGGTACCTTCACTGCAACGGACGAATACATAATCTACTACGATGAGACATATTGCACTGCCTACAACTCCACCAAAATGACCGTTATCGGACAGATGAACGCCCAGGAATATTACATCGATCAACTGATCAAAACCCTTGCCTACAAAGGCGTGACCGACATCACTGTCGTAGACGCAGCTGCTTTGGCCGAAAAATTAACCGGCGACCTGGCAGAGACCGACTGTACTACAGCGTTGATCGTCGTCTCTGGCGCCCTGCCCGCTACGGTCTACACTGGTCAGACCGACGATCTGATCCTGCAGTGGCTGGACAACGGCGGGCGCCTTTACTGGTCGGGCAATGCCCTCGGCCGGTACTATTCAACCGAAAATGAACTGTTCAAGGTGAGCGGCTATCAGGAACTATTCTTCGGAATCGAATGCCTCAACGGCGAGATCGATGACAACAAAGTCTACGAGGACGTTATCGCAAATAATTATCGTTATGTGCTGTCACTGAGCAATAATCAGGCTCTCTACGGCGTGGACGGCAGCAACCTGTCCAACTGCCTGACTCTCGGCTACACCGACGGACAGTACAGTAGCATTGCCTTGGTCCAGCATGGCAACGGGATGATTTGTGTCTTCGGCGGCAACTACACTGATTACCAGCGGGCAGATCTTTCTCAGGTCATCGCAGCTGGCCTGTGCTACTGTTCCGAAATCGTCTACGAGAACAGCGGCTCGGTCATTCGGACCACCGTTACTGGCACCGCCCAACTACTCTCAGCTACCGACAATTACGCTGGCTACATCTACATCGGTGGATACTTCCCCTCGTTCGGCCGTACTTTCTACAGTTAAATTCAGTCATCTGGAATGACGGTGAAAAAGAGGGTACAGCACCTTTTTGACCTCACAAACCGTGATCTCCCGGAAGACCAGCGCCAGCACGGCATAGACCACCAGACACAATAACGCGATGAAGATCAGTTCGATCAGGTTCATACTGTCAATGAATAGCCGGTCTACCACTAGGAGCACTAGTGATACCAGTATTACGATTACGGCTTGCCGGTAGATCTTCGGATAGACCGTGAAATGAATGTGCACCCGGGAGATGTAAGAAAGCATCAAAAAGAACAGCAGATAGCCGCAACTGATGCTGACGGCGGCACCTCTGATTCCCCAGCCAATCAGGGTGATTGGCCCGATGTTACTCGGCACCAAAATGAACAGCAGTGCAATTGTGACCGCCGAAAAGATGAGCGAAGCCCGCCGATAGGCCGTCAGACAGTTAATCGAGTACAACAGCTGAGTGTCAATTCCGACCATGACGAACGAATACATGAAAACGGTCATAATAGACAGTACAGAACCGGCCGGCGCATAGCCCTCGCCGAGGAAGATGACCACGATGTCGGTCCCAAACAGTGCGATCACGATAAGTAGTGGCAAAATGCACAGCGAAACATACCGCTGAGCATTAGACAGCATCTTTCTCTGAGAAGCCGCATCGTGACGACTGTTTTGTTCTGAAAACTTCGGCAACAGGACATTGTTGATAGCAAGCCCCAACGTCGTCATAGCATAGGCAACGCCTGCCGCAGCAGAGTAATACCCAACATCCTGGGTACCGCAAAATAGGCCCACGGTCGTCTTATCGAGATACGTCAGCGCGGTCATCATCGTGATACCGACGGCCACCGATTTCATGAACCCAGCATAGTCACGGATTAGGACCGGCCGCACGAAGTGGAACCGATACGGCCGGAAGAACACACAGGCCAGAAAAAATGCGAATGTAATCCCAATCAGGCAGGCCGAGGATAGAATCTCGACGTTGTATTGCATGTAGGCGAAGACAATAAAGAGCGACGAGCGCACAATCACTTCAGACAGTTGGACAATCGAAGAGCGGGTAACGTCTAACAATCCGTCGAAGGCACACACCATCACCCACGTTGCATTGTAAATTAAATAATAAAGCAGGAACATCAGGACGATGTTGCGGATTGTGTCCGTCAGAGAACCAACAGTGTACAGATAACCAAGATAACCAATAACGATGACCGCTAGTACAACGCTCATGCCCGTCTTGATAACTGCTAGCGATGATACGCAGGCATTGAAGTCCTTTTTTTCACCGATGCTTTTGATACAGGCTGCATTGAAACCCATATCGGTCAGCAGGTTGACGAGACCTACGAATGACCACCACAGCATCATGACGCCGTATTCAGACCCGACAAACCGGGACATAAACATCAGCGCTATGAAACCGACAAGCGCTGAGACTATGCTCATCACCGTTTTGATAACGAACTTACCAGCAAATGAGGCCGTTTCACCTCACCTGCCGTTCGTCTGTGATCGTGCCTTTCATACCGTCCTGCCAACTGCATCATATGTTTTTGAAATGCCTGGAAAAGAACTTGTCGCCATGTGCTTCGCTTATCGTGAGATCCCACGGCTTATTGTTCTTGTAGTAAAAGTGTTTCATTACAAAGTGAGCCAGATGGTAGTATAGGTATGGAATGTGCCGAAACAGAACCATCTCGAAGAAAGGATTTTTCTTGTTGCACTCGAGAACCAGTGACTTCACCCAGTTTTTATCATACTGTTTCCGGAACATCGGATAGTCCATGTGTACCATTGACCGCGTCACGGTGGTCAGCGCCCGGTCGACGAAGAAATCATAGAATTCCGGCTGTTCGGTTTTAAAATCTGCAAAGAGCTGTTTATACACTTCAACTTCGGCCAGGCCGCGGCGGTTGTTCTGATTGCTATTGCAGATGGAACCGGCATTTTGATAATACAGATACAACGGCTCGTTATAGTAGGATATCCGGTCTGCTGCGGCAATCGACCGATAAGTAAAATCAACATCCTCTGCCAGGTCGGTCTTATATCTGAGATGATGGTCTGTGATAAGACTGCGGCGATAGATTTTAGACCAGGCCGTAACTGGCAATCTTTCCTCACACCGAAAACGCAAAGCCTCTTGCCGACTCATAGTCCTTACTTTGAACCTTAGTCCCGAAAAGTCCGGAAACTCGCGGCTGTCGGAGAAATAGAAGTTGCAGAAGACGATATCAGAGTTTGTTTCGTCAAGAATCTTGGTCATTTTGATCAGGAAATCCGAGGCGGGCCGATCGTCCACGTCCAAGAACCAGATAATCTCACCAGATGTGCTGTCAATCCCGATGTTCCGGGCGGAACCCAACCGCCCTTCATCGTTCTGAATCACTGTCTTAATCGCAGGAAGCCGGCCCTGATTTACCTCGATCTGCCTCATCGTATCGTCGGTAGTCTTGTGATCAACAATAAAACAAACCTCGATCTACGGATAGTTTTGCGCAATCAGTGCATCGATACAGGGTGTAATGAACTGCGCTCCGTTATAAACCGGAATAATAACACTGACTGTTTTCATTACCGCTTCCCATCCCTGACTGCTTGTAGACGTTAATCATGTCCACCTATAATACTTGCCACATAGCGCTACGGTATCGCCGAGATAAGTAAACGCCGCCTTCTCGCCACTTAGTGCAGAGAGGTCCACTGTACCGGCAAAAGAATCGTCGACGGAACCGTCTACTGCATCCAGTAACACAGTGCTGTAACCAAGATGAGCCGCAACCACCTGAGCTAGAAACCGCGGCGCTTCTTTGTTGAAAATACCGCGCAATGAAGTACCGCCAAACACGCCGATCGTACCGTTTCCGTCCGCAGATCTGACCAACACCACACTGCCATAGCCACCCTGTTCGAAGCCAATGGATATCGAATATGGCAGGTCAGTCCGAAGACCGTTGTTGATCAGTGAATAATAAACCGACAGAGTTGCACCTAATTCCCGTTCGTTCCCTGGATCTTCGGCAAACTCCATATCGTCACATGTATTCACTGCCCCGCCTTCACCGAACAGCAATTCGCTATAACCGGCGACAGCTGTCAGTCTGCCCTGAGCATCGGCGCTATAAAGACCGATCACCCCGTTGATCCAATAGACAGTGCCGCCGGCCTGCAACCAGAGCACCAGCAAATCGTCCGCCGCCCCAGTGTAAACTGTATCCGGAAACGCTCCCGCACCACAGATGAATGCATGCTCCGCCGCTGTACCTTGCGTCAAATCGGCTGACATCAGGTCCGCTAATTCCTGAGCATCAAGCCGCCCCTCGTAGGCGGCTCCGCGCAGATCTAGTTCTGTTTCCAACTCTTCCACCATCAGACTGAGTTGGTCATGGGTGATCATACTAACGCCATAGGCGCTGTCGTAGTAGCAGTAAACTCCGCCGACGGCGACCGTATCAGACAGGACCGCTACATGATAGTCAGCGCTCGTGGAGGATTCCAACGAGTAGTATAGCGTATTACCGTCGTCGGTCATTTCAATGTCATAGGAGTATGGATCGACGGCGTAGACCAGCATCTCACCGGCCAACATCAGACAGACGAACACCGCAATGACCGCCCACACGCCTTTATTCTTCATGACTACACCTCGCTGCTTTCAACGCTTTCCGTTCCGCCAGTTGGCCCTTATATAGATACCACAGGCTCAACCAGAGAATCATGATCCCGGCCGCGGTAAACAGGTTGTCAACAATAGTATCGATGATCGGCGGAGCGGCCGTGATGCTCCCGAACGCATTCAGATACACCAGGAAATCCGACGGATATGTAGTAAACAGCGGCGAGACAATCATCAGAGAATAGGCTACCACCATGATTGTGCCCAACCGCCGGTCCAGCAATACCGCGCCGATGGCCATAAATGGAGCCAGAATGATATAGTACTGTTCCGGACCCACCGGCAGGAAATAGACCACTAGCAGCGTAGTAAGTACAGCCTTGAAGAAACTGCCGATCTCAGTTGACCCACGTTTGTAATAACAATAGGCCACATAAGCCGAGACAATCAACGCCGACACTGTGTATATCACGTCATAAATGCCCAACCAGGATTCGCTCACCCGGCTGGTGATGAAGGACAGCGAATCCATCACCGTACCGTCAATAATCAGTGGCAGATAGATTACCATACTCATAAGCAGTGCACCGATGACTGCTTCGACCGTCTGCCGCAGCGCTTTTTTCGGTTCGCCCCGATTGCGTACCAAAATCAGGGCTACGAAGATGAAAATTAAAAAAAACGGGAAATACTTGGTCAATGAAGCCATTGCCCACAGCGCTCCGGCCCCGAAATACTGACCCCGCCACAGTAGGATTAGCGACAACAGGAGTAGCATCACGGTCAGACTCTCGAACATGGCCGAGCGGGCTATGATCACAATCGTCAGCGGACAAATCAGCCATAGTCCCGAGGCGGTATACGCTTTTCTCGGTTCGCCGGTCCATTCTTTTACGATATGATATATCAAATAAGCATTGACCGCCCAAGTAAGAATCATAAACAATTTCAGCATCAGTACGAACCGAAAGTCCGTGATCATACTGGTAAACGGACTGCCACCATTCTCTAGCCCGATTAACAAGTCCTGCTGAACCATGGTCGGAGAGATGCCGAACAGCGTACCCAAATAGAGCAGGAATGAAAGGAAATATCCCCAGACCGGGGTGTAGTAATATCCTTCAACCCCGTACAGCCCTTCGCCAGCCAGCAGGTTGTTACAGACCTCAGACCAACCACTCACATCATAGGTATGCGTAAGAAAGACAGAGATAACGATACTGACGGCCAATGCCGCTGTAAATGCCGTCCAATAACGTTTCACGTACTTTTCCATCATTTCACCATCTACTTGTCGAATTATAAGATGCCGACCGTTTGACCCGGTTTTAACGACTCTGAATGATATTATGCCATAATAAATAACATGTTGACCAAATCCCGCCTGCTCTGGCTACAACCATACAATCGCGGGATCTTTCCAGAATTCGTAATCTCAACCGTTTTCAGACGGACATTTATCCAAGAACATTATTTACCCGTTCCCTGTTATCTCCCTTTAGTTTATGATAATCACAAGGACACCGCTGAGAATCAGTTTTTGCGGAGGTGGAAGTGACATGCCAGATTACTATCTCCACCACGACGGCTGTGTGATTAGCACATCCATCAACAAGTATGTGTACATCACGTTAGCGCGGTCATTCCATCAGGATATCACCCAATTGAAGTACTCGGCCGTAGAAAGAGTAAAGGACCTGTCTCAGATCAAGCATCCGATTTTCCGCGAGACCTTAAAGAAATACGGTATTTCCGGCATTGAGATCACCAGCACCTCCGATATTCCTTCGGGAACAGGACTGGGCTCGTCGAGCACTTTCACAGTGGGGCTGATCAACGGAATCCGTACGCTCTGCGGATTACCTACTTCCAAAGAACTGCTCGCCGAAGAGGCCTGCGACATGGAGATCAATCGGCTGGGTGAACCGGTTGGCAAGCAAGACCAGTACGCGGCGGCCTTCGGCGGTCTCAATTATATCCAGTTTAAAAGGAACGGGAACGTGAATGTCTCACCAATTCAGTTAAAAGAGAATGATCTGCAGGCCCTTTCCGGACGGCTCATGATGTTTTACCTTGGCGGCACTCGGAGTGCTTCTGCCATTCTTAGAGAATACAGCATTCCTACTGCAAAATCTGCCGAAAAAAAAACCCAGATGTGCGAATTAACACATCGGCTTTATAACAGTCTATCGCACGGCCATATAGAAGCACTGGGCAAAACTCTTGACGACGGCTGGCAGATCAAGAGGTGCCTGGCCCCCGACGTTTCCAACCCTTTTATCGATGATGTCTATCGGCGGGCAATGGAAAACGGTGCAGTTGGCGGAAAACTGCTGGGTGCTGGTGGAAATGGTTTTATGTTGTTTTACGTCGAGCCGACCGAACAGGCCGCCGTGGAAAAAGCCCTGCCCGACTGCCGTCGGACCGCTTTCCGTTTCGATCGCACCGGTTCTTCGATCATTTATAATGACGAGATGTAAGCGACATCAACCTGCCGTAGAGTCTCACGAACAGCTTCAGTCGAGTTATATTTGAACTTCCAGCCAGCCGCTTTGGCCTTAGCAATATCATAGCCGAAGGAGGGTACGTCTCCTTTCCAACCACAGTTGCCGCCAGTGTATGAGTACTCCACGTCTTTCAGTCCGAGCCGCTCGCAGACCAGATCAGCAATGGTGTCGACGTCAGTATACGATTCAGTGGACACGTTGTACAAGTTCAGACCAGGCTCTTTCTTCTGTGAGAACTCCCAAATCCCCTGAACTAAATCGGTCACATACACGTACTGTTTGTTTTGTTTACCGTTACCGAGAATTTCGAGCTTCTTTGGACTGTGCTTCAGTTTATGCAAAAAATCAAAGATTACGCCATGCGTCAAACGGGGGCCGATAACATTGGGAAACCGGAAAATCAAGGCGTCGAAGTCGTTCATGTATGAATAGGCAGAGATCATCGCCTCTGAAGACAGTTTTGCCGCGCCGTAATACGAAATCGGCTTTAGGCCGCCAGTCAGTTCGTTCAGATTACCTTTGATGTCGCCGTACACCGCCGAAGTGGACGAGAAGAAAATCTTCGGGATGCGGTTTGTCCGCACTGCTTCCAGCACAGCACGGGTGGTCTGAAAGGTCATGGCGTAGTCCATGGCTGGATCCTGACCGCCACGTTGAATATCAGAGTTGGCCGCCAGGTGATATATAATGTCATAGTCTGCTGTAGCCTTGGTCAGTGCATTGACGTCGGTCACATCCAGTTGCCGATAGGTAAACCGATCGTTGTCCTTTAGATGCGCGATATTGTGACACTTGGCGGGCTCGATTATATCTGCCGCGCAGACCTTACAGCCTGCTTTAATCAGTACGTCTTCAAGATGCGAAGCAATGAACCCTGCTCCGCCAGTTACGAATGCTTTCATTTTTTTCACCACGACAATAAGACCCTGTCAGCACATCGGATGACCGAAGTACATAGCTAGTGTCTGGGCCATCAGGTGCAGGGCCATCATATGGACATCCTCGACCTTCTGCATATCGTTAATCGGTACATGAATCGAACAGTCGGCCAGCGGTCTCAGTTTGCCACCGTTGTAACCAGTCATAGCTATTATTGTACAACCCCGATCTTTGGCATACCTGACCGCCCGCAAAACATTTTCGGAGTTGCCACTACCGGAGATGGCAATCAGCACATCACCTGACACCAGTTTGCCTTCGAGCTGATACTCGAACACATGCTCATAGCCGCAGTCGTTGGCGATCGCCATCAGCGAGGCGGTGTTGTCGCAAAGCGAGGTGAAGCGGAATTTTTTGTCGAGCTTCAGCGAGACTCCTTTATTGAAATCACAGACGATGTGTGAGGCCGTGGCCGCACTACCGCCATTACCGAATGTGTAGACCGCCGCGCCACGATTGTAAGCATCCAGCAAGATATTGAGCGCCGTGTTGAACTGGTCTTTGTCTAGCCGGCCAATGACCTCCGTAACGGCATCAAAGTATCCTGTGACCTTTGAACTGAAATCTACCTTCTTCATAAACGCACATAACAGGTCCGACATTAATAACCTGACTGATTGACCGCATCCTGGGGTCCGCTATCCACCCACATTATATAGAGCGGCAGCTTTTGTATGCGCATGAAGGGAAAAGACATTCTAGACTCACAGCGGAGGTCTCGGCATGATCGGCCTCGGCGACTGGATCTACGGTCTCTTCGGTGGTAACGGTGAGTTCGGACTGCTGTTTTGCATCTTTTTGATTTTCCTGTTAGACGCCCTGCTCTTCCCAACACTGCCGGAACTGTTCTTCGTAATTGCCTTTATGGCCGGACCAAATTACCGCAGTCCTGCAGTCTTCGGTATAGAACTTGTCCTGACCGCTATCGCTGCCGAACTTGTAGGCATCTTGACACTTCATTATATCGTTACCCACATCCATGTCCCGGGCCGCATCGAACGGGCCGTGAACAAATACACTCAGTTCCTGGTCATGGGAGACGAGCGTCTGCTGTTACTGAACCGGGTCGCGCCGATGATTCCCTTCGCAGGCGCGTTCATCGCCATCGCCCACTGGGACATCAAGAAGTCGGTGTTCTACATTGTGCTGGGCTGCATCCTGAAGTACGGGTTTATCGCGGTCATGAGCGGATTCTTCTACACATTCTTCAACTCGAACGAGGCCCAGACCTTTACGCTCGTAGCTACTTTCGCGATCATCATTATCAGCTTCGTCACCTCGATTCTGCTGAAGAAGCGGAAAGGAGTGGGTAAAACGGCCCCGCAGGAACCAAAGAAGGAATGAACAGAATACAACATCCGTTTATTCTCCATAGGACAATTGATATATCGGTCCCGAGTATGCAATTCAATCGGAAGTTGTGCTATGGCCAGATTCCTTACCGTCGTCATTCCCACCTGCAATGAAGAAAAGAATATTGCCAACATGGCCAAGGCCATCCGCGAGCAGTACCCGGCATTCCACGTTCTTTTCATGGACGATAACTCCACCGACTCCAGCAAGAAACTGATCGAGGACCTGCACGACCCGATGGTAACGTTCTTTACCCGGGATCCCCACGATCGGGGCCTGGCCGCCAGCGTGCTGCAGGGGTTTGTCGAATGCGGGACCGATTACTTCATCTGCATGGACTGTGACTTTCAGCACCCTATCTCCGCCTTGGGCCCGATGTATGAAGAACTGGAGAAGGGCGCAGATCTGGTCGTGGGCACCCGGGTAGAGCGGCGTGCGCTCGGCTTTATCCGCTGGGCCGGTTCATGGGCATTCAATGTCTACTGCGACCTATTCCTGTTCGTAAATCACAAGCCCATCACCGAGGATATTATGAGCGGTCTTTTCGGTGGCCGTCGGATGCTGTGGGCACCCATCATCACCAAGCACTGGAACGAGATGGAACTCACTGGCTGGAAGGTCCTGCTAGATATGCTCAAGTTCGGTCCGAGCAAGGTAGACATCCACAAAGTTTACTATCGCTTCGGCCACCGCGCCGAGGGCGAGTCACACATCGGCCCGAAGGTCGTCATCACATCATTCCACCAGTGCGGACCACTCGGTAAGTTTTTGGCACGGGTGATTGCCGGGCTCAAGGACATTAATTATGAACAGATGTATCCTGAGAAAGAACTTTGAAAACTTTTTCTGTGACCGAATCACCCAATTTTTCTGTAGTTCGATACAGTAATCCTTGATTTTAATAAAAAAAGGCCGGAGTCTGGAAACTCCGGAAAGAAATTTCAGTTCACGTAGTCCAGCCAAATATCGTACTTATGGTCCTCACCGGTAGCAATCTTCCGGAACTCGGCATGGATAGCCTTTGAGATTTTACCGGGCTTGCCGTTACCGATGACCCGTCCATCTACAGACGTAACTGGGGCAACCTCGGCGGCAGTACCGGTCAGCCAGACCTCGTCAGCAGTAGTCAGTTCGAACCGGGTGACCGCGGTCTCAACTACCTCGTAGCCCAGATCTTTGGCGACCTGAATAATGGAACCGCGGGTAACGCCCTGTAAGATGCTCTCACCGACGGCTGGCGTGAAAATCTTACCGTGTTTGAACATAAAGAGGTTCTCGCCAGTGCACTCCGCAACGTGACCTTCTCTGTTCAGCATGACCGCTTCGTTCGCGCCCTGACGAATAGCCTCCCGCTTAGCCAAGCAAGAAGCGACATACGAACCGTTGACCTTCGCGCCGGCCGGACCGCACAGATAATCTGGCCGCTGCCATGAGGAAGTGATCAGTTTGATACCGTTGTCGGCATCCTTGCCAAGGTAGGCGCCCATATTGATGCAGGTTATCGCAAAACTGGCCGGAACACCGACTGGATTCAGACCGACCTCTTCGCCGCTCAAAAAGATACAGGGCTTGACGTAGTCAGTGTTCTTGTTGGCCCGGACCGCGTCTTTGATGGCCTTCATGACACTCTCGTAATCGTACTGTTTTCCGTCGAAGACCAGATCGATGCCCATCATCGCGCAGCCATCGACCAGCCGCCGAGCGTGGTCTTTCAGCCGGAAGATAGCCGGACCCTTCGGGGTCTGATAGACCCGGATGCCCTCAAAAACCCCGGTGCCATAGTTCAATGCGTGCGACAGCACGTGGACCTTAGCATCCGCCCACTTGACCAGTTTGCCATTCAGCCAGATAAACTCCGTCTTTTCCATTGAAATGCCTTCTCTTGATGATGCACGGTCAGAGCGCGTTGAGCGCCTTGACATACTTGTCGGGTTCGCTCCGAGCGATGATTTCCTCGACCTGATCGGAACCTCCGACGACACCAACGTTACCGTTTGAGGTAGAGATCAGTGCGTAAGCTGACTGCCCGGACTCAGGCACAAGCTCGCAACCGTAGACGTCCTGCAATTTCTGCAGTCTGCCCATGGCCAACTTCGCTTCGCCTTCGTCAATGACCGACAGGACCATCCGCGACTTACCAGGGACTTCGCATTTCCCGACTACGATAGTTTCGACGTTAATCTTGTTCCGGGTGAATTCACCCATAACCCGCTGCATGACGCCGAACTCGTTCTTTACAATCAGGGAAATGACATACATCTGTCCCACTCCGAGTTGCGTATAATTATGCCCGTATTTATGGATAAGGCAAATGCACCATCAGAAAGCAGGCAGCGTCTCCCTTCAGTAACTAGTTTTTATGGTGTTGGCGAGAATCTCATTCACGGCTGTCACAAAGTTTCTATCGGCGCCAACCTGAACGGTCTGCATCCCCAACCGCTGACCGAACTGCACGTCCTTATCCGCATCGCCAATCATCCAGCATTTAACAGGATCGAGATGGTGCTCGGCAATGGCCCGCAGACCCATACCTACCTCTGGCTTACGACAGCTACAGTGCTCATCCGGCCGATGGGGGCAAAAATAGATGCCGTCGATGCGGCCGCCGCCCGCTTCAATCTGATCGAGCATCGCCCGGTTGACTGCTTTCAGCATTTTCTCATCAAAATAACCGCGGTTGATTCCGGACTGATTGGAAATGACAATAACCTCATAGCCCGCCCGATTCAGCCGCGCGATCGCCGCCGGCACACCTGGATAAACCTTCATCTGCGCCGGGTCGTGGCAGTAAGGTACATCGGGACAGAGCGTGTTATCGCGGTCCGTCAGAACCGCGGCTCGACCGTACATCGCCCGTTCGACGATGCCGCAGATTGTGTGGAGCGCGGCGAGATATCCTTCCTGGACCCGTGCCGTCTCCTTCGTGGGAATGATAACCGCCAGGTCGACGGCATCCCTGAGCTTGCCTTGGTCACCGGTGAAAGAGATGGTCTTCGCACCGATCTCCTTGGCCTTCTGGACCGCCAGAATCACGTTCTTCGAATTGCCGGAAGTGCTCAGACCGACGACCACGTCGCCCGGCCGGCAGAATGCCTCGATCTGCCGCTGGAAAATGATGTCATAGGAATAATCATTGCCGATTGCAGTGATCGGAACCACATTGGACAGACAGACCCCGGCCATGGCCGGACGGTCGAACGCGTAGCGGCCGGAGAGTTCTGCCGCAATATGCTGGGCATCGGCCGATGACCCGCCATTGCCCATAAAAATGACCTGCCCTTTCCGTTTGACGCACTCGTAAATCATGTCGGCGGCTGCTCTGATCTGCGCTGGGTCGATCTTTGAGATGGTATCGGCACTGCGTTTCAGTTCGGCGACGATGTCCTCATTCATTTCTGCTTCTCCATGATTTGACCCCGACTGGTTCGAAGTTAAAGTCCGAGATGATCGCCCCGGCATCGGCCAGGGCTTTGGTCAGCTCTCCCTTCTTGTCATATCTGCAGATGAAATACATGAATCCACCGCCGCCGGCGCCCGAGACCTTGCCGCCAATGGCTCCATGGGACATAGCAATCTGGTACAGTCCGTCGATTTCCGGGTTTGTGACCTTGTCAGAGAACTGTTTCTTGTACTGCCAGACCTGATCCAGCAACCGGCCCGTGCCTTCAATATCCCCGTACCGCAGCGTGTTACGGATCTTTTTGGCAAGTTCCTTCGACACATCCAGCGCCTCATCGTTCCGACCCTGCCGGTAGGATTTGATCTGGGTATTGATAATCGTGGCTGAATCCCGGCTTATGCCGGTGTAGCACAGGACCGACCGGCACTGCAGTTCGTCCACGATATCGGGGGTGATGTTGGCCGGCTCGACCTTGACATTGTGACCGTGGATGACCAGCGAGTTGAAGCCGCCATATACGGCCGCATACTGGTCCTGCAGTCCGCCTTTGAGCCCGATGACCTCCCGCTCAAGGTGGTAAGCCAGCCGGGCCATGTCCTCTTTGGTCATGTCCACATCCAGCCAATTGACCATGGCGCTGATCATGGAAACAATCATGGTCGAGGAACCGCCGAGCCCGGAACCCGCCGGCACATCAGAACGGATGACCATGTCAAAACCGTGTTTGACCTGGAAATAGTTTGTAACGGAACTGATCAGACTCATATTGTTGTTGAGCGGCAACGGCCCGCCGTCCAGCGGCGCCTGATACTGGCCATAATAGAGCGAGTTGATGTTCATGTTGCGGTCGCTACGCGGGGTCAGCGTACAGTAGGCATACTTGTTGATTGTCGTGTTGAAGACGTAGCCGCCTTTCTCGGTGGCATACGGATCGACGTCAGTGCCGCCACCCGCAATGCCCAGACGCAGCGGCGCTTTTGATCTGATGAATTCTACCATCTTTATCCCACCTTATGGTCTACGGTCTCATCGGTTCCGACTGTGGTACCGTCCCGCAGCACCGAATTGGAAATCCTGGCTCCCGTGGCCACCTGGCAATCCTCACCGAGGATCGAGTTGTTCACTTCCGCGCCTTCTACCCGGCATCCAGGCAGCAAAAGCGAGTTCACGATGCGACTGTCCGTGACCTGACAGCCGCGCAGGATGACGGAGGCCGAAACCTGCGAATGAGACTTCACCTGCGCCGCCTCACCAAGGTAAAACGGCCGCACGATTGTTGTGGTGTCAATACGGTCTTCCGCCCAATAATAATTATCGTATAGCCGTGAGGCCATCAGAAGATTAATTCCCAGCAGATCGGTAGGACGCCCCACGTCCCGCCAAACCCCTTTGAGCACGTAACCCTGGATCCGTTCTCCCCGCCGCATGAGGATCGGGACCAGATCCTTCGAAAAGTCAAAGAAACCCAGAGCTGGCACATCCTTCAGCACCTTGCGGTTCACCACGTAGACCCCGGCATTAATCAGGTCGGAGAAGACCTCTTCAGGCTTCGGCTTTTCCTTGAACTCGAGGATCCGTCCCGTGCCGTCAACGCGGACGATACCATACTCGCACGGGTTCTTGACCTTCGTTAGGGCAATAGTGACCGCCGCGCCGGACTGCAGGTGCGTTGCAATCTCGTCGCCGACCTCGATATCGGCGAAGGTATCGCCGTTGGCCGCGACAAAAACAGGATCCAACCGACTTTCAAGTTTTTTCATGGCCCCGCCAGTCCCCAGCGGTTGGTCCTCGTTGGAATAGATAATCTCGATACCGAGATCGTGACCGTTTCCAATCGCTGCCGCAATCTGCTCGGACCTGTATCCGCAGGCCAGAAAAACCTGTTTGATGCCTGCAGCAGCCATCGATTCGATGAGATAGCGCAGACATGGCTTGTCCAGGACCGGGAGCACGGGCTTGGGCCGTGCGTCCGTCAGCGGGTAAAGACGGGTGCCTTTGCCGCCGACCATAATGACGGCCTGCCTCACATCGACAGTCATATCAAACTCGCATGAACCTGCCTGTATTAATCAATGTTTACCGTTGCAAACCGTTTTAACACGGACCACGTTTGTTCCAACTGGCACATTAAGTATGGAAGCGACTGGAATACATTTGGCGCGCAACAGGTAAACTACCGGTACTGGCAGGTCGTGCTCGGAAAGCGATTCGAAGTTGGCCATGCCCTTGGCTATGAGGACTCCGGCCCGACTGAGCTCCTCTTTAAGTTCGGCGCTGGAATCCTTCGGCACTCCAACGGCAAAGCCGCCGGTGTCGACAATCCGGTCCAGGTCCCGGTCGAGCCCGATGCGGACCGCGTCCTCCCGGGTCACGTCGTTGAGGATCGGCGCACCGCGAACCAGCCCGACAACCCGTTTGCCCATATTCTTCAGTTCGCGGATAAGCAGCCGGTCAAGCTGGTCCTCCCCGCAGTTATCGAACACATAGATCACGGTCTGGCTTTTATCCACCAACCGCCGCAGTTCATCTGTCTGGTCAGAACCTACGCCCTGATCCAAAAGCTGATCGAAGACACCCCCGAACTCTTCGGGGTTGTCGATGGCATTGCCCGATCCGAAATCCATGATATTGCCGATGATCGAAATCCGCACGGCGGCCCGAAACCGGTCCGGGGCCGCATCGATAAAGGCCTGCGCCCGGGGTACATACTCCGCCGCGACCCGATCGGCATCGAGTTTCATCTGCGCATAGGGGTCGCTCACACCCATGGCCGCATAAGCCCGCCGGTGCACTTCGGTAGCAATGGTCGCAGAGTCAACATCCGGTGACATCAGCGCCGCATATGTCTTGACCGCGGCCTGCATAGCCGCGAAGTCGGTGCCGTTGTTGACGAGACGGGACTGGAACAGTACACGTTTCATAAGACAGGGCGCACAGTCGGCATGGGTCTTCATATAACCCCCCACGGTCCAGGCGGGTTTTATCCTTTCCTCTTTTTATAAGGTGTGTCTTTAAATAGGGGCAGTCTTATCCGTGCGATTATGGCAGCAGATAAGATTTGCTCTTCCTGCGGGAAGAGGCTCGTCGGCCATGGCAACACATTCTTCAAATGCCCGAAATGCGGACAGGCAGAGATTGGTCGGTGCCAGCAGTGCCGCGACCAGAGCGTTCCGTACACATGCCCGAAATGCGGTTTCGTTGGTCCGTGAGGTGAAAAAATGGGACAGATTGTTTCCGGTTACGACCTTCTGCCTGAGAGCACCGAGATCGACCTGAATGTGGTCATTGAGACCATCGCTAAGGTCCTCCCGGCCGGTGTGAAACTGCTTGAGACCAAGATTCAGCCTGTTGCTTTCGGCCTGATGAAGGTCAACGCTGGCTTCCTTATCGACGACACCTCCCCGACCGTGGGCGGCGACCTGGAAAAGGCCCTTGCTTCCATCCCCGGAGTGCAGACCGTCGAGTGCGTCTCTACCACCACCTATTATTGAACGCCTTACCGCACAACAACCTTATTCTGCCCGTCTTCCGGGACGGGCCGAACATTTTTCTTATTTCCGTTTGAATTCCTCAGTCCGCATTTTTATTGTTTTGCGAGTAGATAAAAAGCCTAAAACTTTTGATATTCAGCACAGAACAGATGATCCGACGGATTTAAAAAAAGAAACTGGGGAGAGAGAAGGCCCTCTCTCCCGAGAAAATGATTCACTCGAAGAGGTCGGCGAATGCGTCGTCTTTATCGTTGGGGTCCCGGTACTTTTTGATGAAACCTTGGTGCATCATGGCGGAGGTCAGCTTCCGCGACCGGCTGATGATGGCCTGCGCGTTTTCGAGCTCTTCCTCGTAGGACGGCTTGAGCCGGGCGACACCCTGTTCGATAGCCTTCATGGCAACAGCTGCAGCCTCGCGAGGATAGACGCTCTCTTCGGCCATAGACGGAATGATGTAGTCATCGCGAAGACCCTTCTCCTCAGCGCACCGGGCCAGTTCGGTAGCTGCAGCAATGCACATCTCGTCGGTAATGGTCTTGGCGCGGACGTCGAGCACACCACGGAAGATGGCCGGGAAGCCCATGGAGTTGTTGACCTGGTTCGGGAAATCGGAACGGCCGGTGGCAAACACCTTGACACCGTGCTCCTTGGCCTCCCACGGCCAGACCTCCGGAATCGGGTTTGCGGTGGCGAAGACGACCGGGTCGGAGGCCATCTTGTCCAGGTACTCCGGCGGAATGGTGCCGGGGCCGGGTTGCGAGGCGGCGATCAGCAGATCGGCGCCTTCCATGGCTTCTTTTATGCCGCCGGACTTGCCGGCGCCGTTTGTCTTCTCGCATATCTGCCGCTTCAATTTGTGGGCCTCGTCGATGTCGTTCCTGGATTGGTTCAAGATTCCCTTGGAGTCGCACATGCAGATATGGTTCGGGTTGAAACCGGTGGCGAGCAGCAGCCGAGCGATGGCCAGGCATGCCGCGCCGGCGCCGACGATAGCAACGTTGGCGTCACTGAACTTTTTGCCGACGAGTTTCATGGCGTTCATGGCCCCGGCGACCTCGACGGTCGCGGTACCCTGCTGGTCATCGTGCCATACCGGGACCTTGCAGTCCGCCCGCAGCGCATCGAGAATATCGAAACATTTCGGATTGGAGATGTCCTCGAGATTGATGCCACCGAATGACGGGGCGATCAGGCGGACGGTCTCGATAATCTTCTCAGGATCCTTGGTATCCAGACAGATCGGGACGCAGTCTACGCCCCCCAGATATTTGAACAACATGGCCTTGCCTTCCATGACCGGCATGGCGGCTTCGGGGCCGATGTCGCCGAGTCCGAGGACCCTGGTACCGTCAGAAACAACCGCGACAGTATTCCACTTGCATGTGTGGTCATAGACCCGCTCCGGGTTCTTCGCAATATCCTTGCATGGCTCCGCTACACCCGGAGAGTACCAGATAGAGAAATCATCGAAAGAACGGATGCAGGCCTTCGGGACGGTCTCAATCTTGCCGTGATAATAAGGATGCATCAACATGGCATCCTGTCCGGGTTTCTTGGCCTTGGTCAGCTGCTCTTCGACAGTCATCTCTTTATCCTCTTTTTTCGGCCCCTCGTCCTTGACCCGAGCACCCTTGGGAATGGTATTGTCTGTGAAACTCATGATTATGCCTCGTTTTACGAATTTCGTAAAATTTCCTGCGAATCTTCGGCGGCTTCATATCGCTGTTAATATTTATATCTAATCGGCCTTCGTTTTTCCTTATGAAAGGCAGAGACTGCCCGCTGGTCCTCGTGGTCGACGGCTACATTGACGACCCGGCCGCCTTGGGCGTACCGCCTTATATATCACCGATGGTCCGGGCGGTGACCGGTGCAGCCCGGGATGCGGGCTGTCAGGTTGCCTATCTGACCGCCGATATGCTTCGCCGGGGCGACCCTGTTCCGGACGCGGATGTCAGCGTCGTGCTCTCCGGAAACACCGTACCAGGCAAATATCTCCGGTCGATGCCGCTTTCCCTGAAGGAACTGACGACGCTGACGCCCCGGCTTGGTGGTTGGAAGCTCATCGGCGGCTCATCCGCCTGGGCCCCTGAGGCTGCGGCTTTCGATTTTCGGATCCATCAGGATCTGGCAGCTTCGCTCTACGACGGCCTGACCGGCAAAGAGGTAAAAGAACGGGCCCGGACCCTGGACGAATGGAATCGCTGGATGCTCCTGGGGGCCGACTTGGTCACTTCCCACCAGGACTTTCCCGAACCACTGGTCGTCGAGATAGAGTCGTACCGCGGCTGCCATCGCTACACCTCCGGCGGCTGTTCCTTCTGCATCGAGCCGACCAAAGGCCGGCCGCTTATGCGGAATCCGCAGGATATCCTTGCAGAAGCGCAGAAATTGAAAACACTGGGTGTTAAGAACGTCCGGATAGGCGGACAGACCGACATTGTCTCCTACGGCAGCGAGGACTACGAATCTGGCGTACCGCGGCCGAACGTTGCCGCGGTCCGGGAGCTTTTCGAGGGCCTTCGGGACCTGCACTTCGACAGCCTGTCGGTGGATAACGCCGACCCTGCGGTCATCGCCACCTATCAGGATGAGAGCGCGGCGGTACTGACTATCATCCGGGACTGCTGCACATCTGGCAACGTACTGGCACTCGGCATGGAGTCCGCCGACCCTGCGGTCCACGACGCTAACAACCTCAACAGTACCGGCGACCAGGTCCTGAAGGCTGTCCGGTTGATCAATCAGGTCGGCGGCGCCCGGGGTCCGACCGGCATGCCTTATCTGCTACCGGGGCTGAATATCATCTGCGGCCTCGACAATGAGACCGCCGCCACCTACCAGATCGACCTAGACCTGCTGACCCAGATCCGCGACGAGGGACTGCTCCTACGGCGCATAAACATCCGGCAGGTCATTCCTTCCCGGCGGGCGTTCAATGTCCGGGTGAACGAGCGCCGCTTCCGTCATTTCAAAGAGACTGTGCGGGATGAAATCGACCGGCCGATCATGGAACGGATGGTACCGCAGGGCACCGTCCTCAGGCAGGTGTATGCCGAAGTCCACGACGGCAATGTCACCTTCGGCCGCCAGCCCGGATCCTACCCGCTGCTGGTCGGCATTCCCTACCGGGTCGAGCTGAACCGCTTCTACGATGTGATAGTCACCGACTGGGGCTATCGCTCGCTGACCGGTCTGACCTATCCGTTCAATCTGAACGCCATGCCGATGGCCGCACTCACCGCCCTTCCCGGAATCGGCAAAAAGCGCGCCGCCGCATTGGCTGTGAAACGGCCGTTCAGCGATCTGACAGACCTCTTCCGCGCCATCGACGACCCGCAGGTCATCGCCGGACTGAAGGATTACGTTACCTTCGGGCCGTCAGATTGAATACGGCCGAATGCATGGAACCCTTTATGGATACGCTGCGCGCCGCCAGATACCCGTTCCTGCCAGAGGCCGCCGCCTTCGCGGAAAAGGAATCCGAAGGTCTCGAACAGCTGCTTTCCTCTCCCTCTTACATGGACGCCCGGAAACGTGGCTTGGCCCGGGTCATGGGCGCGCTGGAGAACCACGAAATCCCTGACGCTACGCTCATCGGTACGGCTCAGGACTACAACCGGCTGATGGAAGTGCTTTCCTATCCTTACGCGCGGATGCTGGTATCCGTGATCGATGACCGCCTGCTGACCAAGAAGTACGCTCTGGCTGAGGCGGTACGGATGAACACTCTCCTGCACCAGGACCGGGACTCGCTCTCGACCGTGGCTGCCGATCTCGAGGTCAAGGCCCAGAATAATCCCGATGGTACGGTCAGCATTCATTTCGCCGACTTCCTGCGTTATTCTTACATCCTCAAGGCCGTGGAATGGAAACTTATCAATATGGATGTGCGTCGCGGGTTCGTGCGGCTGGAGAGCACGAAGTTCGACCGGCTCCTGCAGAATGCCCTGCAGAACCGCATCGAAGACGAACTGCCGCTGACCGTTCCTGACCGGTTCAAGCCGTTCCTGCAGGCGGACATCGACCATATCAGCATGGTTCTGGCCGAGACCAAACGGCGGCTGAGCCCCACCGGCGGCGAGGCTGTAAAGGATGGATATCTGCCGCCCTGCATCCGCGCAATTATCGCCAGCGCCCAGGCGGGCATGAACCTGCCGCACAGCGCCCGGTTCGCCCTGGTGTCGTTCCTGCATGCGCTGGGGATGAACTATGACCAGATTATCGGGGTCTTCGCTCAGTCACCGGACTTTGACGAGTCGGTCTCGGCATATCAGATCAAGCATATCACAGGCGAACTGAACGGAACCGAAGGCTACACCCCGCCCGAGTGCGGCACGATGAAAACAAACGGGATCTGCTTCAATCCGGACGAGCTCTGCGAACACATTCATCACCCGCTTAACTACTACCGTATCCGCGCCCGCGAAGGCAAACAGAGAAACGCCCCGCCGGCTCAGCCGGCGGAATTGCCCAAGGACTGAACTCGCTGCTTCTTTTCCGGCTCATCGGCCGGCTTTTCCTTTATACCGAGAGCACGCCAAGTAATAACGACCCGTTCCACCGCCGTATAGTTGCCCGCAATCGCGAACCAGACCATCATAATCTCCAGGAAGGACAGGGAGTAGGTGCCGATTTCAATGGCAGGGTAGCCGAACAGACAGGCAATGCCCTGAATCAGCGGGAACACGAAACACAGGACAACCCGATCTGCCCGACCCAGCAGGCCAGCGTACAGCCGAATGCCTCCGACCGCCTGGGCCTGGGTACCCATATAGGAGGTCAGCAGCACACCCATAACCGCCAAAAGCCCCACAAAGGAATGGCACCAGCCGCTGACAGCGATGGCGGCGATCATGAACATATCGGCGTAACGGTCGAACACGTGGTCGATGTAATCGCCTTTGACCGAGATCTTATGAGCCATTTTGGCAATTTTGCCGTCTAGTGCATCGAAATAACCGGAGATGAGCACAGCGAAGGCGGCCAGCGGCAGCAGCCAGGCGTTGTACCAACTGAAGAACAGCAGCACGCCCGAAAGGAAAGCGACGATCAGACCGAGCCAGGAGACCGTATTCGGATTGACGTTGATGAACCGTCTGGCGACCGGCTCCAACAAGAAGTCGGCATCTTTTCTGTGCTTGTCTAGAACCATTCTTCCATCTCTCCCGACCAGTCGACCTTTCCAGGCGGACATAGCCCCCCTTCTCCTTTAATTATCCGCTCAATCAGCACGGCGGCATCCGCGGCCTTCCCGTACGTACAGTCGATCTCGTTGACTGGAATCTCGGTGTCCGTGGACTCGCAGAGAATGACGTCAAGCACCTCGGCCTGGACGTTTTCGCGGACCTTCCGTTCAGCATAGCCGCGGGCCCGCAACCGCTCCGCGAGCACGTGGGGTTCACAGCGCAAGACAATGATCCGGGAGCAGTCCGTTTCGTGGGACAGATGCGAGTCCAAGAACACCAGACCTGGTTTGGCCCGATATTCTGCCAGGGAGCTGTTGAGCGCGTCCATGTCCACATTGTATGTGTCCCGGAGCACGTCGCGTTCACCCAACAGCCCGTATTTCTTCAGATGTTCGTTGATGTCGACGACTGCGTAGCCGCGCCGCCGGAGCTCGGCGGAGACGGAGGTCTTGCCCACGCCGGGGGTCCCGGTGAGGGCGATTACGGTCATAGCTCCTCCAGATACGGCTTGGCCCGACGCATGACCTGATTCCAGGTGGGCGTGTTGGTCAGAGCCCCTACCTTCTCGATGACAAAGGAGGAGACCGTGGAGGCGATGATCAGCGACTCCTGCATGGAGTGCCCGTGGTACAGGCCTGCGTAGAATCCGGCCCGATAGGCGTCGCCACAGCCGGTAGCGTCCACTGTGGCCCGGGCGGCCACGCACGGGATCCGAACAGGCCGGCCGGCGATCTTCGCCACGCTGCCCTCTGCCCCGTCGGTGCGGACGACCAGCGGGAGGTCGAGGTCGAGTACGCTCTTCAGGTCCAGGCGCTCCTCGATGACTTTGGCTTCGTAGTTATTGCAGAACAGGGCTTTCGCACCGACCAGCGCCTCTTTCAGAAGGTGCCGCGGCCAGAGCCGGTAGGTCTCCTGTGACGGATCGATGGCAATCTGCTTGTCGAGCATCTTGTTAATCAGCCGGATGTAGTACAGCGGGTCGCCGGTGCAGAAATGCACATATTCCGACTGCTGGGCATTGTCCAGAAGATCGATGTTCAGTTCCGAAGCAAATCCCTGCGGGCCCTGATAGAACACAACCTTCTGCCGCAGGTCGGCATCGTTGAAAACCATGGCGGCGGAGGTCTCCTGCCCGTCGAGTATCAGCAGCTCGTTGGTGATGATGTCTGAGTCCAGCATCTGCTTCATAAACCGAGGCGGGAAGTCCGGCCCGACGAAACCGCAGAGTGCCGTTGGCACACCCAGCCTGGCGGCAGTCAGCGCGATATTGGGGCCGGTGCCGCCGAGCGAGGTGTGCTTTTCGACAATGTCCACCGTCTCGTTGATACCCGGAAATTTCCGGAGCGACATGATCTGATCGACCGTGATGTGGCCGTAGACTGTCAGGAACGGTTTCTTCATAAAACTCGGAACGACGTGACCGATATTAAACTGACTCCACTGGATGGGCGTCCGCAGCAGTATACTCGTTCGCCACGACCTTCGCGTAGACGCACCGGATCTCCGGCATGTGCAGGTTCCAATCGTAGAACTGCGCCCGGGCGACCGCGGCAGCGGCCAGCGACTCACAGCGGCTGCGGTCCTCGAACAGCGCGTTCAGTGCCTGAGCCAGGGCCTGCGGGTCATCTTTCGGCACGATCACCCCGCCCTTCCCGACGGTCTCGGGCAGCCCATCGGCATCGGAACAGACCACCGGCCGGCCCCGCGCCATGAGTTCCACGGCCGCCAGACCGAGAGACTCGTGCAGCGAAGGCATGACGAAGAAGCGGCACTGCCCCATCAGCCGGCTCTTTTCCTCTTCGGAGACGTAGCCGCGCATCTCTACCCGGTCCTGCAGCCCGTTCCGTTCGATTGCTTTCTGCAACCGGCCAGCATCCGGCCCCTTACCACAGACGATCAGCCGGTGGGGCACGTCCTTCATGGCCTCCATCAGCACGTCCAGACCTTTGGTCCGCACCAGCCGGCCGAGCGAAAGCATGAAGTTGCCGCTACCGTCCCCCGGTACAACCGGCCCGCCCAGACAGGAAGGGATTGCGGTGACAAAGCCCGGCGCGTAACCGCGCCGCAGCAAGTCGTTCCGGACAAACTCGCTGACCGCGATGACATGATCGAATGTATCCAGGGTCTTCCGGAATATATTGTCGTTGATCTCAGAGAAGGTGTGCTGCCACCCGGTGCCCTCGCCCCACATGTTATGATATGTGAAGACCTTCTTACCGTCGTAATGCCGTAGTGCCCTGGTATAGCTGGGTGCCCAGCGGTAGTTGAAATTGACCAGGTCTGGATCCAACGACTCCAGGGTCTCCTTTACCCCGGAAGAACTGATGTACGGCGGGTTGTAGACCCTGATCGTCCGGGATTTGAGCCTGATGATCCGGTAGCCATCGCTTTTTTCTTCGGTCGGCAAGGCCGGGTCGTACTGCCCGGTCACCACCGTGACCTCGTCACCTGCGGCGGCAAACCGCTTACTGACATCATGCATCCGGTGCTCAATCCCGCCTCTAAGCGGGAAGAAGTACGGATTGACGTCAACGATCTTCATGAATGCACTTCCCGGCCGGCGGCCTTAATGACTTCACCGTACAGTGCCAGAAGCTGTTCGGCAGTGTGCGTGATGCTGTACTTCTCGGCGGTGGCCCGGGCGGCCTTGCGTACGAAGTCCGGTGCATGGAGCGCCCGCTCCATCGCCGCAGCGCACTCCTCCGGCGAGAGATTGAACAGATAGCCGTTCTCGCCTTCAAAAACAAAATCGGTGAACGCCCGGCCGTTTCCGCAGGCGGTCGGCAGTCCGCAGGACATGGCCTCGAGGACCGTCAGACCCTGTGTCTCGAATACCGAGGCCGAGACCATGGCGTCGGCACAGGAGTAATACGATACAAGTTCGTCATCGCGGACAAATCCGGCAAAGATGACCCGGTCATCGACCCCGGTGCCCTTAGCCAGCTGTTGCCAGTCCTGACTGCAGGGTCCCTTGCCGCACACAATCAACACGGTGTCGGCGGGCATGAGCCCCATCGCTTTGATCAGAAGATCGACATTCTTCTCAAACGAGAGCCGCCCGACCGTAATCAGCACCCGTTTGTTCTGGATTCCGTACCGGGCCCGGATCGCCGGCCCGCCGTCGTTCCGGGTGAAATGGTCAATGTCCACGCCGGTCGAGATGACTGCAATCCGCTTAGGCCGTGCGCACAGGGTCCCGGTGATCTCCCGGCCGATGCAGGGTGTCGGCACGATGATGGCGCTCGGCCGTTTAAGCAGCTGCCGCAGCCAAATACTGGCCAGTTTGACCAGCATCTCCTTCGGCAGTTTGATCGGCGAATACTGGTCGATGACATCGGTCACCATCGTGACGTAGGTCAGAACGGTCGGAATGTGTGTATTGTGCGAGGCCATCAGCGCGTCGAGCGCCATGAAGGCCACTCCGTGGATATGAATGACGTCGGGGTTGATCTTCCGGATGACCGCGGTGGGCTCCGCCGGATAGCAGGGCACGAAGTACCCTTCGTACGTCTTGAACTTCTTGGCCCGGAAGTAGTACACTCCTGGTTCGCGCTGTTTCTCATCCCCGGGATCGGGGGCGATGATGGTCACCTTGTGGCCCATCGCCTCCAACAGGTGCCGGGTGGTGTCTACCGAGGTCACCACGCCGTCCCGGGTGGGATAGTAGCTGTCCGTCATGATGGCGATATGCATCTTCTTCAGGTCCCTTCCTGCCAGCTCCCGAGGTATTTCACCTGTTCAGGAGTGAGAGTGTCAATTTTAACGCCCCAGTCGTCCAGTTTGATTTCGGCAATCCGCTGGTCGATCTCAGACGGAACGCTATAAACCTGCGAATTCATCTGTTCGTGATGGTTCACCAGATAGACGATACTGAGCGCCTGTGTGGAGAAGCTGGTGTCCATAATCTCGGCCGGGTGGCCCTGTCCGGCGGCCAGGTTCATCAGGCGGCCCTGCGCGATCAGGTACAGATGCCGGCCGTCCTTTAACTGATACTCGTCAATGAACTCCCTGGCCCGGGCTACGGAGACCGACATCCCTGCCAGCGCCTGTTTGTCAATCTCGTTGTCGAAGTGCCCGACGTTGCCCATGACACAGCCGTTCTTCATAACGGCGAAGTCTTTGGCGGAAACTACGCCTTTGCATCCGGTAACGGTCATCAGCATGTCGGCA
Source organism: Methanomassiliicoccaceae archaeon UBA593 (assembly GCA_002495325.1). Taxonomy (GTDB): domain Archaea; phylum Thermoplasmatota; class Thermoplasmata; order Methanomassiliicoccales; family Methanomethylophilaceae; genus Methanomethylophilus. The sequence goes on from DAEQ01000002.1 coordinate 249,943, forward strand.
TCCTTTACGGCCTCGGCCATCGGTTTCACGTCGAAGCCGTCCATGCGGGCCTCGATGGCCTTGACCGGGTCGATCTCGCATACGGTAACGATCGCGCCTAGGCCTTTGGCCCGCATCGCGACACCCTTACCGCACCAACCGTAGCCGGCCACGACCATGTGCTTACCGGCAACGATCAGGTTGGTGGCGTTCATCCAGCCGTCGAAGGCGGACTGACCGGTACCGTACCGGTTGTCGAAGAGATACTTCATCTTTGCATCGTTGACGTCCATCAGCGGGAACTCGAGTTTACCGGCGGCCGCCATGGCCTTCAGGCGTATGACGCCGGTAGTGGTCTCCTCATTACCGCCTTTGATGTTCTTCAGGACGTCCCGCCGTTTGGTGTGGGCCATGGTAATCAGGTCCGCGCCATCATCGATGACGTAGTCCGGGGAGATGTTCAGGACGCTGTTCAGATTCGTGTAGTATTCGTCCTCGGACTCGCCCTTCTTGGCATGCACCTCGAGGCCGTGTTCTGCCCGTAGCGCCGCAACCACGGAGTCGTCGGTGGACAGGGGGTTGCAACTCGCCAGGCATATCTTCGCGCCGGCATGTGACAGAACAACCGCCAGCATTCCAGTTTTGGCCTCAGTATGGAGCGCCATTCCGACCTTCAGGCCGGTCAGGGGCTGTTCGTCCCGAAACTGCCGGTCGATCGTCCGCAGGACGGGCATGTGGTCGAAGGCCCATTTGAGCCGCCGGCTTCCTTTCTCTACCAGTTCGTCAGTCATTTCACTCACTCTTGAACTCCGACTGCAGATATGCGCAGATCACGTTGATTGTCTCCTTCCGGGTCTCGCGGGCGGAGTACCCCGCAATGATCCGGTCGATCTCATCGTCCCGGCCTTTCAGCTCGTTTACGGAACTGATTATGTTCTCTAACGCCCGGCTGATCTCGTCGGCGATAGGCACAGTGGCCACCTTCGACGTCCGCGAAAGCGGGTTCAGGTCGATGGCAATGACTTTCTTGCCCATAGCAATGAGCGCTTCGGCCCGGTCCCCGTCCTCGATGGGGACCAGAATGACGTCCGAGTTGAAAACCCCCTCCTTCGTGCAGAGGGCCCGGTCGGACGTCAGGTTCGGGATCCGCGCATCTGGATTGCGTCCGAGCACGTGTTCGGCGCCCTGTTTCTCCATATATTGGATGAGCGCTTCCATCCGCTCTTCGGTCCGGTGAAAGATGTTGACCTCCATTTTCGCCGGTACGGCAGTTGCCAGTTTGATCATCCGCTGGGGATCGAGCGCGATGGCATTGCCGTTCATGCACAGCACCGGGTTTTTGGCCTGAAGCAGAAAGGCCGCAGCGGCCCGTTCCGCTGCAAGGGCGGGAACAATGGTACGCTCACCCATGAGATAATCGAATGCTTCTCCTCTTCCCTGGGAGATGAGCCCGGTGGGGTTCACGAGTCCTTTGACGGCCATCTCAGTCAGATGCTCACGTACCATGAGCGATTTGTAACGGGGATGATTGACAGGTGTTGACACGGCCGCTTCCATAGCGTACAGTTGATATAGAATTAATGGTTGGAAAGGCCCCATTATGCCGGACATCCGCGTTGTGGTCGTCGGACCCAAATTCGAAGGAAACATCGGAGCGATCGCCAGATGCATGGCGAACTTCGACGTGGACGAGCTTTATCTGGTCAACCCTTGTGAAATCGGCGAGACCGCCCTCCACCGGGCCAAACACGGCGATTATGTACTGAAGAACGCTGTCACCGTCACATCGTTCGAGGATGCTGTAAAGGGCTGCTTCCTGGTCGTGGGGACCAGCGGCGTGGTTACCAAGGGCGACAACAACTATACGCGCATCCCGGTCTCCGTGCACAAGTTCGCCGAGGACTGCCAGGGCTATAAGGAAAAAATCGCCATCGTTTTCGGGCGGGAGGATATCGGCCTCCTGCAGGATGAACTCAACCGGTGCGACGTGCTCGTGACTATCCCCGCCGGGGAAAAGTATCCGGTCATGAACCTGTCTCATTCGGTCGCTGTCGTGCTCTACGAAATGTTTCAGGCTGACCGCCGCCCGGTTCGGCTGGAACCGGCGGACGGCGCCGAAAAAGAACTCATGTACCAGTTCTTCGGCGACCTCCTGGACGAGATCGACTACAATGTCGACCGGAAGGAAGCAACCGCCGTTATGTTCCGGCGGATGATGGGGCGCGCAATCCCCACCAAATACGAGTTCAACACAATCATGGGCGTCTTCGGCGACGCCGCCAAGATCATTCGGAAAGGCGGAAAGAAATGGGCATGAAAACCATGACACCGCTGCCGGTGCCGCGGCCGCTGATGACCTCCGGGATTATGCCCGTAAGGTCCGCCACCGCTGTACTGACCGCTTCAGCCTGATCTGGAGCCAGCACGGCCTCCGGACAGACCACCATTTTTCCGGCGCTCGGATCCAGTTCGTACAGCGGCCGCGCCATGGCCGTACGTACAGCCGTCACCAGATCGGCGCCGGCCCCGTAGGAGAACGAATACGCTTCCTGGGAGAACGTGCTAAAGAACGGCGCAGTCTCGTACAGCCTGGCCACCGTGACCGCGGCCTCGGCAGCCAACAGGTCGGCCGCCTGTAACACTTCGGAGGCTTTCATGTCCTGACCCAACGGCACGACCTGCTGCATATCCATGACAATTATCCGATCGGCAAAGGCCGTCAGGTCGTTGAGCTCCTCAAGCGCCCTTTTCCGCCGGTCGCCGCCCTCAGCGACAAAAGGAAGCAGTACAACCGCGATGATTTTCATCGACTGCTTTCTGGCACAATCGCTGACCGTAATCAGCGTCCCGGTGCCTGCTCCGCCGCCGAGCGCAGCGATGACGACTGCCGCACTGTGACCGGCCAGTTTGGCACCGATTTCGTCAGCGTAAGCGGCAGATACGCCGCGGGCCTGTATCCTGTCGCCAAAAAACCCCGATTTAATGCCTGCCGGCCGGGCCAGCACGATATCGGCACCGACCTTGGCATTGATGGTGAAAGCAGGATAATCGGCCATACCGCAGGCCAGTTCGGCGGTGTCGCCGCCTCCGCCGCCCGTTCCGACCAATATGACAGTGTGGGTCATAGTTCAACTCCGCAGCGACCGCCGGGGCAGTTCTGTTCTGATACCGCTGCACACCGTCATAATGCACCTGAACAAGTAAAAGTCATCCCCAGAGATCCGAATGATCCCTGAGGACAGGGTAAGGCGTTTGTTTGTTCCGTGAAAGAGTTCAGTTCATCCGAAGAGAGCGCTGAGACCAGCGGCGGCTTCGTCCTCGCTGACCTTCTCTTCTTCAGCCTCAGCCTTTTTGTCAGCTTTCTTGCTGGCGGCGGGGGCAGCGTCGGCAGCTGCGGGGGCAGCTGCGGCGACGGGAGCGGCAGCAACAGAGGCCTTAGAGATGGCTTCCTTGATGTCAACTCCCTCGAGGGAGGCAACGAGTGCCTTGACTTTCGCGGCGTCAACTTCTGCGCCTGCTGCATTGAGGATTGCCGTAATAGCATCTTCAGTGATCTCTTTTCCAGCAGAGTAGAGGACCATTGCGCTGTAAATATACTGCATTTTATTCAACTCCTTTAACCGAACAGAGCGCCGAGACCTTCGGAAACTTCTTCCTCGGTTTCCTCTTCGCTCTTTTCTTCTGCTTTCTGCTCCGCCTTCGCGGCGGGCTCTGCTGCGGCCGACGGCGCCACTGCAGCCTGGCTCTGAGAGAGCCGGGCAGCCAGGTCGTCGTTGGTAAATCCGGATACAGAAGCGAGGGCAAGCATTTGACTGTCTGCCTTGGCAAAAAGCGCTCCGATTGTATCTTTGGTCGGTATCGCGGCCTCCATCGAGAGAGCATAAGCCTCCCAGTATGCCTTCGCAACCAGCGGTACGATAGTCTCCTTCGCCGGATAGGCGATTTCGACTGCGACTGCCAGCGCGTTGTGCGCGGCCGTAGCGAACATGTTGGGATAGTAATCATCCGGAATGTCCAGGATTTCTCTGCTGTAGATCACACCGTCACCGAAAATGGCCTTAGCGTCCATTCCGACGATCATGGGGAGGATCTCCAGCTTAGGGAGCATGGCTGCCAGTGGCGCAGAGATCGGCGTACCGGCCTTTGCGACGACAGTTTCCTTCTTGATTGCAATCTTACCCTGCACGATAGATGCAGGAAGCCCGAGTTTCTGAAGTTCACCGATGATGGGTCCGGGACCGAACGGAGTGGGTCCGGCGGGGACGACGATGTCATGCGGGGCAAGTTCTCCGGCTTTGGCCGGAGCGGGCGACATTGTGGCCTTCAGCTTGCTGAAGAGCCTGAACGGATTGAGATCCGTGGTCACAATTGCGCACTGTCCGCTGACCGCATCTTTCAGTTTGTCGACTCCGGGCCGGTCGGCAGCAACCTGATCGAGGGCCAAGAGCATGAGGTTGTTCTTGGTCATCCTGATCTTGGCGTGCTCTCTGATACCCGCCCGCATCGACTGAATCTGAGGTGCGGGGATACCATGCATGTCTACCACTGCGATAACAGGGTACTGCTTGATATCGGCGACAATCTCGTCAACGATGTCCTTCTTCCAACTTGCGACGTGTGCCATCCTTAGACCTCCTTACATAAGCCTCTCGGACGGGCCCATGGACGTCTTGATGTAGGCGGAGTCGATGTTGTGCTTACCCTTTTCAAGGTGAGACTCGACACGGCTCATGATGACATTGACGTTTTCGGCAATATCATCAGCCGACATCTCCACAGTTCCGACGGGCACGTGGAAAGTCTTTCTGTCTTTCGTCCGGACGGTAACAGACTTGCGGAGATTATTGATCATGTTGACCGGATCTGCTCCGGGAGCGATCGGCTTAGGCATTTTTCCGCGGGGACCGAGAACAGTACCGAGTCTCTTACCGACAACCGCCATGAGGGGGGCTTCGGCAATGAAATAATCAGTGGAGTTCGCGATCTTTTTCGCCTGTTTCTTGTCGGATGCGAGCTTCCCGAGTTCGTCAGGGGAGATCACAAGGTCGGCAACGTCCTTGGCTTTCAAGGCTAGTTCGCCACCGCCAATGACAGTGACCCAGATCTTCTTTCCGCGACCCTTCGGGAGAATAATATCCTCCTGAATACGGTTCTTCGGAAGGGATAGATCTACATCTCTGAGATTGACGGCCAACTCAACCGTTTCAACGAATTTGCGCTTCTTGGCACTCTCAAGTGCCTTCTGCACAGCCACTACGGTTGGTTTTTCTGCCAATTCAATTCCTCCTCGTAGTCATATCGGACCTTACGGCCCTCCTACGAGTTGGATAGCACTATCTGCTTCAGGTATTTAAAGATAAAGCCGCGGGAATGTCCCTGCGGGACCGGCCGCGACACATAAAAGGGGGGCCGGGGTAGAACACCCCGGCATAAGTTTGAATGCTTTCAGAGCGGTTTGGCGAACTCGTCGTCGTAAACGCCGGCCTTCAGGTCCTTCTGAAATACCTTGGGGTCCTTGCCGTCGATGGTCACACCGAGTGCGACACAGTTGCCGGCAACTTCGGAGACCCGGGCTTTTTCGGTGGCGCCCAGCAGACTCTCCTGCTTCTGCGCTGCAACCTTGCGCGCCTGGGCCACGGTCATATTGCCGACCTTGGTGGTCTTAGCGTCAGCCGAGCCTTTGTCGATCTTCAGCTCTGCTTTGATCAGAGCAGACATCGGCGGAGTGCCGACCTTGATGTCAAAGGTCTTGTCAGCGTTGATGAGAATCTTCACCGGCACCTTCATTCCAGTGAAGGCCTTTGTCTTCTCGTTGATCTTTGCGATGATCTGGCCGATGTTGACCCCTTTGGGGCCGAGAGCCGGACCCAGCGGCGGGCCAGCCGTGGCCTTGCCGCCGTCAACCAATGCCTCTACGGTTTCTACCATATTCATTTCTCCTTTTCGACGATCCTCACACTGTCGCCTTTGACAGTAACAGGGATCGGAACCATGGCCTGGACGAGCTCAACAGTGATCTCCTCCTTGGCCTCATCGATCTTTTGGACCCGCGCCATTTCGCCCTTGAACGGACCGTTGACGAGTTCCACGAGGTCGCCCTCGACGATACCGACGACCGCCGACACCGGAGTCAGGTAGTGCCCGATCTCCTCGATGGAGGTCTCGCCGTCGATAAAGGAACGTGCTTTCTTGATGTCGCGTGCTTTTTCGTGCATCTGATCGGTGTTCATGCCCTCAACGAACACATACCCTCTCAGACCGATGGGGCTCAGAATGGCATAGATGTCTTTCTCACCCTGGTCGGCTTTTGCGAGCAGACTGTCCGCGACGGTCTTTTCCTGATCGATCTGCGTTTTCAGCACGACGATGGACTGCTTGGCGATGGCGCCGAACTCGGCCGTAGAAGCACCGGCCTCCGACTTCATCGTCATGACGATGCTTACGCTGTCGTCGTAACGCGCTCCCTTCGGGCAGATGACCTCGAATTTGAGAATCTTTGGTGTTCTGCCTGGGAGTTCTACATCGACATCTTTGCGGGTCTGGAAACTGTTCCAGAGTTCGGTCCCGGTCGAGTCGTAGAGCGTCACGTTCCATTCAGGGGCGTTCTCGGCATCCGGGGTCGATTCAGCAAACGCGAAATTGACCGGCGAAGCAGCAGATGATACTTGAAAATTCCAATAAACAGCCCCGCCGGCGTGAACGTTCTTCGAACCGCTGTCACCGGAAAATACTGGGCCGCCAATCTCGCCTGTCATTTCATCGCTCCCGTTCAGAAGTAGTTGGGAAGATAGGTCATAATCCACATGATGACGAAACCGACGGCTCCGAGGATAACCATACCGATCGCTGCGATCTTGCAGGTCTTGCGGTACTCTTCCATGTCCGGGGTGTGTGCCATCTGCAGGATCCTGCCGTACTTTCCTCTGCCAAGGCCGTTGATCTTGGACTCGAGGTTGTCCTGAAACTCTTCTGAACGCGCCCCTACTCCTTCGTCTGCCATTTTGACCATTCCTCTGCCGGCCCGGTTATAGCCCGGCACGGCGTTTTCACTCGTTCGTTACCACTGAAGATAACCAATAAGCAACTCCCTAACAAAGCAGGTCTACTTTAAAGCTTTCGGTATATGCGGTTAACTGCGGCTGCGAACCGCATCGAAGCAGATTCGGACTGCCGCCGATCTGATTTCCAGTGGAAATACCGTTGTTTCCTCGGACGGATAAGTGTTATATACAATTTGCAGATACTACCGCAAAACCGCCTTGGGGTGTTATTGTGGAAGAACCTTTGTGCAGTATTGAAATCCTGAAAGACAACAACAACTTCGTGGCCCGCATCCAGAGCGAGTATGGCGGGAACCGGGAATATAAGTCCAGCAACTTCGAGGAAGTCCTCGAACAGATGACTATGGACCTGCAGGAAGAGTTCGAGTCTGCTTGAGGATGATGAATATGGCCGATAAAATCAGACAGATCACTGATGTGATGGATATGATCGCCGAGGACACCTCGGTACCGCGGAACATTCGTAAAGGCGCCGCCGACGCCAAAGCCCGGCTGCTCGACACCAAAGAGCCCACGGACGTCCGCGCCGCCGGTGCGATCAACATCCTGGACGACCTGGCCAACGACCCTAACATCCCGCTACACGCCCGGACCCTGATCTGGAACGTAATTAGTCAGCTTGAGACCCTCGGCCGTTCTAAGTGAGCCCCGCGGTCTGTTCAGCGCAGTACCGACCCCCTTCGAGGTCGGTCCCGCTTTTTATTACTGAAAATTAAGAAAAGACTGAAAATCCGGTACAGTTCACTGCTTCTGTACCTTGATAATTTCCAGGAAGTTCTGGAAAATCTCCGACCCGTACTGGGTGTTCTCCACTTCGGGATGGAACTGCACTCCGTAGAGCGGCCGATTCAGGCATGCAACGCCTTCGATCTTGCAGGAAGGCGAAGAGGCGGTGAGTTTGAAGCCCGCCGGCACGGCCTTGACCTCGTCGTTATGGGAACCCCACACTGTGAAACTGTCAGGCAGCTCTTTGAACAGGCCGCTGTGGTCGGAGACAGTCAGGTCCACCTCGCCGAACTCCGGCACATCCGCAGGACCGAGCTGGGCCCCGAAATGCTGGCACATGACCTGCATGCCGGCACAGATGCCCAGGATCGGAAAAGTCGCCCGGTCGAGATAGACGGCGTTGAAACCCATCCGGCCGGCCTCGCAGGCGATGCTCGGAGCGCCGCCGGAAAGGACCAGTCCGTCGAGGTCTGTGATCTCCTCAAAGGGGGTGGTGTTCGGAATGATCTTCGTCTCGACTTTCAGATATTTCAGGACCCGCCATTCGCGGTGAGTCCACTGACCGCCGTTGTCGACGACATAGACCTTCATGTTGGGTGATTCGGCTCCGTGATAGATAAACTCAATGCCGGTACGGCTCGGGTTCCCGCCAAGATTTTAGATAACCGGTGCCGTTAGGAAAAGAAGGGAGGACTGTTTACGGCCGGGAAGACAAGGCAGACGTCGCTGTTCGGAGAAGAAAAGCCGGTAACGGCTGAACCGGGCCTTTCCTTCCAGCCGCTCGCCGCCCGGCTACGGCCGGAGACCCTCGAGGACTATGTCGGTCAGACCCAGCTTCTCGGCGAGGGCAAGGTCCTCCGCCGGCTGATCGAGAACGACCGGCTCACCTCGATGATATTCTGGGGTCCGCCGGGCGTAGGCAAGACCACGCTCGCCCGCATCATTGCCAAACAGACCAAGGCCGAGTTCATAGATTTCTCGGCAGTCACCAGCGGCATCAAGGAGATCCGCCAGGTCATGGAAGAGGCCGACCGCAACCGGCAGAAGGGACTGCGGACCGTCCTGTTCGTAGACGAGATCCACCGCTTCAACAAGGCCCAGCAGGATGCCTTCCTGCCGTTCGTCGAGAGAGGCAGCATCACGCTCATCGGCGCCACCACCGAGAACCCGTCGTTCGAGATTAACAACGCACTGCTATCGCGCTGCAAGGTCTTCGTCCTGCAGCCACTGTCCCCGGCCGAACTCACCGAGCTGCTGAGCCGGGCACTGAAGAATCCGCGCGGCTTCGGCGGACAGCCCATCGAAATCACCTCCGAACAGCTGGAGGCAATCGCGAATTTCGCCAACGGTGACGCCCGCAACGCACTCTCCACCCTGGAAATGGCTGTGCTCAACGGACAGCAGACAGAAGACGGCACGGTCACCGTTACCCAGGAAGACCTGGAACAGTGCCTTTCCCGCAAATCGCTTCTCTACGACCGGAACGGCGAGGAACACTACAACCTAATCTCCGCACTCCATAAATCCATGCGGAACTCAGACCCGGATGCGGCCGTCTACTGGCTGGCGCGGATGCTGGAATCCGGCGAGGACCCCCGCTTCATCGCCCGGCGGCTGCTCAATTTCGCCAGCGAGGATGTAGGCCTGGCAGACCCCCAGGCTCTGCCGTTGACGGTCTCCGCGTTCCAGGCCTGCACCCTCGTCGGCATGCCGGACTGCGCTCTGAACCTGGCTGAAGCGGTAATCTATCTGTCCCTGGCCCCGCGTTCGAACGCAGTTTACACCGCCTACGCCGCCGCCCGGCAGGATGCCGAAAAGATGCTGAACGAGTCGGTTCCGCTGGTCATCCGCAACGCACCGACGCGGCTGATGGACGAGCTCGGTTACGGCAAAGACTACCAGTATGCCCACGATTCGCCGGCCAAGCTCACCAATATGCAGTGTATGCCCCCTTCACTGGAGGGGCGGCGGTACTACCGGCCGGACGGCACCGGTCTTGAGGCGCATTACCTGCGCCGGCTTGAACAGATTCTCCAGTGGAAGAAAGGCTACCGGCAGGACCCGCCGGTGAAACCGTCCGAATGAGCAACTATCTATCTGTGATATATTGAAAAGTAAACGGACCGCCGGAAAGGTCCGGCCAGTCCGAAAGAAAGGTTTTACTCCCACTCAATGGTCGCCGGGGGCTTGCTGGTGATATCGTAAACGACCCGGTTGACCTGGTTTTTCATGGTGTCGGTAATGCGCACCGATATCTTGTTGAGCACGCTGATGGAAAGCTTGGAGAAGGTGGCGGTCATACCGTCCACCGAGTCCACGGCGCGGACGGCGACGGTGTAACCGTACGCCCGCCGGTCGCCCTGCACGCCGACCGATTTAGACGGCAAAAGCACCGCAAAATACTGCCACGGCCGGACATCCTTGCCGTCCTTGACAGACTTCATAATCTCGTCCTCGACGATATAGCACGCTTCCCGGACGATCGCAATCTTTTCGGGAGTGACCTCGCCGAGACACCGGATGGCCAGGGCAGGACCGGGGAACGGCTGCCGCTCGGAGGCTTCGACCCCCAGTGCCCGGGCCACGTCCCGGACCTCGTCCTTATACAGGTCCCGGAGCGGTTCTACCAGCGTCATGCCCAGGTCCTTCGGGAGCCCGCCGACATTGTGGTGGGACTTAATTGTGTCGCGGATGCCGTCGCCGGACTCGATCCAGTCCGGGGCGATGGTGCCCTGCAGCAGGAAGGTGGCGCCGAACTCCTTGGCTTCCCGCTCAAAGACCCGGATAAACTTCTCGCCGATGATCTTCCGCTTGTGTTCCGGTTCCTCGACATTTTCGAGCGCATCGAAGAACTCCGGACCGGCCTTGACGATGCGGTAGTTGATCCCCATGTGCTTGAGCATCGCCTCGACCTCCTCGTCTTCGCCCTTCCGCATCAGCCCGTTGTCCACGTAGACTGCCAGCAGACGGCTCCCGATGGCTTTGCTCGCCAGGGCAGCAGTGACCATGCTGTCCACACCGCCGGAGCAGGCGATGACCGCTTTGCCGGGAGCGGGAATCTTCTGGGAAATAGACTCCTCGGCCTCTCTGATGAAATCCTCGGTGCCGAGCACTCAGGCCACCTTCTTCGCTTCTTCGACAACGAATGCAGAATCGGCCTCGACCTTGGCAGCCATGGCCTGCCGTTTCGCAGCCAGTTTTCCGGCCAGCGTCGGGTCCTGCAGGGCCAGAATCTCGACGGCCAGGATCGCGGCGTTATCGCCGCGGTCCATGCCGACCGCCGCCACCGGGATGCCCGGAGGCATCTGGACGATCGAGAGCAACGCGTCGTAGTTCAGGCCGCCGCTCGCTGGTACGCCGATGACCGGCCGGTTGGTGAACGAGGCAATGACGCCCGGCAGCGCCGCGGACAGGCCCGCGATGGAGATGAAGACCTCCGCATCGGAGCCGGTGACCAACCGCTCGACCCGCTGCGGGGTCCGATGGGCCGAAGCAACGGCAATTTCGAACGGCACCCCGTATGATTTCAGTACGGTGATGGCCTTCTGAGCAATCGGGAAGTCGCTCTTGCTGCCCGTGATGATGAAAACCTTTGCCATGGCCGAGGCCACGGCAACGCATGATTAAAAATCCACCGCACCCGGCCGGAAGCCGGCCGGGGCAGACAGGAGCGGAAGCGGCCGGCTTAAAGAGCCGGCGCCCCCGAAAAGAGATGTTTCCGAATTTAGCTCTTGAGCACGGTAACCAAAAAGATGCCCACAGCGGCCAGAGCGCCGACTAGGATTGCAATCAGATAGATCAGACCGTCATACATCAGGTCCCAGACCGGGAAAGTGAACGGCTCGACCCCACTGAAGACGGTAAGCCATTCCCAGAAGATGCCGACGATGATGCCAACAATTGCGATCACAATTCCGTATTTTCTACTCTTTCCGGTGCCGAAGTACGCGGAGAAGATACCGGCGACGACCATCACGAGTGCAAATACAAACACGAGCACCGTGAGGAACATCCAGATACTCCAATCCATTCTTGAAACCTCCAATTCGGACGCATCCGTTCGATGCGGTTACTTCTGCGACAATGCACGTAATGATTATTAAGGTTACCTTCAAATCAGGAGTGCTGGAACTATTGCCGGACCCGTTTTCAGTATGCAGGAAAACCGTTTGCAGGACCCTGCCGCCGGCATTGGATGAGGGTTCCATCCCGGGACCCGGAGGTACATTTGCGCTTCGCCCACCGATTAAATATATTAACAGAAGTAATTTATATAAAGTAGCCAAATGTTTAAATATTACTTGGATATTGGGGCATACAATCATTTGATATAGGAGACATTTCTGTGGAATTTCTTGGGACAGTCAGCGGCGTCACCTCCGAGGGCCATCTCATTGTTCCCTGCCAAGGCCTGCCCGAAATCGGCGCCGCCGTCTTTGACGACCGGCGCCGCCGGACCGGTACGGTGAGACGGATCCTGGGTCCGGTGGACGCACCTTATGCGTCCGTCACCGCCGAGAACGGAAACGCTCCGGCCGCCGGCGCCAAACTCTATTTCGAAGGGAAGGGTCACGATGGTAAAGCAAAGAGAAGAAACAGAAGAGATTAAGGTCTGCCCCGAATGCGGCAGCCACCACCTCGTGCGGGACTATGAGCGTGGCGAACTCGTCTGCGAGGACTGCGGGCTCGTGCTCGACGACCAGTTCATCGACCAGGGACCCGAATGGCGCGCTTTCGATGTAGAACAGGGTGAGAAACGGGCGCGGACCGGCGCTCCGATGACCTACACCATCCACGACAAAGGCCTGTCGACCGAGATTTCCTGGAAGAACAAGGACAGTTACGGCAAGAGCATCCCGACCCGCAACCGGGCCCAGCTGTACCGGCTGCGGAAGTGGCAGCGGCGGATCCGGGTGTCCAACGCCACCGAGCGGAACCTGGCGTTCGCGCTCTCGGAACTGGACCGGATGGCCTCCGCTATGGGTCTCCCGCGGAACGTCCGCGAGACGGCCGCCATGATCTACCGGAAAGCGGTCAACAAGAACCTCATCCGCGGCCGTTCCATCGAGGGCGTCGTCGCGGCGTCCCTGTACGCGGCCTGCCGCCAGTGCGGCGTCCCGCGGACCCTGGACGAAGTGGCCAACTCCAGCCGCGTCGGGCGGAAGGAGATCGGCCGGACCTACCGGTTCATGACCCGGGAGCTCAAGCTGAAGCTCATGCCGACCCGGCCGCAGGACTACGTCCAGCGGTTCTGCTCCGAGCTGAAGCTGAGCGGCGAGGTCCAGAGCAAGGCCGCCGAGATCCTGAAGGATGCCAGCGACAAGGAGCTCACCTCCGGGCGCGGACCGACCGGGGTCGCGGCGGCGGCCATCTATATCTCGTCGATCCTCTGCAACGAGCGGCGGACCCAGCGGGAGGTGGCGGATGTCGCGGGCGTGACCGAGGTCACCATCCGGAACCGTTACAAAGAGCTCACTGAGAAGCTCGGCATCGAGATCCAGCTCTGAAATTCCTTTCCGGCAGGGAAACCTGCCGGAATTTCTTTATTTTTCCTGATTTTGGAAGGTTCCTGAGAGCTTTCGCAGAAGTTCCTAGGAAAAAGTGCTTAAATTTCGCAGAAGTTCCTATGAAAAAATGATAAACTCTCGGCGTCATATACAAATATGCTGAGCCGGAAGATCGAACAGCAGCTGGAAGAATGGCGGCAGCATGACCGCCATGACTGCCTCGTCATCAGAGGCGCCCGGCAGGTCGGTAAGACCTTCACCATCACTCGGTTCATCGAGGAACATTACTCCCACCATGTCGTCCTGGACTTTGTCGCGAACAGGAGCCTGTGCGCGATCTTCGACGGCGACCTGAACGTCGACCGGATCATCGCCACCATCCGGCTCCAGTTCACCTCTTTCGAACCGGTCCCGGGACAGACCGCCATCTTCCTGGACGAGATCCAGGAGTGCCCGAACGCCCGCACCGCGCTCAAATCTTTCGCGGCCGACGGCCGTTACCGCGTCATCGCCTCCGGCTCCCTGCTCGGTCTGAACTACCGGGAGGTCCGTTCCTACCCGGTCGGCTATGAGCGGGTGATCGAAATGCGGCCTCTCGACTTCGAGGAGTTCCTGTGGGCGGTCGGGGTCGATCCGACCGTCATCGAACAGGTAAGGGCGGCCGTCCGCGGCCGCCGGCCCCTGGGCCGGTTCGTGCTGGACAAACTCGACGAGCTGTTCAGGACGTATATGGTAGTGGGCGGTATGCCGGAAGCGGTCGAGACCTACCTGCAGGACAGTGACCTGACCTCCGTCAGGAACGTCCAGCAGAAGATCCTTACCGGCTACCGCGACGATGTCAGCAAGTACGCTGCGCCGAAGGACCGGAACCGGATCTACGCCTGTTTCGATTCCATCCCGAACCAATTGGCCCAGGACAGCAAGAAGTTCATCTTTACCCGGATAAACGGCGAAGCGATCGCCAGATACGACACCTACGCTCAGGGCCTCGATTGGCTGAGCGACGCTGGCATCATCCTGAAATGCCCCAACCTGAGCGAACCGAAACTGCCGCTGGAAGAGCGCGTCCGCCCCAACTTCTTCAAGATCTATCTGCAGGACCCGGGCCTGCTGACGGCGATGTACCCTGCCGACATCGCCCGCGCTGTGATGAAGGGCGACGCCCGGGTCAACCGCGGGGCGCTGGCCGAGAACGTCACCGCCGGCAGTCTGGCCCAGAACGGCATTCCGCCCCGGTTCTTCGGCAGCGGGGCGCTGGAGATCGATTTCATCGCCGAGATGAACCTCCAGACGGCCGCGATCGAAGTGAAATCGGGCAACAACAATCGCGCCAAGTCCCTGGCGGCGGTCCGGGCGAAATACGGCGTCAAGAGACGGATCAAGCTCGAGCAGACGGACATCGAGGTCACCGCCGACGGGGCGGAACATTACCCGCTGTTCGCCGGGGCCTTCGTCGACGCGATGTACGACAGCAGGCCGGACCTGCATTACCCGGTGACCGGGGTGGATGAGCTGAACGCTGCAGCAAAGAGCTCAAGACCAATCGGACGAATGCCAAATGGTAAAGCTGCGGATGGAAATCATGAATGCGTGACAATGACAATTCCTCCACTGAAAAAAGAAGCGAGAAATCGGGAATTCAACGCCTATTCTCAGGATCAACGCGATGCAGTCGTTTTCGGATGGCTCTTTGATTCTGAGTTTACCAGAACTTTGGACAACAACGTCCTGAATCTAGACTCGGATAAATCATGCGGCTATCAATCAATGGGAATACTGCATCATATGGGACTCAATAAAAAACATCAGGGCCTTTTCGAATGCACGTCTCCACAGAGTGCCATAGAACTTCTTGCAGCAGCCGGACACGACTATGACGAGGTCAGAAACAGCATCTGCAGATATTGCCGTTCGCACCGGTTGTAAAATAAAACCCAGCACAGGGCAAGCTCCCTCTGACCTCACGACTGTTCAGACCATTACACTGAGTGCCAGATCACTCTGTAAATCCGCCGTCTTTCAGCCTGTTTAGTAATTTCATAAGCTGTTGGGCGTCCTTTTCATTAGGATGGACTCCTTCTCCGAGCACCCCCGTTGCTTTTGAAAGATAATACCGGTCGTCCTTGTTGAGTTCCTGGTTCTCATTTCCCCAGTCAAGCACTCTCTGCCAGAATGCTGCGGGCTTGCTCATGACTTCGCGCCAGTCGCCGTCACGATCTCTGACTCTTTCGTCACGGCTGTTTCTGAACGAATCGCCCCTGACCGCCTTTGAACTGCGTACAAAGGGCCCCAGATCCTTACTGAGCTCGATAGGAAGTCTTTCGATTTCCACCCAGCAGCTTATATTCTTACACCACTCCCTTGTATCTTTAGCTGCTCTCTGAGTATTGTTCAGATAGTCATTGATTTTTTCGGCAATGGTTAAAAGTTGTTTCATCACCGGCGCAGGCACATCTTGGCTTTGCCACAGCAGATCTAGGTTAACAGAATAGCTCTGTTTATCTAAATCGTATGATAGCTTTGCAATGGAGTATGTTACAAGATTTGCCCTGTACCCACTGGTATACCACGGAGCCTGCGTCTTGTCCGAGATCGCGGTTTCCAATCCCCGGAACATCAATGCTATCGCTACAGTGTTCTTGTAGAAATTATCGTTAATCCGCGCACCCGCAACCCCGTTAGGGCCTGATTCCTGCCAGATCTTGTCGATTGCATCCGCGAAAACCTTCACCGCAGAAGCATTGCCTGCACTGACTTTCTGAGGCATCATGGTCATCGAAGAGTCCCGGCCATATGCCCACAGCGAATATGACATCCAAAATTTGGCAATATCTGTCTTTGTAATGCACTGATTCTTTGGATTTTCGTCGGTAAATTTCTTACGCTCTGCGGCAGTAGTTAGCAACGCCTGTTCCTGAACAAAAGAGCCGCGGGCCCGTTCATAATACCAACGGGTAAAATTGATCTTTCCGGCCTTAGGCGAAGCATGTAGGCGCCTGGAGATCTGCTCCAATTTCCGATGGACCGGATAATTGGAATAAAAGTCAGCACTGCTGATGGTGTTCTGACTGTTAGAAAATTCCGAAATGTTACGTACCAGCTGCTCGTCTTCGGCATCGCTCGGAATTACGCAGAGTTTCATCGGTACAAACACCTTGGAAAGATCAGCCCTATCAGAACTCTTTTTCGGATGGTCCGCGTTGTATATCAGAGCCGTCGTCTGGCCGCCGTTCACAACCTGAAACCCGTGTATTTCGGTCATGCTGAGACCTTTTTCTGTCGAAGAGACCTCGATTGCGACTGCAATCGCGGAAATGCCGTTATTGTATGCAAAAAATTTCTCCGGCTCCGTGGCAAGCGTTTTCTTAACACCTCTGTTGACCTTCTTCTTCGACCCCAGAAATGAACGAACATTGGACTCGATGAGCCGTCCGCCGTATTTTGTATAAATGTCAGACAAAAGTTTGGCTGGCATAACACAGAGATAAGCATCATACCCTGCTCCTGCCGCCGATTCATTTGCTCTTATGCACTGGATTCCTTCTGGATGACCGTAATCCTCGAAAATCACATCGGTAGTACCCTGATTACGCGTCGCCATGATGTCATAATATGACTGCATATCGAACAGAGAAAGCTGAGTCGGCTTTCCGTCGATTTCATCCTCGTCGATGTCACGGATTCCGCGTTCACCTCTGATCGCATCGGTGATGATGTAGAATCTGAAACGTTGGATGTCCTCTCTGGTACTCATGATCTCAGTGACGGCACTGAATACCGGGCCGCCCTCACCAACCGCTTTCAGAACGGTCCCGTCGAAAATTGCCTGCACTGCGTTACTGACCCGCAGATAGATGGTACCGACATCAGTGGTGGTAATCACTGGTGCTTCAGCCGCTCCGCTGTATGCACAATAAAATACACACAGTGTTCCGTCATCCTGTCCAATGTAGTACCCGTCGAACCCTACCTTTAGATGCTTGCTGCTCCATGTACCTTCATAATGACAGGGATTGAATCCGTCGACTTCGTCTTCCGAGAGATTATCGATGATTTCAGAAAGAAATGCCTCCTTCTTATCATCAGAATTGGCATTTTCGGCTTCAATCCGCGAGATTATTTCATTTCTATACTCACGGGCATCCATGACTTAACATACCGAGACATGAATAGATTAATGTTGTGCGCTGGACATATCTAAAGTATTCTATGTGATCGACATGGTTTTCGATGATGAAAAATACCGGATGCCGCGCGAGTGGATTTTTAATAAACGTAGAAAGGGAGCATCCTGGGAAGAAATTGCAAACCGGGACGATACCTTTTTCAAAAATCATATAGAAGATGATGATTATCCCCCGACCATCAAAGAAGACTGGCCGTTACTGGTTAGATCTGTCATGGAAAATGAGTCGAGAAAAGAGGAAATAAAGGCGATGATCGGTCTTTCCACGATTCAGGATAAACCAGAGATCAATGTACTCGAACCAAAGACCAACTCCGAGTCATGCTGGATGTGCTATCTGGAAAAACTGAAGAAAGAAAAGCACTTCTCTGAAGAATCTCTGAATCTCATCGAGTGCGAGTGCGGTTCTATCCTGAAAAGAATCAGCGCCACCACTGAATGCGGCAGTCCGATTCGTGGGATGGTGGTAGGCAATGTTCAATCCGGCAAAACAGCCAACATGGCCGGCCTAATTGCTATGGCTGCTGATTACGGATGGAACTTTTTCATTATTCTCTCGGGAACAATCGAAAAACTGCGTGAACAGACCCGGGACCGGCTGTACAACGACTTAAGCAGCCAGGAGTGCCAGTGCAATTTCCAGAAGATCAATCTGCTCGACATTCGGGAAAGTGACTGCAAAATCAGCCAGATGAAACTGTACAGCGGCGAGAACGGAAGTACAGACTCCGGAATGCGGTATCTGACAGTATGCCTGAAACAGAAAAA
Source organism: Methanomassiliicoccaceae archaeon UBA593 (assembly GCA_002495325.1). Taxonomy (GTDB): domain Archaea; phylum Thermoplasmatota; class Thermoplasmata; order Methanomassiliicoccales; family Methanomethylophilaceae; genus Methanomethylophilus. The sequence continues at coordinate 268,170 of DAEQ01000002.1, forward strand.
AAGACTGGAAAATGTTCTTGAATGGTTGAACCAGGATGAACAGAAGAAAAAACAGCTGAGAATCCTCCTGATTGATGATGAGGCAGACCAGGCAAGCGTTAATACCGCTCCCATAGAAGAGGACGAAGATGAAACGCCCCACATCGAAGAACGGCGCAAAATCAATGACCTGATTGTCAAAATGATCAACGGAGGAAATCAGCGGAATGACGAAAATACGGCGTACGGCGCCATGAACTATGTCTGTTACACTGCAACGCCCTTTGCTAATTTCCTGAGCGACAGCACTCCCGAGGGCCTTTTCCCTCGGGATTTTATTACGGTTCTGACTCCGCCCAACATTTATCTGGGGCCCAAACAGATATTCGGATTCGAGTCACAGGGATACCCTGGCATGAACATTTTCAAACAGATGCCAGACAATAATCCTGAACTGAGAGGAGTGGAAAGCGGAAAAACCCTTGAACTACCAGAAGACCTGAAAGATGCAATCTGCTGGTTCCTCTACTGTGTATGCGCTTTGAGAAAAATCGGCATGAAAAAATCGATGAGCATGCTCGTCCACACCAGTCTGCTGACATCAGTCCACAATTGCACCGCCAATGCGGTAAAATCATATTTTGAAAACGATAAAGCAGATCTCCTGAACCGGGCTGAACACGTATTTAAACAAAAATCTGCCGAAATGACAATGGACGATTTCAAAAAAGAAGTTCCAGAGTACCGCGCAGATGGTTTTGTAATCAACGACTATGTTCCTTTTGAAGAGATCAAACATGACCTGGAAAATTTAATCAGCATCGAACTGCAACATGTTTGGCTATCTGATACTGAGAAACCTGCCTGGAGCAACGGAATCACGCTCTGCATCGATAACAGTACCAAACAATCTGTATTGGACACGGCGAATTCCATTCCGCGTTTACTATATCCAACAGACGAAGAACTCAAAAAGATGGCCCAGGGGCCGGCGTTTATTGTAATCGGCGGAAACACCCTTTCTCGGGGATTGACATTGGAGGGGCTAGTCAGTACATATTTCACAAGACCTTCAACTCAGGCCGACACGATGATGCAGATGGGGCGCTGGTTCGGCTACAGGCGCGGCTATGAGCTCTACCCGCGCATTTGGATAACCGGCGGAATATTCTTAGATTTCACCAACGCAATTGATGTTGATGAAGAAATGCGCGAATACCTGCTTGAAAACTACAGCGTATACCGGCCCAAGGACATCCCGCCCCGGGTCCGTAAATTCCCTCACAGCGCATATGTGAAAAATATTACATCTAAAGCAAAAAGCCGGGCTGCGATTGTTGTCGACCCTGATTTCAAAGGCACATTGATTGAAACGTCCGCTTTTGAAAACACTGCTGAGTTCCTGAACCATAATCTCAGTACAGCTACGACCTTTTTGCGGTCTCTCGGAAATCCTCAGAACCTATCTGAAAAATCTGGATGCTGCGTTTGGCGCAACGTTTCTGCCGATAAAATTTACTCGGAAATATTCGGCCGCATGAAATTTTCGAACCGTATCGAACTTTCCAACCACAGTTATATTGATTCTATACGGAATTGGATCAATAAACATACACCCACTAGTAGCTGGAATGTCATCTTGGCTGGACTGAAGAATGTCGATCCGATCATTGGAGAATATCACGTTTCTGACCACACGTTCGTAGCGAAGGTCGAACGCAGTAACAGAACCAACGGATCTGATGGGCAACTTCATCTCGGGTTTGTCAGTACCTCAGCAGACCGTTATGCAGACATCTATGCATATGATTTAGATCAAAATCTGCGCATCGAAATCGACAAACTATCAAAGAATTCTACCAAAAACTGGAGAGACATCCGGAAAATCAGTGGAATCAACGGAATTCCTGTACTGATGCTTTACTGTATTTCGAAGAACTCTCAATGCCACAATAAAGGGGCCCAGCGGTTCGCGCTTGACGCAGCAGCAGACGTTATTGCTCTGTCTATTGTGATGCCAGGGTTCGAAAAGAACGAAAAAGAAACTGACAGTAAACAAGAATACCTCGGTATAAAGGGGCCGCTGAAGAGCAGTGATTGAAATGGATGTACAGATTCCTCCGACCGACCGCTTATCACAATCGGGAAGCTCCATTCCGAAGATGATCGGCAACAAGACTCTCAAGCGGTTGGATCTGCTCGTCAGAGAATCGATTCAGAATAGCCTAGATGCGGCAATCGATCGTAAAAAGAGCAGTAAAGTCACGGTAGAGTTCATTACAGGTCAATTTAACTCGAATAGTTTTAATAGATTTTTGGGAAAATATTTTGAAGAAAAATTAAACAAAAAATACGGAAGTCAATCCTACGACTATATAGCTGTCAGAGATTCTGGCACGGTTGGTCTTACCGGCGACCCTCTGAATGACGAGGATCGTTCCAACCTACAACGTCTCGTGTACAATATCGCTCAACCGCAGACGATTGCCGGCTCAGGTGGATCCAACGGACTGGGAAAAACCGTTTTTTACGGCATCGGAAGGGGGCCTGTCATATACTACAGTCAGATTGTAGATCCGTCTTCTCCAAAAGGATACTCATCACGTTTAGCCGCAGTATACGCTGAAGACGAAAAGAAACCGAACAGAATAATGAACGATACCGTAAAAAACCGCGGCATTGCTTTTTTCGGTAAATATGTCTCCGATGGATTGATTGAAAAATACAGAACAAAAACAATCCCGATCACCGATGAGGAAGTAATTTCTGATATTCTGGGAACTTTCAAAATAAATCGCTATGCTCCAGGAGTAACTGGGACCACGATTATTGTAGCTTATTCCGATTCAACTGCATTACTGGAAGAGACCCGTCCGAAACATTCGGACGATGAGCGCGATCCGATTTGGACATTACGCCTGGAAAGTTATCTGGAACTCGCTATTCAACGGTGGTATGCCCCACGCCTTCAGAATCATGCATATGACGGCGCCTGGCTTAAAGCCGTCATCAACGGCAAAGTTATCGACCGCGACCACGGTGCAATAAAGCCGCTGTTTGAGTTGATTCAGACCCTTTACAACCGGGCACTTCCGGGAGGAGATACTGAAGATTCAGAAACCAATTCGGAATTTGAAATATTCACAGAAACCGTCAATTGCAACAGCGTCTCGCCCAGAACTGCCGGGTATATGGCCTGGTCCAAGGTCAGCCTGGAAAAGCTGAAACTTACTACAGAACATTACAACAGCGTCTACTCCATGATCGGCGATTATGAAGCTACGGCAGGTATGCCAATTATCACGTTCACCCGCAATCCTGGCATGATTGTCCGCTACACAACCGATGATTCCCGTTGGACCCCCAAACTGGATGATAAGTCGGAAGGAACCGTCCTGATTGCCATTTTCCGCTCGCTTTCAACCGGAATTGTGAACGACTTTCAAAATCCTAACGGTGCCAATACTCTGGAAGAATACCTGCGTGCCTGTGAACGGGCCGATCATTTCGATTGGAACGATTATGGTCGTCTGAGAGTGGTTCAGCTTATATCGACAACTTTCCGCAACCGCCTGACCGCGTTTTATGAGAAAAAAATCGAAATGGACAGCGAACAGGATAAGACCCTGGGTAACCGTCTAGCCAAATTTTTGATGCCGTCCGGCGGTTTCAGATACGACAATGATCGGACCGCTAAGACAGGCAGTAAAAGAATTACAAACAGCCGGTGCAAAAAATCTCCTTCCAGAACAAAGTTCACAGATTTTATAAGCACCAGAGATAAAAACGGAATCGAGGTATCTTTCGAAGCTCAACTAACAGAAAACAAAACATGCATTTTTGTAACAGTTATTACAGAATCGGATACGCTAAGTTGCAGCGACTGGGAGAAGGAAATCCGTACGCCGTTTCCCCTGTCGGTTGAGGTGGCAGGGAACGGCCTACATCTTGTGAATGATGGAAAAATTTCCGATGAACGCATAAAATACAATTATTTGCGTTCTAACACGAACCACAACATTGCATATGGGTTTATCATTGAAGCCACAACAACGCCTGTGACAATTACTGGATCTTTTACAATTCATTCAAAAATTCCGAGTCTGAAAGCAAATGTGGTCTGTGAGGGAGGTAGATTGTCGTGAGCAATCAGATTGCCGTGGCATTTTACCGGACCCTTTCTGATCCTGAAAAAATCAAAGAACTCGGGTTTACGCTGAACATACTCGGCGCTTCATACAACGATCAGGGCACGACCTGTAATCTTAAGGTGAGTGCTTCTGATTCTGGCCTTGTCGAAGTCACTGACGAACAGATGAAATGGAATATTGCCGACTGCGGCTTGATTTTAAATATTCACATAGATTTGAAATCCCCGTCATCGATATACGGGCCGAGAGGTATTGCAAGCAGCGGTTCGAAAGTTGGCTTAGCTCTTACGGTTTCTTCACTGTCTTCCAATCGCCAGGAATGCATTTCTGTGACAGAAATTGAGAAACAAGACTCCAGCACGAGTTTGAACCACACTGTAAGTATCTGTCCTGGGTTGTATTTAAGGGATTTTAATCTGCAAGCTGTTCTGTATTTAATCTCATCGTCTTCGGATGAGGTCGGCTTTGCTTCGATTCCCGGAACGGTTTTAGGAACCCTGGATAAAAAATACATCAATGCTCCGTTTACCGATCTGCCGTTTCCGATATACAAGGTGGATGAGCCTAACGGCCCACTGTGGTGGACTGAGTGCCGCTGGACAGACGCATCAGAAGATCTGTTTACCGAAGAAAATGTATGCATCCGCATAAACCGTCTGAACAAGTATTATGATATGGTAAATATTGATAACAAAAATTTCTCCAAGCCGCTGATTTCTGAAATCATTTCAGCGGCCGTACAACTAATGCTCGATCGGGCAATGCAGAACGAAGGCGAATGGAATAAAATAATCACCGAACCAAACCTGCCTGAGGGGACTGTAGCAGCTGTTCTGCGGAACATGTACGACACATTCCAGTGGGATTTCAGCAGTGAGGAAAAATTGGCTAGATCCATCCGGGAGTTCATCTACACGGAGGTCGAAAAATGGTAACCTGGCAGAGACTGTCCAAAGAAGCCGCCGCCAGGACGGCTGCCGCCTGGGAAAATATGGATCGTGAATCTTATGAACGCTTAAAGGATCATTGGACTTCGACCGGCCCGACTGACCTGAACCCCTTTTATTCCGATCTCAGAAAATCTATTGTCGATTTAAATACGGAATCCAAGAAAAACGTCAAGGACTATTCTGCAAAAAACCGTTACCCTGCCGACCTTTTCTTCGGCATTCACCTTTACAAACTCCTGAATGATTGCGGAATGCGCCCCTGCGATGCTTCGGATGATGACATCTGGCGTTATTTACAGGTAAAAGTAGTTCCCGATCTGATCAACGACCGCTGGAAACCGAATAATGAAGAAAAACGGATCAACAATGAACGGATGTGGGAACATTCCCGGAGAATCTGGTTAAAAATTCTCTGGTGGTATATTGAACTTTCTTTACAGAATAACTCACTGGAAGATACCGAGAAAATCCTGAAAAATAATTCATCCGACGACATAAGCCAACTAATCGAGAGAGCAGGTAACGGATATCGTATCGGACTTTACCGCGCAATAATGAAACAATACGGAGAAACACCTCACCAAGGATCGACACTGCTTCGTCGTGTACTGAAACTCAATATCGTCAGATGCGCAACTGTCGAACCGCAGCTGAGCTCTGAAAAAACGGAGGAATATGTTGCCGAACTATTCGAGTACTGCCGCGATAACGATGAACCTAAGCAATGAAATATACGAGGACCTGATTGACAACAGTGGTAACGGAAGAGTCGCGGTCCGCAGTCTCGAAAACGGCGACTACAGGGCATTCACCTACAGATATGGCGGCAGGTACGGAGTTATGTTTGAAGTACCCAGCCAAACCGTTACGATAGATGAAACGTTTTCCTATCTTTCACTGTCCCGCTCTTCGACTGTGGTAAATGACGACCGGAACATTTCCACTCTGGAACTTTCCTGCGAAACACCCGGCTATGAAAGACCGTTCTCAGCCTTGGCCGCCGATTTTCTTAATCCTGACATAAGACGCAAGATAATCCACGATCCATACGCCTGGTGGAAGGAATGGAAAGAATTAGTCGGGAACGTAGACCGCGAACCGCAGGCATACAGTGTTCTGGGTGAACTCATGGTGACCGATTTTTTAACCCGCACCGGTCAACGCCCCGTGTGGCAGGGCGAATCGTCCGTGGTTGATATCGTGGCAGACTGCGGTGGCTGTGAGGTTAAATCCAGCATCATCAGGAACACCTACTCGGTCGAGATCAGCAGCCAATTCCAGTTGGATAACAGAACCGACGATGTAGACTTATTTTTCTGCATTTTCGAACCTACGGAATCACAAAATACGGGAAGGTCAATCGAAGAAATGGCTTCAATATTGGAATCGGAGGGACTAGACCAAGAAACAATAGAATCCAAACTTTCCAGATTGGGCATGAGAGTAGGAAAAGATGCCAGAAGGAAACGGTACAGACTGATTGAAATGAGAAAGTACCGCGTTGATGACGGATTTCCTGCAATCACCAGTGCTTCTTTTAAGAATGACCAGGCCCCGCCCTGCATCACCCACATCAGATATACCGTCGAACTGTCTGCACTTCCGTACAAACCCGTTGATTACCTGTGACAATATTGCGGACTCCCCCGCTTGCCAGATAATTATCAAGAATCGGTTTAATTGCTTCAGCAATGGCTTTTATCACACTGACTGTAACACTGTTAGCCAACTGAAAATACTGGTACGTCATGGCAACACTGTCCGGGAAAGTGAATGACTCTGGAAACCCCTGAAGCCGCTTCCACTCCGTCGGAGTCATTGCCCTGATATATTCCCGATTGGTGGTATCCATCTTTGGTTCGCACTTCTTGTCAATCAGGAGATTACGCTCCTTTCCCATGCCGCCACATACCAATGTGCCAGCAATGCCTTTTTCTACATCCCGTACAACATATCCGAAACCGTTATGACGTTCCATCTGCCGTTCCTTGTGACGCTTTAACGTGTTTAAGTAACGTGTACTCAGATAATAGTGCTCAGCAACTGGCCCCTTTTCTATAATAGAATCCAAATGAACTTCTGGCCCATTTTCAGAAGGAAATTCAAAGGTCTGATCCTCTGGCAAAATGCCTTTTCTGAATGCTACAATATATAGGCGCGTTCTGTTTTGCGGAACTCCGAAATTTTTACTGTTAAGTACTTTTTTAAAGACCTGATATTCGCCGTTCATGGACAGATCCGCTACAATCCGATCCAACGCTGAACCGTGATCTCTGGTGTAGAGTTCCTTTACATTTTCGCAAAAAATAACCATCGGTTTCCAGTGACGACAAATTTCCACAACGTTCTGATACAGTACTCCCCTGTTATCGTTGAACCCCTGACGTTTACCTGCCTTACTAAACGTCTGACATGGAAATCCCGCCATACAAATGTCAGTATACCCAAAATCTTCAACTGGCACGACGGTAATATCTTCAAAGATCTTCTCCGTACGAGTAAAATTATGTTTGTAGGTTGCTTGTGAACGTTTATTGATCTCACAGGCATAATCTACAGAGAAATATCCGCCGACTTCTGGGTCAAAGGCCTCTTGAAAACCGAGTCTGATACCGCCTATTCCTGAAAAAAGATCGGTCGACGAATACGTAAAGTGCTCTTCTGCCAACCAATCGCCTTAGAAGCCATAGGGAAATCACATAGTAAATTGTTTCTGAGTTTCTGAGAACCTGCATAAAAACAAAACGTATGCACCTCCTTTCCGAACTTGTCAAAACTGATTTCAATGGATAATCACACCCCCGAACAGAGACACAGGAATATGCAGGCCGTCCGCAGCAAGGACACCGGGATCGAACTCATGCTCCGGCAAGAACTGTGGAAACGCGGTCTACATTACCGCAAATACTACGATAAAATTCCAGGGCATCCTGACCTGGCCTTTCCTAAGGAAAAAATAGCCGTTTTCTGTGATGCAGAATTCTGGCACGGTTATGACTGGGAGAATCAGAAAGACCAGATCCAGACCCGGCGTGAGTTCTGGATTCCGAAGATCGAGTACAACCTCTCGCATGATGCCGAAATCAATGCCGAGCTCACGTCAATGGATTGGACGGTCATCCGCTTTTGGGGTAAAGACATCAAACACAATCTTCCTCGGTGCACCGACATTGTGGAAACCGTGCTCTGGGTCAAACCAGCAGACCGCGCAGCATACCTGTCTGGAAAAACCCAGTACTGCCGGTTTTACATCCGCGGCCGAAACTTCACGGCCTGAACCACTTGAACTCCAAGTACTCGACCTGTTCGCTCACCCGGCAGAACAGGATCTCCTTCTTGACCCCGCCGGACAGCCGCACCGTCCGTGAGATCTCCGGCCACATGGTAACATGCGATGCCGGCACCGCATGTACCAGATACCGCGCGTGGCATTCATCCGGAGAGCCCTCGTACACCCGGAAATGGGTGCCGTATTTGAACCCGGTCTTGACGACCAGACCCCGCAGCCGCAGGTCGGTGTAGGTCCGCAGCCGCAGGTCAAACTCATCCTGATTCTGCCGGCCGAACTTCACCAGCTCTTCGCCGCTCATAGCCTTACCGCCCTGGTCCAGCACCCGCAGCTCGCCGGTCCCGATCAGATAGCAGGCTTCGATCAGCGACAGTTGCAGCAGACCCTGCAGGTCCTTGCCGTAGAACGCTTCTTCGTGCAGTGTCCGGCCGGCCTCGGCGTCAAAAACGAACACCCGGTCGCCGAACAGTTTCCCGGTGACCGCCGGCACCCGCTCGCCCGGCAGCAGCTGTCCCCGAGGGTCCTTGAAGGACATGTTGTAATAGGTGAGGTCGCCCTCTTCGTCCACCACGCCGTACAGGAGCTGCTTGCCCCGGTCCGCAGTCTGGGAGATCTCCCGCGCGAAGACCGTGATGTCGAGCGCGGTACGCTCGGACACGGCGCATACCATGTAGAGCGGGGCGCTGCTGCTGACATTCTGTCCCCGCGGGTATACGCAGAGGTCGAAACTGCCGGACTCAGGCTTCACCACGAAGCCGCGGCCGCGCAGGTCGCGGTAGACGGTGTACTTTATGTCAAAGCCGCGGCAGGCCCGCGAGGCGTACTCAAAGAGGTCCTCAAAGGCCATCTTCTTCCGCTTGTAGACGACCTCGAACCGTTCGCACTCGACCAGGAAGACCGCTTCCACCAGATCGAGCTCCAAACCTCCGCCGTGCAGAGGATAGCCGAAGTTGCCTTTGCTGTAAAGCTGATTGCCTTCTCTGATGTCGCGGACGAAAACAGAGACGTCCTCAAGCTCCCCTGCCATGGATAGGCCTACGGGACCTCTGTATTTATTTGTTCACCGCCGGGGACCGACCGCAGAATGGATAAGCAGGGCCGTTCATTCCGACATATATGACCGCAGAGTTCCGGCAGTTCGCCTTGCAGCACGGCGTCTCGGAGCAGACCTATCTGACCGCCATGCGGAACCTTCTCGACCTGCAACGGATGAACCCGTCCGTGCAGTTCCTCGTCGCCGATGCCTTCAGCAAGTACGTCAGGGGGGAGTTCGCCGTCCATCGGATGGCCGAACTGGTGAAGAGCCAGGACTATCCGACTGATGACGAGAAGGAGATGTATTTTGATACCACGGTCAACGGCGCGCCCGTAACTGTGTTCGTCACCTGTTGCGGCGTCACCCCGATGCCCGGCCGGCGCACAATCGCACTCGGTCTGTGGAACGTCTCGTTCCGTGATCGCATCGAGTTCTACCCATTCTTCGCCGCAGCGATGTTCGACGTGCTTGACCCGAGCCGGCCGCGGGACCCCGGCCTTTAAGAACCCCGAAGCGTTCGTGAGCAGGTATGATGAGCGGAAGTTTCTGGGACTACCTGACGGAGAAAGGCATCCACCCCTGGCTGTCCGACATCGTAGCGGACTGTCTCGTTCACCGGCGGCCTCTCGACGACACCCTGCTGAAGCGGTTGGCGGACGCCTTCTACGAGTACATGCACGGCGATCTTAACTGTGCCAGTCTCGCCGGGGTCGTTCGGGCACAGGGGTATTCGGCCCGGGAACTGCAGAACATGCTGTTCAGTGCGGCCATGCCCGCCGGCGAGGCCACCGTCTACGTTACCGGCGAAAACGAAGTTCCGTACAAAAACGCCCGCACCATCGCCCTCGGCACATGGAACATCTCCGAGCGGGACGGGGTCGAATACTATCCGTACTTCGCCGCCGGCATGTTCACCTGCCTGGACCCGGCCCGGCAGCACGACATCCGCCAACAGCGGATCGAGTACCACTGGCCGGATTTTTCCCTTCCCGGCCGGTAAAACAGTTACCGCAGTCCGGACCGGCGTTGATGCTGCCGATGCGATCGCCGTTAAAGATACGAATCCTAAACGTCAGGGCGCTTGATGAGTTTATGAAAAATCATCATTAATGTTTATGAAAAATCTTTAATTAATTAAATACGGTGTTATTAATCTAAGATTTGTATTAAATAATATGCTTAAAATAATATTTATCTATTAATAAAAGCATCTTATAATTTATTTTTTTATACTTTAGAAAATGCTGGACGATCCCGCAGATCTCAGACCGAACAAAGCAGAAAACTTTGTTTTATGCAGAGGAAAAAAAGAAAAAGATAAACGCCGGCCGCCGCCGGCGTAAGGAATTTCAGTAATGGTCACCGACCGCCGAGCTCGGCAGGGTACCGTCCAAGGCCTGTTCATAGCCGGCCAGATCGAGGAGACCGTGGCCGGACAGATTGAAAACGATAGTCTTAGCCTCGTTCTTGGCCTTGCACTCGAGCGCCTTGTCGATGGCGCACTTGAGGGCATGACAGGACTCGGGCGCCGGGATGATGCCTTCGGTCCGGGCAAAAAGAATGCCTGCATCGAAGGTGGCTGGCTGATCGTAGGAGACCGCCGTGATCTTGTGCTGGTCGAAGGCCGCAGACACCAACGGCGACATGCCGTGATACCTGAGGCCGCCGGCGTGGATGGCGCTGGGGATGAAGTTACTGCCCAGAGTGTACATGTACATCAGCGGGGTCATGCCCGCGGTGTCGCCGTAGTCGTACCGGTACTCGCCGGTGGTGAGCGACGGAGCCGCCTTAGGCTCGACCGCGATGACCTCGCTGTTCTGGAACTTACCGTGCATCTTTTCCCGCAGGAACGGGAAGGTAAAGCCGGCAAAGTTGGAACCGCCGCCGACACAGGCAATCATGTAATCGGGTTCGATCTCCGCCTGCGCGAACTGCTTGAGGACCTCCTCGCCGATGACGGTCTGATGGAGCATGACATGGTTCATCACGCTGCCCAGCGCGTAACAGGTGCCGGGATCCTTCGCGGCCATCTCACAGGCCTCGGAGATGGCGATACCGAGAGAACCGGAGGTGTCCGGGTGTTCCCTGAGAATCTTCTTACCGAACTCGGTGTGCTGACTGGGGCTGGAGTAGATCTCGGCGCCGTAGGTGTGGATGATGGTCTTACGCAGGGGCTTGGCGTCGTAACTGCCCTTGACCATGAAGACGGTTGCTTTGATGTCGAATAGGTTCGACACCATGGCAAGCGCAGTGCCCCACTGCCCGGCCCCGGTCTCGGTGGTCAGGGTATGGATGCCGGACTCGGCGTTGTAATAGGCCTGGGCCAGGGCGGTGTTGCCCTTGTGGGACCCCAGCGGGCTCATGTCCTCCCGTTTGAAGAAGATCTTCGCAGGGGTCTTGAGATATTTCTCGAGACGGTACGCCCGTTGCAGCGGGGACGGCCGGTTCAAGGCCATCAGGTTGTCCCGGACCTCTTCGGGGATGTCGATGTACCGCTCTTTGGAGAGCTCCTGCTCGATGATGGGCTTGCAGAAGATCGCTTCGAAGTCCGCAGGTTTTACCGGCTCCTTGGTCACCGGGTGGATCATGGGTTTCAGGTTGGGGAGGTCGGCGGCGATGTTGTACCATTTTTTGGGGATCTCCTCCGGAGAGAGGGTGATCCGCGCATCTTTGGGGATTGCCATGGCCGCCCAATGCCCGTTCAGGTATTTAATAAAGCGTGCATTAGTGCACTAAATAATTCACTATACCCCAATATAGAGTAGTACTGTGTGCTCAGTCTAACAAATGTATTTATAGAAGTTCTAACTATACAACCTATGGTTGTAAACCTAAAGCGGACAACCGGCGAACAACATGAACGACCTGGACAGCCTCCTTTCCATCATCGAGAACCCCACCCGCCGTAAGATCCTGCAGGCAGTGGTCAGAGAACCCCACTACCCGCTGCAGCTCTCCAAAGAGCTAGGGATCAGTCAACAGGCAGTCGTGAAGAACCTTAACCTGATGGAAAAAGAGGGGCTCCTCGTCAGTTACCGGCGCAGCAGCGACCGCGGCCCTGAGCGGATCTTCTACAAACCGAGCTCGGAGTTCACAATCATCATCGACATGCGCGACAACATGTTCGAGATGAACATGATCCCCGCAACCCCGAAGACCGGCAAACCTCCTGAACGGGCACTTTCCGCCGAGACGCGGACCGATGAAGAGAAACAACTCGACGAGGTCCGCGCCAAAATCGCCGGGATCGATCGGCAGGTAGCCGAGTTCGATCGGCGGCGGTCCGATATGATTCGCGAACGCAACGAACTGATCAATCAGTTCCTGGATGACACTGACCTAAGCAATGTAGACTATGCCCACCGCAACCTGCTCTACGAGATGCTGGACCGCCCCAATTGGAACGCGTCGGAAATCTCACAGGACCTGGGCTTCAACGAGAACACGGTAACGCAGATGATCGACGATATCCTGGCCTTCTGCCAGGGCACTCACAAGAGGATGTGAGAAATATGACTAACGATAAAGCAATAAAAGTAGCAGAACTGAAGCCAGGCGAGGCGGGCAAAGGAATCGCCAGGCTCGACCCGGAACTGATGGAGATCCTGAAGATCAGGGTCGGTGACATCGTCCAGGTCATCGGCAACAAGAGAACGGCAGTAAAAATCCTCCGCGGCGCCCCAGAGGATGCCAACCGGGGCATCATCCGCCTCGACGGATCGACCCGCCGGAACGCCGGCGTTTCCATCGACGAACGCGTCGACGTCAAAGTGGCCGAGACCAAAGAAGCCGAGAAGATCACCTTCTCGCCCACCGAAGAACTGCGGCTCCAGGGCGGCGAAGAATATCTGGCCCAGGTATTGGAGGGACGTGCGTTCGCCAAGGGCGACGTGCTCTCCCTTAACATCATGGGCAACAAGATGGATCTGGTCGTCACGGCTTTCCAGCCGTCGGCCGAGGCTGTCATCATTACAGACAAGACACAGCTCAGGATCAGCGATAAGCCGGTCTCGAAAGAGAACCTGGACATCCCGAAGGTCTCCTACGATGATGTTGGCGGTCTCGGTCCCGCGATCGGCCAGATCCGGGAAATGGTTGAGTTACCGCTGAAGCACCCCGAACTGTTCAAGCGGCTGGGCATCGAACCGCCGAAAGGCGTGCTCCTGCACGGCCCGCCGGGCACGGGTAAGACCATGCTCGCGAAAGCAGTGGCCGGTGAGACCAGCAGCAACTTCATCTCGATCGGCGGCCCGGAGATCATGAGCAAGTTCTACGGCGAGTCCGAGGGCAAGCTCAGACAGATCTTCAAGGACGCCGAGGAGAATGCTCCCAGCATCATCTTCATCGATGAAATCGACTCTATTGCGCCGAAACGGAGCGAAGTTCAGGGTGAAGAAGAGCGGCGCATTGTCGCTCAGCTCCTGTCGCTCATGGACGGCATGACCTCCCGCGGTAAGGTCGTCGTGATTGCGGCCACCAACCGCCCCAACTCCATTGATGAGGCGCTCCGGAGACCCGGCCGGTTCGACCGGGAGATCGAGATCGGCGTCCCCGACCAGCACGGCCGCCTGGAGATTCTCCAGATCCACACGCGCGGCATGCCGCTTACAAAGGACGTCGACCTGAAACTCATCGCCGAGAAGACCCATGGATATGTGGGGGCCGACCTCGCGGCACTCTGCCGCGAGGCCGCCATGGCGGCACTGCATCGGGCTCTGCCCGATGTCAACGTAGAGGACGAGACCATCCCGTCGGAGATCCTCAACAAACTCTCCGTCACGCAGGAAGACTTCATGAACGCCGTGAAGAACATGCAGCCTTCCACCATGCGGGAGGTCCTGATCGAGAAGCCCAACGTCAAGTGGGATGACATCGGCGCCCTGGACGACGCCAAATGCCAGCTCCGGGAGGCCGTCGAATGGCCGCTCAAGTACGGCAAGGTGTTCGCCCACATGCACGCAAAGCCGCCCAAGGGTATCCTGCTCTACGGCCCGCCGGGCACGGGTAAGACCATGCTCGCGAAAGCGGTGGCCACAGAGTCCGAAGCCAATTTCATCTCGGTAAAGGGCCCCGAGTTCCTGAACAAGTGGGTCGGGGAGTCGGAGAAAGCAGTGCGCGAAACGTTCCGTAAAGCAAGACAGGCTTCGCCCTGTGTAATCTTTATGGATGAGATCGACTCGATCGTGCCCGTCCGTGGCACCGGCGGCGACAGCAATGTCACCGAGCGGGTCGTCTCCCAGATGCTCACAGAGATGGACGGCCTCGAACCGATGAACAACGTCGTCGTAATCGCAGCCACCAACCGGCCCGACATCATCGACCCGGCGCTGCTTCGGCCCGGACGGTTCGATAAGAGCATCTATGTCGGCCCGCCAGACGCGGACTCCCGGGAGAAGATCTTCGGGATACACACCCACGGCAAGCCCCTTGACAAGGACGTCGACCTGAAGAAGCTCGCCGCCCAGACCGACGGGTGCACCGGTGCAGATATCGCGGCCATCTGTAACGAGGCCGTGATGACCGCTGTACGGCGGTTGGTTGCGGCCGGCAAGGCCCCGACCGACGCCCAGATCGAAGCCTGCAAGGTCACAATGGCCGACTTCCAAAAAGCCGTGGACAAATTCGGGCCTGCAGCGGTCGCGAAACTCAAGAGCTATGACGGAGCCCATCCCTCAGCCGCCTGAAAGGACAGCCGGGCGGGCTCTGCCTCCCTTCCCAAGCCGAGACCAATACCGAACAGTGAAACAGAAAGAATGTGTGAATGAGGTGAGAAGTATGACAGATTATGACAACAACAGGAACAACAATGACGCGCTTGACGTCTGGAGCGATTTTGACCGCTTCTTCGCCGACAACTTCGCGCAGATGAACCACCGGCTCGACCGGATGTTCGACGATTTCGCTAACACTCCGGGCGTCCGTACTTACGGTTACACCATGTATCAGGGCCCCGATGGGATTCCCCACGTCCAGGAGTTCGGCAACTCCGCAGGCGATCAAGGTCTTCTGGCCGGTTCGCCGGCCGAGCGGATCAGAGAGCCCCTGACCGACGTCACTCAGGACGGCAACCAGGTCAGGGCCACGGCCGAGATTCCCGGCGTGAACAAGTCCGATATCGAACTGGACAGCTCCCCGACATCGCTGACTATCACGGTCGACACGCCGAGGCACAAGTTCTGCAAGACGCTGGCTCTGCCCTGCGATGTTGACCCCGACTCGGCCAAGGCCGAGTACAACAACGGAATCCTGGAGGTCACCATGACCGCACTGAAGCCTGCCGAGGTCAAGAAGCGGATCAAGGTACAGTGATTCTTTTCACTGACCGGCCTCTGCCTCCGTCCGGTCAGAAACGGCCCTGCCGGCCCCATCCATTTTTGTCCGGCAGGACCCCCGCCGGTGTCCCCGCTTCCCCGCGGGCCCGGCCTCTTTTTATTGTTTTAAAGTATTCCTTATATAGAAGAATAAACACTTTTATCCGTTATGTCCAGAGAGGAGATGATCAACACCACCCGCGCCATCCTAGCGAAGGCTGGCTTCGACATCTCTTCGGCCATTGAGCTCCGGAGCATCTGTTTCGACGTCGTCGGTCGGCGGGACAAGACCCTGCTCATTATCAAGGTCCTCAGCAATGTTGACGCCTTCTCCCGGGAGAACGCCGAGGAGATGAAAGTCCTGGCCGACGCGCTCGGTGCCAGTCCCGTCCTAATAGGCGAGACCTCTTCCTCGGGATTGCTGGAGAAGGGCATCGTCTATACCCGCTTCAAGATCCAGATCATTTCCAACGAGACCCTCGCTGAGCACCTGCTCGAAGAGGTCCCGCCGTTCATCTTCGCCGCCCCGGGTGGGCTTTACGTCAAGGTCAACAGCGACCTGCTCAAACAGCTCCGCGAAGAACGCGGGATCAGCCTCGGCACCCTTGCCGAGACCGCCGGCGTCTCCCGCCGGACCATTCAGATGTACGAGGCTGGTATGGGCGCCATGATCGACGCCGCGCTCCGCCTTGAAGAGTTCCTGAACGTCCCGATCATCCAGGCCGTAGACCCTTTCGACTACAAGAGCAGGCACGCCGCCACCCAGCACGAGATCAAAGGCCCAGGCAAGGCGGTCGGCTCTCCGGCCCTGGACCGGTTGCTCGATATCGGTTTCGCCATCACCCCGGTCGTCCGGGGACCGTTCGAGGCCATCACCCGCGACCAGCAGATGGTCCTGCTGACCGGCCTGGGCTCGGACGAGAGCAAGCTCGTCCAGAAGGCCCTGATCGCTTCCGAGCTCTCGACCCTGGCCGACAAACACGCCGTCGTCATTGTTCAGAAAAAGCAACGGACAGACAGCATCAAGTCCACCGCGCTGATCACCGACGACGAGTTGAATAAGATTGACGACAAGGACGAACTGACCGACATCATCCTCTCCCGGAGCACGAGGAAATGAAGACCTTTCAGATCGGCCAGTGCCGCATCGACCTCCTGCCCGTCGTGAACGGGCTCACCGCCGAGACCGACCGGGTCCGGGCCGCTTACGGCAACTACGAATCCTACGGCGCCTCGATGGGCATCGAAGGCCTGGAAGCCCTGCGCAAACGGGCCGAGATCGGCCTTGATGACATCGAGGTCAGCGAACTCGATATAGTCTACGCCGAGAAGATGGCCGCCTTCGGTAACGTGGAGACTCCCTCGCCGCCGTTCTGCGCTCTCGTCGACCTCTGCGCTGCCGACGGCAAGCAGGTCATCGCGCTGGATTTCAACGACAACGATTACACGACCGCTTATATTGAGAATGTCAGCACAACCGAATTCGTTTCGGAGCACCGGCTGGCTAAAAAAAGTCACAAACAGAAGTTCACGGCCCGGACGCCTGCCGAACTGGCTCAGGAGTGGGATATGTACGTGGGCACTGTGGCCGGCTACGCCAAACTGAATCGGGCACGGGAAGAACATATCGCGGCCGAAATCGCCGACACCGCCAACTACCGGAAATCGCTACTGGCGGTAGTCGAGAGCGAACGGGCCGACGGCATTACCGCCTTGCTGGAGAAATATATCCATGAAAGATGATGAGACTACCATCGATACTGCCGAGTTCTGTCCGGAATGCGCTCATTGGCGGGCGGAAGGCGACCGTTTCTGTCCCCACTGCGGCCGGGCCCTGAACGGGCCGGCAACGGCGGCTCCGCACCACAACAGTCTGCTGCATTCCGCTGCCGTCGCCTGTGCGCTCATTGTCGCGGCCGGGCTGCTTTTTTCCCTGGTCTACCTGGTCTTTGACCTGGGCACGCTGTTCGCGGCCGCGGAGACCATCTCTTTCCACTTTTCGCTTTATGTCGGTACCTATCTCTGCCGGCTGTCCGGGCTGTCTGGTACAGCCCTGGACTGCTACATCGTCCTGCTCCTCATAATCGAATTGCTTTGCCTGTTCGTAGCCGTCCGGCTGTTCATTAAGGGCTTCCGGCGGGGTGAGAAGACCCGCTCCGAAGACGCAACCGAACGGACTGGCCTGACCGCCGGCTGCACGATCCTGGCTGTCAGCCTGCTTCTGTCCTACATCTACTTTATCATCGCCGCCATGTACGGTTACATTCCGGATACCTCCTGGACCGACGCCTACACGAACGAACAGATGTACATCCTGCTCGCAAACGCCGGAACCTGGGAAGAGCTCACCGATCGGGTCCTCTATATTGGGGTCCCCATGATGATCGTCGCCTTTGTCTACCGGCGGGATAAAAAGGGCTGGCAGTACCTGTTCGGCGGCTTCGGCATGAGCCGCACGGCCGTCATATTCATCCTGTTCTCGTCTGTGATGTTCGGTCTCGCCCATCTCAACGGCTGGGGCTGGACCAAGGTCCCCGATGCGATGATCGCCGGTCTACTGTTCGGGTATGTCTATGTGCAGTACGGGCTGTACGCCTCGATTCTGATGCACACGGCCAATGACGTCATGCTGACGGTCATCCAGAACACTATCGGCTCCGGCACTGCCGCTCTGTTGATTCTGGCGGTCTGCACCCTCGGTCTGCTGACCCTCATCTATTGGGTACTCAAGCCCCGTAAGGACGTCCTGAACATCCAGCAGATGCCCTGGTTCCCGGCCAAGCTTGAGGGCTCGGTCGGCGCCCGCTGGAGCCGTGAACAGTGAAATGGGTCACTGACCGAGCATCTGCTTGAGCCGGCCCTTCGATACGATGGCCGAAGACAGGTTCTTAGACTCGATGATGTAGCGGTGGGCATAGTCCTTCAGCCGCGCGAGCACGTGCCCGAAATCGATATTGCCCTCGCCGATGGTCAGGTGCTGGTCCTTCTGACCCAGATTGTCGTGGATATGAACGTTCATCAGCCGGCCACGGAAAGTGTCCAGCATTGCGTCGATCTGTCCGGTCGTATTGGCATGGCCGATGTCAAAGCAGACACCGAGGTCGGTGCCGTCAATGATCTGCGCCAGTTCTTTGGCAGTGCAACCGAGCATGAAAGGCAGTTGCGGCATATTCTCCACCGCTATGTTCACACCGAACTCGTAAGAGGCCTTGTCCAACATCCGCATGGACTGCTGGGCCTGACTCAGTGACCGGTCGCGGATCCTGTTTACGGACAGGCTGGTCAGCCCGGGATGCACGGTGATTGTGTTGATCCCCAGGATCTGCGCGGACTGCATTTCGGACATGATTTCCATAACCGAAGCCTCCCGCATGCGGTCGTTTACAGCCGCCAGATTGGTGTCCGCGATGGCAGAGTGAATAGAATAGGTCATGTGATGGCTGTCCATACCGGACAGCAGTTCGCCGTCGATTTTCTGAATCATATCGTTGGCCTCGGAAAAAATCTCCCAGTGGGAAAACTCCTTGGCAATCTCCGCCCACATATCTGAAAAAGGCTCTGCCCCGAAATCCGGACAGGAAACGCCGATCACGTTCATTTCCTGACCTCCATGCCGTTAACCGTAATTGGCGCTACCCTGTCGATGAGGGTCTCGATGTCTTCGTTGCCGGTGTCCACGCAGACCGCGATGGTACCGAGCGCCGTGCTGTAATCCACAAATGATACCTTGCCGACGGTCGCTACCTGCTTGTTCAGCCGGAAGACCGTCTTCCGAGGCCCTCCGTGGGCTCCCTTGATCATCTGGGCCCGAGTGGTATCGAGAATCTTCTGGCGCCGGATCAGCTCTGCAAAGCACGTCAGGTCCGCTGGACCATTCAGTTCGCCCTCGGCCAGCGTCAGTTGGGCAGTGGGAAAGATGTTCAGGACCGCGGCCCGGACTTTCTCGGGGTCCTCACTAGGATAGACCGGGCAGGAGACCGTCACTTTTGCCATAAGACCGGGAACGCCGCGCGCGTATTAAACGAATTCTTCGGCATGTTCCAGTTCTGAATTGTCAGATGTCTTCATAGAGCAGAAAATCAACAGGTTCATATGTCTGATCCCGTCATGAGACGCGTCTACCTTGTCCAGCAATAAAACCAGTTCGTATAGAAATCGACAGTTTCATTGAACAGCGCAAATTTTCTTTTACTTCTTCAAAAAAAAGAACTACTTTAAAAAAAATCAAAATTTTCACAATCCGAAACTATCTGGCCCCGCGGCCGGCTTTTTCCCCTGAAGGTTCCGCCAGCGCCCAAATACAGTGAGAATCACAGACCCGAACAAGGAGATAGTGATTTATCCGCGCGTTCTATAAGTGAATAGCATGAAGGAGGAAGTGCTTTCGGCAGCCGCACGGCGCAATCTGTTTCTGTCACCGGAGGCGCTCGAGATCATCGATTCCAACGGCTACCCGATAGAGTTCGTGAACACGCTCCTCACCGCTCTGGCCAAGAACACGATGTTCGTGACCAAGAAGGATGTGATCGATTTTCTTAACGGCGATAAGACGATCGCCGAAACACAGAAGACCATCGCCCCCAAGAACAAACGGCAGACGGACATCGCTGTCATCCCAGGCACTGACGTTACCGGTCAGAGTACCTGCGTCGGCAACATCGAAGACTTCGCCGCCTACTTCCGCAGCCGGTACAACCTGCTCAAGAAGATCATCGTCAAACGGCGGGATTTCGGCCCGTCCGTTAGTATCAAGCGGGCTATCGAGCTCGGCCGCGAAATCAATATCGTCGGCATGGTCTATGAGCGCCGGACCACGAAGAACGGTCACATGATCCTCACGGTCGAGGACGAAACCGGCAGCTGCCCGGTCTTCATCTCCAAGGACAGCCCGCTCATCAGCGAGACCTTCGTCGACGACGAGGTCATCGGCATCAGCGGCAAACCTGCCAGCCGCGGCAACCTGTTCATCGCCAACGAAATCTATCACCCAGACATTCCGGCCGGCCACCGTTGGGAACCCAGCGATTCGGTCTCTTCCATAGCCTTTATCTCCGATGTCCACTGCGGCAGCAAGACATTCCTGCGGCCCCAGTGGGAAAAGATGATCACCTGGCTGAGAGCCAATGCCCATCAGATGGACCTGGACTATATCGTCATGCCCGGCGACGTGGTCGACGGCATCGGCACCTACCCCGGCCAGGAGGACGAATTGGAAATCAAGGACATCTACGACCAGTATTCCGCGCTCTCTGATTACCTCAAAGAGATTCCCGACGACATCCGCATCGTCCTGCATCCGGGCAACCATGATGCCTGCCGGCTTGCCGAACCGCAGCCGGCGCTCAGCGAGATCTTTACCAAGACCTTCGACAGCAGCATTATGATGGTAGGCAATCCCATCAACCTCCGGGTCGAGGGGCGGACAGTCGTCTCCTACCATGGCAAGAGCATCGACGACTGGATCTCCGGGGTCCGGCAGCTCACTTACGAGGATCCGCTGGCTGTTATGAAGGAGATGGCCGTCCGGCGGCATCTGGCACCCATGTACGGCCAACGGAACGCTCTGGCGCCCGAGAAAAAGGACTATCTCGTAATGGATGAAGTGCCGGACATATTTGTCTCCGGCCACGTTCACGGCGCCGGCACCATGGAGTACCGCGGCGTCAAGATGATCAACGCCTCGACCTGGCAGTCGCAGACCGATTACCAGAAAATGCACAACTTCAATCCGGACCCCGGCATTGTTCCGATCGTCCATCTCGGTAACGGCCGTGTCGTCATGAAAAACTTTATGGACTGATGTTTTTCTCTGCCGAAGTTATGAGTGGCGGGGTTTTGAAGCCCCGCCGGAGAAAATGCGGGAAACGGTTTAGATCCAATTCAGTGCGTAGACAGCGATGATGAGGAAGGCACCGAAGATCAGCATACCGTAGGCTACGGCCCAGATCACGATGAACACCCGCCTGAGCTTGACAGGGTCCTCCTTGATCTCTTCAATGCGTTCCTCAATGGACTTCACTCAGCGGCCGCCCCTTTCTTTTTCAGGTGCTTGAGCCGCGTGGTGTTCTCCCGCTCCATCTCTTCGAGACGGAATTTCACGAACCGCTCCGAGTCTTTAAGCTCGGGGATGATCTTGAATTCGAGAGCATTCACACGGCGTTTGGTCCGCTCAATCTCGTCCAGCAGTTTCTTCATGGTGGTCTCCACCTCGGCAGCGCGGACCAGCGTTTCGAGCAGCTTCTCGAATGCGGCCGCAGCATCCTCGATATAGGCAGAGGTCTCGATCACACCATACCCTTTGTTGACGATACTGGTGTGAATCGATTCGGCCTCCACCTTGGGAACCATCATACCCATGATGGATTTGCTGGAGAGTTTGACCGTGGGATAGTTTTGGAGCGCATAGGCGGCGCTCCGTACGGCGATCTCGCCGTCCACGGCCCGCGCGATGGTGATCTTCTTCATCGCGGCTTGGAAGTCCGAGGCAACCCCGGCGCGCATCGCCCGGGCCTTTTCCAGGACCTCGAAGAACTCAATGATGAGGCCGTCCCGCTTCATCTTCATGATCTTGTATCCCGACTGGGACAGCTTGATCTTTTTCTTGAGCTCCAGAAGGACGGAGCGGGTCGGGGTGATATCGTGGGCTGCCATGCAATCACTTCTTCGGCAGGTACTTCTCGATGTACTTCCGGTCGATTCTGGTCAGCTGGTCAATGTCCAGTTCCTTCAGAATATCCCAGGCAATGTCGAGAGTGATCTCGATGGAGCGGTCTTCGTCAATGCCCTGACGGACCACACGGTCCTCGAACAGGTCGGCGAAGTCCAGCAGCTTCCGGTCCTTGGCGTTTAGCGAGTCCTTGCCGACGATGGCCACAAGGCCCCGCAGGTCCTTGCCTTCCGCGTATGACGCATACAGCTGGTCGGACACGGCCTTGTGGTCTTCCCGGGTCTTGCCTTTGCCGATACCGGAGTTCATCAGCCGGCTCAGAGAGCTGGAGACGTTGACCGGCGGGTAGATGCCGTTCCGGTGCAGTTCCCGCGACAGAACGATCTGACCCTCGGTGATGTAGCCGGACAGGTCCGGAATCGGGTGGGTGATATCGTCGCCGGGCATGGTCAGGATCGGAATCTGAGTAATGGAACCCTTCTTCCCTTTAATCCGACCGGCCCGCTCATAGAGCTGTGCCAGGTCAGTGTACATGTACCCGGGGTAACCCCGGCGGCCGGGCACTTCATCACGGGCTGCGCCGACCTGACGCAGAGCCTCGCAGTAGTTGGTGATGTCAGTCATGATAACCAGCACCTGCATGCCGAGCTCGAAAGCCATATACTCTGCAGTGGTCAGACCGAGACGCGGAGTGACGATCCGCTCGACAGCAGGGTCGTCCGCAAGGTTCAGGAAGACAACGGCGTTCTTGAGAGCGCCGGTCCGCTCGAACTCGGTCATGAATTTCTGCTTCTCTTCATTGGTGATGCCCATGGCGATGAACACGACCGCGAACTCTTCGTTCTCGCCGCGGACCTTGGCCTGCCGGGCGATCTGAAGGGCAATATCGTTGTGAGGGAGACCGGAGGCCGAGAAGATCGGGAGCTTCTGTCCCCTGACAAGGGTATTCATACCGTCGATGGTGGAGATACCGGTCTCGATGAAATCGGCCGGACTGTCCCGGGCCCACGGGTTAATCGCGGCACCGGTAATGTCCAGCTCTTTTTCGGGGATGATCGGGGCACCGCCGTCCAGCGGATCGCCCGCACCGGTCAGGACCCGGCCGAGCATGTCCCGGGAGACCGGCATTTTCATAGTGTCGCCGAGGAACTTGACCGCGGCGCTCCGGTCGATACCGGTGGTACCTTCGAAGATCTGCACGACGACGAACTTGTCGGAAGTGTCGAGGACCTGCCCTCTCTTGACAGTACCGTCAGAGAGACGGACCGAGACCATCTCCTGGTAACCGACCGGCTCGGTCTTCTCAACGAAGACCAGCGGACCGGCAATCTGCGAGATCGTCTTGTATTCTTTGGATACGGTTGCCATACTCAGGCCTCCAGTTTGCTGAACTGCTCATCCATGTCTTTGTCGACGGCAGCCAACTCCTCATCGACCTTCTCTTCATACTTGGCCTGCTGGAACCGCTGCCGGACCGGCAGGTATGCAATCTTCTCGACCTGAACACCGGCTTTCAGGGCTTTGTCAGCTAGGTCGGAGTACTTCTTGATAAGTTTCATCATCATATACTGGCGGCCGAGCGGGCAGTAACAGTCCACGGGGTGGTAGGCGTTCTGCTGCAGGAAGATTTCCCGAATCATCTTAGCGACTTCCAGAGTGATCTTCTGTTCGTCGGGGAGCGAATCGGAACCGACCATTTGGACAATCTCCTGGAGCTCGGACTCCTTCTGCAGGACCTGCATAAACCATTTCTTCAGGGCAGGCCAATCTTCGGCGACATTCTTTTGGAACCAAGGCGAGAGCTGGGCGTCATACATGGTGTATGAAGTCAGCCAGTTGATGGTCGGGAAATGACGCCGTTCCCGGAGCTTGGTGTCCAGCGCCCAGAAGACCCGAACGATACGCAATGTATTCTGAGTAACTGGTTCGGACAAATCGCCGCCAGGCGGCGAAACAGCACCGATGACAGAGATCGAGCCGTCCTGGCCGCAGAGGGACTTGCCGCGGCAGGCCCGCTCGTAAAACTCGGACAGCCGGCCGGACAGGTACGCTGGATAGCCTTCCTCACCGGGCATCTCCTCAAGTCTGGAGGAGATCTCACGCATAGCCTCGGCCCACCGGGAAGTGGAATCGGCCATCAGCGCGACGTTGTAGCCCATATCGCGGTAGTATTCCGCGATGGTCATGCCGGTGTAGACGGACGCCTCACGGGCCGCGACAGGCATGTTGGACGTGTTGGCAATCAGGACGGTCCGCTTCATCAGGGACTCGCCCGTCTTCGGGTCTTTCAGCGCCGGGAACTCGGTCAGAACTTCGGTCATCTCATTGCCGCGTTCGCCGCAACCAATGTAGACAACGATTTCTGCATCCGAATATTTGGCCAGTGACTGCTGGGTAACGGTCTTGCCGGTACCGAATGCACCCGGAATTGCTGCCGCACCGCCTTTCGCGAGCGGGAACATCGTGTCGAGGACACGGAGTCCCGTCACGAGCGGGACGTCGGGGCTGTATTTCTCGACGACCGGCCGGGGAACCCGGACCGGCCAGTGCTGCATCATCGGGTACTCTACGCCGTCGACCTTCGCAATCGGGTCGGTAATGGTGAAAGAACCGGACTTGATCTCTTCGACCTTGCCCTTCTTCACATTCGGCGGGAGCATGATCTTATGCAGCATCGGGCCCTCCATCACTGTGCCCAGGACGGCTCCGCCCTGAACCTCGTCGCCGACCTTCACGGTTGGCGTGAACTCCCATTTGGCCTCCCGGTTCAATCCGGGGGCGGTAACACCGCGGTAGATGAAGTCTCCCATCTTTTCGCGGAGGACCGGCAGGGGCCGCTGAATACCGTCGTAAACCGACGTCAGCAGACCGGGGCCCAGCTCCACGGCCAGAGGCATACCGGTGGTTGTGACCGGCTCTCCGGGCTTGACGCCCGAAGTATCCTCGTAGACCTGGATGATAGTGTAGTCGCCGGCGATCTTGATGACTTCGCCCATCAGCTGCTCTTTACCAACATGTACAACATCGTACATCCTGGGAGAGATGCCGGTGGCGGTCACCACAGGACCCGCGACCCTGTAAATTACACCCTCAGTGCTCATTTATTCATCCTCTGTCTTGTACAAATCGACGCCTATTACTTTTTTAACCTTTTCACGGAGGTCGCTCTCGCCACCGCCTACCGGCACGACGACCGGCTGGATCGAGTCCAGGATCTTGGCCTTGTAGTTTTGCGAGAGGTACTGCAGATCGTCCGCGTTGACGGCAAGGACTCCGATGTCGGCGTTGGACATCGCTTCCTGCATTTTCTCCTGATAGTTGTCTTTGTCAGCCACGAAAACGTGACGAACTCCGGCCAGTCTGAAACCGAGCGCAAATTCATCGCTGCCTATTACTGCGATCTCCATCACATCACCAGCAGTGTTTTCATGGTTTCACGGTCCAGCCCGCTTTCTGTTCCGCGCGCGATCATCCGAATATTTCCGACCTCATTCTCCTTGTGGATCATGTAGTCGAAGACCGGAATAACCGACAGCGGATACATATGTGCCACGCTGTTGGCAAGACCTATCTCGTACTGTTTCATTGCTGCAACAATCTCCTGCATGGTCGGATTCGTCGGCAGTACGCCCTTGATGTCGGCGGCTATCTGTATCTGGGCGACCGAGCCTTCGAGGGTTTTCATATCGGGTGCGGTCAACATCTGAAGCATGAGCTTCTCGTCAATCTCTATGCCGCCGGGGACATAGTATTTCATTCCGGCCTCGCCGAGGATCCCCCCCGCCTTGAGTTTCAGGACGGTCTCGAGGTTCAGCACGTCGATCTCGCTCCTGATGTAGTTGCGGAAAATCAGCGACGGCCGGGTGTCGGTACCGAAGAGTTCGAGCAGGTTCTTGTAATAGACCTTCACGAGGTAATCCTCGATGTCGCCCAGCGAATGAGTGTCCTTGTAGCTGTTGAGAATCTCGGTCGGGAAGTGCACGTGGGCCATGGCCGAGAACACCGCCAAGGTGTCTTCGATGGTACCGGCCGCGAGTAACTTGTTGAGACTGTCTTCCTGCAGCTTGCCGGCCGGAACCAGGTCCTCGCGGATCTGATCGGCAGCCAGTCCGTAGGACTTGCCGCGCAGCACGACCTTCAGGTTCCAGAAATCCCATTTCGTCAGATAAGCTAGGACCATGTCGTAGAGCTCCCCGGTAGAGGCGAGCAGGATGCTGCGGAACGCCTTGGCCATATTGGCGTATGTGGCATACTCAAGCAAGTCGAGACCGCTGTGCCGGGTGGCCAGATCGGCTATCTCCCGGGAGTAACCGGCATCACTAATGTAGTGCGAAATCTCCGGCACTGACATCATGAGCATCTTATTGTAGTCCTCTTCCCGGAGAAGCTTCGACTTCTTGGCCTTCACCCTTGCCGAGGTGTATGCGTAATTGCCTTTCTTTCCGGTGCTCCTGAACATTCAGCTCACCCGAACAGGATTGCAGACAACTGCTTTATGTTGCTGTCCCAGACGCTCTGAAGGATCGTGCGGAACTGCATGTCCACCTCAACGGTTCCGTCCGCGCTCTGCAGGATCAGACCCGACTGTACCTGGGAGTCCGGAACGACTTCCGAAACGCCCAGCTGCGCGGCGGTGATCTTCTCCTTCGGAGAAACCAGTGCCTTGGGGTCGGGAATGACCTCTTCGGCGGACTTGACCATTGCTTTGTACCATGCTAATTTCTGCTTGTCCGTAGCACCTTCGAGCGCCGCAAGTGCGGCGTCGAAAGCTTCGGACAGGATCTCTTTTTTCTTGGACAGCACCAACTTCTTGCTCTCAAGCTCGGCACTGGACCGCTCCTGGCGGGCCAGGGTCTTTTTGCCCTCGGCAAGCTTCTTCTCCTCGTTTTTCTTCATCTCGGAGATCTGGTCGTCCGCCTGGGCCTGAATGGCTGCAGTTTCCTTCGCCTGCTCGTCTCTGAGCTTGGCGACGGTCTGCTCGGCGGCGGCCGTGATCTCTTTTGTGACGCTGTCTAGTGCCATGAGTCGGCCTCTAGAACTCACATGACGAAGATGGCCATGATGGCGATGACGAGACCGAAGATGACGATGGTTTCCGGCAGAACCATGAAGACCATGGCTTTACCAAACATCTTGGGGTTCTCAGTGATTGCACCGACGGCGGCGGCGCCTACATCTTTCTCGGCCATACCGGTACCCAGACCGGCCAGTCCGACTGCAAGTCCAGCGCCCAGGGCAATCAATCCAGTTCCAACATCTGCTGTCATATTTCTCAAACCTCTTTTGTATTAACTTTAGCTTTTTCGCTGAAAAAAGTTTTGATGCGGTTCTCCTTGAGAGGCGCAAATTCCGTTCCATTACCCTCGTAGAACTTCGTCATCAGTTCGACATACTGCAAACGTAAGGCGTGCAGACCGCCGGACAGGATGGCCAAAGTCCATACGACCAGGTGCAGGAAGGCAAACATGACGATTGCCAGCGCGAGCATGGCGATATTGCTCCAGTCTGCGACGTATATGCCGCCGACCATGACGCGCGGGATGATCATGCCGAAGATAATGTAGTTGAAAGCCAGAGCCATACCGGCCTTGGACATTGCAATAGCTGCCAGACGGGTGTAAGACAGGATATTGCCAATGATTCCGGGCAGGTCCATAATGGCCATGAATCCTTCCGTTTTAGAGTTTATAATCACGCCGACGAACAGCACGATAATGCTGAGGTACAGAACAGGCATCGTTAGGTCCGAGCCTATCTTGGTAACTCCCAGCAGTTTGGTCAACGCCCAGCACAGCATAACCATCCCGATGAAGGTGATGATTGCGCCGCCCTTGGCAAAGAACGCGTCCTTCTTACCGCGCTGAATTATGTGATTGACAAGTCCGCAACAGTGTCCGATCATCAGATGGACGATACCGATGTAGACGGCGAGCTTCAGCAGGAACGAGATGTCCTCCAGCTTACCGATACCGGCACCGCCGTCAACAACAGGCAACAGACCGGAAAACCAGGACGGGAATGTGACACCCAGGATCCAATCCCAGGTAACACTGGTTCCGCCTTTGGCCACGTGCGAGAGACTGAACACTCCGTCTTCCATGCCGATAAAGTGCATACCGAGGGCTTCTCCGTAGAAGAAGAAACCGAAGATGAATGCCCAAATACCGCCGAAAAACAATACCGTGGCAATGGAACGCCAGTCTTTGTTGTGAGCAATCTTGAGACCATAAGCTCCAATAATAATAAATGGAATTGCGTAGCCGCAGTCGCCGACCATGTAGCCGAAGAACAGCGGCAGAAATATCATGATCAGGATGGTCGGATCGATCTCCTGATATTTCGGAAGCGAGACCAGACTGGTTGCATACTCGAATTCTTTAGTAATGCGGCCATTGTTCTGTTTAGACGGCGGGGTCCGAAACCGGGGTTCTGCGGCCTCTTCGTCCATCATCTTTCTCGATCTCGTCTCTTCGAACTCGACATAGACATCATTCCCGAGCTTCTGCTCGAGGTCCGCTTTGGTGCGATCGACCTTGTCGGTTGGGACCCATGCGTCGATAATGTACGAGTATTCGCTGACCGCGATCCGGAGGGGCACGCTGCCCTTCTCGACCTCGATCGAAAGTTCCTCATCCGTGCCTTTCAAAAAGGCCGCGTACTTGGACCTGAGCGCCTCCAGCGAGAGGTTGGCGGCATCCAGCTGCTGCTGGTAATGACCGATTTCCTCGTCGATTTCGGCGATTGCTTCGGCAGGCAGAACCTTCTTTGTCTCTTCTGGCACATGGACTTCGGTGAACCCGCAGCCCGTAAGGGCTGTAAGCGCCGTCGCCCTGGCACTCATTCTGACAAAGACCGCGGCCACACCGGTCTTCTTCTCCATAGAGACGAAGCACTCACAGCCGTCAACCGCCTGAAGGGCAGTCGTCGGGTCGGTACTGACCGTGCCGACCAGAACCGCCAGGCTCTTGTAGCCCGAATAAAGGTCCATGGTAATCGGCAGTTTCTGCAGAAGTTCTAAGGTGTTTTTCCTAGAGTTTAATTCAGTGATTTTTTGGTTCAGATCATTACGCTCGTCGACAGCCTTCAGGACCTGGCTTTCGACGTCCTCGACGTTCCCAGCATTGATCTGGGATCTTGTGTCCTCGACGGAAACCCGGGGGGTTTTGGTGTGTTTGACCACACCGAGCTCCTTTTCCATCCCGCGGACCTTCAGCAGCCTCTCCGAGGCCTTGGAGGTGTTGGGACGCGGGGCCCCGATGGACAGCTTATCGTCGCCTGTGGTATGATCGATCACGTGGATACTCTTCTCGCTGTACAGCGCTTCTATAGCGTCGTCCAGACGGGATTTGGTACCCACAATCACAATCCTACTCATAGACTCAGGAAGCAGCATTGATTGCCCTCTCGAACTCTTTTATGAGGAAATCATTGACGTCCTTGATCTTACCATCAGCAGTGGCTCCGATGGAGTCGGCCTCTTTCTCGCCTTTAGCAAGAGTGGCGGCTTTCTCCTTATCCAGAGCGGCCTGCTCCGTCGCGATCGCGGAGTCGGAAGCAACGCGGGTAGCCGCGTTCGCTTCCTGGATCTGTTTGACGGAATCTCTGCGGGCCTGAGCTATGGCGGACTTTTTCTGTGCCTCGGCCTCTGCGACCATGGCGTCCGCTTTCGACTCAGCCTCTTTTATTTCCGAAAGTATGTCAGTTCGGCTCAAGTTACTCTCCCCGACTAATCGCGGAGAAGGGTAGCCAATGACCCTACTTAAGGGTAATTGTAACTGATAATATGTTTAAGGTCAAGAATCCAACAGAATCCGAGATTATAAACACAAGTAATAACCTTACGCTGGGTCGGTGCCGGGCGGATAGGTCCGGACCGTATCCCCAGCAACCTGCCGGACGACGATATTTGTCTCGGAAAGAAGGGATTTGGAAAGATCGTCCATATACCCTTCGTCATATACAATCTCGACAATTCCCGCATTAATCAAAATCTTAGCACAGAGCGAACAGGGAAAGGTGGTTGTGTAAAGTGTACCGCCTTTAACGCTGATTCCGAAATAAGCGGCCTGAGCGACTGCATTCTGCTCGGCATGAACACCGCGGCACAGTTCGTGCCGTTCACCAGACGGGACATTCAGCAGTTCCCGCAGACAGCCGGTATCCTCGCAATGCTGGGTACCTTTCGGTGCACCATTGTAACCGGTGGACAGTACGTGCCGGTCCTTAACAATGACTACGCCGACTTGGCGCCGAAGACAGGTGGAACGCGTGGACACCAGTTTCGCCATGTCCATAAAATACTCATCTGCTGTCGGCCGCTGCATAACTGCTGTATTGTCTCACGCTACATAAGATTTTATTTAAACGGCGTGCTATCGAAGCACATGAAACAGAGCACCGAGCTCGTTGCCGCCTTGGTTGCCGCCTTTGCGCTGGTCTTCGGCGGGTTCTTCGTGCTTACTGAATATTCTGGAGTTAATCCGCCGTTCACAGTAGTTGAATCTTCGAGTATGCAGCACGACGATGTCTCGGCAATCGGGGTTATTGACACCGGTGACCTGATCCTGCTGAAAGATCTTTCCAACACTACAGTCGTTACTTACATTGAGGGCTATGCTTCGGGTTACAGCACCTTCGGCGAATACGGAAACGTGATCATCTACGAGCGGAGCGACAACGCTCATCCGGTCATCCACCGGGCGATTCTGTGGTTAAACTACAATGCCAATGGGACCTGGTCAGCTTCCACACTGAGTTCGTATGTCGACCAGAACGACAATAATCTGTGGAGCTGCTCCGATTCTACTGATTGCCTGCAGCTTTCTGGTACTCTTACGATATATGATATCGGCTACGGTAGCAAAACCTCATCCATTAATCTGGACACTTTGAGTGCCAGTTATCCGCACAGCGGCTATCTGACCATGGGCGATAATGCTGTAACCAATTGTTCTTTCGATCAAACCAGTGGTATCTCACCGAATGGTCTGGTAACAAAGGATATCATTCGTGCTGTAGCCTGGTATGAGTTTCCGTGGTTGGGAGCACTGAAATTATGGATGAATGGTGAGACCACCTATCTCGATCTTTGGGCTCCTAACAGTCTGCCGAATTTGGCACTGATGGTCGTGATGATCTTGGCTCTGCTTGTGGCGATTAATTATACGGTGGAGGAAGCCTATATGATACATGTTCGGAAAAAACGCCGGCAGTTACAACTTTGAACAATTTACAGACCCCCACCCCTTCATTTCCACTGGAACTGCAGAAAAGAAAAAAAAGACTGTTTGCTCACATGAGCGTGGTCTGTTTGCAGGGTTTGTAATTGCCGAGATTATGAAAGATTTCATCATTATTAATAAGAGTGATAACTTCTTTCGAGACGTTGATATCAATTTCTTTGGTACGGCCTTTTCTACCGAAAGACTTGACCCGAGCATTAATAATTCCGAGCATATCGAGTTCAGAAATTAAATCGGCCACCCGCCGCTGGGTAAGGATTGTATAGCCGAGAATACTGCAGATTTCCCGATAAACAGTATATACGTCGCCGGTAGTAATCGTACCGTTATCGTCACCAGGATTTTTGATAATACTCATCAATACGATTTTTGACTGATCTGTCAGAGTTTTGATTATTTCAGTAACTGCATCGAGTTCAATTTTTTGTCTCGCATAATTAACATGGGCATCGTTGATAATTGGATCACCATTTCTTTCAGCAATGTCAGCTGAAATCCGTAAAAGATCAAGAGCTTTTCTGGCATCACCGGAATCCTGAGCTGAAATACCGGCACAGAGCGGAACAACACTGGGATCAAGAGCACCAGGATAAAAGGCATCTTTGGCGCGTTCATTCATAATATCAATAAGTTGGTCCGGAGTATAAGGTGGAAAAATTATTTTCTCCTCGCCAAGCCGACTGCGGATTTTAGGAGTAAGACATTCCTCGGTAAATTTTGAATTATTGGTAATACCGATAATAGAAACCCTTGATTTCTTCAGCATCTCATTGATTGTAGTAAGATAATAAAAAATGTCGTCGCCGTTCCGTTTGAATGATTTATCAATTTCATCCAGCACTATTACGAAAACTTTGTTTTTGTCATCGATAAACTTGGTAAGTTCACTGAAAATCCGTTCCAGACTCCAACCAGTGAATGGAATTTTTTTGTTGGGATCGGTAATAATGTAATTTGAGATGTTATAGAGAATACTGTATGGAGTGTCGATGACTTCACAGTTTATGTATATATACTGACAGTTAATCTCATCGGGATCAGCCTTCTTCAGTTCTTTACCGATATAATTGACAACAGCAGTTTTACCAGTTCCGGTTTTACCGATAATAAGAATATTTGAAGGTTTATCATGTTTAAGTGAAGGAGCGATAATGTCGGCAATGTCAGAGATTTGTTGGTCCCGATGCAGTAATTGTTCGGGTACATAAGTGCTCTGCAGAATACCCCGGTTCCGGATCAGGGTGTTTTTCTTTTCAAGATAGTTTTTGAAAATAGAATCGGCCACTCGACATTCCTCTTTTTCGCGTGGAACCCTTATGTTTTCAGGTTACATATAAGGATTTGGAAAATCGGTTCAAATCGATTTTTATAATGGAACCGTTATCTCTGCAATAATAGGAGTTTTTGGTATGAAAGGAAAAGGCTGGCTTGTTATCGGGGCCTGTATTGCGGCCATTATTGTTCTAATTCTCGGTTTATGGATTATTGGAAAATTCCTCTGAGCTGTTTAATTACAAACATTTTCATTTTTCGCATTGTTGACTGGACAGTTTGAACGTTTATTCGATTTTTTGATTATTTTTTTTTGGTTTATCGTTCTGTTTCTTTATCAGACCGAATATTGTTTTTCCAGTGGAAATGAAGGGGTGGGGGTTGTTAGTAATTAACTGCACTTTATCCGATTCATATCATCAGTTAAATTATGTAATGATATGCCGCCATTTCTGCGGGACAAATACTTTCTGCTTTGCGTGACCGTCGCCTGTCTTATTATAGTTAATATAACCATTCTAAATAACGAAAACCAATCTGCCGGTCAGATTGGAATTGTATACGGAATTCACATTACTGACAGCGGCTGCACTTTTTATTTGGAAGAGACTTCTGGAAATATAACGTACTGTTTCAGCCGTGATCTGCCAACCGAAGGCCAGCTGTATCGGGCCAACGGCAGTTATTCGGACGATAACTCAATATTCTTTATCAGTACCCTCTGCGAACTTTCTATAGAATAAATGAAATAGCAAAGCAAGGGTAATCCCGCTTAATGTTCGTAGCGGCTGACGATACGGATTCAATGCGGGGCAACTGCACCACATTTCTGGCGACCGAAATCGTTCGAGCGTTAGCTGTCGACGGAGACCTGGATCTAATCGGTCCGCCGCGGTTGGTTCGGCTGAATCCCGCCATTCCCTGGAAGACCCGCGGCAACGGAGCACTGGTCATGCGTTTTGGTCGGGGTCGGGGTCCGCAGACCTTTATCGGTAAGATCAACAAACAGGAGGTCTGGTGTTACGAACGGCAAACTGCCTGGGAACCAGATCCTGAACAGTTGCTAAAGATTATTCGGCCGCTGGTAGAACGTTATCACGACCCAGTGGATTCCGACCCCGGTATTGTGATCACAGCCAAACGTCCGGCTCAGCGGTTTTATTGGTATGGGGTCCGGCGGATTATACCGCGGATCGCGGTAGAAACCGAACTGAAACGTCTCAGTGCAACGGTATTCGAACTGGGCTGCGGCCGCGGAATTATCGGCTGTACCTGTGCCGCCGCCTGGCGGCCAAAAGATTCGACTTATGAACTGCTGGCCTACCGTCCAGCTGCCCGCTGGGGCACCCCGCGTCGTTTCAGTCCGGATTCCGTTGCCCGGGCCGAACACGAGATTGCTACCTCATTCAACAGTTGGGAAGACCGGGACCGGAAAGTCGCAATGGTTCCCGGCACCCCGTGTCCGGTGATGTATGGCTTCCGCGGTGATGTCATTGCCGATCTTATTCACGGCCACAGTATTATCAAGACCGAGCCGCAGAGCCGCTGGCTGGTCTTCCGGACAAACCAGGGTACCGACGATCACATTATACCGAACTGCCCGTTTCGGGAGTTTATACCCAACAGTTCATATGCGGTCCGGGGCACAGTGGTCAGCCGGGAGCGGATTCAGGGCGGTCATACCTTTATTACACTTCAGACCCGTTATGGTCTGCTCAAGTGCGGAGCTTATGGTCCATCGCGGGAATTCCGTCACACCTTGGACTGGCTGACCGCCGGCGATGTGGTAGAAGTCCTGGGCGAACTGCGCGACGAACCGCGGACCCTGAACATCGAAAAACTGCACGTACTAACTCTGGCTCCTGAATACCGTAAAATATCCAATCCGGTCTGTCCTTGCTGCGGTCGGACTATGAGTTCGGTCGGCCGGAACCAGGGTTTTCGCTGCCGTCACTGCGATACCCGGGCCGCAGAACCTGTGCGGAAAAAGGAGACCCGGTGGATCGTGCCCGGCTGGTATGAACCGCCAGCGGGGTCCCGGCGTCATCTGAGCAAACCTCTCAAGCGTATGGGAGAGGTCCAACCGGTAGAATTCGTCGATTGCCGTAATCCGTGACCGACAGTCATATATACTTTTCACGCCACATTGGCCGCAGAAGGAGGACAATCTCCATGGAAGAACCAGTCATTGTTAGCGCTTGCAGAACCCCGATCGGCAAGTACGGTAAAGCCCTCAGCGATATCAAAGCCACCGACCTTGGGGCCATTGCGGTAAAGGAGGCCGTAAGACGGGCCGGTATAGCACCCGCCGACGTCGAAGAGTGCATTATGGGCAACGTGCTCGAGGCCGGCCTTGGTCAAAATCCGGCCCGTCAGGTAGCTATTCCTGCCGGTCTGCCGGTTGAGATTGGTTCGTTCACCGTCAACGACGTCTGCGGCTCCGGTCTTAAGACTATTATGCTCGCAGCCGACGCCATCCAAGCCGGTCAATACAACGTGATCGCCGCAGGCGGCATGGAGAGCATGAGCAACGCACCCTACCTGCTGAAAGGTGCCCGCTGGGGGTACCGGATGAACAACCAAACAGTGGTTGACTCGATGGTTTTTGATGGGCTGTGGGACATCTTCGACGACCAGCACATGGGCATCACGGCGGAAATCGTTGCCGAGCGCTATCATGTGACCAGGGAGGATGCCGACCTGCTCTCGCTTGAAAGCCATCAGAAATCTCACACGGCGCAGGTCAACGGCAAGTTCGATAAGGAAATTGTTCCTGTTCCGCTGAAAACCAAGACAGGTGTTGTGAACTTTGACAAGGACGAAGGCATCCGTGTCGATACCTCGATGGAAGCGCTCGCCCGGCTGAAACCGGCGTTCCGGAAAGACGGCATTGTCACTGCCGGCAACTCCTCACAGCTCAGTGACGGTGGCTCGGCGGTAATTGTCACATCGCGGAAATGGGCCGAAGAGCACAGCATCAAGCCACTGGCTTCGATTGTCGCCTATGGCGAACGCGGTGTTTCACCCGAACTGATTATGGAAGCGCCAATCCCTACCACCCGTGCGGTACTGAAAAAGGCCGGCATGACTATCGACGACATCGATCTGTTCGAGCACAACGAAGCTTTCGCCACCGCGTCCTGTGCGGTGAAGAAAGAACTGAATGTGCCCGATGACATTTTCAACATTCACGGCGGCGCTGTGGCGCTTGGTCATCCGATCGGTTGCTCCGGCTCCCGTATCATGACCTCGCTGCTCTACGAGATGCACGACCTTCAGAAGGACGTCGGACTGGCGACGCTTTGCCTGGGTGGCGGCAATGCAGTTACGATGATAGTGCGTCGCGAATGAAACCTTTTGGTCCGGCCAGAGCCGGACCCCGTTCTTTTAAAATTATTCACAGAAAGAACACTTTCCGTTGTCACAGCGCATACTGTTATCAACTTTTCCGTATATGGCCCCATTATGGAAGAACAGGGGTTGCTGGCGGAAGTGGAAGGATTCCGGAACGATGCGATCGAGCTGATGTGCGGCATGATCTCCGTTCCATCGCTGGCCCCCTCCGTCGGCGGTCAGGGCGAAAGTGCCAGGGCCGATTATCTGCAGTCTCACCTGACAGATTTCGATGAGGTCCGCCGCTTCGACCTGTCCGATCCTGACTTCCCGGGCATCAAACGGTCGAGCCTGCTTGCAAAAAAGCACGGTCCGCGGCCTGGCACGGTCTGGGTAATCGCTCACATCGATACCGTGCCCGCCGGCGATCTGAACGTCTGGCAGACCAACCCTTTCAAAGGTGTCTATAAGGACGGCAAGATTTACGGTCGCGGAACCGAGGACAACGGACAGAGCGTGATCTCCTCGATCACTGCCGCCCGCACGGTCAGAAAGGGCACGTTGAAAGGTATGTCCATGGGCCTGGCCCTCGTCGCTGACGAAGAGCAGGCCAGCGAAGAAGGTATAGTGGCACTGATCAAGCAGGGGTGTTTCGACCAGCACGATGTCTTCCTGGTTCCGGATTGGGGCAGTCCGGCCGGCTCGCTGATTGAAATCGACGAGAAAAGTTTAATTTGGCTTCAGTTCGATGTCATCGGCAAGACCGCCCACGGCTCCACACCCGAGAAAGGTCTGAACGCCCTGACAGTCGCCGCGCAGCTGATCGGTGAACTAAAAGTTGCTTTTCCGAGAGAGTTCGGCCAGGAGGATCCTGGGTTCCGCAGTCCTCGTTCCACTTTTGAACCGACCAAGGCCGATGCCACAGTGCCGAACGTCAACTCGCTTCCGGGCAAGTTCACTTTCGCGATGGACATCCGGGTGCTACCTTCATACAAAGTGGATGATGTGCGCAGGACGGCTGAGCGGGTCTCTGCCGCCGTAGCTGCCGTTACCGGCGCCAAGATCGTTATCACCGAGCTCCAGCGTCATGTGGCCGGCCGGCGTTCCGCCACAGACACGCCGGTCTATCGGACGCTCAGCGACGCGGTCACGACCGTGACCGGCCATAGGCCTGAAGCAGTCGGGGTCGGTGGAGCTACTTGTGCCAACTTCTTCCGGGCTAAAGGACTGGACGCCTATGTTTGGCAGTGTGGTGGCGGCACTCTGCACGCGCCGAACGAACACGTGGTGGTTGACAACCTGATAACCGATGCGAAGGTCTTTGCTCTCGTGTTTGACCGGTTGTGTGTAAAAGGTGTCTGAAAAGTACTGATCGAACGGAATGACGGTCGGACTTACCGGCAGATCAGTCTTCTGGCTGATCAAAAAGCCGTTCCATCATCCATTCGGCATCGAACTTGGCGATGTCGTCATATTCCTGACCGTCACAGACGAAGGCGATCGGTTTACCGATGGTCTTAGCGATGGAGAGCGCCGCGCCGCCTTTAGCGTCGGTGTCAATCTTGGTCAGAATAATGGCGTCAACTCCGATGGCCTCGTCGAACACTTTGGCCTGCTCGATGGCATCGTTGCCGGCAAGTGCGTCGCCAACGAAAATCTTCAGATCGGGGTGAGCGATCTTGGCGATCTTTTTCATCTCGGCGATGAGGTTGTTGTTGGTCTGCATCCGGCCGGCAGTATCGATCAGGACCACGTCCCGCATTTTCGAGGTTGCGTGCTCGATGGCATCGTAGGCCACGGAGGCGGGATCGGCGTTTTGGTCGTGCTTGACGATTTTGACATTCAACCGGTCTGCATGTACAGTCAGTTGTTCAATCGCACCGGCCCGGAAAGTGTCACAGGCCGCGAGTACGACACTCAGGCCCTGTTTCTTCAGACGGTTGGCAATCTTGGCGATGGCCGTGGTCTTACCTGTGCCGTTAATACCGACAAACATGATTATTGTGGGCCGTTTTTGCTGGATGACCCAGGCATCAAAATCGAAAGAGTTGACGGCGAGCACATCCTCGACGGCGTCCTTCACCGCAATCTCAACGATCTCGTCGAGGGTGTATTCACGACTGTATTTGCGGCCGGCGAGGTTGTTCCGAACACCCAAGATTATCTCCTGGACCACGGGATAGGCGACGTCGGATTCCAAAAGAGTAACCTCCAACTGGTCGAGCAGATCGTCCAGCGGGTCGTCCTTGATCTTCTTGTCCATTACCGACGTACTGAGCATATCTTCAGCGCGTTTGCCGCCGTTCTTTTTCCGCTGACGGATTTCTTCCTTACGGGAGAGTTTTTTAGGAAGCGCAGGAGTCGATTGTTCCCGGATCGGGGCTGCCACCGGCTGAGCAGGTGTCTCGGCAGATACGATTTCTTTCTCCGGGACTGCCGTCTCGTAGACCTTCTCTGCGTCCAGTTCTTTGCCTTTCTGGAAAACAGCCTTGAGCTTGGACTTCAGAGAATCGAACATTGTCTCACTGGGTCGGACCCTGTTTCCGGGCCCGATATTCGGCCTGGACAGCCTGGCCGAGCTCCTGAGTGTAAGTCTGGAGCTCCTGCATGGCAGCCAATGCCTTACTCAGAGCGCCCTGAATCTCCTTGATTGAGTCCTGCATAAACGCCGAAGCGTCCTTCAGGTCCTTCGAAGTGGAAGTCTGGCTGCCTATGTTGACGATGGCCTTGGTGTCCGGTGCGACAATGACATTGACAAACGACGTAGCACCGACCGGAACCAAAACCTGCCCGCCTGCCTTTGTAGCGGCAAGGGTTTGGAAGGTCTGGTCTGCCCGGGAAGCTTCATCACGGGAGGCCTGTAGGAGCCGGACCTGGCGCGTGACGTTGTCAAGCTGCTGCTGATAGCTCTCGAGTGCCCCCATGGCCTGACGGAGCTCGTCGTCATTCATGTTCATGCACCGATCTGGTATTTTACGAGGTGACTCTCGACCTGATCGGCCGGGATTTCTTCGATCTTGCTGATCTGGATTTGCCGTCTCTTCATCTTGTGCCGGCTGCCGATGGTAGAAACGACTTTTTCCTTTACACTGGCCTCGTCCTCAGCGGCCATCTCGATGGAGAAGGGCTGAATTTTCCTGGGGTCGTCAAAAGTACCCGTTACGCGAAATGCCTTCATGGCTATACCTAGGGTTCGTCATTTATATGCCCTTAATAAACGTTTTGTCATGTCGAGAACTTTTTCTTTTACAAAGTTCGATGCTGTTGTGTCAAAAAATCATATTTCTGCGATTTTACCTGCGCTTTTTTATCAAGACAGGCCCGCGAAAGCGTGCCCACTCTCTGAAATCTGGCCTCTGCAGGTGTTTGAAGCATTGGGAGGTATTCGGTTACCGGTAGTGACTGAATGCCGACAGACAATGACCCAGTGTTCGTTTTTTTGTATTGTCTGACATTTTATCAGAGTTCATTAAAAAGAAACCGGCCGAGTTTAGCTTCGGCCGGATTAAAAGGTTTCAGTCATTCACGGACGGAACCGACCGTTCCTTCAGCGGATGTTTATTGTCATACCACTGTAAGATGAGCCAGCACGGTATGTAAGCTACCAGAATGCCGACGCCGAACAGTACCGCGCTCATCCCGAACTTCTGGATTCCGTAGACTATTAGTCCGGGGATATACAGGAAGAACTCCAGGATCACTACGAACACCGAAACGCCGACCCAGCCGCGCGGGGCCCGCCAGGTCCGGTGAACATTCTTGAAGCGTGGATCGTAGCGGGCCTTGATGAAGGCGAGCGAGGCCATGCCGATGGCGAATGAGAATCCGAAGGACGAGGCGCACAGGATAGCACCCGGACTGCCCATCGGAATCATGATAAGGCCGACTATGGCCTCGAACAGCATTGCATAAATCGGGACGCCGTTCGTATTGGTCTTGCCGAGGAACCGTGGCAGATTGCCGTCGTGGGCCATAACGTAGGTTGTCCGGGCGCAGTCGAGAAATGCGGTCTGAATGATCATTATCATGCCGGCGATGAGCAGGATCATGGCGACGGCGGCGCCGACGACGCCGAACTCGTGCTCGCTGATCGGCAGGAGGGTGGAATAACGCGCCTCGTCGATGCCTGTGATCCCCAGAGTGCCAAACACAGCGAAAGAAACGACGAAGTACATCAGCAGGCAGAGCAGGCCACAGACGATGAGTGCTTTCGGCACGTCGCGGCTTGGGTTCTTGTATTCAGAGCCGTATGTCGCGCAGGACTCCCAGCCGACCGCGCTCCACTGGGCCACGGCCATGCAGCCCATCAGGAAAAGTACGCCGTTGCTGTCCCAGTTCCAATCCGCAGGGGTCCATTGGCTGGTAATCATGTTCAGGTCGAAATAGCCGTTGAAGAACGGGATGATGGCGATGATCAGCAGCGGAACGATGGTGATCATGGCCAGAACCAGCTGCACTTTGGCGCCGCCCTGGAGACCTTTCGACCCGACAAGGATAATAAAGCCGAAAATCGCGATGCCGAGGACCATGTTGAGAACCGTCAGATTGACGGCGTGCAGGGCAGGGATGAAATCGTAAAGATAGGTCCCGGTCATTATCGTAAAGATCGGGATGACCGGCAGCCAGGTGGAGAAGTAGGCCCAGGCGCCGACGGCGCCGATAAACCGACCCCAGTTAATCCGTTTGTTCTTATATTTCTCATCATTGCGGAACACGAACTGAGCGCAGCCGCCAATGCCGGCAATGCCAAAAGTGGCTGCCAGTTCACCGATGCCGAAATTGATAAGGAAACCGGTCAATACGGAAACAGTCCAGACGGCTACGCTCATGGCCCACAGCGAATCGGCCAGGTCGTACAGGGACGGCAGAATTAGAATCGGAATGCCCATAGCGATAAGTACGCCCTGTTTCCAGTCGATCGATTTGGCCAATTCGTTCTCGTGTTTGTTGGGAGTGGCTTCGGCCGCTTCTGCGGCGTGAGCTCCTGTCGTTATTTCTTTCTCTGACATGATGCGGCCTCCAGACAATTGAGCCATCAATCAGTCAGGTCCCGCAACAGCGGTCGGGACAAGGCATTATTCTATGCTGGCTAAACTGTCCTTGTTTACTGTTAAGTCCGAGTATATTGATTGCTCAATCATTATTTAATGGTACGTAACAAAATATTTAAACAAAAATAAAAATATGACTACATAAATAGAAATATTAAAATATAATAATTTACAAACATAGATTAAACAACAGTTTACTATTTATATTGTACAATACAAAAATGAAGAAAAAGAGAACCCGGATCAAAGAAGTCGGCGCAGATTAAAACAACCTTTCGCTGCGTTCTGAAAGCCAGCCGTAATCAGCGTATTTCCGGCCGATCAAAAAAGAAGCGGCATACTCGGGGACCTCGGTCTCGCCGTGCAGGGTGAGACTCTGGTCGAGAATATCGAGGGACAGGTCCCGGCGCATGGTGACCTTGACCGGTTCGTCCGTATAGCAGGAAGGCACTGCGGACTGTAGCGGGTCGAAATGCGTCAGTTCATCCCGGGTGATCGGAGTGACCCGCAGACCGGTCTTGCCGTGCAGGGAGCCGGGCAGCCGGATTAGCCGCTTGATGTCGGGTGTGACCGGTTTGTCGATTTCGCTGGCAAGCCGGGGTGCTACATCCTGCCCCAGAATCTTGATGAGCAAATCCTGCTCGTGGGTGTCCAGGTCCGCCATGGAGTTCCGGGCGAACATGTCGTGCTCGGCTCCTTTCAGGTGGGCCCCGAGC
The DNA here is from genome assembly GCA_002495325.1 of Methanomassiliicoccaceae archaeon UBA593. Lineage (GTDB taxonomy): Archaea > Thermoplasmatota > Thermoplasmata > Methanomassiliicoccales > Methanomethylophilaceae > Methanomethylophilus. The sequence continues at coordinate 310,167 of DAEQ01000002.1, forward strand.
CGGGCGAGAACCTTCGGGTCGGATCCCTTGACCGATGGGAACTCCTTTTTGATGTCTTTCGGATCGGCGGTCTCCAGCAGGACGCAGACATCGCCCAGTGCCCGGCGCATCTTGTGCTTCCAGCCGCCCTCTTCAGGTGCGGGGATGAGCCGGTAGCGGTGGACCGTGGCCACGCTCGTACCGTTGCCCAGGTTCCGGCTGAAGACGGCATCCTGCTGCAGCGGGAACACCCAGTCAAGGTCCAGACCGGTCCCGGAGATATAATCAACCAGTTCGCGGCGTTCGTGGGTGCCAAGGGTGAATATGTCGTCCGTCCGTACATGGGCGTGGTAGCCCCGGCCGCCGGAGAAGCACAGGTGCACCTGTTCGGGAGCGAAGCCCAGGTCGGAGGTCAGGTAGTCGTCTACCAGAGAGATCATCTCCTTGCGAATCTGCACCATCATCTCGGAATAAGTCATCTGGTCAGCGCCGGCAAGATGGTCGGCATCGAGATCGAAGATGAGTTCGGCACCCATCCATTCCTTCTCTTCCATGACTGGTTTGGCCGGGTAGCGGTAATAGGCGGTGGAATAGTAACTGTGGGCAGGAACGCGGGAGATCAGGAACGCGCGCAGGTCCTCTGGGGAGGTGAAGCCCAGATGCCGCTGCATCGTCCGGCCGAAGGGGATGAAACCGAACTCCCGCTTGGTGAAGCGGTCCGGCATCAACGGCTCGTTGGTGCGGTAGTACCGCCGGAAGAGTTTGAAAAGGAAACGGGAGTTCGCATCCAGTTCTGGTCTGGCGGATGGGGATGGCGGTGCGGAAGCCGGTGGTGGCTGTTCCATAACAGGAGAATCACGGTGATTACTTTTATTAAAGTATTCGCCGCTCTGCGCGACATGGATATGCTTCCGGCCTACGACAATCATTTTCACATGAGTCCGGCGGGTCGCAATCTGGCGGCGCTTAAGGAGTTTGAAGCGGCCGGAGGCACGGGAATCACGCTCGTCACATTGCCGTATGCGGAGGTGCCAATCCGGGAAGGAGCGGACTTCGCCCGTTCCTATGAGATCACCTTCCGGCTGGCAGAGCGGGCCCGGGCCGAGACCGGACTGCTGGTCAATGTTGCGGTAGGCCCTTACCCAATTCTCCTGATAGGGCTGGCAGAGCGGTACGGCCTTCCACAGGCCGAAAGCATTCTGATGAAAGGCATGGACGACGCGGCCCGGGCGGTGGCAGAAGGCCGGGCGGTTGCCCTCGGCGAGATCGGGCGGCCCCATTTCGAATGTTCTGCCGAGATCTGGGATGCTTCGAACCGTATCCTGCTTCACGGCATGGAACTGGCGCGGGACCAAAGCTGTCCAGTCATCATCCACTGCGAGTCCGGCACGACCGAGACCAACCGTAGCCTCGCTGCACTGGCCAAAGAGGTGCGGTTGGATCCGGCACTGGTGGTAAAGCATTCTTCGCCGCCTTTTGTGACACCGGCGGAGACGTACGGTGTGACGCCGTCGCTGCCGGCCTCCAAAACGTTTATCAAAACGGCGTTTGCCAAGGGTACTGACCGGTTCCTTCTGGAGACGGACTTTATCGACGACCCGACCAAGCCCGGTGCGATCATGGCCGCGACCACTGTTCCCAACAAAGTGAAGTGGATGGTGGCTTCCGGCACCGCCACTCCGGAACAGGTCGTGCACATCTGCCAGGACCTGCCAGAACAGCTTTACCGGCGGTGACCCAACCTTAAATAACGCCATTCCATCCCAGTATGCATGAGTGAAAAGGCCACGGTCACGGACATCTATGATGAGGGGGCAAAACCTGACACCCGGTTCATCGGGGCCCAGGGATTCGCCATGGTCATCGACGTCGACGGTCAGCGGACACTTTTCGGCACCGGTCGGCGGAGCCGCTACCTGGCCCACAACCTGTCGCAAGCCGACTTGACTGCCGATGTCTTTGACCGGCTCGCTGTTTCCCACGGCCACCTCGATCATTGCGGAGGCTTCCGCGAACTGATCGCCGAACGGACGCCGACTGCACCCAAACTGCCGGTCTATGCTCCGGTCTCCGCTTGGAATCGGAAGGGGCACATCCGCGTTGACGGGCTGTACGGCGGTACCGATGAAGCCGGTCGCTACGAGCGGCACGACGTATACGACTGGACCGACCTCAGTGAGCACTTGGCGCTCAGTCCAGCACTGCCTTTCGACGGCGGCGCCGAGTGCGTAATGGTCATTCGCGGGGCTACCGGCCCGGTGGTGATCTGCGGCTGCGCCCACCCCGGGCTCCAGAAGATCGTCGATGTGGTGAAGGCCCGCTACAGTATGCCGCCGCAGACCTTTATCGGAGGTCTGCATATCGGTAAGAAAAACGATAAGCGTGCGGACGAATGTGCGCAGGTCTTTGAGAGCTGCGGTTGCAAGCGGCTGTACCTCAACCACTGTACTGCAGTCGAGGGCACCAACCGGATGCGGGTCACGCTGGGCCTGCACGGCGTGAAGGATTTCTATGCTGGCATGACACTATCCTTTGACCTTTGACTGACTTTGACAGCATTGGGTTTATTAATCGGATGCGGATAAGACCTGAAAGGAGCGAATTGATATGAAGTTCATGTGGAGACTGCGGACCGCCGGGGTTTTCCTACTTATGACCCTGATCTTGGTGGCGATCGGGTACCTCATCGGCTGGATCTTCGGCTATGGCCTCCTCGGCATTACCGTCATGACCGGCGTATCCGTGTTGATTAGCCTTTACTCCTATTTCTTCTCTAAGGAAAGTGCGCTCCGGGCCAACCGGGTACGTCTGATTACCGAGTCGGAAGAGCCTCGGCTTTATCACATCGTGCAGAAAGTGGCGAAGGAGGCCGGTCTTCCCATGCCCGAAGTCGGAATTTCACCCGAGCCGATGCCTAACGCGTTTGCCACTGGGCGGAACCCGGAACACGCGGCCGTGGTGGCTACGCAAGGAATCCTGTCTCTGCTGAACGATGACGAACTCGAGGCGGTCTTCGGTCACGAGATGTCGCATGTCAAGAACCGCGACATCCTGGTGATGTCGGTTGCCTCCACGGTCGCTTCGGTTCTCACCTTCGCGGCGCGGATGCTGTTTTATTCGGCAGCTTTCGGCAATAGTCGCGACCGGGAGAACAACGGCCTGGTGGCTGTCGTCGCGCTGCTGACGGCGGTCTTCGTGCCCATCGCCGCACTGCTCATGCAGCTGGCCGTTTCCCGGAACCGGGAGTTCCTGGCCGATGAGACTGGGGCTCGCATTACCGGTAAGCCGCGGGAACTGGCCTCTGCGTTGCGCCGGCTGGAAGCAGGCTGTCAGTCGACGGGGAACCGGTATGCTGAGGCGACATATGCCGACATGTGGATAAGCAACCCGATCCGGAAGCGGAGTTTATTCGCGAGTCTGTTCAGTACTCATCCCTCGACCGAGAAGCGGTGCGAGCGGTTAGAAAAGCTGGCGGTCGAGCTCCGGGAAGGCAGGGTGTCGGCCTACCGCCCCGACGAGGACTCCTCGAAGAGCCGTCTGTTCTTTCAATGACGGCAGTTTTAAAGCCGCATGTTGATAACAAGGTATGGCCGCACCTGTGTACTGTCAGTCCTGTGCCATGCCAATGAAAGATTCCGACCGCGGTACCGAAACGGACGGCCGGCCTAGCGGGAGTACTGCCGCTACTGCTACCAGCACGGCCGGTTCACCGTTGACTGCACCATGGCGCAGATGATCGACCGCTGTGTGAAACCGATGGTTGAGTTCAATCCTGGAATGACGGAGGCCAAGGCCCGGGCCATGATGGTCCAGATTTTTCCCCAGTTAAAACGCTGGAAGCAGTAAGTTTCACTGCACTGGTTCCCACTTTGCGAGTTCGTTGACCTTCGAAAGAGTTGAGCCGCGGCGGATTTCCGTACGGGTCCGGTTCTCGTGCTCGTGTACGTCCAGCGCCCGGTTGGCTGCCTCCACTGCGGTCTCCTTCGGAATAACGATAAGACCGCTCTCGTCACCGACGATCCAGTCGCCGGTGCGGACACGCTGGCCACCGACGATGATTTCGATACCGATGCCGCCCCAGCCTTTAGCCTCGCCGGCACAGGGCACGGCGTTGCGGGCGAAGGCCGGAAAGCCCAGTTCCTCAATGTCGTCGATGTCGCGGACAGCGCCGTCGATGACGATGCCTTTCACGCCCATCTGCATGGCGGAGTTCGAGGCAAGCTCACCCCAGACGGCCATCGGGCCACCGCCGACATCCACCACGATGACGTCGCCGGGCTGGGCCCGGTCAATGGCCTCTACCGGCTTGGCCCAGTCGCCATTGCAGGTCTGGACGGTCAGTGCCCGCCCCACCATCCGCTGGCCGTGCTTGATGTAGGGGTGCAGCCCGTAGATAATGCCCTTCTTGTGCACGGCGTCGGAAATGTTGCAGGTAGAGACCTTGTCAAAGGCCTCGAACAGTTCGTCCTCGGTATATTTCCTCGCTACGGCGTCTGTGATCTTAGCACCGTTCATCGAGGCCTTAATGGCTGTCGCTGCGGCTTTGATGTCGCCGGTCTTGGTGATACCGCCGCCGACAATGATGTCGTAGGCACCGGCCCGTACATAGTCGCCCGCGGCGTCGGCAGTGATGCCGCCGGCCACGGCGACCGGGATGCTGACCGCGGCTACGATTTGTCTCAGCACGTCCACCGGTGCCTCCTGTCCCTTCATTTGGGTGTCGATACCCATGTGCAGGCAGATGTAGGCAACACCGAGCGCGGCGACCTCCTTGGCCCTGGCGATCTTGTCGGGGACGTTGATCATATCGACCATAATTTCCGCGCCGTACTTCCGGCCGCTCTCCACGGCCTCGACGATGGTGGAGTCCTCCGCCAGGCCCAGCACCGTGACGATGTTGGCACCGGCCTTGGCCATAATCTCGACTTCGAAAGCGCCGGTGTCCATGGTCTTGGTGTCGGCGATAATTCTATGGCCCGGGAACTCCCGGCGGAGAGTGCGGACGGCTTCGGCACCTTCACTTTTGATGAGCGGTGTACCTGCCTCGATCCAGTCGGCGCCGCCTTCGACCGCCTCGTGTGCAATATTAATGCTCCGTTTGAGCTGCATCATGTCCAAAGCGACTTGCAGGACTGCTTTCATGATGAAAGTGCAGAGGCGTAGCCGATATACGTTTATTGCGTCACAGTTCATCGGAAAAACTGCGCCGGAATTGGCAAAATGCAGAGTGCTCTTCTATTTTGACTAATCAGATAAGAACTATTTGGGCCGGGCCTAGCTTTCATTTTTTTGACACCGTGCAGTTTCTGCTCATGAGCCGTCAATTTATCCGACAATTGCCGATTTATTTCAGCACAGATATCTATTGATTATCGCTAAATGTCGAATTTTTTTTGAAAAATTATTTGAATTCAGCACAAAAAAGTATACATCAATAGACTAAAATATACATTACATCGGTAACCTTTAAGTGTAATTGAACAAATATTGTTAATTGTTTCAAGGGAGGGGATGCAGACAGAGGTAAGCAAAATGACAAGGTACAATCAGTTCAGTGCGGTCGCCATTGCGGTCGGGCTTGCGGTTGTCTTTATCGTCGCGGCCATGCCTGTGACAAGACAAGTTAGTGCGTTCCCCCAATCCGACGGCTCTAGTTTTGTCGATGACACCGGCGAGTATCAGTGTCAGGTGATTGACGGCCAGGTGACAATTGCTGGTGAAGCCAAGGGAGACTATGCGACGAATGTTCGCTATTCATCTGCAGATACGCTGACGATCCCATCCACCGTTACCTCGCAGGGTTGCATTTATGAGGTCACTGCTATCGGTGACGGCGCGCTGTCTTTGGTGAATTATCAGGATGTCATCATTCCATCGGCTATTGTCAAAATTGGCAACAGTGTATTTGCGGGTAATCCGATTGTAAAATCGGTTGAATTCCAGGGTGAGGTTTCTTCTTTCGGCGACAGTGTATTTGCGGGATGTGAGTATCTTACCAGTGTGACACTGTCTGAAGACATGACGGTCATTCCGGCCGATACTTTCATGGGCTGCACGTCTCTTGAATCGATTGTCATTCCTGAGGACGTTACCCGGATCTCGGCAGATGCATTCGCCGACTGTTCATCGCTTACGACCGTCGATATGGGCGGCAGTGCGGTGCGGATTATTGCCGATAATGCTTTCAGTGGTTGCAATGCCCTTTCTACCGTCATATTTTCTGACGATTTGACAACTCTCGGAAGCCAGGCTTTCGACGTAACCTTCACGGACGCTGACAACAATGTGCTGACGGTTGCTTCGGACCTGATCGGAAAGACCTTTACGGGCGCTGCCGGTCCGCTGGTCGAGTATGCCATACCGATCAACGAGACTGTTCTGGATATGAACGCCGAGATAATCCTGATCACCTGTCTGATCCTGGCGGGTTTCCTGGTGTGCGGTGTAGCTGGTGCGGCCTATCACTGGGCGAAGCGGGTTGTCTACGAGTGATGAAAAAGCAAACTGAGAGTATGCCGCTCAGCTCGCCCGTCACTCATCAGTGATCAGCTCGATAAAACGATCATCATCGCGGTAAGACGGTCTACCGTCTTCCGCGATTAAGTCTTTTCTTTTCTGTTCAATGATGAACTTATATCACGGTGTGCTATTCAGTAAATATTATGACCGAAAAGAGCGCCGACCGTTCTAAAATCAAAGTGCTGTTCGTCGACAGCGCCAACGACCTGCCCTCACAGATTGCCGAGCATTTTGCCAATCAGCTGTACGGCGACCGTTGCCAGGCCTTCAGCGCCGGACCGACCAAGGACATTGTGGACTGCGATCTGCTTTCGGTGATGTACTGCGCGGGCGAGGACCTCCGTCAGCAGTTCTCCAAAGACTTTGACGACGCAAGCCTGCCACCGGAATATGACTATGTGGTCTATCTGCAGAAGGCCGTTTATGATAGGTGGGCGCCGCAGGAGCCGCTCTGGAAAGACAAGCAGATTCTGGCTGAGATGGGCTCCCGCAAGGAGTTCAAGTGCAGCGATGACGTGGAACTGGAGAACTGCATCCAGGACATGGCCAGCCGCATCAAAGCCTGGCTAGCCGCCAACCTCAAGGACCCGGCCAAACTGCAGGCGCTGGTCACGGCATGATCCCGGTCCTGATCTATGACCGGGACCAGTGCGATCCCAGGAAATGCACGGCGAAACGCATGGAAAAGTTCGGTCTCGGCCGTTCCGTGCCGCTGAACCGGATTCCCCGTGGTTCGATTGTGCTCTCACCGTTCTCCGACCGGCTGCTGTCCCCGGCCGATCTAAAGCACGCCCAGCGCGGGCTGGTCGTGATGGACCTGACATGGACGCATATCAATGAGTTCCCGCGGGTACGCGGGACCGAAGCGCGGCAGTTGCCGTATTTGGTCGCTGCCAACCCCGTCAACTGGGGCCGTCCGTGGAAGCTCAGCAGTGCTGAGGCGGTGCTGGCCTCAATGGTCATTCTGGGCCAGGACGAGCAGGCGGCCGGTTTTCTTCAGCGGTTCAATTGGGGTCCTGAGTTCATGACGCTCAACGGCGGCCTGCTGGACGAATACCGCACCGCCGCGGACAGCGATATGGTAAAAAAGATGCAGGACGACTACATTGCCTCAGTCACCAGCACTATGCCTGCCGACCGCGCCTGATTGCAGTCGCAGGTATTTTATCGCCCTCTCATATTAGAGTGAATAATGCCGGAGGACTTGGTGCCGATGATATGGCAGGCGCTCGGAGATGACCGGGTGACCACGAAAGAAGCAGCCGCTCGGCTGGAAAAGGCCTTCCATTACAGATGTCCGGATGACCTGGCACGCACATTCAGCCGGCTGCGCCGCGAGGGGCTCGTAAAAGGCGAGATTTCCTTTGAGGACGGCGGCTGGATCTGGTGGGCCGATGCGGAATGCCGTGCCCACGTAAAACAATAAACAGTACGGATCGAATATGACAAGCTTTCAGGACAAAGAGATCGCGGACGGATGGGATGATGTCCTTGGGAAGGACAAATACCGGCTGAAGCTGGCGGAGATCGCGGACAACTACCCGGACCAGCGCAGTCTGTTTGTGGACTACAACGACCTGGACGCTTACAGCACGGATCTGGCAATGTTCATTCTGGAGAATCCCGACCGCTGCCTGGGCATCGGCCGCAAGGAGGTCCAGGCGGCCATGCCGCCCTCGTGGGACCCGCAGAACAAGCTTAACCTGCGGATTCAGGGTCTGCCCCGGGACGCCAAGGTGGACATCCGCCGGCTCCGGGCCAAACACCTCGGCAAACTCGTCGCCGTAGAGGGGCTGGTGCGGAAGGTCACGACCGTCAAACCGCGGATGATCCGGGCCAAGTTCAAATGCGCCCGTTGCGGCCAGGAGATTTGGATCGACCAGCACGGCATGATTCTCGAAGAGCCTGTGGCGTGCACCAACCCTGACGGGAACTGCAACAAGCAGGCCAACCGTTTCCTGCTTGATGAGGTTGCCTCGCAGTACATCGATACGCAGAAGGTCGAGATTCAGGAGAGCCCCGAAGGTCTCCGCGGCGGCGCCCAGCCGGAGCGGCTGTCCGCCTACATCGAGGATGACATTGCCGGCATCGTTACCGCAGGCAACCGGATTACTCTCAACGGCATCATCCGTTCGCTGGAGAAGCCGGACCGGGACAAATCCACAGTATTCGAGGTCTACATCGACGTGCTTTCCATCGAGTTTGAGCAGCACGAGTATGACGAGATCCAGATTACAGAAGAGGACGAACAGGCCATCCTGGCCATGTCCCGGGACCCGAACCTCTTCAGCAATATTGTCAACTCCATCAGCCCGACCATCTACGGCATGAAGGAGGTCAAGTCCGCCATCGCGCTCCAGCTGTTCGGCGGCTGCCACAAGGTCATGGACGACGGGACGGTCATCCGGGGCGACATGCATATTCTGCTTGTCGGCGACCCAGGTGTGGCGAAATCGCAGATCCTGCGGTATATGAGCATGCTTGCCCCGCGCGGTATCTATGCGTCCGGCAAGTCCGCCTCCGCTGCCGGTCTGACGGCTGCAGCCGTGAAGGACGACTTTGGCGACGGCCGTTGGACCCTCGAGGCAGGTGCCCTTGTCCTAGCCGACAAAGGTCTGGCCTGCATCGATGAACTCGACAAGATGACCCCGCAGGACAGGTCCTCTCTGCATGAGGCCATGGAATCGCAGAAGATATCGGTCGCCAAGGCCGGCATTACCGCCACCCTGCAGTGCCGGTGTTCCATGCTGGCAGCGGCCAACCCGAAGATGGGACGGTTCGAAGAGGGTAACATTGCCAAGCAGATCGACCTGCCGCCGGCGCTCATGTCCAGGTTCGACCTGATCTTCCCGCTGACGGATAAGCCCGAACGGACCGTTGACCAGCGGATCACCAACCACATCCTGAATGTACACCGCCGTGGCGAGGCCCAGCAATTATCGGAGGATGTCAAGATTCCCGGTGTCGATGTGAAGGAGATCCGCGAGAGTACTTCTAACATCAAACCGTTCTACGACCCGGAGATGCTCCGTAAGTATGTCGCATATTCGAAACGTATTGTTCCGGTAATGACAGATGAGGCCACGAAGATGATTGCCGACGCTTATCTGAACATTCGGGGCTCCAGTACCGACGGCTCCGTGCCTATCACCGCCCGGCAGCTGGAGGCCTTCGTGCGGCTGGCGGAGGCCTCCGCCCGGTCCCGGCTCAGCCATACTGTCGACAAGGAGGACGCCAAGATTGCTGTGGATCTGGTCCAGTATTATCTGCAGAAGATCGCCGGCACTTCGAACGGCGGTCTGGACATTGACATGGTCAGTACGTCGTTCAGTCACAAGGACCGGAGCGATGTCGGTACGATTACAGACCTGGTTACGCTTGCGGGCTCTGAGGGGATTGCGGAGGCCGACATCGTCACCGAAGCCGGCAAACAGGGAATCGGCAAAGAGGACGTCGAACGGATACTGCAACAGCTAAAGAACAACGGCACGCTGTACTGTCCAACCGACAAGGTGTACAAGGTGGTAGGATGACTGGGATTAGCTGCAAGATGCACCGGCACGAGAAAGAGATCATTCTGGCGGCCTGCGACGAGGAGCTCCTCGGGCAGACCTTCCGCGAAGGTCCGCTGCACATTACGGTCAGCGAGGCCTTCTACGGCGGAGACATTCTGGAAGATGAGCAATTCACCGATCGGCTCCGGACGGTCACCATAATCAACCTCGTCGGCAACCGGGTCGTGGACCTGGCCATCGCGGCGGAGATCATCGACCCTGAAACGGTATTTGTGATAGACGGCGTCAAACATGCTCAGGCGGTGACTCTGTGAACGGTTTCTGCGTAGAATGCGGCAAGGAGATCGAGCACGGAGTACACGGCCTATGCATGGAATGCTTCCTAAAGGACCGGCAGCTGATTTCGCTGCCTGCCCACGTGGACCTGACGGTTTGCTCCAACTGCGGCGAGTTCTTTACCCACGGCGAGTGGGCGGTCATGCGTCCCGAAGACGCCATTTCCAATGCCGTGCGGGACGAGGTCACAGCTATCAAGGAGGCGCGGATAACCGGCGCCGAAGTGACCCTGGTGCCGCTGGACGATTTCAACTATTCCGTCACGCTGACCTGTCAGGTCGACATCGACGGTTATCAGACCGGCGCGGCCGCGACTACCGTGCTCCGCATTAAAAACGGGGTTTGCAAACGGTGCTCCCGCAAGACCGGTCAATACTACGAAGCCATCTTGCAGATCCGCGGTCGGGAGAAGAAGCTCGATCCTGTTCTGCAGGACGAGGTTCTCGCCCGGGTCGAGAACTATGTCGACGGCACTGCCGAACGGGACAGGGACGCCTTTATCACCAAGATGGAGCTCGTGCCGGGCGGAGTGGATGTCTATCTCTCCCAGATCAGTCTCGGTAGGGCACTGGTCAAGATGTTAGGCGATGACTACTGCGCCCAGACCGACGAAGCAGCGAAGCTGGTCGGGCAGACCGCCGACGGGCTTGACATGTACAGGGTAAACTATCTGGTCCGTCTGCCCGAGTTCCATGTAGGGGATGTGGTGTTCTATCAGAAACATTATTACAAGCTGTTCCGGGTCAACAGCGCGGGCGGCCGGCTGGTCTCGCTGAAGAACTTCCGTGAGATGCCGGTCCGGCGGGCCGATATGCCTGAGCTCCGTGTCTACGCCAAACGGGCGGACCTGGAGGAGGCGAACGTGATCAGCCGTTCGCCGGGCGAAATCCAGATCATGGACCCCCAGGACTATTCTACCGTGGATCTGCTGGTGCCGCCGGCGGCAAAACCTGGAGACAAGGTACAAGTGGTCCGGATCGATGACGTGCTCTATTATGTGCCGGAGTGAATAAAATGGCAGATGTTGTGAAACTGCCGGAACCCACCGAAAAGGTGGTCGTGAACCTGCTACGCCTGGCGAACACCAAACTGCCGACCGATGTCGGCTGGGCCCTGGAGGCCGCCGCCGGCTGGGAAACCTCTGACACCGCCGCGGCACAGCTGGGTGCCATAATGGAGAATGTCCGCAAGGCGGACCTGCTGGCCCGTCCCATGTGCCAGGATACCGGAATCCCGATCTTCTGGGTCCGGGGGAAGTTCGATTCTTCTATCGTCAAAGACATTGCCGTTGGTGTTGAGGAGGCCACCAAGACGATCCCGATGCGGCCGAACACCGTCGACCCGCTGACCAGACAGAACTACGGTAACAACCTGGGCGAGGGCATGCCCATCGTCCACTTTCTGCCGACAGACGACGATTTTACGGAGATCACCGTGCTGCTTAAGGGTGCCGGCTCCGAGAATATGACCAAGTTCGCCATGCTCAACCCCGCTGAAGGGCGGGAGGGCGTGATTAAGTTCGTGACCGACACGGTGCTGGATGCTGGCGGCCGTCCCTGCCCGCCCGGTATTATCGGCATCGGGCTCGGCGGTACTGCCGACGAGTGCGTGGCCATGGCCAAACAGGCCCTGCTGGAGCCGCTGGACGAGGAAAACCCCGACCCGGTGCTACGCCAGATGGAGGAGGACCTTTTTGTTAAGCTCAACAGCAGCGGTCTGGGTCCCATGGGTCTCGGCGGCGCCACTACCGTGCTCGGTGTGAAGATCCGCAGGGCGGCCTGCCATACTGCCAGTCTGCCCGTCGCGGTCAACACAGGCTGCTGGGCCACCCGGCGGGCCTCCGCCCGCATCACAGCGACCGGTATCAAGTACGCGCAGGGAGTGCGTCTATGAGGAATCTCAACGCGCCGTTTACCGAGAAGACGGTCCGGGAACTGAAGCTCGGCGAGGTTATCTCGGTCTCTGGGCCGGTCGTCACCGCCAGGGACGAAGCGCACATCCGTACCTTGCAGTTGCTGGATGCGGGCAAACCGATTCCGGCGATTCTCAGAGGTGCGGTACTCTATCACTGCGGCCCGATCATGAAGAAGTCTGCCGAGGGGGTCTGGACGGTCATCGCGGCCGGTCCGACCACCAGCGCGCGGATGAACAAGCTGGAGCCGCGGATGATCAGGGAGTGCGGTATTCGCGCGGTTATCGGCAAGGGCGGGATGTCTGCCGAGGTCGCTGCCGTCATGAAAGAGTGCGGCTGTGTTTATCTGGCCGCCACCGGCGGTGCGGCGGTCTCGCTGGCCGAAGGACTGGCGCAGGTCACCGGCGTCGACTGGGAGGACCTTGGCATGGCGGAGGCGGTTTGGCATTTCCAGGCCAACAACCTCGGACCGCTCGTAGTCGCGATGGACACCGAAGGAAACAGTCTGTACGAGCAGGTCAGAGAGCGCCTGAACCGGGCCTGAGGCCTTCTTCCTCCGTCTCGTCCTCTTCAGACTCCTTTTCGCCGAGTTCGAGGTCGCTGGTGTCCATATCGGCCGCGGTCCGTTCGGGCCGACGGCACAGGGACCCGACGATAAGGATCAGGACCACGCCGAGGATGATACCGATGACCATCAGCAGATGACCGAGGGACATTCCGAGATAGTTCTCCACGGGAATCTCGGTGAGCGAGACGCTGAAGTAAGTGCTGCCGGTGGCTACGGTCACGGTCTGCGAGGAACTGTCGTAGAAGCCGTTACAGGTTGAGGTGAGGTAGTAATAGCCGGTCTGCACGCCAGAGAAGGTGAACTTGCCGTCGCTGTCGGTGGTGCCGGAATAACGGACTGCGCCGTCGGTGGCCGAGACCAGCGATACCGATGCGCCAGAGACCGTTTTCACATGGTTATCAGACTCTTCCGTGACAGTTACAACGACGATGCCGTCGGTACCTGACATGATGACGGGCTGCAGGCCGTCCGCCTCGCTGGTAAACAGGTAGGTGTAGGTCGTGACATCGTCCGCTGTGGTGAGAATGGGGGTTATGCCGGTCAGATCCAGCGAGATTGTGCCGGTCGCCGTGTTGAGGGTACCGTGCGGACAGGACCTGACGGTGTAACCGGTGTAGGTGAAGGATATCGTCACCTTGTCGGTGCTGGCGACGGTGACCGTGAAGTAACCGTCGCTGTCTGTGACTGCCGATAGACTGTTGACGCCGTCGTTGACGATGACGCCGACACCGGCCATCGGGACGTTGCCGGCGGCCTGGTCTTCCACCACATAGCCGGCGACGGCGTAGACGGTCTCGGTCGCCGGGTCATCGGTATCGCTGTTGTCCGCCGCGGACTCGTCGGTGGCCAGTATGCCCACTGCCGTGAACAGGACGAGCATGACGGCAAAAACGGCCGCGGTACGGGAACTCATGCCGGACACATTCTTCTAAGCAGTTTTATAATTTACTTAATCCCGCGGTAAGCGTGGAACATAAATAACTGTAGTTTGTAAGGTGCGTGATTACACAGGTGACGGCGTGAGAAAAGAGGACAAGACCTATACAATGGACGAGGTCATGGCCCTGATGGAGCCGACGGTATCGGTCTGGTTCCGGCAGCGGTTTACCGCGCTGACAGAGCCGCAGGCCAGGGCGATTCCGATCATCCACGCCCGCCGGAATGTCCTTGTGTCTTCTCCTACCGGCTCCGGCAAGACCCTTACAGCCTTTACCAGCATTCTCAACCAGCTGATCAAGTATCAGACCGATGGCACGCTCGAGGAACGGGTATACTGTATCTACATATCGCCGCTGAAAGCCCTGGCGAACGACGTTAACCGCAACCTCAACCAGCCGTTGGCTGAGATGCGGGAGGTTGCCGCGCAGAAAGGTCTGGTCGTACCGGAGATCCGGGTGGCCGTCCGTTCCGGGGACACGCCGCAGAACGAACGGCAGCGGATGGTCCGCCATCCGCCGCACATTCTGATCACCACGCCCGAGTCCATGGCGCTGATCCTGGCCTCGCCCAAGTTCCGGGAGAGCATTAAACAGGTCGAATGGGTGATTCTGGACGAGATCCACGACATCTGCGATTCCAAGCGGGGCGCGTTCCTGTCGGTGACCCTGGAAATGCTTCAGCACTTCTGTACTACGAATTTCACGCGGATCGGGCTTTCGGCCACCCTTGCGCCTATCGAAGAGATCGCAAAGTACCTGGTAGGCTTCAACGAGGACGGGACGCCCCGGGACGTTACTCTCATCGAATCTGATTCCAAGAAGATTCTGGATCTGAAGGTAATCTGTCCCACCGACGACATGACGGCGCTGCCCACCGACGTGGTCAGTTCGCTGATGTATGACAAGCTCAAGGAGCTGGTCGATGAGCACGAGACCACTCTGGTCTTTACCAACACCCGGTCCGGCGCCGAGGCGGTCGTCTACAAGCTTAAAGAGCGGGGTCTGGAGAACGTAGCCGTCCACCACAGTTCACTGGGCAAAGAGACCCGGCTGGATGTAGAGGAGCGGCTCAAGCGGGGCGAGATCAAGTGCGTGGTATCGTCCACCTCGCTGGAGTTGGGCATCGATATCGGCTCGGTGGATCTGGTCTGTCAGGTAGGTTCGCCCAAGTCGGTCGCCAAAGGTCTGCAGCGGATCGGTCGGAGCGGGCACAGTTTCGGCCGGGTGGCCAAAGGCCGGCTGATTGTGTTCGACCCCGATGATCTGTCGGAATGCGCAGTCATGTGCCGGGCCGCCCACCGCAACGACATTGACCGGGTCCAGATCCCGGAGAACTGTCTTGATGTGCTATCGCAGGCCGTGGTCGGGATGTCCATCGACAGCCGCTGGAGCGTGGATGAAGCCTACAAACTGGTTCGCGGGGCGTACTGTTATCACAGTCTGCCCTACGACAAGTTCCTGAATGTCCTTCGTTACCTCGGCAGCAAAGAGGAGCACGAGGGCGTCTATGCCAAGATCTGGTATGACGAGGACCAGCAGCTCTTCGGCAAGAAGAAGGGTGCCCGGATGATCTATTTCATGAATCTGGGGACGATTCCGGATGAGGCGAACTACCGGGTTGTTACCGGCTACGGGGCCACTGCCGGTGAACTCTCTGAAAAGTTCGTGGAGCGGCTCTCACCCGGCGACGTCTTTGTCCTCGGCGGCCGCTCGCTGGAGTTCGTGCGGTCCAAAGGCATGACTGCCTTTGTGAAGGAGGCCAACGGCCGCAAGCCCACCGTCCCGTCCTGGGCCGGCGAGATGCTGCCGCGGTCGTTTGATCTGTCTATGGACGTTGCCCGTTTCCGGAAGGAGATGTCGGAGCTCATCGATGAGAACCCGCCGGACGAGCTGCCGCGGCTCTGCAAGGAGTTCGACATCGACAGGGGCTCTGCACGTTCGCTGGTTTCCTATTTCACCGAGCAGAAGGCGGTCGCGGGCTTCATTCCCGACATCGACTGCCTGGCCGTCGAGGAGTACATTGACCCATCCGGCAACCAGCGGCTGATTTTCCACTTCCCTTTCGGCCGGCGGGTCAACGACGCACTTTCTCGCGGCTACGCATACCGCATTACCGGTCTCACGGGTGCGAATGTCTCCGTTACGATCAGCGACGACAACTTCATGATCGGCACCACCCACAAGATCGACCCGGAGCAGGTGCCGCATCTGCTCAACACCCGGGACCTGGAGTCGGTGCTGCGCAAGGCGATCAAAGACTCGGAAATCTTCAAGCTCCGTTTCCGGCATACTGCCGCCCGGAGCTTTATGATCCTGCGGAACTACATGGGCCGCTCGATCTCGGTCAACCGGCAGCAGGTCCGTTCGACCTACCTGTTGGACATGCTCCGTGACATGGATAACGAGCCCGTCATCGAGGAGACCTACCGGGAGGTCCTCGAGGATGACATGGACCTTAACAACGCCCGGGTGGTGCTCGGCATGATTGAGGACGGGAAGATTGGGGTTAAGGTCATCCGCTACACAGGCACCCCGTCCCCGTTTGCCCACAGTATCATCCTCGCGGGCTTCTCCGACATAGTGTTGATGGAGGACCGGACCGCGCTGCTCAAGGAACTGCACCGGAAGGTACTGACGCGGGCCCTGGGCGAAGACATCCGCGACTTCGAGTTCGATGCCGACCAGGTTACCCAGTACTTCCGGGCCAAGGCCGGCAGGATCGCCGCCAAAGAGGACATTCCGAAACTGCTCAAGCGGGTCGGACCGCTGCAGGCCTTCCGCGAGCGCGGGCGGAACATCTATCCGTTCTGCGATCCAGACCGTAAGACGGTTGACGGCTGGCTGCGGGAGCTGATTCACGAGGGGCGGCT
Source organism: Methanomassiliicoccaceae archaeon UBA593 (assembly GCA_002495325.1). Classification (GTDB taxonomy): domain Archaea; phylum Thermoplasmatota; class Thermoplasmata; order Methanomassiliicoccales; family Methanomethylophilaceae; genus Methanomethylophilus. The sequence continues at coordinate 326,804 of DAEQ01000002.1, forward strand.
GGGCACGGTGTTCCTTGACGAGCCTTACGTGATGGTGAGCGAAGAGATCCCGCTGTACGCGGATGCCACCGTCAGGACCCGGGAACTGACCAACGTCGACCGGCAGGTCTATGCGCAGATTGGCGAACGGACACTGCTGACGGCGGTGAAGGAGGCCACCCAGCTGAGCGAGGACGTGATTTACCGTACCGTTCGCAAGCTGGAGTCGATATACCTGGTTACCCGCACCGACATCACTGAGAACAACCGCTGGTACTATTCCCGCCGGGAAGCGCCGCACGGCGACCGCCGGCAGGCGGTTGACGCGGTACTGCTGCGCTATCTGGACTGTGCCGGTCCGACCACGGTGGCCGAGGCGGCCTTTGCCCTGAGCATCCCCGACGAGGAGGTACAGGAATCACTGGAAGCCATGGCGGGATCCGGCGAACTGGCGAAAGGCCAGTTTCTGGTCGCCGATCAGCCGCAGTTTATGAAATCGTCCGACCGGCTCCGGCTGAAGTCCGGTAAGAGCAACGTATACGACTACGAAACGGTGGAGGACTACCGGCTTGCCAAAGGCGAGCGGTTCGGCTCTATCGAGGACTTCTTCAAGTTCTATGTCACTACCGGCAGCGAACTCGATGTATACGCCCGGGTACCGTCCTTCAAACTCAGCGAATGGCAGCGGATGCGGGCTGACGGGCGGATCCTGCTCGGCCGGTTCGCCCGCGGACGGGTGCGGTTCATGCTGGCGGCGGACGCCGACCGCTATGCTCACTTCCGGGTGGACCAGACCCAACCTGGCGACATGGATATCCTGGCCCGGATCGAGGCCAACGGTCCCATCTCTATGCGGGAACTGGTGGCCGCCACCGGTATGGAGAAAGACCGGATGAAAGAGGCCCTGATGCGGCTGGACCGTTCGATGCTGGTCACCCGCGCCTTCGGCGAGCGGGAGGACTGGGGAACCGAGAACCTGTACCAGGCCTATCACCCGAAGACGCTGACGGAGGACCCCACCGACAGTGTCGTCGCTGAGGCCATCCGCGCCTACGGTCCGGTGCCTACCGCCGCCATGCGCTATCTGGTCAGCATTCCAGACGATGCGATCCCGGCGGCCGCCCAGCGGTTGGGCGCGGTGCAGATTCTGGTCGGGCCGGGCCAGGTGCCGATGTATGTCATGCCGGACGAACTGCCGCAGCTGAACAGCCCGGCGGTCCCGCCGTCGGACGTGCGGATCCTTTCGCCTTTCGACCCCGATCTGGGCTCGAAGTGGGCGGAACTGGCTGCCCGCTACGGCGACAAATGGGTCTACCCGGTGATGAAGGGCAGCGCCGTCGTCGGCGCCACCGAGCTCTGGGAGGTCTCGGGCTGCATCGAACTGCGGGCGCTGGACCTGGACCGGCCAGACCTGCTCCCCGATACGCTGAAAGCGCTGGACCGGGTAATGGGCTTCTTCCGGATGAAAGGTACCGATATCCTCCGGATCCGCGAGATCAATTCCGTGGACGCTGCGCAATTGGACGAGACCACTGCGCAGATGATGCGGGCCGGCGGATTTGCGTTCGTCAACGGCTTCTGGGCCAAGGGCTCGTTCTGTGACCGGGTCTTCACCGAGGAAGAGGCACTCAGCCTCGTCTTCGCCCGGCAGCGGGTGGGTAAGACCGTCCGCTATCGGACGGTGGACGAGCTCGTGAAGATCCGCGGCTATATTCGGAATGACCAGGAACTGGTGGCCCGCTGTGCCGAGAAGACCACCGTCCGCAAGCAGATGGAGCACGGAAATCTGGTGAAGACCAGCGGTGTGCCGGCATTCGTTACCTACACCGTTCCGCGGATGGCCGCCTGTTACCGGGCGATCAAGGAGCGGCCGCTGAACGAGGACGAGCAGACTCTGCTGCAGCTGATCCAGGCCCGGCAGCCAGTGGCGCAGAAGGAGCTCATTAACCGTTCGGCTTACTCGCCGGCCCGGACCCGGGAACTGATTTCTGCACTGATGCGGCTGAGCATGATCTGCCAGGACGGGGATTCGTACTATCTGGCAGTCCGGCCGTTGCCGGGCGGCCGCGGGAAGGCGCTGCGGGAGGTCGCACTGAACCACTTCCGCGACTTCGGGCTGCTGTCGGCCGAGGAGTTCGCCCAGTTCATGGAACTGCACATGGCCGAGGCCCGGCAGTTGCTGGCGGACCTGGAAAACGAGGGGCAGTTGGCGAAGGGGTTCTTCGTGCAGGGCGACCCGACGGTCCGCTGGATGCTGAAAGAAGACCTGGACCGGAACATCCGGCCGTTTGCAGGCATGTTCCTGCTCAATACCCAGGACAATCTCTGCTACTACCTCCGCCATTACATCAAACAGCACATCGGTAGTCTGCGTAGCGTCATCTTTTCGGGCACACAGATCATCGGCAGTTTCAGGGGCAAGATCGAGCCGAAGGGGGCCAAAGTGGACGACTTCCAGGGTTCGGACCTGGCGATGCGGTTTCTGCAGGACACTGCCCAGAGTTACGGTGTCGGCATCAGCAAGAGCAAACTGGATGACGATGATGAAGATTGGGATGCCTGCGAATTCTATTCGAAGGTCAATCCCGGCACAGACTGACAAGACATTTGTCTAATAAAAAACGTTTTTACTGATTAAACGATTCTTCACTATCCGCAAAAAGTATATTAGCAGGTATTGAATATTGCCGAATTATGAAAACGCCTTGTGAGATTGTTGTCTGGTACGTTCTTCCGACCATCCGGCGGGAGATCGCCAAGGAAATGGTTGACACTTATCATATGAAGCAGGCCGATATCGGCCGGATCTTCGGGGTCACCGATGCGGCCATCTCCCAATATCTCAAGAAAAAGCGCGGCGGCAGCGTATTCATCGAGCAGAGCCGCTACTACGACAATTTTATCAAAGAGATCAAGGTCAGTGCGAAACGGGTCGTCGAAGGCACTTCTGACATGGCGAGCGAGATGTGCCGGATATGCAAAGCGATCAAAAACATGGGTCTCCTGGCCGAAATCTACACCGAGAATACCGGTGCACCTGCACCCAGGTGTGCATGGGGCGACGGCGACGAAACTTACTGTGCTCCGATCGAGCCGGAGTGATACAGGAACTCCTGGGCATAACCGGCATACCGGCCGAACCTTTCCCGGCCGACCGCCGCTATCTTCTGATAATTGCCAGTCACGCCGTATCTTTTTTTCATTTCGTCCGCGATACGGACATCTACCGGAAACGCCTCAAGCCGGCCATACCCGAACAAGGCGACGCAGTCGGCCACTTTCGGGCCAACGCCTTTAAGATCCTGCAGTCTGGCCGTCAGTTCTTCATACGGGAGCCTTTCCGGGCTCCGGATATTGAAATCGCCGCTGTCTATCCGCTGTGCCAGTTCCATAAAACGCCCCTCCCGGAAGCCGAGCCGGCACTCGCCGATGCAACTGCCGCCGTCCAGGATCTGCCGCGGGGTAGGAAAGGCCCGCCGGGCGCCGAGGTCAGTGCCAAAGTGGTCACAGACCGACTCCACCATCTTGGCGATCCGTTTTACATTCACGTTGGTGGCAAGCACGTAGGTGGCTAGACATTCCCATTCCGGCTGCCGAAGCAGCCGCAGACCGGGGCAGGCGGCCGACAGCGCCGCGATCTGCGGATCGGCAACGGAGATCTCCCGAATGATCGCCGGCAGGTTGTCCTCGGCCCGGAAATAACTCCGCACAGCGGCCATGTCGGTGCAGCCCTCGCAGTCGAATCCGTCCGGGGTCTGGTACAGTGTGAGGACGTCCTTTCCGATCACGCCCTGCCAGGAATCGTCGGGTTGTTTCCGCCAGCGGTGGGCTTGCCCGCAACCGAGCGTCGGGTCCAGCCGTACATCGATCTTGAAATGCACTTTTCCCGCATCCCGTTCGAACTATAAACGGTTGGGCGGCCGGCAGTTCGGCAGTAATGAATAGAATCAAAGCATTCAGGCATACATGAGATTCGGACCCGCGGGGTATCCGTCAGCCGGCGGTAAAACGCCGGAAAAAGCACTGGAATACACAAAAAGTCTCGGCCTTGATGCCCTGGAGGTCGAGTTCGTACGGGGCGCTCGGATCTCCGAAGAACGGGCTCGGACGATTGGCGCCTGCGCCAAGAACCTCGATATCCGGCTCAGCTGCCATGCGCCTTATTTTATCAGCTTCAACTCCGAGAGCCTCGAGACCATAGACAAGAGTGTGCAGTGGGTGGTCGACACGGCCAAGGCTGCGCACTGGCTCGGGGCCTATCTGATTGTGATCCATGCTGCTTCCTACGGTAAGAAGCCCGACGAGGCCTTGCCGAATGTAATCAGGGGACTGACCGAGTCCAAGAACCGGCTCGACGATCTGGGGATCAAGGACGTGATCCTGGGCGTTGAAACCATGGGCAAGAAGGGGCAGTTCGGTACGCTGAAGGAAATTAGGCAGGTCATGGAGCAGGTTGACGGGGTCCGGCCGGTGCTGGACGTCGCTCATGTACACGCCCGCGGCGGCGGCTGTCTGAAGACCGCAGCAGACATGAAGAGTCTCATCGACGAATATTTCCCGCTGTGCGGTGATGTCGCCCACTTTCACATCAGCTGTATCAAATATGGCGAGAAGGGCGAGATTTCGCACCTGCCGCTGAGTGCCAAAGAGCCCGATTTGCAGTTCCTGGCGGATCTGCTGAACGACTCCTCTCAGGAGTGCAATTTTATCTGCGAATCGCCGCTGATTGAGCAGGACGCGGTCGTCTTCCGGGACATGTTCCCAAAGTACCGCCGGGCCTAACATTTATGATCCTGATTTATTCAAATCGACAGATGGGATCCAGGGAAGTTGAGGCAATTCCAAATCTGGATTGTATTTGCTGATTTAAAAAGGAAAGAACGTAACGAGCCATCCGACAGCAATCTGATCTTCAGTCCTAAAAAGGATATGCAACAATCATAGCTGAAATGACGTTAGTTCATTTATCGGTGTCGGGTATCTTTGTTTTGTATTCTGCAATCTTTTTACAAACGCAGTTAATGTCAAGCATCCGTATAATGTCATTGAATCTCTTTAATGATGCATATTCAGGCACAATCGCAGAGATCAAGAAGAAGTGCGGCGCTCAGATTAATGTCGGTGTTCTAAAAATACCGAATACAGATTGCCGATTCGGTAATTAAATTCAAAAAGTTCTAATATCGTTCGTAAATGAAATCAAATCGATACAAGAAGAGACTTTACGGAACGGGTTTTCCCTTTGTTTATCGGACATTGTTGTAAATATACCCAAATCAGGAAAACAACATGAGATGTGCGGCAATAAATAAAAAACGGATTTGAATCAGGTCTGTACATCATTTTTGATTCATCTGACATTTGGTTGTTCCAGGGAGTATATCTGCCAATCGCCGGGTGTTCCGCAATATGAGAAAAATTTGCAGACAATGCGGTATTGATAGTCAGATCAGGACAATAATGCAGATACGTACGAATCGCAAATGTAAAATGCAACACTGTGTGCAATCATGCCTTTTAATCCATTTTTGCTAAAGTAAATACGGACGATCATGTCATTTTTAAGATAATATATGATGGCTGCCACCAACTATTGCGGCCATCCTGTCGCCATCTTTTCTTTGTAGATATTAACAGCGTGTCATGTTCTGAGAGGTGTGCAGAGAAGGATTTGATGCCCCGGTGATGATGGCATGTTTGCAGTGTTTCCTGAGGTGTATGTCAAAAGGATTTGCATCCCCGGGTAAACCTTTTTATCTGTAAGGGCAATCTCCGCAACGGTGCCACTGTGGCTCAGCGGTAGAGCGACGGTTTCGTAAACCGTCGGCCGGGGGTTCGATTCCCTCCAGTGGCTCCATTTTCCGTGCCTTTCTGTTTAGTTCAGATCATCGCGCTTCTGCAGACCGTTACCAGACCGGTCGGCCCTGATCAGGTACTGGCCGACGATCTTGATGGCGCAGACATCGCCGCACATGGAGCAGCCGTCCTTCTCTTCGGTGCAGCCCCGGGACCGGTAGCGCTTGGCCTTTTCCGGGTCGATGCAGACGTCAAACATGGTCGGCCAATCGAGTGACTTGCGGGCCTTGGCCATCCGGTCGTCCCGTTCGCGGTCCCGACCGTGGCTTAGGTCCCCCACATGAGCGGCGATCTTGGAAGCAATGACACCTTCGCGCACGTCGTTCTCGTCCGGTAGCGAGAGATGTTCGGCCGGCGTGACGTAGCAAAGGAAGTCGGCACCGTACTGAGCGGCGATGGCGCCGCCGATGGCGCCGGTGATGTGGTCGTAACCGGGAGCGATGTCGGTCACCAGAGGGCCAAGGACATAGAAGGGGGCACCGTGGCAGAGCGATTTCTCCAGCTGCATGTTGGCAGGGATCTGCTCGATTGGCACATGGCCGGGGCCCTCGACCATGGACTGCACACCGGCTGCCCGGGCGCGGTCCACCAGGTGGCCGAGTGTGAGCAGCTCGGAGACCTGTGCCTGATCAGTGGCGTCGCTGATACAGCCGGGCCGGAAGCCGTCCCCCAGGGACAGCGTGAACTCGTACTTCTTCGCCAGATCCAGCAGGGCGCCGAAGTCCTTGTAGAGGGGGTTCTCTTCCTCGTTGTGCAGGATCCAGGCGGTCAGGAAGGACCCGCCCCGGGAAACAACGTCCATCAGCCGGCCGCACTTGCTGAGCCACCGTACGGTTTCTTTCGTGATGCCGCAGTGGACGGTCATGAAGTCCATTCCGTCCTTGGCGTGCTTCTCAATGCCGTTGAAGATATCGTCCTCGGTCATCTCGACGACGGCGTTCTTCCGGGCGGCGGTGAGACCGGTCTCGTAAAGCGGAACAGAGCCCATCATGACCGGGCAGCGTTTGAGCAGCCGCCGGCGGATGGCGTCAATGTCGCCGCCGGTACTGAGGTCCATAACGGCATCGGCGCCGTACTTGACCGCCATGTCGAGCTTGCGGATCTCTTTCTCCTCGTCGGGCAGGTCCCGGGAGGTGCCGATGTTCGCATTAATCTTGACCGAAAGGCCGGTGCCGATGGCGGCCGGCAGCGGGTCGTGGTTGGGGTTGCACGGCATGACGATGCGGCCCGCCGCAATGCCGTCGTTGAGGAAACGTTCGGTCACGCCTTCGCGTTCAGCGATTTTCTGAATCCGCCGGTCAATCGCGCCCCGCCGGGCATCCTCCATGATCGTGCACATATTGAATCGGAAGGGAATCAGCGTGCGGTATATCAGTATTGCCGATTGCCTGTGAGAGCATGGCACGTTTATTTGCACGCGCGCGCACGCGTGTTATAATAGATGAACGACATGTCCTCCCGATATTGTCAGGAGGGTATGGTTCAGATGACAGATTCTCAGGATAACGGGGAGGTGTACAATGAAAAAAGCGTGAAGGTCCTTAAGGGACTGGAAGCTGTCCGCGTACGCCCCGGCATGTACATCGGCTCGACCGACACCCGCGGTCTGCACCATCTCATTTATGAGGTGGTTGACAACTCCATCGACGAGGTGATGGCCGGTTACGCGACGAAAATTCGTGTGACGGTGAACGCTGACGGTTCCGTAACCGTCGAGGATGACGGGCGGGGAATTCCGGTTGGCATCGTGCCCGGCGAAGGTAAATCGGGCGTCGAGATCTGTCTTACCGACCTGCACGCCGGCGGTAAGTTTGACCAGAACGCCTACAAGGTTTCCGGCGGCCTGCACGGTGTCGGTGTCTCCGTGGTCAATGCGCTTTCCACCTGGATGGTCGCGATTGTCAAACGGGATGGCAGTGTGTGGCAGCAGTCCTATGAGATCGGCATCCCGGACGGGCCGCTCAAACAGATCGGTAAGACGAACGAGACCGGCACTACCATCTCGTTCCTGCCCGACAAGACCATGTTCGAAACAACGGACTTTGACTTCACCACATTGGTGAACCGCTTCCGGCAGGAGGCGTTCCTGAACCGGATGGTCACCATTGAGTTCGAGGACAAGCGGATCGGCAAGACCGAGGCCTTCCACTACAGCGGCGGCGTCAGCGCCTTTGTCAAGTATCTCAACACCGGCAAGACCCCGTTATACGACCCGCCCATCGAACTTCAGGGCGAGAAGAGCGGCGTTGAGGTCGACATCGCCATGCAGTACAGTGACAGTTACAGTGAGGCCGTCAGTTCCTACGTCAACACCGTCTGTACCCCAGACGGCGGCACCCACCTGACCGGTTTCCGGACGGCACTCACCAAGACGCTCAATGATTACGGACAGACCAACAACCTACTCAAGGACATCGTGCTTGAGGGCTCCGATACCCGGGAAGGGCTGACGGCGGTCATCAGCATCAAGATGGCCAATCCTCAGTTTGAAAGCCAGACCAAGGAGAAACTGGGCAGCAGTGTGGCGCAGACCGCGGTCGCAGCGGTCGTTGCCGAGAAGCTTTCTATGTACCTGGAAGAGAACCCGGCCGTGGCCCAGGTAATCCTTAAGAAAGCCCGCTTTGCTTTTGAGGGCCGCGAGGCGGCCCGGAAGGCCCGGGACGCGACCCGGCGGAAGTCCCTGTTGGAGTCCACGAGTCTCCCCGGCAAACTGGCAGACTGCTCCGAGAAGGACCCGGCTCTCTGTGAGATTTACATCGTGGAGGGAGAGTCTGCCGGCGGCAGCGCCAAAATGGGCCGGGATCGGACGTTCCAGGCCATCCTGCCTATCAGAGGTAAGATTCTGAACGTAGAGAAGGCCCGGCAGGACAAACTACTGGACCACGACGAGATCCGGAACCTGACTATCGCCATCGGCGGCGGTATCGGGCCGGCCTTCGACGTGACGAAGATCCGCTATCATAAGATTGTCATTATGACCGATGCGGATGTAGACGGTGCGCATATCGCCACCCTGCTCCTGACCCTGTTCTACCGCCAGATGCGGCCGCTCATCGACGAGGGTTACGTGTACCTTGCCATGCCCCCGCTGTACCGTGTGAGCAAAGGCAAGCAGCAGAAGTACTGCTACAACGAGGATGAGATGAACAAGGCCGTGGCTGCGATGGGTCAGGGCTGCAACGTCAGCCGCTACAAGGGTCTTGGTGAGATGAATCCGCAGCAGCTGTGGGAAACCACCATGGACCCCGAGAACCGGATCATGAAACGGATCATGGTACAGGATGCCGTTGAGGCAGACCGGCTGTTCTCGGTTCTCATGGGCGACGATGTCGAACCCCGCCGGGAGTTCATTATCGAACATGCGAAAGAAGTCGTTAACCTGGATGTGTGAGCGTCATGGAAGGAGAAGAGCGTGTCATCAATCAGACCGTTGAAAAGGAGATGCAGCGGTCGTACATCGATTACTCCATGTCGGTTATCGTCAGTCGGGCTCTGCCAGATGTCCGGGACGGCCTGAAGCCCGTCCACCGGAAGATTCTGTTCGCCATGTACGAACTGGGGCTTTCCTACAACCGGCCCCACAAAAAGTCCGCCACGGTGGTCGGTGAGGTGCTCGGTAAGTACCACCCGCATGGTGACACTGCGGCGTACGACGCCATGGTCCGGATGGGCCAGTCGTTCTCGCTCCGGTACCCTCTGGTAGACGGCCAGGGTAACTTCGGTTCCGTGGACGGCGATCCGCCGGCTGCGATGCGTTACACCGAGGCGCGGCTCTCGAAGATGGCGTCCGACCTGTTGCTCGACCTCGACAAAAACACCGTCGACTTCATGGACAACTACGACGGCTCGCTGAAAGAGCCGACCGTGTTGCCGTCGAAGTTCCCGGACCTGCTGGTGAACGGCTCCGACGGTATCGCTGTCGGAATGGCGACCAAGATGCCGCCGCACAACCTCAATGAGGTCTGCGACGCGATCATCTACACCATCGACCACAACGATGCCGACGTCAATCAGCTGATGCAGTTTATAAAAGGGCCGGATTTCCCGACCGGCGGCATCATCTACGGCCTGCAGGGTATCCTCCAGGCATATACTACCGGCCGCGGCCGGTTGCGGGTGCGGTCCAAGACTCATTTCGAGGAGAACAAGAACGGCCGGGTTTCCATCATTGTCGACGAGATTCCGTATCAGGTCAACAAGGCCGAGCTCGTCAAGACCATTGCCGATCTGGTAAAGAACAAGGAACTCGAAGGCATCTCGGATCTGCGCGATGAGTCCGACCGGCGCGGTATGCGCATTGTCATCGAACTGCGCAAGGATGCTGTGGAGACTGTGGTCCTGGAGAACCTGTTCAAACGGACCGCGATGGAGACCACTTACGGCGTCATCAACCTGGCGTTGGTGGACAACAAGCCGACCCTGCTCCCCCTGCGGGCGCTGATCGACCAGTATATAAAACACCGCCGGAACGTCGTCACCCGCCGGACCCAGTTCGACCTGAGCGAAGCGGAGAAGCGGTTCCACATCATCGACGGTCTGATGAAGGCTCTCAACATGCTGGACCAGACCATCGCTCTGATCCGGGCGTCGAAGACCGGTGCCGAGGCCAACGAAGGGCTGCAGAACCTGCTGAAGATCGATGCCGACCAGGCGAAGGCCATCCTCGACATGCGGCTCCAGAAACTCACGGGCCTGGAGATCGGTGCGATCAAGGATGAAAACGTCCAGCTGATCAAGACCATGACCGACCTCCGGGACATCCTGGCAAAACCGGCGCGGATCGACTCAATCATCAAAGGCGAACTCACGCAGATGAAGAACGCCTATGGCGATGCCCGGCGCACCCAGATCGTGGCCAACGCACTCGACGTGGACCCCGAGGACCTGATTCCGCGGGAAGACGTCGTGTACACCATCTCCCGGGACGATTACATCAAACGGATCCCGCTGCGGGCCTACAAGCAGCAGTCGCGCGGCGGAGTGGGCATGACCGGCATGCAGACCAAGGAGACTGACTTCGTGGAGAACATGTTCGTCGCGTCCTCGCACGCCTACCTGATATTCATCACCAATCTGGGCCGGCTGCATTGGCTGAAAGGCTATAAGGTGCCAGAGGGCTCCCGGCAGTCCAAGGGCCGTCCGGTCGTAAACTTCCTGCCCGATCTGCAGGAGCATGAGATCGTCAAGGCCGTGATTCCCGTCATGGCCTTCGACGACACCCGCTGCCTCGTGTTCTGCACGAAGAACGGACTGCTGAAAAAGACCGTCCTCTCGGCATACGGCAACGTCAGAAACAAGGCCATCAAGGCCATCAGGCTGGACCCGGACGACGAGCTCAAAGAGGTCAGCCTGTCCAGCGGCGGCGACGAGATCATCCTTGCCACCCGCTCCGGCCAGGCCTGCCGCTTCCCGGAGACCGATGTCCGGCCCACCGGCCGGGACACCATGGGCGTCAAGGGCATGACCCTCGGCTACGGGGATGCGGTCGTCTCCATGGCCGTGGTCCGCCCTGACGACCTGCTTTTGACCGTCACCGAGCACGGCTACGGCAAGACTTCGGTCGTCAACGACTACCGCATTACCCACCGCGGCGGCAAAGGCGTCATCACCATCAAGACCGACCGTCGGAACGGCGGCGTCGTAAGCGTCCGTAAGGTTACCAAGGATGAGGAGCTGATGGTCGTTTCCACCGGCGGCAAGATGATCCGCATGAAGGTTTCCGACATTCGGACAACCAGCCGCAACACCAAGGGTGTGCGGGTCATGGAGCTCAAGGACGACGACGTTGTGGCTGCGGTCGAGCCGATTGCCCCCGAGGATACCGCCGCGGCCGAAGCGGCCGCCCGGACCGAAGAGGAACTGGCAGCAAAGACGCCGCAGCCGGTTACACCGGCGGCGGAGGACCTGAAGCCAGAGGTCGAGTCGGACGAGGAACGTGCCGAGCGTGAGGCCGACGAGAAGGAGGCCAGGGGTGAATGACCGCTCGGTGCCTGTTGCCCGGCTTTACGGCAACGGTGCCGGTCCTGATTCTGGCGGCGCTCTGCCTGGCGGCTGCAGCGGCGTCCGCGGTCGCTGATAACTACACGGCCGCCATGGCGTTTTTCGTCATGACGGTCGTGGTTGGCCTGATTGCGCTCTTTCTGAGCCGCCGGCACTCCGGCCGGCACTCCCAGTAAGTCGGCGGTGTGTCAACGGTTTTTTATAGGACGACACGCTAAAGGGCATTCAAGCCGCCGTAGCTCAGTTGGGAGAGCGCGTGACTGAAGATCACGAGGTCGCTGGTTCGAGCCCGGCTGGCGGCACTTTTCTTGTCATTGATGCAGAAATCATTATGACATTTTTATGTGCTGGGCTCTCCATGAACCGGCGGGTGCATATCGCAGTTGGCGGGCTGCTCGTCGCTGCCGCCCTGATCTTTATGATCGTGCGGCTGCTTGAGGGGCAGGACTATCTCGCCGAATCCTCGGTACTGGTCTTTGTCATCGTCGCCGGCGGCGTGCTGCTGACCTACGGAGCCTGGAAAAAGGATGAGTGACTGCCGGTTTTTTCTGTCCGGCTGGCACATATCAGCGAGTCCTTTTATATCGAGGGCGTGATAAGAAATGCAGAGAGAGCGTCTTTTCACTACGCCTCTGTTCGTTTCATGGGGCAAGCCGTATGGAAGAAGAGCCGGACAAGATCCTGATCGATATCCGCAAATCGGATCTCACACTGGGCGAGGTCCTCGCGCGGATCGAGCAGTACAAACAGGATCCGGAGTACCGCGACTGCGAAATCTTTCTGGACGGCGACGCCTATGCCATTGTTGCCCGCCGGAAGGTGAAGAATCATGACCTTTGATCTATCCCGCCACGGTCGCGTCACGCTCGGTCTCTACAATGCCTATGACCCGAAGACCTTCCGCGAACCGCATCGTCGGGTAATCGCCCGGGCTGGCGACCTGGCACTTGCCTTCGGCATGAACCTGGCGCTGTTCGGATTTCCGGTGCCGGAAACGGCCCGCACACCGTAGGAGATCGCCGCTTTTATCGCCGGTACCACCAGCATCGGTGCACACGGTGATAATTTCGTGAGGTTGGCGGACCTTGGGCGCTTCCAGAAGTTTCCCTATCCCGACCGCGGCTTCCCGCCGCAACTGGGCAAAGTGGTACTGACCACCTGCAAACCAGATCCGAAAAAACAGGTTACAGTGAAACAGTTGGCCGATATGCTGGAGAACGGCCAGAGCCTGTTGGTCCTGTTCGGGATCGGCCCGCACGGTGTACCTAAGGAGGTTCGGCCGCTGTCCGCGATGGACTTCGAGGTTACCGACGGCAATTATTCGCTGGAGACCTGTACCGCACTCGGTGCGGTCTGCGGTGTGCTGCACAATCAGCTCAAGCAGTGAACTCAGTAGTGGTCGTAGAGCAGTTTTTCGGGCTCGTAGTATACGCCGGAGCCTTCTTCGACCCGGCCGACTACCTGGGCGTTCGGGTGTTCCCGTGCCATGTCCTCAGCGTCGTCCTCTGACGCGATAATCATGAATCCCATGCTCATGTTGAACGTCTGGTAGAGTTCTTGCATCTCGATGCTGCCGAGTTGCTGTAAGACATTGAAGATCGGAGCGGGCTTGATCGGGTCATTGATGGTGTAACGCAGTCCCTTCCTCATCCGCAGAATGTTCCGCAGTCCGCCGCCGGTGATATCCACCAGACCGTGGACCTCGTGCTTGGCGGTGATGTCCAGGACCTCCTTGACGTATATTTCGGTCGGGGTCAGCAGTTCTTTGCCGATCGACCGGGACAGACCGGACACACTGTCGGTCATCTTGATGTTGTTCGCGCTGACGACCTTCCGGGCGAGGGTTAGGCCGTTGGAATGGATGCCGGAGGATTTCAGGGCTACGATGGCGTCGCCCCTCTCGCAGGTGTCGCCGGTGATTATGTCCTTTTTGGCGACGCTGCCGAGGCAGGTGCCGGACAGGTCGATGCCGTTGATGATCTCGGGCAGGACGGCGATCTCACCGCCAACGATCTCCATGTCGGACAGTTCTGCACCGCGGTTGAGACCGATGCCGATCTCCTGCGTAATCTTCTCGTTGGGTTTGTCGATGGCAACGTAGTCGACGAAAGAGACCGGTGCCGCATTGACGCAAATGGTGTCGTTGACGTTCATAGCAATACAGTCTATACCGACGGTATTCCAGATGCCCAGCTCCTCTGCGATGAGGATCTTGGTGCCCACGCCGTCGGTGGCAAGGGTAACGTAGCGGTCGCCGAAATCGATAAGACTAGCGAACAGGCCAGATTTACGGATTTGTTGTCCGAAGCCCTGCCGCCGGTACTTAAGTTCCCCGACGAGAGCATCGATGGAGCTAGTTTTCTTGTCGATGTTGACTCCGGCCTGCGCGTATGTCCAACCTGACGTCATTGCAATCACCGCGGTAATTGCCTCTTCGTCTTATTAGTTTTGACAGTTGCGCGCGCGGGCAAAAGTTCCTTATGTGTGAAGAGGATGGTATAAACGTGGCAGACCTGCATGACCGCTGGGTAGCGGAACGGCATAACGAGTATTATTATAAGCTCGCGAAGAAGATGGATTACCGCTCGCGCGCGTCCTTTAAACTGATGCAGATCGACGACCGTTATCATATTTTCAAGCCCGGCGATTCCGTGGTCGACCTCGGAGCGTGCCCTGGCGGCTGGTCGCAGGTCGCGCTCGAACGGGCCGGACCCAAGGGACAGGTCATAGGTGTGGATCTCCGCTGGATTCGGCCGCTGGAAGGGGTGCAATTCATAATCGGCGACATCACCGAGGACGAGACAATGATTCGGCTGCTCGAAATGGTCGGTGGCAAGGTAAACGTGGTTCTTTCCGACATGGCGCCGAACATCACAGGCCAATACTCGATGGACCATGCCCGTTCGATCGAACTGTGCAAGTATGCCGTAGACGTATGCGACCGCATCCTGAAGGACCGTGGCAAACTTGTCATGAAGGTCTTTATGGGAGATATGTTCAACCAACTCGAGAAGATGCTGCGGGACCGTTTTGCGAACGTTCGGGTTCATTCTCCCGATGCTTCGCGGCCAACCTCTGCCGAGGTATATGTGGTCTGTACCAACTTCCTCGGCAAGTACAATGTACAGCCGAAGCCGTTGGTGAAAGAGCCGGAAAAGCCGCAGTCCGAGTTCCTGATAAAGGGCACCAACATCTGAACTCAGTCCCAGAACCGCTTGTACTTGGCGTAATTGACTTCTGCGGCCATGATATCGCGGAGCACGTCATCGTTGGTCATGTGCAATTTGCGCAGGATCCGTGCGGCCACGTCGGGACCGACGCCGCGGCCCGCTAGGACCACAGCGGCTTTGCCGCCGTACGAGTTGACGAGGTTGGCGTTCTTCAGCAGGCGGAGGTCGTCCTTCCGGCCCTGAGCGTCCCGGCCCGGTTTGCCGTAGTCCTTGATCAGGTCCCGCTCGTACTCTTTCAGAAGTGCGATCATGTAGCCGCCGCACTGGGGGCAGACGAACCGCTTCGGAGCCTCAGCGACCCGCACCCGGCGCTGGTTGCGGCAATTGAGGCAGGAGGCGAACAGGACCTCATCTTCCAGCCGTTTCTTCATGGCGGCTAGTATCGCGTGGTCCGCCCGGGCCGGCTGCATCAGTTCCTTTGTCCGGGTGACACCTTCATAGCCGATTCTGGAGATTCCACAGGAAACGACCTTGATTTTTCCCGTAGCGATCAGGCTGACCGCCTTCTCGGTATTCGGGATATCCAGGTCCTCCTGGAGGACCATGTTGACGGCGTCGTTATAGACCGGGGTGTTCTTGTGCAGATCAAAAAGCCGGTTGTAGTTGATGAACCGGTGGTCAGCGCCCTTCTCGATGATTCCGAACTTCTTAGCGATATTTGCGAACCGCCAGCGAAGGTAGGTGGAGTTCAGGACGGTCAGGCGTGCCAGGGCCTCGATAGTGCCGGGTTTTATTGACAGGAAGGTATCGAGCAGGATTTTGGGATCCATGCTGCGGGGCAGTTTGAGCATGATTCTGTAGGCATCGGTGGAGACGCCGACCGCTTCGCCGAGCCGGGCGGTGAGCAGGGCCGAATAAATCTTGGCGAGGGTATCGTTCACGCGGCTGCCGAAGCAGCAGTTGACGATGGCGAGGCTGTCGCCGTACTCGACCGTGACAAGCCGATCAGTGGGGACAGGCCATTGGACCTGTTGTTCAGCCAGATAGTCCTTGACCGTACTGACGGCGGGGCCGTCCGCCGGGTAGTCCTGATAGTTGCCCACCCGCCGCAGCCGGCCGACTTCCATGGCAATCTCATAGGGGACCGGGATATCGGAGCCGGTCCATGAGGGCACGTTGCCAACGGTCTTGGCCTCCTCTACCAGGATCTCGTCCTCCCGCTGTTCGACCACCCGCCAGGTACGGCCCTTGGCAATGAACATAGCGTAATCGCCCTCAAGGGTCGCGACAAAGCTCTCGTCAAGGGTACCAATGATGGCGCGGGTGCCGATGTCCCGTACAAGGTAGGTCCGCTCGTCGGGGATCATGGAGATGTTGTCATAGAAGTACTGCATCCCTTTCCGGGACCGCTTGATAACATTGCCGTCGTACTCTATCAGCATGTGAATGGATTTTAACTGTTCGACCACATCGTCGAAGTCCTGCCGGCTCAGGGTCCGGAACGGGTAGGCCCGCCGGACCATTGTATAAGCAGAGTCCCGGCCGATGCCGCCGCTCATAGTCATGGCCATCAGTTGGTTCGCCAGGACCGCCAGGGGGTTCGGCCGTCCCTCGCTGTATTCCATTTCCCGGTTCTCGCACCGCCGGGCGACGACGAACGCCTCCGCCAGTTCGTCGGGCGCGGTGGCCAGAATCACGGAGCGGATCTTACCGCCGACCCGGTGGCCGGCACGACCTGCCCTTTGAGTCATCCGGGCGACCTGACGGGGCGAATTGTACTGAATGACGAGATCGGCGGAGCCGATATCGATACCCAGTTCCAGCGACGAGGTGCAGATCAGACCTTTAAGCCGCTGTTCTTTGAAATCGTCCTCGGCGGCCATCCGGTTCTCTTTGGAGAGCGAACCGTGGTGGACACCGATGGAAATGTTCTCGTCCCACATGTGGTAGCGTGAGGCCAGCCATTCGGCGGTCTCCCGGGTGTTGACGAAGAACAGTGCCGAGGTGACGGATTCGATGAGCTGCCGAGCCCGGATCATGACCGCCAGAATGTCCGGTTCGCTCTGCAGTTTGTCCATCAGTTTCTCGTTGCCGGGCTCTGGCAGTGGCCGCTCGACGCGGATGTCGAACTCCCGGCGGGTATCGTGGCGGCAGAGCTCGACCTGCCGGCCGACACCGGCGAGGAAGCCAACCACCTCCGGAATATTGCCGACAGTGGCAGAAAGCCCGATCCGCTGGTATTCACCAGCCAGTGCCACCAGACGTTCGAGGGCGATGCTCAGTTGGGCGCCGCGTTCGTTTCCGGCGAGCTCGTGAATCTCGTCGATGACCACCCATCTGACCCGTTTCATGCTTTCGCGCAGGTTTTTGCCGGTGAACATGATCTGCAGGGTTTCGGGAGTGGTAATAAGGATCTGCGGCGGGTGTTTCGACTGCCGCTGGCGTTCGGCCATCGGCGTGTCTCCGTGGCGTACCCCGACCGAGACCTTCAGGTCAGTGCCCAGAGATTCCATCCGTTTGAGCATGTCCCGGTTCAGCGCCCGCAGCGGGGTGATGTAAAGACAGCGGATGCCGCAATCGTCCTTTTCCTGGCTGAGCGCGTCAAATACCGGCAGCATGGCGGCCTCGGTTTTACCGATCCCGGTCGGTGCGACCACCAAGACGTTCTGGCCGGCGATAATGCGCGGGATAGCGTTCCGCTGAGGTTCGGTCGGTTCAGTGATTCCGCGGGCTCTGAGTGCTTCGATGAGCGCGGAGCTCAGTGAATCAAAAGGCATAGAATGAAAAAGAAAGAGAGGCCGGACCCAAGGGTCCGGCCAAAGTCATCCGTTCTCAGGCCTTCGGGGCGGCAGTAGCCGCCACGGCGGGCTTGGCGGGAGCGGCGGCAGATGCTGGAACGGCCTCGATCGGGGCGGTGACCTCGAGCAGAACATCTGCCAGGTCCATGACCTTGATCTTGGAACCGATTGCTTTGGCGCCCTGGGACAGATTGACGACGCAGAACGGACAACAGGTAACGAGCACATCGGCACCGGTAGCCTCTGCGTCCCGGATCCGCTCTGAGGCGATCCGTACGGCGAAGTTATTGTACTGGCTCTTGTAACCGCCACCGGCGCCGCAACACCGGGAACTTTCGCGGCTCCTGGTCATCTCAACAAATTTGAGGCCCTTGATAGCTTTGAGCACGTTCCGCGGCGGGTCGTAAACACCCATATGCCGGCCGAGGTGGCACGGATCATGGTAGGTAACGGTGTGGTTGAACTCGTGGTTGAGCGGCAGTTTGCGCGCCTTGATGAGCTTCTCGGCGTACTGTGAGAAATGATAGACGTTCTGTCCGGCTTTGGCATAATATCTGCCGAAATCCATGGAAACGGTCTTGTAGCAGCCGGCGCAGGTCATGATCATATCCTTGGCACCCATACCGTCGGCCTTCTCGACATTGTGCAACGCGCAGTCGAGGGACTCGGAGTCAGTACCGGTTCTCAGAAGCGGCGACGAGCAGCACCATTCGTCTTCGCCCAGGATATTCATCCTGACGCCGGCCCGGTTGAGAACACGGACACCGTTCTGTGGAATGCCCTGTTGCCGGTACGAACCGGTGCAACCGGCAAAGAAAATGGCGTCTGGCGGGTTGTACCGCGGGACCTCCTTCGGCCACCAGTCGCCCCGTTTCTTGGGGTCCTCGTTGTACGGATTGTGAACTTGATGGACTTTCTTGGCCATTGTTTTGTGGACGGGCATGGGACCGTACCCGTGTATGACAAGCCAGTTCCTCATGGTCTCCCACAGGTCGGTCAGCGGGATGTTGGCGTGGCAGACTGCTTCGCAGTTGCCGCAGCCAGTGCATTTGTACATGGCGTCAACGAATTCTGGGCTGACCTGAATGTCCCGACCCAGCACTTTGTCCATCGCGCCGGTCGCTTTGAGATCGAGCTGCCGCAGGTAGTAGATTTTGCCGCGGGGCGTGTCGGACTCCCAAGGCGTCTGGTGGTGTGCTTCACAGACGCTGATGCAGTAGCCGCACTGAACGCAGGCGTTGAGATACTGCTCGATGTGCGGAAGTTTCTGAATTTCCATAGTTCAACCTCATGAGCGGCAGCATTCGGGTCTCCAAAGAGCATCCAGCCGTCGCGGATTATGAAACTAACATACTCCGCGCGTATTTAATCTTTATAGAACTCATGAAAGAACTGGGATGGTGGGCCCAGCCGGATTTGAACCGGCGACCATCCGATTATGAGTCGGACGCTCTACCTAGCTAAGCTATGAGCCCTTTAGGCGCCGATATCGTGGAACGGGTTAAAAACATATCGCGACCCACGGGCAGTCATCGCTTGCACCCAGAACATAGACCCAGTAGCAGACAAAAACACGACTGCGAGATTGAACAAAACCGAAAGAAGTATGGCGCCGTCGCACGGGATCGAACCGTGGACCTTGGGATTAACAGTCCCACGCTCTACCGACTGAGCTACAACGGCTTGAAGCGGCAGTAAGAGTGGGGCGTATAAATTATTTGTCATATCATTTACGGGAAACCTGTTCCCGGAGACGGTTAATGCGCACGACCACACTGTCCAACTGGGTAGAGAGGTCGTTCATGAACTCGTTGTAGCGGTCGGTGACTACGGCCCCTTCGGGGGTGGCCCGGATCAGGCCGTCCTGTTCCAGCAGCCGTAGCGAATACCGAACCTTGTGCCGGGGGATGTTAAGTATTTCCGAAAGGCGAATGATTCCCACCGGCTCGTTCTCTCTTGTTGCCTTGAGCATAAGAATATGGCGTTCGACTAGGTCCATTTCTTCCATGGTGCCTGCGAACATCTTTCCAGCCATAGATATAGTATGATTCTCTGGTTAAATAAATGCTACGTGTTAGCATGGGGTATAGTAACGGCCGGGGAAAGCAATAAAATCACATGCTGGCACATTAAATTGAAATTTAATTGAAAAAATAGGCGGTCCGGTCGCAGGGACCGGACATCGCAAGTTCGAAATAGTGATCGACAGAGTCCGGATGTCTCAGCGTCCGTACCACTTCTGCCGTCCCCACTTATTGTAGTTCTCGTACCAGCCCTGAATGAAGGACCCACAGCAGTCGAGAGCTTTCTGTTCGGCGCCCTCGCCTTTGTAGGTCTTGTAGCAGTTCAGGCACTGGAAACAGGGAACCAGGGGTTTTTCCTGTTTCTCTTTTTTGGCCATTGGCGTACGCAAGGCCGAATGCATTAAAATACTTTGGGACCAGGTCTTAGCGTCAGTCATGTCAATGAACGGCCAGACCGGCCGATTCCAACATTGCGCGGTCAGCGTATTTTTTCGCTGAACACAACAACAAAGACCCGTATTACTTTTCTTTTATAACTGTTTGGTCTAAAACCATTATATACTCAACAATCAGTTAGCCTACGTCTATGAACAGAATAAAGGTCATCAACGACCCCTCTGAGCTTGTGCCAATGCTCAGAGCGGTCGATACCCCGGTAAAACGGGAAGTTTTGAAAGAGGTGACCTTGGAATGGAAAACAGCCGACGAGATTGAGAAAAAATTCGGTCCCGAAGGGCGCGAAGCGACCATCTTTTTTGAGAAAATGAAACTGGTCGAGACCCGCTGGCTTTCCACTAACGGAAACTATCCGGAAAAATCCTATCATACGTATTACACCTCTTTCAGTATCAACGCCCAGTGGCCGGTTTACGAGATCAGCGATGTGCTCGCGGCCGCTATGATGGGTGAAGAGGAATACGCCGCGATTGAGACCAAGATCCTTGAACAGATCGGGACCGAGGGCAAGTTCTCCGGCGATGTCGCCGAAGCGCTAGGCCTTTCGTCCACTATGCTCAAGAGCCTCGTCCGCCGGTCGGTCAAGATGGATTACCGCGGACACCGGATTGAGCGCATCAAAGAAGAGTAAACGATGGCCGATATCTGGATCATGCGGATCGGTCATCGGCCGCAGCGGGACAAACGGGTCACGACACATGTGGCTCTCTCTTCCCGGGCGCTCGGGGCCAGAGGTATATATGTTGATACGCCGGACCCGGTGCTCGAAGAGAACATCCGGAGTGTCGTTCATCGGTTCGGCGGCGACTACTCTATCAAGACCGGGGTGCGGTGGCAGGATGCAACGAAGGGTTTCAAAGGCAAGGTCGTGCATCTTACCATGTACGGTCAGCGGGTCGATGAGGCCCTGCCGAAGATTCCGAAGGACGAGAACATCATGGTTATTGTCGGGGCGGAGAAAGTGCCTCCTGAAGTCTACCAGCGGGCTGACTTCAATGTCTCTATCGGCAATCAGCCGCACTCGGAGATTGCGGCGCTGGCCATCTTCCTATACCTTTACACCGGTGGGAAACATCTTTACGAGCAGCGCGAAGGCGGCGAAATGACCGTCATCCCGAACGAGAGGGGGAAGACTGTTGTCCGCGACGACTGAGATTCCCTCCGACAAACAGTGCATCGATCTTCTGTGGGAGGTCGGCTGCAAGAAGCGGGTCGTCATCCACTGCGCGACCGTGCGGGCCGTGGCCGAAGAGATTGCCAAAGGCATTCCCATAGCGAATATGTAGCTTGTGATTGCCGGGGCGTTGCTCCATGACATCGGGCGGTCGCAGATTCACTCGATCATGCATGCCTATGTCGGTGCCCAGATTGCGGCGGAGCACGGGTTGTCGCAGGAGATCGTTGACATCATCCGCAAACACACCGGTGCCGGTCTCGATCAGGAAGATGTTCGGGAGCTCGGGCTGCCGCCCGGCGATTACATGCCGCGTACACTGGAAGAGAAGATCGTGGCCCATGCGGACAACATGGTCAGTGATAACCGTGTGGTTGTACACCAGTTTTCGGTGGACAAGTTGCGGGCCAAAGGCGCGGACCGCGGGGCGGTCCGGATCGAAATGCTCCATCAGGAGCTCTCGCAGCTCTACGGTCGGGACCTAGATACAATTCTGGGCCTTATCGGCGAATATCCAAAGCTCAAGGGCGTCCGGGTCTGAACCCCCGGCGTCCCCCTCCCCCCCCTCCTCTTACAGAGGGGTAGAGTTTTTACAATTGTAACAATTATAAAGGCGGATTGCTATGCTGGCCATTACAGGTACTACTATGGTCACCGAACTTAACGCAGAGATTTTTGACAAGTTCATTGACGCCAACAAGTTCGTTCTCATTGACTGTTGGGCGCCGTGGTGTGGCCCCTGCCGGCGCATGGGCCCGATCGTCGAAGAGCTTGCCAGCGACCTGGCCGGCAAGGTGGCTGTCGCCAAGCTGAACACCGACGAAAACCAGGCCATCGCGGCCAGGTTCGACATAAATGCCATCCCGACCCTCCTGATCTTCAAGGATCAGGTCATGCAGGAACCGCTGGTGGGCCTCCGGCCGAAGGAGGATATCATCAGTCACCTCCAGCAGCTCGGGATGCAGTGAGCCGATGGAGGCCGATGTTGTCGTCATCGGGGCGGGCCCGGCCGGACTTCAGGCCGGAATTCACGCGGCCCGCAAGAAAGCGGTCACGGTAGTGATCGGCCGGACTGCCGGCAGTGCTGCATACGGGGTCAAACTGGAGAACTACTTCGGTGTGGCCGGACCGGCCGCGGGTACTGCTTTACTCACAACGGGGGTCCAGCAGGCCGAGTCCTTCGGCTGCACCGTGGTGACGGCCAACGTTACGGCCGCCGTCAAGGCCGCCGGCAGGTTTCAGATTACCGCCGAGAACGGGAAGGAATACACCGCCAAAGCGGTGGTGCTGGCCACCGGTATCTCGCGCATCAAGCTCGGTGTACCGGGAGAGAAGGAGTTCCTCGGCAAGGGGGTCAGTTACTGCGCCGCCTGCGACTGTAATTTCTACAAAGGAAAGACGGTCGTCGTCTACGGTGGGCAGTCTGAGGCCGCGGCCTCGGCGGAACTGATGACAAAGTACGCAGCCAAGGTTTACTGGGTCGCGCCCGCGTTCGAAGTGGACCAGACTATGGTCGCGAAAGCGGACCGTGCCGACGCAGAGCGCATTGCGGCGTCGGTGACCGCAATCAAAGGCGAGAAAAAGGTCACCGCAGTAGTACTGGCGGACGGTCGGGAACTGCCGGCCGACGGTATCTTTATCGAGCTCGGCGGCCGTTCCTCGGCGGACCTGGCGATGGACCTTGGGCTGATGCCTGAGATTGACAACACAGTCAGGATTGACCGCCGCGGCAGCACGGTCGTGCCTGGACTTTTTGCCGCCGGGGACATTACCGGCCGGCCTTGGCAGGTTGCCAAGGCCGTCGGCGAAGGGGCGGTTGCGGGAACGGCGGCGGCCGATTACGCAAAGAAGGCAGAGTAATGACGGTACAGGACCT
Organism: Methanomassiliicoccaceae archaeon UBA593; assembly: GCA_002495325.1. Lineage (GTDB taxonomy): Archaea > Thermoplasmatota > Thermoplasmata > Methanomassiliicoccales > Methanomethylophilaceae > Methanomethylophilus. Next base: position 350,137 of record DAEQ01000002.1, read on the forward strand.
GATATCCAATATGCTGCGTGAAGAAGGCGGTTTCCAAAAATCCTTCCGCAACATTCTCGACGACGAGCTTAAGATTTCGCTGAACGAGTTCTGTCAGGTCTCGGGGATCTCCCAGAGCACCATGTACAAGATTCTGGAAGAGAAGCGGGAACCGAACCTGCGGACCGTCCGGCAGATCATCAAAGCTCTCAATGTGCTGTACCACAGAGGTCCCGACAAGTTCGTCGCGGTCATTGCCGCGCCGTCGTTCATGACGAACATGCCAAAGACCATGGAAGCGGGCACGAACGGCCTGGTGAACATCCGGGAATATCCGGTAGGTACCGTGGAGGACGCAATCATCGCGGCCGTCCGGGCTGAACGCGACGGTGCGCTGGGTATCATCTGCGCTCCGATCGTTGCGAACACCGTCGAGAAGATTACTTCGGTGCAGGTGTTCCCAATATTCTCGTTCGACAGCGTTATCAAGGCACTCGACAGTTTTAAGGAACGGCTGTGACCGGTCGCGCCGATAAAAGTTAAAATATATACTTAACTTACAAGATCAGCGAAGACTATGTTCGAATTGCAGGTCGTGTCGAACACCCCCATGGACAGCGTAGACGACGCCGATGTCGTGGCGGAGACCTTTCTGGTGCAGATCGGTTATCTGCCGAAAGGCTACGACCCTCGGACGGGTTCCCTGTCAATCCGCGACAGCATCCCGTACCGTCTTTTCATGGATTTTCTGATGGCCAAGCCCGAGAAGGCCTGGACGATCGACGAGCTCGCGGCACTGCTGAGCACCACCCGGCCCACGGTCTACCGCCATATCAACAAACTGAAGTCGATGGACTTACTGGAAAGCCTGGACGTTAAGACCGACGACGGGCAGCTTCGTAAGGGTTACCGCATCAGATTTGGCGATCTTGCCAAGGCGTGGAGTTTCACCGAGGCCAACGTTACCATGGCGATGGAGAACTACCAGAAGACCGCGGTCCGGCTCCAGGAACTGACGCGGAAACGGGCGGAGCAATCCTGAATGGCCCAGGAGATTGTGGAACGGATCATTGCCGCAGTCCTCTCCGGCAAGGTCACCGACCGGGACGGCCTCCAACGTCTGAAGATGCGGCTGTGCGCCGAATGCGGCCCGGACAAGGTCCCGGCCAACTCGGCGATCCTGGCCCAGGTAGCGCCGGCAGACCGCGCCAAACTGCTGCCGCTGCTAGTCAAGAAACCTATGCGGACGGCCAGCGGCGTTTCAGTTGTGGCGGTTATGACATCGCCCTATCCCTGCCCCCACGGGCGCTGTTCCTACTGTCCTGGCGGGGTGGCCAATTCTTCGCCTCAGTCCTATACCGGCAAAGAACCCGCGGCGCGGCGGGCGGTGGCCAACCACTTCGATCCTTACGACCAGGTGGCCGACCGGCTCCGGCAGCTGACCGAGGTCGGCCACGTGACCGACAAGGTCGACCTGATCATCATGGGCGGGACCTTTACTTCCCGCGACCACCAGTATCAGGAGTGGTTCGTCCGGCGGTGCTTCGACGCCCTTAACGGGACAGCGGCCGGCACTCTGGGGAGAGCTCAGGCGCTCAATGTACGGGCGGCACACCGCTGCGTGGGACTGACCGTCGAAACCCGGCCGGACTACTTCTGCCGGCCGGAGCAGGTTGACTGGATGATGCAGCTGGGCGCGACTCGGGTGGAGTTGGGCGTGCAGATCCTGGACGACGAGGTCCTGAAAGGCGTGGACCGGGGCCACGGTACCGCCGCCGTGCGGGCGGCTACCCAACTCTGCAAGGAACGGGGGCTAAAGGTTTGCTACCATATCATGCCGGGGCTGCCAGGGTCCTCGCCGGAGCACGACTACGATTGCTTCCGGCGGGTGTTCGACGATCCGGCCTACCGGCCGGACATGCTGAAGTTCTACCCGACTCTGGTTGTCCCGGGGACACGGCTGTACGATCAGTGGCAGGCCGGCAAGTATACTCCGCTGGACACCGAAACTGCCGTAGCGCTGCTGGCGAAGATGAAGGCGTACGTACCGGAGTATGTGCGGATTCAGCGGATTCAGCGGGACATCCCGGTGCCGGAGATCGCCGCCGGCATCCTCAAAAGCAATCTTCGGCAGCTGGTTCAAGAGCGGATGGCGCAGGAGGGAGCGGCCTGCCGGTGCATCCGTTGCCGCGAGGTCGGACGGACGGGGGTGCAGCCGCCGGCGGATCCAGCAGAGATTGAGCTCAAGGTATCCGAATATGAGGCCAGCGGCGGACGGGAACGGTTCCTGGCGTTGGAATATCACGACTCGATTGCCGGCTATCTGCGCCTGCGGACCGACGACGGCGAGCGGGCATCTGTACGGGAACTGAAGGTGGCCGGCCAGGAGGAGGCCATCGGTGTCGTCGGGAACGGCTGGCAGCACCGCGGGTTCGGCCACCTGCTGCTGACGGAAGCAGAAAAGTACGCCCGGCAGGACGGAAAAGCTGGGATCCGCATTACCAGCGGTGTCGGGGTCCGGGAGTACTATGCGGCTCTTGGTTACCGGCTAGATGCGCCGTATATGGTCAAGGATTTCTGAATCAAAAATCGACGGTCATCAGTATGACCGGGGCGCAGGCGGAGCGGCCGCTGTCCCGCAGTGCCGTAGCAGAGACCGAGACGTAACCGACGGGAGTGCGGTCATTCACGGCGACCGTGAAAACCTGGTAACTGCCCAGACCCGTCAGGCCGGTCGAGACGCCCACCGTGAAGCCGAGACGCCGGGAGTCTGCCGGGTTGAGCTCGACCGTCTCGTTGTCCAATCCTTCCTGGGCCCGCAGTTTCAATTGGACCCGCTCAAGTTCGTCGGTCGCGGTGTCGTGTTTGTTCATCATCTCGCTCATCTCAGCCATTCATCCGTAGAACGGAGTGTCGTTCCAGCGGTCGCGCCGCTTCTCAATTTCCGTGCTCATCTTTTCGTAGGCCTTGAAGGTCTGATCGTCCACCGACCGCGGGACCCGCCGCAGGGCAAGGTCGAAGTGGCGGGCCGCGATCTGGGCGATGTCCGGGTCTTCGCGGTAGGCCGCCAGTCCCGCTTCGCGGCAGAGCGCTGCCAGATCCGCTCCGACGTAGCCATCGGTCCGGGTTGCCAGTTCTTTAAGGTCCACATCGGAGGCCAGCGGCATCTGCCGTGTGTGGATCTTCAGAATATTCACGCGGGCATCCAGGTCCGGCCGGCCGACCAGGATTTTGCGGTCGATCCGTCCGGGCCGCAGCAGGGCCGGGTCCAGCATGTCCGGCCGGTTCGTGGCTGCCATCACCAGCACCCGGCTCAGGGACTCGACGCCGTCGAGTGAGGTTAGGAGTTGGGCCACGACCCGCTCCCAATTCTCGGACTGTCCGCCGCCCCGACTTGGTGCAACAGAATCGATCTCGTCGAAAAAGATAATGGACGGAGCCATCTGTTTGGCCCGCTTGAAGATCTTACGGATGGCCAGTTCGCTTTCGCCCATCCACTTGCTGGCGATTTCAGGGCCGTTCACCAGGATGAAATTGGCGCCCGACTCGTTGGCGACCGCCTTGGCGATCAGGGTCTTGCCGGTGCCTGGCGGGCCATACAGGAGCACGCCCCGGCCGGGAGTAATGCCCAGCCGTTCGAAGCCCCTCCGCTCCTCGGTCGGGACCAGTACCTCGCTGATCTCGCGGCGGATGCTGTCGAGTCCGCCGATGTCTGCCCAGGTGACCTTGGGGATTTCCACGGAGACCTCCCGCATGCCGCTGGGCTCCACGTCGGCCAGGGCCGCAGTGAAATCGGTCATGGTGATCTTCATGCCGGCCAGGACTTCCTTGGGCACGGGCTTGTCCAAGTCCAGCCGCCCGACCGAGCGGCCGAGGCATTTCATAGCGGCCTCCCGGGCCAATTCGGCCAGATCCGCTCCGACGAAGCCCTGGGTGGCGCGGGCCAGAGAGTCCAGGTCTACATCCTCGGCCAGCGGCATGGTGCGGGTGTGTACGCCCAGTATGGCCTTCCGGCCCTCCCGGCCTGGAATGCCGATCTCGATTTCCCGGTCGAACCGGCCTGGCCGGCGCAGAGCCGGGTCCAGGTCGTTCTCCCGGTTGGTGGCGCCGATGACGATGACGTTCCCACGGCCGCCCATACCGTCCATGAGGGTCAGCAGTTGGGCGACGATCCGCCGGCCGGTGTCGTCGAAGACGTTCTCCCGGTTGGGGGCGATGGAGTCGATCTCATCCAGGAAGATGATGCTCGGCGAGGTCTTCTGAGCAGTCTCAAAGATCTCCCGGAGCTTACCTTCGGAGTCGCCGAAGAACTTGCTCATGATCTCGGGGCCGCGGACAGTATAGAAACTGGCACCAGATTCGTTGGCCAGCGCTTCTGCGATCAGGGTCTTGCCGGTGCCCGGCGGGCCATACAGGAGCACACCCTTGGGCGCGGAGATTCCCATGCGCTCGAACAGTTCGGGATGCTTCAGCGGCAGTTCGATCATCTCCCGGATCCGCCGAAGCTCGTCGTCTAGCCCGCCGATGTCGTCGTAGGTAGTAAGCCGGCTGTTCTCGGTGCGGGCCCCGGCCTTCTTGCTCTTCCTCTTGACCGGTTCTTCGAGGATGGTCAGAGCGGTGTTCGAGGAGATCACAACCGGCCCGGTGGGAACTGTCGCGGCGACGGTGAAGATCGAGCGATAGCCCATGAGCGAAATATTAGGCACCATGATGTCGAGGCCGGTGATGACCGGCCGGCCGATGAGACTCTTCTTGAAGATTTCCTGGAAGCCGTCGTCAATCACGATATGGTTTCCCTCGCCGATCTTCGGCTCGAGCGTGACTGTGACGGCCTTCTCGGGTTCGACGGCGCGGACCTTCACAGTCTCGCCCGGCGAGACACCGGCGCTGGTACGGGTAAGCCCGTCAATCCGGATAATCCCGGTGCCTGCATCCTCGTCGTCGCTCCGGAATACCTTAGCGACAACCCGGTGCTTGCCGACAATCTCTACCGTGCCGCCGACGTGGAGACCCATCTGCGAGTAGGTCTGCGGGTCGATGCGGGCCCGGCCGTATCCGGACTCGGACTGCCGCTTGGCCATATCGACCCGCATCTCGAGATAGTCCTCTTCCATATGACCCCCGTATAGACGCACTAACTTATACAATTCATGGCTCAGACTAGCGTAAACGAGGCGATGCAGGGTATTTTCGGTGGTTTAAACCGTTTCTGAAAAAACAGTATTAAATATGAGTAATTGTTCCTGCCGCATTACAGCTTTAAGACATCCATGGGCCTGTAGCTCAGCTAGGTAGAGCATCTGACTTTTAATCAGGTGGTCGGGGGTTCGAATCCCTCCAGGCCCGCTGAGATTCTTCATGAGCGATCGACGGCGGATCAAGTATGAGGAGCGAATGATGACAGCGTGTTTTTCCAAACACATTTCCCGCTGACCGGGAGCGGGGTAAATTGGCAGGTGAAAAAGTGGCAGCAGAAAACAATTCGTTCAATGTCCTCCGGCACAGTCTTGTGCCAGAGCATCACCTTCTGACGGAAGAAGAGGCAGAAGCGATCCTCAAGCAACTAAAAATCACGCGGGACCAGCTTCCGAAGATTAAGACGACCGACCCTGCAATCATTGTCCTGGAGACCATCCATGGGCCGATTGCTGAGGGCAGTGTGATAAAAGTGGTCCGGAAAAGCGAGACCGCACAGGAGTTCACGGCTTACCGTCTCGTGACCAAAGGGTGATATTTTGAGGGACCTAGTTAGACTTTATTTCAAGGACAAGAATATCGTCAACCATCATATCGCTTCGTTCGACGATTTCCTGGCCACACCAGACAACCCGAACAGCCGGATGCAGCGGATTATCGACGATCTGCGGGTGCCTACCGATGACGCGACCCGCGGTATCATCAAGTTGGACCCGGAGCGGACTGGCGGGCGGGATATCGAGATTCGGCTTGGTCGGCGTCGGGATGAGAGCGGTGTTGTCGATCCCCAGGCCAAACCGACCGTAAAGCTCGAAGATCCAAAGGTCATGGAGGCCAACGGTTACAGTCACCCCCTGATGCCTATGGAAGCGCGGCTGCGGAACCTGAATTACATGTCCCCCGTGTATGTGCGGTTTGAAGTCTATGAAGACGGCGTCGAGCGCGATGTTCCTGAGAACGAGAAGTGGGTGCACATCGGCGACCTTCCCATGATGGTGAAGTCGAAAGGATGCAACCTGTATAAGGCCAACATAGAGCGCGTGATGGAACGCAAGTTGACCGACGACGAGTACATCCAGGAGCTCGTGAAGCAGAAGGAGGATCCCCGGGAGCCCGGCGGTTATTTCATAATAGGCGGCACCGAGCGGGTTCTTATCACCCTTGAAGACCTGGCCCCGAATCGGGTCATGGTCGAGAACAACGAGCGGTACGGCGCCGCCGTGCCGGTCGCCAAGGTATTTTCGCAGAAAGAAGGTTACCGCGCCCTGACCGAAGTTGAGAGGAAGAAAGACGGCACCCTGATGGTCTCCGTCCCCGTCGCCTCCGGCGAGATTCCCCTGATCGCGCTGATGAAAGCCCTCGGCATGGAGTCTGATAAAGAAATCTACGACACTATCGTCTCCGACAAGGCCATGGAGAACATCGTGTACGCCAACATTGAGGCGTCCATGGACAAGAAGGCCTCGCCGCCGAACGGTTATCACACCAAAGAGGACGCCATCCTCTTCCTGGAGCGGAACTTCGCCGCCGGTCAGGCCAAAGAGTACCGGACCAAGAAGGTCGAGTCAATCCTTGATCGTTCCTTGTTGCCGCATCTGGGCGATACCGAAGCCGATCGGATGAAGAAGGCCATCTTCCTCGGCAGGATCGCCAAATCGGTGCTCGAGTTCTCACTCGGTAAACGGAAAGAGGACGACAAGGACCACTATGCCAACAAGCGGCTCAAACTGTCCGGCGACCTTATGGAAGATCTGTTCCGGACCAGCTTCTCGTCCCTGATGAAGGACCTTAAGTATCAGCTTGAGCGGAACGTCGGTCGGAAGAAGAACGATTTCAGCATATCTTCTTCAATCCGCCCCGACCTGTTTACCCACAAGCTCCTGCACGCTCTGGCCACCGGCAATTGGGTCGGCGGCCGCGCCGGTGTTTCCCAGTTGCTCGACCGGACGTCTAACATGTCCGCCATGTCCCATCTGCGGCGGATCACGTCCTCTCTGACGAGGAGTCAGCCGCACTTCGAGGCCCGTGACCTACACCCGACCCAGTGGGGCCGGCTCTGTCCTTCCGAGACTCCGGAGGGTCAGAACTGCGGTCTGGTCAAAAACGCTGCGCTGATTATCGATGTTTCACAGAGCTATCCGGACGCCGATGTTATCCACATGCTCAAGGAGTTCGGTCTGGCCTCCGTCAAAGAAGAGGACACCAAAGTCTTTGTCAACGGCGATCTGGTCGGCACCTACCCGGACCCCGAAAAGCTCGTCGCGAACATTCGGGACCGCCGGCGGTTCGGCCTGGTTTCTCAGAATATTAATGTCCGCTACAATGAAGAGATGAGCGAGGTCATCATCAACTGCGATGATGGCCGGCTCAGAAGACCGTTGCTGATTCTTAAGGACGGCCGCACGGTCCTCACCCGGAAGCACGTTGAGGACATCCGCGAAGGCAAACTTTCGTGGGAAGATCTGTTCCACGACGGTATCCTGGAATGGCTGGACGCTGAAGAGGAAGAAGATGCCTATGTCCTTGTCACTCCGTACGATGTCCCGCACCACTGTCCGCACTGCAACCATGCGCTCTCCGTGAGCGACGTGGACTGGATGAACCCCGGCAAGGCCGAGGATCCCGTCCTGACCTGCAAGTGGTGCAATGAGACCTTCACAGTCCCCGCCAAGATCACCCCCGAGTACACTCACATGGAGGTCGATCCGATGATCATCATCGGTGTTGCCGCCGGTATCGTTCCATACCCGGAGCATAACTCCGCCCCGCGTATCACCATGGGCGCGGCCATGTCCAAACAGGCGCTCGGTATTTCCGCCGCCAACTACCGGATCAGACCGGACACCCGCGGTCATGTGATGCATTACCCGCAGGTGCCGATGGTACAGACCCAGACCATGGATTTCATCGGCTACAAGTACCGGCCTGCCGGCCAGAACTTCTGTATCGCGGTCCTTTCGTACCACGGCTACAATATCGAAGATGCGCTGGTCATGAACAAGAGTTCCGTGCAGCGGGGCCTGGGCCGGTCCACCTTCATGCGGTCCTATCGTGCCGAGGAGCGCCGCTACCCCGGCGGTCAGGAAGATCATTTCGAAATTCCCTCGCCCGACATTCTGGGCGCCCGTGCCGATGAAGCGTACGCATCCCTCGGCGAGGATGGACTCATCTCTCCCGAGGCCTTCGTACAGGGCTCCGATGTCCTGATCGGCAAGACCTCGCCGCCACGGTTCCTGGAAGAAGAGACCGACTTTCTCACGCCGCAGAAACGGCGGGAGACCTCTGTCACTGTCCGGCCCGGTGAAAAAGGCTACGTCGACTCCGTCATGGTGACGGAATCCGAGAACGGCTCCCGGCTCGTCCGCGTCAAGGTACGGGACGAGCGGATCCCGGAGCTCGGCGACAAGTTCTGCTCCAGGTTCGGTCAGAAAGGTGTTGTCGGCCGGCTTGTCGATCAGTGCGACATGCCGTTTACCGCGGACGGCGTCACGCCCGACCTGGTCGTGAACCCCCACGGTATCCCATCCAGGATGACCGTCGGACACGTGCTCGAAATGATTGCGGGCAAGGTCGGTTCTATGGAAGGCCGCATCATCGACGGTACCGCGTTCTCCGGCGAGAACGAGGAATCCATCCGTGACGGCTTGGTCCGGAACGGTTTCTGCCGCAACGGCAAAGAGGTCATGTACGACGGCCGTACCGGCCGCATGATCCAGACCGATGTCTACACTGGCGTTATCTTCTACGAAAAACTGCACCATATGGTCAGCGGCAAGCTGCATGTGCGGTCCAGAGGCCCCGTGCAGATCCTGACCCGGCAGCCGACCGAAGGCCGGTCCCGGCAGGGCGGTCTGCGGTTCGGTGAGATGGAGCGGGACTGCCTGATCGGTCACGGCGCCGCCATGGTCATCAAGGACCGGCTCCTGGACGAGTCGGACGGAACGCAGCAGTACGTCTGCGGCAACCCGAACTGCGGCCACATCGCCGTTATGGACCGCCGCGGACAGCTCTACTGTCCGGTTTGCAAGAACAATTCGAGCATCTATCTCGTGCAGACCTCCTATGCGTTCAAACTCCTGATGGACGAACTGCTGTCGCTGGGTGTAGCTATGAGGCTTCAGCTGGAGGATCTCTCATGATTAACAACATCACCAAACGGATCGGTTCAATCAAATTTTCCTGTGTTTCGCCGGACGAGATCAGGAGGATGTCTGCGGTGAAGATTATCACTGCCGACACATACGACGATGAAGGCTACCCTATCGCCCAGGGTCTGATGGACCCCCACATGGGCGTCATCGAACCCGGTCTGCGTTGCAAGACCTGCGGCCTGAAGGTCGATGAGTGCCCGGGTCACTTCGGGCATATCGATCTGGCCATGCCGGTCATCCACGTCGGCTTCATCAAGGATATCAAGATGCTTCTGGAGTCCACCTGCCGTGTCTGCGGCCGGCTGATGCTCTCCCCCGAAGAGATCCAGGCTCGCAAGGACCGGTTGGACACCATCGGGGATCTGGGTGGCGACACCATGGACAAGAAGCTCTACGCCAAGGCGGTCGCCAAGGATGCCCTGTCGAAAGGCGTCTGTCCGTACTGCGGTGCCGAGCAGATCAAGATCAAACTCGACAAGCCGACCACCTTCCGGGAGGTCGACGACAACCACAAGCTGACGCCCAAGGAAGTGCGCGAGCGGCTTGAGCGGATTCCCGACGACGATCTGAAGGCTCTCGGCATTGACCCGTCGACCTGCCGGCCCGAGTGGATGGTTCTGACTGCCCTTGCCGTACCGCCGGTCACAGTCCGGCCGTCGATTACCCTGGACTCCGGTGACCGGAGCGAGGATGACCTGACCCATAAGCTCGTCGACGTGTTGCGGATCAACCAGCGGCTCCGGGAGAACCGGGATGCGGGTGCGCCGCAGCTGATCGTGGAGGACCTGTGGGAGCTCCTGCAGTACCATGTCACGACCTACTTCGACAACCAGACCTCCGGCATCCCGCCGGCCAGACATAGGTCCGGCCGGCCGCTGAAGACTCTGGCCCAGCGTCTGAAAGGCAAGGAGGGCCGGTTCCGGTCCAACCTGTCTGGTAAGCGGGTCAACTTCTCGGCCCGTACCGTCATCTCGCCAGACCCTAACCTGGGAATCAACGAAGTCGGCGTACCGGTCATCGCTGCGCGGGAACTCACCGTTCCGGTGCATGTGAACGAGCACAATTTTGACAAGATGAAAGAGCTCGTCAAACGCGGCCCCACTCCCGACGAGACCAACGGTTACATACCCGGTGTCAACTATGTCATTCGGTCGGACGGCCGGCGGATCCGGGTTACCGATCACAACGCGGAAGAGGTCTCCGAAGGGCTGGAAGTCGACTACACGGTCGAGCGGCAGCTTATCAACGGCGACGTCGTCCTGTTCAATCGTCAGCCTTCGCTGCACCGGATGTCGATCATGGCCCATCGGGTACGGGTCATGCAGGGCCGGACCTTCCGGTTCAACCTGTGTGTCTGTGCTCCGTACAATGCCGATTTCGACGGTGATGAGATGAACCTGCATGTCTTGCAGTCCGAGGAGGCCCGCGCCGAGGCACGGATTCTCATGCAGGTCCAAGAGAACATTCTCTCGCCGCGTTACGGCGGACCGATCATCGGCGCCATCCACGACCACATAACCGGCGCCTACTTCCTGACTCACAACGACCCGCATTTCGGGCGCTATGAGGCCATGAACATCATCAGCAAACTGCCCTCCATCGAAGCGCCGGCTCCCGCAGGCAAGGACGAGCACGGCGAGCCCTACTGGACTGGCAAACAGCTGTTCTCGCTGGTGCTGCCGGAGAACTTCAATATCACCTTCAAGGCGAACATCTGCCAGGGCTGCCCGCACTGCGACAGGGAGCGGTGCAAATACGACGCCTATGTCAAGATCCGCAACGGCAAGCTGCTTTGTGGCACCATCGACGTGAAAGGCATCGGCAACAGCAAAGGCAAAATTCTCGAGCACGTTGCCCGGGACTACGGAGCGGACCGTGCGGCCAAATTCCTGAACGAGGTCACCAGGATCGCGCTTGGTGCCATAATGGACCGCGGCTTCTCCACCGGTATCGGCGACGAGGACATCCCTGCAGAGGCTCAGAGCCAGATTGCCGCCTACAGTCAGGAGTGCATCGACAAAGTGTCGGCGCTCGTGGCCTCTTACCACGACAGCACGCTGGAGCAGATGCCGGGCCGCAACCTCCGGGAGACCCTGGAGGTCGAGGTCATGAAGGTCCTGGGAGATGCCCGTGACCAGGCTGGCCGGACAGCTGGAAAATATCTCGGTATGGAGAATCCGGCCGTTATCATGGCCGTGTCCGGCGCCCGCGGTTCGATGCTTAATCTGTCGCAGATGGCCGGTTGTGTCGGACAGCAGGCTGTCCGTGGCGAACGGATTTCCAGAGGATATTGGGACCGTACCCTGCCGCACTTCCACAAGGGTGATCTGGGCGCGTATGCCAGGGGCTTCTGCGCCGATTCTTACAAGTCCGGTCTGAGCCCGACCGAGTTCTTCTTCCATGCCATGGGCGGCAGAGAAGGTCTTGTCGATACGGCTGTCCGTACTTCCAGGTCCGGTTACATGCAGCGGCGGCTGATCTCAGCCCTGGAGGACCTGAAACTGACCGCCGACGGTACCATCCGGAACACGGTCGGCACCATCGTGCAGTTCAAGTACGGCGAAGACGGGATCGACCCGTCCCGGGCTGTGCGCGGCAAAGCCATCGATCTGGACGACCTCTTTGCCGAGGTCCTCGGCGATAAGGCCGAAGAGCTCCTCAATGTAGACCGCAAGGACATGAATACGGGCGACGACTACGGTGCCCGCGAAAAAGACCTGGAGGCCGAGTCCACCGGCGATTCCGAAGAGGGAGACCTGGACAGCGAGGACTCCGATGGCGACTACGAGAGCGATAGCGACTACGAAGGCGGAGGTGACTGATTATGGCGAAGAAAGATACGATCAACGCTCTGGTAAAGCGGGGCGTCAGTGAGGAGGTCGCGAACCTTCTCCTTAAGAAATACACCACGCTGAGTGCGATCAGCACAGCCGGGGCGAATGCCTTGACAGAGCTCGGACTCACTGCGGAAGAAGCGGCCTCGGTCATCGCGAAGATCGGCAAGCGCGCCCCGCGCAGTTCGGCGGCCAAGGCCAAGCCGGCTGCCGCGGAAGAAGCGCCAGCGGTGCCGATGGAGGAAATTTACCGGCCTCATCAGTACACGGAGACCGAAACCCGGCTCTTCGACATGGAGAAACGGCTCAAAATCGAGCTGCCGATGAAGGTCGTCTGTGACATCGCCGCCAACATCGCCAAGGCCGGATTGAACGACGCGACCTGTGAGAAGTTGCTCACTGTGGCCAACCGCATGTACACCTCGCACCTGATGGACCAGAACGAGTCGGCCGGCGTCATGGCCGCTCATTCGCTCGGCGAACCGGCTACCCAGATGAACCTCCGGACCTTCCACTACGCGGGTGTTGCGAACATCAACGTTACGCAGGGTCTGCCGCGTATCATTGAAATTGTAGATGCCCGGCGCGAGCCCAGCACCCCGTCGATGAATATTCCGCTGACCGGGCTGGCCGCGGAAGACGAGAAGGTGGCCCGGTACGTGGCCTCCGGTATAGAGGTCACCTCGTTGCTGGATGTGGCCGCGATTGAAACCGATACCACCAACATGCGGCTGATCGTGGTCCCCGACGTCAAGAAGATGGAGGACCGCGGGCTGAAGACCGAGGACATCGTCGAGAGACTGAACAAGGTCAAGGCCGTGCGCGGCCTGGTCGAAATGCAGGACTTCAACGTCGTCATCACGGCAGACGAGCCCTCCTTCAAACGGCTTCAGGTCATGTACGACGCAATCAAGAATGCCAAACTGAAAGGTATTGATGGCATCAAACGGGCCGTCATTGTCAAGGAACACGGGCGGTTCAAGATTGTAACCGAGGGCAGCAACCTCAGAGAGGTCCTGCAGCTCAAGAACGTGGACGCGGAGAATGTCATAACGAACTCCGTGCTGGAGATTGCGGACGTCCTCGGTATCGAGGCCGCCCGGAACTCCATCATCCATGAGGCCACCTCCACTTTGGAGGAGGCCGGCCTGGATGTCGACATCCGGCATATCATGCTGGTTGCCGACCTGATGACCAACGACGGGACCGTGGAGGCCATCGGCCGGCACGGTGTCTCGGGGAAGAAATCCTCCGTCCTGGCCCGGGCCGCGTTCGAGATTACCACCGCTCATCTGCTGCACGCAGCGATGATCGGTGAGGTCGACCACCTGGAAGGTGTAACCGAAAACATCATAGTGGGTCAGCCGGTGACCCTTGGAACCGGCGCAGTCAATTTAATCTATACTCCGAAAAAGAAAAAGGAGGCTGACGAATGAGCGAAATAACTGAAGAAGCAGCACAGACCAGCGTAGAGAATGTCGACATCAGCAAAGCGCTGAAGGCCGCTATCGCCACCGGCAAGGTGGAGTTCGGCGTTGATCAAACTGAGAAGGCCGTCAAGTCGGGCAAGGCCCAGATGGTCGTTCTCGCCGACAACTGCCGGAGCGATTTTCTGAAGAGCAACAAAAAGGTCAAGGTCAGGGTCTATGACGGCAACAACATGGACCTCGGCGCCACCTGCGGTAAGCCCTACTCGGTCTCCGCTCTCGCGGTCATCGACAAAGGCACTTCCAACATTCTTACCCTGTGATCGTTATGGCAGCTGATATCGTACTAACAGAGGAGACCCTGCGGTACATCGCCCTGTTCCAGCAGCTGACGCACACCAATGCGATCGACTGCATGGTTACCGAGGACAAACTGGTCTTCGTGGTAGAGAAAGGCCAGGGCAACATCGCCGTCGGCAAGAAGGGAGAGCACGTCATCAAACTGAAAGAGAAGACCGGAAAGAACATTCAGGTCGTCGAATACTCCGAAGACCCGGAGCAGTTCGTCATGAACGTGTTCCATATCTACAATCCTCAGAAGGTCGTTATCGAGCAGCGGGGCAACATCAAACACGCCACTGTCACAGTTGATCCCGAACTGAAGGGGCGGGCTATCGGTAAGGCCGGCAAGAACCTGCGCATCGCCCGGGACATCGTGAACAGACATCACGACATCCAGAGTCTCAGCGTAGACTGATAAACCTCTTGCAATTTCTCCGGACCCTGCCCGGCAGGGCGGGGTCCGACATTTCCGGCTTATCGGCAGGATATTTTACTGTTTTCAGTTCAGCGGAGTCCGTTCGACCTCGAGACGGTCGGCGGTGGGGTATTCCTCCACCACATAGCACTTGAAGGGCAGTTCCTTGCCGACCTCTTCCAGCACCCAGGAAGCGACCTCTAGCCGGTGCCGTTCGCCGTCAATGTGCATGAGCGAGTCCGGGACCTCATATTCCTGACGGAGATAGTCGGCGGCGGCCGCGAGGTCGTCGGCGTAGACCAGACCCTTGATCAGAGTGCCGTCCGGGGTGACGACGTCGTACTCTTTGGCGATGTGTTCGGCCCGCCGGTGGAGCCGGTGGCGGAGCTGGACGCCGTCCTTGAAGGATGAGGAGCAGAAATGGATACGCTGGTCCGGATGGGCGGAGAGGACCGCCAGAGCGGTCTCTTCCGAGCCCTTGACGGCCGAGGCAAGCTCGTCCTTGACCTCGTAATTGTGGTCGCTCATCATGCTCCAGTTGCTCTCAGAGAACTCGAGCTCGTTCAGGTTGACAAACTTCACGCCAACCGCGGCGGCATAGTCCATCAGGATGTTCAGGTCGGTGTTGCGGCCCGGCAGGGCGGGTACTTCCAGACCCACGTCCATTCCGGTCCCGGCGACGATGTCCTTCAGTTCGGTCCGGTCCATCTGCCGCCACAGTTCCTCGCGGGGGTGGTAGCGGATCTCGTCCAGGCCGGCTGCTTCTAACCGTTTGGCGTTGGTCAGGTTTATGACGGAGGTGTACAGATGAATGTGATGCCGGGGACCGAAATGCTGCCTGAGCAGGCGGATGAAATGTTCGGTCCGGTCCAGGTTCTCGGACGGGTCACCGCCGGTAATCCCGGTGCCCAGAGCGTCCATGGCCTCGGCCTCGGCAAGGACATCGTCATCAGTCATGGCCCGGCCCTCGTCTGCATAGATCACGTCCCTGCCTTTCCGTTCGGCGGAAACCGGGCAGTAATAACAGCCGGCCCGGCACCGGCCGGTGACGAACAGGACCATCTTGGCGCCTTCGGTGCACAGTTTACAGCCCTCAGCAAGTTCTCCGTTGGCGGCCGAGCCGCAGTCCAACCGTTGGATAGTCACAGGTCCACTATCGTATGCGAGGGTTTAATAACCATCGGGCGATGGAATGGCGATTGCGATGAGAAAGGAATCCCGGCTCATTCTGGCTTTGGACGAGACCGACCGGCAGCGGGCGCTGGCCGTGGCCGACGCCGTGGCCAGTACGGTGGATGCGATCAAAATCAACTGGCCTCTGGTGCTGGCGGCGGGGCCCGACATGATCAACGAGCTCGCCGGGCGGGCGGACGTGATCTGCGATTTCAAGATTGCCGACATCCCGAACACCGTACACCTGATTGTCGACCAGGCTGTGGGCCGGGGCGCCAAAGGCGTTATAGTCCACGCTTTCAGCGGCTCCGATTCCTTGAGTGAGGCCGTGCGTACCGCCGGCGACCGGGCCGCCATTTATGCGGTCACGGAGATGAGCCATCCGGGCGGCCGGGAGTTCACCGCGCCGAACGCGGAAGCGCTGGCCAGAGTGGGAGTAGCCTGCAATGTGAAAGGGTTTATTGCCCCGGCGACCCGGCCCGAACGCATCGCCGCCATTCGGCAGATCATCGGCGGCCGGGAGATCCTGTCTCCCGGTGTCGGTGTGCAGGGTGGCAGCGCTGCTGCCGCCATTCGCGCGGGGGCCGATTACGTTATCGTCGGCAGAGCCATCTACCAGGCATCCGACCCTGCCGCCGCGGCCGCCCGCTTCGCCGCAGACATCCGGGCCGCGCTTTGAAAGCCGCCCCATCCTGACCGCTGTGTCCGTTGTGCCAGCGGTCTTTTCCTATTTTTATATTATAGCGCGCCATGAAACTATAAATACGCAGTGCTTCATCCGTCCGAAATTGAATCGATACGGAGAAATCGAGAATGCGCAAAAATGCAACCGAAAAAGCCAGCTCCGCGGAAGACGGAGATTCGCAGCCGGTATCAACCGGTACTGGTGCGAAAGGATGGTTTAAAGAGCATTGGCGCCCCGTTACCCTGTTCGCGATTATTTTGGCAGCCTTTCTCATGAGGTTTGTCTTCGCGTACGGGATCTCCGCCGGCAGCAACTATGCGTTGTCCGGTGGAACGAGCGCCTCCAGTAACCTCCGCATAATCACGGAGATCCTCGCGGGCACCTACAGCCCTGCCAACGAGGGGGCCCTGAACTACCCGTACGGATCTCTTAGCATCTATCCGCCCCTGTATGACTACCTCATGGCAGCTGTGGCCTACGTCGTGACCCTGTTCGGGGTCTCGGCCGGTACCGTCGCCGCCGGTACACTGGCTTGGTCGGCACCCATCTTCGCGGCCCTTACCGTGATCCCGGTGTATCTGGCCGCGAAGAAGATGTTCAACGACGACGCCACCATCGGGCTGGTCTCGGCGCTGCTCTACGCCTTCTTCGGTCTGCTCATCATGACGACGGTCTTCTCGAACGGCACGGTCTACGCTTTCGTCGGCCTGCTGTTCGCAGTGGTGTTCTACGAACTTGCGTGTGCCTTCGCCAATGCCGACAAGGCGGGCCTGAAAGGCTTCAAAGCTCCGTTCACCGAGAAGAGCGTCCTCCGGCCGATCATCATCGCGGCGGTCCTCCTGGCCGCCATCTTCCTGTCGTGGAATTCGTTCTTCGTCATTGTGGCCTTCACATGCGTCGGACTTATCATCGCGCAGGTTGTGACCCGGGTCCTGGAAAAGGACCTCGCGACCATGACGGTCATCATCGATGTTCCTCTCGTGTTCGGACTTCTCGTGTCCGCCCTCTATTACATTCCGATGGGGCTGTGGGACGCGGTCTTCTCCGGACCGTTCTGCCTCGGCCTTATCGTTGTGGCGTTCACCCTGGTCTTCGCGTTCCTGCAGACCAAGCCGTGGGTGCTGACGGTCCCGATATTCGCGGTCGTCGGCATCATCTTCGCGGCGCTGCTTTATGTGTTCGTACCTGACCTGTTCACGGACATGGTGCACGGCAACAGCCTATACACCGGCTCGCTTATGATCGCCCTGACTTCCGAAATGAGCCGTAACAGCATCTCCGAGATGGCCGCCTATTACGGCTGGCTGACCCTCTGGTTCCCGCTTGTGCTGGGAGTATGGATGGTCTACCGCGCCCGGAAGAGCGGCGGCACCATGCTCTACACATACACGGCGATGAGCCTGCTGGTCCTGTTCATGGCAGCCTGGTTCTCGTCCGATTACGCGTTCATTGCCGGCATCGTCTTTGCGGTCGGCGCCGGCGCGCTCCTTGTGAAGATAGTCCGCTACGTCGACCTCCGCACCTATTTCAGCTCGCTCCGCGGCAACGGCATCAAGGCCGGGGCCAAAAAGTCCCTGCAGTTCATGCCGCTTGTGGCCGTCCTGGTCGTTGCCTTCCTGGTAGTCGCGCCTAACGCGGCGCTCGCCGGCGATGCAGCCACCTCCACCAACGATGAACATTCCGACTACTACGGCGGTCTCGGCTACACAATCCAGACCTCTGATTCCAGTATCATCAGTTCTATGTGGAACAGTTACGATGGTATCGATAAGACCGGCGCCATCGTCACCTGGTTCGGCTATTCCAACGATGCCGTCTATAGCGGCGGTTTCGACAGCGTCACCGACGTCAACGGCGGCGGCACGGCGGCGGCCTCGGCCCTGCTGCTCGCCTCTTCAAGCGGGGAGGCCACGGCCGTGATGATCGTGCGGCTGCTGCTCGCCAACGGCGTCGATGAGTTCAAATCGGCCCTGGAGAAGTTCGGTCTCGACAGCGATAAGATAGCAGGTTACATCAACAGCCCGGCGACCGCAGTTGCTTACATCAATGACAATTCCGACGATTTCCCTGGCCTCACGTCCGATGTCGATCAGGACAATGCGGTCTACTATGTGGTATCCGCCTACATCGCCGCAAACCTGGACGAACCGGAGATCGAGGACCTGTACGTTGCTGTCGAGAACATCTGCAGCGACGCGATCTCCTATGTAGAGGTCGACGGCAGCATGCTGCCCCTCTATTACGGCGACGGCTCCTACTTCTCGACCCTGGCCTATCTGGGCGGTTACGAACTCGACACTTACTCCGCACCGGAGCAGTTCTACAGTTACAACACGTACACCGGCTATGCGACCTACACGGACGCCATGTATTCGACCTATCTGTGGCTGGCTCTCATCGGCATCTCCGCCGATGAGGCCGGCTACTCCTCGACCGCCTCCTTCCTGAGCGCCCTGGCCCTCAGCGACGGTTCGGTCAAGGCCGTTCCCGGTTACGGACTGAGCGGCGTGACCGTCGACTACTGGCATGTCATGTACAATGCCGACAGCGACGCCTCCGCTTCCTCTGACGGCTGGGAAGACATGGACGCAAGCGAAGCCATCGCCTTGCAGAACGAGCAGGGAGGGGTGATCAATTACCTGTCCTCGGTCGTCGTGCTCAAGTATTCCTCGGCCGACACTACTGCCGAGTCCGGTACCGTGACATATACCGACAACGACGGCAACACCGCTGCCGCGGCCGGTGTCAAGGTCGCCGTGTTCGAAAAGACCTCCTACGACAGCAGCGGCGTCACCAACTATGTGCAGACCTGCACGGTCTTCACCGACGCCGATGGCCGCTTCTGTGTCAATGTTCCCACAGATACTGACTATTATGTGGTCTATTACTCCGGTGCCACTACCCTTCGGGACGGGACACCGATCGCGACCTCCTACAACAGTGTCGATACTGCGCTGAATATTACTGCGACCAGCGTCAGCGGCTATCTGACAGTGGACGATGATGTGGTGTACGTCGCAGACGGTTACGTTGTCATCACCGGTGCGTCCTCCGGCCTGACCTACCAGGCCAGTGTGACTGACGGTGCCTTCAGCTTCGGCAATGTCATGCCGGATACCTACACGGCCCAGATCTATTCGGCCGCCGGCGATCTGCTGAACACTGTGGACCTAACCGTTTCGGCCGGTGTCAACAGCGGGGTCCAGCTGGACGCCACCTCCGGCACTCTGACCGTCACGGTCACCGACCAGTACAACAATTCCGTCATCAGCGGTACTGTGCACGCAGTCGACACCAGCAGCGGTTACGAGTTCACCGCTGCGGTCACCGACAAGGGCACCGCCGTCCTGACGGTCGTCCCCGGCACTTATTCCATCTACATCTCCGACTCCCAGCTCTCGTCCTCGACGACAACCGTGACTGTGGCGTCCGAAGGCTCCAAGACTGCGACACTTACGGTCTACGACAGCAAGACTGTCAGCGTCACCGGCGGCGTGACCGGTGCGGCCGTTACCCTGATGGCGCCCGGCTTCAACACCTCCTCGTCGACCGGCACGCTCTACGTGCCCAGCGTCGGCGGTATCAACGCCACCTATACGGCCTACTCAGTCAGCGGCGGTAACGTCTACTACGGGGTAGGAAGCGGCAGCAGCATTGCCATGACCTCGGCCGCGGCGGCCACCATTACCGGTACGCTTGTCAATCTCGACGGCAACGCCACTGCCGGCTCGGTGATCTTCATCACCGCGGACGGCGCCATGTTTATCTTCGCAGCGGCCGACGACGGCACCTTCACCGCCGTTGTTCCGACCGGTCTGACCTACACCCTGTGGGCCTACGACGGGCTCGACAGCGCGTTGCTCGAGACCGTCTCAGTTTCCGGTGACCATAACATGGGCGATGTCGAGATGACCGGCGGCCGTTCGGTCACCGCGACCTTCAATTACACAACCCGGACCTCCTCCTCCACCACCAGAGGCATAGCCTTCTGCGATGTGACCGCGGCCCTGACCGTCGGCGGCACCGACTACTCGCTGACCATGCTGACCAACAGCAGCGGCAGGGCGGTCTTCTGGGTGCCTGAGGACGTCAAAGTCGTTTGTACCCTGACCGCCTTCACCACCAGTGCCTTCGTGGTGCCGGTGGACCAGACCGGCACGGCCGATGCCAGCACCACCAACCGGAGCCTCACCGCCTGGACACTCGAAGGGATCGCCGACAGCAATGCCGACAACGACGACACAGAATGCTACGTCAGCATGACATCCGTCAAGTGCGACTATGCTGCCTACCTGACCGCCTACAGCGACTCGGGACTGACCTATACCCTCGGGACCACCCCGAAATCGGTGGTACCTGGTCAGTACACCTGTGTCGTCAAGGGCGACTCGGGCTACTATTACAGCGGCACCGTCTACATCACGCCCGGCATGACCGAGCTCACGTTGATCGGTGTCACCGAGGTCATGACCGTAACCGTCGCCGCCAATACCGGCGACACTGTCACCGTTACCGCGGTCGAGAACAGCGACGGTGACACCGGCGAATACCACGTCGTCGACGCAGACAAGCACATCTACTATCTCGTTGTCGGCTACGACTACTACTTCACGGTCACCGCGGGCGCCGAGAGCGCCGAGACGCAGGTCGCCTATGCCTCCGTTACCGCCGACACCATGGGCACCGACCTGACCCTCGACCTGACCGACAAGGCCGCCGAAGGCACCATCACCGGCTACATCGGCACCGCGGCCGACGGTACGCTGACCGTGACCTATACGAACAGCGCGAACCGGCTCGTCAGCATCCCCTTCGAGATCAGCGACGGCACCTATTCCGCCGTGGTCCCGGTCGGCTATGCCCTGACCCTGACCGCCGATGTCTCGCAGACCGTCAGCCACATGGTCTACAACTACACGGGCACGACCTTGGTCACTGCTGCCGCCAACGTCGACGGGGCAGTCGTGAACTTCTCGGTTCTGACCGACAGCAACGTGACTTCCGAGTATACCGATATCAATTACAGCTTTGTCGGTGACCAGCACTTCGCTGACGGCCGGGGCTCCCTGACCGTCATCGTCACGAACAACGGTGTGCTCGGCGTTACCTATGTCATTACCGCCGGCGACGCGTGGGTACTCGACCAGAACTACGTCCTGACCGTTGCGGGCGGCGCCACCGAGAGCATAGTTATAAGCGGCTACTACAACAGTTACCTGATCGGGGCCGACAATGCGAACCTGACCGTCGTCGTTTCGACGGCGGACGGCACCGAGGTCGGTTCCTTCGCAGTTCCCGGTAAAGCGTTCACTGTCACGCCGGATAAGAACGCCGTGCAGATCGATGTCGCGGGCGGTACCGACGACGCGGCTTCCGATGCGGTCATCGGTTACGCGTACAAGTACGCGATTACCTTCGACAACACTAACAGCTACCTGAAGCTGGCCACTGTCTCTGCACAACTGACCTCGGCCGACGCGGATTGGTCGGTCTACCTGATCGATGCCGACGGCGCCTGGATTAAGGAATCCGGCGGAGTCTTCAACCTGGCCGGCTATGCGACCACCACAGTCTACGTCATGCTGATCTGCGCCGACGGCGAAGCATCGTCGGTGCCCGGCATCACGGTGACCGCAACGGTTGCCGCGATTGACGGTTCTGCCGAAACGCTGGAGACTTCCAGCAGTGCTCTGACGGTCACCGACAACCAGGCCTCGGGCACACTTACCGCAGTTACCGCGGCGGTCGATCAGACCGACGGCGGCGCCAGCGGTGACAGTGTCACCGATTCGGCCGCAAGCCTGTCCACCACCTTCTGGGTGCTGACAGTGCTGACGGTCCTGGTACTGGCCCTCATGTTCTATGAGGGCTCGAAACGGGGGGTGTTCACACGCAAGAAGTGAAGAAGTATACGGCAATGGCCGCGTTCGTCATCATGCTGATGGCGGGTTTTGCCGGGGCAGCCCTGTTCGATGCAGAGGATACCGCGGCCGCGACCAACACGCACAGCATCAGCGGCGACACGACCGTGGTGGCGACCGAGGGCAAACTGACCTTCGAGATCAACTTCTACGAGTCAGACGAGTACTCCTCGCTCTCGATCACTTATACGGCAAAGCTGATTAACGCCGCCGGTACTACGCAGTCGAGCGCCGTCAGTCCTTCGTCCGGTTCGCTGACCAACGGCGTCAACACCGAGCTCACCGTCACCGCCCCGGATACGGCCGGCACCTATACGCTGACCGTGACCTACACGGAGACCGTGAACGAGGGCAACGCCGAGACCTACACCGACACGCAGGAGATCCAGGTCAAGGCCCCGATCAAGCTGAGCATCACGTTGGAGAATACCGGGTCTCTGGACCTGACCGACGCCAAGGTGTACTTCTATCTCGACGACAAGCTGATCGAGGACAGCAAGACCACTCTGACAGTAGCCGCCGGCGACAGCGATACCATCACCTACGACTACGTGCCCGACGGCCTGAGCTCCGGCTCCCACACCTTCAAAGTGCTGCCGGCCGAAGGCTCGTATATCGGCATTGACGGTCTGGGCGACGAGACGACGTTCTACTACAATGTGTCGAGCTATGACTGGGCCAGCTACCTGATGGCCGCACTCTTTGTCGTGATGCTGGTCATCCTGGTCTACGTCATGGCCAAGCCGGTCAAGAACTACGGCAAACCCAAGGCCCGCCGCTGAACAAATCCTTTTCCGGGGGATCTCCCCCGGGTCTCATTTTTCGGTTTTTCCTTCCGCAGCAGTCGGGTTCGAAAACTGGACATCTGATTCCAGTTGTAATTATTTTAGCACTGTATCTGCGTTTTAACTCAATTAACACAACGATCAGCAATGGATAGAGAAAAAAAGGAGCGGCGGTATCGGCTGTCGCGCTCTTTTGGGGCTTCGCTGTGCTTGTCCTTGCCGAGAGCGACAGTCCAACAGCAGACATTTTTTTTTCGGTTACAACGGATAGTGTGGGTCTGTTTGCTAGATGGCAGTTCGAAAGCCCATGTCAGCAGTTACAACAAAGACTCCTTTTCGGCTGACGGCAAGATTGCTATTTCGGCCGGTGTAAAAATTGGCGAGACCAGTTATGCTGCAATGTGCATCGGTAAAAACCCTCACACAATGCGTCATCGAAGTTACCTGCCGCCCCGGGCATCGTCATGACGGTTGTATCGGAAGTATTCGATTTTTGTGTCAATACGACTCTCCGGATCAGACCATGGCCAGGTGAATTTGTAGACTGCGAACTGGACAAAGCCATCATTCCAGACAGTGTCGAGGCCATCGGAAAGGAGGTCTTTGGCAACAGTTGCATCTCTGTTCTTTACATGCAATAATACCAAAATCATCGGTACGGTGTTTTCAGCGGTCTTTTCTATAATGCTGGTAACAGGATTGGACCGAGTCGCCCTCTGGTATTGACGGCCTTGTTGTCTGTTCTCGAACGACCGCTGTATGCAATTCGACAGTCATTGTACCGAAGCGATCGCCGGTGACGGTGGCACAGCAGCCGGCGGCCTCTTCCCAAATGGTGCCCAGAGGACCTTCGCTGTCATCGGATGTCGGTATGGCTTAGCAGAGCGGTACAGCAGCGGTACCGAGATTGCCGATTAATCGGTATACACCTTCACAGGTCCGACTAACAAAAACGTATCGTATGAGGCTGCCAAGTTACCGCCACTCCGTGTGATTCCGGACGACGACGGGGCAGTTTCAGAGGCTGAATCGCCGCGGCGCCTGCCGCGGTCTGCTTCCTGTTTCTTAAGAAAGGCAAGACGGAGCAGCGGATCAGAAGACAAACCGTTTAACTCGGAGAGATTCCGGATCATCCTGAATTTTAAACTTTAATACGGGCAGCAATCAGAGCATTCGTCAGATCGGTGCGGGATTTTTCGATTACACCGCGGGCAATGTCCTGTTTGCGGCGGATGGGCGCGATGCCGTCCGGTACGTCGAAAGACAGCAGGGCGTCTGCCATCGAGTCCATGGCCGAGAAAATCCGCCGGGCATCGGCCGTATCTCCGGCCATCAGATCTTTCAGCAGTACCCGCCGCAGTTCGCCGATACTGTCGCCCAGGCCCATGACCCAGGCTGTCGGTGTCACACCCAATTCCAGGTATGAGGGCAACGGTTCGCCGCGGACCGTCCGGTCAAACAGAACGGCCTCGGTGACCTCCATCATGGCGTCCTGTACCGCGGCGCTGTACCGTACCGGCGGGTATTTCTGCACTGCGGCGGTCAGCTCGGCAAGGTCACTGGGCAGAGCTGCGAACAGCGCCCCGTTCCGGGCATCGACATGGATAGAATGGATCGCGTTCTTTGTTTTCCGGATAATCTTCCGCGAGAGGAGGGCCGCTGTTGCGGCGGTCTGCTCCTGTTCGGCAAAGCATTGGTTGACAGAGTCCGTCAGTGCAGACAGTTCCATGAGCGGAACAACAGCGCCGGGATTATAAGGAATTGTGGAACGCGGCCCGCAGGTTATCGCGGTAGCGGTCATCACGCAGCCGTTTTGCGTACGGACACTGGGCCGGCGCGGTAAAGACCAGATCAGGATAGGTCACGTCGAGCAGGGTCAGTCCCTCGGGCTTGGCGAGGCCATAGGTCGCATCCTTGCCGGCGAGGGTCTCCTTCACATCCTCCAGACTGCTCATGCCTTTTCCGACCTGGATGACGGCGGCCATGATCCGCCGGATCATGTTCCACAGGAAGTAGTCGGCGCAGAAATCGGTGATAAGAGCCTCACCTTCTTTTTTCACGGTGACACTGTCAATAGCCATTACAGTAGACTGATGGCTGTTTTCGGTGCGGGCGAACCGGCAGAAATCGTGGTGGCCGGCGAACAGTTCCGCCGCGGCAGTGAACCTGTCTGGGTCAAGGCGGTCGGCCGGGACGACGTAACGGTAGTAACGTTTGGCAGCCATCCGCGGATTGAAATTGTCGTCCACGTCCGCATATGAACGGAAATAGACGCCTTTGGTTACGGCATTGAGCGCCCGGAGCAGGAGATCGTTGCTGTCGAAGGCGGTGTAGAAAACGATTACATTGCCGAGGGCGCTGACGCCGGCGTCGGTGCGGCTGGCGAACCGAAGGTCGAACTGTCCGGCCGGTACGTGGTCAACCAGCAGCAACTTGTCTCTGACCTCCCCGGCCACGGTCCGCAGGCCGGTTTCGGCCGGCTGGATCTGCGAACCGCTGAAACCCTCGCCCAGGTAGGCGATCTTAACGGCAACACGCCTCATTGGCCGCGGATCTGCTTCATGTGGTCGATGCGGTGCTGCAGAAGAGCCTGAGTGCCGATGTCGTGGCGGATGGCGCAGGCATCGCATTTGACATAAGTCAGTGCTTTCTCGCAGTTCTGCTCGGCGTCATACAGGGTGTCGCCGAGGCCGACGACGCCGACCGACCGGGAGGTCCCGGTGATCAGCTTATCGCCCTGTTTGTCAACGCTGCCGTAGTAGAAAACGGCGCCGCACTGCTGGATGCCGGCGGCATTCACGTTGATCTCATGACCGGGCTCCGGATGTACGCCGTAGCCGCGCGGCACGACGTACTTGCAGACCGTAGCTTGGGAAGCAAAAACCGCCTGGTCGTTCTTCAGTTTGCCGGTGGCCATACCCTTGACAAGCGTGGCGAAATCGGACTCCAGGACGGTCAGTACGTTCATGGCCTCGGGGTCGCCGAAGCGCGCATTGATCTCTATGATCTTGGGGCCGTCCTTGGTCAGCATGAACTGGCCGTACATCGGACCGCGGTAGGGGCAGCCTTCATCAGCCAGGGCTTTGATGATGTCTTTGACTATGTCCAGCGCCTGCCTGCGTTCGGCCGCGGTGATAAAGGGCAGCAGGCCGTCTTTATCGGAGTAAGAGCCCATTCCGCCGGTATTGGGACCGAGATCGCCTTCGTAGGCACGTTTGTGGTCTTGGACCAGGGGCATCGGCAGAACGGTCTCGCCGTCGGTAAAGACCATCTGCGTGAACTCCTCGCCCTCAAGCTTCTCCTCGAGTATGACCTTGCCGCCGCCGATACTGTCGGCGAAGATCTGATTGATGTAAGCGATCGTCTCGTCCAGGTTTTTCAGCTGGTCACCCTGGACCTTGACGCCCTTACCGCCGGTCAGACCGACCGGTTTGACAGCCAGTTTATGGTCGACGTGTTTGACATACTCGATCGCGCCTTCGGCATTGTCGAAAGTGGCAAAGCGGATGTTACCTGAGATGCCGTGTTTCTGTACCAGTTCCCGCATGAACGTCTTGGAGGTCTCGATCCGGGCCGCGGCCTTGGTTGGCGATGCGCAGCGGATGCCGATGTTCTCCAGAGCGTCGACGACGCCGGCCGCCAGCGGGGCCTCGGGGCCGATGAAGGCGTAGTTCACGAAGTGGTTGATAGCAAACTCGCAGATTTTGTCCACATCGGTCTCGTCGGCCAGCAGGATCTCGGTTGCCCGGGCCTCAATGCCCGGGTTGGCGTTCTTCATTACGGCGTAGATCTCGGCGCCGGAGCGGTACAGGGCTTCGACAGCGGCGTGCTCCCGCGCTCCGCCGCCGACAGTCAGGATCTTGACTTTCATTTGGTTGTCTCCGTTTTTCTGAAATGCGGTGCCGGACTTAGAGCCGGAATGCCGCCAGGACCTCATCGATTCCCTGCTGTTTCTTGACGCTGCACGGGTACATGGTCTTGAGACCGCCCATGAGCTTGCTGTAGTCGTTCAGGATAACCTGCGGGTTCACGTCCACAGCCGCAGCGATATCCATCTTGTTCAGCACGGCCACGTCGGAGTGCTGGAAGATCGCGTGATGCTTCCGCACCATGTCGTCGCCCTCGGTGGTCGAGATGACCACGGCGCGGTAGTCGGTGCCCAGCGGGAAATCGGCCGGACAGACAAGATTGCCCACGTTCTCGATGAAGACGATGTCGTATTTCGACAGGTCCATGGTCGCCAGGGTCTTTTTGATAAGATTGGCGTCGAGATGGCATTCCTTGCCGGTATTGCAGTTGACTGCGTCGAGACCGGCGGCCTCGAACCGCTTGAAATCGTCGTCGCCGGTCACATCGCCCGCGATCACGACGACCCGTTTGTCCTGGGCTTTCAGCCGCTTGCCGAGCTCGATGATGAGCGCGGTCTTGCCGGCTCCGATCGAACCCATGAAGTCGACCGACCGGATGTGGTGTTCCTTGAACTGATGGTAGTTCTCGTGGGCCACCTTGTTGTTGGCGCTCAGGACGTCATACTCCATTCCGGCCTGAATAATATGCATAAGCGGGGATATGAGTGTCGCCCCTATATTATTTGGGGAGTATTTCTTCATTCGCGCGCGAATGGGTCCCACACAAAGAATGATATGCCGTGAGCGGCTACGCTCGTCCATATGAGCTATGCCCAGTTCCTTTCATCCAAGCTGGCGGCAGCAGGCGCCGTTGAAGGCTGCATGCTGACCGTGGCCACCGGCGGCAGGACCTACCGGGGCGTCTTGATGCCGCACCATGAGTTTAGTGGCCATGACATTGTGATCCTAAAGGTCAAGAGCGGTTACAACATCGGTATTCGCGTGGCTGCGGATGCCGAGATCAAGGTCGAGAGTCAGCCGGTCGAACACCACCGGCCCTCCGAAGAAGGTACGGTCAAGCCAGGTCTGAAGAACCTCGTGCTGATCGGTACGGGAGGGACCATCGCATCGTATGTCGATTACCGTACCGGCGCGGTCCACCCTGCGCTTTCCACTGCGGACATGATCAATGCTGTACCGGAGATCCGGGACGTGGCGAACCTGAAGGCGCAGGTGCTGTTCTCGATCTTTTCGGAGAATATGACCGTCCCGCACTGGCAGAAACTGGCCCAGGCAGTCGCAGATGAACTGAACGCCGGCGCCGACGCGGTCATAATCCCCCACGGCACCGACACCATGAGCTACACCGCCGCAGCACTGTCCTTCATGCTTGGTGATGTGCCGAAGCCGGTAGTGCTCGTGGGTTCCCAGCGGTCCTCGGACCGGCCGTCCTCGGACGCCAGCAGCAACCTGATGGCCGCGGCGCGGTTTTGCGTCAACGGCAACCGGGCCGGCGTCTTTGTGGTCATGCATGACACCTCCGGTGACGATTCCTTTGCAGTGCATTGCGGCACCCGTGTCCGGAAGATGCACACCTCCCGCCGGGACGCGTTCCATAGCATCAATGTCCCGCCGGTGGCGCATCTGGACCGGGACGGTAAGATCGAGTTCAGCGGTCCCGGCCGGGCCACATCGGCAGCCAAGGCCGTCGCGACCACCGGCATGAACCAACATGTCGTGCTCCTGCAGTTCTACCCCGGTATGGACCCGGAGCTGTTCCGCGATGTCATCCTGAAGAGCAAGGGCGTGGTCATCGCCGGCTCCGGTCTCGGTCATGTGAATGAGAACATGGTCCCGCTGATCCGCGAGGCCGATTCCCGGGGCACCGTCGTCGTAATCACATCCCAGTGCCTGAATGGCCGTACCAACCTGAACGTCTACAATACCGGCCGCGACATGCTTGCTGCCGGTGCGGTGACCGTCCAGGATATGCTGCCTGAAACTGCCTACGTCAAACTGATGTGGGCGTTGGCGAACACGAACTCCCCTGAGGCGGCCAAAGAGGTCATGCGGACCCCGTTGGCCGGCGAGATGGGCGACCGGAGGCTGGTATGATGGCCGAAGATTACGGCAATATGATGTGCGGCATCGAGATTCACCAGCAGCTGGACACGCACAAGCTGTTCTGCAACTGTCGGAGCTGTCTTTCTGAGGAGGGGCACGGCGGCATCTACCGCCGGTTGCGGCCGACCACATCCGAGATGGGCGAGGTGGACCGGGCGGCCCTGGCGCAGTTCAAGCGGGGCTACGGCTACTGCTACGAGAGCTGCCCTGGCACCACCTGCCTGGTAGAACTGGACGAGGAGCCGCCCCACGAGGTCAATGCCGAAGCCATGGAGACGGCTCTGATATTCTCGGAGATGCTCGGTGCGAGCATCATCGACGAGGTCGAGTTCATGCGGAAGATTGTCGTCGACGGCTCGAACACCTCCGGGTTTCAGAGGACGTCGCTTATTGCCGTGGACGGCTCCGTTGCGGCCGTCGGCCGCCGGATCGGTATTCTCTCCGTCTGTCTGGAAGAGGATGCCTGTCGGAAGATCGACACCAAGGACGGTGTTGTCACCTGGCGGACCGACCGGCTGGGGATCCCGCTGATCGAGGTCGCCACCGCACCGGACATGAAGACCCCGCAGGAGGTCATGGAGGTTGCGCAGCGGATCGGCACCCTGCTCCGGGCCACCAAGCGGGTTAAGCGGGGCATCGGGACGATCCGGGAGGACCTGAACATTTCGATCCCGGAGGGTGCCCGTATCGAGATCAAAGGCGTTCAGGAGTTGCGGATGTTGCCGGACTTCGTCGGAAACGAGGTCAAGCGGCAGCAGGGTCTGGTCCGGGTGAAGAAGATCCTGGCGGAGCGCGGCACCAGAGTCGTAACGGACACCGCAATCGATGTCACCGACCTGTTCAAGGACTGCGGGTCCAAAATAATCCAGGGCGCCCTGAGGGACAAAGGTGTGGTCCTGGCCGTCAAGTTGTCTGGTTTCGCCGGTGTCATGAACGGCGACAACAAAACCCTGCGGCTGGGTGCTGAGATGGCCCAGTACGCCCGGACGGTAGGTGTGAAAGGTATCTTCCACTCCGACGAACTGCCTAACTATGGCATTGACCAGTCCTACGTGGACGCGTTGCGTCGGCGGCTCGGCATGACCGAGCAGTTTGATGCCTTCGTCATCTGCGCGGCCAGGGAAAAGAAGGCCCGGGATGCGCTAGTCCTGGCGGTTCGGCGGGCCAACATGGGCCTGGACGGTGTACCAGAGGAGACCAGGGACCCGCTGCCCGATGGCACTACCCGCTACTCCCGGCCATTACCAGGTGCGGCGCGGATGTACCCAGAGACCGATGTGCCGCCGACGGTCATCACCCCGCAGCGGCTGGACCGTATCAAAGTCCATCTGCCGGAGTTTCCCGAGCAGATCGAAGCGCGGTTGGTCAAGCAGTATGGTATCAATGCCCAGCAGGCTGCGCAGATTGTGCGGCAGAGCCGGGACGACGTCTTCTGCAAAATTGCCGACGAGTTCGGTCTGGCATCCGTCGCCGCGACCACCTTTCAGGGTACGTTCGCGGAGATGGAGCACGAAGGCCTGGACACCGACCTTCTGACCTACGACGACCTCTATCAGGTCTTTGCGGGTGTCAGGGGCGGAAAGTTTGCCAAAGAAGCGATTCCGGCAGTGCTCCGCGAGATGATCGGCGGGTCCACGCTCGCAGCGGCCGTCAAGAAACTCGGTTTGAGCGCCGTCAGTGACGATGATGCGGCTGCAGCCATTGCGGCCATTGTACGGGAGCGCAGCGGCTTTGTCCGGTCCAAGGGCCTGGGCGCCGTCGGGCCATTGATGGGCCCGGTCATGGGCGCGCTTCGCGGCAAGGTCGACGGCAAGAAGGCCAGCGATCTGCTTCAGCAGGAAATCAAGAAATTCCTGGCCCACTGAACGGCAGGGTTTCCCTGCCGGCCAAACTTCTTTTTTTAATCTTTTCAAAAACCAATCTCGAGGACCCGCAGTTTCTCGAAAAACAGCGGCAGTTCCGCCAGGGTCCGGACCGGCCGGCCCGTCAGGACGGCCTGCGTCCGGACGGGGTCCATCAGAGAGGAGACGACGATGACCACCCGGCCGTGCGGCAGCAGGTGGTCCGGCGCCTGTACCATCAGTGCCGGGAGCGGCCCCAGGCCATCCGGTCCGCCGGACCAGGCCCGGGCAAGTGCGCCCTCTTCGGCTACCGGCAGATAAGGCAGATTGAATACGATCGTGTCGAAACGCTCTGGCACAGCGGAGAAAAGGTCGGTTTCCCGAACATCTAGGCGGACACCGACGGCTGCGGCGTTCTTTTTGGTAAGTGCCACGGCCTTTGGGTTGATGTCGCCGCAGACCACCTGCGCCCCGTTCAGAGCGCAGTGAAGCGAGACGACCCCGGAGCCGCAGCCGATTTCCAGCACCCGCTCACCGTGCCGAACCTTAAACGCGCCGATAAGCAGAAGGCTGTCTTCCGACGGCGGGTAGACATCGGGGTCTGCGGCGATCTCCAGTTCTGGCCGGTATTCCATGCGGCGGACATGGTGTCCGCCGCTTATGAGCCTTATCCGCTCAGACGGTCCGGTCCACTTTGGCCAAAAAGTGACGGTAGACCGTCGGGTCGTCCGTCAGTTCAGGGTGAAAGGCGACCGCCAGCTGGTTGCCGTATTCGGCGGCGACGGTGTGTCCGTTGACTGTAGCAAGCTCTTTGGTGCCTGGACCAACCTGTTCGATGTAAGGCGCGCGGATGAACTCCATCGGGATCTGCCGGCCTGTGAAGGCAGCCTCAGCGGAAAAACTGCCGAGCTGCCGGCCGTAGGCATTACGCCGGACGGCTATAGGCATGGTACTCAGCCAGGGGCCGGGACCGCCGTCGACCTTGTCGGCGAGCAGGATCAATCCGGCGCAGGTACCGAGGACCGGCAGACCGTACCGGACCCTTTTCTGCAGCGGGGCCATCATGCCGAGGTCGTTCATGAGTTTTCCCATGACAGTGCTTTCGCCGCCGGGAAGAACGATCCCGTCCAGAGGTTGGGTAAGGTCGGCTGCCTTGCGCAACTGGACCGTATCTACACCCAACCGGGCCAGAGCCGTTTGGTGTTCGGCAAAGGCGCCCTGTAGAGCCATGACACCTATGACGGTCATTGTCCCCGTTCTGCCATCAGAGTTTTGATCTCGTCTGCACTGATGCCGACCATCGCGGGCCCGAGTCCGGCCGAGACCTCGGCCAGGATCTTAGGGTCGTTGTAAGCGGTCACGGCCTTTACGATGGCCGCAGCGCGTTTGGCCGGGTCGCCGGACTTGAAGATCCCGGAGCCGACGAACACGCCCTCGGCGCCAAGCTGCATCATCAGGGCCGCGTCGGCCGGTGTAGCGATGCCGCCGGCGGCGAAGTTGACAACGGGCAGACGGCCGTTGACATGGACATAGCGGACCAGGTCCAGCGGAACCTGGAGTTGCTTGGCGGACTCGTAAAGCTCGTCCTCGGTCTGACTGACCAAACGGCGGATACCGTCGTTCACGGCCCGCATGTGGCTGACGGCCTGCACGACGTCGCCAGTACCCGGTTCGCCTTTGGTCCGGATCATCGAAGCACCCTCGGCAATCCGCCGCAGAGCCTCGCCCAAATCTTTGGCGCCGCAGACGAACGGGACCTTAAACTTCGTCTTATCGATATGGTAAACGTCGTCGGCAGGGGTAAGCACTTCGCTCTCGTCGATATAATCGATGTCGATTGCCTGCAGGATCTGGGCCTCCACGAAGTGGCCGATGCGGACCTTAGCCATGACTGGGATCGAAACCGCGTCCTGGATTCCCCGGATCATCTGCGGGTCGCTCATCCGGGCCACGCCGCCGGCGGCGCGGATATCGGCGGGTATGCGCTCAAGGGCCATTACAGCGCAGGCACCGGCATCTTCGGCAATCTTAGCCTGAGCTGGGGTGGTGACGTCCATGATGACGCCGCCCTTCAGCATCTGTGCGAGCTCTTTATTTAAGCGGTAACGGTCTTTTTCACTGTCTGTCATATTGTTTCCTTCTTTTAGGTAGGGGTGCCTAAGTCGGTCATAGATATAAGGATTGATGAGTAAACCCCCGTTAGGTAGTTCTATCCAGGACCGCTGGCTCTCTGGTGTTAATAACTTGTTTATAACATTGTCAGCATAATACACTACAATGAACACTGTCGATGTTCTGCTTCCGGGCCATTTAGAACGTAACGATGACGGCAGTCTTGATAACACCTATTCTACGGTCACGCTTATCCGGACGGGTGACGGTCGTCGCATCATTGTCGATACCAGTTCACCGTGGATGTACCCGGAACTGATGGCGGCCTTTCGTAAAAAGCGGGACATTTATCCCAATGACGTCGACACGGTCGTGCTCACCCACAATCATACAGACCATACTGGCAATGTGGAAATGTTTCCCAACGCCAAAGTTCTGATCCATGAAGGTGAGATTGTCTTCCCTGGTGCCGAGATCATATATGAGGATCAGGAAATTGCTCCCGGCGTATTGCTGGTGCATACTCCCGGACACACCCGCGGCTCCATGAGCGTCTTCGTGCAGACCGACCGGCGTGTTGCCATCGCCGGCGACGCGGTCCCGCTGTCCGATAATCTGCTGAAAGAGATCCCGCCGCGGCAGAATACCGACCCGGCGGCGGCGCTGAGCAGTATCCGGGCCATTGCAGCCTGGGCGGATGTCGTCATTCCTGGGCACGGCGTACCTTTTCCGCTGCCGGGCCGGCGGCTGCGGCTCCACTAAGCCGGCGCCGATAGTATTAAAGCCCGTCCCCGTTATGATCGCACATTGTAGCCGGGATGCAGTCTGCATTCCCTCTTTCCGAAGTGATAATAATGTCCGCCATTCCCGAAAATCTTCCCGCCACGATCATGTTCGAATGTCCCGACTGTAAGGACGTCACTGAACATCAGATCCTGCGGGCTCGGCTCGGTAAAGGCAATGTCTCCGGTACCTTCCAGTGTCTGGCCTGCGGTCGGATTTCATCGACGACTGTCCGGTTGCCCAAAGACCTGCCGGTTAAGGTGCTTATCAGCGAGGAGGACGAGACTGCGGCTACCTCAACCGTCCTGAAAGAAGACGAGATTGTGGAGGTCGGTGACGAGTTCGATCTGGATGACAACCGCCATGTGTGCATAAGTTACATCGAGCGCAAGGACGGCAGCCGCCACAAGAGCTGTCCTGCCTCCGAAGTGAAGGCGCTGTGGGTCAAGGCCTACGATGTTCTGCACGTGAAGGTCTCGGTCAACGACAACCGGCGCACTTATCCCATGTATCTGAAGGCCGAGCCGGATGACGAGTTCACAGTCGGTATGGTCCTGCCGTTCGACCAATGGGACTGCCTGGTTCATGCCATCAAGACCAAGAGCAAACTGCTCCGCCGGGGCACGGCGGAAGCTCGTGACATCGTTCGTATCTACGGAAAGGTCCGCCGTAAGGGCGGTGAGCCGATTGACATGGACGACGGCACAATCGAAAGTGAAGGCCTGCCGACGTCGTTCACGGACGATGCCATGGACCTGAACGATCAGTGAGCCGGTGTCTCTTCCGGCAGCAGCAGGTCGAGAATGTCGGCGATGTTTTCCGATTTTACGGTGTAAGTGGCCGCTTCTTCGGTGTATTTATCAGTCGGATTGAACGCAATCGAGACGCCGCTCTGTTTAAACATCGGAATGTCAGTGAACGAATTGCCGATTGAAACCGTCCGCTCTTTCGCGGTGTGGTTCCGTTCGATGTACTGTCTGACGTAAACACCTTTGTCCCGAAGGTCCACTACGACGCGGCCTTCGCCGGTCAGAGTGCCGTCCGGTTCTGTCTCCAGATGGTCGGCGATGCAGCTGTCGAACCCGAACTCGTTGACCAGCATCTCGGCGGCTATATCGATGCCGCCGCTGATGATCACGCAGCACATGCCGTTGTCGCGCAGGGCGGCCACGGTTTCCTGGATGCCATCGATAAGCGGCATGTCCTGAAAGAAACGGACCAGGTCCTTCGTGTTCACGTCTGGCTTGGCAGTCTTCCAGAGGCCGATGTCGCGGCGCATGAACTCCGGCTCGTCGATCTCACCGTTAACAAATGCCCGATACGACTTTTCGTTATCCACGCCGAAACAGGTGTGGATCCAGCACCAGGAGCTCCGCAGTTTGGTGAGCACCCCGTCCATGTCGAAGCAAACGAGGTCGTACTTGCCGGTCATAACCGCCGCAAGGGGGCGGCAGCATAAATGGTTATCCGAGGACCGTGTTCGTCTTCTCATGGATGTACCGGAGCAGGTCCGCCGGATCGATTATGACAACGGGTTTTACCTGGGGCCTGTAGGGCCTGACGGGGCCACCGAGGAGGGCGCGGGTATGTTCGTCTGGCGGTCCGGCGAGGTCTACGAGGGCGATTTCCAGAACGGGACCCGTACCGGCCGCGGCAAGCTCGTCTGGCCGGACGGTACCGAATATGAGGGGGACTTCCGTGATGACGCGCGCACCGGCCGCGGCAAGATATGCTGGCCTTCGGGCGACTGGTATGAGGGCGATTTCCAGAACGGGACCCGTACCGGCCGCGGGACTATGCACTGGGCCTCCGGCGAGCGTTATGTCGGAGGTTTTGTTGCCGGACAGCCGCAGGGCCGCGGTGTCAGGTTCACGGCCACTGGCGAGATCGATTTTTCTGGCAATTGGGACCGGGGAGTTCCTGTCCGCTGACCGGATCTAAAATCCTGTCGCAGGACCGGTGGTTGCGGATTCGCGGCTGGTACAGCAGCGGCACCAATGTCTCGGACGGCACCGGCTTATTCGTTCACGGTCTTCGGCAGTGGCGGCAGTTCCCGGGGCTGGATCGCCGCGGCCTGTTTCCTGTTCTTAAAGAAAGGCAAGACGGAGCAGCGGATCAGAAGACAAACCGTTTAACAGTGGGAAAGTCTCGATTCCTCTCATTTTTATTATTTGTTTTGAACGGTTGCGACATCGAGGCCTGCGGGGTCGGAGTAATTGTTCCGGCGGCAGGCGACAACATTATTACCCGTACTGTCTCTTGACAGCCATATGCTGACCATTGTCGGGACCGGGCATGTCTTCCGTATCGCAGAGCCAGTGGAGTTCATCGTCCGCCATACGTGGCCCCAGGCGGTGTGTGTGGAACTTGACCCGGTACGGCTGGCGGCGATCACAGGTAACACCGCCGGGTTGCGGCGGTTGCGTGACGATGAGGTTCCCGAGGTCTACCGGGCTTCGGCCAAATATCAGGAGAAGGTCTCGGCGCAGAACGACAGCACCGCCGGAGCGGAACTGGCGGCCGCAGTGGCCGAAGGCAAGCGGATCGGTGCAGAGATAGTCTGTATAGACCGGGATGCCCGGCAGGTCATGGCCGAGATGTGGGATGAGATGTCGCGGGGCGAAAAGCTCCGCTACCGCTGGTCCGCCTTCACCGACGGGGTGCTCGGCATGAAGAAGGTCGACCAGACCCAGCAAGAGTTCGCCGCCAACGAGGACGAGTATATTGCCAAGATGCGGAAGAAATACCCTACACTCGTGCGGAAGCTCATTGACGAGCGCAATACATACATGGTGGAACGTATTAAGAAGACCTGTGACAGATACCCCGATGTGGTCGCGGTCGTCGGCGATGCCCACGTGGAAGGACTCTGCCGGCTGCTTCCAGAGCGGGAGATCCGGCAGATCAGGCTCGCCGAACTGTTGGATCCGGAAAAGCTGGCGAAAGTCCGGGCAATGGTATGGGACAATAAGGAGAGGGAAGAATGAACGTGAAACTGGTCGCTTACACGCCGGATGCGGATAGGATTTGTGCCGCGGCGGCCCGTTCCTGCTACGCGCAGGAGTGTGCCGGAGACCTCCTGGAACTGGATTGCCTGAAGCCGGAAAAAATCCTGAACGCGGTCATGTCCATGGGTCACGAATCGGTCATCGAGCATGCGGTGTTCACCTTTTCCGTCTCCGGCGTGTCCCGGGTGCTCACCCACCAATTGGTGCGCCATCGGATCGCCTCCTTTTCGCAACAGAGCCAGCGTTACATTCCTATGACCAAGCCGGCCTTCGTTGAGCCCGAGACCGTCAAAGCCGACCGCTATGCGCACAAAATCTTCACCGATGTCATGAAGGCGGATTGGAACGCGTACAACGCCCTGGTTAAGCGTGGGGTCGCAGCGGAGGACGCCAGGTACGTACTGCCGAATGCCTGTACAACCAACATCACGATTACTATGAATGCCCGCGAACTCCGGCACTTTTTCGCGGTTCGTTGCTGCAATCGGGCCCAGTGGGAGATCCGGGCGATGGCAGACGAGATGCTGCAGCAGTGCAAGCAGGTCTCGCCGATCATTTTCCAGGACGCTGGACCAGGTTGCGTCCGCGGCCCCTGTCCTGAGGGAAAGAAGTCCTGCGGTCATTCCCGGAAAGGCGATTTCGAACCGGCCACGTCCGCTAAACTTTAAATAACGAATACTCATCACTCGAGATACTCGGTGAAAGATATGGGAAGAATCAGACCCACCTACATCAAGAGAGTATCCATCGAACTCATCAACAAATATCCTCAGGCGTTCAGCAAGGATTTCAACAACAACAAAGAAATGGTTGGAAACCTGACCGACGTCAAGACAATTCCGATGAGAAATCGGATCGCTGGATACATCACCCGCTACCTCAGCCATCCTGAGGTCTGAAGGTTACTGTAAAAAACTTCTTACCGTTCCGAAAGGAGCGTTTCCGCAGCGGCTCGTGTGGGGTAGCTTGGATATCCTGTGAGATTGCGGATCTCTTGACCTGGGTTCGAATCCCAGCACGAGCGCCATCCCTTCTCTTCCGTTCAGCGGTCGGAAGGGTTAGTTACTTCTTCGTTTTCTGCCGTTTCGACCGGCCAGATCTTTTTCGTGATCTCGTAGCCGCCAGGAGGCATAATCCGAGAGATCTCCTCTTCCGGTACGTTGAACTGCCGGGCAAGTTCGCCGTTAAGCTGGCCGTTCTTTTTTTTCGCGGGCCGAATGACGTAGTACCTGTCGCTGTCTTTTTCCAGCAGCGGGGTCGGGGCGCACATTATTTTGCGCTCGCTCTGATAGAAGACCTCGCCGACTCCCAGTTCCAAGGGCAGATGGTACTCGTAGTTCCGCTTGCCGCGGATGATGAATGCGCCCCGGGGGACAAACTCGCCGGCGTTGGGGGTCTTACTAACCTGGTCGGGGTAGGTCCAGAAGGCGCCGCCTTCGGGTGTGCCGGCTGTCCAGGCCTTGGACTGGGCGAGGGCGAACCAGCAGGCTTCCCGGTGCTCTTCCGGTGCGGCGTTCAGACCATCCTTGAGGATGACCGACGGGGCCCCGTGAATGTCGGCATGGGCATAGATGTCCGGTTCTTTGAGATGTTTCTTTACGATGCTGTCGTTGGAATGGGTATCCCGGCCC
This sequence comes from Methanomassiliicoccaceae archaeon UBA593, assembly GCA_002495325.1. Classification (GTDB taxonomy): domain Archaea; phylum Thermoplasmatota; class Thermoplasmata; order Methanomassiliicoccales; family Methanomethylophilaceae; genus Methanomethylophilus. The sequence continues at coordinate 388,392 of DAEQ01000002.1, forward strand.
GCGATGCACAAACGGCCGCCGGAGGTGATGAACCATTTGAAGACCTCGAACCAGAAATGCTTGGTAGGGGCGGCCTTACCAAGATCGGCGGCTTTTTTCCGGTCGAAGCCCTTCTGTTTACGGTCCAGTTCATCCAGGCTTTCCTGCAGAGCGACGGCGGCCTTGTTGCCTTTCTCGCCCTCGGTCTTGCTCCGGGCGTAGATGGCCGAGGCGTTGGCGTCCACGCTCAGCCGGTAGTCGAGTGTGACGGTGTTCCCGCCCAGTTCTGCAGTGACGGTGCCGTGCTCGGCGTCCAGATCCTCAACGTAGGGAATCTTCAGGGCGCCGGTCTTAAGCTTCTCCCAAGTCAGTTTCGGGGCCTGGGCGGCTAGCACCTCAAGGAGCTCGGCGGTCTTCTGATAATCGGAATACAGTCCGTCAGCGTGGGTTTTGAGGCGGGCGGCCTCGGCGCGGTAAGCCTCGACAGTCTCCTGTTGTTTTTCCACCCGCTTCTTGAGTTTTTCGATTTCGGGGTCGGTGAGTTCTTCTTCGGTCTTCCGGTCGTGCTCGGCCAGGTACCGACCGATGGCCTCGGAGACGGTCGGCACGGTTTCTTTCTCGCAGTCGTCGTAGATATGCAGATCTACCGGGGCGATGTCCACAATTGCGCCGCCCTGCCGGAAAACAGTGGGCCGTGGTTCGCCCGTAATCTGTCCGACGATGCCCCGAAGAGCAGCGTAGAGCTTGGCGACGTTTTCGTCTCCGACCTCCTTGGCAGGCACGGTCTTATCGACCCCGGCGCGGCGGCAGACCTCCTCGGCGTATTGACCGCCCAGATTGGTAACGGTGGCCAAGGTCCGGACGGTATCAGCGGCGGACGAGCGGAAGACGGCACCGAATTCCGGCTCGGCGGCGGTGACCGGGTTGAACCGTTCCTTCGGTACAATGTAGGGCTCACCAGGCCGGGTGGCCCGGTCCCGGAAGGTCCGCTGGGTAAGACAGTTCACAATGGTACCGTTTTGGACCAGCAGTACGTTGCCGCCTCCGAACATCTCGAAGACCAACTGGTATTCGCCGTTGGCCTTAAAAACCTCCAGCAGAACGATCCGGTCGAAACCAACCTGCGAAGCCTTGCCGACCCGGGCGTTGGTGAGATATTTCCGCAGGAAGGTGGCGAACGAGGTCGGAATGACCGGGGTGTCGGGCCGGTCGGGCGAAAGATAGAGCCATCTCTTGTCCCTGAAGAACAAGTCTTTCTTTCCGTCCTTAGTGTTGATCCGGAAAAGAACGTTCCCGGCGCCCCATTGAAAGATCTTGTCCAGGTGGGCATCCTCGAGGGCGGCCATCTCTGTGACGACTGAACGGACGTCGAAAGAGCTCATTTCTTTCTTCATAGCAATCCCATACGTCATCAACGAAATAAACCCCACGCCGCCCGCAGTCCAGGTTCAGAAAGGTTTATCAATCACTGCAGGATTAGGCGTCTTTGTTGCCGTTGTGGCTAAGGGGTATAGCGACGCCTTGGTAAGGCGTAGGTCGAGGGTCCGATTCCCTTCAACGGCTCCATTTTACCCTTTATCTTTCTGTGTTCGGCGTATCGTCTTTTCGGCAGTTCCGATTGTGCGCGGCGGATCCGCCGTGCTTTTTCGGTCTTACACTTTGTTTAATTCATTGTTTTTATTCAAGATATAATAACTGTTGATATTTTGTTTTAATAGACATTTGTCTAATATAATAATGTATTAATATGAATTTGTAATTGGAATGAAGCATGAGCTTCCTGTATGACAAGCCGTTCATCGTGAGGATTGTCGAGGTGCTGACCGCGCTAGTGGGTGTGGTAATGCTCTATCTCGCGTATCTTAACGTTGCAGACTATGTCTTTGCTGCGGTCACGGCCGTTTTGGCCGTTGCCCTGCTGCTCTGCGGAACGTTGCTGCATCTCAGAAAGTGGTATGCATGGCATTACACCATGTTCCTGATGATCGCTGCAGGGATCTGCCTGGTTGTCTCATACGTCGAAACCGCCGATTTGCTGTGGGTCCTTCTGCTCGGCATGGATTTCCTGCTGGCAGTCTCCTGGATTTTCCGGGTTACCCGGCAGTATTTCGATGCTGCAGTCTGATTATTAAGTTTTCTTCACCCCAAACAACCCCCGCGGGGGCGTCTTCCCTCCGATTCATTTCTGATTCATTTGTCTGACTAATTTAATGTGTTTGTTTCAATCAAACAACTATTCAATTAATTAATTATTAGACAAATATCTAATTTATGAAAACTATTTTATATAAACATCGAATATGCCCGAATCGGTGATATAATAGTGTTGGCACCTTACGGATATCAACTGCTGGATTCTGCCAGCGCCATTGCCTCGTACAATGCGCTTGACACCCTCTGGCTAATCGTGGCCGCAGCCCTGGTCTTCTTCATGCAGGCCGGTTTCGCCATGGTGGAATCGGGTTTCACCAGAGCGAAGAATGCCGGCAACATCATTATGAAGAACACCCTGGATATGGCGTTCGCCACCATCGCGTTCATCGCGATCGGCTGTAGTTTTGCTTACGGAACAGACTTGGCCGGTCTGGGGATCATCGGCGTGCCCGATCTCTTCCTTTCGCACACTGACCTCTCGAACGGTTACACGTCCGGAGCTTACATCCTCTTCCAACTGGTCTTTGCCGGTGCGGCAGCGACCATTGTCTCGGGCGGAATGGCAGAACGTACCAAGTTCGGCTCCTACTGCATCTATTCGATCATCATGTGTGCATTCGTCTATCCAGTGGTCTGCCACTGGGTGTGGAGCGGGAACGGCTGGCTATACAACATGGGCTACATCGACTTTGCCGGTTCCACCGTCGTGCATATGATCGGCGGCATTACGGCGCTGCTCGGGGCGTTCTTCCTCGGCCCACGTATCGGCAAGTATGACAAGGACGACAAGGCGCATGCCTTCCCGGGCCATAACCTGACCATCGCGGCGCTGGGTGTTTTCATCCTGTGGTTCGGCTGGTTCGGCTTTAACGGCGGTTCCTCGCTGGGCATCTCGTCCTTTGAACTGGGTACGCTGACCGGTGAGGTCCTACTCATCACCTGCCTGGCGGCAGCGGCCGGTACTGTCAGCTCGATGCTTTACTCCCGGTTTAAGTTTGGGTACCCAGACGTGTCTTTCACCCTTAACGGCTGTCTGGCCGGCATGGTCGCAATCTGCGCCGGTGCTTCGGCGGTCGACTATTACGGAGCGATAATCATCGGAGCGATCGCCGGGATCACGGTCGTCGTGGTAGCGGAGTTTATCGACAAGCGGGTCAAGATCGACGACCCGGTCGGCGCCTTCGCCGTCCACGGGGCCTGTGGTGCCGTCGGTACCATTCTCGTCGGCTTCCTGGCCAATCCAGACTGCTATGCGGGTGTTGCCGGGGTTCTGTACGGCGGCAGTCTGTCGACGCTGGGCATTCAGTGCTTCGGTGTCGGTATCATCGCTCTCTGGACGATCATTACGATGGGCACGGTGTTCTACGTGATCAAGCACACGATCGGACTTCGTGTCTCGGCCGAAGAGGAGATTTCCGGTCTCGACATCTCCGAGCACGGGCTGGCCAGTGCCTACTCGGGAATCATGCCGGATCTGCACATCATCCACGACGAGAGCGAACTCGGGATGTCGGTGCAGTCCATGGCCGCCGGAGCACAGGCGATGTCTGGTATGACAGTCACAGACTTCAGTGCACCGTCGGCGGAGGGTCTGAAGAAGGTCGTCGTCATCACGAGACGCACAATGGTCGGCGCGCTAAAGGCGAGTCTCGACAAGGTCGGAGTGACGGGAATGACGGTCACCTATGTGGCCGGCTACGGCGCCCAGAAGGGCCACGCCTCACTCTATCGCGGTATCGAAGTGGACAGCACACTGCTTCCCAAGGTGAAGGCAGAGGTCGTTTTGCCGGCCAAGAAGGTCAACGAAGTGGTTGCGGCAATCAAGTCTGCGGTCTACACCGGCGCGGTCGGCGATGGCAAGATCTTCATCTACAGTGTCGACAACGCGGTCCGCGTCAGAACCGGCGAAGCCGGGGATGCGGCTGTAAGCAACGAATCGGCCTGAGCCGAATCTCAGACATCAAAAACCCCTTACTCCGGAGTCTCCCGTTTCCGGAGGTTTTTCTTTTTATTCAGACTTCAGTGTGAAGTCAGAATGTGAGCAGAAGTTCTGTTCGTGTTCGGTCAGTGCCTGCAACAGTGCTGTCGGCGTTACTTGCGATACGGCGATCCAAACGTCGCAGCATTGAAAAAACGGGGCGGGGCCGAAACCCCGCTGGCAAAAGTTATCAGGCCATCCGGTAAATGACCCAGCCGGACCAGATCTTCGGGAAAAAGAAGGTGGTCTTCTTGGGCATCCGCTTGCCGGCGCCCGCTAGATCCCAGATGGTCTTGATGCTCGGCGGGTTCAGGACAACAGCGAGGTCGTGCTTCTTGGCGGCCATGGCCTCTTTGACCGGGCCAAGCTCGGCATCGTAAGAAACGGTGCTCTTGCCCTCGTCCGCCTTGTAAACGCCGTTGAGGATGACCTGCTGCGTCACGTAAGTGTCGAGCTGCATCATGACATTGTCCGACGGGGCAATGGGATCGGCCACAAAGCAGCGGCCGGTCCGGAACATCAGGCCGAGCATGTGCTGCGGCAGCTCTGTCTCCAGTTCTGCTGTACTGATCTCCTTCATGGTCAGTGACTTCTCCAGTTTGGAGATGGCGTTCTTCTCGCCGATATCGCCGGCGTCCACCAGCCGGTGGGTCGGCCAAACGACCAGACCGGGATCGTTGCTGGCGACCAGAGTCGCCAGCACATACTGCTTGGCCTCACAGTCCGGGTTCTCCTTGGCATAGTTCAGGGCGGTCTCATAGCGGTGGTGGCCGTCTGCGATCAGCATCTTCTGATCCTTCAGTGCGGCGGTGATCTCTCCGCAGATATCGGGGTCGGCGATCCGGTAATACCGGTGCTCGACCTGTTGGGGATCGATGTAGCGGTAGACGAGCCGGGCGGCGCCGTCGATTTTCTTCTTCAGTTCCGGGGTGAAGCTGGTGAAAATGCCGAAAATGGACTCCAGGTGGGTCTCCATGTCCCGTAGCAGGTTCAGGCGGTCGGCCTTGACCTTGGAGAAGGTCTCTTCATGTGGGATGATGTTGCCGGCGCTGTAATCCTCGGTCTTCAGGATGCCGACCAGGCCCAGCCGTCTGTACTGTTTGCCGGCGTCGGTGAAATGCTGCTCGTACAGGTAGAAGGAAGGAGTGTCCTGCTTCAGGCTGCCGTCCTTGACCATCTGTTCAAGAGTCTGCCGGGCGTGGGTATAGTGCTTGTCCGCGTCGGGGGCCAGGGTCAGGTTCGTGATATTGTTCGATTTGGCCTGCAGCTCCTTGAGCTGTTCGGGACTAATGACGTCGTACGGCGGGGACACGCGGTCCTCGATGTTCTCGCCGGGCCGGAGACTGGGCCGGTAACCGCTGAAAGGCAGAAAAGTAACCATAGATTGGCCTCTGTCGAGCCTTAGGAGATGTTCCTATTTCTAACTTGGCGGGCGTCTGCCGTAGAAGGAAAGATCCGGGGCGGTCCCCCGGAGAGAGTTTGGTTCAGCAGATCCGGGGCACCGGGTCGCCGGAGGGCGGCTCGAGAATGCGACGGCCGCCGACCTCTGTATTGAGAATGACGCGGTTGCGGCCGGCGGCGGCGACGCCGATAATGGCGGCATCCTTGCCTTCCGGCGTGGCCTTCAGAGCCTTCAGTACGGCGTCGGCCATGGCAGGTACGACGGCGATGACCGTTTTGCCCTCGTTGCCGATACTCAGCGGATCGATGCCGAGCAGGTCGCAGGCGTTGATGACCCCATCCCGCAGCGGAATCTGTTCCTGGTCGATCTGCAGTTCCACCTTGGATTTGTTCGCCCACTCGTTGAGAGTGTTGGCGAGACCGCCCCGGGTCGGATCCTTCATGGCGGTAATGCCGCCGACGCGGAGGCCCTGGGCAATCATCTTGTTGAGTGGCTGGACATCGCTCTTTACAACGCTTTCGAAGCCGTAGCCCTCCCGCGAAGAGAGCAGTGCGACGCCGTGATCGCCGACATAGCCGGAAACGATGATCCTGTCGCCCGGTGCCACGTTGGAGTCGGCGCACCAGCGATTGGCGACCTTCCGATAGCTATTTGCGACCTCCATGTCGTGGTCGAGGTCGGCAGTCCGCCGGCCGATGGCGGCGGTGGAAACGATCATCTTGTCGAGTTCACCGGCGCCCATGACTTTGGTGTCGCCGGTGACGATCGGGACGCCGCAGTCTGCGGCGGTCTGACCCATGCTGTCGAACACTTTGTCGACGATGTCCACGTCCAGGCCCTCTTCGATGACGGTCGAACAGGCGAGACCGATGGGCTGAGCGCCCATGACCGAGATGTCGTTGACCGTGCCGGAGACGGCGATCTTGCCGATGTCGCCGCCCGGGAAAAACAATGGGTTGACGGTGTGTCCGTCGATGGTGAATACAACATCGTCGACGACCGCGGAATCGTCGAGGGCGTCGAGTGAGATTTCCGCCTTCATCTTCGGGAAGTGTCCGGTGATGTGCTTGGAGATGAACTCCTGCATGAGCTCGCCGCCGGCACCGTCGTTCATGATTACCTTTGCCATAAAGGCGGCAATTGTGTAGGACCCATTAAAACTGTAGGTCGATTGAGCAGCCGTCTGCATAGATTAATACGCCATCCCGCATTGATACGCATGGGCTTGTGAGGTAGCTAGGATATCCTATCGGCCTTCGGAGCCGAATACCCGGGTTCGAATCCCGGCAAGCTCTCCATCCTCGTACAGATGCGGCGGTGTCTGTATTGGTTATTTTTATGACATCAGTTTGTTTTTCATTTGTCGGTCAGTTCGGCTGGGAATTGTCCATAGCCTCCGGCATGTAATCGGGATCGATCCAGGTATAGAACAGGGCCTGTTTGACGGGATCGTAGCCGAGCATTTCCAAGATTGCAGTAACGGCGATGTCTGGGCGGTGCATGATATGACCGAACGTCCAGCACAGCGTGCGATCTGATGGGCGGTGCCCGGATGCCGGCCCGTCGGCTGATGGCCCCCGCTGGATGCTCGTCGATGGTCGACTTTGGGGCAATAGTATTGCAGGCGCCGCGCGCCCTGTCAGATCGGCAGGTCATTCAGTACTGGTATATCTGGGTGGCAGACATGCCGGCCGGCTGCCGGCGATAAGCCGGATTCCGGACGGGAGTGTCCGGAGACTGCCGGTACGGTATCATCTTGGGCTTGCCGCCAGCGCTGTTCTTGCCAGGGATGTCGATGTGGGTATCATTAAAATTGGCCGGTGCAGGCGCAATACTTCTACCCGGGGTTGCAAGGCAGGGCCTGCAGTATACAGTCAGCAGGCCAGTTGGCAGAGCTCCGACAGATGGTCGTGTCCGGTTTGAACAGTCGGGCCTCGGTTTCATAAATCGCTGGCCAGTCAGGTTGTGTCTTCTCTTGGTAATTTTTCAGGACATGGTGTCTGTATAGACCTCGGCTGACCAGGAACGGGAGACGGAAGGATTGGAACAATCAACAGAAGAAACGGGCATGGGCGGCGTATGTGATGGATCAGGTGTTTGCGGCATTTTTCTAACGATTACTTGAAAATGGCGGAAACACAGTCGGCGATGCGGGAGCGTATGTACATCTATTCTGTTGTAAAAGAATGAGCGCGGCTGCAATTGGTATTTAAATAAAATGAGTCCATAACTCTAGCCGTCGTGATTTGAAGACCATACACTCAAAACGTGTATCAAACATCGGATCTGACATGTGGAATACGACCCACATCGATCCTCGCAGATGCAAACAAAACTGACCTGAAACACCAGTTTCGTAAGATGTCCTTGTTTCCAAAGATTTGGAATTCGCAGTTGGCCGCTGTGGCGGCATTCTCTGTCTGCATCTGTTCCGCTGATACGCAGGTTCAGCGTGGACTGTATTCATGTATGCAGATGTCCGATAAATATCCTTCCAGCGGCGCGAGTGATAAAGATGTTTATGAAAACGCACAGAAGACCTATAAGATCTCTGGATGACAGATTCCACGAGGTGATGACTGCACATGTGAATTCCGCGGCATATAAAATCAAAGCACCCCTGAAAAGGATGTCTGAGGATTTCAGACGATCACGAGACAAAACAAAGAACGTCTGCATCGAGGAAAAATGTCCCGTCGATGATGACGGAAACGAGATTATGATAAAGGTAGAGGGGCTCTGTAAGATATACGGTAAGCATCCGGAAGAGGCCCTAAGACTCCTGGAAAAAGGTGCAGACAAGAAAGAGGTGCAGGAAAGGACCTCTAACAACGTGGGCCTGTACGACGTATCGCTGAATGTCAGAAAAGGAGAGATATTCGTAATAATCGGCCTTTCCGGGTCCGGAAAATCCACACTCGAACGCTGCATGAACAGGCTGATAGAGCCTACATCGGGAAGGATTCTGATTGCCGGAATTGATATTACCTCTCTGAACGAGGAAGAACTGAGGTATGTCAGACAGAAGAGCATGTCAATGGTTTTCCAGAATTTCGGTCTTCTGCCGCACAGAGACGTCAAGAGCAATGTCGCCTACGGACTTGAAATCCAGGGTATTCCGGAAAAAGAACGTTTGGAGAAGTCCCAGGTATCTATAGACAGGGTCGGGCTGTCCGGATATGAGGACAGTTATCCGAAGGACCTCAGCGGAGGCATGAAGCAGAGGGTGGGTCTTGCCAGAGCATTAGCCACGGATCCCGACATCCTGTTCATGGACGAGGCCTTCAGCGCTTTAGACCCCCTCATAAGAAACGACATGCAGGAGGAACTGCAGAAGATACAGTCTGACCTCAACAAGACCATCGTCTTTGTCACGCACGATCTGGACGAGGCTCTCAAACTCGGCGACCGCATTGCACTGATGAAGGACGGCCGCATTGTGCAGATGGGCACACCTGAAGAGATTCTCAGGAATCCAGCGGACGAATATGTCAGCAGATTCACGAAAAAAGTGGATCGCACCAAGGTGTTCAATGCGGAAGCCTTCATGAAAAAGCCCAGAAACGTCATACACGACACGCAGGGACCTCGAGCCGCAATGAAAATCATGGAGAGCACAGACCGCAGCAATCTGCTGGTGGTGGACAGGAGCAACCGCCTGGTTGGTATGGTCGGATCAGATGACATAATGAATGCGATATGCTCGGACAAGACGTTGGAGGATGTCATCGAACGGGAGATACCGAAGGTCCGCAGGGACACCCCCATGAAAGAGGTGATACAGATAATGGTCACCACGGACTTTTCGATACCTGTCGTGGATGATGACGGGATTTTGATCGGTGTCGTGAGTCCGTCCGCTACAGCCGAGGCATTGAACGGAGGGGATCTCTGATGGTATCCCCTGTAGGCATGTTCGCAGAACAGGCCGTGGACTTCATAGAGCAGTATTTCGGCTGGCTTCTGGGTGCTATAAGCGAAGTCCTGACCTGGCCCCTGAATCTTCTGGAAGGAGTGCTTTGCGGGATGAGCCCTGTGCTCTTCATGGTGATTTTGATCGCAGTGTCCCTGCTCATCACAAGGCGTCTCAGCACTACCGTATTCGCGGGCATCTCATTCTGCATAATCTACTGGATGGGCTATTGGGAAAGTGCGATGATAACGCTGAGCATGGTTATAATCTCGGCACTGGTGGCGATAACAATCGGCATCCCGCTGGGGATATGGTCTGCCAAAAGCGAGACCGCCAATCCTGTCATAAAGGCGCTGATGGATTTCATGCAGACGATGCCAGCATTCGTTTATCTCATCCCGGCAGTCATCTTCTTCGGATTGGGGATGGTCCCGGGGGTGGTCGCCACTGTGATATTTGCCATGCCGCCGATAGTCAGACTGACCAATCTCGGCATCAGGCAGGTGCCTGCGGAGATGAACGAGGTCGCAGATGCGTTTGGCTCCACAGGATGGCAGAAACTGACGAAGGTGCAGATGCCGGAGGCAACGCCCTCAATAATGGCAGGAATAAACCAGTGCATAATGCTGTCTCTGTCGATGGTGGTTATATCGGCAATGATCGGATGCGAGGGTCTGGGACAGGACATAGTCTATGCGTTGAGCAGAGTGGATGTGGCACTGGGATTCGAGGCGGGGCTGGCCGTTGTCCTTATAGCGATGGTCCTTGACAGACTGACGCAAGCCCTGAACAGGAATGCCGGCGGGATGAAGAGAGCAGAACCTGCCGGAAGAACGAAAAGACGCAAAGTAACCGCCATGAAGATCGGTGCAGTCCTGGCCGTTCTCATACTGCTGGTAGCAGGTGCGGCGGTATTCCACGCAGACGACGGGAACAATGCCGGGATAACCAAAATGGGAACGGTATTGGACAGCGGTGCCCAGTGCGGACTGGCCGTACCTACGTATGCGGCCAAAGAATACGGTCTCGAATATATCTCCGATCTCGAAGAATATGCAGACAACTTCGATTATGAAATCGTCGGCATAGATGCGGGAGCCGGGATAATGTCCTCTACCGAAAATGCAATCAATCAGTACGGTCTGAGTTCTTTCAAACTGGTATCCAGTTCAGAATCCGGAATGCTGACATCGTTAAAGAATGCTTATGCTTCGGAAAAAGCCATAGTGGTGACGATGTGGACGCCTCATTGGGCCAACGGAGTGTATGACCTGACGTTCCTGAAAGATCCGGATCTCGCATACGGTGAGGCAGAATCCATAGAATCGTGGGGAAGACCCGGTCTAGTTTCCGATGACCCGGTAATCGCCCAGGTACTCTCAAACTATGAATACAGCACGGCCGAGTTCAACGATCTTCTGTCATACATCGACAGCAGCGGAGACACATCTGCGGCCGTCGAGCAGTGGACAGAATCCCATCAGAATCTGTTGGCCAAATGGCTTGCAGGGACGGAGTATAAAGCAGGTCGCGGAGAGATAACGATTGGGCTTGTGAACTGGGCGGATGCCATAGGTTCCTCCAATGTTCTGAAGTACGTCCTCGAGAAATATGTAGGATACGATGTGGAAATGACTGAATTAAACGTGGGGGTAATGTATCAGGGTCTCAGTGACGGTGAGATCGATCTCATAACCACGGCATGGCTTCCAATAACCCATGCCCAGTATATAGAGAAATATGCGTGACGATCCCCTGAGGTCGGGGAGAGAGGCGTCTGTCCTCGGCCTCTATCTTTTTTTCCTCTTTTGCGGAGGTCACATCCCGGGCACGGTCATCGACAGCCAGAAAGTGTACGGCCGTTACCCTGTGTGCGGTAAAGGACAGAGATTGTTTTCGGTCTGCATCTATCTTACACCTGTGCAATCGCTGTATGCCCGTGCATCTCACATCTGCGCAGCAGGTCCTGCTTCTGAATCATTCAATCACAGGTTCCAGAATCTCTTCTGAGACCTTGTTCAAAGGTTTTTTTGAGAGGTGGGATCCACAACAGGCACTCATTCTTAATCTCTATCTGCCTCTGCTGGAACATCCTTTCTTATCGATTCGGTTCTAGTATTGCGGCCGGCCTTTAAGGTGTTTTTACGGTTCTGCTCTCTCCGGAAAGAGATGGAAGAGGCAACTTCCTTTATTTTCCAGGATAAGAGATCAGGCTGTAGACGTCATATCCCCGGAGTTTGTCCCGACCTTTAAGGCCGGCCAGTTCCATGACGAATCCGATCTTGACGACTTTGCCGCCAATCTTCTCAACCAGCCGAATGACTGCGGCAGTAGTGCCCCCGGTAGCGATGAGGTCGTCGATCAGGACGACGCGATCGCCAGGCTTGAGACTGTCCTTGTGCATTTCGAGGGTGGCGAAACCGTATTCCAGTTTGTAGTCCTCGGAAACAGTGGCCCGCGGCAGTTTGCCCTTCTTCCGGGCAAGAATGAAACCTTTGTGCATAGCATAGGCGACCGGGGCGCCAAAGATGAAACCCCGGGATTCGGTGCCGACAATGTAGTCGAAGTCCAGTCCTTTCAGCTGGGCAATGAGGCCGTCGACTGCCATCTGGAAGCCGGTGGGATCCTCGATGATTGTGGTGACATCCCGGAACATGATCCCTTTTTCGGGGAAGTCCGGAATTGTGGTAATATAATCGGCCAGTTCCTTTTTGACTGCCATGAACCGAGAATGACCTCGGCATCATAAAAGCATATCCGCAGGAAACAGAAGAAACAACAGGATTAACCCTCACAGGGTAAGAAGTTTGTTTGCGGCCATCAGCGAGATGGTGTAACAGGCTTCAGTAGCGGCGTGCCGATACAGGAAGTGTCAACGACCAGATTTCCCTTTCGGCGAAAAACTCAGAAACCGAGCTGTTCACTCCGCAGAATGCTGACATATTGCGTTTACCTATTATTACACGCCTCCTTCACGATATATATCGTCATTGTGCTATTTATAATATTGTTTCAACGGATATTGCACGAAATCCGTTTTTTTGCTACGAATATCGTACAAATCTACTTCAAAGTCGCAGTAATGACTAATGACTGCAAAGAGGCCAGAAAGATCCTGGCTCGGGAAAAGGAGCGGCCTGAAAAACGAAACCGCAGACGACTGGAAACAGACTGTTTCGGCGGAGCCGTCGTGGATGGCGGTCCGCCGGTTGATAATGGTTTTAAAGCAACTGTTCGGCGCAGAAAGGACAGAACTTCGGTGTTTTCTTCAGACCGCTGAGATTCTTGCCACAGTACGGGCATACTTTGAAGACTCCGGCGGAGGAAATTGCAGCCGGTGCCGACACCGTTTCCGCAGCAGACTGTTGCACAGACGAGGGCTTCCCGCAGTTCGAGCAGAACTTGTACGGATAGTTGTTGAGACCGCCGCAGTACGGGCACATGACCTTCTGGGCCTGCTGGGCTGTGTTCTGGCCCTGTACGCCGTTAACCGGTTGCTGCTGCATCTGCTGATACATCTGCGGGAACAGAAGCATGCCGGTACCCATGGCCGCGCCGCCCTGAGAGTTGCCCACGGCATCTGCCATGCGGTCCATGACCTCGTACTTCTTGAACGCCTCACCGTTTTGGCTGCTGAACTGGAGATACTCGAAGACTTTGGTCTTCTCCTCGTCAGTGGTCGCGGCTTCGTTGATTTTCAGCGAGAGCAGTTCGATGCCCCGTTGCTGGAAATAGGGATCGATCAGGATCTTAGTGGACGTTGAAGCCTTCTCAAGGTTTGTCATAACGTCCATGTAGTACTGTTTCGTCAGCTGCTGGGTAATCTGCTCGTTAATGAAACTCTTCATGAAGGCGTTGACGTCTCCGGTGGAGTAGTTCGACATCCCGCCCAGGACCTGAGTGTAGAACACCGCGGTGTCGCTGATGCGGAACTGGTAGTCGCCGTTCGCCATCAGAGTAATCGGGACCTGATACTCCTGGGCAGCCTTGATCATAGAGCGGATGCCCCAGCGGCCGTTGAAAATCTTCAGCGAGATAAAGACGATCCAGACCTTAAACGGGGTCTCCTTGTAACCTAGCGCCATGTTGTAGAGTTTGGTCAGCCACGGAATGTTTGCCGAGGTCACAATGTGCCGGCCGGGCTCAAGCGTGCCCATGAGCTGTCCGTCCCGGATGAAGAGCGCTACGGCGTGCTCGGGCACGGTCACCGAGGTGATCGTCCGCAGGTCGTCGCTCTCGGATTTGTAGATGATGTCGTCGGGACCCTGGTCTTTCCAGAACACGACGTTCGTTTTTTTGCTGTCAGTCATAAAGGTCACTCCTTTTCACTGTTGTTACCGTCGTTCTCCCGTTCAATAAAGCCGCGCATGACGTTCTCCCGCTCGCGGTAGGCATCGAACAGGGCATCTACGGTTGCTTCGATGTCCCGCAGCGGTGCTTTGATGTCGCCGTCGCTGTCTGCGACGCTCCGCAGACGCTCGGTCTCTTCTTTCAGAGTATGGGCATCGTCGATGAGCTTGGCGTCCCAGGTCACGACCGCGTCGAGTTCAGACTCCAGAATCTTGACGGAATTGTGAAAGGCGCTGTAGCCGTTCACGGCCTTTTTGACGTCGGCGTAATAGTGATCAACCTTGCTCCGGACCCGTTCCATGTCCCGCATGGCGTTCAAGTCGCCGACTGTCGCCCGAGCCGCGTTCGCCAGGTCGGTCTTGCTGCCGGCCAGAACACGGGCGACGGTTTCGCGTACAGCGCGGTCCTCATCCCGGCGCAGGTTCTTCTGCTTATACCCCCGATAGAGCGGAATGTACTGGCCGATCCGCTCGACGAGCGAGCGGTTCTTAGCCATCGAGTTTTCGACGCTGTTTTCCAGTGTATTTGTCATTGTTGTTCCCTCCTTTTCAGAACTTACTGGTTTTATGATTGGACAGGGCTACGGCCAGGCCGATGACTGCGATGCCGATCAGCAGAACGGCCAGGTAGACGTAGTACTCGGTGCAGGCGTTTGACCACAGCAGACCGACCAGACCGAAGAGCGCCAGCAGAGCGCCGATTGCGATCCGGTACGTCTGTTCAGACGGACCGAACTTGTCCGGTGTGCTGTTGTACGTCGTTCCGACGACGGCCAGGACGATGCCGAATATGAGCATGAAGGTCCACAGCAGGTTGATCCACGCAAGGTTCGCGAGCCCGACGATCAGCAGACCGACGGCTAGCGCGATAAGTGCCCCGGCGAATACGACTGTGTTGCGGGTCCGGTAATTGTTGCCTTTGTTGTCTGTCATTTCATTCCTTCTTGTGGCAGTATATGATTTTCATATGATAACGAGTTTGGACAGCCGCATGCGGTTCATCCGGGCCGGTGCAAGCAGACCGAAACCGGCTGGTGCGCTGATGCCGTCGTTGTTAGTGCGGCAGGGGACATAGATGAGCCCCCGGACCTCTGGGTTGCTGAGCTTGAGTTTGTTCTCGACCGCGGCGGTATTGGCCACATATTGTTCGACCAGCCGTTCGGCTTCCCGCTTTGTACTAAGCGGTACGACGATCCGCCGGCTCCCGGCAGTGTTGGGATGAGCTGAGGAGATCAACGGGCCGATACCTGCGCTGCTGCTGATGCTGGTCTCTGAACCGGTGATCCCAGCGAACATTCCCTCTTTGTTGCGGACCGCGAACACGTTCGTGACCGCCTCGGTGGGATTGCTCAGGCAAGCAGTGTCAGTAACGAAGTCGGCGGCCGCGAGCAGGTTCTCCGAAACTTCCACACCGTGCTTCTTCCATAACGAGCCGGTCTGAAAACTGTAACGCAGTTCGATGTTCCAGAACGGGACCAGGATGTCTCCGTCGCCGGCGGCTATGTTCAGAGTGCCGCCGTTCCGCGAAGCAATGCAGGCAGCCATGTAGCCGAAGATTTCATTGAAGCGGTCCCGGTTGTTCAGCAGGTAGCCCCAGTTCCCGCTGGTCGGATAATCGTAGGTGAATATGGCCCGGATCGTGCTGAGCGCTTTCAGCGGATCGGTGGTGCCGTCATGAATGACCAGGTCAGCGAGTCCCCTCAGCACTTCGGTCTGTTTGATCTCCTGGGTGACGGCAGGCATCATAATGCCGACCTTCAGGTTGGAAAGCAGGGAGGCGGACACTTTCTTCAGTTTTGCCAGGCCGGCCTCGAAGTGGCCAAGGCTGCCGGTTACGTCTCCTTTAAGCAACTGTTCGCAGCCGGTGCAGACCTCGGCGAGAGCCTCGAAGCGCCGCTGGGCAGGCTCATAGCCTTCGATGCCGCCAAAGTCATTGGCCGCGGCAGTGAAGTTGTTCACCATCAGCAGGTACCGGCCGTCCTTGTTCTCCTGGAGCAGTTTGCAGTTGTTGATCAGGAGCGCGTAGGCGTCGGACATCCGTTGGGCAGAGGTCACGACCTTTTTGCTGTTCCCGTCGACCGCCAGCGGTTCGATCTGCCGCAGTTTCTCGCCGAAAGCAAAGGCCTGGGCTGATTGGTGAACCGGTTTGAGGGTCTTGTCGACGGTGAAGGGGATAACCAGCATTGTATGGGAGATCAGCGAGTTCAGGGCGAACCGGTACTCACCGTATTCCAGGTCCACCTTGGGTTTCACGCTGTTCATGAAGATATTGTAGCGGGCCACAGAGTCCACGCTGTCGGACTGGGAGATGGCGAAGCCACCAGGCAGGGCCTGGTTGACCCATGAGCGCACCTGCCCCATCAGCTGCTCCAGATAAGCCTGGGCATCTACCCGCTGCTGGGTGGTGCCGCAACTGGGGCATGTCACGTAAGGCGAGTCGCTCTCGACGTCTTTCCTGTCCAACGGAGCGCCACAGTACTTGCAGCGTAACGTGAGCATATTGTCGACGGCCATAGTACCTCATTTAACGACGCACCATTATGATGCTGCTCCGGACAGACTGAATTTCAGCCTCAAGCCGGGCCTCCATGGCCCGCATCTGCTGGATGGACTGGTCGTAGTATTTCTGAGAGATCTGGTCGGCGCGGTTGGAAATGGCGTTGTAACAGGGCATGCACATGTATATCGATTTGCTGTCTTCAGAACAGCTCTTAATCATCTTGCCTTCGTCAGCCTTGCGGAATGCGCCTTCGACGGGGCTGGGAACCGCAATGAAATGGATGCCTTCGCCGCTGATCGGCCGCCCACAGAGCCAGCATTTGCCGGAGCGGGCGTAAGCCTTCATGGCTTTCAAATCGTCCTCGCCGCTGTCGCCGATCATCCGGCGCAGGTTGTAGGCCATCTGCATGTACTCTGCGCCCTGCTTAGGGTCGTCGTGAACGGCGCCACGGCCCATAGTCTCATAGGCCATGGCCTGCAGAATCAGTGCCTCCCGGCTGCCGGTGGCGTTGGTGTTGCCCTTGTACATTTCCTCGAAGTGGAGCGGCCGGTCGCCGATGTCTGCCTGATAGCGTTGGGCAGCCGCCAGCATCTTCTGGCCTTTTTCCATGTAGTCGCCGTTGAATTTGGTGGCCTCGAGCTCTATAACTGCCAGTTCGCACTCAACCTGCAATTCGTCGGCCGGTACTTTCGACAGTCCGAACTCGAAGGTTCCGTAGTTGTGCTGAGCAAGCAGCGCACTGATGGACTTGTAATAACCGATATTCTCCCGATTGGAACCGGTATCGATCAAGGCGATGTAAAGCCGGGCCAGGGCTTTTTTGTTCTCGCTACCTTCCTTTTCCAGTGTGTCGGAGAACTTTTCCCGGGCCCTCTGGTAGTCATTGCGTTTGACCAGGTCCACGCCCTCGTCGAAGAGCTGGTCCCCGTTCTTGAAGAGATTGAACCCCATGTGCCTCTCCCTTATGTCTTAGGGTATGTCCACGGGTACTATTTTATGGTTCATTAATCTCTGACTGCTATATTAAAGGGAACGTGAAAACGAGCCTTTCGCTGTATATATGAACTGCGACGGACGGCTCTGTTGTTTATCTGTCGTTCGGTATGCCGCATTTTTACGATAATATTAGACAAATGTCTAACATAATGTGAATTCGATACAAGTTAAGTTTGCTGTTCCGTAAACTATATTAACAATTAATGTTCAATACCCCACCATGCAGAGCTTCAGGTTTAGTGCCGTTGAGAAGGCCTATGCGAAGGAACCGGTGTTGGTGGAACCCCCGGCCAAGGCGACCTCGGCCTACTATGGCTGCAATGTTTTCAACCGGACCAATATGCGGAAGTATCTTTCGGAGGACACGCGGCGCGTGATCTACGAGTCGATTGAGAAGGGTGTTACACTGGATACCAGTGTCGCCGAGCATGTGGCGGAAGGCATGAAGCGCTGGGCAATGGATCTGGGTGCCACTCACTACACCCATTGGTTCCAACCGCTTACCGGCGGCACTGCGGAGAAGCACGATTCCTTCGCGGAGCCCCGCGGTCAGGGCGAGTCTTTGGAGCGGTTCAGCGGTAAATTGCTGTGCCAGCAGGAGCCGGACGCATCGTCCTTCCCGAGCGGCGGGCTGCGGAACACTTTCGAGGCCCGGGGCTACACGGCCTGGGACCCATCCTCGCCGGCCTTCGTCATCGGCGATACTCTGTGCATTCCGACCGTGTTCGTCTCCTATACCGGCGAGGCCCTTGACTACAAGACCCCGTTGCTGCGGTCCGAATCGGTAGTCACCAAGGCCGCCTCTGACATCCTGAAATATTTCAGCGAGGGCAACGAGGTCGTCCACTCCTATCTCGGGTGGGAGCAGGAATATTTCCTGGTCGACCGGGACCTCTACGGCCAACGGCCGGACCTGGTGCTTACTGAGCGGACGCTGATCGGTCATGACAGTGCTCGGAGCCAGCAGCTCGACGACCATTACTTTGCGACGATTCCGCCGCGGGTTATGGAGTTCATGAAGGATTTGGAGTTCGAGTGCTACAAGCTCGGTATCCCGGTCAAGACCCGGCATAACGAGGTCGCGCCGAACCAGTTCGAACTCGCTCCGGTTTATGAGGAAGCTAATTTGGCCATCGATCACAACCTCCTGCTGATGTCTCTGATGAAGAATGTGGCAGAGCGCCACGGCTTTGAGGTGTTGCTGCACGAGAAGCCCTTCGCGGGGGTCAACGGCTCCGGCAAACACTGCAACTGGTCCCTTGGCACCGCCAGCGGCATCGGCCTGATGTCCCCCGGCAAGACCGACGCGGAGAATCTGCGGTTCTTCTGTTTTATGGCCAACGTAATTAAGGCCGTCTACGACAACAACGCATTGCTGAAGGCCTCAGTCATGAGTGCCTCCAACGCGCACCGGTTGGGTGCCAGCGAGGCACCGCCGGCGATCATTTCGATCTTCCTGGGTCAGCAGGTCACCGATGCGTTCAACGCGCTGCTGAAGTCCAAGGACATGGTCAAACTTAGCGGCAAGAAGAGCCGCGGCCTCGGCCTGCCCCAACTGCCCGAGCTCCTCGTCGACAACACCGACCGGAACCGGACTTCGCCGTTTGCCTTCACCGGGAACCGCTTCGAGTTCCGGGCGGTCGGCTCCTCGGCCAACTGCTCCGGTCCGCTAACGGTCATCAATACCATTGTGGCCTGGCAGCTCCACAAATTCAAGGAGGCCGTTGATGCCCGTATCAAGGCCGGTACCTTGCCCATGCAGGCCGTGCTTGCCGAGACCCGGGAGACCTATCGCGCCGCCATGCCCGTCTGTTTCGATGGCAACGGCTACTCGGAGGCCTGGAAGGGCGAGGCCGCCAAGCGCGGGCTCGACTGCGAGACTTCGGTTCCGGTGGTCTACGATGCCTACACCAGCAAGCATACCGTAGATATCTACCGCGATACCGGCGTCATGACGGCGGTGGAGCTCGAATCCCGGAAGGAGGTTTTCTGGGAGACCTACTGCAAGAAGGTCGCCATCGAAGGCCGGGTCCTCAGCGATCTGACAACCAACCATGTGATCCCGGTGGCTATACGCTATCAGAACATGTTGCTGGAGAACGTCCGGAATCTGAAAGAAATCTATGGCGCCGAGAAGGACTTCAAGAAGCTCTCAGCCTCGCAGATCGATCTTATCCGCTGTATTGCGGATGACATCGCCGCCGCCGAGTCGCAGGTCGACAAACTTGATGCCTTGGACGTGAAACTCACGGCTCAGCCCGCCAGCCGGAAGAGCGCTGTGGACTACCATGATAAAATGATTCCGATGCTGGAAGAGATCCGGAAGCACGTAGATTCCCTGGAAATGATGATTGACGACCAGATGTGGCCTCTGCCCAAGTACCGGGAACTGCTCTTTATCCACTGAGCGTCCGGAGGTATCATTATGGGCAATCACCGGGGCCTGATCGACCCTGCAGAAGGCAGAGCCTCCTGCGGGGTCGGGATGGCCGTTAATGTCAGCGGTAGCGCAGACCACGGTATCGTGGAATACGGCCTTCGCATCTTGGAAAACCTGGCGCACCGCGGGGCGGAGAACGCCGACGGCCGCACCGGGGACGGGGCGGGAATCACCGTCCAGATTCCGCACGATTTCATTGTCAAATGTGGAATTTCGGTCCCCGAAGCCGGCCGTTACGGAACCGGTCTCTTCTTCCTGCCAAAGAACGCGGAGCGGGCGGATGCCTGCTTAGCGGTCTTCCGGCAGGCCTGTGCGCATTACGGTCTGACGGTCTTCGCGACCCGGGAAGTCCCGGTGGACCATTCCGTGCCCGGGCCGATGGCCCAGGCCGCCGAACCCGAAGTGCGGCAGGTCTTCGTCAGCAGTTACGACAGTCAGGACACTCTGGAGCGGAAGCTGTGGGCGGCCCGCCGGCGGACCGAGCTCGGCGTAACCGACCCGGCGTTCTACATCTGCAGTCTTTCCACGCGGACCATGGTCTACAAAGGGATGCTTACCCCGGCCCAGCTCCGTGCCTATTATCCGGACCTCACCGATCCGGCTTTCCGGTCGGCCGTGGCAATGGTCCACTCCCGGTTCAGCACCAATACGGCGCCGGAATGGAAGCTGGCTCAGCCGTTCCGGCTGCTCTGCCACAACGGTGAAATCAATACCATCCGGGCCAATCGCGCCTGGACCGCCGCCCGCGAAGGCGCCTGCCATACCCCGCGGTTCCCTGATCTGCCGGAACTGCTGCCGCTGCTGCAGTCAGGCATGAGCGACAGTGCTTCATTGGACAATGCTGCCGAATTCCTGACCAAGGCCGGGCTTTCCGTGCCGAATGCGCTCTCGGCAATGATTCCCGAGTCATGGAACAGCCGGAACCCGATTCCGGACTCGCTCAAGGCCTATTACGAGTATCATTCCATTCTGATGGAGCCATGGGACGGCCCCGCCGCGGTGCTGTTCACCGACGGCCGCTTGGCGGGCGGAATGCTCGACCGGAACGGTCTGCGGCCGGTGCGGTATACACTGACCAAAGACGGACTGTTCATCCTGGCTTCCGAGGCCGGCGTGGTGCCGGTCACGGACGGCAACGTTGCCGAGGCCGGCCGGCTACGGCCAGGCAAGATGATGATCATCGACATGGGCGCGGGGAAAGTCCTCCGCGACGCCGACATCAAGGGCGCTCTGGCCGCGGCCTATCCCTATCGGGACTGGCTGGAAAAGAACTGTCTGGATTTGGCGGACGTCTCGTCCGGGCGGACGGTCGACCGGAACGTGCCGGCTGCCGGCCGGCTGCTGGCGGAGTTCCGCTACACGAAGGAAGACATCGACCGTATTCTCATCCCCATGGCCCAACGGGCTAAGGAACCGGTGGCCTCGGCCGGGATGGACATCCCGATGGCCGTGCTTTCCGATCGGCCCCAGTTGTTCTTTAATTACTTCCGTCAGTCGTTCGCCCAAGTCACGAACCCGCCAATCGACCCCATCCGGGAGGACCTGGTCATGTCCGTGACCGGTTACATCGGTCCGGTGGCCCACGGGTTGCTGACCCCGGCGCCGGACGACTGCCGGATTGTAAAAGTGCGGCACCCGATCCTCACCGACCGGGAGCTGGATCTGCTCCGCCATCTGAAGTACCGCGGTTTTGCCACTGCGGTACTGCCGATGACATTTACCGCGGCCGCTGCCGGCGTTGGACTCAAGCGCAGCCTCGAAGGTCTCTGCCGGCAGGCCGACATGGCCGTGGCAGCCGGCGCTTCATATCTGGTGCTGACCGACCGGCCTGTCGACAGCATACACGCGGCGATTCCGTCGCTGCTGGCGCTCTCTGCCGTCCATCAGCACCTGCTGGCGACCGGTCAGCGGCTGCGGACCGGACTGATCGTCGAAACCGGTGAGGCTCGGGAGGTGGAGCATATTGCGTTGCTTTTTGCTTACGGCGCCAACGCCGTAAACCCGTATCTGGCCTTTGCCATGCTTAACCGGCTCTGCGAGACCGGGGTATTGCGGACAGGCATTGACACGGCCGAGCACAATTATATCCGGGCCCTGGAAAAGGGTCTGATGAAAATCATGTCAAAGATGGGCATTGCGACTATCCGTTCCTACCGGGGATCGATGCAGTTCGGGGCCCTAGGGCTTTCCCAGGACCTCTGCGACCGCTACCTGGGCGGCACTGTCTCGCCGCTTGGCGGTATCGGTCTGCAGGAAATCGGCGCAGACGTTCAGGCTCGGCACGCGGCGGCCTTTGCCCCGCAGCCGGCCGATACCCGTGCCATCGACGACGGGATTTACTCGTTCTGTCCCGACGGTGAGCGCCACGCCTGGAACCCCGGATCTGTCAGATTGCTCCATGCTCTGGCGAAGACCGGGGCCGAGGACGACTACCGGGCCTTTGCGGATGTGGTAGACCACGGCCTGTTCTATGTACGTGACCTGCTGGAGGCGCAGGGTCGGCTGACCGTGCCGCTGGATGAGGTCGAGCCGGTCGAACTGATCCTCCGGCGGTTCATCATCGAAGGAATGTCCTTCGGAGCTATCAGCAAGGAGGCCCACGAGGTTCTAGCCGAAGCGGCTAACCGGTTGGGCGGCCGCAGCAATACCGGCGAAGGCGGAGAGGATCCTGCCCGGACCCTGCCCGGACCCGATGGCCGCAACCGCCGGTCCGCCGTACGGCAGGTGGCTTCCGGCCGGTTCGGCGTGAACACCAGATATCTGGTGGATGCCGACGAGATCCAGATCAAGATCGCTCAGGGTGCCAAGCCAGGTGAAGGCGGACAACTGCTTGGCCAGAAAGTCGATGCAGTCATTGCGGCCACCCGTCACACGATCCCGGGAATCACACTTATCTCGCCCCCGCCGCATCACGATATCTATTCCATCGAGGACTTGAAGCAGTTGATCTACGATCTGCGGTGTGTCAACCCCCAGGCGCTTATCAGTGTCAAGCTGGTCAGCGAGGCCGGGGTAGGTACCGTAGCGGCCGGTGTCGCCAAAGCCGGGGCGGACATCATTCTCATCTCCGGCGGAGACGGCGGTACCGGCGCCAGCCCCATGTCGTCGCTCCGCTATGCGGGCGCGCCGTGGGAGCTTGGTCTCGCCGAGGCCCAGCAGATGCTGACTGCGGTCGGCCTTCGCGGGCGGGTCCGTTTACAGGCCGACGGCGGTTTCCGGACCGGTCGCGACGTGATTACCGCCGCCCTGCTGGGTGCCGATGAGTACGGTTTTGCCACCTCGGTGCTTGTGGCGCTCGGCTGCGTTATGTGCCGCCGTTGTCAGACCAATACCTGTCCGGTTGGCATCGCTACTCAGGACCCGACCCGGCGGGCCAAGTTCCGCGGGACGGTGGAAGACGTGGAGCACTACCTCCGGGCGATTGCCGAAGACGTTCGCCGGCGGCTCGCAGCCATTGGCCTGCGTTCACTGCAGGAGGCCATCGGCCGGGCGGATCTGCTGGAAAGACGGGATATTTCCGGTCGCGCCGCACTGCTGGATACCGGACCGCTCACCGCGGTCCTGACGGACGGACAGGTCGGACCGGCTGAAGGACAGCCCGACGTTCTGCAGAATGCGCTCGACCGTCGTATCATCGCGGACGCCGCGCCGGCATTGGACACCGGCCGGCCGCTCCGTCTGCAATACGGACTGAACAATATCGACCGGTCGGTCGGGGCGATGCTGGCGGGCGAGATCGAACGTCGGGGAAAGCCGCTGGCGGACGGTACGCTCGAAGTGGAATTCACCGGCACGGCCGGCCAGAGTTTCGGAGCGTTCCTCGTGCCCGGTATTACATTTACCCTGCGCGGGCAGGCAAACGATTTTGTCGGTAAGGGCCTCTCGGGTGGGAGAATCGCCATCGTCCGGCCTGGTCCGGCTCCGGCAGTCAACGTCGTAGCCGGGAATACGGTCCTTTACGGTGCCACGGCCGGCGAGCTCTATCTGTGCGGCCAGGCCGGCGAACGGTTCTGCGTCCGCAACAGCGGGGCGATTGCCGTCGCTGAAGGGGTGGGCGACCACTGCTGTGAGTATATGACCGGCGGCCGTGCCGTAATCCTCGGTCCCTGCGGACGCAACTTTGCGGCCGGCATGTCGGCAGGCATCGCCTATGTGCTCGACGAGACCGGCGATTTCGATCGCCATTGCAACATGGACATGGTCGAGCTCGAACTGGTCGAGATGCCGGCGGACCGGGAAGAGCTCCGCAGCATCCTCGAGGCGCATGTCCGGTACACGGGCAGTCCTAAGGCGAAGGCGCTGCTGGCCGACTGGGATACCAGTGTCCGGCACTTCCTCAAGGTCATGCCGATCGGTTACAAGAAGCTCCTTGAGTCCCGGGCGGTCTGAAAACGGTCGGAGCGGCGGCTTTCCGGCCGTCCGCTCCGCCGTCATATATCGGCGGTGTTCTTCACATCCCAATGCGGATATTTTATCTAAGAAAATGTATTTTTCGGAATAAGTATTATTAATGGAAATAATACCAAATTTCTGTTTGTCCAGATGTGAAAAATTTAGACATCCAACTGTTGGGAACCAACGGTTGACTACTAACATTATGTTTATATAGAAGAACTAACCATAGGGGTTTCAGATTCCGCCATAAGACGGAGTAAGAATGGAGGTTCAAAGAAATGGGAATGGGTAACGCACCTGTGCTCATCCTGCGGGAGGGCACCAAGAGAGACAAAGGAAAGGACGCGCAGTTCAACAACATCACTGCCGCCCGCACGATTGCGGACGCTGTGCGTTCCAGCCTCGGTCCTCGGGGTATGGACAAAATGCTCGTCGACTCGGTCGGCGACGTTGTCATCACCAACGACGGTGTCACGATTCTGAAAGAGATGGATGTGCAGCATCCGGCCGCTAAAATGCTGGTCGAGGTCGCAAAGACCCAAGACGCCGAGGTCGGCGACGGTACCACCACCTCGGTCATCATCGCGGGCGAACTGCTGAAGAAGTCGCTCGATCTGATCGATTCGAACGTGCACCCGACGATTATCACCGCCGGATACCATCTTGCCTGTGACAAAGCCCAGGAGATTCTGCAGAAGATCTCGAAACCGGTCTCCATTGACGATGACAAACTGTTGATGCAGATCGCCGAGACCGCGATGATCAGCAAGCAGGTCAGCGCTTCCAAGGAGTTCTTCGCCAAGATGGTCGTTGACGCCGTCAAGACCATTATCGAGAAGGATACCGACGGCAAGTACACTGCCGATCTGAAGAACATTCAGACTGTCAAGAAGGCCGGTGCCAATATGGATCGGTCCGAGATGATCAAAGGCATCATCATCGACAAAGAGCCGGTCTCCCCCACTATGCCGAAG
The DNA here is from genome assembly GCA_002495325.1 of Methanomassiliicoccaceae archaeon UBA593. GTDB lineage: Archaea > Thermoplasmatota > Thermoplasmata > Methanomassiliicoccales > Methanomethylophilaceae > Methanomethylophilus. The sequence goes on from DAEQ01000002.1 coordinate 413,472, forward strand.
AAAATCAAGAATGCCAAGATCGCTCTGGTCGACGCGGCATTCGAGGTCAAGAAGCCCGAAATCGACGCAAAGATCCAGATCACTGATCCGGATATGCTCAACAAATTCGTGGCCCAGGAAGAGAAAATCCTGCGGGACCTGGTTGACTCCGTCAAGAAGGCCGGCGCTAACGTCGTCTTCTGTCAGAAAGGCATCGACGATCTGGCGCAGCACTTCTTTGCCAAGGAAGGCATCTACGCCTGCCGCCGGGTCAAGAAAAGCGACATGGAGCGGCTAGGCAAATCCACCAACGCCAACATCGTCTCCAAGATCAGCGACCTGAGCGCTTCCGACCTCGGCACTGCCGACACCGTCGAACTTCGGTTCGTTGGCGACGAGCAGATGACCTTCGTCGAGGGTTGCAAGGACCCGAAGACCGTGTCCATTCTCGTCCGCGGCGGCACCAACCATGTGGCTGACGAGGTCGAGCGGTCCCTGGTCGATGCCTGGTCTGTCGTGAAGGTGTCCATCGAGGACGGCAAGATTGTTACCGGCGGAGGCTCCGCCGCTATGGAGATTGCCATGGGTGTCCGCGACTACGCAGCCTCGGTCGGCGGCCGGGAGCAGATCGCCATCGAGGCCTTCGCCTCCGCCATGGAAATCATCCCCACCACTCTCGCCGAGAACGCGGGCCTAGACCCGATCAACATGGTCATCGAGATGCGCAAGCAGCACAAGGCCGGCAAGAAATATGCCGGCATCAATCCCTTCACTGGCAAAGTGGAGGACATGCTGAAGCTTAACGTCATTGAGCCCCTGCGGATCGGCAAGCAGGCCATCAACTCTGCGACCGACGCCGCGGTCATGATCCTGCGGATCGATGATGTTATCTCGTCCAAGACTGCTCCGGCTCCCGGAGCCGGCGCGGGCATGGAAGACTGAAGCCTTTTCAAACCGGGGGACTTCGGCCCCCCCTTTCCCGAAAATTATATTCACAGAGGTACCAGTATGACTGGAAAGTCGGACAAGAAAGCCGAGCAGGAAGCGCCGAAAGCCAAAGAGGCCGGCGCCTCCGTGAAAGCCGCCAAAGGCGGAAAGGGCGACGAATTCGCTCAGTTCCAGACGGAGAACGAAAAACTCCGGGCGGATCTGGAGAAAGCCCAGCAACAGGCGGGTGAATATCTCCAGATGGCCCAGCGGCTGCAGGCCGAGTTCGACAATTTCCGGAAGCGGACGGAGCGCGACAACGCTGAGTTCCGCAAATATGCGAACCAGAACCTGGTCGCAGATCTGCTCAATGTCGCGGACGACCTCGAAAGAGCGCTCTCTGCCGTCAAGCAGGACGATTCCGTCGCCGCCGGAGTAAAGGCGGTGCGGACCAATCTGATGAAAATCCTGGAGCAGAACGGGCTTCAGGAGATTCCCACCGACGGGAAGTTCGATCCGAACCTCCATGAAGCCATGATCGTTGCCGACGGTGACGAAGACGACCGGATTGCCGAAGTATATCAGAAAGGCTATATCATGAACGGCCGGGTACTCCGGACCGCCAAGGTCAAGGTAACGAAGAAGAAGGCCGCCGCCGAAGCGGCTGCTCAGCAAAAACAGCAACAGTAAACCAGTTAAAATGAGGTGAAAGATATGGCAAAAATCATCGGAATCGATCTAGGTACAAGCAACTCCGCAGCGGCAGTGATGGAGGGCGGACGCCCTACCATCATTCCCAGCGCGGAAGGCACCAGCCTCGGCGGGAAGTCTTTCCCGTCGTATGTGGCGTTCACTAAGGACGGGCAGCTCCTCGTTGGCGAGCCGGCGCGGCGTCAGGCCGTTACCAATCCGGAAGGCACGATTAAGAACGTAAAACGGAAGATGGGGTCCAGCGAAAAGGTCACTGCACTCGGCAAAGAATACACCCCGCAGCAGATCTCTGCCTACATACTCATGAAGATCAAGAAGGACGCCGAGGCATTCGTGGGTGAACCGATCCAGAAGGCGGTCATCACGGTGCCGGCATACTTCAACGACAATCAGCGGCAGGCTACCAAGGATGCCGGCAAGATCGCCGGTCTCGACGTAGTCCGGATTATCAACGAACCGACCGCGGCTGCCCTGGCCTATGGTCTGGACAAGGCCGGTCAGTCTCAGAAGATCCTGGTATTCGACCTCGGCGGCGGCACTCTGGATGTCACTATCATGGACTTTGATGACGGAGTCTTCCAGGTCGTTTCGACCTCGGGCGACACTGCCCTCGGCGGCTCTGACATGGATGAGGTCCTTACGAAATATGTTACTGAGGAGTTCCGCAAAGCCAACGGCATCGACCTGAGCAAGGACCACGCCGCATATGTACGGGTCCGCGAAGCGGCAGAAAAGGCCAAGATCGAGCTTTCCACCACCATGGAGACCGAGATTAACCTGCCGTTCATCACGGCGGACGCCTCTGGTCCTAAGCACCTGGTGCAGCAGATCACCCGGGCAAAGCTCGAAGAACTCGTTACGCCCATAGTTGAACGTTGCCGCGGGCCAATCGAGCAGGCGCTCTCCGACGCCAAGATCGGCTCCGATGGGATCGACAAGGTCATTATGGTCGGCGGTCCGACCCGGATGCCGATCATCCAGAACTTTGTCGAGTCCATCCTGGGCCCCAAGATCCAGCACGGTGTCGATCCAATGGAGTGTGTTGCCATGGGCGCGTCCATCCAGGGTGCGGTCCTCTCCGGCGACGTGAAGGATGTCCTGTTGCTGGATGTCACTCCGCTGACCCTCGGCATCGAGACCCTCGGCGGTGTGGCCACCCCGCTCATCGACCGGAATACGACCATACCGACCAAGAAAAGCCAGGTCTTCTCGACCGCCAGCGACAACCAGCCGTCGGTCGAAATAAATGTCGTGCAGGGCGAACGCCGGATGGCGGCGGACAACACCAGCCTCGGCCGGTTTGTTCTCGACGGCATCCCTCCCGCACCCCGTGGCGTGCCACAGATCGAGGTCTCGTTCGATATAGACGCCAACGGCATCATCAATGTTTCCGCGAAGGACAAAGGCACAGGCAAGGAGCAGAAGATCACCATTGCTTCGTCGAACAAACTGTCCAAGGACGACATCGACAAAGCGGTCAAGGAGGCCGAGCAGTTCGCCGACGCCGATAAGAAGAAAGGCGAGCTCACCGACGTCCGCAACCAGGCGGACAACCTGGTGTACTCGACCCGTAAGGCACTCGACGAGCTGAAGGACAAGGTCACCAAGGACGAGCGCGCCCCGGTGGACGCGGCCCTGAGCGATCTGGAATCTGCCGCCAAGGGCGACGATGTTGCCGCCATTAAGGCGAAGATTGAGGCCGTGACCAAGGTCATGGAGCCGATTTCGAAGAAGATCTATGCTCAGGCGACCCCGGAACAGAAAGAGGCTGCCAAGAAGGCCTACGAGCAGGGCCAACAGGGCGCGGGTCCGCAGCAGAGCCAGAGCACCAGCGGCCAGAAGACCGCCGACAAGGACGGCGTCGTTGACGCGGACTACAAGATTGTCGACGATGACGACAAGAAGCAGTGAGCCCGCAACAGGCCGCTGAAGAAGGGATGAGCCATGGCTGATGACGGGCAGAAACGGGACTACTACGAGGTCCTGGGGATATCGAAGGATGCAACTCCCGACGAGATCAAGAAGGCCTACCGCATGCTGGCGAAGAAATACCACCCAGATGTGTCAACTGAGCCGAAGGATGTCGCCGAGGCGAAGTTCAAGGAGATCTCCGAGGCCTACGAGGTCCTTTCCGATTCGCAGAAACGGCAGTTGTACGACCAGTACGGCCACGCCGGCGTCGACAGCCAGTTCAGCGGCGGACACTTTACGTGGGACGATTTTACCCACGGAGATGATCTGAATGACATCTTCGGCGACCTGTTCGGTTCGTTCTTCGGCGGCATGGGCGGCGGCAGTGGCCGCCGCGCGGCCTCGCCGAACGCTCCGCACGCCGGTGAATCGTTACGCTATGACATCGAGGTCAGTCTCCTTGATGTTCTCAGAGGCAAGGAGGCCGAGATCAGTATCCCGCACGTTTCCGTCTGTCCGGACTGCCGCGGAACCGGCAGCAAGGGAGGTAAGGTCCACACCTGCCCCACCTGCGGCGGCCGCGGGCAGGTCCAGAGCATTAAGCGGACACCGTTCGGTCAGATGGTTTCAGTCAGCGAATGTCCGACGTGCCGCGGCCGTGGCAGCTCCTACGATGAGTGCTGTCCCAAGTGCCGCGGCGCCGGTCGGATTGAAAGCACTGTCAAAGTTTCGATTAAGATTCCGGCAGGCGTCGAAGACAACATGCGGCTGCGGATTGCGGGCCAGGGCGACGCCGGTTACAACGGCGGTCCCAGCGGCGACCTCTATGTGGTCATCCATGTGAAAGACGACAAGCGGTTCAAACGGAACGGCAGCGACCTATGGGTTGAAGCTGAAACCACCTACCCGCGGCTGGTTCTGGGCGGTTCCGTCGATGTAACGAACCTCGAGGGACAGACTGTGAATGTTACCATTCCCTCCGGTACGCAGGTCGGCGCGGTCCTGAAGGTCAGCGGCATGGGTCTGCCGACGGTCAATCGCAGCACCCGTGGTGCTATGTACGTCAAGCTGGGCATTAAGGTACCCAAGCGGACATCGGCCTACGAAAAGGAGCTCCTGCAGAAGCTGGATGCCGATGCGGGCTCCAAGAAAAAGGCCAAGTTAAAAGATAAGCTCGGCCTGTGAACCGGCCGGCGGCAGATGCCGCTGGTCCGGTTCTTTGTTCAATTATTTAATAAGATCTACAACTATTGCGAGGTTGCCGTTTCATCCAGGCCGGGACCCCTTGGTTTCTGGCAGTCCGCCGGCTGCGGCCGAATTGTAAAGTCCGGCTGCTTTCCGGGAGAAATGTTTTACACCTTTGCCATGCTTCTAAAACAGGTCCAACCAGCAGAGAAGCTTGCCGTTACCGGTATCTGCGGGCTTTCAGTATATTTGGAAAGCCCTTTTGAGGGACTGTTTCATTTCGTCGCCGAACTCGGGCAGTCTGTCCAGATTAATCAGGACTTAATCCCAGGCGTTATCCCCGGCTTCCAGATGGCATTTCCGGACTTTTCACAGTCTTGGTTGTTACCGTATAGTTTAGCGCAGCTTGGGGTGTCGTTCTGCGCAGCGGTCTGCACACATAATCCGGCGGTCATGGGAATGGAAAAAGGCCCACCGGGTTAAGCAGGCGAATAGGTGTTTATCCAAACATCGGATCGTACGTGTCTGTATTAACTGGCACGAGCTTCTTCAGTTGACCGTCGTAGGCGTCGACCACGGTCACAACCATTGTGATCAGCGACAGGATCAGTTCCGTTGAGGGGCTGGCCTGGGCATAGATGTAATCATAACGATAGGACAGGCTGTCGTTCTCGGGGTTCAAGATGAACGCGCCGAACCGTAGTGTGCTGTTGATGGTATTCAGCCCGGAGAGCACATCATCGTAAGTTGGAGGGGCAGTCTTGAAGGCCAGTTTGCAGGCGAAGTCGATAGTGGTGTATTCTTCATTAACGGTGATCTGCAGATTGATCGGCAGATCATCGCCCTGGAACTTGGCGTAAATCTGCAAGGCGGTCTCATCGGTTTTGAAACTGACGCCCTTAGCCGTCAGAGCCTTGCAGATGTTTTTGAAGAGACTGTGTCAGGATTTGGTGATCGACAGCATGGTGACACCGGCGGATGTCAGTACGGAGTCGGCGGTATTTAGTCTTCAGACCTGACGGCATCCTTCATGCTCTTGACGTAATCTGACACATATGGTACACTGTCGCGACCGTGGGCCGCCACGAGTTTTACTATAGCCGAGCCGACGATGACACCGTCGGCGAACTTCGCAATGGCTCTGGCTTGTTCCGGCGTAGAAACGCCGAAGCCGACGGCCACGGGAATCTTGGTGGCCTGCTTTATAGCAGTGACCACGTCCGGCAGGTTGTTACTGAAAGAGGTCCGGACGCCTGTGACGCCCAGCGAGGAGACGCAGTAGACAAAGCCCTCGGCTTCACCGGCGATCATGCGGATCCGACCGCCGGAGGTAGGTGCGATCATAGAGACCAGTTTTAAACCCGCCTTGCGGCAGGCCGGCTGCAGTTCCGCCTTCTCTTCGTACGGTTCGTCTGGGACAATCAGGCCGCAGATGCCGCATTCCTTCGCTTTCTTAGTGAATTTTTCGGCGCCGTAGACAAACACTGGATTGACGTAGGTCATCATAACCAGCGGGACCGGGCGGGGCAGTTCGATGGTTTTCACCATGGCGAAGATCTCGTCGAGGGTCACATGGTTGCTCAGGGCCCGTACGTCAGCGGCTTGAATGACCGGTCCTTCAGCGATAGGGTCAGAGAATGGGATGCCGAGTTCGATGAGGTCGGCGCCGGCCGCAACCATAGCCTCGACCAGTTTCTTCGTGGTCTCCAGGTCTGGGTCGCCGGCAGTGACGAACGGGATGAAAGCCTTGCCGTGCTTGAAGGCGTCGGCGACGTCAGTCATGGAGGTCGACCCCCCGGTACCGGGCAATGGCCGCCACGTCCTTGTCGCCGCGGCCAGAGAGGTTCACTACAACAATCTTGTCCTTGGGCAGGGTAGGTGCGAGCTTCATGGCGTAGGCCACGGCGTGGGCGCTTTCGATGGCCGGAATAATACCTTCTTTCCGGGACAGATACTCAAAGGCGTTTACAGCCTCCTCGTCGGTGATGGGAACATACTGAGCCCGGCCGATATCGTGGAGCAGTGCGTGTTCCGGGCCGATGCCGGGATAATCGAGACCGGCGGAGATCGAGTACACCGGAGCGATCTGCCCGTCCTTGTTCTGGCAGAAATAAGACTTCATGCCGTGGAAGATGCCGACGGTGCCGGTGGCGATGGTCGCCGCGGTCCGCGGGGTGTCTACGCCTTCGCCGGCCGCTTCGCAGCCGATTAGTTTGACCTGCTCGTCCTTGACGAAATCGTAAAACAGGCCGATGGCGTTGGAACCGCCGCCGACGCAGGCAATGAGATAATCGGGCAGACGGCCTTCTTTGGCCATCATCTGCTGCCGGACCTCCTTTCCAATCACGGATTGGAAGTCGCGCACCAGAGTCGGGAAGGGATGCGGGCCCATGACAGAGCCCAGAACGTAGTGCGTGTCGGCGATGCGGTTGGTCCACTCCCGCATGGTCTCGTTGACGGCATCCTTGAGGGTGCCCGTGCCGCTCTTGACGCAACGGACGTCGGCGCCCAGCAGTTTCATGCGGTAGACGTTCAGTGCCTGCCGCTCCATGTCTTTCTCGCCCATGAAGATTTCACACTTCAGGCCCATCAGCGCCGCAACGGTCGCAGTGGCGACTCCGTGTTGGCCGGCACCGGTCTCGGCGATGACCCGAGTCTTGCCCATCCGTTTCGCCAGCAGGCACTGTCCGAGCACGTTATTGATCTTGTGGGCGCCGGTGTGGTTCAGGTCTTCCCTTTTCAGGTAAATCTTGGCCCCGCCGAGATCTTCGGTCATGTTCGCGGCGTAGTACAGCAGCGACGGCCGGCCGGCGTAGTTCTTGTACAGATCGTTCAGCTCGGCCACGAACTGTGGGTCGTTTTTGTATTTTTTATACGCTGCTTCCAGTTCGATCAGCGCGTTCATCAGCGTTTCGGTCACGTATTGACCGCCGTAGATGCCGAACCGTCCTTCGGGATTTGTCATATTTGGACCTTCTCGGCGGAATAGATGATCTGTGCCGCCTGTTGAAGGACCCCAAGAGGGCAGGGTATTTTAATTTTTGTACACCAATGAATATAATAATTCATTAATGAAGTTGAAATGACATATTGGAAAGGCATCTAAACAAACTGCCAGTTTATCAAAACGATGTTCTCTATAAATACGTGAGAGCCATAAAGAAACTGAATGTTCAGCGAAACCTACCTCTGGCTCGTTTTCATCGGGATCTTTCTGGTCCTGATGGTTATAGACCTCGGTCTCTTCAACCGCGGTGAGAAGCACATCGGGATGAAGAAAGCACTGAGACTAGTTGCCCTTTACATAACGGTCGCGGTCCTGTTCGGCCTGCTGATCGCCTATGAGCTCGGTTTCGACCTGGCGGCCGCTTACTACGCCGCATATACCGTCGAAATGTCGATGTCCATTGACAATCTGTTTGTTTTCATCATCATATTCTCGATGTTTGCCATCCCGGATGAGGACCAGCACCGGGTCCTGTTCTGGGGCATCCTGGGAGCCATTTGCTTTCGGGCACTGTTCATCTTCGCCGGGGCGGAACTGCTGGACAATTTCCACTTCGTAATGTACATTTTTGGCGTCATCTTGATCTACACTGCTTACAAGACGGCTTTTGCCAAAAAGGACGAGAACAAAGACCCAAAGAGTACTTTCGCGGTAAAACTGGCACGGCATGTCCGGGCCACGCCGGAACTGCACGGCGGCAGGTTCGTGGTCAAGATCGACGGCAAGCATCTGGCGACGCCGTTGCTTACCTGTCTGTTGGTTATCGAACTCTCGGACATCATGTTCGCGTTCGACTCGATCCCGGCGGCGCTGGCAATCTCCACAGACATCTTCATCGTCTATTCGTCCAACATCTTCGCGGTCATGGGTCTGCGGTCAATGTATTTCGTGATCAAGGACGCGCTAGCTTCGCTCTGTTACCTCAAGTACGGGCTCGGAGTCATACTTGCCTTCATTGGTGCCAAGATGCTCTTTTCCGACTTTATCGAGGTGGGAGTTGTAACTTCGCTCGTCGTCATCCTGGCAGTCCTGGCGGTCACGGTCATCGCCTCCTACACGGCGGGTAAGAAGAAGGGAAAGAAGCCGAAGAACGAGGCCGAATGATCCTCCTTACCGGCGGTACCTGGGGCCCAGACGGTCTGGACCGGCTGGAGCACGGAGCGCTGGCAGATCTGACCAAAGACGACTTCCTCATCATTCTCGGCGACTGCGGGGCGATGGCGCCCCGGGTGGACCGGGAAGCGGTCGTCCGGTGTTACCGGGCACTGCCCTGTTCGGTGCTCTATCTCGACGGAAGTCGGGACGATTACGACACATTGAGCGATTATCCGCCCTTCCGGTGGAACGGCGGGCTGATACAGGTCATCTCCCGCGGCATTCTGCACCTGATGCGCGGGCAGGTTTTCCGGCTGGATGGGAAGACGTTCTTCGTTGCCGGCGGCGCCGCGACGCTCGACCGGAGCGAGTCGGACAAATATTGGGACTGGTGGCCGGAGCAGGACCCCGGACCGGCCGACTGGGAGGCCGCCGAGACGGCACTGAATGCCTGCGACCGGCAGGTTGATTACGTGCTCAGTTGCGACTGTCCGGTCCGCTGGCGGGCGGAAGTGGCGGTCTGTGATCCGACCGCGGCGGAGTCTCCTTCGGAAGCCTCCAGATGGCTGGACGGACTCGAACCTACAATCAACTACCGGCACTGGTTCTTCGGTAACTACGCCGCCGATACAGAGGTCGCCGGCGGTCGGGCGCAGTGTGTCTGCCGGCAGGTCGTCCGGCTCTGAAACATCAAAGACGGTAAATGGGGCGGCACATATACGATGTACATGAACGGCGGTTATTCCCGGGAACTGGCGGTCGTCACGAAAGCGGTGCAGGCCGCCGCCGCGGTCTATTCTTCGGCCGTTCGCGGACCGGTGGAAGTCAAAGAGAATGAAGTCGGCTCCTATGACATCGTCACTCCGGCCGATGTGCAGGCGCAGGGCCTTATGGTACGGTATCTGACCGCCAGTTTTCCGGAAGACTGTTTCATCGCCGAGGAAGGACAGGAGAACTCGCTTACGGCCGCCCGTACCTGGATCATCGACCCGATCGACGGAACGCTCAACTACCAGCGGGGTCTGCCGCTCTATGGCACGCAGGTTGTGCTGATGGTCGACAAAGAGCCCGTGGTCGCGGTCATCGGACTGCCGGTGCTCGGTGAACTGTATACAGCTGTCAAAGGACAGGGCGCCCGGCTGAACGGCCGTCCGCTGTCGGCGGTGCCATCGCGGGACCTGAAAGAATGCGTCCTATCTGCCGGTGATTTCTCCCGCAAGAAGGCCGACTGGCGGCAGCAGTATCTGGAGCAGCTTGGAGCAATGCGGGATGAGGTCGCCCGGGTTCGGATGTTGGGCGCCGCATGCTGCGATTTCGCCTTTTTCGCGGCCGGACGGACCGATCTGCATATACGTTTCATCAACAAGCTTTGGGATTTCATGCCGGGGCTGTTCCTGGCCCGGGAGGCCGGGGCGTACGTCGACGAAGATCTGCTGCGCGACTACCGTTTCCTGTTGCTGACACATTCGGCTGAGGAAGCGCGGCAGTTCCGGGACCGGGTACTCTCCAAGGCGCCGCTCCGGGCGTGATACTTATATCTCGGAGCGGATCATTGCATACTCAATATGACCGCCGACAAGCAGGACCCGCCAGCTCCGACTACCCGGCTGAGCATCAACCGGATTACCGCCGCCACTTTGGTAACATTGGCCGCGAACAGCGTGGCCCGGATCGAGAACACCGACGAAGGTACGCCCTCGCGGAGAGCCTCGCTGACGATGAGCGACAAATGTTTTACCGACCTGAAGGCCTGCGCCGACCGCAACCGGACCGACGACCCCGCGGTCGCCCAGGTTCTGGATAAAGGGGTCGAGGCCTACCGGTTTTATCTGACGGTGCACAAGCGGGCCGATGCGCTTGAGCACGGCGATACGGTCGCTTTCAAAGCGGTCTGCGCTGAAGGCGACCGGGCACTAGACACGCTCGACGAGATCATGGGTAAGATGCTTTCGGCCTTCTGAACCGATTCAGGTCCCGATGGTCAAAGCACCGCCGAGCAGCAGAAGGGCGTTCCGCAGGTTTGAGGATACCTGGGCGCTTCAATAACCAGGCACTCCGCACTCATCATGCATGTAGAATACATGTTACGCCAGCGTCAGGATATTGGTGATTCATCGGTCCGTTTTCAGGTCATCAGCACTGCGGTCCTGCAGTCGCAGGTGTGGAACTCGGCCACGGTCTTTTTTGTCAGTGTGGTGTCGGCAATCTGACCATTGCTGTCGTTGCGGATTGCCGGGTTCCCATATATGCTGATACGGACGACCTTATGCAGACGTAGCATGAGCGGCCTCGGCCGGCAGGTTCGCGACCGCGTTGAGCTGTTCCGGGTTGAGCATTACGGTGTAGGCCTGGGCGATCACCTTTCCTTTGCAGATTGCCAAGTAGCAGAAACGGGTCGGATACGTCAGAATGCATCAACATTCGGCGGCCGTCCGATAATCGTTATCAGACTCGGTCTGGGTGATTGCCGGCACTGCGGAGATGTCCTGTGGTTGCAACAGTCTGACCTTCGTTTACGTTATCTCAGACCGCAACGTACCTCGCTGTTTGTAAAAAAAGTGCTCAGCCGGAAGTTTGGCTGACGCGAACCAGTTTACCGTTCTCGGTCTCGGCCTCGGGGTGGCGGTCCAGATAGCTGCTTAGCAGCAGGTCATAGATTGGCTGTGCCCGCAACAGGCCGGAAACCAGGAATGCTACCAGCACACAGCCGGCTACCGGCAGCAGCTGTACGAACGAGCCGGTCATTTCTGTTACCAGCAGGATGGCGGTCACCGGGGCCCGTACCGAAGAAGCCAGGGTCCCGGCCATGCCCAGAGCTGCAAACAGCGGGATTAGTGTGCTGTCCAGGCCGTCGTATTGGCTGGCGGCAATGCCGATCGCGGCGCCGCCGAGCGCTCCGGTGGCCATGATTGGCATGAAGATACCGCCGGGTACACCGCTGCCGAAGCTGGTGCCGCTGAATACCAGTTTGACGACCATCAGGAGCAGCATCAGGCCCAGGCCGGCGTTGACGTTCTCGGCCAGGGAGACGAGGTTTTCACCGCCGCCCAGGACATCCGGCATAAACAGGCCCAGCGGCAGGGCAATGACGATGGCCAGCACCGGCCCGGCCCAGGCCGGCAGCCGAATGAAGAACGACTGGAACCCGATAAAGACGCGGTTGATGACCGCGCCCAGGATGCCAACGGTTGCGCCCAGCGGGGCGATCCAAAGATAGCCAGTGTAATCCAGTCTTGGCATTGTGACGAAATCCAGTACCGGGGTCAGTCCGAAGACGTAAGAAGAAATCACATCGGCGCCCAACGCCGAAGCCATGGCGGCGAGCAACACCGGAGCGGAAAAGCTGTGACTGACCTCTTCGAGAGCAAAGACAATCCCGGACAGCGGGGCGTTGAAAGCGGCAGAGATTCCCGCTGCGGCGCCGCCTGTAATGAAGCACCGGGTTTCGGTCGTATCTTCGGTCCGGTTGCCGACCAGGCCCTTGGCGGCCGCGGCGCTGATATGGACCGACGGCCCCTCCCGGCCCAGCGACAGGCCGAAGAGGCTGCCGAGGATACCGCCGGCGAACCGGGCGACCAGGACGTTGGCCCAACGCATACGCAGGCCCATCAGCACCGTGCCTTTGACTTGCGGAATGCCGCTCCCGGAAGAGGTCGGTTCCCATTTGGTGATATGCCAGAGGATCAGACCGATTCCGGCCGCGCTCACGGCCCAGGGAACGAGCAACAGCGGCCGGTCAGCAATGGCGGTATACATTGAGCGGGCGAAACCGATTCCTGTGGAGATTGCATAGCGATAAAGTGAGACGAGCGTGCCGGCAATCAGGCCGATGATCAGACCCCAGCCGACCAGCCGCACCTGCTGCCGATCGAAGCGTCTCTGGCGGAGACCGCCGCCGGATGTCTTTTTTTCCAGGTTGCTCATTACTACCGAAAATGTCCGCGCCTATTTACGCACCTTTGCTTTACAGTTGGTGAAAAGAGGTGCAGGCGGTTGATTCTGTGGTACAGCGGCACGGGAAACAGCAGGTTCGCGGCGGAGCAAATTGCGGTCGGGACCGGCGAGCGTGCGGTCTCGATGAACGATCTAATCCGGGAGGGCGGCAAGCCGGAACTGAGCTCTGCTCTGCCCTTCGTCTTCGTGTTTCCCACATATGCCTGGCGGCCTCCGGAGTGCGTGGTAGAGCTGATCAAGCGGATCAAATTCCGTGGCAGTTCGCACGCATATTTCATCATGACCGCTTCCGGCGATGTCGGTGACTCGGAAAAGTACCTGCGCGAACTGTGCGAGACCAAGGCCCTGCTGTTCATGGGGCTGGGTGCGGTCCGGATGCCGCAGAACTACGCGGCGCGGTTCGAGCTTGCAACCGTGGAAGAGGACCGGCAGACCGTACAGGCGGCTGTGCCGGTACTGAGGGAGATCTCCAAAACAATCCTGGCCGGCCAGCCTCTGGATACCGACCCGGAGATGGCGAAGGAGACCTTCAAGAGTCACCATCTGAACGGTTATTTCAAAAACCACATGAACAGTGACCGGCCGTTCCGGGTCACCGACAGATGCACTGGTTGCGGTCAATGCTCAGAGCAATGCGTCATGCACGACATTGTCATGCAGGACGGCCGCCCGGTATGGCAGGGGCACTGTAACCACTGTATGAGCTGTTACGGAAACTGTCCGACCGAGGCCATCGAGTTCGGCAGTAAGACCGAGAAGCGGCCGAAATATTCCTTTTTCAAACTGGACTTCGGCCCTTCACTGCGATGAAGGCCACCCAGTTCTGATCGGCTTTTGTCACGGTCTGTGTCTTGAGTCCGGCGGCCTCAAGCAGACTCTGGACCTCACTGTTCTCCCGGATCTGCATGTGATACGTGGCACACATCTCTTCGATGTGAGCTTTGTGCTCGTCGTCTGGGTACATCTCCGAAACCACCAACAATACGCCTTTGGACTTCAGTTTGGCAGCCACGGCCTTGAAGGTGTTGCCTAGGTCCGGCCAGAAAAAGTAGGTCTCGACCGCTGTGATGAGGTCGAAGGTCCCGTCGGGGAAGGGCAGGGACGCGGCGCTGCCTTTGGTGACGGCCATCCGACCCCATTCAATGAAAGCGGAGTTCCGTTTCTGGCTGTACGCGACGGCGTCCGCCGAGATATCGACTCCGTCGACAAAGGCGCCGGGATGTTCGGTTGCCAGAATCCGCAAGAGCGCCCCGCCGCCGCAGCCGAGGTCGAGGATCCGTTTGGATTTCATCTGCGGCAACTGGGCTAGGGCCCAGGTGGTGACATCCTTGTGCTGCGTGTTCATGAGGTCCATTACCTTGCGGCCCTCGTCGCCCCGGGGGTTCTGATACTGGTCCGGTTCTGACATGACGCTTCCTATAAAGCGTCGGGCTTTTAAAGTAAGCGCTGCCGGTTCGGCTTTGGCCGGAACCAACCATAATATTCCTCGCGCGCATACGCGCGAGTATGACAGAGAAAGAAGGTCTGCAGGAAGCCTTCGGGACGGACACCGAACAGTTGTTGCAGGAGTTTGCCCGTCAGAAAGCGCCCTGTCCTGACTGCGGGAAGATGTCGGCCATTCGGCCGGTCCCGAACCAGGACCCAAACGAGCAGGTGCCGGTGGATGTAATCATCGCCTGTCCTGACTGCGGGAAATTCACCGTGCGGACTCGCATCGCGGCCGACGGGGACACCGGCGCCACTGTATTGGAGACCGGTGCGGCTTACGAACCGAGTACGGACGTCCGGGAGGCCAAACGTCGTATCGCAGAGGCGCAGCAGAGCAAGACCTACAAATCGGAGGAGGAGCGCGAGCTCGACATTCTCGATGCCAAAGCGCTTATCGCCGCGGTATACGATTCTACCGGCCGTTCGGCAGCCGCCGAGAAACTGTCGGCTGAGATCACCGAGAGCTATCGGAAATTGGCGGCCGCGGACTGGACCCCGACGGCCCGGGACCGGTGCCTGAAGCAGGCCGGCAACACAGCCACCTTTAAACTCGCCCGCGGCGACGCCGTCGGAGCGCTGAAGGTTTACGACGACACCGCTCCGCTGGCGGCCGGGCTCGATACCGCCGCGGCGGTGGCTTTCTCGGTCAGTCGGGCGTTCCTAACGGCCTTGGCCGGTAAACGCGCCGAAGCCGTACCGATGATGGAGAAAGCGGTGGCCAAGGCCGAAAAGATATGTGCCGCTGGCCGTCCGGCCGAGGATCCGTACCTGCTGGCAGTGGCTTATAACACCTACGGCATCGTGCTGGCGGACAACGGGGACCGGGAAGGCTCGCTCTCCCAGCTGCAGAAAGCGGTCGCTGAAAGGCTGAAACTGCTGGGGACTGCGGAGATCACGGTTCAGCGGTTGCGGGACTACGTCGACTGCAACCGCAGCCTGGCGGAGGCCTACCTCGGATTGGGCCGGATGAAGGACGCCACGAAGACGCTCAACCAGGCGATTATGACCGCCGGCAAGTACCCAGACTATCCGGCCGCCTATGCGGACGCGCTCATGAGCCGGGCCAAATATCTACAGATGACCGCGCCCCGGCTGCCGTCTTTCTTTCGGGACGACATGACCACCGTTATCCGCATTCTGAGTGTCCCGCAGACAGACGGTTCTTACGACCGCCTGCTGGCAGTGGCCTATCTGTACCGTTCCTGGACCTGCCCCGAGGATGCTGGTACCACTGCCGCCGACCTGGGCCGGGCCTACGATCTGATGTATGCTCAGCTCATTGAGGGCGGTCGGCCGAACTCCACCTTTGTGATGGTCGCCCACAACTACCTGTCGCTGCTGAACCGGATCGACAAGGGCCAGGCCACTCGGGTTCGGGGCGAATTGCGGCAGATCGGTATCTCGCCCAAGATGCTGTCCGATGCTATTAACGCGATGAACCGGGTCCAGCCCGGTCCTGCGTCCAAGCATTAAACTCAAAATAGAATTCGGAAGGCCGTTTCCGGCCTTCCGGGCTGTTCAGGAAGTGTATTTTACCGCAGTGCCGAAGAGAAGGTTTTCAGCTGCCCCCGCCGAGACCGTCGAGGAGGCGAAACGTACCATCACAATGGCGTCGGCCCCCAGTCTCTCGGCCTCTTCGACCATCCGTTTGGTGGCAATGGCCCGGGACTGGTTGACCATTTCGACATAGGCTTTCAGTTCGCCCCCGACCATGGACTTGAAGGCCTGACCGATGTCCTTGCCCAGGTTCTTGGTCTGGATCATGTTGCCCTGGACCAGGTTCAGTAGTTCGTATTCGTGGCCCGGGATTCTTTCAGTAGTCGTCAGTAGCATCGTCTAGACCTTCCTCGATCTCCTGCCAGCGCTGATGAGCGAAGTACACGATCCCGGCGGTCAGCAGCAGACCGATCAGGGTCCCGACCACTGCACCGGTCATCCCAGCGACGGTTCCGTAAGCTGCGCCGCCGCCGATAAAGATCAGGGCGCAGAATGCGGTCACAGAAATGACCCCGAGTTTTCTGCTCGTCTTGCGTTGCATAGACGACAGATATCGGATTTGCATTTAATACAATTTGACAGCGAAACTCCGGAAGGGTCCGGTGATGGGGTATCGATAATTCCGAGTCGGGGCCGTCAGTTTGCCGGAGTTCTCACACGTGTCCGGTCCGCGGACATCTCAGACGGAGACCAGTGCGTAGACTGACAGGTAACCCCAAGGACTGTAGCCGATTACATCAGTGCCTTTGGTTGTGGTCGCTGATTCGGTGCCGGTGGTCTCGGCCACATAGTAGGTGCCGCCGAGGTTGCTGTACGTGGTTCCCGTAAGGCCGAGGCTGTGACCGTTGAAGGTGTCGCCGAGGGCGGCCATGGCATGGCCGCTCAGATAGCTGACGCTGGAACCAACCCCGCAGAACAGTACGGCGGCGTTAAACCCGGCTGCCCTCCAGAGTGTAGTGCAGAGAATCGAGGAATCTTCGCAGTCGCCCTGGGCCTCGTAAAGATACTGGACCGGGTAGTCCCAATAGTCGTTGCCCGTATGGTAGATCGAACTGCTGTCGACGAAATACGGGAAGTACTGGGAGAACCGCAGGATCAGCAGAGCATATTTACTGTCGGTGAGATCTCTGCTGGTCTTGAACGACTGCAGCTGATCGAGGACGTTCATCACGGCCGGGTCGTTCGTCGAATCGGCGATTGCGGCCGCCGTGGAATCGTAGTCGTCGGTTATGTTGTTGTTTTTATAAGCTTCCAGATACGAAGCGAAGTCGATGGTGTAAGAGACAGTGCACTTCAGGTTATTCGTGCCGGAGGAGGCGCCGTTGGACTCGGTCCAGAACGTTACGGAATGCGAAACGCTGCCGTAAACGGTCAGTTCCCGCGAGTCCTTGACAACAGTTCCGTCGTCGTATTTCACGGTCAGAGTCAGGGTGCCGTAGATCGGGTCGGTCAGGATGTGGGAGAAAGTGTTCCCATGGCTTGAGAACACAGTGGTCCCGCCGATGATGTCGATAACCGACCAGGTGACCGTTGAGACCCCTAACTCGCCGACGGTGGCACTGGCGTCGATCTCGGCCTGTGTCCAGGAACTGTTCGGGATGAAGACGTACGTCGCGATGCTCCCGGTGTACGGCACGGTGTACGTGGCCCGCAGTTTCACGGCCTCTGTGACTGTGAAGGTGTAGTCGAAATCGGTCGTGACCGCAGTGTCGTCTACATACCAGCCGATGAAAGTATAGCCTTCGTTGGCGGTCGCCGTGACCGTGGCTTCGGTCAGGTAACCGTAGTTGCCGCCGCCGTCAACGGTCCCGCCGCCCGAAAAGTTCCGGATGACGGTAACTGCGAACTGTTCGATCTCGAAATCGGCGGTTACTGTGATGTCAGCTGTCGGCGTGTACGTGCAGGGGTTGTCGGTAGATATCAGGGTGCCGTCTACGTACCACCCTGTGAACACGTGGCCGTAGACCGCTTCGGCAGTGAGAGTGACCGATTCACCCGGACGGACGGAGTTACCGCCGATGACTGCACCGTAGTCGCTGTTGCACTCTGTCGTGACCACGTTAAGGTCTGTGAAAACCGCGGTAAAGTACACATCAGTCGCAACCGTCACTTTGCGGGAAGCACCGAGGTAGCCGTCCTCCCAGGAGACGAAGGCTGCACCGTCGTCCGGGACTGCGGTGATGGTCACAGTGAGGCCGGTGTCGTAACTGCCGCTACCGGCTACGTGGCCGGGACCGTCGGCCAGGCCGGTGACGGTGGCCTCGGGGTGCAGCGGATCGAGGATAATGAAAGCGATCGCTCCGCCGCAGAGGACCAGAATGGCCGCAATAACAGCTGCTGCGACAGTACGATTTATCATAGATGTCAATCCTGGTAAAGGTTTATTAGATGTGTGGTGCGGCCGCCGTACCAGCAAATGGCTACAGGGGTATAGTGGACCGGGGCCTGTTGTTTGGTTCAGGTTTTTTGTTTTGTAACTTCGATTGATATTCTGGTACAGTTTAGAAAGGAAATCAGCCGGTTGACAATTTTGCCAATGGCAAGTTCAACAGTTGTCCTGTCTGTATCATCGGTACTGTAGACAATCGCCGTCAGTTCTGGGGTTAAAATAACCTGAACTGTGAGAGCAGTGCCGCTGACTTCAATTCCATTCCAGGTCAGAATGGTAACTTTGCCGCTGTCATAATCGACCGCGGCATAGATTTCCGAATCAACATTATCTTAATAATTCAGGTGCGAACCTTGGCAAGAATGTAAATACAGAGGACGACCGCGTAACGGTCTCGGCTCTTACCCAGAATGAGCGAAAGAATGCAGATGTTCAGAAAACTTACAAGTATAAAATCTGAAACCGTTGTGGAGAACAGTGGCGCCGAGGGAGAGATTCGAACTCCCGAGGTCTAGGACCAGTGGTTTTCGAGACCACCGCCATACCGGGCTTGGCTACCTCGGCCCGGAGTCCCCAACAGACTGCCTCTATAAAAACAGTGACTTTTCCCGGCGGCGGTCGAACAACTTTAATCATAGACCACATTAACGCGACCATGGCAGATACGGTCTCCGAGGTCTGGGCGGCGAAACAGGCGGCCTTGCAGATGGCGGCGCTCAACACCGCGGTCAAAGATGCAGCGCTCACGGCGATGGCGGCGGCGCTCGACGCGCAACGTACCGAGATCCTTGCAGCGAACGCCGTGGACGTTGCGGCGGCCGAGGGCAAACTGCCGGCGGAAATGATCAAACGGCTGAAGATCAGCGACGGTAAGATCGACGACATGGTTGCGGGACTGCAGGACCTGCTGCGTATTCCTGACCCGGTCGGACAGACCATTTCCGCAATGGAACTGGATACTGGGCTAATGCTCTATCAGGTCCGCTGCCCCATCGGCATGATCGGGGTGATTTTCGAATCCCGGCCCGATGTTGTGCCGCAGATCATGTCGCTCTGTCTCAAAAGCGGCAACAGCGTGGCCTTCAAGGGCGGTTCCGAGGCCGCCTGTTCCAACCGGGCACTGTTTACCATTCTGCGCGACGCGGCCGCAGGCGCCGGTGTGCCAGCGGCAGCTTTTGTGCTAATGGAGACCCGTGATGACATCAACAAGATTCTCAGTCTTGACGAGTACATCGACCTGCTCATTCCTCGGGGTTCGTACCAGTTCGTCCGCTATATCCATGAGCATACCAGGATCCCGGTACTGGGCCATGCGGCCGGCGTCTGCCACGTATACGTAGACGGCGCAGCGGACATGGATCTGGCGCTGAACATTGTGCTCGACGCGAAGACCCAGTACCCGGCGGTCTGCAATGCCGCCGAGTGCCTGCTGGTCGATCGGGAGATTGCACCTGTCTTTCTGCCTCGGATGGGTGCACTGTTCGCGGAGAAAGGCGTGGAGATGCGGGTCAGTCCGGAAGCCAAGCCGTTCCTGGCCGGCCTGCCGGTCAAGGACGCCGCTTCCGACGAATGGACGAAGGAATACGACGACCTGATCATCCGTATCGGTATCGTGGACGGTGTGGACGCGGCTATCGATTTCATCAACAGCCATGGTTCCCACCACACCGACGCAATCATTACGGCCGACGAGTCTCGGCAGCGCAATTTCGCGCGGCGGGTCGATTCGGCCGACGTGCTCATCAATGCTTCTACCCGCTTTGCCGACGGATACCGCTTCGGTAAGGGTGCCGAGGTAGGAATTGCGACCGGGCGCATCCACGCCCGGGGACCGATGGGTATGGAAGGTCTCATGATTTACAAATATGTCCTCGTAGGGCACGGGCAGGTCGTGAGGGACTATGCTGGGCCTCATGCAAAACCTTTCAAACATCAGCCTTCTAACGACAGGTACGTGATGTGAATGACTGACCGCAAGGCGCTGCTGAGAGACCCGGAACGGATCGTGGTGAAGGTGGGCACCTCGTCCATCACGGCCGGCGGCAGGATGCCTTCGGAATCGTTTTTGGACGGCATCGCTGCCCAGGTAAGTGAACTGCAGAAAAGCGGAAAAGAGGTCATTCTTGTTTCGTCCGGGGCCATCGGTATCGGCGTGCAGGCGCTCGGTCTGAAAGAAAAACCGCGGGAGATTCCGCTGCGGCAGGCGGCCGCCTCCGTCGGTCAAGGCATCCTGATGCAGTATTGGAACGGCAGTTTCCAGAAGTACGGTCTCACGGTAGCGCAGATCCTCATAACCATGGACGACTACGCCGACCGGGAAACTGTTCTGAACCTCAACAACACGCTCAGTTCATTGCTAGCTCATGCCGCGGTACCGGTCTTCAACGAGAACGATGCCATCTGCGTCAAAGAAATCGGTGCGGCATTCGGCGACAACGATACCCTGTCGGCGGTCATCGCCAGCCGTCTTGACGCTGACCTGCTGATCATTCTCTCGGATGTGGCCGGCCTGTACGACCGCAACCCGATGCTCTATCCTGATGCGCATTTGGTACCAACGGTTACGGACATCGGTGACGACGTGATCGGCATGGCCGGCGACCCGACTACCAAACTCGGGATTGGCGGCATGAAAACAAAGATCCGCGCGGCCCAGATCTGCCGGGACGCGGGATGCCGGATGATCATTGCCTCCAGCGCTGAGCCGCAGGTCATCGAACGTGCCGTTGCGGGCGAAGAGATCGGCACGGTGTTCGCGGGCGAAGCGGCCCATGTACCGAAAAAACGCCGGTGGATGAAGGCTGCCGCGGCCAAGGGGACAATCACGGTGGACGTCGGGGCTGGCCAGGCGCTGACCGAGCATCGTTCGCTGCTGCCGGTGGGGATCGTCGGTGTGACCGGCGATTTCCGCGCAGGCGATGTGGTCGATATCCGCTGCGGAGGCGAACTTGTCGCCAAAGGCGTGCCTGATTACACTGCTGACGAAATTCAGCGGATTGCCGGCATGCGCTCGGAAGCGGCCAAGCAGGCGCTGGGCGGGAAGATGGTTCACAAAGACGCGGTCCGTAGCGAGAACTTGGTTCTGATGCCGTGAACCGGCAGGGTAGATTTTCGGGTTGCGCCAGGTGAAATCCGCAATTTTCGGTATCGTTTAATACAAATCGCCGCCGGTCGGTCACACATGGAGCTGACGCTCGATGATTTAGGTGCGGATGGCAGGCCGCATCCCCGCCATTTCCGCTCTGCAGTATTGGAACGGCCGCACGCTATGGGCATTCTGATGGCTCTCCGTTCGGGTCCTCGGTCCAAGGTCGCCCTGGCCAACCTGATCTCGACTAACTTCGAATCGGTCGCCCGGCGGCTGCGGGAACTGGCCGACGCCAATCTGATCACCGAACGGATCGAAACGACCGGTCCCCGCCGCAAGGTCATAAGCCTGACCGACCGGGGCAGTAAGGTCGCCGACCTGATCTGGCAGATTGAACATGAACTCTGACAGAAAACACGGGCAGAACCTGAACGGCAACGGAATATCAGAGAACGGGAACAAAAGACACAAAGACGAGAAGGATGGTGGGCCCGGCCAGATTTGAACTGGCGACCTTCACAATGTCAATGTGACGTCATAACCCCTAGACCACGAGCCCAGTGAGCCTCTGTAATAAATCATGCTTATTATACTTTCTGTTGGGAGCCAGAAAACTCTGGGCCGGGTCCAGGCAACCCTTTTTACGGGAGTTCTTCCCATTCCCATTTATCATGATCACGCTCGGTATCGAAGGCACCGCACACACGCTCGGAGTGGGCATTGTCGATTCGGAAAGGAAGGTCCTTGCCAACGTGATCGACATGTATCGGCCGCCGCAGGGCGGACTGCATCCCCGTGAAGCGGCCAATCATCATGCCGACGTAGTCGCGGCCGACATCCAGAAGGCTGTGGCACAGGCCGGTATCAGCCTGCACGACGTGGACCTGGTCTCTTTCTCCATGGGTCCCGGTCTGGGTCCCTGTCTGCGGGTGGCCGGTACGGCCGCCCGGGCGCTGGCCGGAGCGCTGGACATTCCGATCATGGGCGTGAACCACTGCATTGCGCACATTGAGATCGGCAACGCCACCACCGGTTGTACGGACCCGGTGCTTCTCTACGCTTCGGGCGGAAACACGCAGATTATCGCCTATGCGGACGAACGCTACCGGATTTTCGGCGAGACGCACGACGTAGGCATCGGAAACATGCTCGACAAGCTCGGACGGGACCTGGGGCTCGGCTTCTATGCCGGTCCGACTATTGAGAAGCTCGCGAAAGGCGGGGACAAACTGCTGGAACTGCCGTACTCTGTCAAAGGAATGGACGTTGCGTTCTCCGGCATCCTGACCGCGGCGATGATGTTCAAAGAAAAAGGCGCCCGGATCGAGGACATAGCCTATTCGGTGCAGGAGATCGCGTTCGCGATGCTCACCGAGGTTACCGAGCGGGCCATGGCGCACGTCGGCAAGAGCGAGGTGCTGCTCGGCGGCGGTGTGGCGCAGAACACCAGGTTGCGGGAGATGGTGGCGGAGATGGCCAAAGAACGGGGCGGAAAGATGTTCGTTCCGGACCGCCATTATTGTATGGACAATGGGGCGATGATCGCCTGGCTTGGTAATCTTATGTATAATTCGGGTGTACGGATGGCCATTTCCGATACCGAAGTGCGCCAGCGGTTCCGGACTGACGAAGTGCCGGTCACCTGGCGTGACTGAACTCTTTTTTAGTTCTTCTGATGGGCTGCCAGCTGCTCGCCAACGATGCCGTTGAGTTTAGCTAGGAACTCTTCCCGGCGCGGCGACGGGAACGAACCGCCGCTGGCGATCCGGTGGCCGCCGCCCAAGCCGCCGACGGCGGCGCAGGACCGTTTCAGCGCGTCGGCAAGATCGATGCCGGCCGCAAGCTGAGCGTCGGTGCCACGGGACGAGACCTTGGCGATCGGATCGGACGTGTTTATACCGACAGTCGGCTTCTGCGGGTCGCCGATGTAGTTCATGACGACCCCGGCGACCATGCCGGTGAATCCGGAGGCGGAACTGTCGAACCACTGGATGTGGTCCAGTTGGTTAAGGCGGTCGGAATCGACCGCCAGCACGCCTTCCATGGTGTCCTTCTTGGACTGGGCGTCCAGTTCCCGGGCCCGATCCAGGCAGCGCGGGTCGCCCATGCCGGCGGCGACGCCGATCCCGGCAAGCCCGAGCCGGCCGCAGGCGTTCAACTGGGAGGCCAGTGTCTCGGCGTCCGTATTCCACGCGGGGAGATAGTAACGGGCGCGGGCAGCCTCTTCCATCTTGGCGCGACTGGTACCCTGGGTGGTTAGTTTGACCGCTATCAGCGAAGACAGGCGTTCCCGTTCGTCGTCGGTCAGGTCCCGGTAATCCTTACCAGCCGGTATATCGGCTTCGGCGAGGAACTTCTCGGTGCCCGCGGGACTGCCGCTGACGCCGCGGATGTACGGGTCGGCGCTCATGAAAAGCTCCGACGACAGGTTTCCGACGGGGATCAGCGAGCCAGGCATAGTCACGACGTGCTTGCGTTTCACGGCGCCGTTAAGCAGGAACGTGTTGAGACCGCTGACGCCGTGCAGGTGCTGGCGGTCGCCGGCAACGCCGGCCATGGCGACCGGGGCCAGGTCCCAATTCCGTTCATCGAGAGTGATTGCGAACAGGAAGGCCATGGTCGCGCCGCAGCCGGAGGACATGCCGTCGATCCCGTACAGGTGCGGGTTGGCGTAGCATAGACGTTCCGGCAGGTCGCCGAGTGTGTGGTGGTCGAGGACGATTACGTCGCAGGGCAGAGAGTCCAATTGTTTGATGAAAGAAGCGCCCAGGTCGGTAATGAGGATGCATTCGGCCTTGGTGCCGGCGATGACAGCCATATTGGCATCGTCCAGGGTCTGCATGATGGTAACCCGGAACTCTTTACCGGCCCGGTACAGGGCCTTGGCGGCGATGGCGGCAGCCGTGATGCCGTCCGTATCGTAATGAGAGAAAAGCTGAATATACTGGTGGCCGCGGACCAGGTCCGCGGCTTTTGATAAAGCAGAAAGTAGTTTAGGTGGCAGGACGGAATCGTCCATAATACTCACTTGAGCATCAATTCTGCGTCAGCGAGAGAATACTTCCAAGTGACCGGCAGGATGCCGTTACCCTTGTAGTACCGCTCGAGTCTCCGAATCTTTGCTTCAATCATGTTGAGGCCGCGGCTGTTGGCCGTGTCGTTCGGATTTTCCTTCAGGTGGGCCTGGAGGTTGATCGCACGAACCATGAGCGCAGTGAGGTCCTCGGGGAGAGCCGGTTTCAGGTTCTTCTCGGCCAGGATTTCGGTCACGGTCTTTCCGGTCGCGAGCTTGACGTTGGGCACAGCGTACTGGTCCCGGAGCATCATCCCAATCATTGCAGGAGTAACTCCGTCATTCGAGAACTTTGCGACCAGGTCCTCAATATCGGTGGCACTGAGAGGTACCCAGGTCGGGTTCTCGGAGATCATGGGGCGTTTAGAGCACGCCTGTCCCTTTCTTCTTGTATGCATTCTTGCCATAATGATCCTCTTGATCTTTTTGGCGGCGAGGCTAACGCTCCCTATTGGGAAGCAATATTAAAAGGGTTGCACAAAGGACATGCAGTTGGGGCCAGTTGCCGGGATGCACTTTTATCCGGACAGACCCGGCCCCTGCCGTCTTTGGCTTAAACCTTTTTCACGTGAAAGTGTTCCGGTGCGGCCGTCCGGATACGGTTCTCGCAGTCTTTGCGGAACATCTTCATGTCGATCCCGGGGTTGCCGTGCTTAGCTTTCGCGGCCGGCAGAGCCTCGGTCTCGATCTTCTTCCAGACGGTGTTGATGATAATGCCTGGGTTCGGGTTGGTTAGGCTGGCGATGACGTCCTGGACGAATTTCGGAGTGACGATTTCGGTCGCCATGGTGATTTCGATCGGTGCGGTGCCTTCCTCGGCGGCCGCGGACTTCTGATAGCCGGTGCGCAGTGCCTTGCCCCAGACTGCAGTACCTTCGGCGGTGTTTTTGAAATCGTAATTTTTCACTATGACGCCCTCGCCGCATTCGCCGGCGGTGTTCCATTTGTTCTCTTTGTCGGCAAACTCCTGGATCTCGGCGGCGATCGGCTTATCGGCAATCTTCAGCGGTGGAACGCACTCAATGTTGTACTTCTTCAGCAACGGCGCGTACACGTCGTAAGGCAGGCAGTAGTGGCCGTCGTCCATAATGGCGACGGAGATGCCGTTCTCGTCCTTGGTGGAATAGGCGATGCTCTTGCGTTCGGAACAGACCTCGAACACGTACCATTTGTTCCAGGCACTCTGGGCGTAAGCCCCGCTCTTGCCTATGTACTCGCCGTAAAGGCGGAGGTACGGATAGTCCTCCAGGAAATAGCCGATGTCTTTCTTTTCCTGGGCGTATGCGTCGAACGGGCCGCAAGTTTGGCCGTCCTTGTCGCCCGCCCGGAACTGGTCGTCGTCATTGAGCCAGCAGCTCACCTGGACGCCATCCAGTTTGGGGAAGATGTAGCATTTGCCGTCGGTCAGCCCCTGGACTTCGGTGGCATCGAGCTTCTCGACCTTCATATACTTCGCGAATTTCATTCATCACACGCTCCTGAAAGGTCAGGTCCGTTTCCGTCCCGCACCGAACGGGTGGGACAACTGTCGGGGCGGTCCGATATCAGAACTTCGGGCGACCGGCAGCCACGGACAGACACTGTGGTTACGGACGCCGAGCGCTTATATAACAATTATCAGCCCTCGGTCAGTTGAGCGGAGTGCCGAAAAGTGCGTCCCGGGCCCAGGGAACGACCTATTCATACTCTTTGCGGGTGAAGGAAAGATGTTCGGGAATCTCGTCGAACAGTTTCGGCAACATTTCGTAGACGCCGGTGACCTGGTCACCGAGGAAGCCGGCGAAGACGTAGCAGTAGCCGAGGTCGTGTACATCCCGGATGTCCACATCGAACCCCGATTCCTCCCGGAACTCCCGTTTGGCCGCCAGCAGCCGGGACTCACCTTCCTTGACATGGCCGCCTGGCATTTCCCAGCCTTTGCGGTGGGGGTTCCATACCATGAGCCAGTAGCCATTGTGGAACGCGACCGTATACACGGTTTGGTTGGTGTCGGGGCCGTCATTCCGGTAGATAAAAGAGCTCATGAACGGGTCTCCGTAACTATCATCTCGTGGGAGACCTCGAACGGTTCGAGGCTCCGAACGTCGAGGATTTTCAGGCCCCGTTCCTGCAGGCGGGCCTCGGTTTTCCGAAAGACGGTGGCCGGGGCGGCCGTCACGTCCTCAGACCGAGCCTTGACCGCGACCATGCCGTACTGAGCACCGAAGACCTCCATGTTGTCAGCGAGGATGTCGGCCTGTCCTTTCTGGGCTACGTCCTCATAGACCACGTCGGCGTTGCCGACAACGAACTGGTACTGTTGCGGCTGGGTGGCGTCAGCCAGAATGGGCATCATGTTGGGGCGCGGGGTGCAGTTGGCGATCAGGTCCCGGAACATCCTCGGGGCGAACTCGACGCAGTAAACCCTGCCCGGATTCACCAGGTCGGAGACGTGGGAGGCCGTTGTGCCGCTGGAAGCGCCAAGGTACAGGACGTTGAAGCCTTTCCGAAGCGGGAGACACCGACCGCCTTTGGCGATGTAGGCGGCGAGTTTGCTCCGTTGCGGGTTCCATTCCCGGTACTCCACCCCGCCCACGGTGGGGGTCCGTTCACCGTAGACCCGTGTCCCGGGCGCCGCTGATACCGTGTATAGGTGCTTCGCTTCAGCGAAGATGTTCCCGTCGGAGAATGACAGCGGCTCCATTAACCGCTCTTAAGGTATTGTCATTGATAAAGTGTATGTCCCATCCGTTTTTCGGCCGAGCAAAACCAGCCGGGCAATGCTTTATTACGGTAGGGACAACTAAGCAATAGACATGAGCGAACTGTTGGAAACTCTGGCGGCGATTGCGGACGTCGTCAAGGAGGCCATCGGCAAGATTCCGACCCTTGAGGAGCGCGGAAAGGACGTGGAAATGGGAGCGGACGGCACGCCCACCTCGTTGATCGACAAAATCGCCGAGAACACCGTCCTCGATTATATCGCCCGCCACCACGTGCCGTTGAATGTGCTGAGCGAGGAGATCGGCTACGTCGACAACGGGGCTGAGGAAACCCTGGTGCTGGATCCGATCGACGGTACTTCCAACGCTATCGCTGGTGTGCCCATGTACACGGTCTCCATGGCCGTAGGGCGCAAGCATCTCTCCGACATCCATACTGCCTACCTACGGAACCTGGCCACAGGAGAGACCATGTGGGCCGAGAAGGGAAAGGGCGCGTTCAAAGACGGTCAGCGGATGCACGTCCGTCCGCTGAACCTTGATGCCCTGTTCATGATGATCTATCTAGGCAACGGGGCCGCGCCGGAGGCTTTTGCCCTGGCGAAACGGGTCAAATCCTCCCGCGCGTACGGCTGTGCTTCTCTTGAAATGGCGTTGGTGGCAGAAGGACAGGCCGACGGGTTCTACATGAGTTCCGAACGCTACGTCCGCGGCATCCGCGTGGTCGACATCGCAGCCAGCTATCTGCTCCTGATAGAGGCCGGCGGTAAGGTCTTTGACCTCAGGGGCGACCCGCTGGACATGCCGTTCGATCTCGAGACGCGGTCCAGTTTCCTGGCCTGCGGGGACCCAGCACTCTTCGCGTTCGTGACCCGCAGCACTGCTATCGGCCATGCGCCGGTCTTTGCGCTGGTGGTGAACCCCAGCATTCCCCATGCAAAAGAGTACGCCGAGCGGGTCATGAAGGCGCTGAAAGGCCAGCAGGTGGTCTTCGACGAATCGGCCGGCCGGTTGTTGGGGCAGCCCGGAGAGTCCGTCGAACTGCTTAAGGCGGACATCGTCATCACCATCGGCGGCGACGGCACTATCCTCCGCACCGCACTTAAGACGCAGATCCCGATCATCGGCATAAACGCTGGCGGCGTCGGCTTCCTAGCCGAGATCAATGCCGATCAGATTGAGGCCGGCATCGCCCGGTTGGTCCGCGGCGACTACACCATCGATGAACGGTTCAAGATAGATTCGTTCTACGACGGCAACTATGTCGAACCGGCCGTGAACGAAGCGGTCATCCACACCGATTCCGTGGCCAAGATCCGGCAGTTCAAAGTCTATGTGGACGGCAATCTGGCCACCGAGGTCCGGGCCGATGGCATCATCGTTTCCACTCCCACCGGTTCGACCTGCTATGCCATGAGTCTCGGCGCGCCAATCATCGACTCGCATGTGAAAGCGTTCGTCATCGTGCCGATGGCGGCCTACAAGTTCACCTCGCGGCCGTTCGTTGTGCCGTCGACCTCCAAAGTCACGGTCGAATGCGTCCTCGACAAAGGCTGCCTGTTGGTCATCGACGGGCAGTGCGAGCACCCGCTGGCGGGCGGGACGAAGGTCGACATCACCATCTCGAAGGAGAAGGTCCGGTTCATCAGTTTCAACCAGGATTTTTACTCGCGGGTGCGGGAAAAACTCGTAAATGCGATCTGAGCCGGCTGGAGCGGGACCGGCGGTTACCGTCCGGTTCCCGCCAGCAGGCCTGTTTTTATATTAAAGTTATTATAGAGCAGATCGATATATGCTGTGTTTACATACGAGTGAATGACTGTGGTAGTGCGCATACGTGGAGTTAGCATAGATTTTATCGACGGACTTAACGAGTCTGCCAAATCAACTTACCCGGACGAATTCATCTGCCTTCACCGGCAGCATGATGGTATCATTGATGAAATGGTAATGTTGCCCGGCACTATCTTCGGCGAGGCCCACAGCGTGCTGCAGGACTGGATGGATCCAGTCGATTTCGCGCGCAGCGGTTCGGCCCACTCTCACCCCGGTTATTCGGCCGAGGCCTCCAACGCCGACCTGACCGGTTTCAGTCAGATGGGAGGGGTTCACATCATTACAGCCCAGCCGTACGACCGTCGCAGCTGGCGGGCTTACAATTCTTCGGGTGAGGCCATCAACCTGCCGATTTTGCTTGAGGACGGTACGCCTTTAGAACCGTCGTCTGACAGTCAGTTGTTGGGCCGTTCCGTAGCGCCGAAGGATATAGAAAAAGATCACGAGCAGGCCTGATTTTTTGCGATCGATTCAGAGACAGGCGCGGATGATGCTCTTGGCCTGTTCCATCATCGTGACCAGGTAGATCTGATCGGTGGATTCGCCCTGCAGCGTGATGGTACCAGGATTGTTGGAATCGGTTGCCACAATGAAACTGCCGTGGGGCATGCTGACCCGCCAGCCGTCGGCAACCAGAATTTCTTGGATGTCGTATTCGGACAGTTTCTGTACCAGTTTTCTGCCGAACGCCTCGGGGGTATCGGTGCAGTGGAACTGTTCGCTGTCTGTGTAATAGGTCGGGAACGAGGCCAGCAGGGTGCGGATGCTCCGTACGCCGGACAGTTGGGAGATGATTGCCGAGGCGCGGATAGCATCGGGGCAGAGACTGTACTGCGGAAAAATAAAAGTGCCGTCGGCCAGGGCGCCCAGGTCAGCATGGTTATGACGGATGGTTTCGGTAATGTCGGCCAGAGTGCCGTTTGTCCGGATCAGCCGCCGCTGCAGTACGGTTTTCTCGTCATCAACGTTGCCGTTGATGTCCCGCCGGAAGGCGTAATCGATCAGGGCCGGCGCGTCGAACGGGACCACCGCAACATTCGGCCGCAGGAACAGCAGCATCAGCGCCATGACGTGGATCCCAGAGACGACTTTGCCGCTTTCGTCGATGACCGCGAGCCGGGTGGCATCGCCGTTGTAGGCGATGCCAATACTGCCGACGCTGGCGTTCACAAAATCGGAGATGCCGGACAGGTCGGCCTTGGCCAACCCAGGGGATCTGGGGGCGTTGAGGCCGTCAATATGGGCATTGATGCTGGCAACATCCGCACCGCCGGCGGCTAAAGCCGCCGGGGCACAGAGCGAGGAACTGCCACAGCCGCAATCCAGGATAATGTAGCCATTGGCCTTGAGGCCGGAAAGCACAAGCTGTGCCTGATAGCGCAGATTGGCACTGTGATCGGTGTGGACCCGGCCCACCTCCCGGTAATCGGGCAGCGGAGCGCCGGCCACTTCAAGAATCTGATCTGTCCGTTCGGCGGCGAACCTAGAGCCGTCGGGATTGTAAAGCATGATGCTGCTGAAGGCGTCATACTCGTTCGGACTGCCGATCATGACGACTGCGTCGTATTCCGGACCGAATGCCACGCAGACCGCCGGGGCAGGGGCGATACCGACCTCGACGGCATCGGCGCCGGCCGAGACCAGGCCGGAGATGAAAGCGCTTTGGATCATCCGGCTGTCGGGTGCAGTATCCCGGCCGACCGCCACCCGGTGGTACAGGGCGCCGACGTGAGCACCTACCGCCAAGGCATTCTCCGGGGTCATCTCCTGTTCCGGTGTGGACGTTAGGATCAGCCTGCTCCCCTTTTCCATATGCCACCTAACACCTAAGGACAATATAATCAGTTCTATCCGGGCGTCAACTGCAACCGGACAATCGTTCAGGGAGCCAGCATTGAAACGGTCAAAACGGTCAAAACACGTCTGGCTCGTAGTAAACCCTTATATACACGGGAAATGGATAATAAAGCAGGCACACAAGTGCCATAACAGGGGGAAACAAAAATGGCAATGTCCAAAATCGACCTCGCTAAGGCGAAAAAGATCGCCAGCGTCAAAGGTCTGAAACCCGGTAAGGTCAAGGGAACCAGCGGGATTCAGTTTACAAAAGGAAAGAACGACCGGCTGACCGTCATTGACTGGGACGAGTTCGAAGCCATTCTCAAACAGAGAAAACTCTCTATCTATGAGTCCGGCGGCTGGATGAAGATCATGAAGGCCTGAGCCATCTGGCCGTTCCTTCGGGAACGGCCATAACTCTCCTTCTTCACTTATGTTTTTATACAACTAACTGATAAGCCCCTCTTGCTTGCAGAGGTAGTCAAGCATGGCCAACGACGTTAGGTTCAGGGCCTAATCCCTAGCGGTCCACGGGTCCAAATCCCGCCCTCTGCACCACTTTACTTTCATCCGATAGGTTCTCCATCGATTTTTTTCTGTATTTGTTCAGAAAAAGTACGAGAGAAGCATTGTAACTGCCAGAACGGCTGCCAGAACGGCTGCTGTCCCGGCCCATTTCCAGTCCTTCTCCTGGATCAGCGTTACAAGTACGGCTGCCAGACCCAGGACCGGACCGATGATGAGCAGGCCGATGCCGATCAAAGCAACCGTTTCGCCGACACCGGCGGCGATCAGGACCAGGCCGACAGCCATTACAGCAACGCCGGCGTAACTGGCATACTGAAGAGCCACGGCAGCCCGGCGGTTCTCGGGCGGTCCGGCGGTCATAAGATGCCCCCGGCCCGGAGAAGCATCAGTGCGGCGACCAGAAAGGCGATGACCGAAAAGTATCTTTTCTGAGCCCGGGCATTGACATGCTGGTTAATGACGGTGCCGATTGTGGCGCCGATGAAGGCCCCCACTGCTACGGCGGCGGCATATTCTGGTAACACCTGCCCCCGGATGAAGTAAACGATAGCGCCGGTGAAGGCGGTCAGTCCGATCATATAATTGCTGGTGGCCGCCGCGGTCTTGATTGGGATGTGCATGTAGATATTCATAATCGGGACCTTGATAGTCCCGCCGCCGACCCCGGTCATGGCGGAGAGCGCGCCGGCGCCCGTGCACATGGCCGCACCGCTGTGCAGATGATCGACGGTGTGTTCGCCGGTAGTGCCGTTTGTGTCGGTCCAGGTGAACCGTCCGCTGTCTTTACCGCCCTGCGGCGCCGACCGGCCGGTCGGAGAAAAGGCCATGATGTAGCCGTTATAGATCATGACCCCGGCAAAGATCAGGCACAGCAGCCAGTCAGCCAGATAAGCTGCCATGAATGCCCCCACCGCTGCCCCGATGCAGGTCGAAATCTCCAGGAACATACCGACCCGGATGCTTGGCAGGCCTTTCTTTAGGTAAACCGCAGCCGATCCGGAAGAGGTTGCTACCACACCGATCAGACTGGCGGCCGAGGCTGCCGTGACGTCCAGACCGAACAGAATGGTCAAAACAGGTACGAAGATGATCCCGCCGCCGAGCCCGAACAGAGCACCGACGATACCGCCACCTACGGCGATTAGAACAAGGACGAACAGCATGACCGGGTCCATTGGACTGAGCATTGACAACGCGGTATTAATCGTTTGGTTAAGAACCAGCAGGTAGAAGAAAAGTTGCCCGGCATTACCATTATTGGAGGAAGCATTGGCTCGGCCGGGCTGCAGGATTAACTGCAAGGGGGGGTGAGAAGGAGTGGATGAGCCTAACTCACCGTAAGATTGACAACTCAATTTAACTATTTAAATAAATTGATAGCCCTACAATTTCCAAAGGACTGTTAACTTCAAAAGGCGGAAATGTTCGTATCTGTCATTTTAGGAGGCCTTCGGGATGTGGAGAGAAATCGAATGCGCATCTTAAGGCCAGTACACAATTATATTGACAACTCATTTAATATCTTTAGTACATTAAAGGCTAAATGTCTGATGTAAAGCAACATTAAAAAAACATAAACACTTACAGTAGATATTATGACAGCACGGGATTCCGTTCGCTTAGAGAATCCGGATACGTACGATCCGGAAATCTACGACATTTATTGGAACTCCTTTTTGCCAATATTCTTTGACCGGATGAACACAGTAATGCGCAAACACATGACTGACGTGGTCAGCGATCACGGTCTGACCAGTGCGCATGCGGTCTATCTCGTGGCACTGACCCTCAAGGACGGTCAGAGCCTGCTGGAGATCTCCCGTTTCCTGGACATGGACCCGGCCAACACGAACCGGGTCGTTAAGGTCCTGCGGGAAAAAGGGCTGATCTACGACGACCGGCGCACTCCGCAGGGCCGGAACTTCTCGATCTATCTGACGCAGGAGGGCCGGAAGATCGGCCAGCGCGTGATCGAATCAACCACCGGGTGGATGAACGACTGCATGTCCGTGATCCCGCGGGAAGATATCATCGCTATGCGGAACACGCTGATTAAGATCCTGGAAAGCATCGATCCGGATCTGACCACCTACATGGGGTTGCGCTATGACAAGCCGTTCTTTACCTATCTGCATTTCAACCCGCCGGACAGCAAGTCGGGGCTGGTCGAATCGGCATTGGCCGAATCCGATCCTGAGAAAAAGACCGGTCGGCGGACCGTCCGTAGCAAGAAGCAGTGAGAATCACAATGAGCGGTCAAGTAGATTGAAATATCACCGAAGGGTAGAAGAGACTGGGGGATTAAAGTGGTACATGTGCTGGCTATTTTCGGCAGTCCTCATAAGGACGGCAATTCCGCCACCATCGCGAATGCGTTGTTGGATGGGGCGATGGGGCTTTCGACCAATCTGATCGATATTTGTTCACTCAGCGGGTTGAACAGCGTAGCCGGCTGCCGGGCGGGCAACAGCTGCAAAAAGACCGGACACTGCATGATCTGTGACGACCTTACGAAGCCGCTGGAACTTTTCCGTGATGCAGACGCGGTCGTGGTGGCGGTCCCGATCTATTTCGGTCACGCCTGTTCACAGTACCGGCAGTTCGAGGACCGGCTGTACGGGTTCATCGACAGCAAAGGCAAATCGGTGCTGCCGGCCGGTAAGAAAGTCGTCGTCATCGTCACCTGCGGCGGCGGCAAGGCCGAGGCCCAACAGGTCGCGGACAATATCGAGTCCGTCTTCGTAAAATATTTTCGCTGTCAGGCTTGCGGCAAGATCGTTTATATAGCTCCGGAAGAAAACTCGGCCAAGAACGATCCCGCTGTGCTTAAGCAGGCGCGGGAATTGGGTTATGGCCTGTGGAAGAACTGAACCCTGCCCAATCGGTGATTTCAATGGCTGTCCTGTTGGTGCGTTATTCCGAGATCGGGCTTAAATCGACCCCGGTGCGGGTTCGGTTCGAGAACCGGCTCAAAGACAATCTTCTGCAGATGCTGATGGCCGACGGCGTCGAAGCGCTGGTCAACAAAGGCGAGGCCCGTTTCTATATCGAGGCGACGGACCTGAAGGCCGCCATTCGTTCGGTGCGCAAGGTCTTCGGCGTTGCCTCGATTTCGGTGGCCGAGACCTGTGGTCCCGATCTGCCGGCGATCTGCGCCGCCGCGGCCGCCTATTCCCAGGGCCGGATGGTCAAAGGCAAGACTTTTGCAGTCCGTGCCAGGCGCGAAGGCGGACAGAAGTTCACCAGCATGGATGTCGGCCGGGAGGCCGGCAGTGCCATCTGGGACGCCAATCTGGACAAGGACCCTCGGGTAGACCTGACCAGTCCTGACGTTGTCTTTTATATTGAAGTGCGGCCGAAAGCGGCCTACATCTTCAGTGACTATATCTACTGTCACGCCGGGCTGCCCATCGGTACGCAGGGCCGGGTCATTGCCGACGTGGACGACGACCGGGGGCTGGTCTCGGCCTGGCTGATGATGAAACGCGGCTGCAAGGTGTTAGTACGCGGATCCCGCGACCCGACGCCGCTGCGGATATACGATCCGACCCTGAAAATCATCACCTCAGGCGAGGTGCCGCCAAAGACGCTTGGATATGTCAAGGGATGGACCCTGGCGAACCTGCCGGCCTTCGATGCTTCGAAGTATGCACTGCCGGTCTATTTCCCGACAATCGGTATGGATGATGCCGAAGTGTCGGCAATCATGCAGCGGATCGCCGAAGAATCTTCCTGAGAACGGCAATAACTTCTATAACAAGCTATCATTCTAATAATATTATACTGATTGTTTCAGTCATGGCTCATCTAGAAGATCAAAGATCGCCATCGGTGCAGTTGCCGTAATCGTGGTGGTTGTGATTGTTATTGCCCTGGCTGTCTCCGACAGCAGTCAGGTGGTCAACAAGGACGATGCCGAGTCTACGCTCGGTAATCTCGGTTATGATGATGCGACTGTTGAATCGTGTGATTATCTCAGAGGGACGAACGCTTTAAATGTGGAAATGTGCTAACTGTCTGGCACTTTTGTTTCTGGCGGGGTGGAGCATACCTACAAGTTTACATACACTGTAGACAAAAAACTGATGGTTGCCGAAATCGATGGCAATTATGTAGATGAAAGCGGGTATGTGGCATACAACTACAAAGTTGTCAAAACAATGACTTCTTTCGCCTACACTTATTCATCGGGCGGTTCAGAGTACACACAGGCTGCGGATGACGGTATGAAATACGTGGTCGTTGACATGATCACGAAAAATGTAAACTATGACGACAGGATCAGCCCCACTGCCGGAACAATCCAATGTATTTCCGACAGTAATCTCTCTTACGGTTGCGATTATGTTGCCACCGAAGAGTATAGCGGTATCGATCCGTTTGATTATCCAGATGTAATCATCGGAGGTTCATACAGCTTTATTTTGGTTTTCGAGATACCTGAAGATGCCATTATAACCACTGTCGGATACGAGTATACGGGTCTGTACAACTGGGTGTTGGATACTTCATTGCCCGTCTGATTATAATTTGGCGTGCGGAACGGTCCGTACGCTGAAAACCTTTTTATTTATTTTTTTGAATTCTTACGGAAGCAGTCTTCGGATGAATTGCATTTGTTCAGTTTACGGAACAGAACGAAAAACAGAGTAAAAAAAGGAAAAAGAAAGACCGTTTGTGAGGGGGCCCACCCTGTAAAGGGCGGGCCTTTGAACTCACTTGTTACGGTTGCCGTTGGCAGCCGCAGAAGGCCGAACCTTCTCGGCACCGTGTCCGCGGTTCTTCAGGCCACGGCCGGCCTTACCGGCGGCAGTGAGGCCGCGGTAGACCCGGTTCTTGTTTTTGTTGTCGCAGACCCAGTTGATTTTCGGATCGT
Source organism: Methanomassiliicoccaceae archaeon UBA593 (assembly GCA_002495325.1). Lineage (GTDB taxonomy): Archaea > Thermoplasmatota > Thermoplasmata > Methanomassiliicoccales > Methanomethylophilaceae > Methanomethylophilus. The sequence continues at coordinate 449,557 of DAEQ01000002.1, forward strand.
GCTGGATAACCGGGCAGGCCGGGTCAACGAGGATGACCTCATACCACTCCTGCTGTCCGTCGGCGCCGACCCAGTAAGAGTTCAGCACTTCAAGGTTCTGGAACCGTTTCTGTGTCCGCTCTTCAGCGATCCGCTGAAGGCTTTTGCTGACGACGAGCTGTTCTTCACCCTTTCTCTTAGCACGGCGACCGGATTTGATCTGCCGCTTCTGGAATGCGCCCTTCCGGACCTTGGCCCGGACGAGGACGAAGCCCTGTTTTGCGCGATATCCGAGGGCCCGGGCCCGGTCAAGCCGGGTGGGCTTCTCGATCCGGAGGAAGTTTTCGTCCTTTCTCCACTGGATTTTACGCTCAGCGTTGAGGCTCTTCACGTACGTCTTAGACGGGTTGTGCCAGGCCTCAGCGATGTATCTGTACATGCTCTTCCCGCTTACATTGCGGGAAGTCTCTTCGGTTGCTGTTTCTTCAGCCATCAAAATCACCTTTTCGGATTCGCCCTTGCGAGTACATTTCCGTCAGAACCTTGGATTCTGCAACTTCTCTTGAAGACGGGCCCCTATTTAAATGATGCAGTGCCCGGCTTTCTGTCAGTCATGTCCGACCCGGTATTATACGAATATGGTGTCACGCGATAACTGGTGTTGACAGATGACGGGGATCCCGGCCAATGCCCCCGTGATGGAACTGCAGGACAGGAAAAAGCGGGAATTCGAACAGGGGTTTGCGGAACAGGCCGCCTCCTTGCCGACGTTTTTCGTCTTTGCCGGATGCTGCTGGGGCTCCATCTGACATTTTCATTGGTAAAACCATCGGAAGCGATGCCGATCGCGGAGACATCGACCCGATCGACGGCTTCATCATCGGCCTGGTGCTTGAGCGGTTGCGGTGACGGCAGTCCGGTGGAATCTGAAAGCCCGGCAGAAAAAGCTGTGAACTCAGAAGAAATCGTCCAGCGACATGGTCTTCTTCGGTTTCTTTACCGGGGCCGTCGGTTTCGGCGGGACCGGTTTTTCGGCCGCAGATTTAGCCGGTGCCGGCGGCGAACGCTTGGGTTGCCGTTCTTCAAATCCGCCATTGATCAGTGTCGTCTGCTGGGAACCGAGGAGTAAGTCTTTCTCACTCCAGCCGAAGACTTCGGTCACCCGCGAAGCCATTTGGGCCAGGCGTTCAGCGTAGTACATGTAGTCAGGCTTGGCGGTAAAGGGAGAGCCGCTGATGTACGGTTCCACCTGCTGCGGGGTGCTCGAGGCGTCGGTAACGATCCAGGATACCTTCATGCCGGGGATGAAGTTGTAGCCTAGCGCTACGAGCTTTTTGGCGGCCTGGACATTGGCCATCCGCTCCGGGTTCTCGTAGGCGTCAAGCCCCCGGCAGGTGCGTGAGATGACCAGCAGATGCGGGTCGACTTTGCCCTGAGCAGTGTCCTGGACGGTCTGTTTGACTATGGCGAGGGCTTCGTCGTTTTTCTCGTCGAGGATGAGATTGAACAGGTCGGTCAGCAGTTTGGTCTGCAGGTCAAACGAGTCGGACCGGCGGATCTCATAGCCGCGGACCAACAGTTCATCCTGTTTCTCGGGCCACACAATCCGGCCCACGTACCGCTTCTTCTTGCCGTGGGAAAACAGCGGTTCGACCAGTTTCTCGAACTCCAGCGTCCGGGCGCCCTGGGAGAAACGTTCGGCCTGGGCCTTGCCGAAGGCCACGGAGTCCTCCAGATTCGGGCTTGGAGATAACACGAACACCGAGTCGGTGTCGCCATAGATGACAGGGTGTCCTTCGTCTTCCAGGGTCTGGATGATCCCGGTGATGCTCGCCCGGGCGAAGGAGGTGATCGAGGCCCCGATTGCCTTGTCAGTAAAGCGGTAGAACGAGGAGGCAAACACGCCGTAGAATGTGTTCATGACGACTTTCACGGCGGCCTGCAGTCCGTTCAGATAAGCGTGCTCCCGCGGATCTTCGGTAGCTTTCATCTGCTTCTTGATGCCATCCCGCTGGGCCATCAGGCCGGAAAGAATGGTCGGCAGCAGGCCCTTCCGCCGTTCCGGCGACATGTAACGGGCACCGGACGGGGCGATGATTTCGCCGTCGGGTGCCAGGGTGGTGAAGCAGATGTTGTTGGCGATGATCAACGACGGGTACATCGACTTGAAGTCGAGCACGGTCACCCAATGGTAGAGTCCCGGCTTCATAATATGCACATAGCCGCCTTCAATGGCATCGCCGGCGGCCGAACGGCGGCCGTTCATAGGTACGCCGATACCGCTGCGGTCGGCAGCGCGGATGAGGAGGGAGTCGGCCAGAGTCGAAGTGCCGGAAACGAGCACGTCTTCCACCGGCAGTTTGGTAACTGCCGCCAGGTCCATGCCTTTGCGGACAGTGCCGACTGCCAGCAGAATCTTCAGCGCAAGAGCTGCGTCCTGGATGCAATATTTGATGACCTTTTCCCGGTTCTGCTGCCATTCGTCGTCCATGTGTTTGGGGTCGACGTCGAGTTTCTGCTCGCCGAGCACCTGGAGCGCCACGGCATTCAAAGTCTCCTGCTTGGGCCGGAGTTCCCGCTTCGCTGCCCACCAGGCATCCACGATCAGCCGGCCTTTTACCCGCCAGAACCGTTCGCTGAACAGCCGCGGCTGTCCGCGGTCCCGGCCCCAGGGCAGAGGATCCTTGAGTTTGATAGCTGCTGCCCGCTCGATGAGCTTGCGGATATCGTAATTGTCGATGTTGTAACCGGTGATGACGTCCGGATCCTCGGTCTCGATTAGCCGGCCGAAGCGGATAATAATGTCTTTCTCTGATCCGTAGATGGGATCGGGAGTGCAGAAGACGCCGTCCTCCTCAGTCATGGTGCATATGGTATAGACGGTCTGGTGGGCGATGCTGTTCTCGATATCGAATGAGAGGTACTTCAGGCCGGGGTCGAATGGCTCAATATTCTCGGCTGTTTCCATCTTCACGGTTAACTGTGTGGCGTAATCGTAGCCCTTGGCCGGCTCGCCGGTCACGCGGATACAGGCCGCTAGGTCCCGGTCGTAGATGAAACGGTCGTGGTACTGGATGTCGCCTGCCAACACCTTGAAGCCCTGGTTGATCAGCAGAGTCCGCATGGCGGGGGCCCGCCAGGGGCTGTGCAGAATGATTTTGAGTGTGTTATGCTCAAGGCTCTTGTAGATGAGTTTCACATGTTCAAGGTCGGCGACATCGGGGTTACTGCCGAGACGAGTCTCCAAGGCCGGGGTAGGATCCACGGCGTAAAGGTAAGGACGGAAACCGAACGCCAAGATGACTATTGACTGGCGTTCCCGGGTCTTCCCGAAAAGTTCGACGTAGGGTTCCCCCTCGGCCGTACTGCTGTATGACGCGCTGATGAGCCGAACGTCCCAGGTGCCCATCGTCCCTCACTTGTTGGCGACGATCCGGATGATGTCGCCGGGTTCGAGGATGTAGTCCGCGCCGACGGTCCGCTTAGTGCGGGCGTTGACGGCCCGGATGAATTTGTCTCCGAGGTCGGTGTGGATGCGGTAGGCGAGGTCCCGGGCAGTGGAGCCGCGGGGTACCAGCAGGCAATCCGGCAGTACCTTGCCGAAGTGGTTGGTGTACTTGTTCTCGTCCTCGACAGGGAATACAGGGATGTAATCAAGGGTCTTGAATACAGCATCCTCAAGGCACTGTTGGATGCCGGTGCCGTGATACTTCTTCATATTCTCGGCCATGTAGTCGAGGGCCTTCTGCTGGTTCTCGTTGAGCTTCACGCCCTCTTTAATCTTGAACGTCGGGTCGCCCGGGGTGTACTCAATGAGTCCGGCCTTTTCAGCCTTCTTCAGGGCGAGTTCGGTCTCGGCCATGGTTGCGACGGTCACGTCGCCCAGAGCTTCGAGTTTTTTGAAGTTTTCCGGCGAAGCTATGTCGGCTTTATTCATGGCGATAATCATAGGTTTGGACAGCCGACGGATCTCGGAGCAGAGCTTAAGCAGGGTGTCATCGTCCCAGGTGGTAGGGTCGGCGGGCAGCGGGACCTTGTCGAGGGCATCTTTGATTTCGCCCTCGGTCACTTTCAAGCCGGTCAGACGTTCGGCGAGCACCTCTTCGGGCTTGGCGCCGTTCATCTTGGCCTGCCGGGCGATCTTGGCCAGGCCGTCCTTGATAATTTCCCGCATCCAGCAGTCGATCTCGTGCCGCAGGAAGGTAACATCCTCAGTTGGGTCGTGCTCGCCAATCTTTCCGGGCACGCCTTCGATGTTGGTCAGCCCGCTGGCATCGACGACATTGATGAAAGCGTCGGCCTGCCGCAGGTCGTCGAGGAATTTGTTGCCGAGACCCTTGCCTTCCCAGGCGTCCGGGACCAATCCGGCGACATCCAGCAGATCGACGGGGATCATCCGGGTGCCGTTGATGCACAGGGAGTTGTGCGGGTCGCATTTCACGCCTAACTGCTTACAGGGGCAGGGATAGCGCACATAGCCCACACCTTTATTGGGCTCGATGGTGGTAAACGGATAATTTGCAATGTCCACGGGGGCCATGGTGGCTGCGCCGAACAGGGTGGACTTCCCGACGTTAGGCTTGCCGACAATGCCGATCTGCATTATAATCAAACACCGTGAAGAAGTGGCTACTGTTATAACTTATCCCCGTTTCCGCGTACTTTTTCTTTACAGGCCGAGAGCTAGACCTTCTCACCAAGCTCGCGCAAGACGGACCGGAGGGGAAAATGAAGAGCTGGACGGCGATGCGAGCAGCTGCGTCTAGCGACTGTACAGCTGTGAAAAAGGTACTGACCTGCCGGTTTTTTTTGACCGGTATGTTCTGACGGACAGCCGCAGCGACGGCCATGGGCGGCGGAGGCCTGTCGCGGCAGGTCGGTGCCACCGAACACAATATTGCCGACCGGTCGGGTGTGCTTGTGCATGGTACTTTGTGGCTGAACGGCGGTGAAGATCAGATTTCCATGATGCTGGATGAGGGTGAACTGATGGGCTTTGCGTTCTCGGACAGAGCAGCCCGGTCACGGTGCATGCTGAAAAGGTCTGATTCAGGCTTGTTGATGAAGTGTCCAGACCGCATCGGCAATCTCGGCAATCTCGGCCGGCCGCAACATCTCGATCCGGTCCGTGGTGTAAGGGATGCCCTCGGCCGCAGTGATCAGACCGGCGGTCTTGAGTCCGGTGCCGATCTGTTTCCGCCGGTGGTCGAAGCAAGCCTTGACCACGGTAAAGAACGTAGCCTCGTCCTTAACGGCGAACGGGGCCGGCCGCGGAACGATCGACACGAGACAGGAATCTACCCGGGGCTGCGGTTTGAACCGCGAGCGGGGCACATTCTCGAGGATTGCACATTCGGCGCGGTAGAACAGGTTGACCGTCAGCCGCGAGTAGTCAGGACTGCCGACATTCGCAACCATCCGGTCGGCGAACTCCTTCTGGACCATCACCACGGCTTTCTTGAATGGCTGGGCCAGCAGTTTGAAGATGATCGGGGTGGAGACGCTGTACGGCAGATTGCTGACGAAGCGGTCGAACGGCGGGAACTCCACCTTGGTTGCGTCGCCGCGGATAAGCGTCAGGTGACTGCCGTAAGTTGCTTTGATATAATCGGCAAGCGCAGGGTCGATCTCGATGCAGGTCAGTTGACCGCCGGTCTTGACCAGCCGCCGGGTGAGAACGCCCAGCCCGGGCCCGATCTCGAGAATGCGGTCACCAGGCTGGATGTCGGCATAACCAACATGGCGGTCTGCGATGCGACCGTCGGTGAGAAAGTTCTGTCCCCGGCTCTTGCGGGGGATAACGCCGGTCTGCCGGATAAGCCGGCCGGTCTCTTCGCTCATCTGGACACGAACAGGTACCGCTTGCGGGCGGGATCGGTGATCTCCAGACTGATGCGTGCCGCAATGAGCTTTTCCGGGTTTTTGACAACCGGCACGCGGGCAGTGATGTCCGCGAAGCTCCGGAAGGAACCGTTCTTGGTCCGGTCGTCAAGGATAGCCTGCATGGACTTCTTGCCCAATCCGGGCAGCTCTTCCAGCAGGTGCTTGCGCATCGAGATGGGGCCGGCCTCGTTGTAGAAGCGCACGAAGCGGGCCTCGTTGGCTTTGACGATGTCGGCGATGGCATAATCCAGTTCGGCCTGGGCGGTGCTTGTCAGATCATCGTAGCCGACCCGCCGTTTCACGTGGTCGATGACCGCCCGCTGTGCGGGGTCCTTGCCTAGATAGACGCGGTCTTCGAAGTTGATTACCGCCTTGGGCTTGGCCACCAGTTCGAACAGTTTAAACTCGGTCTCGCCCAGAGCATAGCAGAGCGGTTCGCGCCGCTCGTAGTTGCCGTTGGGTGCTCCCTGTGGTAAATAATCTAGAACGTATGCGTACTCTTCCATCGAATCCCTCCGGGTTCACTGCACGGGGATGTACTTGGCCGTGATGTCAAGAATCTGCTTGATCATCACGGTGTCCACGTTCACCCGCTCTTTGGCAAAGATGGCGCGGACGTCCTCGGGGTACTTAGGTAGAAGGTCGGCGATTTTGACGGCTGTGTAGTCCGTCACGCCTGGCACAGCGGAGACCTCGGTCACCAAAGCCTTAGCCTGTTCGACGGTGAGAGGAGAGACTGTCCGCGCCTGCTCCATCGCTGCCTTCTGCGAAGACAGGAGCTCACGCTTTTCATTCTCTGCAGTGAGGAGGTCTCTGACCTCCGCCAACGTTACATACTTACCGTCTGTCATACTGTATCACCGGGCGATAGTTAAAGAGTTTTACTCGACTGTTTTGACGAGGTGCTCGGGCCGGGACACGACAATCTTCGTCTTGCCGCCGACATTTACACTGACCTCGTAAGCGGCCCCGCGGATACCAGTGACGACACCGGTCAATCCCTGGAACCGCGAGAAGGGCATACCTTTGTGGATGCTCGGGTCGATGACGATGTTAACCTTCTCGCCTTCATTGAATGTCTGGAATTCCCTGGTAATAGGGGACATGCCCCGCTGGCGCGGCTTCTTCTGCAGAAGCTGGCGGGTTTTGGTCCTTGTTCCTCTAGATGCCTGCATTATTCTCAGTCCTCGGTTTCCTGAAAGTCGATCTCGAGTACGTCGAGGGCTTCGACCGTGCACTGGATTCCCAGTGCGGCGGAGAAGTTCGGAGTTGTCCGTCCTTCGTCACCGGACACGAATTCCTTCACATAAGTGCCGGACTGTGTCTTCATGACGAGGTCGAAGGACTCTTCCTCTACGTTCTCGGCCTTAACCCAGTAGATCATACGGTCCCGGACGAGGTCGGCGCGACGATGCGCCACCCGCTGGGGAGTCCTCTGGGCTAAGTGGACATTCTTGAACGATAAGGCCACTTCATCCACTCTTTCTTTATTAACTTTGTCATCTGTGCTTACGCGGGCCCGGTAGGTCTTGTCCGGGTCGGAACCCTTGTAGATAGCCACCATCCTGTGCGGTACGAAGTGCAGCCCGTGGAACTGGGCAAGTACGGAGTCGTTGGCCTGCTTTTCCAGCTCATCAAGATCGATGCGGCGGACCTGCGGGTTGCTGATCTCGAGGATAAACGGCCGGCCGCTGCCGAGCATGCAGGCGTCGATGTCCTCCCGGCCCATACCGTGGAAGAAGTGCTCCTTGCCCTTGGTCATTTCCAGTGCAGGCTCGCCGATAATCTCCTGGACGGATGTCAGGTACATCTTGCCGGTACCGTGGCAGCGGGGGCAGCCCTTGCCGTGGCAGACCCGGCAGGGCCACATGGTCTGCGGAATCTCCCGGCTCAGTTTGTTATAGCGACCGGCGATGAATACCGGCGCCAGGTCCAAGGTCACGTCGGCGAAACGGGTGTCGACGCAGGCGACGACCTGAGGTTCAACAAATTCGACCGCCCGGTTGATCGTGGGCAGGGCGACCTTACCGACTTCCCGGTTCAGTTCGGTTTTGAGCGGTTCGGCAGTGTCGGTGAGGCCATACTGTTCCCAATACGCCTTCTCCCGCTTGAGCGTCTCCGGGTCGATGCGGCAACCGACGAGGAAGTTGTCCGATTCGACAGTGTCGACTTTGGCGGCCACGGCCTGTGCAAAGCGCGGAACGAGGTCGAATATGTCCTCGCACAACGGGCAGGGCGACTGTGGCGCCAGGTCTGTGCCCTGTTCCTTCATAGCCGCCCGGAGAATCTGTCCGCGTTTCAGGTCGGTCAGTCCCGTGCCCTTCTTGGCGAAGGCGCGACCGAGACAGTGGTCGCATACGCCGGTTGCTGCATAAGCCCCGGCCTTCTCCAGGCATTCCTGTACCCATTCCTCGGTCATGTCCAAATCAGTCCTCAGTTGATATCGAAGCCCTTCTCCGCGATGCGGAGCACAGGCCGCTGGCTCTCCAGGTAATGATAGACCGTGGAATGCTCGCTGCCGCCGAGCAACATCTCAACCGCGTGCTTGGCGATGGGCAGGGCGATGGAATTACCCAGCAGCGAGACGGTGTTGCCGTAGATGGACATGTAGACATCCGCCAAGTCCTCGATGATCTGCCGGGTGCGGCCGTTCCGGCCGATGAGCCGGCCCCGGGCCCGCGCCACCTGATTCGGGCGGTCGCCGACCGCGTCCTTGATGTCAACGGTCTCAAGATACATGTCATCATCATCGAGCAACTTCATGGCCTTGTCGGGGTTAAAGCCCCGGCCGACCGCCTTGATGACGTCCATGATTTTTAGCGCCATGATCGGCTCGACACCCTCGGCATTCTCGTCAAAGATAACCTCGCCTTCCTTATCGATCTGCAGAGCGATGCCTGTGCGCTTTTCCAAGAGCTTCTTGGTGCTCCCCTCCTTACCGACCAGTGCGCCTACCCGGTCGGACGGGATTCTGATGGATCTCATTGTTCCTCATCCTCGTCTTCTTCCTCTGCGGTATCCTGCTGTTTCATGCTTTCGAAGCATTCTTTCTTGATGTCATCGGCACTGACGATGCTAGCGCCCCGGTTCCGGAAGAACCGGTTGATGTTGGCGATATCCCGGTCCAACAGCTCGCGGGCGTTGTAGAAGTCGTTCGTCATGGCCTGACCGACGTCGATGATGACCGGGTCTCCCCGGAGCATCAGGATGTTGTATTCGCTCAGGTCGCCGTGAACCAGGTGGGCTCCGGTCCAACCGTCGACTATGAATGACATGACCTCGTCGTAGACCTTGGTCGGGTTCCGCATGGGCGTGTCCTTCAGCTGGGCCGCCGGGCCCGTCCGGTCACCGATGAACTCCATCAGCAGACAGTTCTTGTCGTTCGCGATCGGTTCCGGCACCGGCAGACCGGCATCGGAATACCGCTGCAGGTTCCGGTATTCCTTCGCCGCCCAGGCGTAGATCAGTTTCCAGCGGTTGCCGGTAATGCCTTTGAAGCGGGGGTCGCCGCCGATGTATTTCCCGATCTGTTTGAAAGTGGAAGTGGACGTCCGGTAAATCTTCAGCGCCACAGGGTCCCCGTCGGGATCCACGGCGTAGAACACGTTGCCCTCCTTGCCGGTGGAGATGGGATACAGGACCTTATCGATCAGTCCGCGGGTCATGAACCCGTAGATGGTCATGAGGGTTTTCCGGTCGAAGACCTCACCCTCTGTCTGCCGTTCGTCCCCGGTCTTGTTCGTCTTGAGCGCGTCTATGCGCTGTTCCACATAGGCGAACCGCTCATCATAGGAAGGCTCTTCCGTCACAGTACGCCACCGGTTCAGAAGATATCCAGGTTCTTCGGGATTTTGTTGCGCTTGCTCAGGTTGACCGCCTGAGTCCGGGTGTACCGGAAGCGTACGTCGCATTTCGAGGGCTCGAAGTCCCACACAGCGACGATCAGAAGGTCGCCCTCTCTGATCCACATCCGTTTCTTGATCTTGCCAGGGATCCGGCCGACGCGGGACTGGCCGTCCTCGCACATGACCTTGATCTTCGAAGCGCCGAGGAGCTGGTCGGCTATGCCGAACATCTCGCCCTCTTTGATATTGGGGAGCCGAACCCGCGAGACGTCCTCTTCAGAACTCTCGAACGGGCTTTCTGTACCTGCAGCTGTCATGATAATCACTCTTAACCGTGCTCATGCGGTTGCCTGTATTATAAAGATTTGGATGAAGAAAATCCGCTGGAATATGAAAGGCCGAAGGCCACAGCCTGTGTAAAAAGATCTTTCGCTGAGCGTTCTTCGCCGGCCGGAAGTATCTTCAGACGAATCGGTGGCTGCGGCATCGACTGACAGTGCGGCGATTAACAGCCGCACCTGCTCCCGCGGCATGGCGTGAAGGTTGGGGCAGTTTCGACCGGAAAGGCGCCGGCCATACTGACGCCGAACATGGATTGGTGCCTAGCCGTTCTGGCCCAGCACAGTAGTGTCGGTGACGAAGCCGCAGCTGACGACAATAGCGTATGACAGAGCGCCGTCGATGTACAATCCAGCGAGACCGCGGGGCTGACATGGCGGCCGGAGACATTGCCAACAGAGTTAATCATCCGCCACGGTCAAAGGTCTGGGGCAGGGGCGATGGCACAGCCATGCGGGCTGCGCCGCCCGTGTCGGTGAAGCGGTACGGCTGCAGTCCCGATTGTCTCAGTCCCCATAATTTTCAGATCATCCTAAGCAATCGCTAAACGAATTACTTCTGTTGGGCGGTAATCGGGGTCACTTATTGAACAACTTCGAGTAAACCAAGGAGCATCGCAAAGGTTTTTAAAGAGTCTACTTATAGTGCGCCTTACGCTCCAGTGGTGTAGCGGCCAATCATCTGGCCCTTTCGAGGCTAGGACTCGGGTTCGAATCCCGCCTGGAGCACTCATTTATCCTTTTGCCGGCCTGACTGGAGTCTTTTTTTGCTGTGCTGGCGGCCGCAGAAGTTTGGCGCGGTAGGCCTCGCTTTTGGCGGAGATCTCACCGACGTTGCTCTGGTCTACCCTCCAGACGTCTGGCAGCTTCCGCGGATGCCGGACGAGCAAAGAGTCTACCAGATTCTGGTCCGGCAGCTCCAGTTTAGCCACCTTGGCCCGGGTCCAGTGGTCTACCAGGTCGAACACTGCCTCAATGCCTTTGTCATAGAACTGTTCGACCAGCACTGCGGCCACGGTACAGTCGTTTCCGACCGCGGCGATGTTGGCGCCGTGGACGGCAAACTCGCTCCCGTTGAACGAGAGCGCCAGACCGCCGCTGTCCTTGATGAGGTCCATGACCTGATAATCGATGGTGGTGCCGCCGATGTAGGCGGTGCCGTCCAGGTCCACTTGAGTCCGCTTGCGGATGTCCAGCATGGTGTATGCTTTCTCGTTCGCTCCAACCGAGGGCATGTCCTGGATCATCTTGAAGGCCGGGGTACCCTGCATCCGGTGCATGAATACATCATCTAGCCGGGCGATCATCGCGACCTCTTCCTGGCTAAGCTCCAACGGCACGTTGAGTTCGTACTTGGCAGTGGGCAGGGGCAGGGCGGTGATGTCAGTTGCCATCTGCCGCAGGTCCCGCAGTTCCTGCCGGTTCATTTCGGTGCCGTCCAGGTCCAGTTGGGTCGAGGTGAACAGACTTTCGGGAATGTGCAGGGCCTCGCAAAGGGCGTCGGCGGTCTGACTGTACATCGAGGAGCAGAAGAAAGTGGGCAGCACCTGCAGGAAATAGGACACGGTCGGAGCGGCCTCGTTCAGGAACCGGAGGTGCGTCTTAGCGAACTCCGCGGTCTCCCAGTTGCTGGCGCCGAACGCCTTCAGGAACGGGGCGACCATACGGACGGTATCGCCGCTGCGGTCGTCGTCACGGTTCAGGACATAGGATGTGACATTGTCGTAACGGTCGATCAGGTCGTACAACTTGCCGCCCTGTGGGATGAAATGCTCGCAGAGATCCCGGACGGGATTCTCAGCCAGCAGAAAATCTTCGGGTTCGACAATCAGTTGTTTGTCATGGGTAAGCCCCATCTCTGCCATGGGATCGACCATGTCGTCCATCAACGGTCTCAGACCTCCCTGTCAACTTCCGCCGAGAGGTTGTACGGGCCGGCGAGCTTCTTTTCGTGTGTGTACAGCTGTTTGTCCCGAATGTATACCTTGCTGTCCGCAAACAGGCGGATGGTCTCGACGATCAGCGGGAGTTCCCGGGCCGCGCCGTCCTGCCGGATCTGTTTGAACAGCGGTTCCGCGGTTCCCTCTTTCGCTTTGATCTCATCAAGGGTCTGCGTCTTCAGTTTGGCGTGCAGCCGGTCCCACAGCACGTCGTAGACGCCGCCGCGGATAGGGAACGAACAGTATGTGAGCGCCGCGCCCCGGTCCCATTCGGCGGTGCAGAGATGGAGCATCACGCCCTGTTCGCGGGCGTCTGACGCAATCAGCTGCCAGATGACCTCTTCCCAGGTCCCTTTCGGGCCGGTCGGCAGGGCCGGATGCAGGTTCAGCATGTCGTACTGCCGGCAGGTCTCGTCGTCCATCCACAGCATGTAACCGGCGAGTATGCCGAGATCGAAGCTGTACTGTCCGCATTTTTCGCGCAGCAATTTACCGTAGGCGTTCCGCCAGGCGGACTCGTCCTGTTTCCGCAATTCGCACTCGAACTTCTTCCAGGAAGCGGCGATCAGCGGGATGCCAAACCCCCGAACCTGGTCGAAGAACATCTGCCGCTGGTCGTGCCGGGGATTGGGCATCTCGGTATTGTCCCAGTTGCAGAAAACGAAGGAAATCTCGACGTCGAGCTTTCCCTGCTGTTTCTGGTCCATGACGGCCTGCAGCAGATTGCGGGAGCCGGGGCCCCTGCCGGTGGAGAACCAGCCTAGCTTGAGCATACCGGCAGATACGCAGTGCACCTATTAATGGTATTTTGAGCTGCTCAGACGTCGAAGAGAACTGTAAGCCGCGGCGTCTGCCGGTCGATCTCCATGGCGTGAAAGGTGACCGCCTTGATCTCGTCCCGGATCTCCATACGGCTCCGGTCCAGCGGCTCGCCCCGGGCCGTGCAGCGGATATGCAGGCCGTCTATCGTTACCTTAAAGTCGCAGAAAACAAGTCCCTCGCCGTCCTCCAGATAAAGCAGTTCTGACAGGAAGGAGTACAGCGCATCCTCGGGGTCGGTGCCGGTGACGTCGACCGTCCGGGCCGTCAGCGGCCGGACGTCCTTCAGGGCGACCATCTGGTCGAACATGCCGTAGGCCAGGTTCTCGCAGCATTCGGCGAGGTCTTTCCCGTCTGCCCTGATCAGCAGGTCCGCGGTATGGTCGAGGATCTCGTAGCGTACCATGGGGGCACGGAGGCACTACGGGTCCAAATAATTGCTGTTGTCGATAGGTCTTACGTTATCTGCACAATTAAGGCCAGATTTTTAGGATAATCGCAGTATAATTACGAAGTTATCAGTATTATTGGCGAAATCGGAGAAACAGATTAATAACATACATTGATTCGGGAGGTCATGCGTATTACTATCGTAGGCTGTGGCTCCAAGGGTTCCAGGTTGGCCCGGGCCGCCGACGAGATGAACGAAGTCAAACGGATCTATCTGGTCGACCAGCAGAAGGCACGGGCCGAGAAGGTCGCCGCCGAACTGAAGAAGGCCATCGTGGTCGACTCTGTTGAGGACGAACTCTATCACTGTGATCTGGTCATCGAAGCCGCCACTCAGAGTGCTGCGAAAGAGATTCTGTCCAAGGTCGTCTCCCGCGGTGTCGACATTATGGTCATGTCCGTCGGCTCGCTGGTCGACGATGATTTCCGGAAGACGGTCTTCGACAAGGCGGTCGTCTCCGAAGCCAAGATTTTCCTGCCAACCGGCGGCCTCTGCGGGCTCGATGCCCTGCGCGCCGCGGTCCAGGGCGAAGTCTCCTCGGTTGAACTGATCACCACCAAGGGTCCGCATGCCCTGTCCGGGGTCCAATACCTGACCGACAAGGGCATCGATGTCGATGCAATCAAGGAAAAGACCACCGTGTTCTCCGGTACGGCCCGGGAGGCTGTTAAAATCTTCCCGCGGAACGTGAACGTCGCGGCCACCGTCGCCCTGATGGGTATCGGCTTCGACCGCACCAAGGTCACCATCGTGCTGGACCCGGCCGAGACCGGCAACTCCTACGACCTGCAGGCTGCCGGTGTCTTCGGCCATTTCGATGCCCACACTTACAACGTCCCGGAGCCTGAGAATGCTAAAAACTCGCACCTGGCTGTGCTTTCGGCGGTCGCCGCTCTGAAGCGGATCTGTCGGAACGAGTGGTTCGGCATCTGAACTGTCCGGTCAACAGGCAAAAAAACCAATTACCGCCCCGTGTATGGGGCGAACATGTCAGTTTCTCGGACCGTAAGGCTCATGGCCAATGCGCCGGGGATGGATGCCATCGTCATCACGAATGACGGCGAACCGTTTCTGGACTCATCTTTTTGGTATGTCACTGAACAGAATTCCGGCTGTTTCGAGGATTCTTTCGCCATCATTCGGGCAGACGGCTCCATGGACGTTCTGGTCAACATTCTCGAGGAAGAGACCGCCCGCACCGGCAAGGGCAACGTGCTTGTCTACCACGATCGGGCAGAACTGGAGAAATATTTCCGGGAATCGCTGAAAGGCTGTCACAAAATCGGTTTCAACACGCACAGCGCCACCTATGGCCAGGTCCAGGGCATTCTGAAAATGGCGGGCGGCGTCCGGGATGTCGCGGACGCCGGCAAGGCCATTGCGGCCACCGAAGCGGTCAAGGACGCTCGGGAGATCGCTGCGATCCGGCGCGCCTGCACCATTTCCTCGACCGTCGCGAAAGAACTGCCCGATTACCTGGCGGAAGGCGTCAGCGAGCGGGAGGTCGCGGCGCGCATGGATGCCCGGATGCGGGAACTGGGCGGGACCGGCAATGCGTTCGACACCATCGCAGCCTTCGGTCCAGACTCATCGCAGCCCCACTGCATGCCCGGCGACTACAAACTGAAGCAGGGCGATACGGCGCTGTTCGATTTCGGTACCAAGTACGACCGCTACTGCTCGGACATGACCCGGACAGTGTTCCTGGGCCAGCCCTCCGAACAGATGAAGCGTATGTACGAGGTCGTCCGCCAGGCCCAGCTGGCCGGTATTGACGAATACCATGACGGCGCGGATGCCGCGTCGGCAGACCTGGCGGCCCGGAAACTGATCGATGCCTCCGAGTTCAAGGGCAGGTTTATTCACTCGTTCGGTCACGGCATCGGCATGGACATTCACCAGCCGATTTACGTCTCCCCGCGCTCCCAGCAGAAGCTGGCGGCCGGAAACGTCGTCTCGGCCGAGCCCGGCGTCTACCTGCCGGGCATCGGCGGGGTACGGATCGAAGACACTGTCCTCATCACCAAGGACGGCTGCGAACGGCTTACGAGCTTCCCGCATGAACTCACGGTGGTCTGAGACAGACGGTATAACTACCGCCGGCGCGATAGGGATGCTATGAAAACCATACGGGGGGCCGCCGATGCCGGTTCGTCTGTCCGATGTGGCCGACGCGCTGACCGCTTCGGCCGGCCATCGCTACCTCTACAGTCCTGAAATGGACCGTATCGTCTCCGCCAAGAGCCTGACCCCCGAGCGGCAGGCGCACTGCCTGCCGATCGAGTGCGACCTCGATGAGACCGATCTGATGGAAGCCTTCCTGCAGTCGCTGCCGGAGAACGATGTTCCCGATGCCCTGGCCTGGGGTGGCGGCAGCGAGGGCGATCCGAAGGAACTGTTCCGGGCCGCGGTGTTCGGCACCGATCTGGAACAGGAATGGTATGATTACCGCGATCGGATGTATCAGGAAGCGGCCCGCGGCTGGTGTCGCGAGCACGGTGTACATTTTATTGAGTAAAACACAGGTTCAGTCGAGCCGCTGGAGCAGGGTGATTCTCTGGCGGTCGCCTGCTTCTTCCAGTGAAGTGCAGTCGTCAAAGATCCGTCCGATTTTGATGCATTTGTACTTCGAGACCGGCTTGCCGTCCTCGCCGCTCAGCGGAGTGGGCCCGAAGAACAGGCAAACCGCACCGACGCCCGGCCACCAGGCGATGTCGCCCTTTTCGAAGGTGTTCTGCCGTGTGCCTGTCTCTCTGAGGTCCTTGAGCGGGCACTCGAAATAAAGTTCATCGCCCAGTTCGTTGGCGACGTTGGTAAAAGGCAGGGAGAGCCACAACGCGTTCCCGATATCCGAATCGTCAAGCTCGGCACGGTACTCGCCGTTCCGGGTGCGGATCAAGATCCCGTTCATGCGCTGGGTTCTCCCAAGGGGGTTTAATCAGTTCTTGGCCGGAGCCTTCCGCTCGAAGAGCGAACGGACCTCTTTACCCGTCGTTTCCAGCTGGAGCTTCGACTCGTCGTCCATCATGTGGTGGAGCTTTTTCAGACCATCGGCCCACTCGGCTCTCCACTCAGTCTTGAACTCGCCGCTCTCGATCATGTCGAGGGCCTTCTGCATGCCCTTCCGAGACTCGTCGGTGACGACAAGGTCTCTCCGGGTCAGGCCGCCGTACTTGGCGGTGTTGGAGCAGACATTCCACATATATGTGAAGCCGCCGCTGACGATAAGGTCGACGATCAGTTTGCACTCGTGGATGGTCTCGAAGTAGGCAACGATCGGCGGGTAGCCGCCATTGACGAGGGTGTTGTAACCGTCCCGCATCAGGGCGGTGATGCCGCCGCATTCGACGGTCTGCTCGCCGAACAGGTCGGTCTTGGTCTCGATATCGAAATTATCGACCTCGAAGACACCGGCCCGGGTGGAGCCGAGACCCTTGGCGAGGGCCATGACAATGTCGCGGGCCTTGCCAGTAGCGTTCTGTTGGACGCAGACCAGAGCCGGGACACCGAAACCCTCGACAAAGGCTTTCCGCTCGGAGTCGCCGGGCGCCTTGGGCGCCATCATGATGACATCGACGTCCTTCGGCGGGACGATCAGTTTGTAAGTGATAGCGAAACCGTGGGCGAAGTCCAGAGCCGCGCCTTTCTTCAGGTTCTTTGCGACATGGTCATGGTAGACATCGGGCTGGACCTCATCGGGAAGCAGCATCAGGACGACATCGGCGTCCTTGACTGCATCATCGATGGTAGTGACGTGCATGCCGCCGTCCTCCTTGGCCTTCTTCCAGGAAGGGCCGTTCTCCCGGACACCGATGGTGACGTCAAGGCCGGAGTCCCGGAAGCACAGGGACTGTGCACGGCCCTGAGCGCCGTAGCCGAGCACGGCGATCTTCTTTCCTTTCAGGACACCGAGGTCGGCATCCGCTTCGTGGTAGATCTTCATGGACATGAAATTACCCTGAAAGCCCCAACGACAGCGGTTGTACAAATAAGTATCTCGATAACTGTGATGTCTCGCAGTCTTATATAGAAGAAGCAAGGCGCCGGGGTAAAGGAAGAGGGGGTTTTGCAACCCCCTGTTAACTCAGTCCTGCTTTTGAAACTGGCAACGGCCCAGGATAGGGTTCAGCGCGGGGTTGGGCGGCAGCATCGGCAGCGCGTCCTCTTCGGGGTTGCAGTGGATGTCGACAATGGTCGTTTCGCCGCAGGCGAAGGCCTGTTTCAGGGCGTCGTGCACCTCGCCGGGCCGTTCCACGGTCAGGCCCCGGGCGTGATACGCCTTGGCCACCGCGGCAAAGTCGGGTTCGTCGCCCAGTTCGGTTTGACTGTAACGTTTGTCCCAGAACAGTTTCTGCCACTGCTTGACCATGCCGAGCCAGCCGTTGTTCAGCAGGACGATAACGACCGGCAGTTTCTCGGCCACGGATGTCGCCAGTTCCTGGATTACCATCTGCAGACCGCCGTCGCCGACGACAGTGGCGACCTTGCAGTCCGGCCGGGCGGCCTTGGCGCCGATGGCGGCGGGCAGACCGAAGCCCATGGTGCCGAACGAGCCGGACGACAGGAACTGCCGCGGCCGGGTCATGTGCAGGAAGTGCATGGCCCACATCTGGTTCTGGCCCACGTCGGTGGTGATGATCGTATTGTCGTCGATGAACGAGTTCAGCTCGTGCATGACCTTCTGCGGCAGGATGGGCGCCGCGAAGTAGTCGTAGTCGCAGGTGCACTGTTTCCGGTATTCCTGTGTTTGCCGGACCCATGTGTCGTGGCTGATCTGGGCGCAGCCGAGCTGTTGGATGAGCAATTGGAGGCCGCGCTTGGCGTCGCACTGGAGGTTGACCGCCGGGCGGTGCGAACGGCCGAACATGACCGGGTCGATGTCGATCTGCACAGCGCGGCAGGTCTTGGCCAGTGCGGTGTGCGGACTGTACGTCCGGTCGGAGAACTTGGTGCCGACCGCGATGACGAGATCGGCCTGACTGAACGTCTCCATGGCACACATGCGGCCGTGCATACCCAGCGGACCCAGGTTGAGCGGATGATTCCACGGGATGCAGCCCAGTCCCATCAGCGGAGTGACGACAGGGGCCTTCAGCAGTTCGGCGAACTGGACCAGTTCCGCCGAGGCGTCGGCGCCGATGACACCGCCGCCGGCGAAGATGACCGGCCGCTGGGCGGCACGGATCCACCTGACTGCATCTGCCAGGCCGGAGACATCCTCGACCGGTTCTTTGATTCCCCACTGCCGAGAGAGCAGTTCTTCGGGGATATCGGCATTGGACATGTCGACCGGTAGGTCGATATGCACCGGGCCAGGCCGGCCGGAGCGGGCAATCTGCCAGGCTTCGGAGACAGCGTGGGGCAGTCTGTCCATGGACAGGACCCGGTAGTTATGCTTGGTAACTGGCATCATCAGGCTGTAAGCGTCTACCTCCTGGAAGGCGTCTAGGCCAATAGAAGCGGTGCCGACTTGACCGGTGAGCGCCAGCATCGGGACAGAGTCCGCATAAGCGGTGGCGATTCCGGTGACCATGTTGGTGGCGCCCGGACCGCTGGTCGAAAGGCAGACCCCGGTTTTGCCAGAGGCGCGGGCGTAGCCGTCCGCGGCATGGGCTGCACACTGTTCGTGGCGGACTAGCACATGGCGAATGGAGGACTCGCGCAACGCGTCGTAGATCGGGATGACTACGCCACCCGGATATCCGAACATGATATCGACGTCCCGATCTTCCAGCATCTTCAACAATGCCCGTGAACCTTTCATACGAATCGGGTTGTAATCGGTTGCCGTCGATATAATATTGATGTAGTAATGGCGGTCAACCGGGTACTTACGGGAACGGTGGCTTCCGGGCGATAAACGCCACCCACGGCAAGACATCAGTGCGACAGTAATACGGCCGCAGACCCGCCTCGCGGAGGTGGTGCATCATTACGTCGTTCTCGACGATGGTGGCCGCGTCCGGGTGCTCTTTTTTCTGTTGCAGCATCTGAGTCCGGTTCTTCTCAGTAAAACTGTCTTCGGCGATGATTACGAACAGACCGCCGGGTGCGACGACGCGGGCGACGTTCTTAATGTCCTGCGCCAAATGTGGCCAGAAGAAGTAGGTTTCCACCGCGGTAACCAGGTCAAATGAGTTCTCGGGGAAGTCCAGTTTTTCCACGTCCATCGGCCGGACGGTCAGCCGACCGGCGGCGACTAGGTCGGCGTTGTTCTCGGTGGTGGCTTCGACTGATGTCGTGGAAAGGTCGATCCCGGTGAGCCTGGCAGCCGGATATTTTTCGCTCAGTTTCCGCAGGCACATGCCGCCGCCGCAACCTACATCCAAGATGGTTTTTGCGTCCACCGGCGGGATGGTCCGCAGGCCCCAGATGGTCACGCCGATATGATGCTGGTTCATCCGCTCCAGCGATTGTCGGCCCTCTGGACCGGAAGGAGCGCTGCACTGTCTGATATGAGGTCTGAAAATTACCGTAATCTCCCGGTCCAGATATCACCGAAGCAATATTTCAGGCAGTCTGTGATTTGTGATAAGTACGCGCCGATCGGCAACAGATTTTTTTGAGACAGTATTTTGTGTATTGGATAAAAACGATAATTACACAAAGCATGCACAGTGATTGTCCATTCGAATATCAGATGTTTTCTGATGGATGAAAAATCGATTGATTTCTGAGGAAAACGGAAAAACCGTTCTCGCTGTTTCATGTGGGACCAGTACGGCGGTAGTATTAAGAATGATTCTCAAATGCAGTAATTAATGGAAGAGAACACACGGACGAAGACCTATCAGGTCCGGGACTTTGTCATGAAGACTACGAACGGCATGGCGATTGGCCTGTTCGGTACTCTGATCATCGGCACGATTATCGCCATTTTCGCAAAGATTCCGGGACTGGAGCTTATCAACGACTTTGCTAACATTGTCAAAGGGCTGATGGGTGCCGGAATCGGCATCGGCGTGGCACTCTCGTTAAAAAAGCAGGGTGTGACCGTGGTCGCGCTGGGCGCTGCCGGTATGGCCGGTACGCTGATGTTCAGCTTTGTGTCCGGTAATTTCTACACTGCCTCCGATCCGCTCTCCTGTTACGTATGTACCCTCTTTGCATTGCTGGGGCTCTCGCTGCTGAAGAAGAAGACCCCGGTCGATCTGATTCTGGTTCCGCTGGTGGCGTTGGTCTTTGCGCTCATCTACTGTTTCCTGTTTGCCAATGCTGTCCACCAGATCACATTGGCTATCGGCTGGGTGATCGAGGCCTCGTTCAGCATCCTGCCGCTGCCGATGTGTATCGTCGTCAGTGTGCTGGTCGGTATGGCGCTGACCGCGCCCATTTCCTCGGTGGCGATTTGCGTCGCCATCCAGATCGGGGATGTGCCGCTGGCTGCCGGCGCGGCGCTGGTCGGCTGCTGCGTGCAGATGATCGGCTTTGCCGTGCACACGGCCTCCGATAACAAGTGGGGCTCGGTGCTGGCCGTCGGTATCGGTACGTCGATGCTGCAGTTCAAGAACATTGTCCGGAAACCGGTCGTTTGGCTGCCGACGATCATCGCCTCGGCGGTTCTGGCCCCGTTCGCGTACCTGTTCAGCTTTGCCTCCGACTCGGTGGGCGCCGGCATGGGTACCTCCGGGCTGGTCGGGCTCATCGATACCTTCGATGTCATGGGATACGACCCGCTGGGGATGCTCGAGGTGGTACTGGTCTGTGTGGTCGCCGCCGCGTTGCTGGTGTTCGTGCTGGACCGGATTTTCCGGCACTACGGCATCATCGAAAAAGGCGATTTCACGCTCCAGGCCGATATCTGAGTGTCGTCCGATTTGATTAAGTAAATGCTTAAATAAACGGATGCAGTTGATCCGTTCAACCTGCGGAGGGAAAGGTACGGACAGCGGTACGGTATTCAGAGCGTTGGCCGATGACACGCGGCGGCAGATCATTGAGATCCTGGCCGCCCACGACATCTGCGCCGGTGCGCTGGCCCGTCGGTTGGGCATCAGCGAGGCCGCGGTCTCCCAGCAGCTCAAGGTGCTGCGGGAGGCCGGGCTGGTCGATGCCCGTCGGTTTGGCTATTTCCAGCATTATGCCGTCAACAGTGAGGCCTTAGTGGACCTCAGCGCGTACCTGGGGTCGCTGGGGGCTATGCAAAGGGTCCGCTGCGATCCGGTCGCCGAGCATTGCGACCGGGGTGTCGATCCCGGTTGCGGGCGCCGCGCCGAACCTGTTCCGGAGGCAGAGAGGAACGATCACATGATTGTAGCATCAACTTATGACAGCGCGACCGGCGAGGTATTTCAGCACTTCGGCCGGACTGAGAACTTCAAGTTCTACACCATCGAGAACGGTGCGGTCAAGTCGTCTGAGATTGTTTCGGGCGAAGGCATCCAGCACGAAGGTCTTATCAACATCCTGGTCAAGCGGCACGTCGACACGCTCATTTGCGGCGGTATCGGCGGCGGTGCACGGATGGCCATGGCTGACAGCGGCATCAAGCTGCTTCCGGGTGTGACCGGCAGCGCTGACCGGGCCGCGGCCGATCTGGCGAAAGGCCAGCTGCAGTTCGACCCCGATGCCCAATGCCATCATGACGACGGGCACTGTGACGGTCACCACCACGAGTGAAGCCGTTTAATTGCTTCCCCCTGTCCGGTCGGCCCGTAGCCGACCGGATATAATTTTTAGATTTTACCAACAGAGGTCATATGAGAGTGGCCGTTCGGTATTCACCGCGGCGGTCTGTTTTACACATACAAAATGAACCCGGAACGGGAGAGCAGGACGCACTGTCTTTTTTCAGGGTACGGGATTGGCCGGGTAACAATAAATGCGTCCAATGCCTTTATTCTGGTCTTTTTATGACGGTATTTGCACTCATCGAACAGCCGGTCCGGGTTATGGGCCGTTGCGGCACAATCTCTCCGACCCGGTGCAACCCGGCGGCGGTCTTCAGCATGATTTGAGGCACGGCAGTCCGTTGCGGGAAGAACAGGGACAGACAGATCAGATCAGTCTGCCGACTGGGAACTGGTGCTACAACCGGCGGCCGGGTCGGTCCGCCGCTGACGGACCCGATCAGCTGTGCGACAGAACCAGACCGGCTCAGTCCGCTCTACCTCTGCGACCGGAGTTACCTGTGGCAGCCGGTCCTGTATCTCAGCAGCTGTTTTCCCGGTTGCCGCCGCGATTGCTGTTGGTTGCTGCGGCGGGCAACAAAAAGACAAGAGTGGAAACCATAGATTTTGTTTGTCGTTGAGGAACTAGCGGTCACGGCCGAATGCATTGCCGTCACCGCCGCGGTCTCCGTTTTTATCGGCAGACTGCAGCTTACTGTTGGGGGTTGGCCTGCTATTCTGGACGGCCGATGACGGCGCTTATTTTTGCCGACTTCTGCTGCAAGACCGTGCTGACCAGAAGGCAGACTGCAGCGCAGTACCTGCGGGAACTGATTGTAGCTAGAGTGCCGGTCCCGAAAAACAGGACCGAACCGACCGTTGCCGCAACGAAGCGCTGACCGGAATACTTCCGACTGGAGGGATCTGGGCGCCGGAATGACGGCTCTGCTAAATAGCCGGAAGCCGTCCGCCGTTCATGGAAGAATCTTTCCGTGAAACGTTGTTGCGCAGTCGTCTCGGTGTGTTCCTGTTGACACCGACGGCCGCCAAGAACGTATTTAATGGCCGCGCCAACGACTACGTCTGCCGGCTGACGATCGATCCCGGTACGTGGCAGTTCACTGCCGTACTGACGATGGAAAGCCCGGTCCGCGGACAGGCCGAGACCGCGTTCACGGGATGTTCGTATTCTTTCGACGGCGTTATCCGGGCCGCCGCCGACTGGTTGAACACCTTGGCTACCGACGACATGCTGAACGACACCGAACCGGACGTCCGGTTCCTGGCTACCGAACACGGGCCGGTCGCCTACTGGGCATACAATGAAGATCTTAAAAAGACCCCAGTGCTGTTCATCCACGGCGGGCCCGGCGGCGAGAGCAATCCGGTGAGGATGCGTACTTTGATGCTGGACCGGCCGGTGTACTGCTACGACCAGGCAAACTGCGGGCATTCCGCACCCGTCGCCGATTTGGCGCATTGGACCGTAGAAGATTATGTCGAGGAACTGCGGGAGGTGGTCGTCGGTCTGCATCTCGACCGCGTGGTCATGTGCGGTGCCTCCTGGGGTGCCGGATTGATCGGTGCCTACCTGAAGAAGTACGGTGCTGCCGGGATTGTGGCGCTTGTCCTGCCTTCGCCGTTCCTGAACTCGCAGGTCTGGACGGACGATCAGGAGGTCAATTTCGCCAAGATGCCGGCGGCGTTTCAGAAAGGCATAGCCGCCTGCCGGCAGGCCGGGGACACCGGCCCCCGCTACCACGCGCTGATGCGGGAGTATTACAAGCGGTTCCTGTTTGCGGATCCGGTCAATTGGCCGATCGCCGATGCAGCGGAAGACACCTACGGCGATGTGTTCAACGTGCTTTGGGGACCGGACGAAAACGTATGCACAGGGGTGCTGACCGGATTCGACGTCGAAGGGGTGCTGCCTGAGCTAAAGATGCCGGCGCTGTTCATGTGCGGCGACTCCGATGAGGTCACGCTGTCGACCATGCAGCGGTACCGGGACCTTTTGCCGGGTGCGCGGCTGGCGGTCATTCCGGGCGCGGGACATGCAACAGCAAAAGACCGGCCGGAGCTGTATGCGGCGGTGCTGACGGAGTTCCTGGGCCGGCTGTGAGCATCGCAGACACAGGTCTAGAGAAAATCCGGATTTTGTTTCCCGAAGACCGACGGTCTGCCGAAACGGTAACCGGAGCCGGCTGCTAGCCGGCCCCGGGAATGATTTTAGTACGGGCAGGAGCCTTTGATAATCGGGATTTTCGGGTCGGCGAGGACCATCGGCGTGATGTCCTCCTCAGGGTCAACCTTAATCTGTACGATGCAGGTCCGGTCCGATTCCATTGCCTGTTTCAGCGCGTCTGCGACCTCGCCAGGCTTGTCCACATGGATACCGGTGGCGCCGTACGCCTCAGCGATCTTGACGAAATCTGGATCCGCCGCCAGCTTGGTACCGGAGTAGCGCTTGTTCCAGAAGAGCTTCTGCCACTGCCGGACCATGCCCAGCCAGCCGTTGTCCAGTAGGACGACAGTCACCGGCAGGTCCTCCGCGACCGAGGTTGCCAGTTCTTGGATGACCATCTGCAGGCCGCCGTCGCCGACGACAGTCAGAACCTTGGCATCAGGCTTAGCGATCTTAACGCCGAGTGCGGACGGCAGGCCGAAGCCCATGGTGCCGAACGAGCCGGTAGTGATGAACTGCCGCGGCCGCCGAATGTCCAGACAGTGCATGCACCACATCTGGTTCTGGCCGACGTCCGTGGTCAGGTAGGTGTCGTCGCGGGCGAGAATCTTGTTGAGTTCGCACATGACCTTCTGCGGTTTTATCGGAACCTCGTTCCGGTCGAAGGAGCACTGACACCGTTTGCGCAGGGCGACAACCGCCGTGTCCCACTGCTGATGGTTGTTCTGGTAGCCGGAAACGGCATCGGTCAGCATCCTCACGCCTTTCTTAGCGTCGCAGCAGATGTTGACGGATTGCCGCTTGGCCTTGCCGAACTCGGTGGAATCGATATCAATCTGGATGATCCTGCAGTCATTGGACGGCTCGGTGTGCGGGCTGTACGTCCGGTCGGAGAACTTGGTGCCGACCGCTAAGATCAGGTCTGCGCCGCTAAACGCGTCAAGCGCGCCCAGCCGGCCGTGCATGCCCAGCGGGCCAAGGTTTAACGGATGCTCTGAGGGCACGGCGCCCAGGCCCATAAGGGTGGTGATCATCGGGATGTGCAGCAGTTCGGCGAGTTTCAGGGTCTCAGCCCAAGCACCGCTACGGACGACGCCGCCTCCGACCAACATGACCGGGCGGACCGCGGCCTTTAACCATTTGGCCGCCAACGGAAT
This sequence comes from Methanomassiliicoccaceae archaeon UBA593, assembly GCA_002495325.1. Taxonomy (GTDB): domain Archaea; phylum Thermoplasmatota; class Thermoplasmata; order Methanomassiliicoccales; family Methanomethylophilaceae; genus Methanomethylophilus. Next base: position 474,763 of record DAEQ01000002.1, read on the forward strand.
GCCCGAAGTATCTTCGATCGGGTACTTGATGCCCCACTTCTTCTTCAGCAGGTCATCGGGAATGTCAGCGTTGATCTGGTCGACCGGCAGGTCGATATGCACCGGGCCGGGCCGGCCGGTCTGGCAGATCTCCCAGCCCTCGGCGAGGGCATGCGGGAGCCGTTCCGGGTCCAGAACCCGGAAGTTATGTTTTGTGACCGGCATCATAAGGCTGTAGGCATCGACCTCCTGGAAGGCGCCGGCGCCGAGAGCACCGGTCCCGACCTGACCGGTCATCGCGATCATCGGGACGGAATCCGCATATGCAGTAGCGATTCCAGTGACCAGGTTAGTGGCGCCGGGGCCGCTGGTGCTCAGGCAGACGCCGGGAATGCCGGTAACCCGGGCATAGCCGTCGGCCATGTGCGCAGCGCACTGCTCGTGGCGGACGAGCACGTGGCGGATATTGGAGTCCAGGAATGCGTCGTAGACGGGAATTACAGTGGCACCCGGATATCCGAAAATATTCTGCACGCCTCTGTCTTCAAGCATCTTGAGCAAAGCTTTCGAGCCTCTCATCTTACGACCTCAAGCGAGTGTATCTGTTAAGTCGTAATAAAGAGAGAGGTTGCCGGACGTTCCGTCCTCAGGCCCGCGCGTAAGATTATTTAGGCCCAGGCACTATCAAGGCGTCATAAGAGAGGCGCAACATGGCAACGGTGAAGGTCGGCATCAATGGGTACGGTACCATCGGCAAACGCGTCGCAGACGCCGTGCGCAAGCAGAAAGACATGGAAGTGGTAGGCATCGTAAAGGCCCATCCCAACTATGAGACCCGCATGGCGGTCCAGAAGGGCTTCGCAGTATATGCGCCCGCCGAGAATGTCGACCTGTTTAAGGAGGCCGGCATCGAGCCCGCTGGGACCGTGGACGACCTCATCAAAGAGGTCGACATCATGGTCGACTGTACCCCCGGCAACGTTGGCCAGTATTACAAAGACAAATATCAGGCCGCCGGCGTAAAGGCGATTTTCGAAGGCGGCGAGGAGCACAGTCTTACCGGAGTCTCCTTCAACTCCACCGCCAACTATCAGGAGTCCTGGGGCGTCCAGTTCTCCCGGGTCGTCTCCTGCAACACCACTGCCCTGTTGCGTACCCTCGGTCCGCTGGACAAGGCGTTCCGCATCGAGTCTGCTTACGTCACTATCATTCGTCGGGCGGCCGACCCCGGTGACAGTAAGACCGGTCCGGTGAACGGGCTTGAGCCATCCGTCAGACTGCCGACCCATCACGGCCCCGACGTGCAGAGCGTCATGCCCTGGTTGAACATCACGACTATGGCGGTCAAAGTATCCACCACTCTTATGCATGTCCAGACTGTCGTTGCCAAGCTCGGCCGGGACGCCACTACCGAAGAGGTCTTGGCCGTTCTGCGGGCTGCGCCGCGCGTCCGGCTGGTCAAGGCCGCCGACGGTATCAAGTCCACCAACCAGATAATGGAAATGGCCCGTGATCTCGGCCGTGACCGCTCCGACATGTATGAGATTGTGGTCTGGGAGGAGGGCGTCAAGGTCGTCGGTGACACGCTGTACTACTACCAGGCGGTACATCAGGAATCCGATGTCATTCCGGAGAACGTGGACTGCATCCGCGCGATGTGCAAGATGGCGGACGGACCGGCTTCCGTCGCCCAGACCAACCAGGCGCTCGGCATCGATCACTGAGGCGGTATCACGGATTACAACACCCTCGGGGACCTAAACTTCAGAGGGAAGACGGTCCTTCTGCGGGCGGACATCAACTGCCCGCTGGACAAGAGCACGAAGCGGATCCTTAACGACGTGCGGATCCGCAGCATCGTCCCAACCGTCCGGGAACTAATGGGCAAACGGGCCAAGGTTGTCATCCTGGCCCATCAGAGCCGCAAGGGGAAGTGGGATTTCACCGATCTCTCCCAGCACGCACATCTGCTGGCCCGGAACCTGAACTCGCCGGTCCAGTATGTTGACGACGTGATCGGCGACCGTGCCAAGCAGGCGATTCGTGCGCTGAAAGAGGGAGAGGTGCTGATGCTCGGCAACGTGCGGACATTGGATTCCGAAACGCTCAGTTTGCCGATGGAGGAGCACGCCAAAGGCGAGCTTGTCAGGGAACTGGCGCCGCTTTTCGACTGCTACGTGTGCGATGCTTTCGGCGCTGCCCACCGCTCCCAGTGTTCGCTGGTCGGTTTTCCGATGGTTATGCCGTCGGCCGCCGGCCGGTTGCTGGCCCGGGAAATGTATGCGCTGAAGACGATCTTCGACGAGCCCCGGCGGCCGTCCGTATTCATCCTCGGCGGCGCGAAGTTCGGTGATATCCCGCATATGATAGACCGGGTGCTCAGCTACGGACTGGCGGATACGGTCATCGTGGTTGGCATGGCCGGCAATGCGTTCCTGATGGCGCGCGGTGTCGACATAGGCGAGGCCAGCAAAGCCCCGCTGGCAGACGAACTGACCCCGGAGAACTTCGCTGCGGCCCAAAAAGTCATGGCGGTCTACGGGCAGCGGATACTGTTGCCGCAGGACGTAGCCGTCGAGGAGAATGATCAGCGGAAGTGCGTCAAGGTGGGTGACATGGGTGCCGCCCCGGCGGCACTGGATATCGGTGACAAGTCGATCGATATCTTCAGGAAGGTCATTCTGGCCTCCCGTACCTCGTTTATGTCCGGTCCGGCCGGCATGTTCGAGAAGACCTTCTTTGCCAAAGGAACGCTGGCGCTGATGACCGCGATGATCGACAGCAAGGGGCTGACGGTTCTGGGTGGCGGACACACCTCGGCGGCCGCGGAACGGTTCGACATTGCTGACAGCATGTCCTACGTGAGCACTGGCGGCGGGGCCCTCGAGACCTTTCTGCTGCGCGATCCGTTGCCGGCAATCAAAGCCCTCGAGTATTCGAAACAGCACTTCGGCAACGGAGAACCGAGCATCTGAGGTCAATGTCCCAGATGTCGGTTTTCCATCCATTTTCGGGTTAACTATTTTATAGGTCGTAAGGTCATCATCATACATTGGGGGGAATCCGGTGTCGAAGTTCGTCATCGATAAGGTAGAAGGCGGCTATCTGTTTCGTCTGCTCTCGGGAGCGGCTAGGGTGATCTGTACTTCGGTGGTCTACACCAAACTCGTAGCGTGTGTGCAGGCGATCGAGAATTTCCGCAAAGGTGCGAAGTGCGTAGACGACCTGACCGTTACTGATTCCAAGGTAAAGATCTGTCGGGGTCACAGAGCAGCGAAAAAGGCTGCCCCGCATTCCAAGTTCGAGGTCATCTCGGACGCGCAGGGCGGTTTCAAGTTTCGTTTTATTGCTGCTTACGGGCAGGTAATTGCCGCGTCGCACAGGTATCTTTCGAAGAACGACTGTCTCAGAGGCATCGCCATCGTCAAGGAATCGGCCCGGTGGGCACCCATCGAGACTCCCAATGCGACCTGCTGACGTGTTCATATAACGGTTATGCACACCGCAGATGGCTTAGATCCGATTCACGGTTTATGAACACGGACTCGTCTCAGCGGTTGCATTGCTGATCGCTCTGATTTATACTTGTGTCTCCGCCTATGGCTACAGCCGAAGGCCTTGCGGCGACGATTCTTTTCTTACATCATATTCCTTGTCGTCCTCTGCCACCAATACTGGATTGTGGTGCTCTGTCAGAGCAACGTTACGATTCCCGATACATTTGCATGTGTTACAGAATGACCGCAGCGCAGGCTGTCGGGACAGCGGGAAAAGGTCTGCACGTTAATGACCGTGCCTGGGCTGTTTACCTATGCGTTCGAACAGATCCCGGTCGGTCTGCAGTTTGACATGGTCTCGCTGTATTATGTCATGGACTGGCGTGTTGTGGTGGATGCTGAGTACTGCCCGTTTTCGTTCGGACAGATGAAATTCTTCTGCGCAAGCAGCAATCATGTCGGTTGCGGCAGAGACTGTCCGGTCTGAAATGTGATAAAAGAAAGGCCGGTCCGGTCGGACCGGCCAGGAACGGTTTCAGTCGTTCTTCTTACCCATGCGACGCAGGGCTTCCTGAATCTGGTCGACGGGTTTGGTCACGGCCATCCGGATGTAGCCGTCGGCGGACTCGCCGAAGCCGGAGCCGGGAGTAACGATGATGCCCTTGTCGATCATTTCCTTGGTGAAGTCCATCGAAGACTTGCCGCAGTTGAACCATACGTAGAAAGTGCCCCTCGGCAGGTCGCACTCATAGCCCAGTTCCTGCAGGCCTTCGACGAGCACTTTCCGCCGCTCCGCGAACTGGTCCATGTTTTTCAAGACCTGCGGCGGGGTGGCGCCGTCCTCTTTGTAAAGTTCTAGTGCGGTAATGCCGGCCTTCTGAATGAAGATCGGGGCACCGGAGTCGATCTGCCCCTTGCATTTAACGAGCCCGGCGATTAGGTCGGAGTGGCCAACGGCGTAGCCGAGCCGGAACCCGGTCATGCTGAAAGTCTTCGAGAACGAACCGAACTCAATGGCGTCGTGGCCGGCCTGGAGCACTGAAGGCGCCCGGTAGCCGTCGTAGGTCATCTCGCAGTAGGCGTTGTCGTAGCACAGAATAGTTTTGTGCTTCTTGGCCCACTTGTAGACTTTCTTGACGTAGTCCAGGTCGCAGGTGGCGCCGGTGGGGTTGTTCGGGTAGTTGAGGTACAGCATACGGGCATTCTCAGGGCAGTCAGCCGGGTCCAGCAGCCAGTTATTCTCCTTTGTGAGAGGGACTTTGGTGCAGACCGCGTTGTTGAAGATGGTCGCCGCGCCGGAGTAAACCGGGTAGCCGGGGCTGGGCGCGACAATCTTCTCGCCGTCATTCACAAACGCCTGGGCAATGTTGTAAATGCCCTCTTTGGAGCCAAGGGTGATGCACACTTCGGTGTCGGGGTCTACTTTGACGTTGAACCGCCGTTTGTACCAGGCGGCGACAGCGTCCCGGAGGTCCTTCTCGCCCTTGGACGAGGAATATTTCTGGTTCTCGTTGACCAGTGCCGCGTGCTGCATCGATTTGACGATTGCGCCCGGACACGGCAGGTCCGGGTCGCCGATGCCGAAGTCGATCATCCTTACGTCTTCGGTCTTCTTCTTGGCCGCTAACTGCTCCAGCCGCACGAAGAGGTACGGCGGGAGCTTCTGTAGCCGTTCTGCCTGTTTGAAACTCGCTGTCATTGTAATCACTCAGAATTCGGTTTCGCCCGTGAAGGCTAGTTTGGCCGGGCCCTCCATCAGGACGTACTTCAGATCCCGGTCGACGGTTATCTTCAGCCAGCCGCCGGGCAGGTGGACGTCCACCGGCTCGCCGAACGGGACCAGTCCGTTCAGCGCTGCGGCGGTGGTCGTAGCGCAGGCCCCAGTCCCGCAGGCCAGGGTCCAAGCCGCGCCCCGTTCGTATACCCTGATCTCGATCTTGCCGGTATCCGTCACCCGCGCGAACTCCACATTCGTGCGGCGGGGGAAAAAGTCGGCTTTCTCGATAAGCGGCCCGAGCCGGTCCACGGTGGCCGGGTCGAGGTCGTCGAAAGTGACGAAGTGCGGGTTGCCCATGGAGATGGCGCTGCCGTGCATGTGCACGCCGTCGATCTCGAAGGGCTGGTTGATGAACTTACCGTACTGGAAGATAGGGATGCGCCGCCCCTCCAGAATCGGAGCACCCATATCGATGCGGACCGTTTCCACAAGTCCGTCGGCGCCGTGCTTGGCGGCCGCCTTCAGGATGCCGCGGTTAGTCATGATGCTGAACTCGTCTTTGGCGATGATTCCAGTGTCCCTGGCGTGCTTGACGATGCAGCGGATGCCGTTGCCGCACATCTCTGCCTCGGTGCCGTCGGCATTGATTATCCGCATGGTAAGGTCTGTGCCGTCCGTGCCGGGCAGGAGATAGAGCACCCCGTCGGCACCGATGCCGTAGTGGCGATCACAGGCCTTCACGCACCAGGTCGGGTCGACCTTCAGGTCGCCTTGGTGGCCGTCCAGCAACACGAAGTCGTTGCCGATGCCCTGATACTTCCAGAATTTCATTGCAGCAGCCTCGCCGGGACCTTCTGGTGCCGCCAGATGTCCTCCATGGTGCCCCGTTCCCGGATTAGCTCGGCTTTGCCGTCGCAGACCAGGGCCTCGGCACAGAGCGGCCGAGAGTTATACTGGCTGGACATGGAGAAGCCGTAAGCGCCGGCGTCATAGATGGCAACCAGATCGCCCTCCTGGACGTCCGGCATGACCCGGTTGTGGCCCAGGTAGTCGCCGGTCTCACAGATGGGACCGGCGATGTCGTAGCGGCCGGTACAGGCCTTGCCGAACCTGTTGGCCAGGGTGATGTAATGATAGGCATCGTACATGGCCGGACGGATAAGGGTGTTGAACCCGGCGTCCACGCCCACGTACTTTTTGGTGACGGCATCCTTGACGTCGACGCACCTGGTAAGCAGGATCGTCGAATCGGCTACGATGTAGCGGCCGGGTTCCAGGACAATCTTCTTTACGTCGGTGTTCTGCTGGATGATGTCGGTGACCTCCGAGGCAAGGGCGTTGAGGTCCATCTCGTCCTCGTTGGGCTTGTACGGGACGCCGATGCCGCCACCCATGTCGATGAATCTGATTTTGATGCCGGCCTCATCCAGCTGGTTTACCAGTTCGGTCAGCACTTCCATTTCCTGTTCAAACGGTTCGACGGACTGACCGCCCGAGCCGATATGAGCGTGGATGCCGATGGGTTTCAGGCCCAGGTCCGCCGCCTGAAGGTATGTCTCGACGATTTTTTCTTTGGGGATGCCGAACTTGGCGCCCTTATTGCCGGTGATGACCTTGGCGTCGTGGCCGGAACCGACTCCGGGGGTGATCCGGAAAGAGACATTCAGGCCGGTCTTAATGTCGGCGAGCCGTTTCATCTCGGACACGGAGTCCAGATTGATCATGACGCCCCGGTCGACGACTGCCCGCAGCTCCTCGTTGCTAACGTTGACGCCGGTGTACATGATTTTTTCAGGGTCGAAGCCGGCCTTGAGGCAGGTCTCGATCTCGCCGATGGAGACGGCGTCGATGCCGCTGCCCTCAGCGCGCAGAATGTTCAGGATTGCCAGGTTGGTGTTTGCCTTGCAGGCATAGTGGACCTCGGTCTCCATGTACCGAGAGAAGGCCTCGTAGACGCGCCGGTAGTTCTCCCGCAGGCGGGCCTCGTCGGTCACGTACAGCGGTGTGCCGAATTGGGCCGCGATGTCGGCGGCTTTCATGCCGCCGAAGAGCAAGTTCCCGTCCTGGCTGTCGAAGTCGCGCATGGCCATTTCACATCCGCTCCTTCTTATGGGCCTCTTCTACGAACTTTGCATGAATGATTTTGATCGTGTCGATGACCTTGGCCATGGGCACCACGAAATTAAGGGAAACGTCCGACGCCCCCTCGGAGATCATCTGGACGTTTGCTTTGGCCTCCCGGACGGCGCCGAAGATGTCTCCGGATACACCGCACTTGGAGAGCAGGTTATCGCCGACGCAGCAGATTAGCGCTACGTCACCGGTGACGTCGATACGTTCGACGTCCGCCGCATCCAGTTCGTTCAGTTTCATCAGCGTCGCCTTTACATCGTTGTTGTGGATCAGGAAGGCGACAGTGGAGAGCGAGGTGGAGATCGAGTAGATCGGCACCGAGTTCTCGGAGATCTTGGCGAGTATGCGAGTTACCATTTCGGGGTGGTACGCAATTTCGGCGGAGCAGATGCTGATAATCGACAGGTCGGTCTTGGCCGCGACGCTCCGAAGGAGCTCATTCTTGCTCCGGCGGAACTGAGAAATCAGCGTGCCGCTCTCCTGCGGTTTGAAGGAGTTGCGGACCTTCAGCGGGATGTGCTTCTTCCGCACTGGCTCGATGGTCCGCGGGTGCAGGATCTTGGCGCCGAAGTAGGCAAGCTCGGCGGCCTCGCCGTAGCTCATCTCGTCGATCTTGACCGCAGCTGACACGATGCGCGGGTCGGCGGACATGAAACCATCCACGTCGGTCCAGATCTCCAGCATGTCGGCGTTAAGCGCGTTGGCCATGACGGCAGCGGAGTAGTCCGAGCCGCCACGGCCGAAGGTCAGGGGCAGACCGTCGCTCTTCACGCCGTAGAAGCCGGTGACGACCGGGATGAATCCCCGAGCCACGTACGGCAGCACGTTGATAGCCGCCGCCCGTTCGGTCTCGCCCAGGTCGGCACTGCCGTTCAGGGGCTGACCGACGGCCCGGATGCCGCAGTCCTCGCTGGTCATGGCGATGGCGTTGTGACCGACGGCCCGGAGCTCGTGGCAGAGCAACAGGGACGAGAACCGCTCACCCTGAGAGGTCACGTTGTCCTTGTAATAGGGGTCCTTCATGGCGTATTCGTCGTTGAGCAACCGCCGGAAGGCCGCCATGCGGGGCCGGAACTCTTCCAGAAAAGCGTTGTACTCCTTATCGTCCTTCAGCAGCCGCCTGGCGACATCCAGATGTTTCTCTTCGAATGTCTTCAGCGCCTCTTCGCGCCGGCCAGGGATGTCTTCACACAGCCCGATTAGGAAATTGGTGATACCGGACATTGCCGACGTGACCACGACCTTGTCCCCGGGCTCGCTCAGGATAATCTTAGCGACCCTTTCCAGAGCCTCTGCGGAACCGACGCTGGTTCCTCCGAACTTCATTACTGTCAGCATAGATTGAGCACCTCGCTCATGTTGTGAACTTTACTGCCCCGATTCTCCGCGATGGGCGGACGGCCAGGGTCACGGCCGCCGGCTGGAACAGGTCCCGCCGCTAAAAAGGTTTCAGATCCCGTACTGAGCGAGGATCGGATCCAACTTGGCTTTGCCGGCCGCGGAAAGCGGGACCAGCGGCAGGCGCAGCGCATCAGCGCCGAAGCCCATCTTAGCTACGGTGTATTTGATCGGAATCGGGTTCGATTCGCAGAACAGGCCCTTGAAGATGGGCATGAGCTGTTCGTTGAGCTTCTGGGCCTCTGCCCGCCTGCCTTCTTGCAGCAACTTGACCATCCGGCAGATCTGTCTCGGGAGACAGTTGGAAGCTACGGAAAGCACGCCGTCGCCGCCTGCGCACATGATATCGCAGGTAAGCGAGTCGTCGCCGCTGAGGACGCTAAAGTCCGCGGGCCGGCCGGCCAGGATCTCCTTGACCTGTTCGATCTTACCGCCGGCCTCTTTGATGCCGCCGATATTCGGCAACTGCGCCAGCCGCAGGTCGGTCGCCGGCAGGATGTTGGAACCTGTCCGGCCCGGCACGTTATAGATAATGACCGGCACGTCCACCGCTTCGGCAATGGCCTTGTAGTGCCGGTAGATTCCCTCCTGAGGGGGTTTGTTGTAATAAGGTGAGATGGACAGGATTGCGTCGGCGCCGAGGTCGGCCGCGGCGCGGCTGAGATCGACGGCCTCCCGGGTGCAGTTGCTGCCGGCTCCGGCCAGGACCTGAGCGTGCTTGGCCTGGTCGATGACAATCTGGATGACGCGCAGATGCTCCTCACGATTCAGGCAGGCGGCCTCACCGGTCGAACCGCATGCCAGCAGCATGTCGATACCGTTCTCTTCCTGGAAGTCGACGAAGCGCCGCAGCGCCTCTTCGTCCACTGACCCGTCCTTCTTGAACGGGGTGATCAATGCTGTGCCGGTTCCCTTAAACATTTTAATTCTCTCCGAAATGCTCCTTGAGGATGAGCCGGGTCCGGGTGCTGAGCACGTTGAAGCGCCGGGCCTGTTCGATGATCTCATTCAGCCGCTGCGAGGACTCCACGTCAACGATAGCGATGATGTCCTGGTCGCCGGTGACCTCGAAGACCTCGGTAACGCCCTCATACTTGGCGAGCTCCTTGGCAATCTCCTCGGTGTCGGTATTCACATCGATCCGGACCTCGACGAGCGCTTTCACATTCTTCGAGCTTGTCTTGATGGTGAAACCGCGGATTACGCCATCCTCGATCATCCGGTGTACCCGGCTCCGGATCGTGCCTTCGGACACGCCCATCTGGTTGGCGATCTCTACGTACGGGCACCGGGAATCCTTCTTCATGATTTCCAGGATACGCTTATCAAGGTTGTCGATCATGCTGACCACCGCGAATGGCGCCGAGTATCATTCTTGACTATATAAATTAATGTAAGAGTTTACGATAACAATAGAAAACCAGGCCTGTTGAAAAAGAAAAGGTAAATGGTTTTACGGAAACCGCAGAATCGATGGTTCTGCATATCTGTTTAGCTACCGTTGCCAGCCTCCGTAGCCGGGTTGGCCCCGGAACGGACCTCCGGCGCATCGTTGTGCACAACAATGTGAGTGTAATCGATGCTGATCCCCTGGGTCTGGAAAGCATTGTACATTTCCTGCCGGAGCTCACCGCCTATAGTGCCGGAGTCGTTGACATCGTCGACATACACCGAGAGCCGCATCTGGATGTTGGAATCCTCAAAGGCGGTGACCCGGGTGTACGGCCGGTCGACGCTGCCGTCCTTGACCACCCGCGGGTGGGCGTAGGCAACATCCTTCATGATCTTGCGGGCCTCGTCGAGATCGGTGCCGTAGGCTACATCGATGAAGATGTGAATCTTTGACTTCAGGGTCTCGCCGGTGATGTTCTTAACAAAGTTGCTGGTGATAGTGCTGTTTGGCACAATGGTGATGTCGGTGTTATCCCAATTCTCCAGCTCGGTATTCATAATATTGACGTCGCGAACCCGATAGACCGTGGTGTTCGAGCCGATCTGAATTAGGTCGCCCTGCTTGAACGGGCGGTTCGAAAGGATGACCAGGCCAGAGAAGAACTGTCCAAGGATGTTCTGGGCGCCCATGGTAATGCCGAGTGAAACGATGCCGGCCGAAGTGATGATCGCGGTCAGGTTGAACCCGAGCAGAGCCATAATCCCGGCGACCGCCGCCACGGCGATGATGATCTTGCCGATGAGCTTGAACAGTGGCAGCAGGCTCGAAGGCTGCTGCTGTTTTCCGGGGATGATATCCTCTTTGTCCAGATGCGTGGTCACAGTGTTGACAACGATCAGATACAGCCGCCAGGCCACCATAGCGCCTACTATGATGTAGAGAATGTAGAACATTATGTTGATCGTGTCAATGATTTCTTCGCTGACGCCCAGTACCCGGATGCCCTTGCCGATGGCGTTCAGGATGATAATCGCCCAGCACATCTTGTACAGGGCGCGCTTTATCTGCGGCCGGTCGGAGTCGTTCTTCCGCATGACAATTGCGACGGTCAGCGGCACGGCGATCAGCACGATGATATAACCGATAAGCAGCCAAAGTGCAGCGGTAATCAGGGAAGCGGCCACCGGACCGTCGAACGGTGAGGGCAGCGGGTTGGCCCAGGTGCCCATGATTTTGTTATACTCTGCGCCTGAGGACAGGTTCGAGGTCACGGTCATAGGTACGTCCGTCGATTCGGAGACCGTGTCGTCGCCGTGGGTATCCGAACTGAGGATGTTGATCGTGATCGCGTAATCACCGGCCTTGGCGTACTTGTCGTTGGTTATGGTGACCGTCATTACCGAATATTCTTCGCTGTCCAGTGTGAGAGTGGACTGGTCATCCTCGGCGCTGGCCGGCGTGGCCGTGCCGACTGGGTTGGAAATGGTGACAAGGATGAAACGGGCCGTGGACGACGTATTGGTCAGCAGGATTGAAAGATGGGAACTGCTACCGGCTGCCAAAGAGAAACCCTCGTTCAGTACCACGCATTGGATGACCGTAGAATCGTCCGTGGTATCGACAGTCTCGTCGTCGGCAGCCGACAGGTCGCTGTAAAGTGTCCCGCCGGCCAAGATAAGAACGGTCAGCACTGCGGTAAGTGCTACGAGGTTCTTCACGTTCTTCATAATCCGCGATAGGCTTTCTCCATTTATTATGGATTGCTACCCAACTGACTGCAGTCTGTCCTTCTTATAATTAATCACTTATTCGTATTAGATGTGTCAGAGGTCGGCAGGCGCAGCGCAGAGGCGGGACAGTGATGCTGGGAACGGTTTACGCGGCTGCAACGCTGCTGCTTGCCGTGTCGGTGATGCTTTTCGCTGCCCGGGCGGATTGGCGCACCCGGGAAGTCAGCGACCGCTATTGGGACGTGCTAGTCCTCGGCGGAACGGTGCTGTTCGTGGTCTTTGCCCTGACGACCGCTGGACCCCGGTGGGACCTGATGCTGGGAGCGGCGGCCGCGCTGACGGCCTGGACAGCCGTCCGGTTGGACAGTAACCAGTTCAGTGCGCTGACGGCGCTGGCGGCCGCGGCACTGACCACGACAGTCCTGATTTGGGGGCCGCGGGATCGTTTATCTCTGGCCATCGCCACAGTGCCGATAATGACCCTGGTCTACGTGTTTTTCTACATCCTTGGGATGCTCCGCGGCGGTGCGGATGCCAAGGGCCTGATAGCTCTGTCCGCGGCAGTGCCATTATATCCAGTGCTCGGTGTCTGTCCGCTGTTCCCGGTGCCGGCAGCCCTGGCCGAGGTCTTCGTGTTCTCGCTGTCTGTGCTGTTCATGGCGGCACTGGGCACCCTGCTCGCGATGCCGTACTGTCTCTGGCGGAACCGGCACGGTCCCGACTGGGGTCTGCGGCGGCTCTCAGGCTGGCGGATGCCGTTGACGGTTGCTGAGAAGGCCTTTGTCTGGCCGGCCGAAGACGTTCGGGACGGACAGATAGTTTACGTGCGGGAATGTGCCGATGAAGAGATGCCGGCGGTCTACGGGCGGCTGAGGTACGCGGGGGCGACAGATGTGTTCGTCATGCCGATGGTCCCGTTCCTGGTACCAATTGCTGGCGCGGTGCTGTTCGTGGCTGTGATTGGCAGTCCCTTTACGCTGTTCGGGCTGCTGCTGTGAAAAAGCTTACGGTACGATGTTCAGCTTGTGCTTGCAGGCGGCGCAGCGGTCGCTGTCGAGACCGACAATGTCCACCATGTAGCCGGTCCGTTTGATCACGGCCGCGCCGCACTCGGGGCAGTAGGTGTCGGTGGCATCGTCGGCGAGCACGTTCCCTACATAAGCGTAGTTGAGCCCGTTTTCCTCGGCATCGGACTTACAGAGCAGCAGGGTCTCGACCGGGGTCATGGGTACGTTTATCATTTCGTAGTCCGGGTGGAACCGGGTAAAGTGCACCGGCACGTCGGGGGAAAGAGTGTCCCGCACCCAGGTGATGAACCGCAGGAGCTCCTCGTGCTTGTCGTTGTAGCCCGGGATGACCAAGTAAGTCAGTTCCAGGTGCACACCGGCGTCGAAAACGGTTTTGCAGGACTTTTTCACGTCATCCAGTTTTGCGCCGCAGAGGTTATCGTAAAAGCGGTCGTTGAACGCTTTGACGTCAATGTTCATGGCCTTGGTAACCTTGCACAGGTCCTTCAGCGGTTGTTCGTTGAGCAGTCCGTTGGTGACAAGGACCAGATCCAGGTCGGGATCGCAGGCCATGACGTCCAGGATATACTCGATCCAGATGCCGGGCTCGTTATAGGTGAAGGCGATCTGGTCGAATTTCTGCTGACGGCAGAGCGCCACCAGGTCTTCGGGTGACTTGAACGTGGTGCGCTTCTTACCGATCGAGGACATGGATATGGAGTAGTTTTGGCAGTAGCGGCAGTGCATATTGCAGCCAACGCCGCCGACGGAGAAGATGCGAGTGCCCGGATGGAAATGGTACAGCGGCTTCTTTTCGATGGGATCGACCGCAATTGACGAGATCCGGCCGTAACTGTAGGCAACCAGTTTCCCGTCGACGTTTTTGCGGGCCGAGCAACGGCCGAAAGCGCCGACCGGCAACCGGCAACGGTGCGGACAAAGGTCACATACGACCTCTTTGCCGTCCGAATGCCAGTATTTTGCCTCAACGTTCGGGTTAATAAATACCATCTTTCATCTCCGTTCTTACGCCTCCGTCGTTCAAGAAAGGTCTCTGGTCGTTTGTCACGGTACCGATGATCGAGAATTCGACCTTGGCATCATAAAGTTTCTGGATCTGTCCCCTGTCAAAAGTGAACAGTAGTTCGTAGTCCCCACCCCAGCGGAGCGCCAAGTCCTTCGGGTCCTGGCCGGTCTGGGCGGCGGCCGGTTCCACGCCGGCGCCCACCGGAATGAACTCCCATTCGAGCTCCATACCCACGTGCGACCTCCGGCAGACTGTCAGCGCTGCGTTGGCCAGGCCGTCCGACAGGTCCATACAGGAATGTACAGCGCCCGATTTCGAGAGTTTGACCCCCTCTTCGGTCCGCGGGACCGGAACCATCAGCGAGAACACCGAATCCTCGTCCCTCAGGCCATACTGGATAGCGGCGAAGCCTGCGGCGGCGTTGCCTATGGAGCCGGTAACGGCTACAATGTCGCCTGGCTGGGCTGCAGAACGGGTGAGCGGCGGGCGGCCGTCCATAGTACCGAGAGCAGTTCCGCTGATTAAGCCGGTACCTGGTTTAGTGTCGCCGCCGATGACTTCGGTGTGGCAGAACTCGCAGCACTGGTCGATGCCACTGGCGATGTCATACAGCGCCGATTCGTCCAGTTCGGCGGGCAGGGCCATGGCGGCCAGGAACCCAAGGGGTCGGGCGCCCATAGACGCCAGGTCGCTGAAGTTGACGGCGGCCGCGGTCCAGCCAAACTGCTCCCAGGTCATGCCCCGGGGTTTGTGCCGCTCAAAGGTGACGGTGTCGGTGGTGACAACGACCCGGCCGTCGATGATACCGCCGACCACGGCCGCGTCATCGCCGGGACCGATTTCGGTATCCCGGGACCGGGGGCGGAAGATGTCCAGCATGTTCCTGATGAGCTGACGCTCGCCCACCTCCTTCAGAGTAGCCATGCGGTCCCAATGGTGTCCTTTACTTTTAAAAATGTGCCGGCTTTCGGGCGCGCAGGTTCAGATAACGACCGGTGACGCTGGCCGGGTTCGCGGACACCGCAGCGGGAGTGCCGGTTGCAACGATCTGCCCGCCGGCCGTGCCGCCGCCAGGCCCCATGTCGATAATGTAGTCGGCATTGCGAATCAGGTCCAGGTCGTGGTCGATGACGATGACGGTGGAACCCCGGTCCAGCAGCCGTTGGAAGACCTTGATGAGTGTCCGGACGTCCAGTGGGTGGAGGCCGATGGTCGGTTCGTCAAAAACAAAGACCGTCCCGTCCTGTTCCCGATTCATCTCGGCGGCTAATTTCAGCCGCTGGGCCTCGCCGCCCGAAAGCGCTGGAGTGGACTCGCCGAGAGTCAGGTAGCCCAGCCCCAGGTCTTGCAGGACCTGCAGCCGGGTACGGACCTTCTTCACGTTCTGCATCTCCGGCAGTGCTTGGTCCACGGTAAGTGCCAGCAGGGCCGGCAGGCTCAGACCGTCGGCCGCGCCCTTGGGAGTGTATTTGATCCCGGCGGCGGCTGGACTGTAGCGAGAACCGCTGCAGTCGGGACAGGGAATGTCCACATCTGGCAGGAACTGGACGTCCAGTGAGATAGTGCCGGTGCCGTCGCAGTTGGGACAGCGGAGGGCGCCGGTATTGTACGAGAAGTCCCCGGCAGCGTGCCTTTGTTGTTTGGCCGCGGGAGTGGCAGCATAAAGCCGCCGGAGATCGTCGAGAATCCCGCTATAAGTGGCAACGGTTGACCGGACATTGGCACCGATCGGCGTAGCATCGACCAGAACGACCCGCCGGAGACCGTCGGCCGCCAGCGTCAGGGCCGGTGCAGGCAGCGGCCGGCCGGCAATTTGAGCAACCAGGGCGGGGACCAGACTTTCGAGGACCAGCGTGGTCTTGCCGGCGCCGGAAACCCCGGTCACGGCGATGAGGCGGTTCTGCGGAAGGTCCAGGTCCAATGCCTGGACGGTGTGCAGCGGGGCGGTGGTAAGATGCAGGTGGCCGCGGGCGAACATAGTAATTGCGGGTACCGCAGGCCGGATCGTCAGCGGGGCAGTACCGGCCAAGTACGGACCTATCAGCGAGGCCGGGTCCCGTTCGATTGTTGCCGCAGGGCCCTGAGTCAGTACCCGGCCGCCGCTGTCACCCGCGCCCGGACCCATTTCAATCAGCCAATCGGCTGCCCGGAGTACCCGGATGTCATGGTCGACGACCACAACCGAGTTGCCGTGGTCCACCAGATCGCGCACAACCTTAAGCAGACCGTCGACGTTGGCAGGATGAAGACCGATCGAAGGCTCGTCCAGGACGTACAGCACTCCGGTCGTACGATTCCGGACGGCGCGGGCAAGCTGAACCCGCTGCCGTTCGCCGGTCGACAGGGTGGAGCCGGCCCGATCGAGGGTCAGATAACCGAGGCCGAGGGCCTGCAGCCGGGCGGCGTTACCGAGGAACTCGGCAGCAATGTTTTCGGTCATCGACCGCAGCTCCGCCGGCTGCTGGGCCGGCAGAGTCCGGACCCAGGCTACCGCCTCGTCCAGGGTCAGGGCGCAGACCTCCGATAGAGTCCGGCCGGCCAGCAGGGTCGACCGCGCCCGGTCGTTCAGCCGGTCGCCGTGGCAGACCGGACATGGACCAACACTTAGATAGCGGTTGATCCGTGCTAGCCCTTTTTCCGTTACGGTCTTTCTCAGGGCCTCAACCACAGTCTCGTGAGCGTTGCGGTAGGTGCAATTGAGATCAAAGAGCTTGCCGTTGCCGGTCCTGATCGGGGTCATCTTCTGGGTGGCCGGTCCGGCGTAGACAATGTGCTTCTCTGCCGGGGTCAGTTCCGAGAACGGGACGTCAGTCCGCACGCCCAGTTCGCCGGCTACCAGATACATCCACTGAATGCCGAACATATTCCACGGTTCAACTGCGCCGTCCCGCAGGGTGAGCGACGGGTCGGAGACCAGTTTGCTGTCGTCCACGTCCCGGATCAGTCCTGTTCCGCTGCAGCGCGCGCAGGCGCCGCTACTGTTGAACGAGAACGATTCGGCACTCGGGCCGTCAAAGGAAGTTCCGCAGACCGGACAGACCAGCTGCCGACCGCGGGCCACGTTCGCGGAGGGCGGCACGCGGTGGCCCTGCGGGCAGCAATGGCTGCCGATCCTGGAAAAGAGCAGCCGCAAGCTGTTGAGCAGTTCGGTGACGGTGCCAAAAGTGCTCCGGATGCCGGGGACGGCCGGCCGCTGGTGAAGAGTCAGGGCCGCCGGGACATTCTCGATGTCGTCCAGGTCCGGCCGGTTTGTCTGCGGAAGCCGGCGGCGGGTATAGGCGGAGAGCGCTTCGAGGTAGCGACGGGAGCCCTCGGCGTAGAGGACGCCCAGAGCCAGCGATGACTTGCCGGAACCGGAGACGCCAGCGATGGCCACCAGCCGGTTCAGAGGAATCTTCAGGTCCAGGTTCTTCAGATTGTGGACGCGGGCCCCGCGGACCTCAATGGCCTGCGGGCCGGGGGCGGTCCCGGCCGGCATACTCTCCTGCATGAGCCGTCCTATCGGCGATACCGTTCCTAAAGGTAGTGTTTCCTGCCTTCGTATTTTGCTGGCGGATTTCGTAATTCCAATACACGTGGGACTACTCTTAATAACAATGGTTGTGATTATCCCGCGATTGCAATGGTTACGGTAGATGTCAAATACGGGAAGGACGGCACCCAGCGGACCGAAATTCCAGAGAAAAACTACATCGGGACCTTCTATCCGAAGGACGTCGTCTGCGGCGACCCTGACCAGGTCATCAAGCAGGCTCTCGCCGCCCCGATCGGCTATGGTTCGCTCCAGAAGTTTCTTGAGGGCGGCGAGGACGTCGTGTTCATCGTCAACGACGGCACCCGGCCGACCCCGACCGCCAAAGTGCTCGACGAATTGGCCCACGAGATGGACCTAAGGTCAGCCCGCTATCTGATCGCTACCGGCAGCCACCGCGCCCCGAACGACGAAGAGTATCGGAACATCTTCGGCTCCCATCTGGAAGAACTGAAGGACCGGATCGTCGTTCACGACGCCAAGAAATCCGAATGTGTCAATCTCGGTACCTCAAAGAACGGTACGCCGATGGAGGTCAACAAGATTGCCGTCGACGCCGACCGGCTTGTGATCATTACCAGTGTGGAGCCTCACTATTTCGCCGGCTGGACCGGCGGACGGAAGTCCTTTCTGCCCGGCGTCGCTTCTTACCGGACAATTGAGGCCAACCACCGCATGGCGGTCGGCAAGGCCGCTCAGGCCCTGGCGCTGGCCGGGAATCCGGTCCATGAGGATATGATGGACGCGCTGAACGTGGTCAAGGACAAGGCGATTTTTTCGATCCAGATAGTCATGGACCGCCACCAGGATATCTATAAGGTCGCCGCCGGTGCCCTGAACCCCGCGTTCGAACAGGCTGTTAAATGGGCTGAGGAGGTATTCATCGTCCCGGTGCCGGAGAAAGCGGATGTCGTTGTCTCCGTAGCCCCGTACCCTATGGACGTGGACCTCTATCAGTCGCAGAAAGCACTGGACAACGGCAAATGGGCGCTGAAGGAGGGCGGGATCATCATCATGGTCTCTAAGTGCCGCCAGGGTACCGGCAACGCCGCGTTCCTGACCCAGTTGTCCTCGTCCAGTGATCCTAAACAGGTCATCGAGAACATCAAGAATGGCTACAAGCTCGGCTACCACAAGGCCGCGAAGATGGCAGAAATTGCTACCTGGGCCAGTATCTGGGCCGTCACCGATCTGGACCAGGAGATTCTCCGGAAGGCCAACATCACGCCCTATGCTACTGTCGACGCGGCCGTCCAGGCCGCGCTCGAGCAGAAGCCGCAAGCCCGCGTGCTCGTTCTCATGGACGGCAGCGTAACCATCCCGCGGGTGCAGTAAATGGGAGAAGAAAGCATGGAATGCGAATGTGAAGCAACAAGGGCGTTCACCGCCGACAAGATTAACCTGGTAAAGCAGGCCCTCACCACCTGCACCATGTGCGGGTTCTGCAAGAGCGTCTGTCCTTCGTTCAAAGCGATCAATTGGGATACCGACCTCTCCCGGGGCCGGATTATCCTTACCTATGGCCTGATGACCGGGGACCTGAAGGCTGACCCGTCGGTCGTCAACAGCATGTATACCTGCACCACCTGCGCGGACTGTGTCCGCCGGTGCCCGTCCAAGGTCAAAATTGTGGACATCATCGAGCTCTGCCGGGCAGACCTGGTCAAGAACGGCCATATCCTGCCCAAGCACCAGAAGATCTGCGAGAATGTGATGAAGTACCACAACCCGTACGGCGAGAAGAAGTCGGTCGTGGAGACCCTCGGACTGAAGCCCCACCCTGCACCGGTTGCCTACTTCGCCGGTTGCACTGCCACATATCGGACGGTCAACACCGCGAAGGCTTCCATCTCTATTCTGAAGAAACTGGGCACGGATTTTACCACTCTCGACGAAGTGTGCTGCGGCTCTGTCCTCCAGCGGATCGGCTGGAATGAGAAGGATGTGGAAACGCTCATGCAGCGGAACGTCGACGCCATTACCAAGTTGGGCGTCAAGACGCTCGTGCTGTCCTGTGCCGGCTGCTACCGGATGTTCAAGATCGAGTATCCCAAGCACGTTAAGGTTCCCTTCGAAGTCCTTCACATGACAGAGTTCCTGGCCCGGCAGAAACTGTCGCTGAAGTCGCTGGGCGATTTGAAGGTTACATACCACGACCCCTGCCACCTCGGCCGGCACTGCAAGGTCTACGATGCGCCGCGGGACGTCATCAAGCAGTTCCCGGCGGTCCAGTTCAAAGAGATGCCGTATGCCAAAGAGCTCAGCCACTGTTGCGGCGGCGGAGGCGGCGTGAAGTCGGCCTTCCCGGAGGAGGCCAAGCGGATCGCAGCGGCGCGGCTC
Organism: Methanomassiliicoccaceae archaeon UBA593; assembly: GCA_002495325.1. Classification (GTDB taxonomy): domain Archaea; phylum Thermoplasmatota; class Thermoplasmata; order Methanomassiliicoccales; family Methanomethylophilaceae; genus Methanomethylophilus. The sequence goes on from DAEQ01000002.1 coordinate 494,516, forward strand.
GACGAGGCCGGCGATGCCGACCTCATCATTACCACCTGCCCATTCTGCGTCAGCAATCTGAACGACGCGGTAGGTGGCCGGAAGGTCAAGGTGGTCGACCTCACCGAACTGGTCGATGAGCACCTATGAGAGCGGCGGCGCTTCGGCGTTCTGCCGGCGAACCGCCGCTAATCATGGGCGTGCTGAACGTCACGCCCGATTCATTTTCCGACGGCGGCAGTTGGAACACGCCGGCCAAAGCGGCAGCGCGTGCCCTTACCCTGCAGGAAGCCGGCGCCGACTTGATTGATCTGGGTGCCGAGTCAACCCGGCCGGGGGCCGTACCGGTCCCTGCCGACGAAGAACTGCGTCGGTTGCTACCGGCGCTGAAAGCGGTAAAGCAGGCAGTGGCGCTACCGGTCTCGGTCGACACTTACAAGGCCGCGGTCGCGGCGGAAGCGGTGGCCGCGGGTGCGGACATCATCAACGATGTGACCGGTCTTGGTGATCCGGGTATGGCCCCGACCGCCGCCGCGGCGGACGTACCGATAATCATAATGTTCATCCACGGTTCGCCGGCTACTTTCAAAACCGATTTTGTCAAAGGCGACGTACTGCAGGAGGTCGGCGGCTTCCTGAAGGAGCGGACGCAGCGGGCGCTGGCGGCCGGCATCAAGGATGATCAAATCATCCTTGATCCCGGTATCGGCTTCGGCACCACTTCTGGTCAGTCGCTGGAACTGCTCCGGAACTGCGGCCAGTTCTCGGCCGGCGGTCGGTACCCGGTCTTGGCAGGGCCTTCCCGCAAGCGGTTCCTGGCCGACACATGGCCGAAAATGGACCGTGACGAGGCGACGGCGGAAGCGTGCCGGATCGCCTGGCGCTCGGGGGCCGATATCGTCCGGGTGCATGCTGTCGGTCCGACCAAGGCGGCCTTCGGCCGTAAATGACATTAAAAAAGCTTACCACAGATAGCCGACGACAAGGATGGCGGCTATTCCGGCCACCGCGATCACGGTCCAGGAGGTTTCTTTCAGCTTTTCCTTCTTGATCCGTGCCTGGTCCTTGTAATAGCATTCCTCACAGCAGTAAGCCTGATCGAAGGGCACCGCGTTGCCGCACCAGCGGCAGTGGTCATGTTCGGGCAGATCCGGTTCGGAAACTGAAAACACACTTCTTTGATTCAGTCCTTGTTATATAATGTGTATGACAGTATGTGCCTGTACCGCAGAGCGGAGCGAGCACTCATGAGGGTCAGAGAATATGACAGGGACCGTTACGACCGGATGAAACGGACTGACTGGCTGGCCCTGGACCGGATCCACCGGTCGCGGGTATTGGTGATCGGTGCCGGAGCACTTGGCAACGAGGCCGTCAAAAATCTGGTTCTGGCCGGTTTCCGCCATCTGGTGGTTGCGGACATGGACCGTATCGTCCCGTCGAACCTGAGCCGCTGTCTGTTCTTCCGGCCGGAGGACTGCGACGGCCCCTACAAGGCGGACATCGTGGCCCGGCGGGCCATGGAACTGGACACCCGGGCGGTTGTGGTCCCGGTATGCACCTCAGTGCAGGAACTGGAAAGTTGGGACTACGACATCATTGTCGGCTGTCTGGATAATATCCGGGCTCGGCTGTTCGTAAATTCCCGGGCGACCTATTACGGGATCCCATATGTCGACGGGGCCACCGACGGATTTCGGGGCAAAGTACAGATAGTCCTGCGCGACGGTCCATGTCTGGAATGCCTCATGAACCGGACGCATCTGCAGGAGATTGACCGGCGTTTCTCCTGCAGCGGCCGCAGCGAACCGGTAGTCTACGAGCCACCGACCCCGGCGGACATTACCACCACTGCGGCCGTTGCCGCAGTTCAGGTCCGGGAGGCTCTGAAACTGGCCAGTGGCCGGTCCGACCTCTGCCTTAAAGGGGTCCTCTATTACGACGGGACAGCCGGGACTTCTGCAGTCTTATCTGCCGCAGTGAATCCGAATTGTCCGAATCACGACAAAAGAGGGGTAAAAAGAAGGAACGAACCATGAAAGTGACCGTAAACAATACTGCCGACGGTTCGACGTTGGTGATGGAGATCGAGCCTTTCGAGTCCGTGGAGGAGATCCTGGTCTCGGCAGCAGAGTACTGGAACAAAGGGGCCGGCGCTTATGTGCTCCGCCGGGGTTCGCGGTTGTTGCCACGGCAGCAGACCGCTGCGGAGGCAGGACTGGCCGACGGTGATACAGTCGAGATCGTCCCGGACCCAGAGGGGGGATGAGACGGGGCTGGTCCGGCCAGTGCTGCTGAAGCGGCTCGGCAACGAACTGACGATGTTAAATGTTCGGTTCGGGCTGGATCTGCCACCTCTGCCCGACGATGTCGTCTTCCCGGTGATCTTGGAACTGACAATCGCGAAGGTTCCGGCGCTGGCCGCTCCCGAGAATGCGGCGACGGTCCACCGGATTCGGCTGGCCATCTCGGACGAGTATCCCTATGAGCGCCCGCGGGCAGTCTGGCTGACACCGATCTTCCATCCGAACATCATGGACCCTGCCGACGGCGGTTTTGTCTGCGTGAAGATGCTCAGCAGTTGGTCCTTCGGTTCGACCCTCGTCTCTTTCGTGGAAGGGCTGGAACAGCTGCTGCGCGTGCCCAATCCCGACAGCCCGCTGGGGACCTCATCGTGCCTGGCGGCCGCTGCCTGGTGCCGGGAACATGCGCCAAAGGTAAATGCGACCGTGGTCTACGATGCCGGCAATGGCAGTTGAAGAGCGTCCGCGCACTGTACCGTCCGCCGAGGTTTTTCTGGCGGAGTCCGTCATGGACGGTTTAGCGGACCTGGGAGATCGTGCCCTCGCCGAAGGCCGCAATCAGGAAGGTGTTCTGCTGGGTACTTTTTATCACGACAGTCGCGGCTCCTATGCGGTTATTACCGACTTCAGGTCCGGCAGCGATCCGGCAGGGGCGGTCGGCCGTTACCGGGCTGAGCCCCGGTCCGGCTGTGCACCGGCGGCTGCCGACCTGTTAACCCAAGAAAAGCTGTTTGGTCAGACGAAATCCTATCTGATGGTCCTGACCGGGTCGGACTCCTCTTTCATAGTAATAAAGGCCGAGGATGGTGTCCTGCGCCCGGCCAAGTTCGTGCTGGATGAAGGGCAGTAATCTCAGACCCAGATGGCGTGATGGTTGCGCATGTCTTCTTCGGTAATGTGCAACCGTTTCATCAGTTCCGGAACCAGGCAGTCGCAGAAGAGCAGAGTCGCATCTTCAAAAACGGTGCCGAGTGGCGCAAGCGTCTTGTGCTCCTCGTCCGCTGGCGGGGCTAAGAGAATGACGGTGTCCGAGACCTTGGTAAGCGGACTGTTCTTTGTTGCCGTAATGCAAGCGACGTGCGAGCCGATCCGTTTGGCAATCTGTGCGGTCTTAGTGACCGACATGGTAGTGCCGGTATTGGAGATCAGCAGGGTCAGGTCGTTCTTGGCGATGATCGGAGTGGTCATATCGCCGATGAAGTAAACGTGCAGGCCCAACTGCACCAGCCGGACGGCAAAGGTCTGGCCTATCAGGCCCGACCGGCCGGCGCCGAAGACGAATGTGCGCTGGCTTGAAAGGATCAGTTCCGCCAGTTTTTCCCGGTCTGCCGGGGCGATGTGCCGCATGGCCGCCCGCGCTGCGGTTTGCAGGTAGTCAGCCGTGTCCACGGGCTTCACTCGGCGTTGGTGGCGGCAGTCTTCTTGCGTTCCTTAAGCTCTTTTGCAACCCGTTTGCTCAGAATGCGCTCGGTGATAATCTGCATGTACATCGCGTCATGTTCGAGCAACGGCGAACTTGAGATGATGGTCAGCTCCGGTTTGAGGTCGCAGAGCGCTTCAGCGAGCGGTTCGAAGCGTAAGTCGCCCCGTTTAATCGGGGTGAGGCGACGTTCGTTGCCGTCGGCATCGTACTCCACGCCAGAGAAGTCCGTATAGACGGATTCGTTGTTCTTGTAGTAAGGCTGGAACTGCTCGATCAGATCGGCGAAGTCCGAAGCCTGTTGCAGAGAGCCTTTGGTCCGCGAATGGTAGTGTGGGAAGTTCAGTACGGGCAGAAGGCCCTTGATGCTGTCACACAGGTCGAGAACCTGTTCCAGCGATCCCCAGACATCTTGCTGTCCGGTGACCTCGATACCCAGCTTCGGGGTCAGTTTGGACTTTTTCCACCACTTCATGAGCAGTTTAAGGTTCTCGGCAATAGCCTCATCGACGTCCTTCCGTTCCCGGTCCGCGGGGTATAGGCCGACGTTGGTGACTACCATGCGGCCTTTCAGTGCGTTAAGAATGATTGCGGCGTGCCGGAGACTCTCCAGACAGTCTGCAGTCAGTTGGTCGTCCCCGCCCAGGTCCATGTAGTACGGTGTGTGGAGCGAGAGACTGACGTCCAGCCGCTCGGCCATGACGCCCAGATCGTAGAGGTCGTTGAAGCAAGGAGCGATACTGGTAGGCATGAGAACCAGGTTGTCGTCTTCTTGGATCGGTTCGTCGGTATCGAAAATGGTGTCCCCGTCCCGGTCTATTCCTACAATAAAGCCCGCGTCGGCTGTGAGTTCTTTAATTGTCTTGCCGACATCGGTGTCCTCGTCGGGCGGGATCAGGACGGCCTTGGGACGGACCATCTGAATCTCCAGCGCTGACAGAGTCAGGTTGTGCACATCTGCAATCCCGTCGCGCAGGGTGCGTCCTTTGCACGAAAGAGGAATACCAGCCGGACCGTATCTGATCATGGGCAATCACTTATAATCGGGGTCAAAGCCCACTAGGGCTTTAAACTTATGCGGTTGACTGACAGTCTTTCACGCGTATTATAAAGAGAAACGGCGGAGGTGAACTTTCTCATTCGCATAGTTTTATATGGGAGGGCCGTATACGAACGTTTTACCCAACCACAATGTCGGGAGAGTCAGAACATGAGCAACAAATGCTTCAAGACTAATCCCCAGCTTATCGCCTTGATCTCTGATCTTAAGGCCAAGACTCGGGAGGATCCGAAGGCTGCTATCTGGCGAGACGTTGCGCTTCGGCTCGAGGCACCTAACAGGACCTGGGCCGAAACGAACCTCAGCAAGATCGAAGAATACGCGCAGGACGGGGAGACCATTGTCGTCCCCGGCAAGGTGCTGGCTGCTGGCGACCTGACCAAGAAGGTCAATGTTGCGGCGTACAGCTTTTCCGCGAAAGCGGCCGCGCAGATTTTTGCCGCCGGCGGTAAAACGATGACCATCAAAGAACTCATGGCTGCGAACCCCAAGGGTTCGAAGGTCAGGATTATGGGGTGAGAAGATGGTCACTGTAATCGATGCAAAGAATCTGATCTACGGCCGCTTGGCTACCAATGTTGCGGACCTGATTATGAAAAGTGAGGAAGTTGTCGTGCTGAATGCCGAACAGTTGATCATCACCGGCGAACCCTCGATGGTCTTCGCAACTTTCAAACAGAAAGTGGACCGCGGTGACATTTCCAAACGGAAAGGTCCGTACCTGCCGCGTCGCGCCGACTTGATTTTCAAGCGGTGTGTCTGGGGCATGATTCCGCGCTACACCACTACCGGCCGCGAGGCCTATCGGAAGCTTCACGTTTTCGTGGGCGAGCCGAAACAGTTCGTAGATGCCAAGAAGGTCCGGCCCGCAGAAGCGGTCCGTGAGCTTAACTGCAAGTACGTTACCCTGGGCCAGGTCGCAGAGTTCCTGGGTTCCACGGTGAGATGATATCATGGATGCAGTCAACACTAGCGGAAAGCGGAAGACCGCCGTTGCTCGGGCCGTCGTAAAAGAAGGCACCGGCAAGGTCACCGTCAACAAAACGCCACTCGAGATCTATTCTCCCGAGTTGGCCCGGTTGAAGATCAAGGAGCCCCTCGAACTCGTGCCCGAGAAGGCCGCCAAGGTCGATATCGCTGTCATCGTCGATGGCGGCGGCGTCATGGGCCAGGCAGCAGCGGTTCGGACCGCGGTCGCCAGAGGTCTCGTCGACTTCTACAAGGACGACGAACTTGAGGCGCTGTTCCGGGCCTATGACCGGACGCTCATTATTAACGATGACCGCCGGAAGTTGCCGAAGAAGCCGCTCGGGCATGGTGCTCGGGCCAGAAAGCAGAAGTCCTATCGTTGAAGTGATCTGATGATAATACCGGTGAGATGCTTTACCTGCGGAAAAGTGGTCGGCTCAGCCTACCCCGAGTACGTTAAGCGTGTCAAGATGGGCGAGGACTCTCAGAAAGTCCTCGACGATATGGGTTTTGACCGTTACTGCTGCCGCAGAATGATCGTTTCCCATGCTGATCTCATCGGCGAGATCGCTCCGCTCGGATGAAACGCTGACGTTTAACAAACCTTTTAACCTAAACCTTTTATTCACAAACAAGTGGGCCCGTGGGGTAACCTGGTAGCCTCCAAGCTTGGGGTGCTTGAAATTCGAGTTCAAATCTTGGCGGGCCCACCACTTGCCTTGTCATTTTTTTGATGTCAGCCAACCGGCTGTCTGTTGTCAGCATTATCACTGCACAACCGATGCATTGCTTATGAAAGAACGGAAATCGGCAGTTTTGGCCCGGTGGTCGCGGTTGTTGTATCCGAGACCGTCGTGAAAACCGAGACCTATAACTGTCAGTTGGCGGCTGAACCGGACGCAGATGACCGTACATCAACATGAATGCCAATGCCGCCGCAGTGGAGAAAACGGAGTCAGAAGCCGGACAAGAACACGAACGTCCGACTGCGGCTGCACCTATCTCTGGGCCTCCGACGGTTATCTGGCCGGAAAAGAGGGACCTGCAACAGTACGCCGATCTTCATCGTGGCCTTTTTGGAGGAGGGCCAGATTTACAACTCTGTTGACCGGATCGCGGGAAAGCTCAGCCGCGCGATGACGGTAGAAAAACAGGTCATCGATTCAGAACCGATCATGCCGTTCTGAAACAGTTAATCCACGCTTCCGGCCGGGCTGGTATACGGTTTTTGTTGCCAGCAGATAGATCTGTAAAGGGCGGCAGAATGAGATTGATAGTATATCTAATTATATTTAATATATATTGATATAGATTTTATTTCGATATTCTATATATTGTCCTTCAGAATTTCCATTTCCGAGGTGAAAAAATAATCGGAAAAAACAGAATCATCGCAATTGCGGCAGTCCTCATTATCGTGATTGCCGGAGTAGGTGTCTATGCGCTTACCAACCACGGCAACAACGACGGCAGTACTGATGAATCAGCGGAGATCGTCGTCAATGGATCGACTACAGTTGCCCCCATCATGACCATTGTCAAAGAAAAATATGAGGCGCTGTATTCTAGCGTCACCATTCAGCTGAATGCGACAGGCTCTTCTACCGGAGCAGCAGCTGCCATCAACGGTACTGCGGACCTTGCAATGCTTTCACGGGATTTGAAGGAATCAGAGATCTCTGATGGCCTTCATTCTTATACCATCGGTAAAGACGGTATTGCCATAATTGTCAACTCTGGCGTGACCGATGTATCCAACCTTACCATGCAGCAGATCGCCGACATCTACGCTGGTAAGATCACCAACTGGAACGAGGTTGGTGGTGCTGATGCCCACATCAACCTGATCGGCCGGGAGTCCAACTCTGGTACCAGAGGAGCTTTTGAAGAACTGCTGACCAAGGCCGATTCGACCTTTACGGTCACCAGCAGCATGATTGAAATGAACAGCAACAATGCGCTGCTCACTGCGGTCGGCAACACCGCCAATGCCATCGGCTACGTCAGCCTCGGCATTGCACTGACTGCCGGCAGCAGTGCAGTTGCCATTCTGGATGTCGGCGGAGTCCATGCGACCGTTGCCAACGTCGTTGCTGGTACCTATACACTGCAGCGGTCGCTGAACCTGGCCACCAAAGGCGAGGCCAACGGCGCTGTGCTGGACCTGATCAACTGGATCCTGGGTACCGAAGGACAGAAGATCGTCGAGGACGAGGGCTATATTCCCATCAGTTCCTGAGGGTCGGAAACATGTTTGCCACAGGTCAGCAGGCATTGGGAAAACGGCGGTCGGCCGACAGCGACAGAATCATTGGATGGGTGCTGGCGGCCGTTGCCTCCCTGGCCGTGCTGACCTTGGTCTTTATCATTCTCTTTATTGCCGAGAACAGCGGAAAGGTCATCGGCGAGGAGGGACTGTGGAGTTTCATCACCGGTGGGATCTGGCGGCCGTACCAGAGTGAGTATGGCGCCTCTTCACTGATCACAGGCACTTTGCTGGTCACGGCTGGCGCAGTGCTTTTTGCTTTTCCCCTCGGCCTCGGACTGGCGGTTTATCTTTCCGAAATGGCCCCGGTCAAGGTTCGCAGGTTTCTTAAACCGGCGGTCGAACTCTTCGCGGGCATTCCATCGGTCGTTTACGGTTTCCTGGGGCTGATCCTGCTTGTGCCGATGCTGGCGAATCTGTTCAGCGGACAGACGACCAGCGGCTTCTGCTGGTTGGCCGGTTCGATGTTGCTCGGCGTCATGGCGCTGCCGGAGATAGTGTCCGTCTCGGACGATGCGCTCCGGTCGGTGCCTAATACCTATCGGGAAGCCTCTTTAGGTCTCGGTGCCACCAAGTGGGAGACGGTGAAGAAGGTCATCGTTCCCGCGGCGGCGCCTGGTATTGCCGCTGCCGCAATCCTCGGAATCGGCCGGGCGATCGGTGAGACCATGGCGGTCATGATGGTGACCGGCAATACCGCGCTGCTGCCGGAACCGCTGTGGAACATCTTCGCCACGGTTCGGACCCTGACCGCGACCATCGCGATGGAGATGCCTGAATGCGTAGTCGGCAGCACCGGCTACTCGGCTCTGTTCCTGTTGGCTTTGATCCTGATGGTCATCATCCTGTTCATCAATCTGGCAGCCCGGGCCCTGGTGGCTCGCAGCCAGCGCCGGTTTACTGGCACTCCGGCCGGCCGGTTCGAGATCTGGTACGAAAAGCGGACAGCCCAGTTTATGGAGGTATGCGGCCGGCACCGGCTGCAGTTGCTGCGTCAGGCCCTGAAGACCGCGCTGGTCTTCGTGTTCCTGTTCTTCATCGTCTCGCTGTTCGCCCCGTTCGGGGAAGCTGTCGTTCTGGCGGCAATTGTGACCGCAGCACTCGGTCTGCTATTGACCGACGGGGTCCGCCGGCTCGGCCGGCGCCGGGTCCAGACCGCGGCCCACTGCGGGATGGCGGCAATCGCGGTCTTCGTGATGCTGCTGCTGGCGGTCATCATCGGCTATGTGGTGATCAACGGGGCACCGGCGCTTAGCTGGAGTTTCCTGACTGAATTTCCGCGGGCTGGCGGCACGGCGGGCGGCATCTATCCTGCTATCGTCGGTACCCTGGAACTGCTGGCCGGTACAGCGCTTATCGCGCTGCCGGTCGGGGTTCTGGCCGGTACCTATCTGGCGGAATATGCCGGAGACGGGAAGATTTCGCGGCTTATCCGCGACGCTGTCGACGTCCTGAACGGGACACCGTCGGTGGTCTTCGGTCTGTTCGGTCTGGCGGCCCTGGTTACCTGGCTTGGGCTGGGGATCTCGCTGCTGGCCGGCTGTGTGACCCTGGCGCTGATGGTGTTGCCAGTAATTATCCGGACCACGCAGGAAGCGGTCCGGCAGGTCCCGCCGGAACTGCGGGAGGCCTCGCGGGCCCTCGGCGCAACCAAGGCGCAGACGGTCTTCCATGTGGTTCTGCCTGCAGCGCTGAGCGGGATTGTCACCGGCGCGGTGCTCAGTCTCGGCCGGGCAGCCGGTGAGACCGCACCAATCATGTTCACGGCCACTGTGGTCATAGAGTCAAAACTCGGCAACTCGATTCTGGACCCTGTCATGGCGCTTCCCTACCACCTGTACTATCTGGCGAGCGAAGGGCGGGCCGATCCGAGTATGATGTACGGCACGGCACTGGTGCTGCTGATTATCGTGCTGGGCATGTTCGCAGTTGCGACAGCCATTCGGATTAGAAGCGAAAGGAGGTCAAGATGATAGATGAACTGACGATGGAGGTCAAGGGTCTCCACCTGTGGTATGGCGAGAAGGAGGCGCTGAAGGGTATCAGTATGCCGATCCGCCGCAACGAGATTACGGCGCTCATCGGGCCGTCGGGTTGCGGGAAATCTACGCTTCTGCGGGCTCTGAACCGGATGAACGATATCATTCCCGGCTGCCGCATCGAAGGGCAGGTGACTTTCCGTGGTGAAGACATCTATGCATCCGATTTGGATGCGAACGATGTCCGCACGCAGATAGGTATGATTTTTCAGCGGCCGAACCCGTTTCCGATGTCGATCCGCGACAACATCGTTTACGGACCGCGCATTCATGGGCAGACAAAAGCCGGAGAGCTGGACGAACTGGTGGAGCGGACGTTGCGGCAGGCGGCGCTGTGGGACGAGGTCAAGGACCAACTGAACCGGTCGGCCCTGGTCCTCTCCGGCGGCCAACAGCAGCGGCTTTGCATCGCCAGGGCGCTGGCGGTCAACCCTGAGGTCCTGCTCATGGACGAGCCGACCTCGGCGCTCGACCCGATTGCGACGGCAAAGATCGAAGAGCTCGCCTGTGAACTGGAGAAGAACTACACCGTGGTCATTGTGACCCATAATATGCAACAGGCGTCGCGGATCAGCGACAAAACTGGTTTCATGCTGATGGGCGAGCTGGTAGAGTTCGGTGACACGGAAAGTATATTCAACAAGCCGCAGAAAGAAATGACTGAGCGTTACATTGCCGGGAGATTCGGATGATGATCACTAAAATGGCAGAAGACCTGGCCGCGGTGCGGCAGGCAACAGCAGACATGGGTGCCGCGACAGTCTCGCTGACCGCCCGCGCAATCCGTGCACTTCAGGAAGACGACGAGGAACTGGCTCAGACCGCGGCGGACGATTATCCGCGGCTGGCACAGATGAACACAGAGATCGAGGTAAAAGCGATCCGCATCTTGTTGCTCTATCAACCGGCCGCAGAAGACGCGCGGATGATTTCGACGGTCCTGGAATCGATATCCCACATGGAGCGGATTGGTAAGAACGCCAAATCGATCGCGGAGATTGTACTGCTGCTGGACGATCAGATTATGATTGAGCCGTTTCCGGCCATCGAACGGATGGGTAATACGGCCGAGACCATGATCCGCATTGCGGTGGACGGGTTTACCCGGAACTCTGTCGAAGGGTTCGATCGGTTGAGGGAACTGGACAGCATCCTCGATGTGGGCCGGCGGGACTCCTACCGGGATGCGACCGAGCACATCAAGCAGTGCCCTGACTCGGTCGACGTATACACTCAGTATCTATTCGTCACCAGATACCTGGAGCGGATGGGAGACCACGCGTGCGACATGGCGGAAAAAGTGGCCTTCATGGTCACTGGCCGGCACATAGAGATTGACGGATGAACAAAAGAATTCGTTACTATGAATAAGAGTATATGTACCGTCATTGATGAATATACCATGGTAAGTATCAGGCGGGTGCAAATTACTGGAGGGTCTTCCTTCATGGTTACCCTGCCCAAAGAGTGGGCTCAGTCGGTGGGTCTGAAAAAGAACGATTCTGTGACCTTGGTGCCGCAGTCCAATGGCGGGTTGCTGATTTCAGTCGGCGGAAAAACGGCGCCGGCCGTCGACCGGCGGATTATCGATGCTGTCGGCAGTCCGACCGCGCTCTACCGGCAATTAATTGGTGCATACATTGCAGGCCACAGCGAGATTGTGGTGGAGTCCGATCACGGGCTGTCTGGAGACCGGCTGCAGGCCGTGTCCACCTTCACACAGACCTCTATCGGCATGGAGATTATGGAAGAGGATGAAAATCACGTGATCATTCGGGATCTGGTGGACCACACCGAAGTTCCGCCGATGAAGAACGTCCGGCGCGAGTATGTGTTGGTAAGAAAAATGCTGGCCGACGTCTTTGCTGCAGCCGGTACCGCCGACATGGCAGCACTGCAGGGTATGGTCGACCGCGACACCGAAGTGGACAGGATCCACTGGCTGATCCAGCGGCAGTCCTGCATCCACCAGGGCGACATCACGCTCAGTGCGCGGATGGGGCTGGATCTGCGGCAGGTTACCGGTTGCGTGAACATGAGCAAGACCATCGAGCGGATGGGTGACCACGCCGTGTTGATGGCCGATCATCTGATCAAGATGGTCCGTGACAAAAGTTCGCTGGAGACTGGACAGGCCCTGCATGCGCTCGGTCCCGAACTGCTCGGACTGTTCGACCGGACGGTCCAGGCCTGGCTGGACCGGGATGCGGCGGCCGCCGAACAGGGCATAACCGACGGCAACAAGGCTGTGAAACACATCACGCAGGTGTTTTCTGTGCCTGCCGACGGTTCTGACGCTCAGGAAGCCGGGCTGATTGCCGGGAGCGCCAAACGGCTGGCGGAATACTGCCTGGACATCTCTGAATCGGCCATCAACTCTGCGATGGAATGATATTATTCTATGCCGTGTCACTATAAATGGCCGATACGGCAGGTTTTAGCAGTTGGAGGAGCACAGGGTGTCGTTGAAGGAGTACATGCAGAAGGTCGATCCGGACCTGATTGTTCAGGAGGCCATGTACGGTTTTGTCATGGCACTCACTTTCATTACTTCCGCTCAGTTCGGGCTGATCGAGGCGTCCACGCCTCACCACCTGATCGTGGCGATTCTAGCCATGAACTTTGTCTGGGGGTCGATCGACATGTACATATTCTATCGGATGGACGTTAACGCTCAGCGCCGGCAGTTACGGTTACTGCGGGAAAACTCTGCGGCTGTCGACCGTGAAGCGAACCGCAACCAGATGTACGATGAGCTGGGCGGGACGATCTTTGACAGTGCCGATGAACAGAGCAAAGAAAAGGCCACGGCCGTGCTGCTCGACGCAAAGCCCGAGGATACGAAGGGGATTCGTCGTGACCGTCATTGGATGATGGTGAATGCGGTGGCCTCTTTCATCGTTACCGTGGCCACGGCCGTGCCGATCGTCATCTGCTTGACGTTCATCCAGAATATGCATAGCGCCTTAATGTGGTCATCGGTCAGCGCCAGCTTCTGTCTGTTCTTTGTCGGCTATGCACTTTCGCCGTACTCCACTCGGTTCAGTCGGGTTCTAACGGGTCTTTTCACTACCTTGATGGCTCTAGTGCTGACTATTTTTGCCGCGTTCTTTGGCGGATGATATGAATAAGTAATGCCATGGGGGTCTTTATGTCAGACAGTTTTAGCAGGGGGATCAAGGCTCATCCAGGCCTTACGGCCCTGACAATCGCCGTCGTGGTCATTATCGTGGTTGCGGCCGCAGAACTGGCTTTAGGCAACAACGGCGGTTCATCCAGTGACGATCAGACCGTGGCACCCGGCAGTGTCTTCACCTATACCGAGTCCGGATCAATCGTGGTCAGTGGAATCGAATATGATGTAAGCGGAGCCATGACCTGCACAGTGCTCGGTCAGAACAACAGCATTTATGTGATCAGTACTGAAGCACATCAGCAAAATCTCTACACCAGTGTTGTTTCGACCGATTCTCCTTTCGGGGGTGAAAGTACCTTTACTTTATCGAAGGATTACATTGGTTTCGGCGATGCCGACAGAATCATGGCAGTCACTATTGACGGCAACATCGAACTTACCGGCCGGACAACCGAAAGCGCCGCTGGCGATACAGTGACGGTTTATCTGGCAGACCTCAACGGTTCTGTCATCCCGTATATGATCTCGATTGACGGGGATTCTGTTGCACTCACATATTATCTCTCAGCAGACAGCATTGTCTGGCAGAACAGTTATGCCCAGAGCGAATACATCGGGCGGGTTACGACGCTGACCATCAACGGTACCCGGGCGGACGGGACAGTAATCTCAGGTACGCTGACCCAAGAATGGATTGCCGAATATGACGGCGGGTTCTGTTACCGTTCCACTGAGTCCTACAGTCCAGGGCACACGCCGACGGAAGCCTATGCTGTCGAATCGGTTAGCATCTTCGCGCAGGACAGCAACTCTGTCGGCTATCTCGGTTACACCTACGTAGGCACCGGTACGGTCACTGACGGTACTGGTACGGCGGCGGTTGAGATGTGGAGCCTGGGCCACAACACCTACTACACGATGGAAGGGGCCGGTTCATGGTACGCGCTGCGGATCGTCTATGACGGTTTGTTCACCATGGACATTACGCCGAGCAACATCTCGATCGTTGATTCCTGAGGGTTCGGCAGCTGCCGAACAGCACCGGTTTCCGTCGGAGCCGGTGCGAATAACTTTCTCGATTAACTGTTACGCAATAATAAGGATTTTAAGACAATAATAACACCGGCACACCAATCTCGTAAGATTATTCGGTCGGTAGAAAACGTCAAATGTTCACAAAACGAACTAGTATCAATGAAAGGTGTGTTAGCAATCGACGTACTCAAAGATGACCTGAAGCGCTCTGAGCTGTTGTGTGCTGTCTCAGTTGTGGCGCTGATTGCCTCTTTCCTATTCGACGGCCGGTTTACGATCGATCCAGCGTGGGTCGCCGTGGTCCTCTGCGGGGCCCCGATCATCTGGAAGGCTTTCAAAGGTATTGTGGAGCAGTTCGATATCACCGCCGATATGCTGGTGGCGTTGGCAGTGATTGCCTCGCTCGGTCTCGGCGAGTACTTCGCCGCCGGCCTGGTGGCGCTGATCATGGCCTTGGGCGGATTGCTGGAAGAATATTCGGCCTCCCGGTCACGGGACGGTATCGCTGCGCTGACTGCGCAGTTGCCTCGGACCGCCCGGCGGATCAGAGAAGGCAGGGAAGAAGAGGTCGTTGTCAGCGCCCTGGCGGTCGGTGACACGGTCCGGGTGCCCGCGGGCGAGACCATTCCGACGGACGGCACGGTAGCTGTCGGCCGGACAGCTGTCGATCAGGCGGTTGTAACCGGCGAGAGCCTGCCGGTCGACAAGGTTCCCGGCGACAAGGTCTTCAGCGGTTCGGTGAACTGCATGGACGCCTTTGACTATCGCGTGGACCGCCCGGCGGCCCGTTCCTCGATGCAGCAGATTGCGGCGATGGTCTCTGCGGCCGGCACCGAGAAGACGCACGAGGTAAAACTGGCGGACAAGTGGGCCTCGTACCTGGTTGTTATGGTGCTGGGCATCACCGGACTGGTGTATCTGATCACCCGGGACCCGTCCCGGGCGGTGGCTGTGATGGTCGTGTTCTGTCCCTGTGCTTTCGTTCTGGCAGTGCCGACGGCGGTCATCGCTGCGGTAGGAAACCTGTCGCGGCACCGGGTGATGGTTCAGGACAGCAACGGCCTGGCACGGCTGGCGGCGGCGGATCGGCTGGCATTCGACAAGACCGGTACGTTGACGGAGGGGCGGCCGGAGGTTCTGGCGGTTGAACCGGCAGCCGGGGTTGACGGCCGGGAACTGCTGGCGGCCGCGGCTGCGGCCGAAAGTCGTTCAGCCCACCCATTGGCGAAAGCACTTACCGTCTATGCTGCTGCTAGGCAAGTGGAACTGCCGACAGAGATCGTCTGCGAGACGATCCCTGGCCGGGGATTGAGTGCCGTGTTAAACGGCCGGCAGATTCTGGTGGGGAACCGGAAATTGCTGGAAGAGCACGGGATTGCCGTGCCGGCAGCCTCAGTGACCGCAGCGGACAGACAGATTAACCGGGGCGCTACGGTGTCTTTTACGGTGGCGGACGGACGCTATCTCGGGTTCATCGTGTTCGCGGACAGGGTCCGGCCCGAGAGTGCCAAGATCATTGCCGGGTTAAGGAACGACGGGTTTGAATGCATCCTGCTCACCGGTGACAACCAGCGGGCGGCCTCAAGAGTGGCGGAAGAGGTCGGAATTCGGCAGGTCCGGGCCGGATGCACGCCCGCCGACAAGCTGACGGCTATAGCAGAGATTCAAAAAGAAGATCACAAGGTCTGTATGGTCGGTGACGGGATAAACGACGCGCCGGCGCTGAAGAAAGCTTATGTGGGCGTGGCTATGGGCCGCGCCGGGAGCGGTTCTGCCGTCGGTGCGGCGGACTTGGTTTTAGTCGGTGACGACCTCAACTGTCTGGCCTATGCACGGCGGCTCTGCCGGCACATGATGAAGGTTATCCGCGGCAACATTGCTTTTGCGATATGCTGGAACGCGCTCGGCATGGGTCTGGCTGCTTTTGGAGTCTTCGGGCCTGTTGGCGGAGCGATTTTTCACAACATCGGCTCGGTCGCTGTCGTAGCCTGTTCGGCACTGATTCTCATCTGGGGCCGGGAGAAGGCCCAGCACCGCACGGACATACGGGGTGTTTCAGGCAACACCGCTCCGCAGATGCCCCCGGAATCTGCCTAGTAAAACAGGAGCGGACTGGAATCAAAAATGCCGGTAATATCTGGGAGACAGGCAGATCTTCACAGTTTCAATTTCGGTCTTTTCAGGGTATAAAAATAATCACAAACGAGTTAATTCGCAAATTACATAAAGTAAGTATTATATCAATTACCAATCATGCCGATTCCCAGGTTCAGACGTGCCCGTACTGCTGAAAAAAAGAAGCAGCGCAAGCAGGACATCATTGTGGCCGCGGAATGCATCTGCGATACCGAAGGCCTTGAGGCCGTCACCTACGAATCGATTGCCCACAAATTGGGGTTTACCCGGCCGCTGATATATTCGTATTTCCGTACCCGGGAAGAACTGCTGGCGGCTATGCTCGATCGGGAGTTCACTTCCTGGACTGCGGATATTTTGAGGATTCTGCAGGGCCAGCAGCAGACCGATCCGGCCGTACTGGCTTCAAAATGGAGCGATTGTATGGCCCGTCATCCACGGCTGATCGAGCTCTGCGCGGCCCGCGAGGTCGCGGCTAAGAGCGCACTTTCCAACGAGACCCGGCGTAAGCTAACCGAGCGGATGTCCGACTGCAAGAAGGCCACGGTCTCATCACTTGAACGGATCTGTGCCGGGGCCGACCACGAAGCCGCCTCGCTGTTCTTTGATCTGCAGATGTCTCTGGCGATCGGTCTGCGTTCGCTGGTGGATTACACCCGCACCGCTGCCGAGGCTAAGATAATGTATACCAACGGCATCACCTTTGCGATTCAGCAGTTTCGGGACTCTTCCAGCCGTAAAACCGTACAGTGAGCGGTCTGGCAGGACCAGTCTGTCCCGAAATACTCATTAAGCGAGGAACCGTTGTCAGAGATATGAACTTCGACGAGATTGCCAAGCGGCGCCAGAGCTGCCGTTCGTTCGACCCGGCCCGGCCTGCCGAGCCAGAGGCGGTCGAAAAATGTCTGCGGGTGGCGCGGTTGGCTCCTTCGGCCTGCAATGCCCAGCCCTTCGTAATGTGGCTGGTCACCGGTAAGGCGGCTGTCAAGATTGCCGAGGCTCGTTCGCTGTCCGGTAACCGGTTTCTGAGGGACTGCACCACTTTTGTAATCTTTTCCGAGACGAACTACAATGCCTCGGCTAAGCTCGGGTCGGTCATGAAAAGCCAGGATTACCGCTCGGTAGATATCGGCATTGCCGCGTCCTACCTGACAGCTGAAGCGACCGAACTCGGGCTGGACTCCTGTCTGATTGGACTGTTTGACGAGAAAAAAGTCAAGGTCGCGCTGAAGATCAAAGGCAAGGAGCGGATCCGGCTGATCGTCGCGCTCGGCCACGCGATCGAAGGCTATCCGCAGCGCGAGAAAAAACGGAAGGACCCGAACGACCTTATCAAACGGGTCTGAACATCCGGCAAGATCATTGCGACGGGTGTCAATCATTCGCGGCCGGCCGGTTGAAAACGAGATCGGTACTTACATTGACAAGCGATGCAACACCGTGGGTAAACAGTTGTCCGGACAGTTCAATCAGTCTATCCAGAGGCAGCCGTTTCTCATCGAGGATCCACTGCCGGTACAGGTTGATCGAACCGATGCACAGGAAATTGTTAATAATGTCCTGCTCGTCTGGGCTGAACTGCGCATACGGGTTGTGCTTGGTCCGGTTATGCTGTTCCATCGACAGGAACAGTCTGCCGATGAAGCCGCGGTAGCTCTCGGAACAGACCGCTTTCTGCATATACGGTTCCTGATGAGCCATGAAGGTGAAGAATACCCGGTTTACCTCAGTGAACGGAGCGTCCGGCGGCAGTTTATCTATTTCACAGTAATAATCATCCGCCAGCTCCTGGGTGATGTCCTAGAATAGGGCCTCGATCGATGTGTAATGCAGATAGAACGTTTTACGGTGGATCATTGCCCGGTTAGCCAGGTCCTTGACAGTGATCTGTGAGGCATCCATTTCGCAGATCATCTCTTTGAAGGCGGTCTTAATCGCTTTCTTGGTCTTGACAACCCTGAGATCCGGTTTTCTGTTTAGCGGCATTTTCTCCTCTTTCCTGATGTCCATTTTTTCCAAATCTGTGGCATAAGAGCCGTTTTCGAACGATTGTGCACGACATCTTTATCAATCTATTAAAATATCCTCATGTAGATAAATCCACACATGGACATTGAGGGGAGAAAGTATGACAATAAAGCATACCGCAGGCCGGGACGCTCTCGGCAGCTTTGCACCGGAATTCGCGCACTACAACGACGATGTCTTGTTCGGCGAGAACTGGAACAATCAGGATATCGACCTGAAGACCCGGGCCATTGTCACAGCGGTGACGCTAATTGCCCAGGGGATTGCCGACAATTCGCTGAAGTTCCATCTCATGAACGCCAAGCGGGCTGGCGTGACCCAGAAGGAGATGGCCGCAATCATCACGCACGTCGCCTTCTACGCTGGGTGGCCGAAGGCCTGGGCAGCCTTCAATCTGGCCAAAGAAGTCTATGCGGAGTGAAACAAATGATGAACGTGATCATCACCGACGGCACCGAACCGGTACACGCTGTGCTCAATGACACAGTCGCGGCGCAGGACTTTGCGAAACGGCTGCCTTTTCAGTGCTCCGGCTACGATTCCGGCATCGACTACTGTTGTACGGCGGCCGACGGACGGTTTGATCCGCTGGAGCGGCAGACCGGCTGGAAAAACGGGGACATCAGTCTCGGCAGTGGCTGGTTCGCGCTGCTTTACGGCGGCGAGGAGGAATCATCTGCCCACCGCGATATGATGATTATTGGGCATATCCGCGACGAAGATCTGCCGCTGGTGAGACAGATGCCGAAGAAGGTCAGGTTGACCATTCGGGCCGTTTGACCGTTTGAGAAAACAAAGGAGTGATAAGAATGAAGACAACGGACAAGAAAGAGTTCGAAAGCAGCAACATTTTCGGCATTGGTAAGCCGAACGATGCTTTTGCAAAATATTTTATCGGACAGAGCTACCTGAACCCGCTGGTCGAGTTCGGCAAATCGCCGCTGTTCCTGGCGAACGTGACCTTTGAGCCGGGCTGCCGCAATAACTGGCACATTCATCATGCTAAGCAAGGCGGCGGGCAGGTCCTGATCTGTACGGCCGGCGAAGGTTGGTACCAGGAGTTCGGTAAGGAGCCAGTGGCGCTGTGTCCCGGGGCTGTTATCGTGATTCCGGCAAATGTCAAGCACTGGCACGGTGCTCAGGCGGACAGTTGGTTCAGTCACATCTCCGTCGAAGTGCCTGGCGAGGGTTGCAGCAACGAATGGCTGGAGCCGGTAACCGATGTGGAATACGCCCGGCTTGGTAAGGAGTAAGAGGGGGTATCGAGTATGGGAAAAGACTACATCTGCAAACTGAACCCGAAGACCGAGCGGGAGCCGGTCAATTTTGTCAACCGTTGCGGACTGCGTGTGGCCGGCGACCTGTATATTCCCAAGGGGATGGACCGGAAAGCGAAACATGCTGCACTGGTAGTTGGGGCCCCGTACGGCGGAGTCAAAGAACAGGGTCCGTGTGTCTACGGCGGCGAGATGGCGGCCAGGGGCTTTGTAGTGCTGACCTTCGATCAGTCTTTTATGGGCGAGAGCGAGGGTGAACCGCGGCACGTCTCGTCACCTGATATCTTCGTGGAGAACTTCAGTGCGGCCGTGGACTATCTGGGTCTGCAGCAGTTCGTCGACCGGGAGAAGATTGGCGTGATCGGCATCTGCGGTTCAGGCGGTTTCTCGTTGTCGGCGGCACAGTGCGACACTCGCATCAAAGCGGTGGCGACCTGCAGCATGTATGACATGAGCCGGGCTGCCCGGGCTCCGCAGTTCGGGGTCACTGCCGAGCAGATCCAGAAGACCAAAGAGAAGCTGTCCCAGCAGCGCTGGGTCGATGCCGAGAGAGGCTATCCGGAGTACGTTCCGTATTTCCCGGAACAGTCGTTGGACGCAGTGCCGGCCGGCATTCCCGAACCGGCCGCCGAATGGTTCCGGTTCTATGCGCTCAAGCGGGGTCACCATGTTAACGCCCGCGGCGGTTTCACGACCACCAGCGACCTGGCGTTCCTGAACTTTAACCTGCTCGACCACGTGGACGAAATCGCACCCCGGCCGATTCTGATGGTTGTCGGGGACCGGGCGCATTCCCGGTTCTTCAGCGAAGAAGTCTATGCGCGGGCGAAGGAACCGAAGGAACTGTATACGGTTGAAGACGCTGAGCATATCGATCTTTATGACCGGAAGGACCGGATCCCCTTCGAAAAATTGGCGGATTTCTTCACCGAGGCATTCCAATAAACCGACGGAGACTCATATGACCGCAGAAATGAAAGGATTCGAGAACGAAACGCATGACAGGGAGTGAGTACTGTACGGGTTCAGCGATGCGGCAGTCAACTGCCGGACCATCGGGAACCGGCGTTTTGCTACTGCTGGAAACTGGTCCTGGAGAACTGCACAGCCGAGGATACCGGTCCGCCCTTCGAGAAAAACAAGGTGCGGGCCTATGCGAACGGCCGGATAGGGAGCGTAAAGAACCCGCAGAGCGAATCATTGTTGCCGACGATATCGGCAGGTCCAGCAAAGCCCGGCGACTGCTGACAACAGTTGCTTTCGCCGGTGATCTGAGAAAATAAAAAGGAGAACAAAGATGATACTGAACGAAACTTACGAACTGAACAACGGTGTAAAGATTCCCAAAGTGGGTCTGGGCACCTGGTTCATCAAAGATAAAGATGCGTCCGAGGCCGTGCGGAATGCCGTGAAGACGGGTTACCGGCTGATCGACACCGCCGAGGCCTATGCCAACGAAAAAGGCATCGGCGAGGGTATCCGGACCTGCGGTATTCCGCGGGCGGAACTGTTCGTCACGACCAAAATCTTAGCCGAGGCGAAGACGTACGGAGAGGCTAAACAATGCATCGAAGGTTCTCTGCACGACCTGAACCTCGATTACATCGACCTGATGATCATCCACGCGCCCCAGCCCTGGAAGCAGTGGCGGGACAAAAAAGAGCGGTATTTCGCAGAGAACCTGCAGGTATGGAAAGCCCTGGAAGATGCCTACGAGGCCGGCAAACTGAAGGCTATCGGTGTCTCGAACTTCCTTATCGACGATCTGCAGAACATTCTGGACCACTGCAGGGTCAAGCCGGCGGTCAACCAGGTCCTGAACCACGTCGGGAACGTCCCCAAGGAGCTCATCGAGTTCTGCCAGAAGAAGGACGTGCTCGTCGAATCGTATGCGCCGCTCGGCCACGGGAAACTGATGAAGAACGAGGAGATCGAGGCGATCGCCGCTCAGCATCATGTAACTGTGGCGCAGGTCTGCATGCGCTTTGATGTGCAGATGGGTACGGTCGCAATCCCAAAGGCGGGATCGGTTGATCATATGAAGGAGAACGCAGCTATCGATTTCGAGCTTTCTGCCGATGAAATGGAAAGACTGGCCAATGTCCGGTTCAAGGGTTACGGTATGATGAAGGTCATGCCGGTGTTCAGCGGCAGAGAATGAAGGAGAAAAGAGACATGAAGATTCTGATTATGAACGGCAGCCCGCACCCGCACGGGAACACGGCTGGTATGATCGGCACTTTCAAAACGGCGGCCGAACAGGCCGGGCATGAGGTCACAGTCTACAGTGTCTGCCAGAAGCACATCGCCGGTTGCCGGGCCTGCGAATACTGCCATACCGAAGGGCACGGCGTCTGCGCGCAGAAAGACGACATGGCCGAACTGCTGGCGCTGATTCAACATGCGGAGATGATTGTGTTGGCCAGTCCGATCTACTACTTCGGGCTCTCTGGGCAGCTGCAGTGTGCATTGCATCGGACCTACGCGATTGGCGTGCCGCAGCACGTTAGGAAGGTCGCGATGCTCCTGAGTTCAGGGTCAGACAATGTCTACGACGGGGCGCTCTTCGAGTACCGCAACACTGTCGATTACTGGCAGGCCAAAGACGTTGGGGTCGTTATGGCCTACGGTGCCCAGAACGGTCTCGATGAGACAAAAGCGGCAATCAGAGAGCTGGTCAGCCGGATTTAAGATATATCGACGGCTGACACACCGATCAGACTAAACCGGCGGTCGGAGATTGGGATCTGACCGCCGTCCCAGTCAACAACTCTTAGGCAGCGGTGACGTGTTTTTTTCGATCAGGCGATTATAAAGTGGGCCTGCCCGGATTTGAACCGGGATCAACGGCTCCCAAAGCCGCAAGTATAACCAGGTTAGCCCACAGGCCCAACAGACCGCCTATCCCATGTCAGGTATTAAACTTATCAGATGAACTTGCGGGCTTTCAGTTCGTCGATGAGCATACGGATGGCTATGCCCCGGTGGGAATACTGGTTCTTCTCTGCAATCGGAATCATTGCAAACGTCGGTCCGCCGTCCATTCCCGGACTGAAAATCGGGTCGTAACCGAAACCGTCGGTACCGGCCTCTTTCTGGGTGATTAGACCCGGGCAGACGCCGGTGACAATGATGGTCTGGTCGCTGATGCAGGCGCCGATACAGCATTTGAAGACGGCGGCGCGGTCCTTGATATTTTCCATCAATTTCAGAATGCCCGGGTTACCGAGGGTCTTCTGGGCGTAGGCGGACCAGACGCCCGGAAAGCCTTTAAGGCCGTTAATAAACAGGCCGGAGTCGTCGATCATAAAGTTCCGCAGGCCCTGAGCGTACAGTGCTTTGAGGCCCTTGTCCACGACCTCTTCGAGATATGAGGTCTGGACCTCATCGTAGGGAACGTGGACGTGCTCCATCTCTACGCCGTATTCAGCAAGGGCGGCCTGGTATTCCCGAACCTTGCCCGGGTTGGAGGTGACGACCTTCAGGTGCAGTGTCATGTGTACCGCCCCCGGTCTTTGATCTCCTGGACCTTGGACAGGACCTCCGGTGCGTTGGTCTTCTCGGCGCAGTAGGCCTCCATCAGCTCAGCATAGGCTTCGGTCAGGCGCGGATGGGCGGAGTTGAATGCCCGTTCGAGCAGACGCATATCGACGCCGATGTCCTCCAATTCCACCAGAGAGTTGCCCATGGAGAAATCGAGATAGCAGATACGGCCGCCTTTCATCAGGATCATGTTGGAAGTGGTAAGGTCGCCATGGGTAAGCCGGGCGTTGTGGAGGTGCGCGATGTCGGTGCCGATCTGCCGGCAGACCGGGACCGCGCCCTCAGGATGTTCGTCCAGGTAATGCTTGACGGTCTCACCGCGGACGTCCTCCATAGTGATGCTGGCCTCCCCCAGGTCGGTGTCGTATATTACTGGTGTGCGGAGACCGGCAGACCGGGCCTCGCGGAGCAACCGGGCTTCGGCCCGGATCCGTACGGTACGGATGCGGCGGTCGAGTTCTGGGACCCGATAACCTTTGACCGACCGCGCCTTGACGACTGCATCCCGGCCGAGGAACTGCGTCCGGTAGACCGTGGCCTCTGCACCCCGGCCGATTTCCGTACTTGTTTGCATGACTGCTGCAATTAGCAGGCGTTTATTTAACTCTCTTTCTGGCCCCGGCCGATACAACCGTTTATCAACCCGCGCCGTATAATGAAGAATGTGAACCGTACACCGACCGGCTGTCTGGCATTGGATAACCTCCTGGGCGGGGGGATTGAGACCGGCAGCGTCACGCTGTTCTACGGCGAGGCCGGGTGCGGCAAATCCAATATCTGTCTCCAGTTGGCGTACAACATCATAAAACAGGGAAAGAAGGTGGCCTACGTGGACACCGAAGGCCTCTCCGTCGAGCGGATCGGGCAGATATTCAAGGACATGAGCCTGATAAAAGACCTGCTGGTTTTCCAGGTCCACAGTTTCGAGGAGCAGTCGGCCCGGGTGGACCAGATTGCGAAGATTGCGAAGAACGGTCTGCTGGGCCTGATTGTGATCGACTCGATGACAATGTTCTATCGGCTTAACCACGACGACATGGTCCTGCGCAACGATTTTGTCCGGCAGACAGAGATTCTGCTGAATACCGCCCGCGAGTACGAGGTACCGGTCGTGATAACGTCGCAGGTGTACACCGATATCTCTTCAGGCGCAATCGAGTTTCTGGGCGGACACGCCATGCATCACAATGCCAAGACAATTATCCGGTTAGACCTGCACGGGAACGGGATCCGGACAGCCGTCATTATAAAGCACCGGAGCCTCCCAGAGGGAAGGACTGCTCAGTTCCGCATCACCGCAGACGGAATTCGGGACCTGTAAGGTCCCGGTAAATGGTTTTCTGAAAAAAGTTCAGGACTCCCGATTGATGGCAAAATCGGCCAGGGAGAGCATGAACTCCTTCTCCTCGGTCTCAGGCAGGTACTTCAGGTACTTCTTGGCCTTCTTGACCATCTTCTCCGCCTCTTTCCGGTTGTAATCAACTGCGCCGACATCCTGCATGATCTTGACGGCCTTCCTGACCTGAGCCTCGGTTGCCTTCGGATTGCCGAGAATCTTCTTGAACGCCGTCAACTGCTTTTCGTCCTTCAGATTCTCTATGGTGTAGGTAACCATCAGAGTGCACTTGCCTTTCCGGATGTCGTTACCGACAGATTTGCCGGTTTTGGAGGTGTCGCCCATGATGCCCAGGTAGTCATCGAACATCTGGAAGCCGAGACCCATGGCCAGGGCGTATTTGTTGATATTCTCAACGGTCTTCTTGTCTGCGCCGCCGGCGATAGCACCGCCGGCCGCGGCTGCTGCGAAGAGGACGCCGGTCTTCAGCTTGATGGTCTCAAGGTATTGCTTTTCGGAGATAAACTTGCCCTCGTTCATCGTGTCGAACTCCTGTCCCCGTGCCAGGTCCCAGACGGCCTTGGTCACATAGCGCAGGATGTCCCGTATGCGGTCGGTCGGCACATCGAGGTCAGCGATGATCTGGAAAGCTTTAGCGAACAGCGCATCGCCCGCCAGGATAGCGGTCGGCACGTCGTAGGCGACGTGGATGGTTGTCATGCCCCGGCGTTCGGAATCGCCGTCCATAATGTCGTCATGGATCAGCGTGAAGTTGTGGATGTACTCGATAGCGACCGCGAGGGGCATGGCCTTCTTCTTGTCGCCGCCGACGGCACCGCAGGCCGCCAGCACGATGACTGGCCGCATCCGCTTGCCGCCTGCGTACGGATACTGGCGCGAAGCTTCGATAAGCCGCATTGGCTCTTGATCTTCGATGTAGCTCTTGATAGGCTTGTCGACTTTCTTCGATGATTCTTTTAGATATTCTTTTGCGTCCATTCCAATCCCTCCAGCCAGTCCCGGGTCTTCCCGAGGACTGCGTACCGGGTCTGCGAAAGCTGTTTGATGTCGGCCGAGCCGGTCAGCATCATGGCCGCCCGAAGCTCGTCTCTGATGAGTGTAAGCTTCTTCTTCACCGCATCCGCGGACTCTGTGGCCTCGCGGAGCACGGCGTGGGCTGCGCCGGCGGCCGTGGCACCCATGGCAATGGCTGCCGCGACATGTGTGCCGTCGAGAATACCGCCCGAAGCGATAAGCGGCAACCCGCAGTGGGCTTCTATCAGCGATACCGGGGCCGGCAATCCCCAGTCAAAAAAGGTGCTGCCCATCTCTGTATGGACGGCATCCTCGGCACGGGCCGAACGATACATTTCTACTGCGGCGAAGCTGGTACCGCCGGCCCCGGCGATGTCGATGGCTTCGATGCCGATGCCTTTCAGACGCTCGGCGACACCGCGGCTGATTCCGGCGCCGGTCTCTTTGACAATGAGCGGGTACTGGCGGGCCAGGTCGCGGATAGCGTCCCGGACGCCGGCGCCGTTGGTATCGCCATCGGGCTGGATGACTTCCTGGAGATAGTTCAGGTGCACGGCGATGTAGTCCGCGTCAATGAGGTCGCGGGCCTGCCCGACCATCTCGGGGGTAAAACGGTCCTTACTGTGCTGCGAGACCAGTTGCGGGGCGCCGATGTTGCCGATGACCAGCGGGACGTCGTAATCCCGGATTACCCGGTAACTCTCGGGGCTGACGCCGGTGACGCCGGCGCGCTCGCTCCCGATGCCCAGACCGATCTGCAGGTCGGCACAGGCTTCCGCCAGGTTGCGGTTGATCTTCTCGGCGCCCGGAAAACCGCCGGTTATGGCGGTGACGATGAACGGGAACGAGAGTTTTTTGCCCAGAACATCGCTCTTCAGGTCGATGTCGTCCATATTGAGCTCAGGCAGAGCATTGTGGACCAAGCGGACGTCGTCCCAATAACAGTGGTCCGGGACAATGCGTTCTTTCAGGCAGATTTCGACGTGTTCGGCTTTACGCTGTCCTATAGGCATTCACTCCAGGCCCCCTTTGGCTGTGGTGCAGGTAACGACCTCGCCTTTTAATAATGAGTACAGGCGGTTAGGCACAGTCCCGTTAACCAAGACGCATTCCCGGTGTCCATTGGTCATGCGGAGCATTGCCGCCATTTTGGACCGGATGCCGCCGGTTACGTCGGCGACGGTGGTCTCAGCTGGGATTTCCGCCAGTTTTGCGGCGGTGACCTCACCGATTAATCTGGTCTTCCGGTCAGTCTTAGGGTCGCGGTCGTACAGGCCGTCTATGTCTGAAACAAAAACAACCAGCGACGGATCGAACATCCGGCAGAGGACCTCGATGAGCTGATCGCCGGAGACGATAGCTACTCCCTGAGTCCGGTCAGCGGTAACGTCGCCAAACATGACCGGCATGAGCCCGAGATTTACCAGGGCCCGCAGGGTCTCCTCATCTTTTATGACAATCTTCCCGTGTTCGGTAACGTAACAGGAACCCGGCGGTACGGAGACCGCCGGCAGATTCTTGGCCAGCAGTTCCTCGACTATCATGCTACTCAGTTCGCGGACGTCGCACATCACGCGCGCGGCGGCGGGGACCTGCACGGCCGGATCGGTTAAACCGTTCTGCAATGCGTACTTCTTGGCGACGATGTGCCCGAACGAACCGGCACCGTGAACAATGATTGCCTGCTGTCCCGCACGGGCAATCTCATCCGCCAACCGTGCGACAGTGTCCTGCCGGAAAGTGCGGTAGATGGCCTTATCGGTGATGACGCTGCCGCCCAGTTTGATCAGAATCATTGTTCCGACCATGGCGAAAGATTATCTTAATCGTTCTTATCGCGGGCGTGACAATAGGAGCACGATACCGGCTGTTTGACGATGAATAGGAAACGTCATTGTCCGTTCCGGTCTTCTTGTCCTCTGATTTACGTAAGTCGCGGAGATTAAGGCGATTTTGAACGAACACAGTTTGGAAATCTGATAAGCAAAAGCGATGACGAACAGAGGACATTGTTCTATGCTGTCGGCAGTTGTCTCGATGTTGGTGTTTTCAAATGTTATCCACTACTTTTTCTGATGATGCTGTTGACCGAAAGGTCGCCCTCGAACAGTTCTTTTATTTCGGGATTAGATTGAAATCTATCGAAAGATGAGGAGAAATCGGAAACTGAGCGGTTTTTCGACGGCATACGATTTGCCGTCTGTCTTGTGCATTTAACGATCCGACGTTCTTTCTTTCCCGGATTGAGGAATTGGCTCAGTTAATTGAGGGTTTTTTTGTAAGTTACGGCCCTTCTCCCTCACGGTGTCTGACCGGTCGTATCGTATTTGTGTATCGTTGCAACTTTTAGGTACCATTATTTGAATCAGTACAAAAATCAGCATAATTCGGTTAACTAAACGCGGCGGATTCAAACCAAAGACAGGAGTGTACATTCAAAAGTGCGAAAGCATGCCGAATCAGCCGAAAACATCGTACCATACAAAATGGCACGACCCGAACGGTAAAAGTTAAGAAGTGGTTGACAGCGCGCCTGCTTTCCCGTACGCTTGCGCAATACAGTACACGACAGGTACGTTAGCGGGCTTAACTTCCGGGTTCGAGATGGGACCGGGTGAACCCCGCTGCTGTGGCCGTCAGACCAATTCCTGCGATAGCTTTGTCGTATAAATAGTTTGCTTAGCTGGGGTTCTTGGCCTCGACCACGCCGCTGTCGATTACCTCATTCCACAGTTTCAGGGTTGTCTGGGCCTCATCCTCATCCATGATTTCGATGGCGAAACCGGCGTGAACCACGGCCCACTCACCGACATGCGCGTCTACCATGGAGACGTTCGCAGTCCTGATGACGCCGCCGAAGTCGATTTCGCCTTCGTCGCCGTCAATCTTCACGATCTTTCCCGGAATTGCTAGGCACATTTTACTCACCTGACATAATCTTCACGATTGCTTCGGCCGGCTGTCCGTCGCAGGCGGTCAGCGCCTTGACGGCTTTGTCACGGTCGCACTTGGTCTGTGACATCACCAGTTCGATGTCTTCGGCGGGGAATGAAGCTTCGACCGCTGTCTCAACGCCGACCGACCCGGCCGGCAACACCTGCTCGGTGCCAGTGACCTGATAGCTCTTACTGCCCTTCATTTCGATGCAGAGGACCTCCGGGTTCGTAATCAGGATATCCTGTGTCTTGGTCCGGATGATGACCTCGGTGACATCGGCAATCTGCGTCTGCTGGATGCCCATCGAACGCATTGTACGCTGCATCTGACGGGGGTTAACCCCCCTCATTCCGCCTGCCATAATAGGTCACCCTAAAGTCATCATCCTTATTAAGGGTATTATGCTGACATAAACGGTATAACTGTGCTCTAGTTTGGCGGCGTCATAAGTATGACGCCTGCATGTGCAGGCCGTATCGATCATAGGCCGCTTGTTCATGGGCGGATAGATCGGCACCGGCGGTAAGCCAAAGACCGAGAACGACTATACAGAAGACGAAAAGCCATGAGCGCCGCCGAGGATTTTTTTGCCGACCCGACCGACCGGGACCTGTTCAACTGTCTGTATACGGCAGTCCGGCAGGTATGTCCGGATACAATGGCCGGAATACAGTCGACGATGGTCGTGTTGAAAGTGAACGACCGTCCCTATGCCTACGTATGGCGGCCCGGGCCCATGCGAATTCCGGGCAGGCCGGCACATTACCTGGCAGTCTCGTTCGGACTGAACCGCCAACTGGAAGGCCCACGGCTGACCGAGGTCACCCAGTCCTACTCGGGCAGGTGGATGTATCACGTGGCCGTGAGCAAACCGGCCGACATCGACCAGGAACTGATCGGCTGGCTCATGGCTGCAAGGGATTGGAAGGTCCGCTGATCAGAGCACTTTTTTCACAGCTTCAAGCAGAGCGTTCAGGACCGCTTGGCCTTTCGTTGCGTCGGGCACGCCACCCTGCGCGAAGTCGGGTTTGCCGCCGCCCCGGCCGTCAAACTGCTTCAGCACGTCGCCGAGGACAGTCCTGCAGTTGACCCTGGGCGTGCCGGAGACCAGCATCACTGCGAGGGTCTCGCCGGTCGAAACAAAGACGGCTACGCCGCCCTGACTTCTGTATTCCTCGGCCGCGTCAGTCAGGGTCTTCCGGTCGGCATCGGCGAACAGTCCGCTGTAGACGGCAGTGCCGTCAATGGCCGTCGGTCTGAGCTCTTCGATCCGCTGTCTGGTGACTGTCTTCTTGGCGTCGTTCGCGACCTTCAGCTCGTGCTGGAGGTTAGCTACGGTCTTGATAAGATCTTCTGGTTTGCTGCCGGTCTCGTCGATTACCTGCAGGCAGGTGTTGGCGAGCGCCATGGCTGCGTCGGCGGCAGCGGGACCGACCTTGAAGTGGATAGCAACGCCGTCCTTGCCGGCCGAGATTTTCCGGTCCACGAAAAGCTGTTCGAGCTCGGAGGTTTCCATCACATGGATGCCGCTGCAGGCTGAGTAGTCGATGTCGCCGATGGCGACGACGGTAATCTCTTCGTCTTCGGGGATGCGGTCGAGCTTGATACGGACCTTAGCGAGGTCCTGGTCGTCCCGGCTCATGACTGCCTTGGTCACGGACAGGTTGTCCCGGATGGCCTGGTTGGCAAACTGCAGCGCCGCCTTGATCTTGTCCCACGGCACGTCGTGGTTTACGATGACGTACTTGTCTTCGGGAGAGATGTAAATCTTGGTAATGGCCAGGTCCGGGTCCTGTTTCCGCAGGGAGCAGAACAGCAGGTGCTCACCGGTGTGCCCCATCATCAGGTCCAGCCGCCGGTCCCAGTCGATGCTGCACCAGACGTGGTCGCCGGCCTTGAAATTGTTATTCGGTACCTTATGTACGATCTCCTTGCCCTCGTAGCGGACCTCGGTGACCCGCTGTCCCTGGATAGTGCCGGTATCGCACACCTGTCCGCCTCCGCCGGGATAGAACGCTGTGTTGGTAAGTACGACCTGGTCGTCTTTGACGGAGACCACGTCCGCTTCGAACTCCGAAAGATATCCGTCGCGTCTGAAGACCTCTTCTGCCATTCGTCCGCCTCTGATGGTTACCGCAAAGCGACCTAATGTAATAAGTATGCCCTACTCGATTCCCAACCCGGAAGGAATCGGAATGGGCGACCTATCAGAATTTGACGAACTAGACCGGCGCATCATCGAGATGATGTGCAAGTCCAGCCAGGGTTCCTACAGACAGCTGGCGAAACAGCTGGGTGTCCATCCGACCACCCTGATCCAGCGGGTCAAGGTCCTGGAGAGCAAGGGTGTGATCCGCGGTTACCGGGCCAAGATCGATTACGTCGCCATGGGTTACGATTACATGGGCATCGTCCAGGTATTCTCGGACGACGTCGTGAACGTCGAGCAGGAACTGAAAGGCATTCCCGAAGTGGTGGCTGTCTTCGACGTTACCGGTGAGGCGGACTGCACGGCCCTGGTTTGCTGTCTCGACCGGGACGAGTTCTCCCGGGTAGTCAAATTGATCAACAGCACCAAAGGTGTTCTGAAGACCAATACATCGATCATCCTCAACATCGTGAAGTCATCCAACGACTTCGTGCCTCCGTTGCTGCCGCCGACCGTCTGAACGCGGATTCCGACGGCGGTTTTTCATTAAAATTCGCAGCCGGGGAACGGGAATCCGCCCCGATCGGCACTGACCTGTACAGAAAGTTCGAGCCCGTTCCGGCCGCCGGTCATTTCCGCCGGGCTGAAGTTTCTTGGCTTCTCGTATAACACTTTTATAGGGTACCTTCATTAGAGGCCATATTCAGAGGCATCTCAATGAGAAGAACGAACACGTGCGGCGAGCTCCGGGCCGCCGACATCGGCAAACAGGTCTGCTTGGAAGGCTGGGTCAGGTTCTCGCGGGACCACGGCGGGGTCGCCTTCATTGACCTGGCCGACCGCTACGGGATCACCCAAATCGTCTTCGATCCGGCCGATGTGCCTGAGGCCGACCGGGCGCGGATCGCAGCCGTAATGGACACATTCTCCCGGGAGTCCTGCGTACTGATAGAGGGCAAGGTCCGTGCCCGGGTCGAGGGCACCGCTGTCGAGTCGAACCCGACCGGCGAGATCGAGATTCTCATCACCCATGCCGAACTGCTCAGCAAGTCTAAGGTTCCGCCGTTCGAGATCGGCGACCAGAAAGAGGGCGTGCTTCCCGACGAAGATACCCGGATGAAATACCGGTATCTCGACCTGCGGCGGACCGATATGATCAGGACCATGGAGTTCAGAAGCAGATTCCTGCATCTGTGCCGGGTTTACCTGGAGGACCAGAAGTTCCTGGAGATCGAGACCCCGATGCTGGGCAAGTCGACCTCCGAGGGTGCCCGTGAGTACGTCGTGCCGTCCCGGGTGCACCCAGGTAAATTCTATGTCCTCGACCAGTCCCCGCAGTTGTTCAAGCAGATGCTGATGGTCGGGAGCATGGACCGCTACTTCCAGGTGGCCCGCTGTTTCCGCGACGAAGACTCCCGGAAGGACCGGCAACCCGAGTTCACCCAGCTGGACATGGAGATGTCCTTCGTGGACATGAAGGATATCCAGGATGTCATCGAGAACATGCTGGCCTATGCGTGGAAAGGGCTGTACGGCACGGAACTGAAAACGCCGTTCATCCATGTTCCCTATAAGACCGCCATGGAGAAGTACGGCTCTGACAAGCCCGACCTGCGGTACGACCTGACATTCACCACTTTAACGGACGTCATGAAGGACGTGCCATACAAGATCTTTCAGAATATCCTAGCCAACCATGGCATCGTGGCGGCTCTGAATCTCAAAAAGTCGTTTGCCGGCGAGAAGGTCGGCCGGAACGATGTCGACCGGTACATCTCATATGCCAAGCACAAATGCAAGCTCGGCGGCCTGACCTGGATGCGGATGGAGAACGGGGTGCTTACCTCGAATATCACAAAGTATTTCACTCCGGAAATTCTGGAAAACGTCAAGAAGGCGACCGGTGCGGAGGAGGGCGACCTGCTCTTTCTTATCGCCGGTCCGTGGCAGGCCACTTACACTGGCGGAGGGCTGCTCCGGAAGAAGATTGCGGCCGACCTCAGTCTGGTCCCTAAGGGCGTGCACCAGTTCCTGTGGATGGACGAGTGCCCCATGTTTGCCATCGACCCGGTCTCTGGCAAGTACGACTCGTTCCACCACCCGTTCGTGCTGCCCCAGGGCGACATCGACGATCCAGACTGCGGCGGTGCCTGCTTCGACCTTTGTTTGGACGGCAACGAGCTCGCTTCGGGCTCGCTCCGTATCCACAACGCGGAGCTGCAGGACGCGGTCTTCCGGAAGCTTGGTCTGTCCGAGGAGAAGATCCAGAAAGAGTTCGGCTTCTTCCTGAAT
Organism: Methanomassiliicoccaceae archaeon UBA593; assembly: GCA_002495325.1. Classification (GTDB taxonomy): domain Archaea; phylum Thermoplasmatota; class Thermoplasmata; order Methanomassiliicoccales; family Methanomethylophilaceae; genus Methanomethylophilus. The sequence goes on from DAEQ01000002.1 coordinate 527,456, forward strand.
GCCCTCAGTTACGGCGCGCCGCCCCACGGCGGTATTGCCATCGGCGTTGACCGGCTCATAGCCATTTTGCTCGGTAAGTCCACTATCCGGGAGGTTATCGCCTTCCCGAAGAACAAGGCGGCCGTGTCCCTGACGGACGGCTCGCCCGAGACCATCAGCGAAGAGCAGCTTAAAGAACTGCAGATTGTTTCGATGGCGGGTATTGGCGACGTAAGCCAGGCGGATATCGATATGTTTGCCAAGGATGCCGAGAAAGAAGACGACGAAGAGCTGTAAGGTCGTTGCCGGCCGACAGGAGTAAAATCCTGCCGGCCGGTTTTTTTAATTCGATAAAAAAGTTTCAGAGCCGTTTCCGAATGGCGCCGTTCACGGACGCCACAACTTCGGCGGAACTGTAACTGCCGCCGGTCTGCGTTATGATGTAGCCGATGACGCGGTTCGCGGCTCTGACGTTCTTTTTGCAGTCCGCCAGGATCTCGGGGTGTTCGTCTAGGTATTTGCCGATAAGCGTGTCCAGGTCCGCCGAGGCAGCCTGAGTGGCAGCTGCGCTCTGGCCGGTCATGTAGGACTTCAGTTCGAGCGTGCACTCGGTGTCAGTGATCTTGCCGGCATGCAGTTTCTTAACGGCGTCGATGATCCCGGCGGTCGGAATCTGCCGGGCGGCGAAAGCCTTCCAGTTGGCAGTGACCGTGCTGGTGCTCCAGGTGAGCGCCGTCGGGATGTCAGTGGCCTGCGCCAGCTCTTCGAACAGGGCTGCCAGGTCCGTCGAGGTAGCCACCAGCTGTTTGGCCTTGGCCTCATCTATGCTGTACTGCTTTGCCAGACGAAGGGTCATGTTCAGCGGGCTCTCCTTGATCTTGATGTTCTCGGCGAACTTGCCGACGTGGAAGATACCCAGGTCCGGCTCGTCGATGTAGCCGTAGTCCGATTCCATCTCCTTCTTCCGGACGGAATAGGTGACGCCGCGGGTCTCGTCGAATGCCCGGGTCTCCCGGTCGATCTTGCCGCCCGCCTTCAGGACCTTGACCTGCCTGACCATCTCATAGGTCAATGCCCGCTCAGCGTTCTTCAGGCCGGTGACGTTTTTGACCTCGCACCGTTCCTTGCCGACGGAGATGTTGCAGTCGCAACGGATGCTGCGCTCGCCACTCTCCGGCAGGTCGATGGTATGTTTGATGTCCGTTACGAGCTGGGTAAGGAACTCCCGTGCCTCGGCAGGGGTGGCCAGATCTGGTTCGGTGACGATCTCCGCCAGAGGGATCCCGGAGCGGTTGTAGTCGACCAGCGAGGACATGTCGGCGGTCCGTTTGGTCTTGCCGGGGTCCTCCTCCAGGTGAATCCGGGTGATGCGGATCGGCTTCCTGCCGTTCAGATAGTAGACGCCTTTGATGCCGATCGGGTGATCGTACTGCGTGATCTGCACGCTCTTGCTCATGTCCGGATAGAAGTAGGTCTTCCGCGAAAACCAAGTGGTGTCGGCGATAGTGCAGTTAAGCATCTTCGCGAGCATGATGCCGTAGACCAGCACCTGGCGGTTCAGCACCGGCCGGGAACCGGGCATGCCGAGGCAGGTCGGGCAGACGTGGGTGTTAGGTGCGGGAGCGTCCGTGGTCGGGCAAGAGCAGAACATCTTTGATTTCGTCGGGAGCTGCACGTGCACTTCCAATCCGATCTTCATGCTTTCACTTCCGGTACACGTACGTTGAAAATCTTGTTCCATTCGGCGGCCATGGTCACGAGCTTGTCCTCCTGCCAGTGGTCGGTCACAAACTGCATGCCGACTGGCAGGCCGGCGGCATTGTAGCCGCATGGGCAGTTCAGATGGGGCGTGCCTGCCAGATTCGGCGGGACAGTAAGGAAGTCAGTCTTATAGGTCTCGACGGCCGACATCTGTGAGATGTCGGCAAACTTCGGGGAGACGAACGGCATGGTCGGGGTCAGGACCGCGTCATGACCGGCAAATATCCGCTTGTAGGCGTCAATGACATCCATGCGGACCTGCAGCGCCTTGGCGTAGTAGCGGTCGCGGAACCCCTCCATCCGAGTGTAGGTACCCAGTAAGATCCGCCGTTTGGCCTCGTCGCCGAAGTAATCCGTCCGGAAGGATGAGAAGTAAGCGTCGAAACCGAGGGTGTAATCGCCGTCCTGGCGGCCGTAGCGCATGCCGCAGTAGCGGGCGAGGTTGGTGGAGGCTTCGGAGGTCGCCAGGATATAGTAAGCCGGCATGGCGTAGCGCAACTCGGGCACGTCGACGTATTCCACGTCGACGTCCAGGCTCCTGAGGGTTTCCAAGCCGTTCTCGAACGCATTTTTGACATCGGTGCTGATGCCTTCGACCGCTTCCTGCGGCACGGCGACGGACCGGATCTTTGCGCCCTTCAGTTCCAGCGGAGGTTGGCAGGCAGAGGTAGGGTCGTGCGGGTCTTTGCCGGCGATGACCGGCAGGTACTGCTTCAGTTTTGCCGGGTCACGGGCCAGCAGTCCGATCTTGTCAAGTGAGTTGCCGTAGTCAATAAGTCCGTACCGGGACACCCGCCCGTAGGTGGGGACGAGCCCGTACACACCGCAGAAGCTTGCTGGGCAGCAGACCGAACCGCCGGTGGACACACCGAGTGAGACGTGGCCGTCCAGAATGGCCGCCGCGCAGGCGGAGCCGCCCGAAGAACCGCCGCAGGACCGCTCCCGGTCGAACGGGTTCTTGGGCACACCGAAGGCCGAGTTGGTCGAGAATGTACCGAACCCGAATTCGTCCATGTTTGTCTTGCCTATGAGCTTTCCGCCCGCCCGCCGCAGGTTGGCAATGGCAGTCGCGTCGAAGACCGGCCGGTAGCCTTCGAGGATGCGGGAACCGCAGCAGGTCTCGAAGTCCTTGGATGTCAGGTTGTCCTTGGCAGAGAATAGAAACACGGCGTCGCCGGGGTCGGTGTCCGCCGTAAAAGCATGGAACATCTGATAGGTGTTGTTGAGCCGCTTCAGACCGGCGAGCGTGTCGGCATCGGTCATGAGAGTTTCGGCCCCCGAATGTAGTTCTTGTAGGTCTTCATGTCCTTCAGCAGGTCTTCGGAACTGAACTCCTGCCGAGGTACATCGTCCCGCAGCACGTCGGCAATCTCAACGGGGTTAACCCCCACGCCCGTGTGATTCGGGGCCTCGTCGAGGACCCGGAAGTAATCTAAGATCTCTCTGAGGTCCCGGGAGTAACGGTCGAGTTCCGCGTCGGTCAGCGTCAGGTGGGCGGTCTTAGCCACCTTCGCTACGATGTCTCTGTCCATACTAGTCGCGCGGACAACGGGCGCGCCCATTATTATTATTTATGTATGGGCTCAGTCTCCGGCAGACTCGAGGTCGGACTGCGGTTGCTTCTCGTTGAACAGGATGAGGCCGTATAGCGTGACAGCTCCGTCCTCGAAGGCGAAGGGGATGCCGAACGTCTCCAGGTAGGCCATCATTTCCAGGCCGCAGCCGCTGACCGAGCAGACCCGCTGCTTCGGGAACCGGCAGGACGAGTCCGGGTAGGTGCATTTGATGCAGTAGTTGCAGCCGCCGTCTGCGAGGGCCATCGAATTGTAGCCGCTGTCGCGGAGCAGGCAGTTAAATGCCCGGAGCAGATTCTGATGCTCGTCGGAAAGCTTCTTCAGCCCCGCCTTGTCGTTGTGGTCGATCTCGGTGCGCTTATACAGCACGGCGGCCTTCTTATACTGTCCCAGCATCCGGCGTACGTCACCGACGCTGCCGACTCCCGGCGGGCAGCCCCAGTTGGTGTCATAGCAGCCGCAGATGTTCTGCTTGCAGAGATTCCGGCACCGTTCCACGGTTGATACGTTTGGCGCCGGCGGGGCCACCTCGCGGTAGGTATAACCCTGGGCGCCGGCGGCCATACTCATCTTGTAGGTCCACAGTTCCTTAACCATCATAATTGAAAGATGTCGTTCGGCAGATAAATGGATTGTTAAGTGTGTGGATCTTCCGTTGTCTGGCCGATACCTGTTTACTTGCCGTTTAAGGTACCTTCTGTCCCTTTAAGGGACCCTGATGGTTCTGTCTGCGGAAAGCATTTAAAGGGCTCAAGCGAATGATGCCGCCATGTCAGACGAGCAGTCCGCACCGGCCCAGCCGGAACGGAGTCCAGAGGCCGATAAAAAGTTCGCGGCCGCAATGAAGGCGATGGATCAGGGCGATTTCAAGAAGGCCCACGCCGCCTTCAAGAAGTACACGGTCGACTTCCCGCAGGACGCGGAAGGCTGGTATTATCTGGCCGAGAGCGGCAACTATGCCTCCGGCATGTTCGGTGCCAAGGTCAAGGATGACGAGATTGTCGGGGCCTACACCAAGGCTATCGAGCTTGACGACACCAAGGCCGAGTATTATCAGTCCTACGGCATGTTCTGTGTCTCGATCAACAAGTACGACGAGGCTGAGAAGGCCTACAACGAGGCCGCGCAGCTCGACGAGTCGCTGGCTGCTTCCTTGTACTCCGAGTTTGCTATCGAGTACTACAACAGCGTCATGGGCAATCACGGTGATATCCTGGCCGATCCGAAGGCCCGGGCGCCCTACGCCAAGAAGGCCCTGGAGTATATGCTCAAGGCCCTTGACATGTCGCCAGAAGAAGCTAAGTCGTTGCTCTGAAATTCTTTTCTGCCGGTCTCACGGCCGGCGGTTGTCTTTTCTCGAATTTATCGCAGGGTCGATCTGCTGCGTAAAAAACGCAGCCTTCGGGTCATCCGAAAAAATGTAACAGAATGGTAGCGAGGGGTCGATTTGAACGACCGGTCTCCGGGTTATGAGCCCGACGGGATATCCTGGCTACCCTACCTCGCTATAATCCACCCTACAACAGCGGTAGTATTAATTGTTTTGTGCCGGAGTCATGGGTCTTTCCGCGGTTCAGCCCTGCAACAGTCTGGGCGGCAACAGTTTTCAAGGCCATGCCCCGCAGGCTGTCCGCCGGCGGAGCATCTCTACTGGTCAGACCGGCGGTTATGGTTTGGGTAGTCCATTTGTTTGTGCTTTTCGGGATCAGGTCTCAGTCGATCTATCTCGTAGGAAAAGCAGGGTCGTAAGAGTCGTGGCAAGGTCTTTATCGGCAGAGTTCATAAGAGAGATTTTCAGCATTGAAATGGAGATCATCGAACGTGGAGGCAAATGGTGCATCCTGCTGACCACTTCGGCCGTTGTCTCCGACAGCAGTCTGCCGCACTGGAAGTGTTCAGTGTAGTGAACTGCTACTGTCTGGTTTTCCAACTACTTTCGGATCACCGTCGAAATATCCTTTCAGAGTCTCTTGTGACAATGCTTTGCAGATGACCTCGGCGGCATCGTTGACCTCGGGAGCGGTGGCAATACAGCCACCTCCGACCAGATAGGGAGTGATTTCGTAGTCAAAAGATGAGTAATACGTGGACATTACGCAGTATTGTGTTACAGTTCCGCCGTAAACGGCGGCATTGCACCCGTGGGACCTGATTACTTCGGCCAAGTCGGTTTTCTGGAACGAGTTCATGTAATGCTTGATCACTGTAATGTCGGAAGGGTCCGTCTTCAGTCCCTGGAAAAGTTCATCGCCGTCGGTGCCGTGATACGGGTGGCACATCTTACCGCCGATGAATTTTACAAAAATCACCGGCCTCCTGGCCTTACGAAACATTTCGGCCGTCCGGTTGATGACCGTCAGCGGTTGATCGTATTCAGCGGTTTTGTTCTGATGGTTGATCATGAACTTACGTTGGGCATCGATGATTACGAAAGCCAGATTTTTGTCATACAGGTTTGTTACCATCATTGTATAATCTCCTGGTTGCCGGCGCCGGGACGTAGGTGCTGTATTGAATGTTATTGCTGTCTGAGACTTATGTGATACGCTGAAAGCATGCGAATCCCGCCAGCCGCTGACAGAGTGAGTCCTGATAAAAGAGTAAAATCAGAAGAACTTCTTCAGGAACATCATGTCCTGAATCTTACCCTTGACCGTCAGTTTCTTGGTAATGTAGGCTTTCATGGGCCGCAGTTCGCCATCGATGAGCGCGGTCAGGTTCTCGGGGGTGGTCGTCAGGGTAATGTCGGCATTGTCGATCATCACCGATTTGAAGTCCGAAATCTGGGCATGTACCAGCTTCATCGAATAATGTTCCGAGTCGAGGTCGATATTGATTGTCTTGGTCAGGGGTTCGATCTCTTTCCGGGCCTCTTCATCCTTTTCCATTCTATGTGTGAACTTCTCGATGAGTTTCTGGATCTTGGCTTCGACGGTCATGATCTTCACCAGTCGCTGATCTTGGTGTTGTGCCGGACCGCGATGAGGTGCCGGACCGGTTCCCAGGAGCAGCGTGTATGTGGCGGGGGACTGCCGTTTTTATTAATCCATTTTTCGATAAAGGCCACGGTGACCGCGTCGCTGGGGTACCCTGATCCGATAGGGCATTTGAATTCCTTCCGCAGGTCGTCCAGCATCCGGTCCCGGGTGACCTTGGCCATGACCGAGGCAGCCGAGACGGCGGGATATGTGTCGTCGGCCTTATGCGCTGCGACGACCGTCCGGCCGTTGAGCCGGGCGGACATAACCGAGCCGAACCGTTCGGTGTTGACATCGGGGCAGTCGGCGTAGGTGAGGTCGGCGGGATGCTGTCCCACGGCTTCCACGAAAAGGTCCAGTTCGATATCGTTGAGCGATTTCCGAGCCATCTGTGTGTCGATCTCCTCGGCGGCGATCGGCACGGTGCACCAGGCCGCGGCCGCAGCGGCAATCTCGTCGTACAGCCGTTCCCGGGCGATTGGCGTTAGTTTCTTCGAATCTTTTACGCCCAGCCGGTGCAGGACCTCTTGGTCTTCACACCATACGGCACCGACCACCAGCGGCCCGAACATCGGACCGCGGCCGGCCTCGTCTACTCCGCAGAACATGAGGTCGGTATCGGTCTCCGCGGTCATATCCTTTCGCGGATTCGGCCGTGCGGTAAACCATAACAGTGGTTGGCCTATTGTGTTTAAGTAGGTTGTTTCTTTCTGTTCGCGCATGGCATTGAAGTGTGACGTACAGTACCGTAAAGGCGAATCGGGATTCAGGCTGACGAAGGTCGGAGTGACTGGGGTTCATAAACCCATCCGGATCAGCCGGGCCGGGGCCGTTAACGGGCTCAACAGCATGCTCAACTGCTGCATCGACATCTTCGTAGACCTGCCGGCGGAACAGCGCGGCTCCCATCTCTCGCGTAACGTGGAAGTCCTGCAGACTGCGGCCGAAGAGAGTCTGACACACCCTTACGGCAGCCTCGAAGGCATGGCCGCCGACATCGTCAAACGGCTGCTGGACCGCCATGAATATGCCCACAAGGCCGAAGTGCAGGTCACGGCCGATTATTTCCGTCCGAGCGAGACCCCGTCCGGCCGGAAGACCATGGAAATGTATACGTTGCATGCCGGTGCCGCTGCCGTCCGCGGTCAGCCGGTCCGGGAGACCATAGGAGCCGAGGTCATCGGGATGACTGCCTGCCCGTGTGCCCAGGAGTCCATAGCCGAAATGCTGGGTGCCAAAGATTCGCCGTACCCCGGTATGTCGCACAACCAGCGCAACGTCTGTACGATCCTCATGTCCATGGACGAGGGAACCGAGATAGAGGCTGACGACCTCATCGACATTGCCCAAAAAGCCTTCTCCACCCCGACCTTTGAACTGCTGAAGCGGGAGGACGAAGGACAGGTAGTCATCAACGCCCACACAAACACGCGTTTTGTCGAGGATGTTGTCCGCAGCGCGCTGACCCTGGTCGTCCGCAATTACACCGACCTGCCTGACAACGTGGAGGTCAAAGTGGTCAGCGATTCCCAGGAGTCCATCCATAAGCACAATGCCTATGCGGAGCGCACCGCCACCATGGGCGAACTCCGCGAAGAGCACCGGGCCGTGGAGTGAGGGCCTTCTCTCCGGCCGCCCTTTTTCTGCGGCGGTCATAGATGATATTCGCCGATGTACCGCTTCGGCAGGACATAGATCTCGCCGTCACGGTCGAAGCCGACCGAAGCATTCACGTCGTACACATCCCGGACCAAGTCGGATGTGATGATCTGCTTGGGATCGCCGATTTGCACCAGTCTGCCCTTTTTCATAATTATGCAGAGGTCGCAGTAACGGGCCATCAGCGAGATGTCGTGTTCGGCCACCAGCACGGTCATGTCCTGCCGGACCATGGCCCGCAGGTATTCCATTACGTCCAGTTTGTACTTCATGTCCAGGTGTGAGGTCGGTTCGTCAACCAGCATCAGCCTAGGGTTCTGGACGTATGCCTTGGCAATGAGAACCCGTTGCCGTTCGCCGGAGGAGAGCATGTTGAGCGGCCGGTCCTGAAGGTGGTAGACCCCGAACTTCTTCAGGGTGTCTTCGACCAGGGTCTCGTCTTCGTCGGTCTCCCACCAGACGTTCTGCAGGAAAGGATAGCGGCCGAGCATGACGGTCTCGAAGACCGTCAGACCGAAGGAGACGGTCATTTCGGCGGGGACGTTCGAGACCAGCCGGGCTACCTGGGCCGGGGTTTTGTCCAGGACGGAGACGCCGTCAATGAAGATGTCGCCGCCGGTCGGCTGATGCATCCGGTTGATGCACCGCATCATGGTCGTCTTGCCGCAGCCGTTGGGACCGATCAGTCCGACCAATTTACCGGGCGGCAGCGTGAATGACACGTCAGATACGGCCTGAAAGCCGTTCTCGTATTTCTTTTCCAGATGTTTTATCTCCAGCAGCGGCACGTCAGCCATTGTAAATCTTCCCCCTCTTAATCAGCAGATAGGCAAACACCGGCACGCCGATGATCGTCGTGATCGCTCCCACCGGCAGTTCGGTGCCGGGCAGGGCCATCCGCGCGGTCAGATCGGCCGCAATCAGCAGTACAGCGCCGAACAGCATCGAAGCCGGCAGGACCAGCCGGTGGTCTCCGCCGAACAGCATCCGGCACAGGTGCGGAATGACCAGTCCCACGAAACCGATGATGCCGCAGAACGCCACGCAGAACGAGGCCAGAACCGAGGCCAGGACCAGCATCAGCGCGGTAAACCGGCGGGCGTTCAGTCCCATCTGCCGGGCCTGGTCCTCGCCCAGCAGGACCAGGTTGAACTCCTTCGCCCAGCGGGTCAGCAGCAGACTTAGCGTTAGCACCGGCAGCAGGACAGGCAGGACCTCCGTCCAGGTTACGGACGAGAACGAACCGAACAGCCAGAGCAGGGCGTTCGCCAGCTGGTCGCCGGCGAAGATGATCATCACCGTCTGCACTGCCGAGAATGCCAGGCCCACCACCACACCGCTCAGGACGTAGGCGTTGGCGGTACCGCCTGCCTTCTGAGCCAGCAGCATGGTGCAGGCGAAGGCCAGCAGACCGCCGGCGATGGCACTGACGGCAGTCAGGTAGATTGAATGCGGGGCAAGCAGGCCGAAGAACGTGAAGTCGAAGGCGATGACCGCCACGGCGGCGGTCCCGGCGCCGGAGGACACGCCCATAATGTACGGGTCCACCAGCGGGTTCCTGATCAGGGCCTGGTAGACGGCGCCGGCCACAGACAGGCCGAGACCGACCGCGGCCGCCACCAGCGTCCGCGGAAGCCGGGAGTTGTACACGGTCATCTCGGTATCCGTCAGGCCGCTGCCGCCCTTGGCGACCGCCGAGAACAAAGCGCCCAACGCATCCGGCGGCGACAATATGCGGGTGGGACCGAGACAGAGCGAGACGATGATCGCGGCCAGCAGCAGGAGTGCACCTATGGCTATGATGAACCGAGCCCGGTGTTTCTTCCGGCCAAGATGAGTCCGGCTCAGGCCGTCGATGGCCCGCCGCATTCCCGGGACCAGCCGGTCCCGGAACCACCGGGCCGATCCTGCAGCGACTGCAACCGCAACCAGGACGACAATCCACCAGAAGCTCACAGCCCCGCCTCCCGGACAGGCTTACATCTCATAGCTTTTCCCCCTCCTAATCAGCAGATAGGCAAACACCGGCACGCCGATGATCGTCGTGATCGCTCCCACCGGTAGCTCGTAGCCGGAAAGCAGCAACCGGGCGAGTAAGTCGGCGGCGATCATCAGGAAACCGCCGAAAGCCATACAGGCAGGCAGCATCAGACGGTGGTCCCCGCCGAGGATCATCCGGCAGAGATGGGGGATCACCAGACCGACAAAGCCGATGATGCCGCAGAACGCCACACAGAAAGCGGTGAGTACCGAGACCAGGATCAGCATCAGGTTGTCGAACCGGCGGGCGTTCAGTCCCATCTGCCGGGCCTGGTCCTCGCCCAGCAGGACCAGGTTCAGCTCTTTGGCCCAGACAAGCGGGACCAGCGACATGGACAGGGCCGGAAACAGCATCACCCAGACTTTATTCCAGGTCATCGAAGCGAAGGAACCGTACAGCCACGAAAGGGCGCTACCGATTTCGTTCCCGGCCATTATCATCATCAGCGACTGAACGGCGGAGAACACCAGGCCGACGATGATGCCGGCCAGGACATAGTTGATCGATTTGCCACCGGTCTTTTCGGCCAGCAGCATGGTGAGACCGAAGGCCAGCAGACCGCCGACGACCGCAGCGATGACCGTCAGGTACGGATTGTTCGGCCCGAACAGACCGAAGAAAGTGAAGTCAAAGACGATCACGGCGATTGCCAGGGTGCCGGCGCCGGAGGAAACGCCCATGATATAAGGCTCGACCAGCGGGTTCTTGATGACCGCCTGGTAGACGGCGCCGGCTACCGACAGGCCGATGCCGACGGTCAGGGCAGCGACCGTCCGCGGCAGCCGCGAGTTGTAAATGAGCATCTCGTTATAGGTCAGATTATGCCCGCCTTTCTGGACGGAAGAGACCAGTGCACTCAGGGCCTCGCCGAGACCGAGGTCGGTCTTCGGGCCCAGGCATAGTGAGAGCAGGGCGACCGCCAGCGTGATGGCGATACCGATCAGCAGTACCACCCACAGCCGCCGCTTATTCCGGGTATTGTGAGTGTAGTCGGTACCGTAGAAGTAGTGGTAGGCGGCGTTGCGCAGGCGGCTGAACGGGTGCTCCCACTTCAGACCGAACCGCAGGGCCATCCAGAGGACAGACAGGGCCGCAATGACAATGACGATGGCGAAGAGCAGGACTTCCCAGAGCGGGGTCTCAGCGACAGATGTTGCCGGGGCAGTGTACGGTTCCAACGCCGTATATGCATAGGCCCCGGCATCATTGCCGCTGATGATCAGCCCCTCGCAGACCGTGACCGAGGCCATGCAGAAACTGTCAACCGGCACGGTGGAAGCGGCTACAGTATTGCCGTCGGTGTCGATCATGAGGATCTGATGCGAACTGTAGGTGCTGATGAACAGGTAAGTGCTGTTCACCAGGACCGGGAACGAATGCGAGGTGTTCTTGTCGGCAGTGACGGTCGAGATCAGATTATAGCCGCCGTCGGCATTTAGCAGATAGATTCCGTTGCTGGACGCCAGATACACCGAGGGGACGTCCGTATCTGGGGCCAGGCAGAGCTGTTTGCTGATCGAGCCGACCGTATCCTGATCATATTCGGCCACTTCGGTCAAAGCAGTGCCGTCGAAGCGGTAGACTGCGACGCCGAACTTCATAGCGCTCATTCCGCGGCCGTCATCAAAGGTCGTGAAGACGGTCAGTCCTCCGTTATATTCGACGAACTGGGCTACGTTGGAGGAACCGACAGTGGTGGTAACGGCGGTCCCGCCGCTGTAGTAGATATATTCCTCTTCGTGTACGGTCTCATTCACAATCAGGTTTCCGTCGTGTTTGTCAAGGATGTATAGGTGGCCGTCATACATGCCGGCGGCCACATAATCACCGTAGACCGTAGGTGGCGAATAGTAAGCCCGACCGCCGGTCTGGTAGGACCAGACCAGGCTCAGATCGGTGTCGAAGCAGTAGACCATGCCGTTGTAAGCCTTGACGAAGAGACAGCCGGTGGAAAAAACCATGCTGGTCAGGCTGTCGCCGTAGGTCGTGTATGCCAGCTCGGCACCTGTGTCGGCCGGAATGGTAATGTCTGTGTTCCAGGAGGTGCCGTCGAACGTAATTACGTTGGCGTTTTCCTCACCCGGACCGACTGCCCATTCAAACCGATAGATGTGCCCGTAGGTGGATTGTACAAATATATACTGACCGGCGATCAGTGCTGTCGTGGTTTCGTACGAGGCCGAAGGGTAATAAAAGGACCAGACCTCGCTCCAGTCGCTGGTGTCATAACAGGTCACTGCGGCATCCCCGCTGCTGTTCTTCATGCCGTATTTGACAAAGGCGTAACCGTCAGCGTACAGGACAGTGCTGTAAGAAGAATCAGCCTCACCGCTGTCGGGATCGTTCGACCAGACCAACGATTCACCCTGCAGATCGGTAAAGTCGGTGGTCTGGTCGGCGGTATTCTCGGCATTGCCTGCAATGGATGTCCAGGCCGAGCGGTGTTCGGGGGTGACAGTCGGGTATACGCCGCTCGGATAATAAGCTGCGGCCAGCGGCGAGCCGCTAAAGGCAGACTCAGAAGAACTCTCTTCCCATGAAGCGGTCTCTGCGTTCCAGATGAAGAAATGCCAGGTACAGGAGACCGTGATGCCGCTGGTGCCGGTGGTCACGTATGATCCGCCGGTATCGGCTGCACCCATGGTATCGCTACCAAACCCGTTAATGACACAGCCGTTGCCGCTCAGATTATGGTCGACCCCGGCCGCGGTCAGGGAAGCGTCCACTGCGTTCAGTACGGTGCTGCCGTCGGCCAGTTCATACCAGCAGGTCTGACCGTCACCGTAATCGAGCAGGAAGTCCCCGGTCAGGCCGTCGGCGGTGCTGCTGACAGAAGCCGTTTCACCGGCTGTTGCCGTCAGCGGTACTAGCACCGAGACGGCCAGGGCCATAAAGGCAATCAGGATCACAGAGAGTTTCTTCATTGTTCAGTCTCCGTAACCGAGGTCTTTTGTGATCGTCAGATAATCGGTGTAGTCATCGCCGATGTAATGCGGGACCGCAGTATCAAAGGCGTCTGGATCCAGAATCAGTGCGAACAGTTCGGTCAGCTGGGCGCAGCGGGGACCGTACCGTGAGGCCATCTCGCCGGCCGATTCGCAGATCAGATAGATTTCGCCGTTCTGATAGGCTGCGGTGCTCTTCCATTCGGCCGAAAGGCCGTCCATCAGGCTCTGATAGGTGGCCTCGTCGGCCGAATAAGTGGGATCGCTGCTGATAATGATGATCTTGGAGATATTCCGTTGTGAGATGTATTCGTAATTGAGGTGGACCCATCCGTTCATGTCCGCGAACGTGTTGGTGCCGTTGACCAGGACCATGATGTCGTCGGCGTAGGTGTTGGAAGCGGCGACATAGGGCGACGGGTCGTCGGACAGGGTGATCATGACGTCCTCGCATCCGTAATCGGCCACTTTTTCCTCCAGTTGCAGGAAGGCCAGTTGCAGTTCTTCAATGACAGTTTGGGCACGGAGGCCGTAACCCATGGCATTGCCGACGATGAAAATGTTATCCAAAATATTGGAGATCGATTCTCCGTCGTAAAGGACGACCGCGACGGCATTGGAATTGCGTACCTTTTCGGCCATATTCACGTGGCTGTATTGGGAACCGTCGCAGATTACCAGGTCCGGAGAGACGGCCAGGATAGATTCATAGCTCGGATCCGTGTAAGTGCCGACGACCGCGATGGACCCGTCATTATGGCCGGCAACTACACTGGCAGGATAATCGCTGTATGAGTCTGTACCTGCCAGGATGCTTACGGCGTTCATGGCTCCGACAATTTCAGTTGCTACCGGTGACAGGGTTACAATAGATGAGGCCTGGTTGTAACCGTAGATGCTCACGCCGGTGGCATCAACGGCCACCGACGGTTCGCTCCCGTTGGCGCAGTAGGCCCAAACAGTCACAGTGTAATCGGCGGCGTTCAGGTCGTAATTATCGGCCTCGGTGAACGAAGTACTGCCGGGGGCCACATACCATAAGCCCCAGCAGCTGTCGGAATCGTTGACTGTGCCGTCGATTTCGGTAACGGTGCCGTCTTCGATCGTGAGAGAATAGTTGTTATAATCCTCGCCGCAGGCCAGGACCAGCAGTTCCAACGGCGCTGATCCTTCACTGAAATCGAATTCGGTCCATACAGTGTTATAATTGCCGAAATCGATGACGATGCCGTCCGCCTGATATTGAGTGGTCTCGGTCGACAGACTTCCGAAAATTATTCCGCCGACGATGCCGGCGGCCAACAGGATCACGGTCAGAAGAACCTTGGTCTTCATCACTCTGCGATGGGGATCTTGCACTCCGTTCTCGTCATGAATCCAGGAGTTATCCATATTCTCAGCTCGTGCCGTCATTGTTGCGGACTGAATGAAACTGTCTCAGACCGAAGCCTTTGCTTTTGCCGTACGAGATGTGATCAGGCGAATCCTCTGTCGAGGTGTTGACGGCAATGGCGGGCAGTCGGGCGATAATGTCATTCCGGTTTTAACTGCTCGATAAGCATTGCCGTTATTATTATTTTGGGAGGTATTATCCATTCAAAAGGGTTTTTTTAATCAAGAGATGTTGGATGTATTGTCCTTTTAGAACAGCGATGTGAGTAACAATTCCAACCGAAATTGAGATAATGCCGAAAGGAGCCTTTATCAAATGATCATGTTCCAGATGTTGAATCATTGCAGTCAAACACAGGACGTAAACACATGGATCGATCGTTATAATCAAACCAATTCTTCCAATAAAACACCAATCTGTAATGATGTTGTAATCACTGATTACCGTGAATCAATTTGCTTTTATACTGTAAAAATGGATACAGTTCTCATTCGATGGTCATCATCGATAAAGTGAGGTGTTTGAATGGATAAAAAAGTATTAGCGGTTGCGGCAATTGCACTCGTGGCCGTTATGTTGTCCTCTTCGTTGATCGCAGCAGATAATTCTTCTGCTGCCGACAGCGACAGTAAGACCTACCATGTCTACGTAGATCTGACGGCGGACAACACATTGAACGGAGAATGGATCGAGACAACAGCCTCAAGCTATGTCGATGCAGTAAGTTCGGCATGCAATTCCAAGTACGATGAGGAGAAGAACTCCATTACTGACACTGGCTGGATCACGATGATCGACGGAAAAACAAATGCTAAGTGGGGCGATATTCCCGGATACAACTGGGCTCAGTACTATTATGACAGCGATTCTTCGTCTTGGAAATCTTCCAGCTCCATGGATGAGGCCACCGACTACATCGCGGTATTCTACACCGAGTATCTGATGTATGTTACTGACACCTATGCTGCCCCTGCCGATAACAACACTGCGACCTATGTTCTGAACAATGCCACGTACTCTGGCACACTCTCCTCCGGTTATTTGGCCAAAGCAATGACCGCTACCGCTACGGAAACGAATGCTGCCGACTACACTTGGTCGGTCTCCTTCGCCCAGTGTCCCACTTCAATGTCTGATAGCATCTTATCGAAGTATGTCGATCAGCAGGGATATTACATGATGATCGATGACACCGCGGTCGGAGACGGACTGGATATCCCCAGCGGAAATGACAACACCATGCTTTATATTGCCATCGCAGTCATCGTGATCGTCATCATTGCGGCACTGGCTTATTACTTCCTCGCTGCAAAGAAGAAATCGGCCCGATAAAACAGCTTAAGCCGAAAACGGTCCGATCAAAAGGCCGCTTTCGGTATTCTTTTTTTCAATTATTGTTTCAGCGGATGCACGGCGGTCAAACCGTCGGACCGAAGATAAGGTCGGTCATTCTGTCTGGTCTTCGTCCCCGTGCCACGGTTTAAGCTGTTTCTGCAGGATGCCAATGTCCTCAAGAATGATGGCGGGATCGGGGCTTTTCAGCTCGTCCAGGTGGCCGGTCCAGTAGATGACCATGCCCGGACCGAACAGCTCGGTGTACGGGATCAGCTGGTGAGCCCGATTGTACCGAAACTCGATATCGTCGCCGAACGAGGCCTTGCTCTCAATCCAACAGATCTTCTTTCCCTCGAACTCCATCGGACAGGCGAGCAGGCAGTCGGGGGTCTTGCCGCCGACGTAGCCGTCCTCGCCGCGTTCGTCGTCCTCGGTCTTGTATTCGACGCCCTGGGCGTCCAGCCAGTTCCACAGCAGCCTCTCGCCCCACTGTCCGCGTTCTTTCTGGACCTCGTTGGCCTGCGGCGAGTAGACTAGGTCCCGTTCAGCGGCCTCAGTCAGTTCCCGGGCGGTCTGCGGGCTCTCGAGCAAGGACGGGTCCCGGACGTAGGTCCAAAAGGCCTTCTTGCCGGTGCCGTCCTCCCGGAAGATCAGCATCGCGGTAAGCATGGGCGGGAAGTCGTAGAAATCGGCGATCTCGCAGATCGACTTACCCTTGTTCCAGGACCGCAGCATGTCGCGACTGTGCCGAGCGATGCGTCCGTAGTTCTTCTTTACACAGCGGCTGACCTTTTGGGTGTAAAGAGTTCCCAGGAGCCGGGCGTCGTAGCCCTGGTCCAGGAACTTCTTCATATCCTCCGGCCTGTTCAGATTGTTGTACAGTTTCAGATACTCGCTATAGTCCATGCGATCACTGGGCGAGATTACGAGCCAGGTCCTCGACGGCCGTCAGGACGACGTCCCGGACCATAGAGGTCGGCGGGCAGTATGCGTTCTCCGCGCGTACGAGGAACTCTTCGGCGGTGATGCCGCTGGCAATCGCCGCGGTCAGCCAATCGATCCGGCCGGTTGCGTCCTCGCCGGCGATAAGCTGGGCGCCGATCAGCCGGTGGGTGTTCCGGTCCGCGATGACCTTGACTGTGAGTTCTTTGCCGCCCGGATAGTACCGGGCGCGGGTAAGGCCGCTCGCCTTGCCAGTGCAGGTCTTCACGCCGTACCAGGCGGCGAGGCCGAGAGACATGCCTGTGCCGGCGATCTGCCGGTCGCCGATGACGCTGATCCACGGGCTGGCGACGGCGCCGAACTGGCATTTCTGCCCGGCGGCGTTGCGGCCGGCCACAAGGCCTTCTTTCACGGCCGAGGTACCGAGTTGGCTCATGGTCGGGCCTGGATAAACGGCAGAAATACACTGCATGACATCGCCTGCGACGTAGACGTCGGGAACGAGCCGGCCCCGCCGATAGGGCTGGAGGGTCGGAGAGACAGCGAGGGCGCCGAGCTGTCCGATGTCGTAACCGAGGGTTTTGGCGAGGTCGGTGTTGGCCCGGACCCCGGTGGCGAATATGATGATGTCGCACGGGTAGTTCTTTCCGGCGGCGGTGACGCCTTCGACCTTATCCTTGCCGAGTACGGCCTGGATCGGGGCCTTCAGGACGAACTTGACGCCCAGAGACTCAATGTACTGTTGTATGGGGTCGGCCATGTCCTTGTCCGCGATCCGCGGGATGACCTGGTCCATCATCTCGATGACGGTGACGTCCTTGTCGAGATTGCGGAGCTCGACGGCGAGTTCGAGACCGATGACGCCCGCCCCGCCGATAACGATGTGCTGGGCGGTCTTCAGGGCATTCTCTAGGTCCTGACCGCCTTTGACGGTCCGGACGGTGAAGACACCAGGCAGTTTGGTGCCCTCGACGGGCGGAATGAAGACCTTGCCGCCGGTGGCGAGGACCAGCGAATCGTACGGATAGGTCTGGCAGGCCGCGGTGACCGTTTTCTTCTCGCCGTCTACAGCCTCGACGGTCGTCTCAGTGAAGACCTTGATGTTCCGCTCTTTGTCGTACCAGGCAGGAGTATGCATGATCATCTTGGCCCAGGTGGACTTGCCTCCCAGCACCCACGGGATCATGCAGGGAGAATACGCGACGTCCCGGTCTTGGGTGAAAACAGTGATTTCGGCGGCTGGATCTGCGGCTCTGGCGCTCGAGGCGGCGGTCATTCCCGCGGCCCCCGAACCGATGACGATAATCTTCTTGGCCATTTATCTTACCTTATGCGGTCATTCGGGTATGTTTTATTAACTTTTCTTGAACGGATGCGAAACGGCCAAGGGTTAATAAGGAAGAGCCAATCGGGAGCGCAATGAAAGGGAAGGACAAGAGACTGCCGTCCGAGCTTGAGGCGTGCTGGCGGGAGAAGGACATGGCCGGCGGACAGGTCTGCGATGCCCTGGTCATGATTATGCGTACCAGTGGTTGCTGCTGGGCAAAGAGTGGCGGCTGTAATATGTGCGGCTACCGCAATGCTTCGTTGCCGCAGACAACCGTGGAGGACCTGAACCGGCAGATAGACCAGGCGCTGTTCAAGTACAAGGGTGAGCCGTTCGTAAAGATCTACACCTCTGGAAGTTTCTTCGACCGGCGGGAGATTCCGGAAGTTGTCCGTGAGCGCATTTTCGACGAATTTAAAGGCTGTAAGCGGATACTGGCAGAAAGCCGCCCAGAGTTTCTCACAGCCGACCTGCTGAGTACCTTGCCCAAGACCATGTCTGTTGCGCTCGGTCTCGAGAGTGCCAACGAAGAGGTGTTGAGGACCTGCATCAACAAGGGATTTACTGCGCAGGAGAGCAAGGCCGCCGGCGAGCGGATTAAAGATGCCGGTCTGCGGGTCCGGACTTACCTGTTGCTAAAGCCGCCCCATCTTACCGAGAAGGCGGCCATGGCTGATACCATCGCTTCGGCGCACTTCGCCGACTGCTTCTCAGACGAGATCTCCGTCAATCCGCTTAATATTCAGCACGGCACCGTTGTCGAGCGCCTGTGGAAGCGGGGCGAATTCCGGTCCCCTTGGATCTGGTCGCTCATCGAGGTTATGAAACAGCTGTCTGGCACAGTGCATGCGCGGCTGATGTCCTCGCCTTCGGGCGGCGGCTCGCAACGGGGCGTGCACAACTGTGGGAAATGTGACCGGGAGGCTCTCGACGCGGTTGAGCGGTTCTCATTCAGTCAAGACCCCCGGGACCTAGCTGTCACATGCGAATGTAAATCTACCTGGGAATGCTATATGAAAGCCGAACAGGTCCTTGGAACGGCCGCCGATCTCGGCCGGACGTTCAACAATGACCTGATGATTCCTAAAAAGTGAGTGAAGATGATGGCATCTGAGATGACCGGTTTCGATATCAAAAAAGGCTGGTACAGCAAGATTGAGGGTGACCAGCTCGAGCAGATCATGAAAGACGTGTTCGGCAGTGTTACCAAGGAAGATGACGTGCTGGTTTCGTCCTTCGGCGCGATGAAGCGGATCGAGGCCAAGGTGATCTCGAAGACCCAGCTGGGACTGATGACCGTCAACGTCGACGATCTCAAGACGCTCAGCGACGAAGGCATCCTCGAGAGTAAACGGAAGCTCAACGACTTTCTGCTCAAAGCTACAGGCTTCACGTCCAAGGACCGTCTCAAGCGGGCCAAAGACAAGGCTAAAAAAGGCAAGCTCTGAGCCGGGCCTGGACTTCCAAACTCTTTCCTCCCTCCCCCTGTGTTCTATTAATAGCGGGCGGGGGTAGTTTTTTATATGACCCGAGAGTACAGGACCCCTAGATTGGACATACTCTATGTCTGACCAGACGCATTGGGCAATGCCGACGGCATCCCTACGTTCAACTCATGTCGGAAACCGACGTTTTCGAGATGAATACGGCGTCACGGTCAGGTCATGAAGGCGTTCGTCTGAAAGAAAGCGAGGTTAGCGCAAGAGACCCTCGCAGGTGTGTGTAAACAATGCCACAAAGAAGACGCCCAAGAAAGGGGTCATTGGGTTACGGTCCCCGGAAAAGAGCTAAATCGCAGATGCCCAGGTTAGATTCCTGGCCTGAGATTACCGGAACTCCCAAGATCCAGGGCTTTGCCGGTTACAAAGCCGGAATGACCCATGCATTCGTAGTCGACAAGCGGGCCAAGAGCACCACTTCCGGTATGGAGGTCCAGGTGCCCGTTACCGTCGTCGAAGTTCCGCCCATGAAGATTGCTGCTGTTAGGTTTTACGAGAACACCATTCTCGGTCTGAAGACTGCCGGCGAAGTCTGGGCGGCCGACGTGGACCCGCTTCTGAAACGCCGCGTCAACGTCCCGAGCCGGGGCGAACCCTCCTACGAGCGGTTCGAAAACCTGGACATCGAGGATGTCCGCGTGCTCGCGTATACCCAGCCCAAGATGGTCAGCGGTGTGCCAAAGAAGGTGCCCGACCTGATGGAACTGCGGATCGGCGGCGGGGTCATGAAGGATCGCGTCGAGTACGCTAAGAGCATTCTCGGAAAAGAGGTCACCATTAACGATTTCGCGCCCGAGGGAGCGTTTATCGATGTAATCGCTGTTACCACCGGCCGCGGCTTCCAGGGAGCCACAAAGCGGTGGGGCATCAAGTTGCTGTCACACAAGAACAGCAAACACCGGCGCGGAGTCGCCAACCTCGGTCCGAAACGGCCGGGATATGTCCGGAGCTCCGTCCCGCAGCCCGGTCAGATGGGTTACCATCAGCGGACAGAACTCAATAAGAAGATCCTGAGGGTAGGCACTGACGGTGCCGAAGTCAATCCCAAGGGCGGCTTCGTTAACTATGGTGAGGTTCGGAACACCTACGTGTTGCTGCACGGCTCTGTTCCCGGCCCTACCAAGAGACTCATCAGATTCAGAGACGCCGCGAGAGTGCCCGTCCGGGCCGACACGTCGGCCGCCGAGATCACCTTCGTTTCGACCCAGTCTCAGCAGGGAGTGTGATTGAATGACCACTGTCAACGTCTATTCCGTCAAGGGTGAGGTTGCAGGGACCGTCGATGTACCGGCCGCTTTCAGCGCCGAGTACCGGCCCGACCTTATCAAGAAGGCCATCCTGGCCGCGGCCGCCAACGGCCGTCAGCCGTACGGCCCGAACAAGCGCGCAGGTATGCGCCACTCCGTCAGCACATGGGGCAAGGGCCGCGGTGTGGCCCGGGTCCAGCGTTTGGCCGACGGCCGCCGTGCTACCCAGTCGCCGAACAACGTATCCGGCCGCCGTGCTCATCCGCCAAAGGTTGAGCGCATCTGGGCGCAGAAAGTCAACAAGAAAGAACTGAAGCTCGCCCGGCTGTCCGCCCTTGCCGCTACCGCCAATGCGGAATGCGTTAAGGCCCGCGGCCACAAGTTCGACGATAAGGTCACCTTCCCGATCGTCGTCGAGGACGATTTCCAGGATCTGACTACCGCCAAAGAGGTCGGACAGATGTTCGACGTCATCGGTATCGGCTACGATTTGGACCGTGCCAAGGAAGGCACGAAGATCCGCGCCGGCAGAGGCAAGATGAGGAACAGAAAATACAGGTCCCCTGTATCTGTCCTTATTGTGGTATCTGACAGGGAGGTGCCCGTCTTCAAAGGCGCGCAGAACCTGCCGGGTGTCGAGGTCGAGGATGTCCGTACGCTTAATACGAGCCTGCTCGCCCCCGGCGGCGATGCCGGCCGTCTTGCTGTCTACACCAAGTCTGCCATCGAGAAGATCGGAGAGTGGACCGAATGAAACAGAGTGATATCCTCATCAAGCCGTACGTGACCGAGAAGTCCCTGAACCTTATGAACGGGACTCCGCGGGAGAAGTTCAAAGACGGCAACAAGATCGAGTTCATCGTCAACCGTGATGCTGACAAAGCGGACATCACGACCGCCTTCGAAGAGCGCTTCGAAGTCAAGGTCGCCGGTGTCTGGACCAGAATCGAGAAAGACGGCAAGCATGCCATCATCAAACTGGCAGAGGGCTACTCCGCCGAGGATGTGGGCACGAGGGTCGGAGTATTCTGAGGTGAACATATGGGAAAAAGATTGATACCGCAGAGACGGGGGCGGGGCAGCCCCCATTACCGTTCTCCGTCCCACAGGCATGTGGATGACGTCAGGATTCCCCACTACGATCACACGCAGGGGATTATTAAGGACCTGATCCAGGCTCCAGGCCGGACCAGCCCGCTGGCGGTCATCGACTTCAACGGCAGAAAGAGCTATCAGCTTGCCGTTGAGGGCACGAGGGTCGGACAGAAGATTACCATCGGTGGCAACAAAGTGGAGCCCGGCAGCATCCTGCCGCTCTCCGCCGTTCCCGAGGGTACGCTTGTACACAACATCGAGGGCCAGCCCGGTGACGGCGGCAAGTTCGCCAAGACCGCCGGGACATCCGCTCTTGTCATCAGCCGGGGCAAGGTTGTTGTCCTCAACATGCCGTCCGGCACGATGAAGGAGTTCAATCCTGCCTGCCGGGCAGTCGTCGGCGTCGTTGCCGGCGGTGGCCGGGTTGACAAGCCTTTCGGCAAAGCCGGAAAGAACTACCTCACGCTGAGATCCAGATCGGTTGCCAACAAGAAGACCAAAGGCGTTGCGATGAATGCGGTCGACCACCCCAACGGCGGCGGCAGCCATCCGCACGTCGGTGGACCGAACTGCCACGGCCGGACCGCTCCGCCGGGACAGAAGGCAGGCTTTATTGCGCCCAAGAAGAAAGTTAAGAAGAGGTGATCTAGTTGGCAAAGAAGATTATGGGATCCGCAAAAGCCTCCAGGAGAAAATCCAGAAAGAAGGCATCAGCGATCCAGGCACGGCGTAAGAAGGAGTTCATGTTCCGTGGGTATACCATGGAGCAGCTTCTGGCAATGCCGTTCGACGAAGTGCTCGAGCTCCTGCCGTCCCGGTCCCGGAGGACCTACCTCCGGGGTCTGAACTATGAGCAGCAGCTCCTGTTCGATGAGCTCAAGGGCGAGGTCTCCGGGCCCGTCCGGACCCATCGCCGGGACCTGCCGATTATTCCGCAGTTCGTAGGTAAGACCGTCAGCATCTATGACGGCCACGCCTTCAAAGACGTCGAGATCAAGCCAGAGATGATCGGTTGCCTGCTCGGCGAGTTCGTGATTAACCGGAAGATGCCGCAGCACTCCGGGCCCGGTGTCGGTGCGACTCGGTCCTCGAAGTTCATGCCGCTGAAGTGAGGTGTCGAAACATGGCTACTAACAAAGGTTACACAACTGTGGCTGACCCCGACACTTCGGCTAAGGCCAAGGCTAAGGAGCAGCCCATCTCTCCGAAGAATGCCCGCGAGGTTGCGGGCATGATCCGGGGCATGAAGGTTCCCACTGCGCAGAAAGCGCTTCAAAGCGTCATCGCGATGGAGACCCCCGTCAAGCTGCGCCGGTACAACAAACAGGTCGCGCACAAGAAAGGTGTCGGCCCCGGCAAATATCCTGTCAAGGTTTCCCAGGCCATCTTGGAGGTCCTGAACAGTGCCGCTGCCAACGCTGACTTCAAGGGACTCGACTCCACGAATATGGCGATTTCCACGATAACTGTCGCCCGTGGTGCCGTCATCCCCGGCCATAGGCCGCGGGCCCAGGGTCGCGCCACCCAGTGGAATCAGGACACTGTGAACATCGAGATCATCATCTCGGAGGTTGAGTGAAATGGCATCAGAAAGAAAGTTCGTTGCCGAGAACGTCCGCAGGGTCCTGCTCAAGGAGTACCTCATGAAAGAGGTCTCCCGGGCCGGCTTCGGCGGCCTTGACGTGGAGCGGACCCCTATGGGAACCCGCATCACCATTGCCACCGAACGCCCCGGACTCATCATCGGCCGTCGCGGCCAGACTATTAAGAACCTGACCGCGGTCATTGAGGACCGTTTCGGTTTCGAGAACCCCCAGTTGGAGGTTCAGGAAGTCGAGAACGTTTCTCTGAATGCGCAGATAATGGCCGAGAAATTGGCCTTCTCGCTGGAACGCGGCTGGCACTTCCGCCGGGCGGGGCACTCTACCCTGCGGCGGGTTATGGATGCGGGCGCCCGCGGCTGCTATATCGTGGTCGCCGGCAAGCTCAGCGGCCAGCGCCATCGGACCGAGAAGTTCAAGGAAGGCTCCATCAAATACTGCGGCGAACCGAAGATTCAGTTCGTACAGCACGGTTTCGCTCCTGCGAAACTCAAGATGGGCATCATCGGCGTCACTGTCGAGATCATGCAGAACGATGCTAAACTGCCTGCTGAAATCTCCGTGGTAGACAAGGAGACCGCAGCCTCGAAGCTGCCCGACCTGTTCGCCAATGAAACCGCCCCGCAGGCGGTTCCTGTCCCTGCCGACGACACTGCCGCCGCTGTATCCGCTCCCGCTGCAAAGGAGAGTGAGTGAAGATGACTGCACTGAAGATTGCTGACATCCGGAACATGAGTGCCGAAGAGCGGAACGAGAAGCTCAAGGAGCTCCGCAACGACCTGATGCACGAGCGCGGGGTTTCCGCCATGGGCGGAGCACCCTCCAGCCCGGGCATCATCCGCTCGATCCGTACCAGCATCGCCCGCATTCTGACCGTCCAGAAGGAAGAGGAGAAGCTCTGATGTCCGAGATCTGTCCGATATGTGGGCTGCCCAAAGAACTGTGCATGTGCGAGGAAATCGCCCGTGAACAGCAGAGCGTCAGAATCTCGACCGACAGCCGCAGATACGGCAAGATGGTCACGGTCGTCGACGGTATCGACGGCAATGATATCGACATCGTCGACCTCGCTAAAACGCTGAAAAGCAAATGCGCGGCCGGCGGCACCTGCAAAGACGGACGCATCGAACTTCAGGGCGACCACAAGAAAAAGGTCAAGGCCGTCCTGGAAGAGATGGGATTCCGTACCGAAGTAAGGTAAGCAGATGAACACCAGCGATTTCATGAGATCCGAATTCATAGGCCTGGACGTGGTAGTGCTGTCAGCACCGTTCTCCGGTATCACCGGCAGAGTGGTCGATGAGACAAAGAACACTTTCACCATTGATTCGGCCGGAACTGAGAGAATGGTCCCAAAGTCAGGCAATGAATTCAGGTTTACATATCAGGACAGACAGATCGACATCGAAGGAAAAAGCATCCTCCACCGACCAGAAGACAGGATGAAGAAGGTTAGGTGAAAAAATGACAGCAGAAGCAAGGAACATTGGAATCGACGTCCCTGCACCGGCTACGGCCTGCACGGACCCGTACTGCCCGTTCCACGGCAAACTCTCCGTGAGGGGACAGTCCATTGACGGCGTAGTCGCCAGTATCAAGATGAACAGAACCGTCATCGTGAAGCGGGACTATCTAAAGTACGAGAAAAAATACGAAAGATACACCAAACGGTCCGCCCGGTACGCAGTTCATGCGTCGCCGTGCCTGAACCTGAAGGTCGGCGATGCGGTCACCATCATGGAATGCCGCCCGCTGGCTAAAACGGTGTCTTTCGTCGTGGTTGCGAAGAGGGAGTGAGCTCATATGAAGGGAATTGCGGGAACGCAGACCAGAGGGCTCATTGCCGGCTCCGAAATAACCGTGATCGACAACACCGGCGCGAAGGTTATCGAGATCATCACCGTGCCGAGCTACCACGGGGTCTGGAGACGGAACCCGAAGTGCGGCGTGGGTGACTTCGTTATCGCGTCAGTGAAGAAAGGCACCCCGGCCATGCGGAAGCAGGTCGTCTTTGCCGTTATCGTCCGCCAGAAGGCGCCCTTCCGGCGGCCTGACGGCACGATGGTCTTCTTCGAGGACAACGCCGCCGTGCTCGTAACGGACACCGGCGAAACGAAAGGAACTGACATCAAAGGGCCGGTCGCCAGAGAGGCCGCCGACCGGTGGCCGCGGATCGCCGCGACAGCCAGCACGATCGTGTGAGGTGAAAAGACATGGTTAGCAGCAAAGCAGGGGTACAGCGCAAGGCTCAGGCCAACGCGCCCGCCCACATCAAGAGAAAGATGCTTTCCGCCCACCTCAGCGACGAGCTCGCCGAGAAATACGGAAAGCGCACCGCCAGGGTCTGCAAGGGCGATACCGTTGTGGTCCTACGGGGCGACGAGGACATCTGCGGCACCGAGGGCAAGGTCCTCGAGGTCTTCACCAAGACCGGCCGCGTGTCGATTGAGGGAATCACCATCAAACAGGCCGACGGGACGGCCGTGAAGCGCCCTATCCACGCATCCAACCTCGTGATCACCAAACTGAATCTCGAGGACACCCTCAGAGCCGAAGTGCTAGGTAAAAAGAAGGAGGCAGCACAATGAGCGACCACATGAAGAGACTGGCAGCTCCGCGGTCCTGGGCAATCCCCAGGAAGATCCACGAGTACGCCGTCAAACAGGCCCCCGGAGCCCATCCGGTCGAGCACAGCCTGCCCGCCGTGATAGTCCTTCGGGACATGATGAAGATATGTGACACCGCCCGGGAAGCCGGACGGATGATCGGCAACCGCGAAATGATCGTAAACGGACGGGCCGTCAAGGACCCGAAGGACCCGGTCGGCCTGATGGACACCATCGTTGTGCCCAAGCTCGATCTGGCCTACCGCATGCTCCTGACTGGCAAAGGCAAACTGACCGTCGTCCCCATCAGCGCGGACGAGGCGAAGTTCGTCCTCTGCCGGATCAAAAACAAATCGATCGTGCCCGGCGGCAAGGTGCAGCTCAACCTCAGCGGCGGCCGCAACCTGCTGCTCGACAGCAACAAGTACGCCAC
This sequence comes from Methanomassiliicoccaceae archaeon UBA593, assembly GCA_002495325.1. Taxonomy (GTDB): domain Archaea; phylum Thermoplasmatota; class Thermoplasmata; order Methanomassiliicoccales; family Methanomethylophilaceae; genus Methanomethylophilus. Next base: position 553,871 of record DAEQ01000002.1, read on the forward strand.
CGGCGACAGCATCAAGCTGAATCTGGAGAGCAACGAGGTTGAAGAGGTCTATCCGCTTGCCGAGAACGCCGTGGTCCTGATCACCGACGGTTACCACGCCGGTAAGATCGAGACCGTTGACAAGTACGCCGCCGGCAGCCACGCGCTGCACAACGCCGTCACTTTCAAGAGCGGTACCCAGACCGTCAAGAAGAACGTCTTTGTGATCGGCACCGGCTCCCCGGTTATCACTCTGCCGGAGGCTTCCGAATGAACACCGACAAGGAACAGAACCCGATGCGGGCGCTTAAAGTCGAGAAGGTCTCCGTCAACATCGGTGTTGGAGAGGCCGGCGAGAAACTTGTCAAGGCGCAGAAGGTCCTCGAGATGGTTACCGGACAGAAGTCCGTGCAGACCATGTCCAAGACCGTCAACCGGGACCTCGGTATCCGGGTGGGTATGCCTCTCGGCTGCAAGGTCACGCTGCGCGGCGAAAATGCGGACAAGTTCCTGCGGCGGGCGCTCTCTATCCGGGAGAGCAAGGTCTATGCCTATTCGTTCGACAAGCAGGGCAACATGTCCTTCGGTATCTCCGATTACACGGACTTCGACGGCATGAAATACGACCCGGAGATCGGCATCTTCGGTATGGATGTCAGCGTAGTTGTCCGCCGGAAAGGCGGAGTCCGGGTGGAACGGCGGTCGCTCCTGCAGCGGGAAATCCCGAAAGAGCATTGCGTCCAACGGGATGAGGCCATCGAGTTCATGAAGAGCAAATATAAGGTTGAGGTGATCCAGTGAAACCTAAGAAACAGTACGGCAGACTGGTCGGATGCGACCGGTGTGGACGCAGACGGGGTATTATAAGGAGGTACGGAATGCACCTCTGCCGTCAGTGCTTCAGAGACATGGCCCCGGAGCTGGGCTTCAAAAAATATTCCTGAGGTGACAAAATGCAGAGCGATCCACTTAACGATGCGTTGTGCGTAATCAAGAACGCCTCCGTCAACGGTAAAGGCGAGTGCGATATTGCGCCCTCGTCCAAACTGATCGGCCGCGTGCTCAAGGTCATGCAGGACCACGGATACATTAACCAGTTCGAGTACGTCGAGGACGGAAAGGCCGGTAAGTTCCGGGTCCTCCTGAAAGGCGCTATCAACGACTGCGGGGTTATCAAACCCCGGTATTCTGTGAAGGTTGCCGACATTGAGAAGTACGAAGCGAGGTATCTCCCCGCCCAGGACTTCGGTGTCCTGATCTTCACGACCACCGACGGCGTGGTCTCCCAGGCGAAAGCCAAAGAGCTCGGCATCGGCGGCAAACTGCTTGCTTACGTGTATTGAGGAATTGAGATGACAATTGCAGGGAAAATCGAAAGCCACATCGCCATACCCGATGGGGTCACCGTCTCTATGGACGGGAACACCTTCAAGGTCAAAGGGCCTAAAGGTGAACTGAGCAGAAACTTCTCGCACCCTAATGTCAATGTCGTCTACGCGGACGGAAAGGTCGCTGTCTCCAGCGAGTTTCCGCGGATTAAGGACAAGGCCATGGTTGGAACCTACGTCGCCCATATCAACAATATGATCAGGGGCGTTACCGTCGGTTTTACTTACAACCTCAAGGTGGTCTTCTCCCACTTCCCGATGAAAGTCGCCGTCAACGACAAAGAGAAAAGAGTCGAGGTAAGCAACTATATGGGAGGACACGCCCCCCGCTATGCCAAAATCATCGGCGAAACCAAAGTGAAGGTCTCCGGAGCCGATATCACGGTCTCCGGAATCAACATCGAGGACGTCGGTCAGACTGCGGCGAACATGGAGAAATCCACCATGCGCGGTGGCTTCGATAAGCGTGTCTTCGAAGACGGAATTTACATCACCGGCAAATCCCACAAGGTGAAAGAATGACCGTAAAAGAGTTCAAGGACCTGCCCGGATTCAAAGAGGGCAACACGGCCGAGCTCGAATCCATCGGTATCACCACCGTGGACCAGCTGAAGGATGCCGTCAACGACGCGGCCAAAGCCAAAGAGATCATCAAGACTCTCTCCGGCGTCGGCCCCAAGACCGTCGAGAACTGGAAGAAGAACTTCGCGACCGGCGAAACCGCAAAAGCGAAGAAAGAGCCTGTGAAGACCGGAGCAGCCCCCAAGACTGCCAAAGCTGAACTGCAGAAAGAAAATGCAGTTTCCGCTACTGCCGAACAGGCGAAGACCGAGGTCGTCGAAGCCGGAGCCTACACTGTTCAGGCCAAGCCCGAGCTCGACGAGAAGACCGTGGACGCGCTCGCTAAGCGGGCCGTCATCTCCGGCAGCCGGCCGGCTTTCAAACGCCAGGAATGGTTCAGATACCCGACCCTCGGCGACAAGTGGCGGCGGCCGAAAGGAATTCACTCCAAGATGAAACGGGGCCTGAAACGGCGCCCGCCGATGGTCGAAATCGGATACGGCGGCCCTGCCGAGGTGCGCGGTCTCCACCCGTCGGGCTTCGAAGAAGTGCTCGTGTACAAACCCGAGGACCTTGAGAAACTCGACCCGAAGAAGCAGGCGGCCCGCATCGGCGGCACTGTCGGCACGAAGAAACGGCTTGCAATCGAGAGCCGGGCCAAAGAACTCGGCATCCGCGTGCTCAACAGGATGGTGGCCTGATGTCCGACCTGAGAAACCAGAAGCGCATGGCCGCTTCTATCCTGAAGTGCGGCGTCAACCGGGTCTGGATCGACCCTGACAAGGCCGAGGACGTGCAGGACTGCATCACCCGCGGCGACATCCGCACCGCAATCGACTCCGGCCTGATCAAGGCCGCCGTCAAGCAGGGCACCTCGAAAGGCCGGATCAGACATGCCGCGGCTCAGAAGGCCAGCGGCAAACGCAAGGGTCCCGGCAGCCGGAAGGGTACTGCCAACGCCCGTGCTCCCGAGAAGGAAGCATGGATGGCGACGATCCGCCCGATCCGCGACGAGCTAAAGCAGCTCCGCGCCGACGGTAAGATCGCCCCGTCCGTGTACCGCCTCTACTATCGGAAAGCCAAGGGCGGCGTCTACACCTCGCGGAGGAACCTGAAGCAGCATATGGTCGCTGACGGCAACCTCAAGGAGGAGGAGATCTGATGGCTACTGGACCTAGATACAAAGTTGCGTTCCGCAGAAGAAGAGAATCCCGCACCGACTACTACACCCGCCGGAAGCTTCTCGCGAGTCACGAGACAAGAGCCGTCGTGCGCCGGTCCAACCGGAACATTACCGTGCAGTTCGTCGACTTCACGATGACCGGCGACACCGTCAAGGTGGCCGCCGACACCAAAGACCTGACCAAGATGGGCTGGACGTTTGCCTGTGCGAACATCCCGGCCGCGTACCTGATCGGTTACAGCGCTGGCCTGAAGGCCAAAAAGGCCGGTGTCGAGTACGCGGTGCTTGACATCGGCATGCAGAATCCCCAGCGCGGCGGAGTCCTCTTTGCCGTGGTGAAGGGCATTACCGATGCAGGTGTCGAGATCCCCTGCGGCGAGGGCATGTTCCCTGCCGACGACCGGATCAACGGCAAACACATCGACGAAAAGATGGAAAGTGCAGTGAACAGCATGAAACAGAAACTGGAGGCTGAGTGAAATGGTCGACTGGGTACCTAAGACCAGACTGGGCCACATGGTCCTCAACGGCGAGGTCACGACCATGAGCGAGGCTCTGGCTACGAAGCTGCCGCTGCGTGAGGCTGAGATCGTAGACATCCTGCTCCCCGACCTGCAGGATGAGGTCATTGACCTGAACATGGTTCAGCGGATGACCGACTCCGGTCGGAGGGTCCGGTTCGCGGTAACCTGCATCGTCGGCAACGGCGACGGGTTCATCGGCATGGGCCGGGCCAAGGGCAAAGAGGTCGGGCCTTCGATCAAGAAGGCCATTGACAACGCCAAACTGAACATCATCGAGGTCAAACGGGGTTGCGGTTCGTGGGAATGCGGCTGCGGCACCGTCCACTCGTTCCCGTTCGAGGTCATCGGACGCTCAGGATCCGTTACGGTCTACCTGCGCCCCGCCCCGCGCGGTATCGGCCTGGCGGTCGGCGATGTGGCAAAGAGCCTGCTGACCCTTGCGGGCATCCACGATGCGTGGGGCTTTGCGACCGGCAATACCAAGACCAAGGTTAACTACTGCATGGCGACGTTCGACGCCCTGAAGCAGACTGCCCGCATGCGGGTCACCGACGAACAGACCGAGAGACTGAAGATTGCCAGCGGGCCCATCGGACTCGCCAACGCGGAGGAAACCGACATCGATGCGGACAACTCCGACGGAAAGGAGGCCTGAAAATGGTTGCCTATGCAGTTATCCGCGTCCGCGGACAGCCCGATGTTTCCTACAACATTGAAACCACCATGCACCTGTTCGGCCTCAACCGGGTCAACAACTGTGCGATCGTGCCAGAGAGTCTCTCATCAAAAGGCATGTTGCAGGTAGTCAAGGACTACTGCACCTACGGCGAGATCGACGCCGAGACGCTGGCTGCGCTCATCCGCAGCCGCGGCCGGATCGTCGGCGACGTTCCCGTGACCGACGACTATGTGAAAGAAAAGACCGAGTTTGCGTCCATCGATGCGCTCGCTGCGGCCATCGTCGCCGGCGAGTACAAACTGAAGGACGTCGAAGGTCTGAAGCCGGTGTTCCGCCTGCATCCTCCGGTGCGCGGCTACGAAGGTAACAAGCGCGCGTTCGCTGCCGGCGGTGCCCTCGGGTACCGCGGCGACAAGATCAACGCTCTGGTCAAGAGAATGCTCTGAGGTGTTAAAAATGCCAAGCAGAACTAAAAAATTCAGAGGTTCCCGGACCCATGGCCGGGGCAAAAAATCCGGCCGCGGTGCGGGTATCATCGGCGGTCGCGGTAATGCCGGCATCGGCAAGACCGGTAAGATCTGGATGCTGAAATACGACCGGGACCACTACGGCCACCACGGTTTCAAGCGGCCGCAGAGCGTGGTCGAGGCCAACACCACGATCAACGTCTGCGAGCTGCGCAAGAATCTCGAGCGTTTTGTCGCCGAAGGCTTTGCGGCCAAAGACGGTGACAAATACACGGTCGACCTGACCAAGGCCGGCATCGACAAACTGCTCGGCAGCGGGAACATCGACGTCGCCGTCGTTGTTACCGTCGCTGAGACCTCTGCCAAGGCCAAGGAAAAGATTGAAGTTGCCGGTGGCAGCATCGCCGAGTGAGATCCAGGAGTCGGATTCTAATGGGTGATGAAAAACCGAGCCTGTTGTTCAAGGTCAAGCCCCTGGGCGACAGGCTCCCCGCAGTCAAGCGTCCGGAAGGGCATGTGCACTTCCGGACCAAGATGATGTGGGTCGTAGTCATCCTGGTCCTGTACTTCGTGATGTCGAACGTCTATGTCTGGGGACTCGATCAGACCGATTCCCTGGATATCTTCGCGCAGTACAGGACCATCATGGCCGGCGCATCGGGCACAATCCTCCAGTTAGGCATTGGCCCGATCGTCACTGCGTCCATTATCATGCAGCTGTTCGTTGGCGCGAAGATCATCAATCTGGACCTTACCAACAATAAAGATAAGGCCTGCTATCAGTCGGCCCTGAAGCTGTTGGTCATCGTGATGATCCTCGTCGAGGCCGTCCCGCAGGTCTACGGGTACCTCGTGCCCTCGGACGCGTTCGAAGCCCAGTTCGGCACATACGGCGCCAAACTGCTGATCATCCTGCAACTCTGCATCGGTTCCTATCTGGTCTTCCTCTTCGATGAGGTCGTTTCCAAATGGGGTATCGGCAGCGGTATCTCGCTGTTCATCGCCGCCGGAGTCGCGCAGGCCATCTTTACCGGCACGCTCAACTGGTATGCCGTGGATTCGACCGCGGTGCTCTCCACGTCGAACCCGCCGGCTGGCACTATCCCGAAGGCCATCTACATCCTGATGAACACTGACGCTTCCGGTATGTCGAGCGGCGGCTATGAGCTGATCTTCCTGGGTCAGCCCAATCCGCTGATCGCCCTGATCGGGACCATCGTGATCTTCCTCGTTGTGGTCTATCTCGAATCGAGCCGGATCGAGCTGCCACTGTCGCACGGCAACGCCCGTGGCGCCCGGGGCCGGTATCCAATCAAGCTGATGTACTCAAGCAACATCCCGGTCATCCTGATGTCCGCGCTGCTTGCCAACGTCAGCATGATCTGTCTGCTCCTGTACACCAACAGCACGCTCTCGGGGATCCCGCTGATCGGCGGCAATTCGGCGATCGGCTACTTCGAAAACGACAGTACGACAGCGGCCGGCGGTCTTGCCTGGTATCTGTCCACACCGCAGGGTATCACGGGCTGGCTGATGCCGATCCTGAACCCGACGACGTACGGAAACGACCACAGCGTCCTGCAAAACGTCTGTCACGTATTCATCTACGGCAGCGTTATGGTCATGGGCTCCATCATGTTCGCTAAGTTCTGGGTCGAGACGACCAACCTCGGTTCCGAGGCCGTCGCCAACCAGATCCAGAAGAGCGGTATGCAGATCCCTGGCTTCCGGCGGGAGCCGCGGGTCCTGAGGAGAGTGCTGGACCGGTACATACCGACCATCACGATCCTGTCGGGAGCTCTGATCGGCCTGTTGGCCACCGTCGCGGATATGATCGGTACGACCGGTAACGCTACCGGTACCGGTCTGCTGCTGACGGTAGGTATCATCATCCGGTTCTACGAATCGGTAGGCCGTGAGCAGATGATGGAGATGAACCCGGTCATGCGGGGATTCTTCGGCGGTGAGTCTTGAAAATGGCCAACCCTGGAAGTCCCGAACAAATGCGCGCGGTGCAGAACAGCATGGGCAACATGATGCCGAAAGGCACCATGACCGGCATGCTGCTCACCATGCTCATCATGATGGCGACCATCGCCCTACGCGAACCCATCGGCAAGTATCTGAACTATGTGTTCAAATACATCGATTTCCAGGGCCAGTACCCTGTACTGACCCTGGTGATCGGCGGTCTGCTGATGGTCACTTTCGGGACGGTCGTCAGGGCGCTGATGACCGATCCGATAGCCCAGGCGAAGACCCAACATATCCAGAGCGATTTTCAGAACGAGATGCGCAAGGCGCGGACCGAGAATAACCTGTATAAGATGAAGAAACTGCAGGAGATGCAGCCTCAGATGATGCAGGCCTCCATGCAGCAGAGCACCGCCATGATGAAGATGATGCCGGTGTCGATGCTGCTGGTGTTCCCGGTCTATGCCTGGGTCTACTACTTCATTTCCAATACCGTCCCTGTCGAGTTCCTGACCATCATCATGCCGTGGGGGTTTGCCTGTTTGACCGACACGGTCTTGATAATGCCTCTGTGGATCATCGTTTACACTCTGATCAGTCTCCCGATGGGACAGCTGGAGAACAAACTCGTGAACTATATGCTTCTGCGGCGCCGGCTGAAGAAACTCGACGCGGGAGAAGCATGAGAATAACCATCAGTGGTCCTCCCGGTTCCGGGAAGACCACTGTCTGCGCCAAGCTCTCGGAGGCGCTCGGTCTGAAGGCGGTCGTCTTCGGGCAGGTCTTCCGGGAGTTGGCCGCAGAGAGAGGGATTTCACTCGCGGAGCTCGGCGCTTTGGCCGAGCGCGACCCGAACATCGATCAGTCGATAGATGCGAAGATTGTCGACACTGCGCGCGCCAATCCCGACATTATTCTGGAATCGCGGCTTTCTGCCTATATGCTGACCCGGCACCACATTCCTGCCCTGCGTGTCTATCTGGACGCCAGCCCCGAGGTGCGGATGGCCCGGATCGGTGTGCGTGAGGGCGAAACCCTTACCGAGGCGACCGCGAAGACCATCGACCGTCAGGCTTCTGAAGCCAGGCGGTATCAGACGTATTACGGCATCGATATCAGCGATCTCAGCGTCTATGACCTGGTCATCAACACCGACCGGCTTACGCCCGACGAGGAGTTGCAGCAGATTCTTGACGCTGTTCGCATACGATCGATGCTGGTCAAGGATTCCCGGGCCCTTCCAGACCGGTGGGGCAAACGGCCTTCCGATCGTACGCTGGGCGAACTGCTTCAGGGTGGCGTCATCGCTCTTGACAAACCGGCTGGCCCGACCTCGCACCAGGCCACGGCCTGGGTCAAGGGCGCGCTGCACATGGATAAGATCGGCCACGGCGGCACGCTCGACCCGTATGTAAGCGGCGTTCTGCCGATCTGCACCGGCCGGGCCGTCCGCCTGACCGACATCGTACTCTCCTCTGACAAGGAATACATCTGTCTGATGCGGTTGCATTCCGATGTGCCAGAGGACCGGGTGCGTCACGTCATGACGCAGTTCGTCGGCAAGATATACCAATTGCCGCCGGTGCGCTCGGCCGTAAAGCGTCAGCTGCGCATTCGGACCGTCAAGGCCCTGGAGGTACTGGAGGTCCGCGGCCGGGAGGTACTGTTTCGCATCGAATGCGATGCGGGCACGTACGTCCGCACGCTCTGCACCGACATCGGCGAGCTACTGCTCTGCGGTGCCCACATGACTGAGCTGCGCCGGACGCGTTCCGGCCGGCTCCGGGAAAACCGGGCTGCGACCCTGCAAGACCTGACCGATGCCTACATCTTCTGGCAGCAGGACGGACACGGCAATTGGCTCCGCAGTCTGATCCAGCCGATGGAGGTCCTGGTGCGGCCGCTACCGCAGATCATCGTCAAGGCCACTGCCGTTGATGCGGTCTGCCACGGTGCCGACCTCAGCGTGAAAGGCGTGCATATGCTCGATCCCGAGATCCGCAAGAACGCGCTCGTGGCGATGATGACTGCCCGTGGCGAACTGATTGCCCTCGGCAAGATGCAGTTGTCTGCCGATCGGCTCATGGCTGCCGACAGCGGTGTGGCCGTCAAAACGACCCGGGTGCTCATGGCGCCGGGTCATTATCCGCGGATGTGGAAGTATTCCACCGATCTCATCGGTCTTGAAGAGCCGCCCGCCGAGTGACACACTTTTTAGGACGTGTTGCATTCTCTTCCTTCATGGGATTGTTTTCCAAACCGGAAACGGTGTTCGAACGCACAGACCTGGAACTCGGTTTGCTCAATCTGCAGAGTCCGACTGGCACCGGCTATGACAACATCCTCACATTTCCGTTCGATGTCAAACCGAATCGGATGCTGTACGCCGATATCTCCGCCGACCGGCCGGTCGACCTGGTTCTGGCAAATAAGGACAGTTCGGCAGCGTTCCACCGCGAGAACATCACTGCTCTGAGAATCGGTCCGGTACCGACCGGCAAGAACGACAACATGGGCCTGATCCTCGGCATCTTCCAAGGTGACAGGGCGAAGGTCACGATCAAAATATGGATGGACCGTAAATGATGCATCTCGAAGAAGGCAACAAACAGAGCTACTGGGCGGACGGCCTGCCGGTGGGGATTTCGGTTCTGCGGCCGTTCGACCGGGTGCAGCTGGCGGTCTGGACGCTCTCGTTCTTCATCTGCGGGGTATACGCGGTCTGGCGGGTTGTCGGCGGAACCGCGGTCTATGACGTGCTGCAGTGGATGGCCCTGCCATTCGCCGTTTGCGGGGGGCTGTACTTCCTCCACCACAAGATATGGGTCCCGCTGATCGTACTGCTGGCGGCCGTCGCCGTCCTCTACGTAGCTGGACTGCCTCACTATCTGATATATGCCTTGGCCTACGTGTTCGTAGGCGCGGTCGGGGTGGCGGCTGTGGTCGATGCTCTGCAGCGGCAGATTTTCTACCGGACGCTGAATCGGGTACGTTATCTGAACTTGAAGAAGCACCTGTCGCTGACCGACCGTTTCACGGCCTTCCTTTACAATATCCCCCCGGACTTAGACACCCGGAACCTGTCCATCTCGGCCCCGCCGGTCCGCCGGCGGTTCCCGTGGCGGAACCTGGGTTCCTCAGTCGTTCTGTCTCTGGGCGTCGGGATGTTCTTCTGGATCTATCTGTCCATGAATCCTTCGTTCGTTACGGTGGACTACAGTCAGTCGGTGCCACTGTTCATCTTCACACTGATGCTGTACATCCCGGTGCTGATTCTGCCGTTCTCGGTTTTCCAGTCTTTGGATGCGCGGCTGGTCACCGGCTTCCGCGACTTCCGGCTCTACAACGGGGCGGTCGCGACCATCCAACGGATGGCCGTGCCGGTCTTTGCCGCGCTGGTATTCGTGTTGTTGGCGTTGGATCAGGACGAGCCGGGCCGGGTGCTGGCGTATATCGCGCTCTCAGCGGTGATGATTCTGTTCACTGTAGGCATCACGGCGCTAATCTATTATTACGCCATGGCGGCACAGACTGCGGCCGATATCCGCACCAAATGGAAACTCTTCATACCGGTGCCGCTGTACGGCGGACTGGCAGAGCCGAAGGAAGAAGCGGCGGTTCCTGGCACACCGGTCCGGGACGAAACGGACTTCGGCCGTCTTACGCTTCCGCCGCAGAAGTGAACTCAGTAATCGTCATCCTTCAGTGTGTTGGTGTTCTGCCGGCCCGGAGCGTCCCAGCCCTGAATGATCGGCTTGAAGACTTCCATTGAGGACATGCCCGGGGTCTTGTGGATGCCGAGCAATTCGGGCTCTTTGCTGTTGCTGATGATGACCTTGAAATGCTGCGGAGTCTGATCGGCCATGATGAACTTCTCGCCCTGTGATTTGGCAACCTCCAGAATAACGTCGGCCATGAGCTGGATATCCTCCGGAGTCAGACTGTCGGGAACCCTGAGCATGAAGCAATTCTCTTCGGTCTTGCCGTTGATCAGGAACTGGACATCGGTATCTTTCAGGAACTCCCGGAACTTTTTGCCTTTCTCGTCCTTTTGGGCTAGACGGTCCATGCCGCTCTTGAAAGTGTAGGGGATGTCAATGAAAATGGCCTCCTCTCCGAGTACGTTCCACATGAAGGAGGGAAGGATCGAAGCAGTAATTAGGCATATCGTCAGGCCGATCGCAGCCTCGTTTGTCGAACGGAAAGACAGATGTCAAAAGCAATAATTATCAGAATACGGTTTAATCGAAGGCCTAAAATTTTTTTAACCACACTGTAATCCGATTAGCCTGTCATCACCAGATCCATTTATTATTGAAAATCAGGTTATAGCCGTTCACAGCATTCTTCCGGTTTACAAACTGAGCGCCTGTTATATTTATTATTGAACTTCGTTCCGTGCCGGGTTTGTTCGGATAGGTCTCTTGCGAACAGCCAGAAATGCAGTTCTGGCCGCTTCTAACCAAAGTTAAAAGTACCGTGCCACCATGGCATTCTCAATGGCAGAGGATTTCAAGGTCACTCCCTGGGAGGTTACCGGTGCGATTGACTACGACGTGCTCATGAAACGGTTCGGTACCACACCTATCGATCAGGCGCTCCTGGAACGTCTGGCCAAATACGGCAAGGTCCATCCCATGCTGCGGCGCGGGATCTTCTACACCCACCGGGACCTGGACTGGCTGCTCGACCGCTATGACCAGGGCGACCGCTTTGTCCTATATACCGGCCGCGGTCCTTCCGGCAACACTCACCTTGGCCACCTTATGCCGTGGATTTTCAACAAGTGGGTCCAGGACATCTTCAAGGTCGACATGCTCTTCCAGATGACCGACGATGAGAAGTTCCTGTTCAAGGACCTGACCCTCCACGACACGCGGAGCATGGCCTACGAGAACGCGCTGGACTTCGTCGCCCTCGGTTTCGACCCTGACCATACGCGGATCATTGTCGACACTGAGAATATCAAGACGCTGTACCCGGTTGCGCTGCGGGTTGCTAAGAAGATCACGTTATCGACCGCCAAAGCGGTCTTCGGCTTCAACGGGGCGTCGAACATCGGCTCCATCTTCTTCACTTCGATGGAGGCTGTTCCGGCCTTCCTGCCTTCCGAGGAGGCCGGCCGTCCGGTGCCGGTGCTTATTCCGGCCGGCATCGACCAGGATCCGCACTTTCGGGTTGCCCGGGACGTGGCTCCGGGTCTGAGCTATCCCAAGCCCTGCATGCTGTACTGCAAGATGTTCCCCGGCCTGAACGGTGGGGACAAGATGTCCTCTTCGGACGAAAACGCGACCATATATACTACTGACACGCCGAAAGCGGTCAAGAAGAAGGTCGGTCGGGCGTTTACCGGCGGTTGCGTCAGTGTTGAGGAACAACGGCAGAAAGGCGGCAATCCCGAGGTCTGTGCCGTTTTCAAGTACAATTACTATCTGTTCGAGTACGATGACGTCAAACTCAACGAATTGGCGGACAAGTGCCGGCGGGGCGAGATCCTCTGCGGCGAATGCAAAGTGGCGCTCACTCAGAAGATCAATGTCTTTCTCGAGGCCCACCAAGCTAAGCGGGAAGAGGCCAAAGAGATTGTGCAGAAGATGACCTACGGCGGCTTCAAGTGGTGATCAGATGGTTGACAATGAGGTTCTGAAAGGGCTCAGCTACAATGAAAAGCGGCTCCTGCTGGCGCTTGACAAACATCGGGGCCGGGACACACCGGCCAAGATAATTGCCGAGGAGGGCTTTGGTCTGGAAGTCGAGGTCATGGGAGCAGCCTCGTGGCTGACATCCAAGGGACTGGCGGAGATCAAGGAGAATCGCGAGAAGTTCTACGAGCTTACCGACCCGGTCGCGGCAGCCAGAGGCCTGCCTGAACGGCGGGCACTGAAGTTGTTGGACGCAGCCGGCGGCCAGCTGACGCTAGACGAACTGGCGGCCAAACTGCCTGGAGAAGACAAAATTGCTGTAGGTTGGCTGCGCCGGAAGAAACTGGCGGACATCACGGCCGCCGGAGATGCCAAAGTGTTAGTGCTCAACGAAGCAGGTCGGCAGGCGCTGAACGCGCCGATGGCCGATGAGCAGCTTATCGCCGCCATGATCAAGGCGCCGGTGCCGTCCGCTCAGGCCGATGCGAAGGTTGTCAAGGATCTGAAAGGCCGGCAGGGCATGATCCGGGAGAAGGAGGTTACAGCGCGGGAGATCAGTCTTACCGTTGCCGGTACCGAGGCCGCCCGTTCCGGCTTAGAACTCAAGAAAGAGATCGCCGATGTTACCGATGAGCTTATTCAGAGCGGCAAATGGGAGAACGCTGCCTACCGTCGGTATGATGTTCAGACCTTTGCACCTACCATCTATGCCGCGAAAAAGAACCCGCTGACCCGTCTGGGCAATGAAGTTCGCCGGCTGTTCACCGAAATGGGCTTTACCGAGATGTCCTCAGAATATGTGCAACCCGCGTTCTGGAACATGGACGTGCTGTTCATTCCGCAGGATCATCCGGCCCGCGACATGCAGGACACCTTTTTCCTGGACCAACCGAAGAGCCTGCCGCTGGAAGACCGTGATCTGGTGGAAAAGGTCCGTTCCTTGCACGAGCACGGAGGCGACACCGGCTCCACCGGCTGGGGCGGCAAATGGTCCGAAGAGAAGGCTGCGCAGGCTCTGCTCCGGACCCACAGTACTGTGAGCAGCATCCGCTATATTGCGGCCCATCCCGAGGCGCCGCAAAAAGCGTTCTCGATCTCCCGGATCTTCCGGAAGGAGTCCATTGACGCTACTCATCTGCCCGAGTTCAGTCAGATTGAGGGTATCGTTATTGACGAGCATGCGAACCTCGATATGCTGATTCGGCTCATTCGCGTGTTCTATGCCCGGATGGGATTTGACGAGATCCACGTGCGGCCGGCATACTTCCCGTATACCGAGCCGTCGCTGGAACTCGAAGTCTTCTTCAACGGCAAGTGGATGGAACTCGGCGGAGCCGGTATTTTCCGGCCCGAGGTTGTAGCGCCGTTCAACGTGAAGTATCCGGTGCTGGCGTGGGGCTTCGGCTTCGAGCGGCTTGCCATGCTCAAGTGGGGCATCAAGGATATTCGGGAGCTTTATATCTCTGATATCGACGAGCTCCGGAAGAACACGGTCTTCTGATTACCAGAACTTCAGATGCGGCCGGTCGGCCATGACCCCCTCGGTTAAGGCCGCGGTCTGCGCCCGGGCGTATTCCGGTGCCGCAGCCGCTGCCTTGCTCAACAGTATCATGGTGTTGTCACGATCTCCGGCGACATAGGCAAGTCCGGCCCGGACAGTGAGCAGGCAACTTAGGCCGCGGGCCTCGCGGCGTTCCTTCAACGAAGCGCAGGCGGTACTGAGCAACTGTTCGGCCTCAGAACAGCGGTTAAGTGCCAGCAGAGCGCGGACAGCGGTCACAGCCGCGCTCGGTTCGCTGGTGGCGGCGAAGGCTGCGGCAGCCGTTTCGTAGGCCTTCTCCGATTTACCCTCGGCCAACGACAGCCTGGCGTCCAGGCCCGGGGCGGTCGGGTCCTGCAGGGCAGCGAGGGAACCGATGTACCGGCTTGCCTCCCTGAGCTCATTGCAGGCGAGCGCGGTCTCGGCCTTCAGCCACAGGGTAGAACGGATAAAGACGGCCGGTGCAGATAAGCTGTCGAGTATCGCCAGCAGGTCTTTGTTCGGATTGGCAAGGAAGCTGTCGGTCCGGCTCGCCGTCAGCCGGCAGGCCTCCGTGCAGCGGCCGGCCTGTACTAAGTGGTATAGCCGTTCCTGCCAGTCCTGTTCAGTAAGCCACCAGTCGGCAGCCCAACTGTGCCAGCGGCGCTGACTTTCGGCATCGGCCCGCTGAATGTAGCTCCGGGCGACGTCCTGCGGGATTTGAATGATGCCGTAGAAGTCGGCAGGCAGGACGCCGGTGGGCGTGGCCGGCAGGATGTTCCGCGGGACCGGGGTCCGTAAGACGCAGGCCCGGCCGAACGTTTCGCGGTCCTCCGGGCTCAGTGATTCCCATTTGGTGCCGGCGTCGCAGCGTTTCATATCGAGAAGCACCTCGACCTGCATGCCGGCCTCGTTCACATGAGCGGTCAGTTCGGCGGCCCGTTCCTGACCGGCCTTTTCCAGGCAGTAGACCCGGCGCCGGCACTTGGACCCCTTCATGTGAGCCGACCAACAGACTGCCAGACCCGCGTCGGTGAGCTTCTTCATCTCGATCGAAGCATGGGCGCGTGTGATGCCGACCACGGAGGCGATGCCGTCCTGTGTGAGGTCAAAAGGAACATTGTACTCCATGGCCTGTGTCACTTCGGGAAAGCGGTTCAGATGAAGCATGATGCGGTCTTTGACCGTGATATCTTTCGCGGTTAAGGCGGACATGGGAGAACAATCTCGGTTGGACATTATAAAGGGAAGGCCTGCAGTCAGCCGCGCAGTCGGATATTCTGTTAATATTTCCGATGCTTACGGGTGCTTTATGCGCCGGCTTCTGATCTGTAGCGAAAAAGACATCGCGTCAAAGAACATCGCAGCGGCCCTGGTTGCCGCCGGTGGTTGGAAGGACCGGGGCAGAGACGGCGGGGCCGCTTATCAGATCCGCGGGGATGATGTGCTGATGACCATCCAGGAACTGCATGTCTGGGCCGACAATCTGGATAAAAAGGCCGCGGCGGCGGGATTTCCCGCTGACGTGGCGGTCTTCCTGTCCGAGCACGAGGCCGCCAGCGGTATGCCCGCACTCACGGTGCACCCGATTGGCAACTATCATGACGCGCGGGTTGGCGGTCGGTCCCAGACACTTGTAAAGCCTGCCCCGGCCCTGATGTCAAACGGGTTGCGGCTGATCAAGAAGTACTGCGATCTGCCCGGGTTCAACGTCTGCTTCGAAGCGACACACCACGGGCCGTATCTGGAACTGCCGACGTTTTTTATTGAGATCGGCAGCGACAGTCGCAACTGGGACCGGAAGGATGCGGCGGCGATCCAGGCCAGGGTAGTGGCCGAGGACATGACCGGGAACGACTATCCGACGGTCATCGGTGTTGGTGGCGGCCATTACACGCCCCGTTTCACTGAACTGGCATTGAGTCGCCAAGTGAACTTCGCGCATTTCCTGCCCAACTATCAGATGGAAGGCCGGGACGATGAGGACCTGGTTCGCTGTCTGAAATTGACGAGTGCGGCGGCGGAAACTAAGCTGGTCTTTCTGCACCGGAAATCGATGAACGGTGCCCAGGCCGCGCGGATCCACCAGTTGGCAGAAAGCGCCGGACTGGAAATCCTGAAGACTGAAGACTTCGCACCACTTACTGAGAACTGACGTAAGTGCCCTTAAAAGGCTCGCCCAGGATGGCCTTTTTCAGATCGGCAAGGTCGCGGCCAGCGACCATGGCAATGTCGATTTTCTCTTCTGCGGCAATCTTTACGCCCAACGGGTCGAAGACCGAGGATTTGCCGGCCCCGTGGTCTTTGTAGACCAGGTCGCCGAGCTGTTTGATGGTAAGCCGATCGTATTTCACTGCATCCAGATGAGTGCGCGGATCGGCCGAATAGACGGCATCGACGGAAGTGGCGTTGATTACCCTGGCGCCGTGCAGGGCACGGGCGACCATGACGGCGACCGCATCGGTGGTGTGACCGGGAGCGGTACCGCCCATAACTACAATCCGGCCTGGGGCGTTCCGGGCCGCTGCTTCTTCGGCGGTTGTCGGAATGTCGGACGAGGACAGGTCGCCGAGCGCCAGGGCCAGCAGGCCGGCGTTCAGGCGGGTGGCACCAATGCCCAGCAGGTCAAGCCGGTCTTCGGTGCCGCCGAGCGCCCGGCCGGTGTCGGTATAGTACCGGGCGACCTTGCCGCCGCCGCAGACGACAGTAAACTGCACTTTGGCAGACATTTCTTTCAGCAGCGCCGCGAGGGCCGCGATGTAGGCGTCGTCGTGGTCATCGGGAATGAGGATGGAACCGCCGATGGATATGACGACCTTGTCCTGAGTCATAAGGCCGCCAATGCGCGGAACAGTCATAATCATTACGGGGCTCGGCGGGGGGTCAAAGGCCTTAATACTGCATTGCCTTACAATCTCTCGATGGTGGTCTCGGTCTGGGCGGCGGTGGTCCTGGTCGTGTTGACGGTAGCGGTAGCCGGCGGCTTCGTTGCCGCAGTGCTGACGGGCCAGGATACGGAAACCGACGACATCGGCGGGAGTTTTGATGCGGCTCAGTTGCCTTTTGTAGTGACCGACCACCGGGTGGCGGTTATCGGCGGGGGAAATAACGGCACACCTGGCGGCAACGCTTTTTACGGGGGCTGGGCCGATTTGGACCCCGGTGATATAGTGCTGATTGCCGCTGTGCCAGCCAACGTAACAGTTTTCGCCCAGCAGCTCCGGGCCTGCCTGGAGGCCGGCCATGCCGTGCTGTCTGTGGCAGGCGCAGATGTCTTTGCCGCTGCCAGTTTCACGGTCGATTTCATCGCCGGCGCCGAGGTCTGCGGACTGTACATCGATCCGGTGACCGGGACGGTCGTCGGCATCTCCTTCTCCTCAACGCATTATTCCGACCTCGCTGCGCAGATGTATTCCTGGGCGGACGGTATTATGCCGCACGGGCCGGTCGCATGGGCCGGTTCGCGTGCGTGCATATAAAAATCTTTAATAGGTGGGGAAGAATGGGAGCCCCAAATTGTTGGAGTCAATCGTATGGCAATCGACAATACTACAGATCGTGCTCGCTACGATTTCAAAAAAGCGATGCAGGAGATTAAGAACTATCGAGGAAAAGGCACCGAGCTTATTTCGGTGTACGTTCCGTATGGTAAGCTCATCTCGGACGCGATGGCTTATCTCCGTGACGAAGAGTCACAGGCTTCCAATATCAAATCAAAGACGACGATGAAGAACGTCACCGGTGCTATTGAATCGATCATGGCGCGGCTCAAGACGTTCGACAAGGTTCCCCAGAACGGCATTGTCATCTTCTGCGGACAGGTCCCCCGCGCCGGCGACCAGACGAAACTGGTGCAGTATACCCTTCAGCCGCCGGAAGCCATTACTGCTTTTCTTTATCGTTGCGACTCGACCTTTTTCACCGAGCCGCTGGATTCGATGCTCGTCGACAAGCGGTACTATGGTCTGATTACCATTGACCGTAAGGAGGCTACCATCGGCATGCTTGCCGGTACAAAGATCACAGTGCTGAAGCATTTCGATTCGCTCGTCCCAAGCAAACATCATCAGGGCGGTCAGTCCTCCGTCCGTTTCGAACGGTTGATCGAGATTGCCGCCCACGAGTTCTTCAAAAAGGTCGCCGACGCGTGCACCGTGTGCTTCCTTGACGACATTCTGGACATGGAGGGCATCATCGTCGGCGGCCCCGGCATGACCAAGGACTTCTTCATCAACAACAACTATCTTCACCACGAACTCATGAAGAAGATTGTCCACCCTTTCTTCGACACCGGCTATACCGACGAGTCTGGACTGAAGGAGTTGGTGAACGCTGCACAGGGTACCATCGTCGACATGCAGATTACCGGCGAGAAGGAAATGATGCAGCGCCTGTTCCGGGAGATTCGGAAGCCCGATGGCGGGCTGTCGGCCTACGGTGAGGTACAGGTCCGGCAAGCTGGTGCAATGGGCGCAGTCGAGACCTTCCTGATTTCGAGCGAACTGCGGAAGAGTCGCATCGTGATTCAGTGCTCGCAGGGACACGTACACGAGATTACCGTGGACGACCCCGACCTGCCGGTCCGCTGCCCCGATTGCGGGCAGACGACCAAGGTCACGGCAAGCAAGGACTTGGTCGACGACTTTTTTGAACTGTCGGAGAAATACAATGCCAAGATCCAGTTGATCTCCGGAGATTCGGAAGAGGGTGACATGTTGCTGAAAGCGTTCGGCGGTATCGCCGCGCTGCTCAGGTACCGGTACGAGTGATTATCATGAAAGTTCTGGAACAGTTCGAGAAGGAATGTGAAGATGCGGTCCGCCAGGCGCTTGTCGCGCTTGGGGCGCCGGCTGACACGCCGCTGGTCAAGGAGATCCCGGACAACGCGGACTTGGCGATTCCGTGCTTCATGCTGTCGAAATCCCTGCGCAAGCCGCCGGCGGCCATCGCCCAGGAAATCGCGGCACAGCTCAAAGTGCCCGCCGGTCTGATCACCGGAGTAACCGCACTCAACGGCTATCTCAACTTTACGGCGGACAGCGCCGCAATCGTGCGGGACACTCTGACCGAGATCACCGAGAAAGGCAAAGATTTCGGCAAGCACGCGCCGACCGGGCTGCGGGTCAACGTGGAGCACACCTCCACCAATCCGACCGGGCCGGTCCACGTGGGCCGGGCCCGGAACCCTATCATCGGCGACACCCTCGCCCGCTGCCTTCGTATGTGCGGCCACGACGTGACCACTGAGTACTACGTCAACGATGTGGGCAAACAGATGGTCATGATGGCCTGGGGCGTGACCAATGTCACCCCCGCCGAAGTCAAACAAGAGATTGAGGAAACCGGAAAGGAGGACGACCGGGACAAGGTCGACCACCGGCTGGTCTACAACTACCGCGTTGCCACCAAGAAGATCCACGATGACCCGGTCATGGAAGAGCAGATCGCCGAGATGGTCCGGAAGTTCGAGGCCGGCGACCAGGCCACCATCGACCAGGTCAAAGGCATTACCGAAAAGATGCTCGGGGGCATCAAAGAGACTCTCTCCGCGATGAACGTCACACTCGACCGCTACACCTGGGAGTCTTCGCTAATTGCCAGCGGTGCCGCCCGGCAGATCGTCGAGCGGTTGAAAGCTACCAAGTATGCCGGGCAGGCCGCGGACGGCGCCTGGTTCCTGGACCTGAAGGACTTCGGAATCCACGGCAAGAACACCAACTTCACATTCACCAGGGCGGACGGAACTACACTCTACACCACCCGGGATCTGGCCTATCACCTGGACAAGTTCTCCCGGTCCGATCGGGTCATCGATGTTCTCGGAGAGGACCAGAAGCTTGGCTCCCAACAGCTGTGTGCCGCCCTGAAGATCATGAGCGTCGAACAGAAGCCTGAGCCGCTATTCTATGCGTTCGTTGCCCTGCCCGAAGGCCGTATGTCGACCCGGAAGGGCGTCGTCGTGTACCTGGACGACCTAATCGACGAGGCCTCTGATCGGGCATACGAAGAGATTAAGAAGCGGCGGAACGACCTGCCTGAGAACAGGATGCGGGCTATTGCCCGGCAGATCGGCGTCGGTGCCGTGCGGTACAACATCGTCCGTGTGGCTCCGAGCAAACAGTTGGTCTTCAAGTGGGAAGAGGCGCTGAACTTCGACGGCAACAGCGGACCGTACCTGCAGTATGTCCATGCCCGGGCCTGCAGTATGCTGCGGAAGGCCGGGACCTTCGAACGGGATACCGACCCCGCCAAGCTCACAGACGAGTACGAGATCCGGCTAGCCAAGGCCCTGGCCGGCTTCGAGGACGTCCTGCAGGATGCCGGCAACAACATGCATGTGCACCAGCTGCCCGCTTACGGCCATAAGGTCGCCGCGCTGTTCAATCAGTTCTACGCTGAGGTCCCGGTCCTGCAGGCCGGGGCGAGCCGTAACGCCCGCCTGACGCTGGTCGAGTGCACCAAGATCGTGCTTGCCAATGTCCTGGACTGCCTGGGCATTGCGGCTCCCGAGGAGATGTGAACATGGAATTCCGCGTCATGAAACTGAAGGACATCCCGGCGGTTCGGAAGCTGGAACTTGCCTGCATCAAGGAGTACTTCAGCGAGACCATCGAGAACAAATGGGACGACCTGCCTCAGGATTGGAAGGACAACCTGGGTGCCAGCAGCACCAACCACTACCGGCCGTATCTGGACAGCGGCCTCAGTTTCGTCGCGGAAGAGGACGGGGAGATTTACGGGTTCATCTTCGCCCAGATGCTCCATCACATCGCGGACTGCACCAATCTGGTGTGGATTGAGAATCTGGGTGTCGACCCGCTGGTCCGTCGGCAGGAGATCGGCTACCGCCTGCTGCGGGAGACCCTGCGGGCCGGCCGTGCCCAACACGCCGAGGTGGCCCACAGCATGATTCAGCCGGACAATGCACCGTCGATTATGCTGCACAAGAAAATTGGGTTTTTTATCGACCGGCGCGAAGTGGCACTGATGGACCTGCAGGACCCCAAACTGAAACTCTGAAAAAAATATTTTCCATCCCTCTGGGGAAGGGGTGGACCTTTTTAATATTCGTAAAATGGAAAAGGTCCGGAAAAGAATTGAGGTGCCGGGGCCGGATCACTCGGTCTTGCCGGCTTTCTTGGCTTCTTTCTTCGCCTGTTCGTCCTCAATCCGCTTCTTCTGTTTATTGGTGGCGCGGGTAATGAGCATTGTTGCGGCAACAGCCAGGATAGTGACGATCAGGGCATAGATCAGCATGCCGAGCAGGTCGTTGCCTGAGTCGAAAACCCTGGCAACGGCAGTTTTGATGGTCTCGTTCCAGGCCAGCGCCGCGACCAGGCCGAAAGCGGCGATGATCAGCGAGGAAAGTGATTTAAGGAACTCCAGTTTGAATTCGCTTGCTCCCATAGGCCCATTATTAATCTGTCGGTATTTTACTTTAGCGCGGATGTGACAATAAAAGGGCCTATCGGAAAAGATCCGACAGGCCGTGAAAAGTTTACTTCCGCCGGGAACTGACGTACTTGAGCTTCTTGGGCATCTCTTCCGTCTTGGCGGCCGGAGAGGTTTCGTGCTCCTTCCCGGTCTCCAGTTTCTGCTCGTGCATCTCGGTGAAGGAAGCAGGCTTCTTCTCCGCGGCCGGAGCCGCGGTCTGCTTGCCTGTCTCGGAGTTGTACCGCCGCCGCTGAGTAGTGCTCTTTTTCTCTGCATTCGGGAGTTCTTTGCCTTTCTTTTTCTCTTCTGCCAGCTGAGTAAAGGTAACGTCGGGCTTCTCTTTCACGCGGTTCCGCATGACGTAGTAGACGGCGATGATGATGATGACGCCGATGGCGATGAGCACGATGTACGGTGTCCAGCCGGACCAGATTGAGGCCGGGACATCAATGGTGACGATCGCGGTGTTGTAGCCGTCGGCGAAATATTCCGTCGGGGTGCAGATGATCTCGACGGTATGCGTGCCGGCGGACAGGTTGAAGGTCAGTGCGGCCGTGCCGGTGGCGTTCTGATCATCATTGGCCTCAATGATGATGGTCTGCGTAGCATAGACTTCGGTCTCGTTATCTGGATTGACAGCGGTGACCGTAACATCGTGAGCGACTGTGTCGTAATTGATGACGGTGACGTGAATCGTGCCGGCCGAGCGCTCGGCAAAGTCGGAGTAGGTGATGTTGCCGTCCAGACCTGCCATTGAAGCGTCGCTGTCGTCAGCGGTCAGGATTGCGGTACATGTGAAGGCCATCAGGACGATGGCGAACGCGGCGGCATATTTCCGGGTCATCATGTAATAATCTCCTCAAGGCGTTCCGTAGCAATTGCTTTCCGGATTTCCGCCGCCAGGCGCCGACCGGTGCTCATGTTGGTCCGCCAGAGAGTGTTGCCGTAAGGGTGGCCGACGGACATGTGCACATTCGTACCGCCGCCGATCCGGGGCGCCACGTCGTAAATGAAGAAATTCAGGTCCTTGTCGACGCAGGTCTGCAGGCAGAACGGTCCGATGATGCCGGGCCGATAGTACTGCTGGGTGGCCTTGACGTACTTCTCGCCGAGGGCGAAGGCCTTGTCCAGGAGGGATTCCCGGAGAGTGGCCGAGTTGTGGCCGCAGACCGTGTACTCGGGGATAATGCTGTCCTCTTCCAGTTCGACCTGTTGCTTCGCGGGCAACCGGACGTAACCGTCCAGGGACGATTCGAACCGCCAGTCAATGCCAAGCAGTTCCAGTTTCTCTCCTTTCTCTTCCAGCGGGTCGTAAAAGAAGTCTAGGTTGAAGACCGGACCGATGATGTACTGCTCCATCCGAGCGTGCTTCTCGAAATCGGTGTCCAGAACACCCTGGGCGATCAGTTCCTGGGATTTCTGCTGGTACTGCTCGTAGTCCTTTGCGGTGAAGAAGCCCCGTTCAAGCTTCTTGACATGGTGGTGGACCTTGATGATGGTCAGGCCGTCGATGTCCTCGGGCTTGTCGACCTTCTTCGGGTAGGGTAGGTTGGCCTTTTTCAGCAACCAGTAGTAGTCGCGGTCCCCGCCCCGCTCTTCGGAGCGGAGCAGGTTGCGGCTGCCTACCATAGGCACCTTGAAATCGTTCTCGACCTGGTCGATACCGCAGTAGGCGACAAAGGACCGATTCGGGACGAACAGAGTGTTTGAGTCCATCAGATACTGCTGGTTGGACGGGGTGAGCAGGTCGTTGAATTTAGGCAGGATCATTGCTTCGTCGACCACTCCGCGGATGACGTTTCCGGCGGCGTCGCGCTGGGACTTAAAATAATTCGCGAATGTACGTTCCCGGCCCTGCTGACAGACTGCCAGCGTGTGAAAGCCCTCCGACACCGCGCCGTCGCAGGTGTCGAGTGAGGAATGGGACGCCAGGACGCCGATCCGGGCGTTCTTCTGATTGTACCGGCCGAGGTTGGCCAGCACTTCATCTCTGCTGATCATCGTGTAGCCTCTTGAAGGCCCTAATCCCGTTGCCGATATAACAGTTTACCCGCGCGTTGCTTTTTAGGGTCTTCCGCCTCGGGAAAAACCGGCCGGCCCCGACGGTGTCAGATGAACACGGCAATGACAGCCACCAGGATCAGCGAGCCGACCAGGTCCATCACCGAGGAGGTGATCGGAATGGAATGGTCGTCGGGGTCGAGACCGAAGCGGGTGGTGATGATGGCCACGTAGTACGACAGCAGGTTCAGCGCGGTAGTGGTCAGCAGACCGGCCACGATAATGATGATCATAGTCGTCAGGAAACCGGTGTTCGCTTCCGCGGTCAGGAATGCGGCGCCGTAAGAAATCAGCCCGATGTAAGTGAATGTGACCAGGGCGCAGATGTACATCACGACAAAGTCCTCAAGCGCCGGCCGCGCAGGGATGCCGGTCGGCCGGATAGTACCCAGGTGGATCTTTGAGGAAAGACGCGAGGTCAGCATCCCGGACAGCGCGTTGCCCTCATTCAGGAAAGCCGGGAGCATAATCATCAGGACGCCGTAGGTGACCAGGGATGTCTGCTCACCCTGAATGACGATGCCGGCGCCAATCTCGAAGAACAGGCAGCCGAAGAGCACCGGGAAGGACTGGAGAGTGATGCGCCTGGCCTCGCCGATGTAATCACGCCGGCCGCCCCTCTGATGGATGACCCATGCCGTGAGGGCCAGGGTGACGGCGATCATTGCCAGGGACAGGTACGCGATCAGTTCTTCGCCGGCCGCACCGGTGCCAACGCGCAGGTATATCCAGGTGGCGAAGAAGATCATCGGCATGGTCACGATATCGCCGACCGCGGCGATGAGCGGAGCCGTGATATTATCCACGTCCCATTCCCGCCGGTTGCCTTCCCAGGCGATGAGAATGTTGACCATCATGACGATGATCCCGGCGAGGAAGCCGCCCAGTGTGGAGATGAAGACGAAGTCCCAGACCGACTGAGTTCCGTTAAAGAAGAGGATGGCGATGGCCCAGGCGGCGAAACCCATTAGCACCGACATTAGCAGAGTGAGCGTGATTGTACCATCGACGTTGGCCCGCAGGGCGGTCCCTTTCCGGAAACTCATCTCGAAAGTTCCCATATTCATGGCAGTGCCGATCCGGCTGCCCATGGCCCCGAAGATGTTGCCGCGCATACCGATGGCTGCGTAGATGAGAATCATCATGCCGGGGATGAGATAAAGATAGTCCGTCATTTGGTTGAGGAGCAGACCGGCAAACAGGTCGGCGGAGCCTGCAATGATCAGCGCAGACATGCCCATGATAAACACGGCTCTGTTCGCGGTGAAGAACCCGATGACTCCTTTCCGAACGCCCGCCAAATAAAAACCCCCTCAGTGCATACCGATCAGCCCCGTGACACCTTCAATCTATAAAGGATGAACGGGACAGGATGTCGATTTGTCCGAGGACAAACGTTAAGTTAGGGGAGGACGTATGTCTGACTGAATATCCCTTCCAGTACGTGGTGAACAGAAGTTGCCTTGTAGTAGCGCGGTCCCCGCCGCAGCGGGAACGTTTTTCCGGAGTGTGCGTCCATGAGTGACGATGAGAACGATGTCTCCGGCCTGAATCATGTCGACATGTCGGTGCGTGAACTGCTCACCGAGATGAAAGATACATCTGAGGTCATCACCGATCTCGCGTACGCCTCGCTCATGTACAATAGCCAGCCCATGGCCGACAAAGTCCGGGGACTGGAGAAGGACATGGATGATCTGAAGTACTCCATCCGTTACAAGGTCTTGATGTCCTGCCGGACCAGGGAGGACGCGCGGCAGCTCTCTGGACTGCTCGAGGTGGCCTCGGCCGCCGACCGTATCTCGGACGCTGCCTCGGAGATTGTGGGCCTGTTAAACCTGCCGGCTGAGCGCCGGCCGTTCATCTCCGAGATGCTTTCAGAATCGGGCGAGAAGATTCGCATCCTGCGGGTAAAGCCGCAGTCCGACATGATCGGTAACACCATCAAGAAATTGGCTGTCGAGGCTTCAACCGGCTGCAAGATCATCGCCCTCCGCAACCGCCACGGATGGACCTACGACCCGGACGACGAACAGAAGATTCACGCCGCGGACGACCTCATTGTCCGCGGCACTGACGAGGGTGCCGACCGGTTGTCGCAGTTCACCGAAGGCCAGGAAAAGTGGGTGTTCCCCGATCCCATTGACGAAGAAGATGCGGAAGAGGACGCCGACGACGAGGAATCAATCGAGCAGGAACTGCGCGGAGATGAGGAGGAATGACCATGAGCCACCTCGAGTCGATGCTGCTGGAGCTCAAAGACACTTCTGAAATCATGGTGGATCTGGCCTATTCCTCGCTGCTTTACGATAACACGGAGATTGCGGAGGAAGTCGTGACCCTGTCCGGGAACCTGGACGAGCTCGCGAACCATATTCAGGACGAGGCCATAAGTCTAGGCCAGGCCAATCCGGCCGACGTGGCTCGGGTCGTAGTCATTTCCCGGCTGCAGGCATCTATCATGGACATCGCCGGGGCCGCAGAGCACATTGCGGACGTCGTCCTGCGGGGTCTGGCTGAGCACCCGGTGCTGGCCATGTCCATCCGGGATGCCGACACTACGATTTGCCTGGCCAAGGTGGCGCCGGATTCAGTGCTGGCCGGCAAGACGTTCGGCGAGATATCGCTGAGCACCCGGTGCGGCATGTTTGTCATCGCCATCCGCCGGGACAAAGACTATATCTTCGGTCCGGGCCGGAACAACAGGATGGAGGCCGGCGACATCTTGATTGCCCGCGGGCCCGAAGAAGGCGAGGGCTATTTCAAGGACCTGGCCGACGGTACCGAAAAAGAGCTCTGAACAGCTGTTTTATTCAGGCCAACAGCAGAGCGGCATACTGGCCGGCCACGGCGCCGAGCACGGTTACGCCGGCGTTGAGCACGAAGTTCAGCCCTGCATCCCACACCCGGCCGTCGAAGAACAAGGTCGTGGTTTCCAGGGTAAAGGTCGACATGGTTGTGAACGCGCCGAAAAGACCGACGAACAGGAACAGCCGCACAGCATCCGACATTTCGGTGCTGAACGAGAAGAAGATCAGGGCGACTAGGAAAGCGCCGAGAATGTTAACCGCGAACGTCGACCAGGGGAACTGACCGGAAGGCACCAGCTGGCCCATGCCGAAACGCAGGACCGCACCGACCGCACCGCCGCAGGCAACGAGGGCCACGGCCTCCAGCATACTGACGTCCATGAGAGCCGGCATGAGCCTGAAATATTTAGCCCTTAAGCAGGTCATTGCGAAAAGGCGGGTCGGCAGATTGTTCCGATGTGCCCTGGCAGGTCCTGCGCTCGAAGGTTGAAATGCCGCCGGCCGGATTGGTTCAGTACGGAGTGGAAGAGCGGCAATTTGGAGCGGGTCAAAATGCAGTCGGTGATCGAACAGAACGGATGCCCAAAAGTAAGCATCGTTGGTAGCGGCCGGAGAGGTCGCAGAGCCAGGCACGGCCCGGCCCACCCGGACAGACACCAGCAACTGAGCCTTATTCTGCCGTCAGGGGACGGCAGTCTTCATTTCGCAGCGGTCTTTTATAAAGAGAGTCAAGACAACAGCCTCGGAGTCGTCAGAGAAATTGTAAAGTGGTAGCCTCGCTCAGATTCGAACTGGGGTCCCAAGATCCAGAGTCTTAGATGATTGACCACTACACTACGAGGCTATCGGACCCTCTCATTACGGCCCACTTTTAATAACTTTCTATGAGCAACCAACCGGTGTGGCCGGGCAAATATGGCGAAATAAAGAAAAAGAAAAGGAACAGGCCCGACCGCTGGCCGGGCCAGAAAAAGGAATTGGCTCAGTTCAGGGCCTTTTTGACCTGGTCGAAAATGGTCTCGATATCGCCGGTACCGTCGATGACTGTGAGTTTGCCGGCCTTTTTGTAGTAGTCGACGAGCGGGAGGGTGTTCTTGCGGTAGACCTCGAGCCGGTTCTTCACGGTAGCCTCTTTATCGTCATCCCGCTGGTACAGCACGCTGCCGCATTTGTCGCAGAACCCGGCCTTCTTCGGCGGGTTGTAGGCCAGATGGTACACGGCGTTGCACTGGGGGCATGTCCGCCGTTGGGTCAGGCGCTCGACAAGCACCTTGTCTGCGACGTTCAGGTCGATTGCGAGGTCGATGTCGACTGCCTGATCGAGCGCCTCGGCCTGCTCGACGGTCCGGGGGAAGCCATCAAAGATGATCCCAGCGTTGTTGCCGAGACTGGCGATCTTCTCCTTCATCAGGTTGATGATCAGGTCGTTCGGTACGAGGGCGCCGGCGTCCATATAGGTCTTGGCTTTGACGCCGAGACTGGTGCCTTTGCGGACCGCTTCCCGCAGCATGTCGCCAGTGGACAACCGGACGTAGCCGAGTTCGTTCTCCAGTTTTTCGCCCTGCGTTCCTTTGCCGGCGCCCGGCGGGCCCAGCAGTACGATTTTGGATTTCATGACTGTTGGATGCCGCTCGGCTTTAAAATCGTTGTTATATCCGTTTTCACGGCAACGATCCCGCGGTCGGTTCCGCAAACAGACTGGCGGCAGAGTCTGGCGGCGGCCCTCTGCGTTATTTCCGACTATACTCTTATAACTTAAAAGGTCAATTCTGTCCAAGGTTAACATGGTATTGGATCAGACTGTCATTGACGAGATTGAGCAGGTCGTGGGCAAAGGCGGCTATTCTCTGAGCCCCGCTGTGCTCTACACGTACGGCTTCGACGCGTCTATCTATCACAACACACCGGATATCGTAATTCAGCCGACGTCCACGGAGCAGGTGTCCGCGCTTATGAAGATCGCTTCCAAGCATCATATCCCGGTGGTCCCGCGGGGTGCGGGCACCGGCCTCTGCGGCGCGGCCGTCCCGATCAAGGGCGGCATGATCCTGGCGATGCAGAAGATGAACAAGATCGTCAGACTGAGTGTCGCCGATTTATGGGTCGACGTCCAGGCGGGCTGCGTTTATAACGATCTGAACGCCGAGCTTGCCAAGTACGGTTTCTTCTTCCCGCCCTCCCCCGGCTCCGCCGAGGCCTGTCAGGTGGGCGGCATGGTCGCCACCAATGCCTCCGGCATGCGCGCCGTGAAATACGGCGCCACCCGGGACTATGTCCTCGGTCTGACCTTCGTACGGGCCGACGGCGAGATCGTCAAGTGCGGTACCCATACCATCAAAGACGCCTCCGGCTATCAGCTGGCCAGGCTTATGTGCGGGTCCGAGGGCACGCTCGGCGTTATTACCGAGGTCACGTTCAAGCTGACCACCAAACCCAAGAAGTCCGCTTCATGTCTGTGTGGCTTTGACTCGGTTGTCGCGGCCGGCAAGTGCATTTCTGCCCTGATTGCGAAGCCGCTGATCCCCGCCTCCTGCGAGCTGATGGACAACGTCAGCATCACTGCGGTCAACAAGGCCCTCGGGAATCCGCTCCCGGCCGTCAACGCTCTCATCATCGTCGAGGTCGACGGCGAGACCGACGAGATCATCCAGCGGGACCTGAAGATTGTGGAGGAAACGGCAAAGGAACAGCACGCTACCTCGGTCACGCCTTCCTTTGACAAGGCGCAGATTGCCAAGTGGACCAATGCGCGGAAATCCGTGCTTGCGTCGCTCTCGGCCCTGCTGCCCGGTCACGTCTCGGTCTCTTTGGCCGACGATATGGGCGTGCCGGTCTCAAAGGTCCCGGAAGCCGTGGCGGCTTTCCAGCGGATCGCCAAAGCCCACAATGTTACGGTGGCTACCTACGGCCATGCTTCGGACGGCAACCTGCACACCAAGATGGTTCTGGACCCAACCGATAAAGGCGAGTGGGACCGGGGTGTTGCGGCAGTCGGCGAGATCTTCGACGTCTGTATCAAGCTCGGCGGCACGGTCACTGGCGAGCACGGAGTCGGTATCTCCAAGGCGCTTAGCTTCCAGAAGGAGCGGGCGTCCGAGCTCTCCAGCATCCTGGCCATCAAGCAGGCCATGGACCCGGAGAATATCCTCAATCCGGGCAAGGCCGCCCAGTGGCGCGGCAATATGCTGACGCACCTACGGTATCCCTGCAAGGAATACGTGAACTGAAACTGCAGAATGACCAGCCGGGGAAGGGGTCTCTCCCGGCCGGCTTTTAATTTTTATACCCGGCCTGATTCAGAGCCACAGCGTCCAATAGACGAATGCGACTTCGGCGATGCCGATGAAAACGGTCAGCAGGTAGGCCGGAACACTCCACCGGATGACTTTCGAGCCGTCCAGCGGTGGAATCGGGATCATATTGAAGATGCCCAGGAACGCGTTCAGATAGGCCATCATCATCAGAATGCTGGCGACCAAACCGTTGATGCCTGAGACAAGCACGAACAGGATGGCAAGGCCGGCGATGAAGAAGTTTACGGCGGGGCCAGCGAGACTGATCCTGCCGTATTCTTCCTTGTCTATGCGGCCGCTGATCATGACCGCGCCGGGTGCGGCGAACAGGAAGCCGGTGAACGAAAAGATCAGACAGAACAGCAGCCCCGGCAGGAACATGCGGAATTCCGACCAGGCACCGTACTTCTGGGCAACGTACTTATGGGCCATTTCATGGCAAAGGAATGCGGTAACCACGAACAGGGTCGAGAGACCAAGATAGAAAAGCACAATCTCCCAGTAATTGGAATAACGTGTGTCTATTCCCCGAATGTAAATGATCGTAAACGAGGCAATCAGAAAAGCCATGGAGATCACAATGTCGCGGAGCTCGTGCCGGCTGAACTTCATCCCGCCCCGGCTGTAGGTCGGGTTTACATCCTTCAGGTCGTCTAGTTGCACAGGTCTTCGCATATCGTGCTTATTTATAAATCTACATGAATTGGACGACTGAAGAAAGATGACGGAACACGGATATGTCGCAAACTGCAAAGTGATCCGTCGCTGGTGCGACCACTGCGGTATGCTGGTGCTCGGCGATCGCTGCTCCTGCTGCGGCGGCAGCGGACGCGAGTTCTTCATTAACAGCCCAGGGGATATCCGTCCCTGCATGGGCGACAGCCGGCTGCTGTTGGAGAAACTGCTGACGGAAGCATTCGGCACTGCAGCGCCACTGGCGGGAAAAGCGGTCTTCTTCAACAAGGTGCCCGGCGAGGACCGGGCTGACGAGGTCGTCGCCGAAGGCGAGGTCATTGCCCTGCTTCGGTTCGACCTGGCATGTGATCGGCCAGAGATTGAACTGCGGCAGCCAGGCGCGGAGTTTTTCGCGGGCGCAGCGACCAAGAACGTTGTGACCATTGCCGGCATAGGCGGCCACCTGAAGGGCAAAGCTGTCCCGGGAGCGAATGTCGCCGACATCAGGGGGGTCTTCGCGGCCGGGGCGCCGCTGATCATCCGTAAGGCGCTGAAGGTCGGCCCCGGTGTGGCCCTAACAGACAGTGCCAGACTAAAGGACGCCGAGAAGGCGGTGCGGGTCCGGGACCTGGCGGCCCCGGTTGCCCGGCCCCGTTCCCCGGCCGCCGGTATTTCCAATTTCGTAGCGGTCAATCGGGAACATCTAATACAGCTTGAGCGGACAGCAGTGCAGGAAATCGTCGGCTATCTGAAGAGCGTATCCAGGAAACTGCCGGTAACGGTCTCGTTTTCGGGCGGCAAAGATTCGCTAGTCGCCGCTTCTCTGGCGGTCAAGGCGGCATCCCGGCCCGCTCTGTTGTTCATCAATACTGGCCTGGAATTCCCGGAGACGGTGCAGTATGCCCACGATTTTGCCGCTCGGGCCGGGTTGCCGCTGCACGTGGCGGAAGCAGGTACGGCCTTCTGGGACAATGTGGATACCTTCGGTCCGCCGGCCAAGGACTTCCGGTGGTGCTGCAAGGTCTGTAAGCTCGGACCGATCACCGACCTGATCGGCCGGGAGTTCCCGGAGGGGACGGTCACGGTGGAAGGCAACCGTTCGCTGGAGTCTTTTTCCCGGGCCGGGACACCGCTGGTCACAAAGAACCCCTTCGTGCCGAACCAGATCAATCTGAACCCGGTGCGCGATTGGTGCGCCGCAGAAATCTGGGGCTACATCTGGTTGCGGGAACTGCCGTACAATCCGCTGTATGACCGGGACTTCGAGCGTATCGGCTGCTACCTGTGCGCCTCATGCCTGACGAGCGAGTGGCAGAACACCGGCCGTCTTCACCCGGACATGTACCGGAAATGGAATGACCATCTGCATCGGTATGCCGAAAAGAACGGTCTGCCGCCGGAGTACATCGATCTCGGTTTCTGGCGCTGGAAGGTTTTGCCGCCTAAGATGCGGCAACTGGCGGCGGGGCTGGAACTGCGGACCGAACCCAAAGGGACCGGGATGTCCCTGAAGATGCTCAGGGGCGCCTCGGTCTGCGTGGCCGGCGGATATTCTATGGAAGCGGTTGCCACCGTTCCCCGGAAACGGGACTTCTCCTATGTGGAGGACGCCCTGCGGATGGTCGGAACGGTGAAGTACGAGCCCGAATACGAGATCGCTCTGGTGAAGACATCTCGGGGCCGGGCGCGGCTGTTTGGGGGCGGTCAGGTCTCGGTAACAGCGGACACGGTGTCCGATGCGCAGTACGTATTCGAACGGGCGGTGAAAGCATTAATCCGTGCCCAGTTATGCACCGAATGCGGCATCTGCGTCCGGACCTGTGTTCATAATGCCATCCGTATCAAGGGCGGACTGCGGGTCGATCCGACCCGTTGCGTGTCCTGTGGCAAGTGCGAACAGTCCTGTATGGTCATCCATTATTACGACAAGATTATGGCCGGACAGGGGTCCGCGCCGGTCCCGGCGGCCTGTGCAGCGGCGCCGAAACGGCAAACCGAAACCTTTGGACAGCCGCCAAAGAAAAAGCGGAAGACCGAACGGCGGGCGGAACGGGCGGCTGCCGCATCGATACGGCCGAAGTCAAAGCACCTGTTCCGCTGACCGCTGTCTTTATAAATGGAGCCATGTTCGGACTGCCATGAACTATCTGTTCGGCCTTGCGGCGGTCTTCGCGTTCGCTCCGGCGCTTCTGCTGATGTACGGCGTTCTGCGCAAGTACACGTACCCGGCGGTCGAGCAGCCGTTTTTCAGTGACCCGTACTTCTTCGGTCTGTTCACGGGCGGCCTAATTATCGGCACAGTGCTGCTGCTGGTCTATACCTATGTCCTAAACTTCATCCTGTACGTGTTGCTTTATGCGGTGATCCAGGTCCTGGCCGTGGTCATTGTCCTCAATCTGAGAAGGTTTCGGGGCAAGTCCGACAGCGTCTTTTACGGGTTCGGGGTCGGTCTGGGCGCGGGCGCCGCCACCGCGATGGGTTTCATCTACTATCTCATCATCGAGACGGGGCTGGTCGGCGAAAACGTTGACGCGCTCACGTACGTATGGCTGTTCGTGGTCGGGGTCAGCATGGTCTTGCAGTACGCCGCAGTCGGTACGAACGTCGGGGAAGGCATAGCCCGGCACCGCCCGCTGCAGTATGCCTCTGAGGCGATCGTTTACAACCTTGTCTACATGATCCTGCTGTTTATGATGATGAAGTATGGGACCTCCTGGTCGATGATCTTCGTCTTTGCTGCCATGGCCCTGGCGGTGGCGGCCGGCTACTGTTATTATGCCGACGTGCTGAAGCTGAAGAACGTTGTCCGCGACGTACTCCGGATGGAAGGCAAAAAGCGGGATGACCTGCCGAAGTAAGCTCAGCCCTTGTAGCGGCCATAGGCCACTTCGGCGATGTAGCATTCGGCGAGCATGCCTTTCAGCATCTTCGGTCCGTTCTTTGGGTCGACCGCTTCGACCTCGGCAAGCGTAAAGGTGCCGTAGATCTTTGTTAGGCCCTCAGCCAGTACTGCCATCTTGCTGTCGAGCCCAGCCGTATGTTCGTATTTGTAGACCAGTGAGGAAAATGGGTCGGTGTTCGGGTCGGCGTGCTTGCGGGCCATTCCGTCGCCGGTGAATCCGGTCAGTTTGCCGAGCGCCTGGCGGGCGTGGTCCTGGGTGCGGCCGCGGTAGAACGGCTGCAGGTCCTTGTGCACATCCTCGTGCGAACAGTAAGGGCAGGCTGATTGCTTGGTATGAAGATCGACCACCCGCAGCCGTTTGCAGGCTGAGCAGGCCACAACCGCGTACATGAGGGCTCACCGGTAATCGGCGAAGACCAGAGCTGCCACGCAGCAGCCGTATTCGTCGGCGGGGATCATCAGGTCGGTGGTGACGTAATGGATGTCACCGAACCTGACGTTCCGGATCCGCGCCATCTCGTTCATCTTCCGGCCAAGTTCGGTTTTGAGGCTGTCCGCCGAACCGTGCAGGTGGCCCTCGGCGACGTATCCGCCCTTGCCGTCCTGCCGGAAGGCGTAAGCGATTCCGGCGGCGATGCTCTCTCCGTCGCGGCCACGCATCTGAGAAAGGACGCAGTGGGTAACGGCGCCCATAGGCAGTTCGCAGATATCGACCCGCCGGGCGTCTACCGGGATGACCGAAGAGACGGCCACCAGGTTCTGTTCGCTTATTCTGGCGTTGTAAAGAGCGACGTCAAAGGCATTGAGATCGGAGATCTGACTGGTGGCCCGGCCGGACGTGACGAAGAACGTGGAAGGGGTCAACTGCATGCGCTCATCTCACCCGTAAATTTGCTGGGTGTTGGTGTTCGCCTGTTTCTGTTCCATCTTCATACGTTGCTCGATTTCCTCGGCTTCCTTGAAAAGCGGGGTAGTGTCAAGATTCAGACCGGGGACCAGTTTGGACAGCGGATCCAAAAGTGTCACGGCAGCCCGGGGGTCGGGCAGCTGCGGGTTGGCCGGGCAGAGGAGAGTCAGAAGGTTAGTCTTCTCCGCCGTGCTGGCATAGAGCAACACGCCGGTGGTGCCCCGGACAAGTCCCTCGTCCATGTAATTGATGCCGAGCTGTTTGGCCAATTTACGCATGTTGGGGTTAGAGCCGACCGCCAGCATCGTAGCATTGCTGCCGTTTTCAAACCGCGGGATGCCTTCCAGGCAGACGCACTGGCTGACACCGAGCTGTTTCAGGGTGTCCATCAGCATAATCATGAGATTGTAGGTCTGCTCGGGCCGGGGTGCGATCTCCGAGGTGACGACGACCAGGTCGCGGCCCAGCGCGGACGGGGACTTCTTCGCGGCCTTCTTGGACTTCGCCGGAACGTCCTTCGCCGCCGGTTCTTCGGTCGCGGCCGTTTTCCCGGCAATCGGGGCGGCCTTCTTTTTCGCGGCCTTCACCGCATAGACTCGAATCTGCGGGTACGGCACGCCGCCCTGGATGAGCGCGTAGGGCGGCAGCTCCGGAGCGGTGATTCCGGCGACTACGGGCATCTTGAGGTCCCGGGCAATGAAACTGGTCACAATAGAACTGACCAGGCCTACGCTGGGGAAGCCGACGATCGCGATCGGGTCTGTCAGCTTGCGGTGGGCGTACCAAATCACCCGAGAGTCCGACATGCTTTGGCAGTATACGCTCGGAGTATTAATCAGTGACCGCCGTCGGCCGACAAGAGTTTTATTTGTGTCCGCCCTGGCGGAAAGCATGATCAGCAGTCCTATCGA
The DNA here is from genome assembly GCA_002495325.1 of Methanomassiliicoccaceae archaeon UBA593. Taxonomy (GTDB): domain Archaea; phylum Thermoplasmatota; class Thermoplasmata; order Methanomassiliicoccales; family Methanomethylophilaceae; genus Methanomethylophilus. Next base: position 588,780 of record DAEQ01000002.1, read on the forward strand.
TTATGACCGCACCGCCGGCGGCATTCCGGTGCTGGCCGAGACATTGCCCGGCAACGCTTCTGCAGGGTACATGGTAACTGTGCGTACCGGTTCCCGGGACGAGACTGCCGGCCTTTACGGCATATCACACCTGCTGGAGCACACGGTCTTTCGGGCCTCCAGCACCCGCACCTCATTCCAAATGGCAAAGGAGATGGAGGGGGCCGGTGGCGAACTGAACGCCTTCACCGGCAAGGAGGTCACGGCCTTCTTCGGTGTCACGCTGAAGGAGACCGCGGACGTGGCCCGGAAACTGGTTGCAGACATCGTCGCCGACCCGCAGCTGAGTGCTGAGGACACCGCGCTCGAGAAGGAGATTGTCCTGCAGGAGCTCAGCATGGTCAAGAGCGAGCCCGAGGAGTACATACACGACCTGTTTGAACAGCACCTGTGGGCGGGTTCCCGGCTGGGGCAGGATGAGGGCGGCACCGACACCTCGGTGAGGGCACTAGACGAACAGGCGCTGCGGCAGTATTATGAGCAGCGCTACGGCCGGCCGACCCTGGCGGTCTTCGCCACCGGAGCTGTCGACATAGACGCCACCCGGGACTGGGCAGAGGGGGCGTTCGACGGGATGCAGGCCCGGCAGGTTCCGCCACGGGACACCACGCAGGGAGTTCCGGCGGCCTACCACTTAGTTCCCAACCATGCGGATCACTACCAGGTGGCCTTCGGCTTTCCGACGGGGCTCGGCAGCGAGGGCGAGCGGATGGCCGACTCCCTGTTGAGCGCCATGTTCGGTGCCGGCACCAGTTCCCGGATGTTCCAGCAGGTGCGGGAGAAGCAGGCGTTGGTCTACGCGATTTACAACGCGGCCGAGCACTACTCGGACGCGGGCTACGTGAGTACGTTCTTCTCCTGCACGGCGAAGAACGTGGTCCCGGCTCTGGAGAGCGTAGCCAAGATCTACGGTGAGATGCTCCGCGAAGGACCGGCGCCCGGCGAACTTGCACGGACGAAGAATCTGGTCAAGGGAGCGGTCGTCCGCTCGATGGAGTCCACCGAGGAGCGGCTGGTCCGGCTCTGCCGCGATTACATGGGCCGCGGCAGGGGTCGGAGCCTGGAGCAGATTGCGGCGGAGATCGAAGCGGTCACCGACGACGACCTGCGGGCGGCGGCCCAGCGGGTCATAGACCGGGGCCGGCTCAATGTCACGGTGCTTGGCGCCGAAAAGAAAGAACTGAAGCAGTTCGACCTGAACTCGCTGCAGTTGTAAAAAACAGTTTACTTTTTTCCAGCGGACCGTTGTTCCCGGTCCGTCTAGAAGCCCTTTATTACGTGCAGCACCGCTTTTTCGGCGGAGTCCAGCGATCCGGCCACGGCCGGTGTGAGCTCCTCGCTCATGGTTTGCATGTCCGCAATCTCAACGGCTACGAACTTGACCAGATAAGGCATGCTGTCCGGGTCCATCTGCCGGCCGATCCGGATGGCAGTCGCCAGATTTATGTCGTGAGCGGGTACATCCCGGACGGTATCCTCGAAATCGGCGACGTCGAAGATCAATACCGTGCCGGGACCGTACTTCCCGGTCTGGATGGCATCCACGATCACAGTGTAACTGTAGCCGCGGATGCAGGGCAGTATATCCAGGCCGCCGACGGCCTCCTGACGGACGTCTGTGTCTGGCAGGTGCCGGTCCTGGATGCGCTGTGCGAGACGGAGACCGACAGAATCGTCGGTCATGATAGGGCTGCCGAGCCCGATGACGGAGATGCGGCTGTTGAGGGTCATCGGACGGAAGTAGCGCACTGCGCTATAAACCTGTCACGCCGCTCGGCCGTCCCTTTGCGGTCTGTTCTTGTTTTTAAAGATTAGACATTCTGCCGCATTATCCGCAAGGCAAGAAAAATCTGCGATCTCAGATCCGCCTTCTTATTACTCCGATAGTGGAAGGTTCGGGATTCCAAACCATTATGCCCTGCCTAGGCCTATTCATACCCGTGGACATTCAGGTCAGGACGGAGCAGATCATCAACGGGCAGACCGTGACCCACCGGCAACTGGAAGCGCTGGCGGCCGTCGGCCGCACAGGCAGTCTGACTGCTGCCGCGCACGAGATGGGCATCACCGTTCCTGTCGTCCACCGTTACATTGCCAATGTGGAGGCGGCGGCGGGTGAGCCGGTGACCAAATCGACCCCAGCCGGTACGAAACTGACCCCGACAGGCCAGGAAATCGCCGATTGCTATTGGGCCACCGAGGCCAGGTGTCAGGACCGGCACCCCTTCACGGTGTGCTGTTCGCCGGTGACGGAGGACCTGCTGATGTCGGTGCTCTCTGCATTGAAGATGACGGACGTGGAACTGATCATCTCCGATGACCCGCACAACCTGGGTCTGATGAAGCAGGACATGGTCGATTTGGCGATCATCGACGACCCGCTGTACCTGTTTGATATCGAGGACTTTAACTTCGACGCGGCGGAGATCGGCTATATGGGCATGGTCTATGTAGACAACGGCCCGTCGTTCATCCGCTACCGCTACGGCGCCCAGCGGGTGGCCTTCATGTTCTTGGATACAATGAAGAAACCGTATCAGGTCGATTCCGAAACTTATTCGCTCCCGGAACTGCTGGGCTCAAGCAAGAGCTTCTTCGTGGATGAGTTCCTGCTGACCAGGAAGGGATTGCGGATGAAGAGTGCGGTGGATCCCAAGATTCTCCGCCACGCCATCACAGCGGTCTATCGGCGGGAGAACCGGCAGGTCGCCCGGATAGTCAAGGCGCTGCAAGCCCGGCACATCTCCTAAATCGGTTATTTTTGGATTACCTTATCAGGTATACCTAAACAAAAGACGGCTTAGGATGTTAAATATCATGATTTAATCGTGGGGCTTAGGTGATTCATATCGAAGTAAAATCGAACCCCGAATTCGAAAAGGAGCTTGCCGCTCTTGGCGGTGCCGATGTTAAGCTCTGCTTCCAGTGCGGAACCTGTACTGCCAGCTGTCCGTCCGGCCGCCGGACTTCCTACCGCGTCAGAAAGATCATGCGGATGGCCCAGCTTGACATGAAGGAAGAGATCATCTCCAGCCAGGAACTCTGGGAGTGCAGCACCTGCTACACGTGTGTGGAGCGCTGCCCCCGGCAGGTCCCGATTGTTGACGTCATCGTCGCCCTTCGGAACATGGCTGTGGCCGCGGGTCACATCTATCCTGCCCACAAAAAGACCGCCGTCAATCTGTACAAGACCGGTCACACTGTACCGATCAACGATGAAATCAAGGCCCAGCGGAAGGCTCTCGGTCTGCCCGAAGTTCCGCCGACCGTACTGTCTGACAGCGCTGCCGCCGCAGACCTGAAGAAGATTCTCGACGCGACCAAGTTCGACGTCATCTGCAAGGAGTGATAGTTATGGCAAAATACGCTTTCTTCCTGGGCTGCATTGCCCCGCTGAGATACCCCGGTATCGAAAAGTCCACCCGGGTCGTCTTCGACAGACTGGGTGTAGAGCTGGTCGACATTCAGGGTGCCAGTTGCTGCCCCGCCCCCGGAGTTATCCGGGCTTTCAACCGGACCACCTGGCTCGCTGCCGCGGCCCGTAACCTCGCGCTCGCCGAGAAGATGGGCCTGCCGATTGTTACGATCTGCAACGGCTGCTACGGCTCCCTCTTCGAGGCCGCCGATGTGCTCGCCAAAGAACCCGAACAGCTGGCTAAAGTGAACGATGTCCTCAAGACCATCGGTATGGAATACAAGGGCACCACCAAGGTCTACCACTTCGCAGACGTCCTCTACAGAGAGGTGGGCATCGATAAGATCAAGGCCGCGGTTACCAAGCCCCTCAGCTACGGCGTGGCCGCTTTCTACGGCTGCCACTTCCTGAAGCCCAGTTCGATCAAGAACATCGATGACTCGGAGAACCCGCACATCCTTGACGACCTGATCGAAGCTACCGGCTGCAAGAGTCTTCCGCGGAAACAGAAGACCCTGTGCTGCGGCTCCGGTGGCGGTCTGAAGGCCGCCTTCGGCGACGTTGCCAAAGAGTTCACCAAGACCAATCTGGAAAACATACAGGCTTCTGGCGCGCAGTTCATCGTTGATGTCTGCCCGTTCTGCCACCTGCAGTTCGACAGCGCTCAGAAGGACCTCGGTTTCAATATCCCAGTCCTCCACCTCTCTCAGCTCTACGGCATCGCCATGGGCATGTCTGAAGACGAGCTCGGTCTGTCGGCGCACAAGGTGCCGGTCAAGCTGTAAAACAAAACCCATTCGGGGGGCTTCGGCCCTCCTTTTTTTTATCTTTTCATCGACAGTCTTTGCGGCCAATCCTTTCACGCATGGTTTGTTTTCGGCATACCGAAAAACTCCAAAATCGGGCAAATCATATATACAAGCGGTACCAGTACTATCAGGAAATAATAATCTTAAAAGGATATTTTTTTGACTGCTGGCCATGGTAAAGTTAAGGACCGCCTTAAAACTCAGCCGCTGACAAAGCTATTTATAGCGTAATCGGTTGCTCCGCCTCAGTACAAAAGGAGTTGTAGATATGGCAGCACCCGGAGTCAGAAAAGCAGACAAGGAAGCCGCGGCCGCCGCGAAGGCCGCCGCGAAGGGCACCGCCGCACCTGCGGCCGCTGCACCGAAGAAGGCCGCCCCGGCAGCCTCCAACGCAGCCGCAAAAGCCGGCGCACGTAAGAACAAAGACAAGTGGAAAGCCAAGGAATGGTACAACGTTCACGCGCCCCGCATGTTCAACGAAACCGTGATCGGGGAAACCCCGGCCGCAGACCCGGAATACCTCATCGGCCGCACTGCGGAGGTTACCGTACAGGACCTGACCGGCGACTTCTCCAAAATGCACATCAAGCTACAGTTCAAGATCATCGGTACCGACGGTCACGAGGCCAAGACCGAGTTTATCGGCCACGACCTGACCAGCGATTACGTCCGGCGGCTTACCCGGAGAAAGAAGACCAAGACCGACCACGTCGTCGATGTCCGGACCGCGGACAACTTCGGCCTGCGGATCAAGACCATGGCCATTGCGGACAGGCGGATCCAGGCCGCTCAGGAGGACGCCATGCGCGCCGCCATCGGCAAGTACCTGACCGAGTTCGCCGCCCAGAACAAACTGGCTGATGTCGTTAAGGCCATCATCACCGGCGACATGTCCAAGGACACCGCCCGGGCCTGCCATGCGATCATCCCGATCAAGCGGATTGAAATCCGGAAATCCGAGATCCTGAGAAAGGGCGAGGGCGAGCCTGAGTCCATCATCGAGACTGAGCCGGAACCCGAACCCGAGCCCGAGGCCCCCACCGAAGAAGCCCCGGCCGCGGACTCGGAAGCACCTGCTGCCGAAGCACCTGCTGCCGAAGTCTCGGTTGCGGAAGCCCCTGTTGAGACTCCCGCCGCCGAAGAAGCTCCAAAGGAGTGAATCTTCCGCTCTCCGGCCCTTTGGGGCCGGAGGGCCTCCCGTCCAGCGGTTACTGGATGGGATGTGGCACTTTAACAAAATAACTATAAACCCCAAGCCAATAACCCAATTACAGATGCCGGGGTGGCTTAGCCTGGTGGAGCGTCGGACTCATAGGGTTTGGTCTATTTGACCCCTCCAGGGAAATCCGAAGGTCGAGGGTTCGAACCCCTCCCCCGGCACTAACTTTTTCACCGGCCAGACTGTCCAGTATTCCGGATTGGCGCTGAAGCGCCGCCGATTTGGAACGGCGGCAGTAGTAATACTCGGTCGTCCTTGTCGTCGAGTGACCCATGAGGACCGAGACGGTCTCGACGTCGAGGCCGGCGTCGATGTAGCACTGTCCGAACGTCCGGCGGAGAACCCTGAAATCGAGGAAGACGCCGGCGGCCGCCGAGGCGACCGAGAGTATTTTCCGCAGAGAATTGGACGAGAGCGTGGCTCCGGACGCCGACGAGATCAGCGCCAGGCCGCAGGACCGTTCGAAGTAACGGACCAGCAGCGGCCGGAACAGCGGCGGCACGATCACCGACCGCGGTTCCCCGTAGGTCCCGCGTCCCTTTACGTGCTCGACCTTCAGCACCCAGTCCGCGCCGAGATCGGCCCGGACCGCGTACTGGAGCTCTTGGGTGCGGAGACCGCACCCCAGCGAAACCGCGACGGCGGCGGCCGACCGGAGCTCGGCTCCGGCCAAGCCGTCCCGCCAGGTCGGTATGCGAGAAACCGGCCGTGACCAGATGCTGAAAACCACGGGCCTCTTCTACCGGATTGAGATCGGCACGGACGAGATTCTCACGTAGCATGACCTCGTCCAGCTGGACCTCGGTGAGCGACGGGTAGATGACGACCGAAACATGCTCGTAGCCACAGGCTACTGCAGTCCAAAGACGGTGCTCGCCGGAGATGAGGACGAACTTTCATCCGGCGCGATGGTTACTAGGGGTGGCTCCGAAAGGCCCAAGACCTTGACCGATACCCAACTCTGACTGCGTCTCATCGTTAAATTCAGTCCGGACATTCTTTCCGGTGACGATGGCAACGACCGGCACGGCGCCGAATGAGATTTTGGAAGTGTCAACGCCCTCAGGGACGAGTGGCGTGCACTCGCCGTGCCGGGTCTTGACGACTTGGGACTCGTTTAGACACCAGACCGACTCGGACTTTGCTTTTTGACACAACATTATCACGACCTTGATGGCGTGGGAAGACGTGATGAACGGGAACCTCCACCGCTGTAGATAAATGTTAAACTTACTATTTAAATTAAACTAATGATAAACAAAAGATAAACCATAATTTAAATGCACAACAAATGACTAACATTTGTGGACCGTAAAAATCAAACAAATTTTACGGGAGTAAGAATTCCCGAAGGGCTATTGCGGATCATCGACGAAGATGTGGAAAAATCAAAAGAATTCGCATCAAGAAGCGATTGGATAATGCAAGCTCTAAGATTTTATGCAGACCATCGCGAAGAAATAAGAAGATTTCGCGAAGTTCCAGAAGAGGATTTTATCCCAACACCTGGAGAAAGTGTTCCAAATTCCCTTAACCGGTAAAAACAAAACAGGACTTGAGCTTCAACTTAAACAAGAGTTCATAAAATAAAACCAATGGAAGCCATAGAATGGTGAATTTCTCGATATTGAAGGTGTCAACAGCGAAATAAGCCAGATTCTCAAAAATGCCCAGGAACAAGTCTACATCCTAGGCCCTTATCTGAAGCTAAGCGACAGAATGAAAAGTGAACTGAAAAACAGGGGTAAGTTGAAAATCAATATCGACATAATCTACGGAAAAAAAGAGCTGCCGCAAAAAGAACTGGATTAGCTTAATTCGATAAAAAATAACACTGAGTTTCTGCAAGATTCTTCACGCCAAATGTTACATGAACGAAACGGAGGCAGTGATCACCTCGATGAACTTATACGAGTACTCGCAGATTTCAAATGAGGAAATGGGAATTGTAGTCTGCCACAATGAAGATAGCGATGTTTACGATACCACTTTCAAAGAAGTAAAAAGAATAGACCGGATGAGCGAGGATGCCGAGACGTTGACAAAGACTGACACCCCTCGAAAATTCCCAATAGATGGCGAAAGGCCATTGTATAAAATGCAAAGAAAGAATCGAACTGAACCTGGAAAAACCGTACTGCGACAAGCACATGAAAAGCTGGGAACGGTATAAAAAAACTGGATTATATCGAAAAGAACGGATATTGCTTCATCTACGGCAAACCAAATCTGTCGTCGCTGAAATCTACGATGTGCAGGAAATACATCTAAGACGGATGCGATAAATTCTAAAAACAAAATACATGATTTATTTCCTGGGAAATACTCTAACAATGAATGTTAAGTTGTTTTGCATGAAATAAAAGGCGGGACCGCTCTCCGAAAAAAAGGTTTATTCATCATTGGGTCAAACTGTTTCTTCTTGAAAAAATTCTTTTTGCCGACGAACTTGATAGTCATCGACAAAAATCAAGATATATTGTTAGACTAAAATGTTAATTTTCAATGTAAAACCTCATAAAAGTTTATTGAAAATGAAAGGAAGAACGATTGAAGTGACCTTGAGTCCTTGATCAACGAACCATTTTATATTTTTTGAAGATTTTTTCCATTTAGTTTCATTTCTTGATTTTTTGGTTAAGGTCTCTTGAATTTCATTAAGTTTTTCGATAATTTCGTCTTCATTCTCAAAGCTTTCATCTTTGATTTTTTTCAAAATGTCATTATATTGGACATCACCATTATAATTGGTATTCGTATTAATAGAATTGACAACAATGCTGTTGGATATACGCCGATCCTTAGAAGAATCAGAGTCTCCTCTAACAAATGCATCGCGTCCTTTCATCTGTAGGGATTCTAATTTATTGGCAAAAGTAGAAAGAAGTTTATTTAATTCATTTGAACTTAAATCATCGACATTGGTCTTACGATTGCCTAGTTCGTTGGAATATTTTTCAAGCATTTTTTTTTACTAAAGTTTGTTTATGCTTACGAGTAGTCAAGTGAATACTATTTGTGCAGTTCTTTATGTCCGTTTTAATGCCTTTTTCAAATGCTTTATTTGCACGTTCATCATTTTGAACAGTCATTATTAGCAACCACTAAAAGGAAATCGTTTGACAAGGGCTTAAAAATTATGGTTATATTACACTATAGCCACCATATGAACGTTTTTGGATAATCTGAAGGTCTTTTTATTTCTTCATTGTTTGTTTTCTCTATTCAATTCAAAAATACTGAAAAAAGGAGGGACATTAAAATTCTAGGGCCTTAATTACAAATGGGTCAGCAGGACAATACGTTTAGTTTAGAGCCAGTAGTTCACAAAATAAACATTCATTGTCTCCAACTAACATGCATTAAATCTGATAAAAAAGATTCAGTATTTGATTGTAAGGTTCTCCAAATCCAGCGAATATTTTCCAAACTCTCCGGCATCAGCTAGGTAATTTCCATCGCTATCTTTAATTAATCCAAGTTCGGAAATGGAAAGTATTCCCTTCTCCGAATTTACCAGCATTTGCATGTTTTCGGGCGAAATAAAAATATTGCGATCTAACTTGATGGATTCTTTGAGTTCCTTTTTAACTTCTTCATCTGAAATAGTTTTTGTCACTGGAAGACAGTATTCACGAGTCGGGTATCCAACTCTTCTCCATTCGCCAGATGTTTTTAAGAAATATTCCATGCAAAAATCAAATTTTTCAATAGTACTGTTTTTATCAATTATGAATAGATGACCAATTTTGCATTCGTTTAACAAATTTATCACCGGCGGTGGTTTTTCCACTACATATTGATATAATCGGCCGTGATATTAAAAGAAAGTGAAAGATCAAATTATCTCCCGGGAAATGCACAAAGCAATTTTTTCCATTTTTATTAAGTACAAGATTATATATAACGCTTACAAACTAAAGATAAATGCAATATAGATGTCCGACAAGCACACGCAATAAACTTGATTGATGAAGACCACAGGTAAAAAAAGAGAAGACGATAAAATGGTCACATCAAAAGATGTAGCTGATTTTTATATCGACCTATTCCGGGACTCAAAAGAACCCATGACCCGGATGAGGATTCATAAGTTCCTGTATTTCGCTCAGGGCTGGAGCATGACAAGATTCGGCAAGCCCTTGTTTGATGACGACTTCAAAGCGCTCCGTCACGGCCCGGTCATGACCTCGCTGGACATAAATTGGAAAGAGAACGGTTCAAAACCGATCAGGACTAAAGCAGACAAACAGCTATTGAGTGTCTTTACCGTAGACCAGGTGCAGCTTCTGCTTGACGTGGCTGAGAAATACAGCAGTTTCGACACCGATGAACTTGCTCACATGACTCATGAAGCCGGAGGAGCCTGGGACAAGAATCACGTCGAAGGAAAAAGCAACCCGCTGCTAATACCAAAAGAAGACATAAAGGAAGAGTTCGAGATCATCAGGAACTCCGAGGGCGATTTGCCAGATTTCTTTACAGAAGAATGTAAGAGAAAGGCAGTGAAAGTAGTTAAACCCGTAGAAGGTTCACCGCTTTCAGATGATTGGGAGTAATGAACGGTGGTCAGTTTGGTCAGCCTTCGTCAGGTTCCAAGATAAACCCGAAGGTAAGAACCGGCCGATCGTCATGCTATGCGATGACGGAAAAGATTGTCAATTCTTGCCGATTACTTCTAAAGTAAAAGACGAAGTCCACTACTACAGACTGATCCATTGGAAGTCTGCCAATCTGAAAGTCCCTTCCTCTGTAAAACTGAATATTATAAAAGAGTCAGCTGAGATCATCACTGAAAGAATCGGGAAACTCGATAATGAAGATATCAAAAACCTCATGGTAGAAATAGGCCATGCAAGTGTATCTCACGATGACTGATAACATAGCCCAGCTATGTGTATCTGATTGATTGTTTTTCAAAAATTATTTCCCGGAAAATACTCTAACAAATGAAAGTTAAGTTGTTTTGCGTTAAATAAAAGGCGGGGCCGCTCTCCGAAAAAAGGTTTATTCATCGTCTGGGTCGAGCCGCTTCTTCATGAAGAAGCTCTTTTTGCCGATGAACTCGACGACCGGCCGCTGGCACCAGTACTAAAGCACCGTGTAGGCATCGGCGACGTCGGTCCCGTCCGCGCTGAGCAGGTCCAGCGTCGACTCGCAGAGGTCCGAGAGATATTGTTTCCACGCGGGACGCTCGCCTTTCCGGGCGGGACGTTTGCAGAAGACGCTGACGCAGCGTTCACGAATGGCGGGAGCGAACTCGTCGTCGTTGTAGTGCAGCTCGCCTCCGCACTCCGGACACCGGTTTATCTCCATGAGTTTGACCGTGTGAACCTTACACATCTCGTCGCAGCTGAGATCGCCAAACCGCCGGACACTGACGATATCAGCGCCGGACCGCAGGGCCGTTCGAAGTAACGGACCAGCAGCGGCCGGAACAGCGGCGGAACGATCACTGACCGCGGTTCCCCGTAGGTCCCGCGGCCTTTCACGTGCTCGACCTTCAGCACCCAGTCCGCGCCGAGATCGGCCCGGACCGCGTACTGGAGCTCCTGGGTGCGGAGACCGCACCCCAGCGAAACCGCGACGGCGGCGGCCGACCGGAGCTTGGCTCCGGCCAGGCCGTCCCGCAGCAGGAAATCCAACAGTTTGTCATAGTCTTCTGCACTCAGCGAATCAAGCCGAACATGACGGGAAACGGGCCGCAGGAGCGGGTATTTCTTAAGACAGATCCTGACAGCGGGGTTGTCGCAGTAGTCGCAGATCGCGGTCAGGGTGCTGACCTCGTGCGAATACTCCGAACCGGAATAATGCAGGGAACGCCGCGCGGTCAGATGGACGCGGATGTCCTCCGGCGTAAGAATTGCCGGGGACATGGTGGAGATCAGGCCGGACGAACGTTCGGCCCGGATGTCGCGCCCCATCCGGGCGAGACGGCGCGATTCCCGCGCCCAGGTGGCTTCGGAACCGGTCAACTTGGTCACGACAGGTGTCGAGCCCACCGGGGACCGACGACGTGGTAGACGATCCGGAACGTGTGCATTTCAGAATCCGCCCTGGATTGCGGAAGCCGGAGAATAGGCAGTGGCCACTCCTGCCCGGGCCTGATAGAAAAGTGGCAGATATGGCGATAGTGAAACGGTGCTGCTGGCTGGTCTGAGTCGTCCCTGCTTATATAGCGACAAGTCATGAGGTCGCCCATATGAGACTGATCATCTACACCGGAAAAGGCGGAGTGGGAAAGACCTCGGTCTCTGCCGCAACGGCCCGCCGGCTTGCCCAGAAAGGCCACCGGACGATCATCATGAGCGTCGACACGGCTCATTCGCTCGGAGATTCCTTGAACATAAAACTGGGTCCGGTGCCCAAGAGGATCGCGCCGAACCTGGATGCGTTCGAGCTTGATATCCTGCACGAGATGCAGACCAAATGGTCGGCGATCAAGGACTATCTGACGGCCTTCATGTTCTCCCAGGGTCTGGAGAGCATCTCTGCCGAAGAGATGGCGGTCTTTCCCGGCATGGAGATGGTTGCCGCCCTGCTCTACGTGCTGCAGTTCGAGGACCAGGGCAAATACGACGCGGTCGTTATAGACACCGCGCCCACCGGCGAAACCCTGCGGCTGATGAGCTTCCCGGATATGTCGAGCTGGTACATCGACAAGGCGTTCTCCTTCGTCAACCGGATGATCAACGTCGCCCGGGCCACCATCGGCAAGGTTGTGGACTTTCCGCTACCGACCAAAGAGGTCATGGACAATCTCAAGGAGCTCAAGGACGACATGACCCGGGTCAAAGCGGTCCTGGATGACACCGAGCACACCACCATGCGGCTGGTGCTCATCCCGGAGCGGATGGCCATCAGCGAGACGATGCGGGCCTACACCTACCTCTCCCTGTATAACAAGAACGTGGAGTGTCTTATTGTCAACAAGGTCCTGCCGCCGGATGTCGACGGAAAGTTCCTGCAGGTAAAACTGAAGGAACAGGAGGCGCACATGACAGAGATCCATAAGGCCTTCGAACCGCTTCGGATCATGTCGGCCCAGATGCTTCGGACCGAGTTGCGGGGCACGAAAAAACTAGACCATCTGGCAGACATGATCTTCGGTGACGAAGACCCGATCGAGGTATATGCTTCCGAGAGCCCGATGAAGTTCGTTACCGTCGACGGCATAGACGAGCTCTGTCTGAAGATGCCTTTTGTCAAAGAGGACCAGGTGGAACTCTTTAAAGGGAACGATAACACTATCATTATCCACGTGGGCAGTCAGAAAAGAACGGTCCTCCTGCCGATGACCTTGGCAGGCGCAGACCTTCTGGGCGCTGAGTTCGGCGACGGCTGTCTCATCATCAAATTCAGGAGAAAGAAAGTATGACCGAGGATGATAAGAAATACGACGACCCGGAGATGGAGAAGTTCTTCACCGAGCATCGGGACATGATCGAGCGCATCCTGGCCCAGGAGCGGGAACGGGCGGCTGCCGCCGCGGCGGATGTCCGCCGGGAGGCCGAATCCCGGGCCGCTTACGAACGGGAACTGGCCAGAAGCCGGTTGCAGGAGGGCGGCGAAAGGGCCGGCGATGCCTATCGGGACAGCCGTAACCGGGCCGAGAACGCGTTCAACGATGGCCGCGACCACTTCCGGCAGTTCGCCGACGAACAGGCCGACTACGCCTATGATGCCGCCCGCGCCGAACGGGAACGCGCCCGCCGCGTGGCCGCCGAAGAGCGCGATTATCTTCGTCAGGCCGCCGAAGAGGAGCGGGCCTGGGTCCGGGCCGAGGCCGCACGGCAGAAAGACCACGTCGACGAGGCCACCGGCAAGGTCCTGTCGGTTATGACCGACCCCCAGTTTCAGCAGCATCTGATGGGCGCCGGGATGGAGATGTTCATGGCCGCGAGCGCCCTGCTCCGCGCCTCGCCGGTGCCCGACAGTGTCAAACAGGCGGCCGACCGGGCCGACCGGAACAAGAACACCGAGTACTGCCGGAAGAATCCCTACTGTCAGAAGAAGACCCCGTCCCAGCGGCAACGGTCTGCCGGAGAAACAGGTGTCCGGAAGATCGAGGTCGTCGCTAAAGATACCAAGACGGACACCGCCGACACTGCGAAGAAGGTCTGAAATGGCCGAGCCGGCGGAAGGGGCGGCCGCGGTCCGCGCGGCCCGGAAAGCGGCCGAAGCGGAGACCGCCGGCCGGATCTGCGATCCGGCGCTGCCGGAATCTTTCAGCCGGCCACAGGGTGTTTTCGTTACCATTTCCGAATACCCTTCCGGCGGCCTGCGGGGCTGCATCGGCTATCCCGAGCCTGTCTTCCCGCTCAAAGAGGCCCTGGTGCTGGCGGCCCGCGCGGCTGCCTGCCATGATCCGCGGTTCCCGCCGATGCGGCCGGGCGAGGCCGACCGTTGCATATTCGAGGTCACGCTGCTTACCGTGCCCGAGAGCATCAAATTCGACACCTTGGACGAGCTTAAGGCCCAAATCCGCATCGGCACGGACGGTCTTATCATCACCTACCGCGGCAACCGGGGCCTTTTCCTGCCCCAGGTCCCGGTGGAATGGCATTGGAACGTCGAAGAATACCTGAACAACCTTGCTCGGAAGGCCGGTCTGCCGCCGGACACCTGGCGGAAGAAAGGCGCCAGTTTTGCCAGGTTCCAGGGCGAGATCTTTACCGAGACCGAACCGCACGGGGACGTGGTCCGGCAGTGATGCCTGCGGAACCGGAGACGGTCATCGGCGGTCGGATGTTCCTGGACGGAGCGCTGCGCTACGGGCAGATCGGTATTGCCGGCGGGAAGATTGTCGCTTCCGGCGCGTATGTCAGCGGCGGCGAACAGCGTTATGATTTCGGTACGAGTATGACGCTCCTGCCGGGGTTCATGGACCCGCACGTGCACTTCCGCGATCCCGGGATGACGCAGAAGGAAGACTTCACCACCGGTTCTGCTGGTGCGGTCTGCGGCGGCGTGACCTGTGTGCTGGACATGCCCAATACCAAACCGCCCGTGACGGACCTGGCGACTCTGACGGACAAGAAAAGTGCCGTCCGCGGCCGTTCCTACTGCGATTACGGGCTGTTTGCCGCGGTCACGCCCGGCTGTCCCGCGGCCCTGCTGGCCCCGCATGTGCCGGGTTTCAAGCTGTTTATGGGCTCCACCACCGGACACATCCTCATGGACGAGGACGAGGATCTGGACGCAGTGATGCCGGAACTGGCTGCCGCTGGCAAACCGGTGAGCGTCCACGCCGAGGACGACCATCTGATCCGCCACGGCGTGACCGAATACTGTAATCAGGACCATCTGCGCGACCGGCCGGCCGAAGCGGAATACAGCGCGCTCCGCCGGCTCTCCCGTTACAGGGGGGTCCGGTTCAACATCTGCCACTGCACGAATGAGCCGCAACTGGCGCAGGCCCGGGCCCTGGGATATACCACCGAAGTGGCCCTGCACCATCTTCTCTTCGAGGCGGCCCGGTTCTCCTCGGCCGAGTACAAGGTCAATCCGCCGCTGCGGGACCTGGATACCCGCGACGCGCTGTTCAAGTCCTTCTTGGCCGGTAATGCCGATATGTTCGGTACCGATCATGCGCCGCACACGCTCGAGGAGAAGGAACAAGAATATGACGCAGCTCCCGGCGGGATTCCCGGGGTCGAGACCACTATGCCCATTGTTATGGAGATGGTCCGCCGCGGCATCGTGCCGCTGGATTTGGCGATCCGGATGGGCGCTGAGAAGCCCGGCGAGGTCTTTGCGGCCCCCAAGGGCCGGCTTGCGCCGGGTTACGACGCCGACTTCGCGGTCTTCGACTTCCGCCGGGTGCAGCAGATCGACCTCAGGCGCCTGCACAGCAAGGCCGGCCACAGCCCCTACGCGGGCTGGGACGCGGTCTTCCCCGACACTGTTATAATCAGAGGGCAGGTACAGGTAAAGGACGGGGAGCTCTGCGGTGAACCGATCGGAAGGGACATCTGTGGCTGAATACGAGGTCGATTATTCGGAGGTCGTTGGCCGGAAGGCCGAATGTCTGGAAGGCTGCGGGCTGTGCTGTATGTGCCAGCCTGAGGTACTTCCGCTGGAGAAACCCTTCTTCCAGCAGCATTATCCGGAGGCGCTGGTGCGCAGCCGGACCCCCGAACACTACCAGGCGCTTGCCCTCAAGAAAGGCCGGGGCTCCTGTGTTTTCCTGAAAGAGGACCGGCACTGTCGGGTCTACGACCACCGCACGGCCTACTGCCGGCAGTTCCCTTATCACATTTATGTTTCCGACCGGGTGAAGGTAGAACTCGACCTTTCCTGCCGCGGACTTTGGACCGGCAAGGGCAACGATGCCCTCACCGAGGCCAAGGCCCTGATCAAAGCTGCCGACGACCGCATCCGCAAGGCTCTGCCGGACGCCGCCCGGGTCTACCGGGAGTTTTACGGTTATTGCCGCGAGGCCGGGGTCATGAAGAACCCGTCGGTCCTGCGGATGTCGGTCTCCGAGTCGTTGGACAGCTTTACCGACCCCGGGTTCCTCAGCAAGGTTCTGGCAATGGCCGAGTTGGAACCTCAGATGTCTCTGCCGCACGGCCGGGACGCGGCGGCGGACCTGCCGGCGCTCGAAGAGGCCGCCCGCGGGGCGGCACTGGAGTCCATCTCCAGTGACGATCCGCTAAGTGTGCCGATTTACAGCTCAGAGGACCAGTCGTGGAATGTCTTCATGGAGGAGAAGGGTGTCATCGAGTGGATGGTGGCCGACGACCAGGGCGAGTTCCACCACAGGGATTTCGAGGACACGGCCAAGATCCCGCTGCGGTTCCCGGACAAAGAGGGACGGAATGTTCTGGCCGATTACATCCGCACGCTCAACGGCCGCGACAGCTTCATGGGCAGCGCATTCTACCTGGTGGATGCCAACGGTTACGAGGACGACCTCGCCAACGCCTACTACGGCTGTTTGGCGACCGCGGTGCTTGACGTCATGTGGCGGGCCTGTCTGCTCGACCGGTTCTTCCACACAGGTCTGGGTGCCCGGGGCCTCCGCGAGGCCATCATCTTCTACGACATGGACCGTCTGGATGCTCCCGCGATCGGGGCCTTTGTCTGACCGCCGTCAACTCGATACCTTCAAATAGTGCATCATTTATCGAGATTCCAGGCGGCCGTCTAAATGGAGAAACCTCTCAGCGTGCTAACACGGGCAATCGGGCACAACGTCATCGTCGTGCTCAGAGGCCGGCGTGAATACCGCGGGGTCCTGGACGGCTATGATCCTCACATGAACGTGGTCCTCCGTGACGCGGAGGCCTTCTACGAGGGTCAGTCGGCGGGGAAGATGGCTGCGGTCATTGTCCGCGGCGACAATGTGATTTACATTTCACCATAAGGAGAGAGCAACATGGGAGCAGGAACAGCAGCGCAGGGAAGACACAACAAATTCAAGACCCATATTCCCTGCCGCAGGTGCGGCAAGAGGTCCTACAACGTCCGGAAAGGTGTATGTGCCTCCTGCGGATACGGTAAAACTGCGCGGATTCGGTCCTACGAATGGGCCAAACTGCGTGACTGAGAAAGGGAAACAATGACGGGCCCGAAGCACAGCTGCGGAGTGGTCGGCATCAGCGCCGACCATGATATAGTGGCCGTGCTTCAGAAAGCCCTCATGATTATTCAGCACCGGGGCCAGGAAAGCGCCGGCATCTCTGTTTTCGACGGCATGACCATCCACACCGTCAAAGATGCCGGGCTGGTCCAGACGGCGCTCAGCCGTAGCCGGATCGAAGGTCTGCACGGCAACATGGGCATAGGCCACGTCCGGTATGCCACCACCGGCGGGAAAGGCGTGCGCAACGCCCAGCCGCTCACAATGACCACCGCCTTCGGTGTGGTGGCCATCGGTCATAACGGCGACATCACCAATTACGGTAATCTCCGGAAGGAATATCTGGCCAACGGTGCGGTCTTCCAGACAGACTCCGACACCGAGCTCATCATCAACATCATGAGCAAGTATCTTGGCCAGAACAGCAATCCAATCCTGGCTATCCGGGCGACCATGAGCGAGATTGACGGCGCTTACGCGCTGGTGCTCATCATCAACGACCGGCTGTTCGCGGTCCGCGATCCTCACGGCATCCGTCCGCTCATCCTCGGCAAGATCAA
Organism: Methanomassiliicoccaceae archaeon UBA593; assembly: GCA_002495325.1. Classification (GTDB taxonomy): domain Archaea; phylum Thermoplasmatota; class Thermoplasmata; order Methanomassiliicoccales; family Methanomethylophilaceae; genus Methanomethylophilus. The sequence goes on from DAEQ01000002.1 coordinate 606,409, forward strand.
AGGCGGCTACGTGGCCGTTTCCGAGTCGGCCGCCATCGATGCGCTCGGCGGGCAGATCGTCCGGGATGTCGTGCCCGGCGAGATTGTCGAGATCTTCAAAGATTCTTTCAAATCCAACATGCCCAAGTTTACCTGCCCGTACGCCCACTGTATGTTCGAGTGGGTGTATTTTGCCCGGCCCGATTCGGTCATCGACGGCCAGGAGGTCTACGACGTCCGCCGCCGCATCGGCGTCGTGCTTGCCAGGGAGAGCCCGGCGAAGGTGGACCTGGTCATGCCGATCCCGGACTCCGGCCGGGCGCACGCCATCGGTTTCTCCAACGAGTCCGGTATCCCGTACGAGGAAGGCTTCATGAAGAACCGGTTCGCCGAACGGACGTTCATTATGCCGGACCAGCACGAACGGGAACTTGCCGTGTCCACCAAGATGAACCCGATCAAGAGCACCGTGGCCGGCAAAAAGGTCCTAATTGTCGATGACAGTATTGTCCGCGGGACCACGCTCAAGCAGCTCGTCCTGATGCTCCGCAAGGCCGGTGCTAAAGAGGTCCATGTACGGATCGGCAGTCCGCCGATCACTGCGCCATGCTATTACGGTGTGGACATGAAGACGCGGGACCAGTTCATTGCCAATGGGCATTCGGTCGATGAGATCTGCAAAATCATCGGCGCGGACAGTCTTGGTTACATCAGCATCAGCGGTCTGGTCGAGGCCATCGGCATTCCGGCAGAGAAGCTGTGCCTGGCCTGTCTGAACGGCCAGTACCCGACCCGGATCGAAGGCGAGCGCGAGCGGTTCCAGAGCACGCTCGGCGACAGCAGTTTCCAGTCCTGAGCGGTCTGTAGTCTTCCGGTCCAGCCGGCCGCCGGCGAGACTGAAGATAAGTACGTCTCTGGCGTGTTCAATGCCATTATTGGTCTGACCGTCAGATATTCGGTGTTCGGGCAGGACCACAGGCGGGATGTCGCGGGCAGAGCGAATGTCCTGTGCCGGCAATGGATGACAGCAATCGGACCCTGCCGCCAGCGAGCAGGCTCTGGCTCATTTATCCGGATCTGCCACTCCATTGCTGCGGCGATACTGATCTAAACTGTCCAGAAGCCAGACGGATGGCAGCTTTTAGTCGAAATCTTTAATTACCATCAGTGAATGAAGGGGATTACAACTGGGCAGGTAGATCAGTTGGAAGATCGCTACATTGGCATTGTAGAGGTCGCGAGTTCGAATCTCGCCCTGTCCACTTTAATTTTGCATCCAGATGCTTAAAAAATGAATCGGCCCTCGATTTATTTAGTTTATTTTTCGTTATTCTGTAACGGCAACGGCGGAACGAACCGAAAATATTAATATTAATCATGTTTTAATCATGATTAAATGAAGGACATGGCCGACGACAAAAAAGAACTGCTGATCAAGTCAGCGGTAGAGCTACTGAAAGAGCAGGCCGGGTCCTGCAACGTGACCACCAGGGAACTGGCGGCCCGTTCCGGCGTTAATTCGGCGCTCATCAACTATTATTTCGGTTCTAAGGATAGCCTGTTGAAGGTCGCAGTAAACCGTATCCTCGAGGAAGCCGGCGAGACTCTGGACAGCGGCAGTCCGTCGGCTGATCCCCGGGATTTTCTTTTCGAGTTCATTCTGAAAATGGGCCGGCTGATGCTCCAGTACGAGGCTTACACGCGGATTGTGATTCCGAATTTGATCCTGAAAGACCCGATCGAACTGCCACAGCGGCTGCTGCCGGCAGTCCGAGCCGCGGCTGGCGGACACGATGAGACGGCCTGCCGTATGATTTCCTATCAGCTGGTGACTTTCTTGCAGGTCCTGTTTTACAGGATGGACGATGTCAGCGGTTATCTTGGCTTCGACCTGCGTGCCGCAGGTACGATTGAGCAGGTCATCCGCAGCGAGATCAATCTGCTGATACCGGAGGCCTGACGATGGACGATCAGGCCCTGGCCGATTATATGAGCGAAGCGACGGACCGGCTGATCGGCCGCGTCCGGCAACTGGCCCGGCGGAATCCAGCTGAAACCCGTTTCCTGTTAAGATTCGCGATTGCGGAAAAAAAGGCCGCCCGGACCAGAAAAGAGCAGGAGAACGCGGGTTGTCATGTTCCCGGCTTCCTGATAGCCAGCATCACCACCTCCTGCAATCTGCACTGCCGGGGCTGCTATGCCCGGGCCGACGGTATCTGCGGCCGGTCCGATCGGCGGGAACTGACCGACAGTGAGTGGCAGAGCATTTTCCGGCAGGCATCCGACCTAGGAATCTCGTTTTGCATTCTGGCCGGCGGTGAACCGCTGATGCGGCGGGACCTGCTGAGGCAGGCCGCTTTGCACCGCGGCACGGTGTTCCCAGTCTTCACCAACGGCACGCTCATGGACAGTGAGGCCTTAGAGCTCTTCGATGTGTACCGCAACCTGATCCCGATCTTCAGTCTCGAGGGACTGCAGAAGACCACCGACCTCCGGCGGGGGGCGGGGACCTTCGACCGGGTGACGGCCGCGATGCAAGAGGCTGCCCGGCGGCACCTGTTCTTTGGAGTTTCTGTTACCGTTACCGCCGCCAATCTCAAAGAGGTGACAGGAGTTGCCTTCCAGGATCGTTTGGAGGAGGCAGGCTGCGGAATCGTATTTTTCATTGAATACGTACCCACTGGAAACGATGTCGGATTGGCGCTCGGCAGATCGAAGCGGGCGGAATTGGCGGAAGGAGTGCAGAACTGCCGGAACCGCTACCGGCAGACGGTCTTTATGTCGTTCCCGGCCGACGAAGCCCGTTTCGGCGGATGCATCGGGGCCGGCCGCGGCTTCTTCCACATCAATCCATACGGAGATGCCGAAGCCTGTCCTGCTTCGCCGTATTCCGACATGAATCTGCGGGACCATCGGCTCACCGAAGTGCTGAGGTCACCGCTGTTCGGACGGCTCCGGACGGCCGGATTGCTGCATGGTGAGCCGGTCGGCGGCTGCATCCTGCGCGAACGCGAGGACGAGGTCCGGAGCTTGGTGCATATCGAAACAGACTGAGGTTCCATACTTACAACTCGGCCGTCCGGAGTCCGCTGACTGTTTGTTTATTGTGACAAAGTACGAGACGAGCTTCAGCTCGAAGTGCACGTTGCCTTCGCTGAATGACGTTAGGTGGGTCTTCTGGCTCGCCGCCTTGAGCGAGGGCCATACTGCCGGTCCGAATGCGTTATTAATCTGTTATCTTGCTGTTCTGTTGTTTTATTTTTCCATTATGTCCACTCTATTACGAGCGATTCTTCAAAAAGGGAGAACAAGCGGCCGTAAAGAAATGCAAACGATTGTTTCTGGTTGCCGGGGACGGACGAAATCCGTCGGGGGTGTTCGTTCTTTCACTTTGGATTCAAGAATGTTTCCAATGTCTTGCAGCGTATAAAGTGTGTCAAAGAGAAACCCCGGCGGCAGAGGGGCCGGCACGGCAAATCCACGCTATTGTCGAAAGCACAATAATCGTGGCGAATTGGCCCCTCGGGCCTGCTAGCTGGCAATGATGGTTGGAATTTTCGTCTTGTCCAATTAAAAATTTAGTCTCTGTTTCCGATAGCGTTCTGCATTTTTTTGGTCGGAACCGGTGTTTTCCGACGGAACAGATTGGTCGGAAATATCAAAATAAAAAAGGAGAACGAGGGCTGAAACCCTGATTTATGTTCAATCCACATTCAGGACGATCGTTTTGCTGCATGTCCCATCGCTTATGCAGCTGACCGCCGAGAACCGTAGGATGGAATGTCGGAGTGATGTTTTTCGGCCTATTGTTGCTGTTAAGGGTCCGGACGTACGTATTGCTATCTTCGTTGACATAGACGATGCCGACGAAGTCCACCGAGAATGCGTTGCCGTTCTCGGTGGTCCATTTGAACATACTGCTGATGAGCTGTCAGTTTTGGTCAGCGGTCTTTATTCCTGCGGACCGGTGCTCCAATATACATTGGTGATCAGCACCTCTGCATCTTCTTGAACGATGTCGTTTTTTGCCTGGGACTGCAGGTAATCACGTATTTTTTCCTCAGTTTCCAGAGTAACCGGTGCTGATTCCCGGAGGTCGTTCAGGTAGAATGCGGTCGCAACCCCGAGAGGGCGCTTGCTGTTCCACTTGGTGTTCCAGTATTCGATTTTTGGATCATAGCCGAGATACCAGAGCATCGAAAAGATGTTTGGGATCATGTCGGGATCGTTCCGTGGTCTGAGGCCGGCCAGTTCCCGTACCCGATCGGAAATGGGATCATGCCGACGGCTGGGTTTGGAAAGATAACACATACCCCGGCAGACCATGCACATCCTTTCCAGAGCTGCCGCGGAGTCGATTGCCGAGGTCATATGACCCAAGACCAGATCATAGCGTTGGGTCAGAAGCGGGTCGGTGACGGGAAGGTGTTCCCAGTCACTGACCTGGAAAGAGACCCGATTCAGACCGCTCTGTTCTGCGTTTTGTTGTGCATGCCTGATCATGCCCTCAGATATATCTACGCCGGTCACTTGCTGAAATTTCGGGGCGATAGCCAGAGCGTACTGGCCAGTTCCGCAGCCAATGTCGAGTGCTGTGCCAGATCCGCCGCGATAGGTGTCATGTAGCAGAGCCATGAATTTGTCGTTATCTTCAGTCGGAAGCGGATGTTCCGCAAAATCAGCGGACAGTGCATCCCATTTGGCGGCACTGGCTGTTGAATCAGTTTCACGGCAATGCCACTGAGCGCGTATCTCTGCCAGTCCCATTTTCAGACCTCACGATTGTATGGATCAAAACAGTCCAGACAGTATGGCTTTCCGTTCTGCAGACGGATCAGATCCTCCCGGGCGGCTTCACCGCACTTTGTGCAAACAATACTGTTAAACATCCGGGCCTTCTCTGGAACGGGGCCGCGGACGGATTTTATTTCGAACAGTTCTTCAGCGGGCGAATTCAGCAGCCAGTTCAACGTCTCTTCCCGGGTCATTTTAGTACGGTCGAACGGCTTCAGCACCAAGCGAACGCTTTTATCAGAGCGCCGATCGTAGAAAGACCAGGCCTGTTTGCCGGTCAGGTGGATATTCATGTTTCCCTTACCGGTGGTACAGCCAGTAATCCATTGAATGGCATCGACGCCGCAGGCATCGTTCTCACTGACACAGACCAGTTCTTCGTCTACTGCACGGCAATTGCCCTTAAGGCCGAGTATTTTCAGTGCAGTCAGAGCGGCACGGAAGCCCATTGCCAGCCCCGGGCAGCTGTGTCCGTGGAAATTAATGCAATCTTTCCAGAGCGTTTCACTTTCCATGGCCGTCTATGTCGGTTTTGATTATTAATATTACTTATTTTTATTAGAATGATATTTTCAGTTTATTGACTGTTTGTCAAAGACCAATAAATATCAACAGAAAAGAATTCTAATGCATATGAAATACTATTAATATAAAAAAAGGTGTTACCGCGACGATGAACAGAAAATTACTTGCGGTAGCAGTTGTCGCCGTGTTGTTCGTGTCTGGCATCGGCATCTACTATGTTACTGACAACCATGGCAGTGATGCCGAAGAGAAGGGTACTTCAGGCACCACTATTACCGATTATGCTGAGCGCGAGGTTGTCGTTCCTGACAATCTCGACAACGGCATCGTCACTGTCGGAAGACTTTCCACCCTGCGGTGGCTGGCCTATTTCCCTGAAGCCATGGAGCATGTCATCATGATCGACAAGGGAATTCAATCTTCTGCTTCCAGCGGGGCAGGCGGACTCAGGTATTCGTATGCCGCAGCCTATCACAGCCTGCTGGTGAACTGTCAGACTCACACCAATGATTCTCTGACCTCTGCCGACATGGAGACCATTCATAATCTCAATCCCAGTCTTGTTCTGGTCAATGATTCTACCTACAATTCCTATAAGGAAGCCGTTGATACGTTGGCCGGTTATGTCACCGTCGTGGTTATCGACTCCATGCAGAATGCCGAATCGGTAGCTTTCTGGGACAGCGATTATCAGTTGAACGAACGGTTTACTTCACAAGCCAATCTGTACGGCAGCATTCTCAATATGACGGCCCGGGCGGAAGCTGTAGTCGGAGAGTTCAATGCAGTACTTTCCGAGATTCATGGTCTGTCCTCTGGGGATACGACCTGCGTTGCCTACACTGCCGGCTGTACACATAAAGGATGCAATCCGCTGAACTGTACTTTTCCAGCATATATTCCGTTGCTGCTGACCAATATCACCAATGCGGCGGCCTCGCGTTCCTCGTCTACCGATCAGATGATCACACTGGATGCCGAGGACTTTACTACCCTGTCATTCAACACTGTTGTGGTCGATCCCTCCTCAATGAACGTCATCGGTCTGAAGGACAGTCAGCTGGTTCTTGAGTATCTTTATAGATTAAACAATGACGACAACAATACAAACGACGTCTCCATTTTGGTAACCATCCCAGAGATCAGTCACGGTGCCAACTGGGACTGTGCATTAGCCTCTGCCTATTTCATGGCATACAGCATGTATAATACAGGTCTGACCGCGACCCAGTTGCTTGAAAAGATCAATGCAATGTTCGATTTCTTCTATGGAGAGGACTGCGGTGTGGTCAGTTCGATGCAGGAGTACTACACGGAGCTTTCCTCGTCTACCGGTCAAACCCTTAACTTGTTCACAGCCGCCGATATTGTAAACACGGATGGTGTCTATTCGCTCGTTTCAGAGAGCTGAATATCATGGCGGAAGAGCAGGGGGCAATTACCAAAGACATGGCCAAAGGTACGCTCAGCGGGTACTTGGCTTACAGCCGCCGCAAGGTCATGTTCTTGCTGGGGATTGTCGCCCTGCTCGTGGCGCTGTGTCTGTTTAGTATCCGGCTGGGCGATACAAACCTGAGTTATGCGCAAATTGTTTCTTATTTGTTTCATCCGAATGATTCTTGGGACAGCACAGTCATCTGGAAGAATCGGATGCCTCGGATCGTCGCGGCCATTGCCGAAGGGGCAGCTCTCGGTGTAGCCGGAGCGGTCATGCAGGCCATCCTGAGGAATCCGATGGCCTCGCCGTTCACGCTCGGCATCTCCAATGCCGCGGCCTGTGGTGCGGCCTTCGCCATTCTGATGTTCAGCGGAGGCACCATTGTCGGGTCTTTCAATGCCTATGCTGTGGTCAGCGACGAGTTTCTGGTGCCTTTTATGGCCTTCGTGTTCTCATTGATCTCGGTAGCCGTGACGTTGCTGCTGATTAAACTCATCGATGCCTCGCCGATGATGATTGTCCTGTCGGGAATGGCATTGAGCTCGGTGTTCTCGGCGGTCCTGGCCTTTACTCAGTATATCGCCAATGAGACCGCTATGTCCTCGATTGTCTATTGGCAGTTCGGCAGTCTCGATAAACTGTCCTGGAACAACATCTGTGTTATCATTGCCGTTCTGGTCCTAGTGACAGTCTATTTCCTGTATCGGATGTGGGACTACAACGCGCTCGAGGCCGGCGATGAGGTTGCCAAGGGGCTAGGCGTAAACATCAATCGGGTACGCATTGGCGGACTGGTCGCTTCGTCGTTGATCACCGCAGTGGTCATCTCGTTTACAGGCATCATAGGTTTCATCGGACTGATCGCTCCCCACATGGTTAAACGTCTTATCGGCAATGATTTCCGTTATCTCCTGCCCGGTTCCATGCTCATGGGCGCACTGGTGCTGCTGATTTCAAACATCATCGCCACCTATGGTTTCTCGGCACTCATCTCGACAACACTGCCGGTGGGGATCATTACGTCTGCTTTTGGCGGACCGCTGTTTCTGGCAATCCTGATTGCCGGACACCGCAGGAGGGGTGTTGGATGCTCACAGTAAAAAATCTGGATTTTGCATACGGATCTAAAAAGATTCTGAAAGATATTTCATTTGAGGTCAACGAGGGTGAGATTGTTTCGATTCTGGGTTGCAACGGGGCCGGCAAGACTACGTTGCTAAAATGTCTGTGTGGAATTTACTGCCCGAAGAACGGGGCGATTGAAGTGAACGGCCAAAATGCGCTGGCCATGAACTCGCGCGACATGGCCCAGATAATCGGCTATGTTCCACAGCGTCCGGTTCCCAGTCGGATGACGGTTTTTGATGCAGTGTTGATGGGGCGTCGTCCTCACATTCAAATCAGCGCCGGGCACCGCGACTATGAATTGGTGGCTGCGGTCATTGACCAGATCGGGCTGTCTAACCTGTCTCTCCATTACACAGACGAGATAAGCGGTGGCGAATATCAGAAGGTCCAGCTGGCCAGGGCCTTGGTCCAGGAGCCAAACCTGCTGGTGCTGGATGAGCCAACCAGTGCGCTTGATGTGGCCAACTCCCATGCGGCGATGCAGATAATCTACCATCAGGTAAAATCCCGCCACCTCAGCACAATCATGACCATGCATGACATCAATTTGGCGGTCTATTACTCGGATCGGTTCATTTTTATTAAAAACGGTCGGCTACTGGCCACCGGCGGGCGGGAGGTCATTACTGCTGATTTGATCAAGGAGGTCTACGGTATAGATAATGATGTGATTATTCATGAGGGGCGTCCCTTCGTTATTCCTAAATGGGCGGGAGACGGGGTCAAAGATTCTGAGGTCGGCAATAATGGAAAAATCGGAGCGGATCAAAATGCCGCCCGGTCCCCTTCGCCGGTCAAGGTATCGTAAGCCGGATGCGGCAAACCGTTCGGCTTGATACAAGAGAACCTCATTTATACACGTTTACAGTTAGGCAGAAGCAATAAGTATTCGGGGGTGGAAAAGAACATGCCGATGAGCAAGAAGCAGTTGGAAAAGCAGAACAAGGTCAAGAAGGCCAAGGCCGCCGAGCTGCAGAAACAGGCCGAGACCGATCCGAAAGCTAAAAAGAAACTCGCCAAGCTGCAGAAAAAGATCAAATGAGCCCGGCCGGTCTTTCGGATCGTCTGTTATATTAAACCTTGGCCGGTGCGTTTCACTGGCCTTTTTTATTACTTCTGTTTCATTTCCATACACCCTCGGCCGTTCTGTCCGAAGCGGATCCAGATCAGGACGAACCTCATCGTCGAGGCGGCGAACGGACCGGTGACCGCAAACGCGGTCTGCAGGTCCCGACCGTAATCCGGGTTGCCGGTGGATCGGTAAGATCTTGGGGGAACGGACCGCGATTTCACCGAACGTGAAGACCAGCAGGGAGACGGCCCGGCCTGCACTTTGCCGAAACGGCCGGAGATCGCGATACCAGTGACGGGAGGGGGATGACCGGGTCGATCACTGTCGCGTCGTATTCGGGAAAGACATCGGCGATAGGCGGCAGGCCGGAACGACCGCCGACCTGCATATCAGCATCAAGGCCGGCAGAGCTGTCAGGAGCGGTTATTCGGTGGGCACCAATACAGCCTTTGCCACATTCTGCTCCAGTGTTGATGGCATCGTACATTGCGCTGTCAAGTGCCGGTTCACAGCTAGTTGTTTACAAAATTTAATATAGAAGTGCAAACACTGATGAGTTTCATCTGCAAGGCGATTTGCATGGAAAAGAAACAGTTCAAAACAGAGTCCAAACGCATCCTGGACCTGATGGTCAATTCGATCTACACCCATCGGGAGATTTTTCTCCGGGAGCTCATTTCCAACGCTTCCGATGCGATCGACAAGATGAACTACCGCGCCCTCACCGAGCCATCCGTGGCCTCGCCGGCCGGCGGTTTCCGCATAGACGTCGCTGTCGACAAGGCCGCCCGCGCTATTACCGTGTCGGACAACGGCATAGGCATGACGAAGGACGAAATGGAGAAGGACCTGGGCGTCATCGCCTATTCAGGTTCTCGTAATTTCAAACAGGGTATGGACCCGGCAAAGGTCACGGAACCGGATACCGAGGTCATCGGGCAGTTCGGAGTCGGCTTCTATTCTGCCTTCATGGTCGCCGACCGGGTTAAGGTGGTCTCCCGCGCCTACGGCCAAAGCCAGGCCTACGGTTGGGAGAGCACTGGCGCCGACGGCTACACTATCGGTGAGAGTACCCGTGACCGGACCGGCACCGACATAATCATGTACGTTAAGGCCTCCGCGCCCGACGGCGAGGACTACGACCAGTACCTGGACCCAGAATTCCTCAAGGAACTGGTCGAAAAATATTCCGATTACATCCGCTGGCCGATCCATATGCAACTGCCGCACAGCGAGTACAAGGAGACCGGCGAGAAGGACAAGGACGGCAACCCGGTAAAGGACAAGGACGGCAAGCCCAAGATGGGTTACGTTACCACCATCCAGGACTCGGTTGTCAACAGCATGGTTCCCATCTGGCGGAAATCAAAGGAAGAGGCGGACGACAAGGCCTGCGGCGAGTTCTACAAGGATAAGTTCCGTGACTTCGAGGACCCGCTGGCGGTCATTCGTATGTCCGCCGAGGGCGTCATCGATTACAAGGCGCTGCTGTTCATTCCTGCCAAGGCGCCGTATGACTTCTTCTCCCGGGACTTCCAGTCCGGACTGCAGCTGTACGCCAACGGCGTGCTGATCATGGACCACTGCGCCGACCTGCTGCCGTATCCGTTCCGCTTCGTGCGGGGTGTGATCGACTCGCCGGACTTCTCGCTCAACATCTCTCGGGAGGTGCTGCAGCAAGACCGGCAGCTTAAGGCCGTCGGCGCCAGTCTGACCAAGAAAGTCAAAGCCGAACTGCTGCGGATTCTTAAGGAAGAGCCCGACAAGTACCGGCAGTTCTACGCCAGCTTCGGCACCCTGTTGAAATACGGCGTCATGGAGGACTACGGCAAGAACAAGGAACTGCTGGAGGACCTGTTGCTCTTCCACTCGGCCGACCAGGAGAAACTGATTTCCCTGGCGGACTATGTAAAGGCCATGCCGGCCGACCAGAAGAAGATCTACTACGTCATTGCCGGCTCGGCGGCCCAGGGCAAGGCCCTGCCGCAGACCGAACCGCTGAAGACGAAAAAATACGACTTCTTCTGTCTGACCGAGGACGTGGATTCGTTCATCATGCGGTTCCTGCAGGAGTACGAGAAAAAGCCGTTCTGCGATGCGACCTCCCAGGACCTCGGTCTCGAGACCGAGGAGGAGAAGAAGGCCGCCGAGCAGAAGGACGAGACCTACAAGGACCTCCTGGCTTTCGCCAAGGAAAAGTTGAACGGCAAGGTCGAGAATGTGAAAATCTCACACAAACTCAAGAGTCATCCGGTGCTGCTCACGACCGACGGGCCGGTCACCCTCGACATGGAGAAGTATTACAACGACCGCCCCGAACTGGTGCAGGGCACGCCGGTCAAGGCCAAGCGGGTCCTGGAGCTCAATGCGGACAGCAACGCCTTTAAGGCTCTGGACTCGGCGTTCAAGAGCGATAAGGACAAGGCGGCTAGATTCGTGCAGATAATGTACAACCAGGCCTGCATAATTGCCGGGGCCCCGGTGGACGACGCCGTTTCCTATTCGGACCTGGTCTTTGGGCTGTTCTGAATTATTTCGGAGTGCATCGCACTCTGCAGAACGGCCGGTCGCTAACAGCGGCCGGCCGTTCCGGTCCGATAAGGGTATCCCCGATACCGAGACCGTGCCGAGGGCCAGCATTCCGGGTATGAGGTCGGCGGCCTGCCATAGTGGGAAATTCACGGCCGTCAACATCTGCAGGTCAATCGGGTCTTTCGGCCAGCGGCAGGCGATGATCTGTGCTGAGGTATGTTCTGCCCGATTTCAGGGCCGAAACCGAAGTCGATTGATGTGCTGGTTTGCGTTTCTGCGGAAACAGCGTGACGACAGTGTCGATGTGGGCGTCCAGTTTGTCAAAGTCTTCAACAATGTCACGGTAGCGGTGTCCACAGTCGGAAAAAGAACTGTTTTCCATTTGATGGATGGATGTTATATCCTATATTTTAAATACTTCTAAAGTACATAAGGATGGTGTGAAGTGGCGTTGGTGTCAAACGCTTCTTCCTCCTCCGAAAGGCGCCCGTGCTCCGGACTTCGGGATCTAACTTCCCGTCCTCAGGTATCGCTTGTACAGGCACGGGCGCTGGCTATATTTATCAGATTTTTTCAGCCGTTTTAGACCACGGTCAGCAACGGTATCAGCGCGGTGCTGAGTTCGAACCAGTCGATCGTACCTTCGAAGATGTATTCCACGCCCATGGCCGCGATCAGCAGACCGATGATACGTGAGAAGATCCCGATGGCCTGTGTGCCGACCGCCTTCACGATGACATTGCTGAGCCGCAGCAATACCCAAGTGATCACCAGGGCGATGGCGCTAGCCAGGATCACGGAGACGATGCCGTACGTGTTCGACAGCAGAATGGACTGGGTAATGACGCCGGGGCCGGTCAGAATAGGTGTGGCGACAATCACCCACGGTGCGCTGTCTTCGTCGTTGCTCTTGTTTATCTTGAAATCAAAGACGATCTCCACGGCCATTAGCAACAGCAGGATGCCGCCGGCCACGCGGAAGCTGGCCATGGTCACGCCGAATATGTCCATCAGGGTCGGTCCGGTCAAGATGAACACGAACAGTAGGATGGCGGCGACCAGCACGGCTTCATTGGCATACTTAATAACGGTCTTGGGCGGCAGGCCTTTAGTTACCGAAAGGAACACCGGCAGGCTTGCGAACGGATCCAGGATAAAGAACAGGGATGCTGCAAGTGTCAGGACCAGCCCTATGTCGAGCCCGAGAACCATGGTACATAATCAGGTCAGAGGTATCTAACTTGTGTTATTCTCGCGGGCAGGGCAAACGACCATTATGTGCGGTCTCCATTGCGGCAGTCATGAAATCCGCAGGCGGCGTCACCAGGGCCGTGATAGTCGGCTGCGGACCCGCCGGCCTGGCGGCGGCATATTTTCTCTTGCAGAAAGGCGTAAAGGTCACCGCGGTCGAAAGGCTTGAGGCCAACTATGAAAAGTATCACGCGGTGTGCGGGGCGGGGATCAGCCGGGCGGCACTGAAGGGTATCGGACTTCGGCCGCCAGTGCTCAATGAGGTCTCTCATACCGTAATCGAATGGCCTGACGGAAGCGCTTTGCAGCTGCGGTCGCCGGGTTATGTTCTCGACCGGGTCGCTTTTCTCAAGGACCTGTATCGTAAGAGCGCAGCGCAGGGAGCGGAGTTCGTGCACGGCCGTGTCGCCGACGTCACTGACGGCGCGGTGGTCTTGGCCGACGGCCGGCGGATTGCCGCCGACTATGTGCTCGGGGCGGACGGGACGTTCTCGGTCGTCAGGAAAAAGGTCTTCGGCACCGAACCAGCCGAACTGATCCCCGCCTCGGAACACTGGGCCGCCGGGCAGGCCACGGAACTGCATTTCAAGGTCGGTGCCGGCGGCTACAGCTGGACCTTCCCGGCCGGCAGCCGGATCTGTCAGGGTGTCACCGACCGGCACTCGGGCCGGGGACGGTTCATCCCGATCGGCGGGGTCGGTCCGATTGTCAAAGGGCACGTATTGCTGTTAGGTGACGCGGCGGGAATGGCGAACCCGGTCTCCTTCGCGGGACTGAGGGCAGCACTTACGGCCGGCAGCCAGGCCGCGGCAGCGGTGGCCCGGAACGATCTCGGCTGTTATGCGGCCTGGTGGGAACATTCAATTCTTTCAGACGTGCGTTTTATGGAGTTCCGTACCAGACTCCTGCAGATGTCGCCGCCCGAGATCTCGCGGCTGGCGTCGCCCTTCCGCAGCGGCCATATCTACCTTACCGGACTGCGGTGTGTTCTCACGCGGCCGGCCGACCGGCTGATGTACTTCGGCTGTCTGCAGGCGTTCCGGCATTCCTGGTAAAAAAGCCGTGTTCAGCGCCGTTGGCCGGCGCAGATTAATATGACAAGGCCGAGATATCGTATCATGACCCTCGAAGAAACGATGGAAAGCATCGCGGCGGCCCATGTACCGGAGATCATCTTAATTCTGGCCGGCCTACTGGCTTTCCTGATCGTCTACGAGTACCGGCGGGACGATAAATCAGTCCGGTATTATGTCTGTGAGATCCTGGGGTTAATTCTGGGCGTGGCGATGGTCATCATCACCATGTCATCGTATTCGGAATGGCATACCTCGACCTGCATACTGATCGTGCTGGCGGCGTTCGCGCTGATGATCAGGCCCTTCCGCGAAGCGGATTTTGCGCTGTTCATCGCCATTCTGGCCATGGTGCTGATCTATGTCTATCTTATCGGGCTGACCGGCGATCTGGCGTTCCTGGGTGAAGGATATACACCGATTATCATCGCCCTGGTCGCCGGTGCGCTGGTTTACGGAATCCTGAACTTTGTGCAGAAGATTGCGCAGATGATCGGTAAGATCCTGAACTGCTGGCCTGTACTGGTCATCCTCGGCCTGGTCTGTATTATCGAAGCGGTGCTGATCCTTACCGGTTACGGCACGATCGCCGACCTGATAGACCAGTATCGGAACGGCGGTTCGCTGCTGTTGCTTTGATCGTAAAAACCTTTCTCCGGCGGCCGGCCAGCAACATGGCTGGCCGTTTCGGACAAACAACCTGTCCAACCCCTTCATTTCCACTGGAAAACATATTTTTTTGCCAGAGCCACCGAAATTCCAGAGATTCTCTCTTTAGGTAAGGTTTAAATGATAGTAGCCAATGAAGGAGTGCGGGGCCCGTGGCTTAGCCAGGATATAGCGCTGGCCTTCTAAGCCAGACGCCTCGGGTTCGAAAGCCCCCTCAAAAGGGACCGAAAGTCCCGACGGGCCCGCCAACGAGCCCAATGGCGTTCGGGGTCGCAGAGGTAAGAACATGAAGAGAGGCTCACGTGCCTGGAAGAAGCGCGGCAACCAGAGATGGAAGTGGCGCAAGAAGAAGATGCGGCGGAGAAAGAGAGCCGCAAAGATGCGTAAGAAGTGATGCTGACACTCAGGGCATCACCAACTGGGGATATAGGCTAACCTGGTAGACTAGCGGGCTCCAGTTATGAGTGTGATTTGCATGAGTTTGCTGAAGTTATGATGAATAACTGGAGCGATGACTCATCAATTTCATGAGGGGGCAGCTCCCCCTCGTGGTGGAAACCCGCCTACAGGGGTTCAAATCCCCTTGTCCCCACCTACGCAACTTTAAGCGATCTTTAGCGTCTGTCTTCGCCCCATATTACGGGGCAAATAACCTTTTTCATATTCTACGGCCCGCCGAACCGGGCGCTTTTCATTCTTCATTCGGCAGTGTTCTTGCCTTTAATTATCAATAAAAAATCCCGGGTTGCCGGGAGAAGAAAAGTTCAGTTCTTGAAGCTGTGGATCGGTGCCGGGATACGGCCGCCGCGGTTCACGAAGTCCGCGCAGCTGTACCGATTGACCGGCATGATCGTGGCATCGCCGAGCAGGCCGCCGAAACTGCAGGTCTCGCCGGCCTTCTTGCCGATCACAGGTATCAGCCGCACGGCGGTAGTCTTCTGGTTGACCATGCCGATAGCCATCTCGTCTGCCATGATGCCGGCGATCGTCTCCGAGCTGGTGTCGCCGGGGATGGCAATCATGTCGAGTCCGACCGAGCAGACGCAGGTCATAGCCTCAAGCTTCTCAAGGGTAAGCGCGCCGATGCGGGCCGCTTCGGCCATGGAGCTGTCCTCCGAGACCGGGATGAAGGCACCGGAGAGTCCGCCCACATAGGAGGAGGCCATGATGCCGCCTTTTTTGACCTGATCGTTCAGGATGGCCAGGGCTGCCGTGGTGCCGGGGGCGCCGCAGTATTCCATGCCCATCTCGTGAATAATGTCCGCGATACTGTCCCCAACTGCAGGGGTGGGAGCCAGCGACAGGTCCACGATGCCGAACGGTACATTCAGCCGCCGGGAGGCCTCCTTGGCGACCAGTTGTCCGACCCGGGTGACCTTGAAGGCGGTCTTCTTGATGGTTTCGCAGAGCACCTCGAAGTTGGCGCCGCGGACCTTGGACAGAGCGGTCCGGACGACGCCGGGGCCGCTGACGCCGACGTTGATGACCCGGTCGGCTTCGGTAACGCCGTGGAAGGCGCCGGCCATGAACGGATTGTCGTCGGTGGGATTGCAGAAAACGACCAGTTTGGCACAGCCCAGGGAATCCTGCTTCCTGGTGGCCGCCGCGGTCTGCTTGACGATATCGCCCATCAGCCGGACGGCATCCATATCTATACCGGTCTTGGTGGAGGCTAGACTGACCGAACTGCAGATGTGCTCGGTCTGGGCCAGGGCCTGCGGGATCGAGTCGATAAGCAGACGGTCGGCGGCCGTCATGCCTTTCTGGACCAGGGCAGAGTAGCCGCCGATGAAGTTGACGCCGATTTTCTGTGCCGCTTTCTCGAGGGTACAGGCGATCCTGACGAAGTCCGCCGGGGTATGGCAGGCGGCCGCACCGACCAGGGCGATGGGAGTGACAGACACCCGTTTGTTGGTGATCGGGATGCCGTATTCGAGCGCGATCTCGTCGGCAGTTGCCACCAACGCGCCGGCGCTGGACACGATCTTGTCGTAGATCTTCTGGCAGAGCCGGTCCAGATTCGGGTCGCAGCAGTCCAGCAAAGAGATGCCCATAGTGACCGTCCGGACATCCAGGTTCTCGCTGGCGATCATCTTGTTGGTCTCAAAGACCTCGTTCAGGTCCAGCATGTCATCAGATCCTGTGCATCATGTTGAAGATGTCCTCGTGCTGGGCCTTAATGATGCAACCCACCTGCTTGCCGACCTTTTCCAGGTCGGCGACCAACTCGGGGAAGCTTTTCCGATAACCGTCGAGGTCGACAATCATCATCATGTTGATGTATTCCTCGACCGTGGTCTGGCTGATGTCCAGGATGTTGATGTTGTTCTGGGCGAAGTAATTGCAGACAGCGGCGATGATTCCGGTGTGGTCCTTGCCCACCAGGGTAATGACGGTTCTGTTGGTCATGATTTGTTACCTTCGTTCTCTTTGTAGATCGCGTATTCGACCGAGTCTATCAGTGCGTACAGGGAGGCCTCTATTACGTTTTCTGATACGCCTACGGTGGTCCAACTGCTCTTCCCGTCGGTGGAACGGATCAGGACGCGGACGGCGGCCGCAGTGGCCGCCTTGCCATCCAGTACCCGGACCTTGTAGTCCGTAAGCTTTATTCTATCGATGACCGGGAAGAAAGCGGTGAGTGCCTTCCGCATAGCGTTGTCGAGCGCATTTACCGGGCCGTCGCCATCGGCAGCGGTGTGCTCTTCGTTGCCGTTCAGGTCGGTGACCTTGATGCTAGCCTCCGAGGTCAGTTTGGCATCGCCTACGGCGTCGATGAACAGCCGGAATCCTTTCAGCTCGAAACGGGGCTTAATCTCGCCCCGCATGCGGCGGACCAGTAACTCGAAGCTGGCGTCGGCGCCCTCGAACTGATAGCCCCTGGCCTCCAGGTCCTTGACGCGTTCTATAATGGCAGGGCTGTCCTGGTCGTCAGGCAGGCCAAGTTCTTTGAGCTTCTCGGCGATGCTGGCCCGGCCGGCCATGTCGGAGATGAGGACCCTCCGGGTGTTGCCGACGGTCTCGGGCGGGATGTGTTCGTAGGTCCGCGGGTCGCGGGCAAGCGCAGAGACATGCATGCCGCCTTTGTGAGCGAACGCCCGCTCGCCGACGAACGGCAATCCGGGGAACGGCACGACGTTCTCGATTTCGGCAATGCTCTTAGAGAGTGCGGTCAGACCTTTCAGGTCCGGTGCGTCGATCCGGTAGCCGAGCTTCAGGACCAGGTCGGCCATGATCGAGCACAGGTTCGCGTTGCCGCAGCGTTCACCGAGACCGTTGATAGTGCCCTGGATCAAGCCGGCGCCTGCCTCGACGGCGGCCAAAGTGTTGGCGACCGCCAGTTCCGAGTCGTTGTGGGCGTGGATGCCCACTGGGACCCGATAAGTGCGGACGACTTCTGCCACGGCGCCGCTCACGAAATCGGGCAGGCTGCCGCCGTTGGTGTCGCAGAGCCCCAGCCAGTCCGCGCCGCCTTTCACGGCGGCAGTCAGGCATTTCATTGTATAGTCGTGGCTGGTCCGGTAGCCGTCAAAGAAGTGTTCGGCGTCGAACATGACCTTCTTGCCCTGTACTTTCAGGTAGCGGCAGGAATCCTCGATCATCGCCAGGTTCTCCTCCAGCGGGACGCGGAGAGCCTGGTTGACCTGAAACTCCGAGCTCTTGCCGAAGATGCAGCACCACTGGGCGGATGAGGCGGCGAGAGCGCGCATGTTTTGATCGTCGGCGGCCTTGATGTTGTGACGGCGAGTACTGCCGAAAGCGGTTACCTGCGTCCGTTTCAGCCCCAGTTGCGGGAGAGAAGCGAAGAACTCATCGTCGACCGGGTTGGAACCGGGCCAACCGCCCTCAATGAACGAGATGCCGAAAGCGTCGAGTTGCCGGGCGATCTCCTGTTTGTCTTCCAGCGAGAACGTGATTCCTTCGCTCTGGGCGCCGTCACGCAATGTGGCATCGTATATCAGGATTTTTTTTGCCGGTGCTTCAGGCATGTTTCCCCTCTCCTTTGTCCCGAATGTTCATAATGGCGATCAGGTCGCTGAGGATTGCCGAAGCAGTCTCGATGCGGCCGGCGCCGCGGCCGGTGATGGTGATCGGGCCGGCGAAGTCGGCATCGATCTGCGCCACGTTGAGGGTGCCGCCGATGCTCAGCGGGTGGCCGCGGGGTACCAGCCGCGGGGAGACCTCGAGCTTGGTGTCGGAGACTTCGCCGATCAGGCGGATAACCATGTTGTGGCTGGCGGCGAGTGCGATGGCGTCAGGTGTGATAGTGCTGATGCCGGTGATGTTCACGTCGCGGATGGTAACGTTCCGATGGAAGACCGAGTTCGCCAGGATGACCACCTTGGCGGCAGTGTCCCAGCCCTCGATATCGTTCGTCGGGTCAGTTTCGGCATAGCCCATCTGCTGGGCCTCCTTAAGGGCCTGGTCGAAGGGCTGTCCGTTATCCATCTTGCTCAGGATGTAGTTGCAGGTGCCGTTGAAGATACCCCGGACCGAAGTGATGCGTTCGCCCACCAGGTTCTCGTGGCAGAGGTTGATGATCGGCATGGCGCCGCCGACCGAACCCTCGAAACGGAATTTGCAGCCGTGCTCCTTGGCAAGGCCGATCAACCGGCTGAACTGCAGGGCCAGCGGCCCTTTGTTGACGGTGATCACGTCCTTTCCGGACTCCAGAGCGTGGGTGATGTTGACCAGGCCGGCACCGCCGGTTTTTAGGTCGGTGGGAGTTACTTCGACCAACAAGTTGTAGTCCAGTGAGTCCAGGACTTTTATCGGGTCGGTGTACTTTTCGGTACCGACACAGCCAGTCTCCTTCTTGCAGGCAAGCACGGCACTCAGGTCGAGACCCTGCCGGTCCCGGACAACAGTGCGCGAGTCTATGACGGCGACGACCGCTGGAACGTGGCCGTAGCGGTCGACCAGTAGCTCCCGGCGTTTCAGCAGGACCTCCGCGAAGCCCTGGCCGACGGTACCGAAACCGGCAATGACAATCTTCATGTCAGAGCCCCCTGATATAGACGAGGCTGCCTTCGCGGCAGGCAGACGAGAAGAACCGGTCAAGCTTATCCTGGTCGGTCTGACTGCGCACTTCGGCCGTGATCAGGGCCGTGCGCCGGGTGTCGTTGCCGTTCCGAGACGAGTAACTGACATCGACCGATTCAAAATTGACGACGTTGGACGCTTCGTCGATGAGGTTGTCCACATAACCGGCGGAAAAGTGGCCGAGGATGAGGTATTCCATGGTAACGGTCTCGTAGACCGAACCCATTTTGGAGATGACGATGTCCTTCGACTTCCAGATGGCCTTTAGCTTTTCCAGCTGCGGGGTGCTGGCGACTTCGAAGGTCACGCTGACGCGGATCCGCTGGTTGATGATCTGTTCGCGGTCATGGACCACGCCCACGATATTGCCGTCGACCATCGAGATTGGTTCGAGCGAACCGACCAGTTGGCCGGGCAGATCCTTCACATAAAGCTCGGCATTCACCATCATGTTGATCACTTCCCGTCGGGGCGAGGATGTGTTGCGATAATAGTACGTAATATATAAGGGGAAAGCCGCCCACGGCCGGATTCGGGCTATTCTTTTTATTGGCGCTTGTGTATTAACCATTCATGTTCGATAAAATTCTCATTACGACCGACGGAAGCGAAAGCAACCATCTGGCAGTGGACGAGGGTCTGGAAATCGCCAAAAAGATCGGAGCTCAGGTTACAGCGCTCTGTGTCTTCGATGTGGGCAGCTATGCCAATGTGGCCCAGGGGTACGGTCTTGGCGACGAGCGCGAGTATATGATTAAGGCCTCCGAGGAGGCCCTCCGCTATGTCGTCGACCGCGGCAAGGCACTCGGCGTCGAAGTCAAGACCAAGGTGGAAACCGGACAGCCGGCCGAGGTCATCGTCAAGGAATCGGCCAACTACGATTTGGTAATCTGCGGAACCCTGGGCCGGACGGGTATCCAGCGGGCGCTTATCGGCAGTGTGGCCGAGAAGGTCGTCCGGCTTGCCGCCTGTCCGGTGCTCGTCTGCCGCAGCACCAAGAAGTCCTGAGCCGACCGCCAGCTTATTAACAGGCGGGGGCATGGCGCTGATCCATGAAGGACGAATCCGGTATCCGGTACTGCGACGAATGCGGTAACGAGCTGGCGCCCGGCGATGCGTTCTGTACCTACTGCGGTGCTTATTACCGGGAGAAAGTTCCTGCCGGCACCGGGAACCAGAGTTTGCCGCCGCAGGCCCCGTCCGATAAAATGCCCCTCGGTCCTGCCGTCGGCTATGGGGCGGCTCGGATTCCGGTATCAGAGATTTTCAAATCGGCCCTGACCATGGCCAAGATTATGCTCTGGATCTGGGCCGGGTTCATTCTTATCGACAGCACGGTCTCGCTGTTCTTCCCCGACACGGTCATGAGTGTCTATGAGCAGTATTTTGACAGTGCCTCTTCGATCGGTTTCTCGTCCTGGGAGGCCTACCGGGAGGCACTTGTGTTCTCCGGGTCCATCGGACTGATCAGCGGCATTGCCGCCATCGTGTCCGGACTGCTGTGCAACCGGCAGCGGCACTGGAAGGCGGCAGTCGTCTTCTGTGCGGTCGCTTCCCTTGTGATGCTGGGTCTGTTAGTCTTCGGCGACTACACCGGGCTCTTCATGACGCTCTGCGGTGCTTCGGTGACTCTGCTGGTCTACCGCTGCCGGTCCGTTTTCACTGACTGAGCCGGATTCTGTTATCACTCAGATCTGTTTGGTGCGGAGTTTTTGATGCGTTCATCAAATAACTTTGATGATAAAGTGTTACTGAAACCGATAGTTTTTATTATCGTCCCGTGGTATCGGCCCTATGCGCAGAATCGCCATCTACGGCAAGGGCGGTATCGGCAAGTCGACGACCTCTGCTAACATCACCGATGCCTTGGCCGCCCGGGGCCTGAAGGTCATGCAGATCGGCTGCGACCCGAAGGCCGATTCCACCTGTCTGCTGACCGGAGAACCGCGGGTGCGGCCTGTGCTGGATGTGATGCGGGCCGGCGAGGAGGTCACGCTTGACGTGATTGTCAGGAAAGGCCGGAGCGGCTGTCTCTGCGTAGAATGCGGCGGGCCGAAACCGGGCATGGGCTGTGCCGGCCGCGGTATCATCGCCGCCTTCGAACAGCTGGAAAAACTCGGTGCTATGGACGTCTACCGGCCGGACGTGCTGATCTATGATGTGCTCGGCGACGTAGTGTGCGGCGGGTTCGCCATGCCGATACGGAACGGCTATGCCCGGGATGTTTTCATCGTTACTTCTGGCGAGATGATGTCACTCTATGCGGCCAACAACATCGCCGAGGCGGTGGAGGGTTTCCGGCAGGACGGCTACGCCAGGCTGGGCGGGCTGATCCAGAACTCCCGCGGGGTGTCCGATGAGGATGCGCTCGTCGACAGGGCCGCTGCGGAAATGAAGACCCAGGTGGTCTTCCGGGTACCGCACGACGCGGAAGTGCAGCGCTGTGAGGCCAAAGGCGAGACCGTGGTCCGGGGAGCTCCCGACTCGGCACAGGCCGCCGCTTACAGACAGTTGGCGGGTATTATTTACGACCGGGCCGAGGATGTGTCCGGCGGTATGCGGCTGGGGACCGATAACCCAGCCGGAGGTTGCGATCATGAATAAGAATGGCATTCTGATTTTGGGCTACGGGTCCCGTAAACCCGAACTGGAAAATATCGTAAGCACTCAGGCCGCTCGGCTGCGGGCCCGGGGTTGGGACAATGTCTACGAAGGATATTTCCGCGTCAATTCCCCGACGCAGGCCGAAGTGCTGAGACAGGTTGCGGCCGACGGGGTCGAGGACCTGCTGGTCCTGCCCTACCTGATCGCCGAAGGCCGGCTGACCTACGAACTGATGCCGGCTCAATGGGGACTGAACGGGCAGTACGATAACGAGGCCAAAGTGGGTGACCGGACCGTCCGGGTCCATTGGGGCCGTGCCTTCGGCGGGAGCCCGGCCCTGACCGATATCGTCTGTGATCGTATCGCGGCTGTCGGCGGCGACCGGAAGTGTACCGGCATCCTGCTGTTGGGGCATGGTTCGAAGGTCGCGGACAACCGGGAGGTTATCATGCTCAACGCCGCTCGGCTGGTCCGCCGCGGTTATCAGCATGTCGCCTATGCCTTCAACGAGTTCTGTCAGCCGGGTATCCCGGTGGCGGTGGACCGGCTGATGGCCGAGGGCGTGGACCGGATCATCGCCGTCCCGATTTTTATCGCCGTCGGCATCCATCTCGGCGAGGAAATCCCGGAGCAGCTGGGGATATCCCATTATACTGCCGAGGGTTCTGTTACTCGGAACGGCCGCACGGTGCCGCTCAGCTATGTGAAGCCGCTCGGGGACGACCCCCGGCTGACCGAATTGCTGAATGCGCAGATCGTTGGCTACTACGGAGCCTGAGACAATGAAAGTGTTGGTGGTGGACACGGTCCACGGCGGGAAAGTGCTTGTCAAGAACTACTGCAAAAGAGGGGACGATGTTACGGCGGTCGACGTGTATCATGTCACGCCCCGGGACATCATTGCGGACATCCGCCACCTGGGCGCTCGGACGCTGGATGCGGTCCCGGCCGAGCACTTCGATCTGGTCGTTATGCCCTGCCACTGCCCGGACGAGTTCCTGGCGCCCTGTACCTACGACAGGCGGATCTATTCCTCGGAGGCCGTAAAAGAATTCCTGAATGACCGCCGCTTCCGCATCGAGATCACCGGGGTTAAAGGAAAGACCAGCACCTGCTACGTGCTAGCCCATCTGCTCGACGCGGCCGGCAAACGGGTGTTTCTGCATACTTCCCGCGGACTCGGCCCGTACGCTAGGGGCCGGCACACATTGACGGAAATCATGAGCATCACTCCCGTCTCGCTGTTGGAACTGCCCAAGGGCGATTATGATGTGATGATCTGCGAGGTCTCGCTCGGCGGGTCCGGCAAGGCCGACATCGCGGGCATCACGAACCTGCTCGAGAACTACGGCATCGCCCGTAAGACGCGGACAGCAGAAGAAGCGAAATCATATATCCTCACCGACAAGATCAACGTCGTGCCAGAGAGTGAGATTTCCATCTGGTCGAAATACGGCAAGCCGCTCAGGGGCTACGGAACCCGGGTGAAAGCAGTCGGAAAACCGGTCTTCGGTCAGTCGCTGAAAGTTTCCGTTGACTACCGGGGAACCCACGAGATTGAGCTAAAAGGTACCTATCTGGCACTGCAGTACCTGGATGCCATGAGCATGGCGCTGGAGATCTGTGACATCATGGACATCCCGGCCGAAGCGGTCCTGAACGGGCTGTCCTCTTTTCCGGGAGTTCCCGGCCGCGGCGCCATCTCGGAGGAGAACGGCATTCGTTATCTGCGGGACCGCAACCCGGGCATCTCGCATCTGTCGATTGAACGGACACTGTCCTGTCTGCAGGCTATGGACGCACTGCAGGATGCCGTGCTCATCATTGACCCGGTCAGCAAGAAGGTCTGCGATAAGATGGACAAGGACCTGATCGGTGCGGTGGCTGCAAAACACAATGTACCGCTGATCATCACCGCCGGGAACGGTACGGAACCAGAGGTTCCGGCCGGCAAGAAGACGGTCATCCGGATGATTAAGGAAGGCTATCAATGACCTATGTGATCCATCCCCGGCCGAACCCCATTATCGCTGCGATGTACACCCTTCGGGACATGGACGTAGACGTCATCGTCGTCCATGGTCCTGCCGGTTGTGGCTTTATGGCCTCGCGGATGCTGGAAGAGGCAGGGGTGCGCGTGGTCACTTCCGGGATGAAAGAGAACGACCTGATATTCGGCGGAGCGGATGCGCTGATTCACACGCTGCAGGAGGTTAAACGCAAGTTCGCTCCGCGTTCGGTAGCCGTCATCGGCACCTGCGCGAGCACCATCATCGGCGATGACATGGCAGCCGCCATTCGGCGGGCGGATATGGGACCCGGTTGTACGGTCTTTCCGGTCAATTGCAGCGGCTGTCTCGGTGACAATACCGAGGGGGCGGTCAGGGCGCTCAACGCCGGGGCCAAAGCGGGTTTCGTCCCGCAGGCCGAGGCGGACCGTCAGGCCGCTCTGTTGCGGGCCGCGACGGCCCTGGAGAAAAGGGTAGGTATGGCCAGCCGCGAGTATCTTTCGCCGGCAGTGAGCCCGACGAAGCTGAACGTCTGCCGGCGGATCGTCCAGGCTTTCCGGGATGAAAAGAAAGTGGCGGTTGTAATGATTGCCAAAAAAGAATTGGCCTATCGTTTCGCCGACCTCTTTGTGGCAGTTGATGAGGCCCGGAGAACGCTTGGCGGGCAGACTTTTTTCGTGGCAAATCTCGACGGGAGCCTAGGGTTGCCGCGGATCCGCCGTTATTGTGCCAATGTCGGTGCGGAACTGGACGCTGACGGTGTTCGGCTCGATGCGGTCATCGGCGGGCTTGATGAGTATGCTGTGGTCGGAGACCGTATGCAGCAGGCGGTCGATGCCTTTGCGCCGGACCTGCGGGTATTCATCGGCATCTGCCATGCCTACCCGGATCTGCGGAAGGATGACATTCTCATCACCGATCAGCCGCGGGAACTGGCCAATTATCTGGACCAGCAGTTCATACAGGCCGTGGGCGAGATCTCCTCCCATTCCATGGTCATGGGCGCCACGGGCATCGTGCACTTGGAGACCGCGGACACCCTGCGGGAGCTCGTGCGGGAAGGCTGAGATGAGAGGGGTCGTGATCGCCGGCACCGGAAGCGGCGTAGGCAAGACCTCCATAGCCACCGGACTGATGTCCAGGCTGGCCAAAAAATACCGGGTCCAGGCCTTCAAGTGCGGGCCTGATTTCATTGATCCCATGTATCATCAGGCCGCCACCGGGCGGCCGTCCCGTAATCTCGATTCATTTCTGCTTTCCGATGACCGCATTCGCAGTCTGGTCGGCTGGGCGGCACAGGACGCCGACATCTGCGTGATCGAAGGGGTCCGCGGACTGTACGAGGGGTTCAGCGGCGACGGCGACCTGGGCTCGACCGCTTACATCGCGAAACTGCTGGGCTTCCCGGTGGTTCTGGTCGTGAACGCCGGCTCATTGAATCGCAGTGCCGCAGCGGTCGTCAACGGTTTCCGGGCCTTCGATCCGCAGGTGAACATCGCCGGCGTGATCCTCAACAACGTCTCCGGTCAGCAGCACAGCGACAAGCTCGATACAGTCATGGAGACATACTGTCCGGGCCTGTCCGTGCTCGGCAAGGTGCGGAAGGACCGGGAACACACGCTCGGCCAGCGGTACCTGGGCCTGAAAACCCTGCATTCATTCAGCCGCGGAGAGATCGAACCGCTGGAGACGCTGACCGACCCGATTGACCTCGACCTGCTCATGGGTCTGGCGGAAAAATGTACAGCGGAATTGTCGGCGGCGTCGCCGTTCGTCCAGCGGCGGGCGGGCCTTAAAGCGGCCGTACCGGTGGACGACGCCTACTGTTTTTACTACCGGGAGAACCTGGAGTGTCTCGCGGCCTCGGGTGTGCAGGTACAGCAGTTCCGGCCGGTCGACGGCGACCCGTTCCCGGACGCGGACCTGGCGTATTTGGGCGGCGGCTACCCTGAACTTTATGCTGAGCAGATTGCCCGGAACAGTGACTTCCGGGAGGGGCTGAAACAGCTGGCGGCCGAAGGCCGGCCGGTGTTGGGCGAATGCGGCGGGCTGATGACGCTTTGCCGGACGATTACGGATCGGGACGGCCGGTCGTTCCCGATGGCCGGTGTGTTCGATGCCGAGGCCCGGATGACCGGCGTGCGGCACGGCCCCACCTATGTGATGGCCGAGGCCGTAGACAACCCGCTTTTTAAGGGGGCGGTGCGCGGTCATGAATACCACTATTCCGACGTGATCCCGGCTGACGGGGCGCATTTCGTCTTTGATGTGAAACGCGGTCTGGGCATTCAGAGGAAGCGGGACGGTCTGTGCGTCCGCAATGCTGTGGGGACATATATGCACCAGCATGCGCTTTCGGCGGATGACTGGGCCGCCGGCCTGGTCGCAGCGGCGCAGCAGGCCTTGTGAGTTTCAGCGGAAAGTGCGCGAGGTCGAAGCATTCGGCTTGCGGATGGCCTTCGAATCCGGAACAGGAGAACAATTCGTATCGTTTCGGTGTTTCTGGCACCAGTTCAACCTTTCTGACCGGGTCGGCGGCCGCTTCCGGCGTTGCTGGCGTGCGGCGGTATCTGCATTGCCGCAGAGCGTATCGCTGCCGCCGTTCGACCGGATGACCGCGAGGTCTATTTCTTCGGTAGTCTGGGTTTTTCTGTCTGGTTCCCGCCCAAGAACTCCGTGAGTCATACCCAGGATCAGGCGCACGCAATCCCGGCAGATCTTTCCGAAAGCCGAACCGAGATGGTTGGGGAAGAGGGTGCGGATGCGGTTCAGAATGAGGTCCTTTTTATTCTCAGTGATCGGCGGACTACAGGGGACGATGAATCGGCAGCAGAACCGGAACAGGCTGTCGGCCAAGAAATGGGCGGTCCGGCGGCCGTTTTTATTGCCGAGCGGGTACTTTTTCTTAACAAGATCAGGCGTTATCAGGCCCCGCTGTTGTTGGCAACAGCTGTAGATTCGGCGTGATCGGCCGATGGTACTTCGTTCAAACAGAAACAGCTGTCGGCTGGAACCGAAAAGATGTCGGGGTTGGTTTCGGGGCATCTTGTCTTCTCCATCAACAGGTACTTCGGTTCTTCAGGGAGAATGCTGCCGGGACGGGAACAGCGCTCTGATATTCACCTCTCAGGAACGCTGCGGATTGAACAGTACCGGGCTGCGGTAGATCAGTTTTCGGAAATGTGCAGTTTTAGTGCGAGGGCGTGAGCACCGTCCAGATTCCCGCTGCGGAGCAGGTTCCAGACGTCGTCGTTGTGGAGGACCATGTCCAGGAATGCCGCGCGCTCGGGCTGGGTGGCGATGCGGGTGCGGATCTCCTGCCGCAGGGCAATGATCAAATCAAGCATCCGATCGTAGTCCTCATCAAGGAAGCCGTTAATCTGCGCTGCTACAAAGGGCGGGAAGGCCGCCGCACGGCCCTCTGAAGAGACAGCGACCGTGTATTTGTCCTTCCGGACAACTGACGGCAGCAGGACGTCCCCGCCGCCGTGCGCGGAATTGACCAGGACCCCGGCCTTCTTGGCAGCGAATGCGATGGCGGTGTTGAGCTCTTTGCTGTTTGTGGCCGCGACGGCGATGAACGCTTCTTTCAGGAACGGATTGAGGTCAGCAGGGTCGAAATGTTCGGTCACGGTCTCATCTGCCAATTTCTGCAGTTCGGGATCGATCTCGGCCGCTACGACCCGCAGCCGGAAGCCGGTGAACTGCCGGGCCTTGCGCAGGGCCACTGGGCCGCCGCCGAAAATCACGATCATCCGGTCACGGTCAGGTGCAAGAAAGACCGGGACCATCCTTGCCTGGTTCATGTGATTCGTATGGATTGTCTGCGATTAGAACATTACTGCCAGACCGGTAGCGGAAGACGACCGGGTTTATAGATATCTGGAGCCAGAAACAGTGAAATATGGTTTATAACATATTAAATAATAAAAAAATATTATTTAATATGTAATATATTAAATATACGTGATACGATAATCAAATCGGTGGAATAACAGCGACCGACGGCCGTCAACCGTTATTGTCAGGGTCCAGCCACTTGCTTCTGGGGTTTCATTACCTCCATTCTCCCCGGAGCGCTTTCTTTTTTTTTTTTACAGATCAGATGTCATCTTCTTGTGCCGGAGTATGATGCTGCTGTCATAGATACGATGGCTGAGCAGGATGCAATACAGTTTGTCCGTGCTTTTTTTGCCAAAGAGTCTTCCGGTCACGACACTTAGGCATACACTGCGAGCCTGTGGAACATATTGGCGTCACGCAGATCGAACTGTATGCCGACCGCGGCATCGTGGCCGCTGCCGTGCTGTCGCATGACGTTGATGACTGCAGGTTCGGCAGCAATGCTGAGATCCTGCTCAATATGACATAGTTCTTGAAAAAGCATCGGTCGACGGAGATGAGGTCTTAACAGTCCAGCGGATTATCGAGGCAGGTCTCGTTCAAAAACATCTGTATGGCATTGTAATGTCTGGATACCGCGGACACGGTATTGGAAATCTGCGTCATCATAGACATACCGGCCGCGGCACGGCCTTCCGAAGAGACTGCGATCGTATTTTCGATTTCCAGACTGTCGAAGACGGTGTGGTATTCCCGCCGCCGCGGGCCGAGTTTACCCTGATTTCGATGTTTTTTACAGCAACTGCGACAGCAGTACTCAATTTCCTGCTGTTGTTTCAGCGGTTGCGATAGACATGCCCTCAAGGAGTGGGCCCAGATCGACGGGGTCAAAAAATCCGATCATTGCTCTTCGGTCAGGACCTTTGTGGTGTGGTGACCGCAGCTACGGCCAGCACATGGAACCCGGCGAACTGCCAGGCTTCACGCAGAGTTACGGGGCATCGCTGAAGACCGTCATCAACTGCTTACGGTCCCGGGCGAAAAGGACCGGAATTATCCTTGGTTCATCCATGCAATTTTAATGAGATTATGCAATTATACGACTGTCTTTTCGGCAGCTTAATTATGCGGACCAGAATATCTGTTGTTACAATTAAATTATAATTTAATATTAAATATTACTATATTAAAAAAAGTATGCTAATATTTAAATAGGAATGTTTACCTACATAAAATGACAGTTTTTTTTTTAGATAAAACTGTAGGAAGAGAGAACAAATGTGGCTATTAATCAGCGCGATAGCGGCGCTCGTAGCGACCTATGCCTGGCTGAAACGGCCGGGTCAGGACCGGCTCTCGATGCTTTCCTTGGCCTTCTGGGGGTTGACGGTCTGTATCTTCGTCGATCACACCATCGGATGGGTCATTGATGGCAGTGAAGGTCCGTATTTTGAAGTCTCAGCAGATGCACTGTGCCTTAGTGCGGCGATGATCATTGTGGTTCTTGCAGCCTGGGAACTGGCGTTGCTGATAGACCGGCTAAAAGCAAGTCGGGCCGACGTCAGAGCGGTGCAGGGTGCTGAGAGTATGGAGGAATAAATATGGCATGTTTTTTGGTTCCTGCAGCAGCAGGTATCGTGACAACGGTATTCAGAAAAAAGTTCCCGGAAAAATATCACATCAAGTGGTTCAACACCATGATCTGGGGCGCCGTCCTGGCTTTGTTGGTTGAGCACATCTGGCACGGTGAGGTTGTGCCGTGGCCGCCATTCCTGACCGCCATGAGCAGTCCCGGAGATACGGCTGCCATGATCAGCGAGATGGGTCATATCGGCCTGCCGATGTTAATTGCGGTGTTCCTGGTCTGGGCGGGAATGGTGTTGATATACAACCATTACATTGCGCCGGAATCCAAGACGAAGACTGCACAGACAGCCTGATGCGATACATTCGGTATGATTAAACTTCTTACTTTTTTTATTTTAACTACAATCAATTTCAAGGATAAAAAAATAATAAAAAATATTACTTTATATGCTATGTATTAAATATTGATAATATTATAGTCAATGCAGTGGAACAAGCAATCCGCGGCCTTTGACCGCATGAACTAAGGTCTCGCCACTCGCCCCGGAAGTTTATTTACCTCCGTTTTATCCGGGGCACCTTTTTATTCCGAGCACATTATCATTTTCATATGCAGAGACTGGCGTCATTGCTGTGGATCCGCTGACTGAACAGAGGCTGTGAACTGTATTCATGGATTTTTGCCGACGAGAGCCGAACAAGACGGCCGGTGTATGATACGTATTTATTGCGTCCTCCGGTAATGGTCTGTACCGAACTACCGCTAACCGAAGCGCCGCGGTCCTTGCCATTCTGCTGTACGATGTTGACGATTGCAGGTTCGGCGTTGATACTTAGGTGTGTGGAACGTAGCGGATTTCCAGAAAAGTACCGGGCGACGACAGAGGAATGACAGACCGTTTGTTCGGATTCGTTCAAAGACGCTGAGGTCGTCCCGTCGGCCTTGAAGGGAAAGTTTGCGCATGGTACCGACCGGTTCGATGCCATTGGCGCGATTGACAAGCCCGGGCTTTGTCCCTACAGCACAGGGTCTACGGCTGGTTGCTGTACAGTCCGGAAGCGACGCTATGCAAGGGGGCTCTCGGGTGTTGGATGTCAGTAGGGTTTGCCGGACGTGATCTCTCATTTTTCCGAAAAATTGCTGCTGCTGAAGAATCTTATGAACACCGCTGAGGACAAATGCCGGCGGCTGTCCAGCACTGTTATCCGATGCAGGATCCAAACGAGTTTCGGACAGAACAGGGCGGGCTCTGCTGAACCCGCCTGTTCATATCCCGGTGATGCGCGGATCGTAGCGGCCGTCGCGGATCCGGGCCTGGACCGTTGCGGGAACCTGCTCGAGTAGTTCGGTCGGGAACAGTCCCGATTTGATGTTCTTCGAACCGGTAGTGGACAGAACCGAAACGCTCAGGTGGCAGACACCGTAATGCCGGGCGACGATGCTGCCGGTCAGCGCGGCCATCTGCATCCGGTCGTACGGTAAGATGACCCATTCCCGGTCCATCCGGCCGCGGTACATGGTCATACGGTCCTCGCCGAAAGAAACTTTTAACAGCCGGTAGTTGCGAACGGAGGCCCAGAACGGATAGAACAGGGCGAGGGCAAGAAGCAGTACCGGAGTGTAGTTGATCCACGGCAGCCACTGAGGGTCGACCCCTTCCACCGCGGTCACGCCGGTCAGCAGCCAGACCGGATAGGTAAACACTGCGAGCAGTATTGCATCAATTGCGACTGAGTTCAGGAGCATGCTGCGCTCAGAGTGCTTGGTCTCATGCACGACCGGCTGGTCAGTGACGTATTCGGGGATGAGCTCTTTCATCAGTTCAGCGACCGCGGTGTCGGGCATGAGCAGGCAAAGCGTCGGGGTTGTGTCGTTCTTGGCCGCATTGATTCCCACGACCTCTGCCTCAAGACAGGAGCGGTGGCTGAGCCGGGCCAGATAAGGCCGCCGTACGCGTACGGCATTGATCTTTTTGACGTCAAACGAAGTACGGTAGGTCTGAACGAACCCGCTTTGAATGACGATGGTCTGACCGTCACGGTAGGCCCGGAAGTTATAGAACCGCATGAACTGGAAGAACTGCGGGACGACCGTCTGGAAAGCCCACATGATCAGACCGGTGATGAGGCCGCCGGCGCTGCCGTAGAACAAAGAGACCACGGTGAGTACCAGCCAAAAGATCCCCCAAAACAGCGACCAGGTCGGCTGCGAGAGATAGCAGTGCTCGATGACCTGTCCGAGACTGAAATGAACCAGCGAAGGATGTTCGGCGTCGCGTTTCGCCGAGGCGGGGACGGGGGTACCGGTCCGGTCGGTCGAGCGGAAGGTCTGGGTATAGACGAAACTGCGGATCTGCTCGCCCAGATCCGTTTTGAAGACAAACGCGATATCGGCGTTGGCGGCATTGACAGCAGAATTGATGTTGAATTGCAGCGTGACAGTCCCGGCGATCCTGTCAAACACGTTACGGGTAACGTTGACCGCGGCGACGCGGTCGTACGGGACCGAACGATTGGTCTTGGAAATAAAATTCCGTCTTACTGTCATTTCTTCCGTGCCGAACTGGACAGTAGTGGTCCGCCAGAACATGACGATCGGAACGGCGATTGCCAATGTGATCAGGAGCAGAATACCTGTGGAGATCAATCTGGTGGTTAGGTCTGTTTCCGAATCCGTAAGAATAGCTATGCCGATGATAATAGAGACCAACAACATGGTCAGGTTCTTGACGATGGCAATCGGATGGTTCCGCAACGGGCGGTCCGGAATATCGGTCATGCGCTGTTCCGTTCCTTCAGAATGCGGTCGATCACCACGGCCAACCGTGCGGCGATCTGTTCGGCCTCGGCCGGCTCCAGATATTCTAAGGTGGCCGTGCCGCCGGCGGTGGTGACGTCCACGTTGGCCAGGCCAAAGAGCCGGTTAATGGGTCCATGAGTGACCTGAACCTGCATGATCCGCTCGATAGGAACGATGGTCCTGGTGATTGTGATCACGCCGCGAACAACATCGAGCTTTTCGTCGTCGATGAAGTATTTGTAATGGCGGTAAAAGACCGGCGGGGCAAGTATGCAGTAGGCAATTACAATCAACAGGAGTGCCAGCAGGAAGAGCATCGTCTCGTGGCGGTGGCTGAACTCTCCGGCCATAAAGTAAATGGCCAGGTAACAAATCACAAGAAAAATAAGACCGATTGAGTAACTTACATACCGCGAGGCCATGCAACGTTTGTCAAGGCGGCGGTACTCGCCACTGGCATCCATCATGAGTGTTAATACTGCCGGTAGTATTTACATTTCATTGTGAAAATAACTGCCTGGATACTTTTTAAAACGATAGAGACGTGGCGCCGAGAGGGAGATTTGAACTCCCGAGGGAAAGGATCCCACAAGCTTTCCAGGCTTGCGTCTTACCGGGCTGGGCTATCTCGGCCGCATCCGTGCGTATCTGGTCTTGACATTAATATCTTTCTAATTGGATTTTTAGAAATACAGGAAAGAGGGCGGGGGCAGGAACCCCCGCCGGTTTGTTCACTTGGCCCACTTCGGGCCCGTCCGCAACAGGACCGCACCGGCTGCGATCAGCGCCGCGATGGCGATCAGCACAACGGCAGCGATTTCTCCGCCGGTGCCGATACCGCTCGGTTCGGCAACGCCCTCGGCCTTGTACGATACTGTGTTCCAGATGACAAAACTGTCCGTGTAGACTGTCATCTCATAAAGGCCGGTCGAGGAGATCTGGATCTTCTGCGTGACTCCTGCATCGACGTATTTATCGGCTAATGAAATTTGGTTAACGTTTTCTCCGGTCACCAGGATCGAGATGACGCTTCCGCCTTTGATATAGAAAGACGGGGCGGTAGGCTCGCAGATTACCTGGTCGGGCCCCAATTCGACTGTTTTTTCGTCGAGTGATCCAGTGCCGGTATTGAAGAAAATCGCAACAGAATGGCCAGAATAAACGCGGGTATCCCAACAGTATACATCAAGCCGGTCACCGGTCACAATTGTGGAGGAGTCGTCTTCCGGCATCGGGACAGAACCGTCAGCGAGGTATTGCTCGAAAATCTGCTCGTTGGCGGATCCTTCTATGAAAACTGCATAACACGAATCAGTATATTCAACATAACTAACAGTACGGGGGCACTGTCAATCGTGTTTTCAAAAACATAATACGTCCGCATCGAGATGTTATTTTCCTCAACGGTCTTGGCCTCGCATACCGGAGCGAGAGCGGTCAGCATTAGGATCAGTACTGCGGCAACCGCAGTTGCTGTCAGGATATTTTTGGAGTTCATCACATTTCCCTCCGCTCGAATCTGTAGAGCCCCAACAGAAGGAATGCTGCGCCCCAGACGGCGTAAACACCCATGTCAAGGACAGAGTTGTAGTTAAACAGGGTGATGCCGGAGTTTTCAACAAGCATGCTGTAAAAGTAGACCGGCGACATCAGTTCGTACGGAGTGCCCAAAGTAAAGGTGGCCACATCGCCGGCGATTGGCGGCAGGTACTGCGCGTTGTCGATGAAGCCGCCGATGATGTCGGAAAACACTGTGTTGGCGTCGATAAGGATCATGACCGCCGGAATCACCATGTAGAACAGCAGGAAGAGCAGCAGTGCCGAGCCCTTCTTCATGAAGGTGCTGAGCGCGTAGACCGTGGCGCTGATGGCGAAGCCGCCGATGATGGTGATGGCGAAGGCCAAAAGTACAGCGCCGCCGTCCAGCGATCCTATCTCCAGACTGGTGACCAGAGCGATGACGCCGTAGGCAAGGGTGAAAACGAAGATCTGCACCAGCATACCGGCCAGGAACTTGCCGAAGAAGAACGAGGCCCGCGACTGCGGCAGGGCCAGGCTCAGGTAGGCGGTCCGGTCCCGGAACTCGGACGGGATCAGTTTGGACATGACCGCTGCCGGAATAAGCGCGATGAAAACCGGCAGTGCGCCCAGCAGGGTCGCAGCATAATCGCCGGGGTCGTAGACCGACATGTCGTCGCCGAGTACGAAATCCAGCAGTCCGGCGTATACCAGGAGCGGGATCAGCAGGACCAGGGCTGTCAGGGTGATGAAAGTGTAACTCTTCGAGAACAGTTTGAGGGTCGCTTTGGTTACCGTCAGCATCTGATTGACAGACGAAGGCAGCTGGTATTCTGTGCTCCGGTGGGCTTCTTCATCCGTCGCCGAATAATCTGTGTCGGAGTAGTCATTGAACGTACCGCCGGCGTTTGCTTGCTTGTTTCTGCCGATCATTGTACGCTCGCCTTCTCACCCTTGGTCAGGTTCATGTAAAGCTTCTCGATGTCCGCGCCTTTCTCGGTCATGCCGAGAAGGCGCAGGTCATACCGATAGACAACGTCTACCAGGCTTGCCTGGTCCTCGTCGGTGCCGGAGAACACGACCTTGACTTCCCGGCTGCCCATCTTCTCGGTGTTTTTGACACCGGCGCAGCCGCCGAGGTCGGTGATGAACGCCGGCGTCATGTCCTTCAGGGTGCGGAGTTCAATCTCCACTGAACCCGCGTCGGTCATGGCCGACTGGTGGATCAGCGAAGCGACATCACCGGTGGTAACGACCTTACCGTGGTTGATCATGGTAACCGTACCGCACATCTCGGACACTTCTTTGAGGATATGTGTACTGATCAGCAGGCTCCGGTCCCGCTTCTTGAGCGAGTTCAGGGTCTGGCGGATCTCGATCATGCCCCGGGGGTCCAGGCCCGAGGTGGGTTCATCGAGGATAATAACCTCGGGGTTGGGCAGCAGGGCCTGCGCCAGCGCCACCCGTTGCCGCATACCTTTGGAAAATTCACCGATCGGTTTGTTCCGCCACTCCCACATCT
The DNA here is from genome assembly GCA_002495325.1 of Methanomassiliicoccaceae archaeon UBA593. GTDB lineage: Archaea > Thermoplasmatota > Thermoplasmata > Methanomassiliicoccales > Methanomethylophilaceae > Methanomethylophilus. The sequence goes on from DAEQ01000002.1 coordinate 641,796, forward strand.
TGACCTCTTCGAGAACGTCGCGGGCGCGGATCGCGGTCTCGGTCTTATTCAGGCCGTAGATGCGGCCGGCGTATTCCATCAATTCGGCCGGGGTGTAACCGCGGTAGAACTCCGGCGTTTCAATGACACAGCCGACCCTGGCGAGGGCCTTTCTGTGATTTTTCTGGCTGTCGATGCCGTTGATAAGGATCTGGCCGGAGGTGGGTCTGATGAGACCGCTGACAGATTTGAGCGTGGTGCTTTTTCCGGCCCCGTTCGGACCGAGCAGCCCCATGAACTCTCCCTTCTTGACCTTGAGGTCCAGATTGTCGACAGCGGTAAAAGTGCCGTAGGTCTTGGTCAGGCCGGCGACATCTATCGCTAATTGACCGTCCATGCGACTGTACGGCGGTTTTACATATATTTGATTTGTCGGGCCAGCGGTTCAGCTCCGACGGAAAAAAGACGGGATGTCGGCTAAATGGGTTCTGATTTTGCGCGAACTGAGCACCACGGCCCGATCGGCATAGGTGAAGGCAGTGCCTTCGGTGCCGTCCATCTGCAGGACGGTGTCGCCCAACGGACTGAGCAGGCGGGAAGTGCCGGCCATGGTCAGCTTTCCGCAGCGGCCGACATTGTTGCAGAACAGAACGTATACGGTGTTTTCCAGGGCGCGGGCCGGCAGGACCCGGTCGAAGTAGACCTTGGACTGTACGGCGGAGGCCGAGAGATAGATGATCAGGTCGGCGCCGTGCCAGGCGTACCAGCGGGCCAGTTCCGGGAAGAAGGCATCGTAGCAGATCGCCAGGCCGATCTTCAGGTCCCGGAATTCGGCCAGGACCGGGACGGAACCGGCCACGAACTGCTCGCTGTACAGACCGAACCGGGCAGGGCAGAGCTTGTCATAGCGGACGGTGCCGGCGCCGGTGATGAACAGGAACGAGTCGGCGGTCCCGCCGGAGAGAGGCATCGGAGCGCCCACCGCAACAGCGATGTCGCGCTCGTTGCACAGCAACCGCAGGCGGTCGACGGTTACGCCGATATCGTCGGTATAGACGGCATCGGCACGGTAGCCAGTCAAGAACAGTTCCGGGAAAACGTAGAGATCGGCGTTGTTCTGAAAAATGAAACCTTCTATCCGCCGCAGATTGTCTCCGATGTCCTCGACCGGCCGCTGCTGACAGATCGCGATCCTGATACCCATGCCGTGGACCAGGGACTGACGGTTCAAATACCTATCAGAACGGATGGGAAGACAGAAATCCCGGCTGTTCGGAAGTCAGGATTTCTGTCATCCTGTTTTTACCGAAAAACGGGGTTGCGGGCAAACAATATAACGCCCCCGGCCGATAAAGGTGGCATGGCAGGGCTGAAGGAGGTCACCGCGCAGGATGCGGACTTGCTGCGGGCATTTATCCGGGATACCGTCAGGCAGGCTGGCTGTCAGAACGCGGTCGTGGGCATAAGCGGCGGTGTGGACTCCGCTGTCACGGCCAAACTCTGCGCTGATGCGCTCGGTGGCGAACATGTCATCTGCATTTTCATGCCGACGGTTTCCACGCCGGCCGAGGACTACGGTCAGGTCAGGTCAATGTGTCGGGACTGGCGCATTGAGTTGCTCACGATTTCCGTTCAGCCGGCAGTCGATGCTTTCACAGGCATGCTCCTGACCGGGGTTTCGGCATCGCTCGAGCGCGGGAACCTGTCGGCCCGTTGCCGGATGGTCGTTCTGTACAACCAGGCAAAGAAGCGGCAGGCCCTGGTGGTCGGCACCACCAACCGGAGCGAACTGATGACCGGTTACATGACCAAGTTTGGCGACGGGGCCGAAGACCTTATGCCGCTCTGCCGGCTTTATAAGACCCAGATCTGGGAAATGGCGCGGATCGTCGGCGTGCCGGAAGAAATTGTGAAAAAGGTCCCGACCGCCGGGCTGTGGGAAGGACAGACCGATGAGAGCGAGATGGGCATTACCTATCATAACCTCGACCTTGCTCTGAACGTGCTGGAGCACGGCGGCGACGATGCGGCGATAGCTGCGGTCGCTGGTATCACGCCCGCCCGGGCCGCCGAACTGCGGCGGCAGGTAAAGACCTCCGCTCACAAGCGGCAGCCAGCAGCGGCGCCGGCGGCCGATCCGAACGCCTGAACCGACCGGTCCCGTTCACGAAAGTATTATTAGTGACCTCGTGATACGACGGATTGCGCTCCTGTGGTGTAGCGGCCAATCATGAGGCCCTCTCGAGGCCTCAACATGGGTTCAAATCCCATCGGGAGCACCATTTTTAAAAAGATGTCCCGGCCGGGTCCTTCTATCGCGGTTTCCGTCGGGGGAAAAGGTTTGCATCCGCCGTTCTGCGACATGGGGTTCAGAGGTCCGCGGCGAACAGCTGTTCCGCCTCGGCAACCAGGACCTTGGCGAGCAACGGATCGGCGTCGATCGGCTGTGCATATGTAAGCATGGTTTTTTTGCCGCCCCGTTCGATCAAACCGGTTGATTCGCCCGGTTCCAGGCCCAGTTTGTGTGGAATCTCTTCCCGCAGGTGGAGACCGTTGGCGATGAACAGCGGCAGGACCGTGATCTTCTCGCAGCCTTCGCCGAGCAGTTTGGTCAGGCCTTCTTCGATCGAGGGCGGACAGAACTCGTTGAAGCAGACCGTCACATGCGGGAATTCTTTGATCATTGCCGCGGCGGCGGTGTTGGCGACCGACCGGTTCTCGGGTTCGTTGGAGCCGTGGCCGAGAATCAGCACGCCGGTGTTCGCATCGCTGCCGCACTGCCGAGCCCGTTCGGCCAGAACCTCCGGCACGGTCGGATCGGCGCCGACAGCTCTGCCTAAGCGGATCAGGATCTCCCGGCCGTTGATCGAGACTTTGCCGCTGCGATGTTCTTTCAGCCCTAACTTGGCCGGCAGGTGTTCCTTCGTGATGATGCCCTCGGCGATGAACAGCGGCAGCACGGCGACATCGTCGGCCCCGTCAGCGACCATTTGCCTCAGCGCGTCGGGAATGGTGGGGGCATTGACCCGGTCAAAAGCGGTGTATACGGGTTCTGGGCATTTACTCCGGACCCGTTCGGCCTGTTCGTTGACAGTCTCGGTGGCGTAAGGAAGGCTGGAACCGTAAGCGATGATCAGGATGGCTTTCATCGGGACCCGGATATGGATGCGGCCGTATAAATCTGGCAGGGCTGCCGGTCCTCAAGTTCCTTCCTTTTCGGTCTCCAGCCGGCCAAGGTCCGCACAAGTTTATTATTTGGAATTATAATCCAGCATTATCATGGGCGCGATCGACGAAGATCAGGCTTTCATTTACGTGAACGGTAAAAAATTACGGCGCGGCTTTACCACCGGTTCCTGTGCCGCGGCCGCCGCCAAGGCCGCTGCCGAGATGCTGCTGACCGACCGCCCTGTGGCGGCGGTGGACCTGCTGACGCCCAAGGGCATCCCGCTGCACCTGCCCATCGAGAACGTGAAATGGGATGACGGAAAGGTCTCCTGCGCCGTGCGGAAGGACGGCGGCGATGATATGGACGAGACCAGCGGGGCGCTGGTCTTCGCCGAGGTCGTGAAGAGAGAAGATCCCGGCATTGCGGTCGAAGGCGGAACGGGCATAGGTCGGATCACCCGCAAAGGGCTCGACCAGCCGGTGGGCGCAGCGGCCATCAACCACGTGCCGCGGCACATGATCCAGGAAGCACTCGAAGACGTTTGCCAGCAGTGCGGCTGGAAAGGCGGGCTGGGCGTCACGTTCAGCGTGCCGGGCGGCGAACAGATTGCCAAAAGAACGTTCAACCCCCGTCTGGGAATCACCGGCGGGATCTCGATCCTGGGGACCAGCGGCATCGTGGAACCGATGAGCGAGACGGCCCTGCTCGGTTCGATCCGGGCCGAGACCAAGGTCTGGCTGGCCTCCGGTAAGAAATACCTGCTCGCGGTGCCCGGTAACTATGGCCGGGACTTCGTGCATTCCTATCCGAAACTGGAGGGGATCACGCCGATCCAGTGCAGCAACTTCATCGGGGACATGCTCGATCTGGCGGTGGAGCTCGGGGCCCAGGGCCTGCTGCTGGTCGGAAACCTGGGCAAACTGGTGAAACTGGCCGGCGGAATCATGAATACCCATTCCCGCAATGCCGACTGCCGGATGGAGATCATGGCCGCCAACGCGGCCCTGGCCGGGGCCAGGATAGACACAGTGAAAAGTATCATGGGCTGTATCTCGACCGATGACGCACTCGAGGTGCTGGAAAAGGCCGGGGTGCAGAAGGATGTCATCGATCTCATCCTGCCGAAGATCGAGTTCCATATGAACCACCGCACCGGCGGCCGGATCGTCTGTGGCGCAGTAGTGTTCTCTTCTGAATACGGCATGCTCGGGATGACCGAATCCGCACCGGGACTCATCAAGAAACTGGAGGGGCGGCAATGAAGGTCGAGGTCATCGCGTTCAGCACCAGCGGGTGTCGGACGGCCCAGCGGATCGCGGCGGCGCTCAGGAATGACAAAGTAGAACTGTGGGCCAAGACCTCGGCGGACAGTCTGGGGCTGCCGCCGGTGAGCGGATCGCTGCGGCAGTGGACCGAAACGGCGTTCGTGGCCGACGCGATCGTTTTTGTCGGCGCAATTGGAATCGCGGTGCGGGAAATTGCACCCTTCGTGGTCTCCAAGATCACCGATCCGGCCGTGGTCGGAGTGGACGAACACGGACGCTATGCAGTGCCGCTGCTCTCCGGCCACATCGGCGGGGCCAATGATCTGGCGCGGCGGATTGCCGCCGGGCTGGGAGCCGAAGCGGTCGTGACCACGGCCACCGATATCAACGGCAAGATCTCGATTGATGCTTTCGCCGCGGCCCGCGGAATGGCCATCGGCAGCTTGAAGGCGGCCAAGGATGTGGCCGCCCGGGTACTGGACGGCCGTCCGGTCGGATTTCTCAGTGATTTCCCGGTTATCGGCACCGTGCCGCCGGAACTGGACGGCGGGGCGGAGGCGCCGGTGGGGGTCTACGTGGGCGAACGGACCGCCGATCCGTTCCCTGAGACCCTGCGGCTGACCCCGCGGCGGCTGGTACTGGGCATCGGCTGCCGGCGGGGCACGCCGATCGAGGCCATCTCCGCCCTGGCCGATCAGGTCCTGGCCGAGCACGGCTACTCCTGCGCCGGCGTGCGGGCCGTGGCCAGCATTGACCTGAAAAAGGACGAGGCCGGACTGCTGGCGTACGCCGCCAGGCTCAAGGTGCCGGCGCTGTTCTACAGCACGGCCGAACTGAATGCCGTGCCTGTACCGGCCGGCGGATTTTCCCAGTCGCGTTTTGTAACCTCAGTTACCGGCGTCGACTGCGTCTGTGAACGGGCGGCCGTGAAGGCGGCCCGGGCTGGGGCGCTTGTGATAAAGAAAACCGCGCTGAACGGCGTGACCGTTGCCGTCTGTGCGGAAGATTTCACGGTCGATTTCAGAGGGGTGCAGTAAGATGACAGCGAAGGTCCTGGTCTTCGCCGGGACGACCGAAGGCGGTGCTATCGCCGCGGCCCTGGCCCGGGCCGGTGTGCAGGTACACGCATGCGTAGCGACCGAATACGGCCGGACTGCCGTGCCGGCGGTACCCGGGATCGAGGTATCCGCCCATCCGCTGTCTCCGGCCGATATGCGGGCGCTCATGAAGGAGTATCCCACGGTCGTGGACGCCACCCATCCGTACGCGACGGTGATCAAAGGCCATCTCAGAGAGGCCTGCCGGGATACCGGGGCGGAATACGTCCGGCTCCGGCGCCCGGCCACCGACCTGTCTGCCGCCGGGGTCAAGACAGTACCGGACACGGCCGCGGCCGTAGAGTTCCTCAAGGGGACGCAGGGCCCAGTGCTGGTTACCACCGGCAGCAAAGAATTGGCGCAATTCACGGCCCTGCCGGACTACCAAAATCGGATCTACGCGCGGGTGCTGGCGCTCCCGAACGTTATCACTCAGTGCAATGCGGCCGGTTTCACCGGCGCCCACCTGTTCGCGATGCAGGGACCGTACTGCGAGGAGCTGGACTACGGTATGCTTCTGCAGGTGCACGCCAAATATCTGGTTACTAAAGACTCCGGAGCCCCCGGCGGGATGCCGGAGAAACTGGCGGCAGCTCGGCGCGCAGGAGCGCAGGTCGTGCTGATCGGCCGGCCGGCAGAGGAGGGCGAAGGCCGCGACTACGCCGGTACCTTGGCATATCTGGCTGTGAAGTTCGGACTTAAATCGCCTACGGCCGCGGAACAGGCCGCCGAACCGCGGACGATCATCCTGGTCGGGACGGGGGCGGGTCCGGGCACCGGACTGACCGCGGCCGCGGCCGCAGCAGTGAAAAGCGCCGATCTGGTGGCCGGCGCGGCACGGATGCTGCAGGTACCCGAAACAGCTGGCAAACCGACCCTGCCCGAATATCTGCCCGACAGAATCCTTTCCTATCTCGGACAGCACCCGGAGATCCGCCGCACTGCGGTGCTGGTCTCCGGCGACGTCGGGTTCTACAGCGCCGCCAAGGCGCTAACCGAGCAGGCCGCGGCCGCCGGTTTTTCAGTCGAGACGCACTGCGGCATCTCCTCCGTCCAGTATCTCTGTGCGCTTGCGGGGGTGCCTTGGCAGGACGTACGGTTGGTCAGTGCCCACGGACGGACCGTCAACATTGTCGGCGAGGTCCGCCGGAGCGCCTGTACCTTTGCGCTGCTCAGCGGCGCAGCCGGCGTGCGGGAGATGTGCGCTTTGCTGCAGGAGTACGGGCTCGGCGACGTGCAGGTCATGGTCGGTTGCGACCTGGGATATCCTGAGGAGAGAGTGCTTCGGGGCGCTCCAGTCGAAGTGGCCGCCCAGGACTCCGGCAGGTTGTGTGCGGCACTGGTGTTTAACAGCCATCCGGACCGCCGGGCCCCGCTGAGTCTGCCTGATGCGGAGTTCATCCGCGGCGATGCACCTATGTCGAAGAGCGAAGTGCGGGCTCTGTCGGTCGCCAAACTCAAATTGCCTGAGGACGCCGTCGTCTACGATATCGGGGCCGGTACCGGTTCCGTCTCGGTGGAGATGGCCCGGGAAGCAGTGGAGGGGACAGTTTATGCCATCGAACGTGACGAGACTGCGGCCGGGCTGATCGAGCAGAACAGGCAGAAGTTCGGCACCCCCAATATCGAGGTCGTCAGAGGATCGGCGCCGGAGGCGCTGGAGCCGCTGCCGGCGCCGACCCACGTCTTCATCGGCGGGTCCTCGGGCAATCTGAAGGACATCGTCCGGACGGTCCTGACCAAGAACCCGCGGGTGCGTATCGTTGTCAATTCCGTGACCCTGGAGACGATTACCGAAACTCTGGCGGTCGTCCGGGACTGCGCAGTGACGCAGGAAGAGATCGTCTGTCTCAACGTGGCCGGCGCCCGGCATCTGGGGCGCTACAACCTCATGACCGCCCAAAACCCGGTCTATATCGCCGTACTGCAGGGGCGCGGGGCATGAACCAGCCCCGGGTCCTGCTTACTGCGCCCGCCAGCGGCAGCGGCAAGACGCTCATTACCTGCGGAATTCTGCAGGCGCTGGTTAACCGGGGACTGAAGGTCGCCTCGTTCAAATGCGGGCCCGACTACATCGACCCGATGTTCCACGCTCAGGTGATCGGAACGAAATCCAGGAACCTGGACAGTTTCTTCTGCGATGACGGGACCCTCCGTTACCTCTATGCCAGGACGGCAGCCGGGGCGGACATCTCGGTCATCGAAGGGGTCATGGGCTACTACGACGGTATCACTGCCGCCGGCATCCGGGGCAGCAGTTACGAAATCTCCGAGAAACTGGCGGCTCCCACCGTGCTGATCGTCAACACACGCGGGGCGAGCTTTTCGTGCCTGCCGGTAATCAAAGGTTTTCTGGAGTTCCGTCCTAACCGCATCAGGGGCGTCATTCTTAACAACATGAGCAAGGCCGTCTTCTCGGCGGTGAAAGAGGCCGTCGAAAAAGAACTTCCGGTCGCGGTCCTGGGCTACGTGCCCAAGCTCACGGACCTGGTTCTGGAGAGCCGCCACCTCGGACTGGTTCTGCCGGATGAGGTCACGGCGCTCAGAGACAAACTGAACCGGCTTGCCGGAGTACTGGAAGAGACCTTGGACCTGGACGGGCTGCTCCGGATTGCCGGGACCGCACCGGTCATACAGGGCCCGGCGCCGGCCCACGGGGTCTTGGACCGGCCGGTCCGCGTGGCGCTGGCCAGCGACGAGACGTTCTGTTTTACCTATGAGGACAACCTGGCGCTCCTGCGGGAATGCGGGGCGGAGCTGGTGCCGTTTTCGCCCATGCGCGACGAACAGCTGCCGGCCGGGGTCGCCGGCGTCATCCTTTCTGGCGGCTATCCCGAACTGCACGGTGCAGCCCTCAGCGGAAATCTCCGCATGCGGACCGAACTGAGAAAAAAGATTGCCGGCGGCCTGCCTTGTCTGGCGGAGTGCGGCGGTTTTATGTATCTGCACGAGCAGATGGAGGACGCCGACGGCAGGGTGTGGCCGATGGTCGGCGCGATTAAAGGCGAGGTGCACAATACCGGGCGCCTTACCCGGTTCGGCTACGTCACCCTGACCGGTCTGCGGGCGGACTCGCTTGCCGCGGGCGGGGTAAAAGGCCATGAGTTCCATTACTGGGACAGTACCAACCCAGGCAGCGACTGGGAGGCCGTTAAGGCCTCCGGCCGGACATACCGGTGCGGGCACGAAGAAGGAAACCTGGTGGCGGGTTTCCCGCACCTCTATTATTATTCCCAGCCGGACGTGGCCTATCGGTTCCTGCGGCGGTGCCGGGGCTATGCAAACTCAGAGATCAAGTCCGGCGGTCAGCACCGAGGTTGCCCAGGAGACCAAGACCACGACCACCAGGCCGACCAGGAACAGCGCCAACGAGCGAAAGTTCTGGTGACCCTCGTGGAAGGCCTCAGGGACTATGTCGCAGAGTGTCACAAACGCGAACAGGCCGACTGAGAGACAGAGCGCCGGGCCGGTGTACGACAGACTGCCGGTGTTCAGAAGCAGGAACGAGGCGATCATGGCCAGGGGTGAGATCGCGCAGAACACGATCATTGAGCCCCAGGCGTATTTCCGCCGATTCGACATAAGCATGGTGGACGAGAGCGAGAACACCACCACGGTCTTGTGGAGGCACATTGCGACCAGGACCATGATGCCGACGTCATCACCGGCCAGGAAGGCTGCCGCCAGGGCCAGGCCGTCGAAAAACGAGTGGATCGCAAGGCCGGAGAATGCCGAGGCCGAGGTGATGTCGTGGCTGCGGTACTCCCGGCATTCATCGCAGTCGCAGTCGGTCTTGGTATAATGCTGGACGAAAAAATCGATGACAAACAGCAGCAGGAAACCGCCGAGAATCCAGTAGGCGGCGGTCTCTGCTTTGTAGCCTGCGTCGAAGGTCCGTTCGAGCGCTTCTGGCAGGAGCATGATGAACAGTACGCCGAGCATGATGCCTGCACTGAAGGATATGAGCATATGCAACCGGTGGTGGTCCCGTTTAATGAAGAACGGAACCCGGGCTGCCAGGACGGAGACGATGAAGATGACCGCAGCGAAGAGCGCGACCGTGTAGGCCTGATCCATGATAGTGCAAACGCATTCTTTTATATATTGTTAGTAGGCAGTTAATAGCAACAGGTCTTTTTACAGTTTGTTTTTATTAACGTTATTAACCATTACCCAAATTGTATTAAACAACGAGTCATTTTCGCCAGCTGTATGGGAATTATCAGTGTGTCGCTCAACGATGATGCCCTGGCCGAACTTGACAAAATTCAGCAGACCTATCAGCTGAAAGGTCGGAGCGAGGCTGTGCGGACCTCGATAAAAGCTGCGGCCGGTGAATTGCAGGACCTGGCCGATTTCAACGGCGAGATCGAAGGGGTGCTGATCGTTATCCGGCACGATCATTCCGACCCCTGGATGAGCATTATCGAGGAAAAGCACGAATCGGCGATCAAAACGCAGTTGCATTCCCATCTTGAGAATCGGCGGTGTCTTGAGGTTATGGTTATCGGTGCGCCGGCGGACGAGTTCAAGGCCATGATGAAGGAGATTGAGGGTGTAGGCAAGGCCGACTACATCCGTTTTGTCCGCAGCTAAGCGTTACTGTCGGTGAATTAGTAACGCTTCGGGTTTAACTTATAAATAGTGTGCACTGCGTACTCTATTACCGGGATGGATGTATGAGTTGGAATTCGATTAAGATCAGCTCTGGTGCTCAATTGAGCGCCAGTTTGCGGAAGGTCTTCAGTCCGGCCCCTGTGCCAAAGCAGAAAGCCGCTTCGAAGAATGCCGCCGGTGCTTCTACGACCGGTACCCCGGCCGTGACCAGACGGGAACTTGACAAGAACGGGTTCGTTATTTATAATGTCAGCCAGGACGCCGCTTCTAGCATTTATGTCTCGAAGCCGACGGACAGAGCGTATTTTGAGGACGAGGAAGAATATGCCCCGGTGATAGAGCCGATCCAGGAAGACCTAGGTCAGGCGCCCGCTGCCCCGCAGAAGGCGGCGCCCGCTGCGAAGGAGAAGCCGCACCAACAACCGGCAGATATTTTCGTCCATGCCAAAACCCGGCCCGACTACGAACCGATCGACTTCGACGAACTGGTGGTCATAAAGAAGCACGAGGTCCGCCCGAAGGACAGCAACACCGACGAGCAGCCGTTGCCGGCGAACCTGTATGTCGAGAGCGATCAGGCCCAGAGCGGTTCCGGTTCCGATTCGGCGGTCGAGACAGTCAATCCGATCACCTCGGTCCGGGTTACCGCTCCGCTGGCGACCACCTCCGGTGCCGGCACGATGCCGTTGCTGCAGCTGCCCATGCCGCCGTCGGCCGCCGAACCTGTGACCGGATCTGAGATTGTTCCGGCCGCGGCTGAAGTGTACGTGCCGAGCGAGGCCGTTACCGAAGCGCCGTCGGTGTTCGAAGTCAAGGACGAGGTCCGCGATCTGATGTATATCATCGTGCCCGCAATCGTCGAGGATGAAAGGGTTCTCTTCGATGACGACACTGACAACGGAGATTTCCCAGAGGACAACCTCGAGGCATACGACCGCAAGTTCAAGTTGCGGGTCAGTTCTGTACAGTAAACCACAGTCAGAATCCGCCGCCGGGTCTTCTGGCGGCGGACACTGTGTCCATCAAACCGGTTGTCAGACAGCAGGCAGGTTTTCGCTGGCAGGGCAAAGAAGACGCCGACAGGGCGGTCGGCGGCAGTGTGGAAAGTGTGGGAACTGACGGTGCTGACAGAGACGCTGTCAGCGGACACGTTATCGACGGTACAGAGGTCGTTTAGCGGAGTGAAACCGAAGGTCACAGGACCGTTGCGGGCGATTCGTGTGGTGTCGAAAGGTGAAATGGAACCGCCGCTATGCTGAAAGCGCTAATGAACAGGTCGAGCGTGAGCATAACAGGACCTTTGCCGTCTTCCCGGACGTCGGCGAACGTGAAACTGCCGGAATGCTTCAGACGATGTCTGTCAGGGGGGAGCCGTTCACTGTGGTGGAGACGGTCAGACGGCCGCTGTCGGCCCCGAATAAGGATGACTGACTATCGCCGATGTTCATTTCGGTCAAGCCGGTCGGGCCGATACAGACGCCGGTACCGGGCATTCTGGTCTTCTTCACAGATATTAGGCGGCCGAACGGTTTTTCTGTGAACCCCTTGTCTTTAAATACTATCTTTATGTAATCGGTGCATGGAATTGGTATCGATCCTGCTGATGCTGCTGGTGCTGTTCACACTGGCAAGAATCGGCAACCGGGTGTTCGAGCACTTCGGCATCCCCGGTCTGATCGGTGAAATCATAGTTGGCATCATTATCGCGAACCTAACGCTTACCGGTGACGGTTCGACCCTGCTTGACCTATTGGGAGTCCAGTTGCCAGGTCCTGGTGAAGACTCCACAAGTACCAATTATTCGATTCTGTATGCTGCAGCAGAGCTCGGGGTCATCTTCCTGCTCTTCTCGGTCGGCCTGGAAACCAGGGTCAGCGAGCTGCTGTCCGTCGGCAAGTCAGCACTGCTGGTCGCCGTGCTCGGCGTCATCCTGCCGTTCGTCTGCGGTTGGGCCTACATCGAGCTCACCCAGTCCAACTTCCACCACGCCATGTTCCTGGCCGCGGCCATGGTCGCCACCAGTGTCGGTATTACCGCGCGGGTCATCAAAGACATGCACCTGATGGAAACGCACGAAGCAAAAATCATCATCGGTGCTGCAGTTATCGACGATGTGCTCGGCATGGTAGTCCTGGCTATCGTCAAGGGTACGGCGGGCTCCGCGTCTGTCACCATCGGAAGCATCGTCGAGGTCATCGTCATGGCGGTCGCATTCGTACTTGCCATGATCGCGGCGGCTATGTGGCTGGTCCCGCGGATCTACACCAAGTGGGAGGCGCACGAGAAGAAGGTCGAGGCGAAGACCGGCAAGCCGACTCAGGGCTTCAACATCCTGGTTGTGGCGCTGGTTGCCTGCCTTTTCTTCGCATGGCTGGCCGAGACCATCGGCTTGGCGGCCATCATCGGCGCCTTCCTGGCCGGTATGCTGTTCGCCGACCACGCCTGGGAGACCAAACTCAACGAGAAAGTCGAAACGCTTACCACGGCGTTCATCTCGTTCTTCTTCCTGAACGTGGGCATGCAGGTTGACGTGGCCCTCATCAGCAGCTGGAATGTGATAATCATGGCTGTGATCGTCATCATCATCGCGGTCATCACCAAGTTCGTCGGCTGTGGCCTGGGCGCCTGGCTGGCGGACCGGAAGATCCCGAAAGACTCGATAAAGATCATCGGTGTCGGCATGATCCCGCGGGGCGAAGTGGGCATTATCGTTGCTTCGATCGGCCTCAACCTCATTGTCGACGGCTCCTCGGCGCTGTCCTCGGAACTTTATGCGGTCATTGTGCTCATGGCTGTCGCCACCACCATCATCGCACCGCCGTTGCTGGCCCGGGCCTTCCGCAAGAAGTATCCGGAGCAGTTCACCATTACGGCCCAGGATAAGATATGAACCGGCATGCCGGCCGCTTAAGCGGCCGGCCCCCGGTTCCCAACACTTATTCAGAAACGGTCTGCATCCTTCGGGCCCGGTCACCATGACTCGAACCCGGTACGGTTGTCATAGGCGATGAAGGCAACGATCAGACCGACGATCAGTGTGATCACGTACTCGCCGGACGCTATCGCGGCGGCGATCAGGAAAGTCAGCGCGGCCCGGCCTCTAATACGGAGGACCATCAGCACAGCGCCGGCCAGGGCGCACAAGCCGCTGGCGATGGTAAGCACACCGAAGATTGTGTCGTAAGGCGGTGCGGCGATGCCGTTGTAGAGGAAGGCCAAACCCACCGGGAGAGCAATAATGCCGTAGGCCGAGGTCATAAATCCGAAATTGCGGATGGTCCGCTGCAGTTCGTTCAGGCCCGGGACCTTTGCCGGTGCGGCGACCTGTTCCCGGTCGGGGACCGGACGGCCGCAGCAGGGACAGACCGTATCATCAGGGGACAGCGGGGTGTCGCAGTCCTTGCAGTGCGGGCGTCTATTATCATTCATATGAATGGGATAATGTCTGCCGTATTTCTGACCCTGCCTCCGATTCAGTCAAAGTCGCGCAGTGTTGACTGACCGGATGGACGAAGGCCAGACCGACAATGCAAGGGGAGGGGCCGGCAGGATAACGGCCAAAGAGACCGCGGCCGTCAGGATCAGACTGGGAGACAATTCTGGTGGACAACCATCAGAAAGCCGGCGATCGGAACGCCGGCAGTCAGCAGACCGCTGGCCCGAGTGCAGGTGAGCGCACCGCAGGAGGGCAGTACCGAACGGAGACTTGGATGAAGGTGCCACAATTGGCACAGCTGATCGCTTCACCGGTCACGGGTCGGAAAGTAAAGGCAGAACGCATATCATTCATGCATCCATCAGCAAAACGGTCGCCAAAGCTTATGCTGAGCGTAGACGCAGTACTGAAGTCGGGTCAGAGCTCAGGACATCGGCCAGAACACCGGCAACACGAGGATGACGATGGTGAAGGCTATGGCGATGGCAATGACTGTCTTGGGACCGAGCCTGATACCTTTCTCGTCTTCGGTATCGAAGTATCTCATCAGTCCGGCAGATGACGAGAACGATTCCCCTTTATCCTTAGCCATTGGCCTTTTGTAACAGTGGGCGCTATATAAACTTTCGTTGTTCAGTCTGATATCCACCAGGCACCGTACCGAAAATCTCTTTTACAACACGCGCGTACGAGCGTCGATTAGTATGCACTGGGCAGACGTTATCGCCAAGGACCTGGCCGAGCGGAGCGATCATCCGCTCATCGCCACCGGCATCAGTCCCACGGGAATCATCCACGTGGGCAGCCTGAGAGAAGCCATCACGGGAGAATCGATCCGCAGCGCGGTGGAGGGTCTCGGCAAAGATGTCAGACTCATCTATCTTATCGATTCGTTCGACCCGCTTAGGAAGCGGTATGACTTCCTCCCGGAGGAATATGAGAAATATGTCGGAATGCCGATCTGTCGGATCCCGTGTCCCTGCGGCAAGCATGAAAACTACGCGCACCATTTCGTGCAACCGTTCTTGGATGCCGTCGACTCACTGGGAGTGCATTGTGAAATCATTTGGACCCACGAGCTCTATGAACAGGGCAAGTTCGCCGAATGCATCGACCAGACCTTCCAGAAGCGCCAAGAGATTATCGAGATCCTCCATCGTATCTCCGGGAAGCCTGCCGACCCGAACTATGCACCGTACGACCCGGTATGTGCCAAATGCGGCAGGTATACCAAGCCGCTCTTTGACACGTACAAGTTCCCATATGTAGAGTACCAGTGCTCCTGCGGCTACCACGGCAAGGCGGACGTCCGGAAGGCGGACGGCAAGCTCACCTGGCGGCTGGAGTGGCCGGCCAAGTGGAAGATCTTTGGCACCGCGGCCGAGCCGTTCGGCAAAGACCACGCCGCCGCCGGCGGTTCTTATGATACCGGCAAGGTTATTGCGAAGGAGATCTACGGCATTGAACCGCCGTTCCCCATCCCGTACGAGTTTGTACAGCTGAAAGGCGTAGGGCAGATGCACAAGTCACTCGGCTGTTCGGTCACCGGTCTCGATGCCATCCGCATGACGCCGCCAGAAGTGCTTAACTACCTCTTCCTGCGGGTGCTGCCGTCCCGGGCCATCGATTACGACTCGGGCCTGGGCATCCTCGACATGGCCGACGAGTACGACCGTATGGAGCGGGCGTACTTCAGCCATGAGTACACCGATGCCGAGGCCAACTCGGTCCGCGCCTACGAGATCGCCCAGCACAATCATGTGCCGAAGGAGTTGCCCCTGCAGGTCTCCTGCCGGCACCTGTGCAACGTGGTGCAGATGGCGGACACCTTTGACGAGCAGATGAAGGTCCTCGGCCGGACGGTCGATCTGACCGATGCCACCGACAGAGATTTCAAGCGGATCAAGCGCCGGTGTGACTGTGTCACATACTGGCTCAAGGCGTTCGCGCCCGATAAGATTAAATTCTCGGTAAGCCCGACCATCCCGGGCGGCACCAAGCTCATGATGAACGATAAGGGCTTTCTGCAGTCCCTGGTCTCCCGTATGAACGACTGCGTGTGGGAGCCGGAGGTAATCAGCGGCATCATCGCCGAGACCGGCAAGATTTCCCCGATCGGCTTGAAGAACGCCTACAAAGTCATCTATCAGCTGCTGATCGGTAAAACCGCCGGTCCGCGCCTGGGTACCTTCCTGGCGAGCATGGACAAGCAGTTCGTCATCAATCGGTTCAACCAGGCCGCCCATTCTGACATGTGAAAAACTCTGGCGGGGGCTTTGGCCCCCGCCGCTTTTATCATATTGTTCTAAAGCCGCCGGTGAAGATACTCACAGCGGCGTTTTCGATAGACAGTAAGTTCTGGGTCGGTGCCGTCCCGGTCATATTCGCAGACCACAAGGCAATGTTCGTCGGCAGCCAGTCCGTAGCACCGGGTGCTGCCCGGTTTAAACATCTGCGTTCCCAGATAGATGCGGTCGTCGTCCAGCAGTTTGGCTTTCTGTCCGTCCGGTAAAGTATATTCCATGTTGACGAATGCGCCCCGGAGTGCGTATAGCCGGGTTATCGCAGGCAGGTCCTTTATACCGAGACTGTTGAACTCGGAAATCAACTGAACTTTCGGTTCACAGGTTTCGTACGGACAGCGATTGCAGTTCCCGCAGCCTTTCTGCCGGCAACAGGCGGCCAGGAAACACTCTCTGCCGAACGATCGGCCGTCGGTCGTGGCGCAGCCAGGGCAGGAATCTTTTAGTTCGCACCTTCCGCAGTCCGCTCCGCAAATTGATCTTTTCACCGGATCTCTCACAGGATGCCCAGCATCGTCAGTTTGTCGGGCAGGTAATGATCGGTCACGTAGTTCAGGCCGTACTTAGCCAGCGACTGTTGCTCAGCCTTGAGTTTCATCTCAAGCATGGCTTTGATCTCGGTCACCCAGAACTCGTCGGCGAACCGCGGGTCGGAAAGTTCGGAATTCAGCGCGCCGATATCTTTGTCGGAGAGCTTGTCGGTGGGCAGGTCATAATTCAGGATGTCCGAGGGGGTCACGCCGATGAACTGGGCCGTGGGTGTGGCGAGATACTCGGAGATGTGGGCGGTCTTAATGGCGCCGTAGGCCACGGAGGCGAAGATCCGGAACGACCAAGGGTCGCCATCGGTGAAGACCACCACCGGCAGGCCGTTCTCCTCGTTCAGCCGTTTGATCAGCCGCCGGGTGGACCGGGCGGGCTGACCGCTCAGATGAACCAGGGCGCAGTTATATTTCTCTGGAAAGCCATTCTCAATCAGCCGGGCGAACATACCGCCGCATTCAATGGCCATGACGAACTTCACGTCGTGGCTGGCAATCTGGAAGGTCTCTTTTTCCACGGAATAAGGAATGGCGAAGCCGGTTTCGGCCACGTCGTCGATGCAGTTGAAGGTCTTCATGCCCTTCTTGGTCATCGTCCGGAAATTGATGTTCCCGTAGACATGGGCGCCGCTCTCCTCAGGCCGCAGTTTGAAGTCCTCCCGCATGCAGTTGGAGATGGTCTCCAGATCCTCGGCAAGGAGGTTGCCCTCGTCCTGGGTGTGAAACTTGGCATTGTGCCAGCCTTCGGAGATATAGTACATCTCACGGAGGGTGGATGACTTACCTTCCCGGATCATTTCGTTGATGAAATCAGTGGTGTAGACCGTCCGCAGGAGCGTGACGGCGCCCTGTGCGGTCTTGGCGGTACGGGTGGTCCGCAGGCTGCCGTACTTCCAGACCTCGGTCTTGGGGTCGAACTCGATGTTCCGTTTCGACCGCAGCGGGATGGTCATGGTTGGAATCTCGCCCCGGTCAAGGCTGTCGTAGATATGCTCGACGGTGTGTGTCAGGCTGTCCAGCGCTTTTTTCTGTCTCGGATTAGCAGTAGTCATCTTTTTCCTCCCGATCGAAGTCCTCTTCCTCTTTTTCTTCCTGCTGTTCCTCAGCTTCCGCCGCCGTATCGTTCTCCAGAACAGTCTCGTCCTCTTCGGTAATCGCCAGGCCCCTGATGCCCCAGTCGCCGGGCAGGGCCTCGGCGCCCATGACAACCAGCGGGCTGATCCCAGAGACGTAGACGTCGTCGGGGTCGAAGGTGTCTGCCAGGTCACCTGCGAGATTGAAGACGATCTGCACCGACTTGGCCGGCTGCAGGTCCTTAATCAGCCACTGCGTCTTGCCCTCGTTGTTAGAACTGTCGAACAGGGTACTCTTCTTCAGATCCGGGCTGCTGCATTCCGGCGGGAGTTGGGCATGGAGCATGAACGTGCGGACCTTGTTGGTGTAGTTGAACACCGTGTAGGTGATCTTCCGCGCGCTGTTTTCCTTGATGGTGTCAGGTTCCACCCAGACCACATTCATAATGCGGATGATGGTCCGGGCGAGGTCCGGTACCGGACGGTGGAGTTGCTCGGCCGATTTGTTTGCCAGGTCCGGCAGGATCTGCTGAACGATTTCGAACTTCTCATGGGTCTTAGCCTTCCGCTCTTTCTTGTTCAGGTGGCTCTTCAGGTTGCGGGCGCACAGTTTGAGCGCGAGTTCGATTTCGTTCTGGATCTCCGGCAGGGCGGCGATGGCCTCCTTGCCCTCAGACGTGAACGGGACCTTGGTAGAGGCAACGTGTACCAGGATGATGGCTGGGCCGAAAGGCACGCCTTTGCCGCCCCGCTGTTCCAAGCCGTACCGCCGCCAATCTATGTCGGCCACGGCCTTGGTGATGACATCGGCACCCTGTTGGTACAGCAGGGGGACCCGGTTGGCGAACCGCATGACGCTGACCTGCTGGTCTGGCGGAATCTCGCCGCCGTAGACAATCCCGGCCTCCACCAGAAACGGGTTGCCGTTCACCGCTTTCGGTGGGCGGGTGATCGGGGTGGCGTAGTACTCAGGACGGATGCCGTCGAGGATGTGCATCAATCCCTTCTTGATCAGTACGTCGCCGATAGGCGAGAGGCAATCCGTAGGCGGGGGCATGATTTTGACCTGAGCAAGGGCCTCGGTCAGGGCCTGACACTGGTCGCGGGTGAGCTTCTGCGGGTCCTGCTCCACCTTCAGTTTGGCCATGCCGGATACCTCATTGGCAATGCGGGGGGTGATACGGCAGAAGTCATTGCAGAGGAAACTGCTGAGCGTCTTCTGGGCGGTGTCCTTGGCGTATCGCATCAGGTCGCCGATTTCCAGGCCCTGGGGGTGGGGCTTGATCTCCTTTGCCTTGGACGGCATGGTTTCGGTAGCCCGTTCGAATGTGAACACCTTGCCGTCGGGGTCATGGAAGACCAGGCAGGCGTGAGGGTTGACAATGGCCGTTTCTTTCAGATATTCAAAGATGGACTGTTTGCCGGTCATGTACCGGCCTTTGGTGGTGTATTCGATGAGTGTGCCGTGAGCCTTGTTCTCCCAGACGAAGGCCTTGTCATCTGTCACCACCGGCCGGTTGGTCTTGGTATCGACGGCGATGTCCATTTCCCAGGCGGCCTCGTCCTCGCCTTCGATCCTGGAGGCGACATGGGCGGGCAGGCCGGTGGAGAGGTTGGCATACATTATGGTGGCGGAGATGCCGATGCCCTGCTGGCCCCGGGACTGGCGGAGCGCGTGGAACCGGGAACCGTAAAGTAGACGGCCGAAAACGTTCGGCATCATCCGATGGACGATGCCGGGACCGTTGTCCTCGATGGAGACCTTGAAGTCCTCGTCGCCGAGTTTGACCAGGCGTACGGAGATATCCGGGAGGATGCCGGTCTCCTCACAGGCGTCAAGGGCGTTGTCCACGGCCTCCTTGACACCCATCAGCAACGACTTGGTACGGGAATCGAAACCGAGGATCTGTTTGTTCTTTTCGAAAAACTCAGTGACCGAAATCTCCTGCTGTTTGTCCGCCAGCCGTTCGGCGGCGGCGCGGCCCTTCTTTACGGGCGGCGCCGGTGCATCCCCGCTTTTTTCCATAATAAAAGGGATGGGCGCGGCCCTAATCAACCTTTGCCGTCAGACGGCCGGGACGGCCTGTTCGGCCTGTACAGTGCCGATCAGGTATACCACAGCACCGACCAGTACCAGCATCGCGAAAACGACAGTGATGTAAACGGCAAGGGTTGCGGCAAACAAAGCGGCGATCAAACCCACAGAGATCAAAATGAGACCTGCCGGCAGGTTCTGGTTGCCGAGGTCCAATATGGTCGGCCGGCCGAAGGTCAGCTTGAGACCGACGACCAACAGGCCGAGGATGAGCAGATAGAGCACAAGCCGGGGCTGTTCGTCGATAAACAGCAGGAACAGGCCGCCGCAGAGCAGTACGGCGCTCGACAGATAATCTTCCGCCGGGGCGTGGTTAAGAGCCAGGTCGACGGCGACAAGGGTGCCTAAGGCTGCGGCAAAAAATCCGACCGTGGAAAAGAGGTCGGCGCTGTATGTGTAGCTGAAGTCGTTCAGTACGGCCGCGGTGCAGGTCATCAGACCGAAGACCAGCGCCCCGACCCCGATGCACAGGTCCGTGGTAAAGTTGCCGGTCCTTTTCATTTTTACCATGGTTCTTTGCTCCGCTGACAGCCGCCGGCCGTCAGACTACTGAAGGGGACACGATGAAGGGATGATTTAAAAATTACTCCGGCGGCTGACCGCCGGGAACCGAGGGGCCGGTTTGACCGGCCCGCTCGGCGGAAATAGGTTTCAGGCGCTCTTCTTGTTCATGCGGATGGCATTGATGATGTAGCCGATGCCGGTGATGAGCAGGATGACACCGACGACAATCATGATGATGTCGCCGCCCCAGCTGTTCCAGAAGCTGAGGGCTGCCAGGGCACCGACGATGACCAGCAGAAGGCCGAGCACGATATTGACTATCCTGCTGCCCTTGTCAAGGCTGAAGCCCAGGAACGTCTTAGAAGATCCGGTCATCATCAGGATGCCGCTGATGAGCATGATGACACCGACGAGGATGAGCAGGAAGTCTGCCAGCAGCCAGGGGATGATCATGAAGATCAGGCCGACGACGATCAGAATTATATTCATGGCTGAAACGTTCTTCGTCTCGACGAGCTGAACGATCCCAAAAATGAGAATGAACAGGCCGTATACGAAGATAAAGAAGCTCAGCGAGTCTTTACCGGCGACAATGGCAAAGACACCCAGAATCACCATCAGAATGCCGATAAGCAACATCATGATCCATGAAGACTGGGCGAACTTGTCAATTTCGCCATCCATTTTAGGTAGAGCCATTTTGGTTACTCCCTGAAAACAAACAGCAGTTAACTTAGATTTAAAGTTGTAGGGTGTAACTTACAACAGATTAGTTAAGATGCGGGTGGTCCAGCGAAAAAAATAAACGATTACTTACAAAAAGTTAAGAAAATGGTTTGAGGTCACCGGAGCCGGTAGCCGCACTTGGGGCAGAAGTCGGCGTTCTTCGGAACGTTTTCGCCGCACTTGGGGCAGGGAACAGTCTCATCGGAAGTGTCGACCTGTCCGTCGGGGTGGACGATTTCGTTCTCGGTCGGTTCATCGAACCGGGCACCGCACTTGGGGCAGACGGTCGCGTCCGCCGGTACCTCGGCGCCGCATTCGGAGCATTCAAAGAAGTCCTTTTTCTGGGGCTTCATGGAATCAGGCCGGTCGATGTAAGTGCCGCACTTGCGGCACCGGACTTCGCCCGGTAAAACGACCGCACCGCACTTGTCACAACGGCCATAGCCTTCGGGGTACAGCCGGCCTTCGGCTTCCATTTTGGCCCGCTCTTTCGTGATCTTCCGCCGCATTATGGTCGTGAAGACCAAGATCAGATAGAAGATCGCCATGACATAGAGCAAGCAGAAGGCCGCGCCTTCGTAGGTATAGTCGGTCACGGACCCGGTGAACCCGGCGCCGTTCAGTACAGCGAAGCTGGCGGTGTCCGGATCGGCGGAATAACTGCCATCTTCACCGGTACTGGCCATGACCGCGCACAGATAATACAGCTTTGAACTGTCAAGGGTGAGGGTCACAGTGGCGGTGCCATCGGCGACTGTCATGGCGGTCAGCGTTAGGTCTTCGGTAATGTAAAAACTCCGGAAGGAGATCATGTCAATCGGGGCACAGGCCAGCACGGGTGTCTCGTCCTCGACTGCCGTAAAGGCGGCTGTGACTGTGACCTCGTCGCCGTCATAGGTGTACTCGACCGAGGTAAATGCGCCGCTGGAATCCGAAGAGGTATCGCTGTTGCTGTCGATGAAGGACGGGCCGATCACAGAACCGCCCAGCAGGATGGCGACCACTGCGAAGACCAGGCCGTAGACTGCCTTCTTCTTCGGATCGGTAAGCCCGAGCAGGTGGGGGATTATATAGACCGCCACCCCGACGATCAGCCAACCGATCATCGACCGGCCCATGCCGGAGAGGTTGAGGACAAACAGGCCGATGATTAGACCGAGGATCATTCCGATGATCTGCCCCCACGTGAACGGGCCTGCTTTCTTTTTGAGGAAAGTGGTCCCTTGTTGCGCGTCTGCTGTGCCGTTCATTGAAACTGCTTATCCGCCCCCGCATAATAAGATTATCGGGTAGTCCTTTGCAATCATGGCGGCCACAGGACCACATCATTTTGCTGTACCGCAGCGACCTAAATGAGTCTGCGGAAATTTTCGGCAGAAAAAGGATAACGCTGTCACGGCAGAAGAGCTTGTTGGCAAAAGGGAAAACGAATATCAATCGAGTCGGGTCTGCGAGAAACAGCAGACAGAAGGCCGCGGTCCCGGTCAGAATGAAGAACAGAACAACGTGAGCGTTGCCAGGCGTCCCGGCCGCCGAAGGAAGCTAGAGGGTTCCACATCGGGGTCAAGGCAGGTCCAGAGCCAAAACGATCTGCAGCGGTGCAGAGCGGAGAAAGGTGAGACCGCGGTCTTTCAGTCGAGCAGGACGGCGTCGACGGACATAAAAAACCATGGCAGTGTGGCAGTTATGAATCTTACTGCCCAAGTAAAAAGTCAATTGTCAAATACAAGAGAAGTATCACAAAGAATTCAGAGGATGTTCGGTGGCAACGATTGAGGAGCAGATTCAGGAGTTGGAGACCGAGATTTCCAATACCAAGAAAAACAAGGCCACCGAAGGTCATATCGGCAAGCTCAAAGCGCGGATTGCCAAGCTCTCAGCCGAAGAGGAGAAACGGCGTACTGCCTCGAAAGGCGGCAATGTCAAAGGCTTCTACATCAAGAAGGCCGGCAACGCCACCGTTGCGCTGATCGGTTTTCCGTCTGTTGGTAAATCCACCCTGCTCAACCAGCTGACCGGTGCCAAATCTGCGGTCGGCGCCTACCACTTCACGACGCTGGACGTCGTGCCTGGTGTGTTGGAGTACAACCACGCCAAGATTCAGATCCTGGATATGCCGGGACTGATCAAGGACGCGTCTCGTGGCAAAGGCCGGGGCCGGGAGGTCATCGCGGCTGCCCGTTCCGCCGATATCATTCTGTTCGTCGTAGATATCTTCAATCCAGACCTGAGTGTGCTCAAACGGGAACTGTACAACTCGGCCATCCGGCTGAATCAGTATGCGCCCGACGTCAATATTACTGTGGCGCAGCAGGGCGGCATCCTTGTGAAGCCGACTCTGAATCTCACAAAGATTTCCGAGCAGACCATCCGCGACATGGTCGAGGCCTACGGCTACATCAATGCCACTGTCGTTGTCCGGGAGGATATCGATGTGGAGCAGATGCTGGACGTGCTGGCAGGCAATCGGGTCTACATCAAGGCGGTCATGGCCATTAACAAATGCGACCTGGCGCATCCCGGACAGTTGGAAAAGGTGGAAGGGATGTACCCGCAGTACGAGAGCGTGGGCGTTTCCGCTGCAACCGGATACCACATAGATGATCTGAAAGAACTGCTGTATGAGCAGATTGACATGATCCGGATCTATCTGAAGCCGCAGGGCCAGGAAGCGGACATGAAAGAGCCGCTGATTGTTAAACGCGGGAATACCGTCGGCGATGTATGTGAACTGATTCACCGGGACTTCCGGAATGCGTTCCGTTACGCCATGGTCTGGGGTACCAGCGCCAAGTTCCCGGGACAGACGGTCGGGATGGACCACGTGCTGGATGACGAGGACGTCGTCTGTATCATTGTCAAGCGGACCTGAAATTCAGATTTACTGCAAATTCCTGTTGAAACTCGCAGGAATCACAGCCAATCTTTTAACATCCCTTCCTCCTGTTGTGAAATCAACGCTCAGAGCGGTTTCGTCGCTTGTTCCAGACCGGACCTCTTAATCGTGCCGGTCCGTTAAAAGTCCCTGGTCATCGTTGATTGCCGAGCTGGGACCGGCAGGTGGTCAGCAGGGGTTAGGCCATCCGGTACAGCGGCCACAGTTGCCCCGGGTTCACTAATCATTAGATTTAGCGGACTGTAGAAGTACGACGCGCTTGCTCTGCCGTAGATGGGAAAGTTCGTCCTGTAATAAACGTACCCTGCAGTTCAGTAGTGATACGGCGACATCTGTGCTGACTGTCCGCGGTGCCGAATCGGCTGCAGTTTGTGCACGGCGAGGGGGTCGTTGTCCGCGACGCGGAGTATACCGTCGGCTGGGACTGCGGCACCTGCGGGGCGAAGGGCCTGCTGATTGGACTGCACCCGATCCGCGGATTTTCGTTCGTCTGCATCCACGGGGCGTATCTTCATTGCTCTGCCGACCACAGTGCGGGGCAGTTACAAGCAATGCCGGCGTAGTATTGTCGATTGCCGTGAACAACGACGAGATCCGCCGGTTGAGCCCGAATGTAGAGTTCTTCTGCGGCTACATGCATGTCACAGGCCCTGAGCCGGTCTGTCTGCTCATGTTCTCGTTCTCGTTTCTATCGCCGGAGATGATGAACCACTGGCCGACAGTGCTGATGATTCTCAGTGCGGTGTGCTTTCTCAGTTATTGCGAGTTCGGCGCAATGTAACTGCGTTCGATGACCGTGTTGGTTCTGATGCAGACCCTGTTGATTCCGTTGGTGTTCTTGACGGGGCTGTGGTTCCTGCATTTGCTGGTAACTCGGTCAGACTTTACCACCTCGGGGTCTGTCAAATGAATCTGAGCCTCAGTGCCGGGACAGTTCTCGTCCAGCACGGAGTTAAAAAGGTTGAAGAAGGTCTCGCCGGAGATCTCAGACCTGCAGGATGATCATATCCGCTGGGGTACTGGCGATCAGGACAACCAAAATGAAAAACAGCAACAATTACCGCTTCAGGCCGCTCATGCAGGTGGGCCATGGCCGACCGCCAAAGATAGTTGTGGCCGTTCAGCTGCCGAAATGCTCCCTGACGGTCGCCAGCATGCCGGCGAAGGTCGAGACCTGTGGCAGTGCATCGGCCGGCAGGTGCTGACGTTCAAGTGCGGCGGCGGTCGGTTTGCCGATGGCGATCCTGAAGGTCTTCCGCAGACACTCGTCGGCCCGGTTCCCAAGCTGGGCCCTGGTGCGGAGGATGAGCTGGCTGGCGGACATTGGGCTGGTGAAAAGGATGGCATCCACATTGCCCTGGCCGATCGCGGTGATCAGTTCGGTCAGTTCCGGCGTAACATCGGTCTGCTGCAGCCGGTAAACCGCGCAGTCATGCACGTCGGCGCCGGCTTCCTTCATCATCCTAACGACGGTCTGTTCACCGGAGCCCGAACGGAGCAGCAGGACGGTCTTGCCCTGAACCTCGGGTGCAATCTCCCTGGCGATCTCCTCTGAAGAGTAGACCCGCGGGATCAGGTCCGCGGCGCGGTGGTATGTTCTCTCGAGATGAGCGGCGGTACTGGGGCCGGTACAGACCACCCTGGTGTGCTGTAGCAAAGGAATAAGGCGGTCGCCGTACTCCCTGTGGCATTCTTCGACAGCGGTTATGGAGCCGAAGACGGTGTAAAGCACGCTGTTGCTCTGGAGTAGCGTTTCCACCTCCCGATAGACAGCCGGTTCGCCGTGAAGGATGTCCATGGACGGGGCATCGATAGGCTCGAACCCGGCGGCACGACACTGGGTTTCGCCGTCGGCGAGCCGCTCGCGGGGGCGAACGAACGCGACCGTAGTCATGCCAGGTCACCCAGAGTCCGGCGTAGTTCCGTAACAGAGCCGACCACCATGAGACCGGGCGCCTCGAGTTGCTGCTCGGCTATGATCCGGGCCAGGTCCCGAACAGTGGTAAGCACGGTGCGCTGCTGAGGCGTGGCGCCCTTGGAGATGATCGCAGCCGGGGTGGATGGGTCCATCCCGCCGGTGATAAGACCGTCGGAGATGCTCTGCGCGGAACCCAGACCCATGAAGATGACCAGGGTACCGTGGCCGCCGACCAGTTTGGTCCAGTCGATGCGGTCACTGTTCCGGTCGCCCTTCTCGTGGCCGGTCACGAAGGTAACCAGTGAGGCGTGGTCCCGGTGGGTGACCGGGATGCCTGCCAGTTCCGGGACAGCGATCCCGGCGGAAATGCCGGGTACGACGTGAACCTCGGTACCGGCCTTGCGCAGTTCTTCGGCTTCTTCAGCGCCGCGACCGAAGAGAAAGGGGTCGCCGCCCTTCAGGCGAACAACCGTCTTGCCCTCGTTCGCATACTTGACGAGCAGCTGGTTGGTCTCCCACTGATGGAGGTGGTGGTCGCCGCCGCGTTTGCCGGCGTCGATGAGCTCGGCGTCTGGACGGCATTCCTTCAGCAGTTCAGGAGAAGACAGAGCGTCGTACATGACGACATCTGCGGACTGTAGGAGTTTCAGTCCCTTGACGGTGATGAGACCGACGTCTCCCGGGCCAGCCCCGATCAGATATACTTTTCCGCTCATGGTCTCTCCTCTCTGCCCAGCAGGATGTCCGCAATCCGCGGCAGTTCCTGGTCAGTATCTTTGATCGCGAAAGTGGTGTCGACCCGAATGGGCCGCACCGAATAATCGAAGGAGATTGCGATCAAGTGGATCCGATCGTCTGCGACCTCGGCGTTGATGCCGATCGGCGAGGAGCAACCGGCGTTCATCAACCGCAGGATGGTACGCTCGGCGTGGACCTCTGTGCGGGTCTGGGTGTCGTCGAGTTTCTTCAGGACCGCCAGGGTCTGGGTGTCGTCGGCGCGGCACTCGACCGCGATAGCGCCCTGACCGGCCGCCGGGATGAAGACGTGCTTATCCAGCGGGTGGGCGCTGTCCGCCAGGCCTAGCCGGTCCAGGCCGGCCATGGCCATGATCGTGGCGGTGTACTCCTCGGTCTGTACCTTTCTCAGCCGGGTCTGGATGTTGCCCCGGATGGCTTTGGTCCGGACCGCCGGTTTCACGGTCCGCAGGATCATCTCCCGCCGGACACTGGAAGTGCCTACGATGGCCCCACAGCCCAGGTCGTCCAGGCCTACCGGGACCAGGGCGTCGCGGACATCGTCGCGAGGGAGCAGGGCGCCAATCACAAGACCTGGCGTAAGTTCGGCCGGTATGTCCTTGAGCGAGTTGACGGTCACGTCAACTTCGCCGTTCAGAAGAGCCTCGTCGAGTTCCCGGACGAACACGCCGGTGCCGCCCATGTCCTTGAGCGAGGTGGTAAGGTCTACGTCACCGTGTGACGTAATGCCTTTGATCTCGCAGGCCGGAAAGCCGGCTGCCGTCAGGCGGTCGCGGAATATCTCGGTCTGTTTCATAGCGAGAGCGCTCTCCCTGGTGCCAGCGATCATTTCCGCTTCACGCTCCTGAGAAAGTCGTCGAATGCGTCGCCGACCCTATTGACAGCATCCCGGTCAGTAGCGGCCGACATGAACTCCACCTCCATGGGACCCGGCGGCAGATAGACGCCGCGGTTGAGCATGAAACCGAACATCTTTCCGAACATCTCGCGGTCCGCTTTAGCGGCATCGCCGCCACATGTGACCTCGTCGATGCCGAAGTAGATGGAAAACATCGAGGCAATGTGCTGAACGCAGCCGGTAATGCCGCTGTCCGTCATCAGGTCGCTCAGGCGCTCCGCCAGGTCGGCGGTGCGTTTGGCGAGCCGGTCATACCGGTTCTGCTCGGCCATCATCTCGACAGTGGTGAGACCGGCGGTGGCGGAGACCGGGTTGCCGGCGAACGTCCCGGCCGCGTAGACCGGGCCGTTGGGAGCGACGAGCTCCATAATATCCCGCCGGCCCATGAAGGCGCCGGCCGGGTAGCCGCCGCCGATGATCTTGCCCATTGTGGTCATGTCCGGAGTGACGCCGAAGCAACCCTGGGCGCTCTGCGGACCTAACCGGAAGCCGGTGATGACCTCGTCGAAGATCAGAAGCACGTCGTGGCTCTCGGTGATTTTCCGCATCTGCTGCAGGTAGTCTTTCTGCGGCGGTACGACGCCTACGTTGCCCAAAACGGGCTCCATGATTACGGCGGCGATGTCGTTGCGTTTGTCCAGCAGTGATTCAAAACTGCCGGGGTCGTTGTACTCGACGGTGTAAGTGTTCTTCACGGCATCCTTGGGCACGCCGGCCGAGGCCGGCAGGCTTCCGGCGGAACCGGAGCCCGCGGCAACCAGCACGGCATCGTGAGCGCCGTGGAAACCGCCGTTCATCTTCACAAGGCCGTCCTTCTTGGTGTATCCCCGGGCGAGCCGGATGGCATGCATGGTGGCCTCGGTGCCGGAGCAGGCGAGCCGGACCATGTCGGCGCACGGTACCGTGGAAGCAATTTTACGGATGAGCTGGGTCTCGGGTTCCGAGGGGGTACCGAAGACACTGCCTTTCTTGATCTGATCGCGGACAGCCTTGACCACCCGTGGGCAGCTGTGTCCGAGGATGAGCGGGCCGTAGGCCATGCACAGGTCGATGTATTCGTTGCCATCGATGTCGGTGATGCGACAGCCCTGGCCGCTGTCGATGACGACTGGATAGGGCTTGAATGCCCGCACCGGGCTGGAGACCCCGCCAGGGGTCAGCCGGCGGAGCTCCTCATCCTCTGCCTGGGAGTTGCTGTGCCTCATCTCTGGTTCCTCAGCATCCGGGCGGCCTTCTCCGCGTAGTACGTAATGATCATGTCGGCGCCGGCCCGCTTGATACCGATCAGGGATTCCATCATAACGCGGTCCTCGTCGATCCATCCGTTCTGGGCGGCGGCCTTGATCAGGGCGTATTCGCCGGAGACCTGGTAGGCGCACAGCGGCATGGCGAAGGTGTCGGCGGCCTCCCGAACGATGTCCAGGTACGGGCCGGCGGGCTTGACCATGATCATGTCGGCGCCCTCCTCGATATCTGCCTCGATCTCCCGGAGTGCCTCGCGCCGGTTGGGCGCGGGCATTTGATAGCCCGCACGATCGCCCTTGCCCGGCGCGCTGCAGGCCAGGTCCCGGAAGGGGCCGTAGTATGCGCTCTTGTATTTGGCACTGTAGGCCATGACCGCGGTGTCTTCGTGGCCCGCATTGTCCAGGGCGTCCCGGATGGCGGCGATCTGCCCGTCCATCATGCCGCTGGGCGCGATTATGTCGGCGCCGGCGTCGGCCTGGGAAACGGCGATCTTGCCGTAGAGGTCGATGGTGGGGTCGTTGTCCACGGCGCCGTCCTTCCGCAGAACGCCGCAGTGGCCGTGGTCGGTGTACTCGCACATGCACAGATCGGCGATGACCAGCAGGTCGGAGTGGTCCTTAAGGCCCTTGATAGCCTTCTGGGCGACCCCGTGATCGGCGTATGCCTGGGAGCCGACGGCGTCCTTGGTCTTCGGGACACCGAAGACCAGTACGGACTTAACGCCGCTGTCCTCGATATCCCCGGCAATCTTCTCGTAGCCTTTCAGCGGCCAGGTCGGAACATCCGGCATGGACGGGGTCTCACGGGCCTTTTTCAGGTTCTCATCGAAGAAGACCGGCAGGATGAAGTTATCAGGGTGCAGCCGGGTCTCGCAGACCAGGTTCCGCATGTTATCGCTCTGTCTAAGCCTTCTCATTCTTGTGATTGGATACATTTTGCTCACTCCTTCTTGGCCGGTTCCAGACAGAACAGCCGCGCGACGACCGCGCAGGTCTCCGTGTCGCCGTCGACGGCGGCCTCTCTGAGATGTTTTATGAAGTCCGCAGATATCTTTTTGACGATGGCTTTCGACATGCTGTCAATGACCTCGTCGGTCCCGCCTGTGGTGTGGATGCGCACTTTGGCGGCCTCTGCCTCGTTGCGGCGGATCTCCTCGGCTAGCAGGCCCAGCCGGCGGATCAGGTCGTTGGCGTTCTTCTCTTTCCGTTCGTCGTCGATCTTCTTCAGTTCCTGGCCGATGATCTTCTCCGCGGAAGAAATCTCCTGTTTGCGCTTGGCCACGTTGGCCGCGGCGATGGCGTTCAGCGAGTCCATGGTGGACAGGGCGACGTGAGGGATCCGGGCGACCTCCGGGGCCACGTTCAGCGGGACGGAGACATCGACAATCAGCAGCTGCCGGTTCGGCCGCATCTTCATGGCGGCCTGTACGTTCTCTACTTTCACAACGGCGTGCGGTGCAGAGGTGGCCACCAGGATCAGGTCGCTTTTGCCGATGATCTCGTCCATCCGGTCCATTTTAACCGCGGTACCGCCGAGGGCCTTGGCCAGTTCCTGGGCCCGCTCGAATGTCCGGTTAGAAACGATGACCGCCTGGGGGCCTTTACCTGCCAGGTTCTTGGCGATGACGCCGGCCATGTCGCCGGCGCCGAAGACTGCCACGTTCTTGCCGGCGAGGGTGCCAATCTTCTGTTCCGCGAGCTCGATGGCGGCGGAACCGACGGAGACCGCGCCTTTATTGAGATCGGTCTCGGTCCGTACCCGCTTGCCGACTACGATGGCCTTGTCGAACAGGGCTTTTAGGACGCTGCTGACGTGGCCCTCGGCCACGGCCTTGGCATAGGATTCACGGATCTGGTGCTGGATCTGGTCCTCGCCCACGATCAGCGAATCGATCCCGCAGACCACCGTGAACAGGTGTTTGATGCTCTGCTTGTCCTCAAGGAAATACCAGTACTCCCGGTCCTGGAAGGGGATGGCC
This sequence comes from Methanomassiliicoccaceae archaeon UBA593, assembly GCA_002495325.1. Lineage (GTDB taxonomy): Archaea > Thermoplasmatota > Thermoplasmata > Methanomassiliicoccales > Methanomethylophilaceae > Methanomethylophilus. Next base: position 672,293 of record DAEQ01000002.1, read on the forward strand.
TTACGGACGACGCTGTCGAGCAGGTTGCGGACCTCCTCGTTGCGGTCGGTGGAGACGTAGGCCTCCAGCCGATTGCAGGTCCGGATGATGACGTACTCGCTGACCAAGTCCTCCTGATCCTTCAGCGCGTTCTCGACGGCTTTCTCCAGGCCGGGAACGATGTCGATCAGGCAGGCCATACTGCCTGCCGAAGAATGTGTGATGTGTAGACTGACAATCGTGGCGATCACCGATGGCCGGGCGGCAAGGCCCCCCGGTGTTACTTTTAGTGGTTGGCGGAAATAACCTGCTCGTATAAACTTCCTCTTCTAACGTGAGATAATTGGGGGCAGACCGCGGCCGGGCGAAACGTTATTACATGACCTGTCAATCGCACCGTCATGATTCAATGTCCCCGCGGTACCCGTGATTTCCTGCCGGACGAGTTGGAGAAACGGAGGTCCTATGAGGCTGTGCTCAGAGGCGTCGCGGAACGCTTCGGCTTCCGCGAGATCGAAACCCCGATTTTCGAGAACGCGGAGCTGTTCATCCTCCGTTCCGGTCCGGGCGTCATGAAAGAGCTGTACGCGTTCAAGGACAAGGGCGACCGGGACCTGGCACTGCGGCCCGAGATGACCGCGCCGGTGGTACGGGCATTCGTGGACGGCATGAGCAATGACCCTAAGCCCATCAAACTGTTCTACTTCGGACAGTGCTTCCGCTACGAGCGGCCGCAAAGCGGCCGGTACCGGGAATTCTTCCAGTTCGGGGCCGAGATCATCGGCTCTGCCACACCGGAGACCGATGCCGAGGCTATTGCCATGGCCGCATCCATGATCAAGGCGCTGGGACTGAAGGACTACAAATTGCGGATCGGGCACATCGGTGTGTTGCGGCAGCGCATTAAGAACATCGGCGTGCCGACCGATCGTACCGCCGAAATCCTGCAGAAACTCGACAAGAAACTGTACGATGAAGCCCGTCCGCTGCTGAAGGACATGGGCGTGAAGGACGAAGACGCCGATGAGCTGTTCGCTTTGACCGAGACCGTCGGCGGAACCGAGGTTCTGGACAAGGTGCCCGGCGAGGCCGGGGATTACCTGAAGAAGGTCGTCGCGTACCTGGCAGCAATGGGCGTCACCGATGTAGAAATCGATCTGGGCGTCGTGCGCGGACTAGATTATTACACCGGCATGGTGTTCGAAGTCGAGGCACCGGCGCTGGGTGCCGAAAAACAGATTTGCGGCGGCGGTTCGTACACTCTGTCGGAGCTGTTCGGCGGCGAGAAGGTTTTCTCGACCGGTTTTGCCATCGGTTTCGACCGCATCCTCCTTGCTATGGAGAAAGAGGGTATCGTCTACACACCGAAGAACCCAGATGTCTACGTCGTCGCAGCGGCGGACAGTGTTCGTCCAGACTCGTTCCGGATAGCAAGCCAGTTGCGGGAGGCCGGTATGATTGCCGATGTCGATATCATGGGCCGCAAACTTGGCAAGGCGCTCAGGTACGCCGCGGCCATCCGCGCCCGCTGGGCAGTCATCATCGGGCCGGAGGAAATCGCCCGCGGGAAGGTCGTCCTGCGGAACATGGATTCTGGAGCTCAGGACGAGGTTGTCCTGGCAGATCTTGCGGCCAGCATCCGGGCCTGAGATTCGGCTTTCGCCGTCCCGGCTCGGGGCAGAAGGGCGGCCGCACAGATTGTTTCAAGGTTGAGCAATCGAAAATTTTGACTGTGTCAGCATGAGCAGTCGAAATTGTTTGGGATAGCTTTGACCACACATCCGACCTTTTCCGGACCAAGACCTGGAAAAAGATGATGCGGTAAAGAGTGATGTAAGATTTTTACAGCAAGAGGATGAGCAGCACCTCCGTTCAAACAGGTCTTAAGGCCGAACGGATTTTTAAGAACGTCCCAGCATTCTTTTTCCGGTACAGTGATCTTTTTTTCGCCGGGAGCAATCGACTCTGACGTCTGCACCGGGGCAATCTTAACGAGATTGCCTGACTGGAGGGATCCAAAGCGGTGAACATCCGCCGGGTGACCATAAATTCGGGCACTGACTTGAAATCGAATCTAGACGAGGGTCGGTTCAAATTCCGCCTGACTGACACTTGGCTTCACATCACCATATCCTTTGTCGGTGGCTGGATTACGGCCGATGAGGGCACACGGCACTGCTGTTCGGGCAAGTCTCGATCAATGGGCGGATGTTCTTTGAGAAAACGGTGGCGCAGGAACCGGTCTGCCGCGGGCACGAACTGGTTTTTTGTCGATTCCGGGACCAGCAGCCAGCTATTTTTACGAAGTGGATTTTTTGATTACCGACGGCAAAAGGTTTTACCGGTCGAAATGAAATCGGGCATTTCCAGCAAACGCGCTTCGTTTGAAGTGTTTATAAACAGACCCTGTCAGCGACTGAGTGAGTATTTTGGGGTCCATATCGGCAATCTGCGGGTCAAGACGTGCACAGTCTAACTGCCTGTTCACATGACAATGTCTCTCCGAACCATAATAAAACGCAAATCATATATTGGGCGGGAGAATTGTGAGCACTCAGAACGTCCGTTGTATGGGCGTCGGGGAATTGCAATGAAGGCATTATACAGTGACGGCAGTGTGCGCGACGCGGAAGACGAACTCAAGGTCATCCGCCACACCACTTCGCACATTCTCGCACAGGCAGTCAAACGGCTCTATCCGGAGACCAAACTCGCCATCGGTCCGGCCATTGCCGACGGTTTCTATTACGACATGGACCGCGAAGGCGGCTTCACTGAGGCCGACCTGCCTAAGATCGAAGAAGAGATGCGGAAAATCGTGAAGGAGAACCTTAAGCTCGAGACTTATACGCTCTCCCGCGACAAGGCCATCGAGTTCGAAAAGGGCCGCCACGAGGACTACAAGGTGCAGTTGATCGAGGACCTGCCCAAGGACGAGGTCATCAGTTTCTACAAGCAGGGCGACTTCACCGACCTGTGCGCCGGCCCGCACGTGCTGTATACCAAGCAATGCAAGGCCTTTAAGCTCACCTCGCTCGCCGGCGCCTATTGGCGCGGCGATGAGCATAACAAGATGCTCACCCGGATTTACGGCACCGCTTTTGCCAACAAAGAGGATCTGGAGAAGTATCTCAACATGATGGAGGAGGCCAAGAAGCGGGACCACCGGAAGCTCGGCAAGGAACTCGGCCTGTTCATGTTCGCGGACGAGGGCCCCGGTTTCCCGTTCTTCCTGCCCAACGGCATGGTGCTGAAGAATACTCTCATGTCCTACTGGCGCTCTATCCATGTCCCAGCCGGTTACAAAGAGATTTCCACCCCGATGATGCTCGACCGGAAACTGTGGGAGATGTCCGGTCACTGGGACCACTACAAGGACAACATGTACACCACCATGGTCGACGACGTGCCCTTCTGCATCAAACCAATGAACTGTCCCGGCAGTATCCTGGTGTTCAAGAGCGAGGCCCGTTCCTACCGCGACCTGCCGCTCCGCCTGGCGGAGTTCGGCGTCGTCCACCGGCACGAGAAGTCCGGCGAGCTCCACGGCCTGATGCGGGTCCGGTGCTTCACCCAGGACGACTCGCACATCTATGTCACCCCCGACCAGATCACTGACGAGATCGAGGCCATCGTGCGGATCATCGACAGGATGTACTCGCAGTTCGGCTTCAAGTACCACGTCGAGCTCTCCACCCGTCCGAAGGACAGCATGGGCAGTGACGAGGACTGGAAACTGGCCACCGACGGTCTGAAGAAAGCGCTGGAGACCATGAAGATGCCGTATGTAGTCAACGAGGGCGACGGTGCCTTCTACGGCCCGAAGATCGACTTCCATCTGGAGGACTCCATCGGCCGGACCTGGCAGTGTGGCACCATCCAGCTGGACTTCCAGATGCCCCAGCGGTTCGATGTCCAGTACACCGGTGCCGACGGTCAGAAGCACCGGCCGATCATGATCCATCGGGTCGTCTTCGGTTCGGTAGAGCGGTTTATCGGCATTCTCATCGAGCACTACGCCGGCAAGTTCCCGGTGTGGCTGGCCCCAGTGCAGGTTAAAGTGCTGTCGGTATCCGAGAAGTCCCGCGGCTACGCGGTCAAAGTCACCCAGCAGCTCATGGATGCCGGCGTCCGCTGCGAGAACGACGACCGTGACGAGAAGATCGGCTACAAGATCCGCGAGGCCCAGCTGCAGAAGGTCCCGTACATGCTGGTCCTCGGTGAAAAAGAGACGGCCGACGGCAGCATCGTCGCCGTCCGCAGCCGGGACAGGGGCGATCTGGGCGCCCGGCCCACCGCTGAATTCATCGCGCAGGTCCAGAAAGAGAACGCCGAGCGTACCAACTGAAACTCATTTTCCGGCCCTTATGGGCCGGAGTTTTTCTGTTCACCGAAACCAAGAGCGGGACGCCGCAGACCTATCTTTACCGGCGGTCCGTTCAGGTGTTCACAGCTGCCCGGACCCCGGCGGCGAACCGGTCGGCGTCCAGGTCCTCCAGCTGGAAGTACCGTGCCTCCAGTTTCTCCGCGAGTCTCTCGGCGTTGTCGAAGTGCGGGTAGCCCTGACCGGCATCCACCACGATCCACCGCACGCCGGGAATGCGCAGGTCCCCCGCCAGTTTCTGCACCTCGGCGTTGGCGTCGGCGCCATCTTTCAGCGGCACGTTGGCCCGTCCGTCGGTGACCAACACCACGAAGCACCGCTCGCCAGGGTGGCAGCGGACGTAAGAGGTCATAAACTCATCCGTGCGGACCAGGGCCTCCCCCAGCGGTGTGCGGCCGCCGGTCGGGAGCTCTTCCAGCCGGTGGTAGCTGTATTCCACCGATTTGGTAGGCGGCAGGATCATCTCGGCACTGTCCCGGCGGAACGCCATCAGGCCGATGCGGTCCCGCCGAACGTAGCTGTCCCGTAGCATGGACAGGATGGCGCCCTTGACGGTGGTCATCCGCCGGCGGACACCCAGCGAGCCGCTGGCGTCCACCACGAACAGCAGGGTGCAGCCGCTCCGCCGCTCGCGGACCTTCTCCCGCAGGTCCTGCTTCTCGATGTCCAAGGCCAGGCCGTCCCGGTGACGGGTGCGCTGGTAGGGTGCGGCGGCGCGGATGGTGGCATCGAACGCCACGTCGGTGACCTGTCCCCGGGAGAGGCGGGCACGGGCGTAGCGGCCGGTGCCGTCGCCGCTCTCGGCGAGAGCGCGGCGGCCTTTGCGGGTCTTGGTCCGGGCCGGAATGCGGTCGTGTGACTCCAGATAGTCGATGACCCGGAACTGGCGGCCGATCTCGAACATCATCTCCTCGAGATTCGGGAGCTCCGGCGGTTTTTCGGGCGGCGGTTCGTCTTTGTCCTCTTTGTCCGGTTGCGGCGGCGGTTCCGGAGGCTGCTGTTCAGGCGGTTTCTGGTCCTTGTTCCGATCGTCGTCCGGCGGCTGGTCGGGCGGCGGTTCCGGAGGCTGCGGCGGAGGAGGAGGGGGCGGCGGGGTGTAGTTCCGCCGGTGGGACAGGCAGAGCGCCGCGGCCTCTTCGATATCGTTCTTTCTGACCTCGTCCCGGCCGTTGAGGGCGGCCAGGGTCTCGGCGCACTCGATCACGGCCACGTCGCCGCGGCTGCCGTCAGCGCCGACCTTGATGCACAGTTCGGCGGCGATCGAGACCAGTTCGTCGGAGACGGTGACCAACGGCAGGATCCGCTGCGCCCGCAGGATACGGGCGCGGACCTCCTCGTCCTCTTTCACATAGAGATCGCTGAACTCCTGCGGCCGGGCGGCGTACTCCGCGTTCCGCCGCAGGATCTCCCGCCGCTCGTCTTCCTTTTCGTCGGTGCCGACGCAGGCGCAGAGATCGAAACGGTCGAGCATGTGCGCGCTGAGGTCTGTATCCGCCGGATTCATGGTGGCCACTAACGTGGTGCAGCAGGGGTAGACGGCGGAGATCGGGCCGCGTTCAACTTTTACCTCGCCGGTGCGGACGGCGTCCAGGATAGCGGCAAGAGTGCTGCGGTCCATGAGGTTGACGTCGTCGATGTACAGGATGTTCCCGTCGGCGCGGGCAAGCAGGCCCGGTTCCAGTTTGGTCTTGCCGGTCTTCAGCGCTTTTTCCAGATCCAGACCGCCGAACAGCTGCTCGACGGTGACGTTGAGCGGGCAGTTCACGATCTTGCGGGAAGTGATGCCGGCCGCGGCCCGCGCGGCCGTGGTCTTGGCCGTACCTTCGCCGCCGCGGATGAGTACGGCCTTCAGACGGGGATTCACGAGGGCGCACTCCAGCGCCTGTTTGGCATCCGTCAGTCCGACCAGTGCCGCATACGGGTAGGTCAGAGGCTCCGCAGGCATTTCTCCAGCTCCTCCTGGTCGAGGCCCGCTTCCTCGAACGGCCGGCGCTTGAGCCGGTGGGCCAGTACCAGTTCCGCCACGGCGCGGAGGTCGTCTTTGGTGACCGCTGTGTGTCCTTCAAGGGCAGCGTTGGCCTTAGCGGCCTTGAGCATGGTGATGTCCGCCCGGTGGCCGTCCACGCCGAAGTGGACCATGACCGAGACTACCATGTCGACGGCCTTGTTGCCGGCAGTGACCTGCGGCATCAGGGATTTTGCCTTTACGATCCGGTCCCGCATGGCTTGCAGTTCGGGTTCGCAGTTCTTCAAGTAGCCTTCGGGGTCAGCGTCGAACGCCACCCGCTGCTTCACGACCTCGGCCCGCTGTTTCACGTCCCGCTCGCCCTTGATGTCCACAGACAGACCGAACCGATCCAGCAGTTGAGGGCGCAGGTCGCCCTCCTCGGGGTTCATGGTGCCCACGAGCACAAAGCGTGCCGGGTGCGAGAACGAGACGCCTTCCCGCTCCACGTAATTCACGCCCATGGCGGCAGAGTCCAGAAGCAGGTCGACCAGATGGTCGTCCAGCAGATTCACCTCGTCCACATAGAGCAGGTTCCCGTTGGCGGCGGCCAGGACCCCCGGCTCGAACCGCTTCTCGCCGGTCTTGAGCACATGCTCCAGATCCAGCGTGCCGGAGACCCGGTCCTCGGTGGCGGACAGCGGGAGCTCGACGACCTTCATCGGAATCTCGACGGCCTCCAGCCGCTCGCCCTTGGCGAGCCGCTCCCGGCAGTACGGGCAGTAACGCTCAGGTTTGCCGAAAGCGCAGTGGAAGGGGCAGCCCTTCACCGCTGGTCGGGACGGCAGTATCTGCGTCAGCGACCGTACGGTGGTGGATTTAGCGGTGCCCTTCTCGCCTTTGATGAGGACGCCGCCGATCCCAGGATCGATTACGTTGAGCAGAAGCGCCCGCTTCATATTCTCCTGACCGACGATGCTTGTGAACGGAAAAAGGACCGGTTCGCCATTAGCCATGAAATCACCTTATATCGCTGACGGATTAACAGTCTGACTAATAAGGATTTGGACGTATGGTCCAACATTTACCATTGCTTTTTGACGATTTGCCGATTTGTTCAGCCAGAGACTCCGTGGCGGAAAGGCAGCTGTTCATAACGGGCATCGTCGGCCGGTCCTCGGCAGTCTGGTCTCTCCGATTTTCAATCAAATATTCCGGTGCGTTTTAATGGATTCGGAATTTCACAGAATTTTTAAATTCGGATAGAGGCGTTTCGCAACAATCAACGACTTTCTTCCATGACTCCCTGAAGTAAAACATGCGGAGTGCAGTGGTCGTCGATAATGTTGCTTTCGACCTCGTACACGTCACTGATCATTTTTTCATTGATTACTTCTTTCGGATTTCCAATCGAATAAATTTTTCCTGGTCTCTGCAATACGATTACCTTTGTAGCATATTTGGCCGCAAGATTGAGATCGTGACTGACCGTAAAACAGGTAATTCCTGTCTTATCGGACAGCATTCTCAGGAATGCAGATACGTAAATCTGATGCCGGATGTCCAGATTTGCAGTAGGTTCGTCAAGCATCAGTATTTTAGGTTCTTGGACAAGACCTCTGGAAATCGAAACCTTTTGGCGTTGTCCTGCAGACAGTTCATTGAAATTGCGCTGTGCGAGATCGTTAATTTCTATCGCTTTCAGAGACTTTACAGATATTGCAATGTCATTTTTTGTTGTGCGCCATTTTTGACGCGAATATCTTCCGATCAGTACAGTATCCAATACAGATAAAACGTTAAAATCGGTAGACATGGCGGGGACATATCCGATTATCCTTGAAAGTTCCCGTAGTTTGTAATCTTTTATGTCTTTACCATATACCGAAACGCTACCGGACGTTGGTTTTATTATGCCGTCGACCGCTTTGATCAACGTTGATTTTCCTACACCGTTCGGTCCGATAATACAAACATATTCGGGTTTGTCTATATCAAAAGATATGCCGTTAAGAACGTCTTTGCCGGTACCGTATCCTATGTGGAGATTATTGACCGTTATGATAGACATTTACAAGGCCTTCTTCTGTTTGATAATCAGATACAAGAACATCGGTCCGCCGATGAATGCGGTGATGACACCGACCTGAATTACTGCGGGGGCGATTATTGTTCTGCCGACAACATCGGCAGTAATCAACAGTGCAGCACCAAAAGCAGCCGAAGCCGGAATTAAGAATCTGTTATCCGAACCTATGATCAAACGGGATATGTGTGGGCTCACAAGGCCAATGAAACCGATTAATCCGGTAAAGCTGACAACTCCTGCTGAAAGCAGTGAGACAATGAGAAGACAGAAGATTCTGAGCCGGTTGGCATTGACCCCGATCGAGCGGGAACTCTCATCTCCGGTTGATAATACGTTCAGTTTGCGTGATGCGAGCAGTAATAGGAACAGTCCCGCTATCACAAAGACCGTCATCGTGTAAACCTGCGGCCAGGTTGCTCCGTCCAGAGTTCCGACCGACCATGCAAAGATCGCGGAAAGGGTGTCGGGGTCTACCCACAGTTTGATCATGGTGGTCATGGCGTTGAAAATGTACATGACCGCAATGCCGGCCATGATCATAGTCGTAGGAGAAGCGCCCTTCATTTTGGATACGAGCATGATGACTGACATCGGAATCAGTGAGAAAACAAAGGCACCGACAACGATTGAATAGGTCCCGCCAACAATGGTAAATCCTAAACCGATCACCAGTGTGGCACCAAAGCTGGCCCCTGAGGAGATGCCGGTGGTATACGGGTCGGCCAGTGGATTGCGGAGGATGCTTTGCATGACGGCGCCCGCAGCACCTAAGCCTGCACCCGCCAGCAGTCCCGTGCAGATTCGGGGGAGTCTCCACCGCCATATGATGTAATCTGCCGTATCGTCCTGAATGCTGTTGATCAGGTGTTGGAACACTACCACATATGAATCCCAGATGCCAACATGGTAATCTCCCACAGTAATCGCGTAGCCAGCAGACAAGAATGCCAGGGCTGAACAGATAATGATGAATGTCAATTTTTTTATTGTGTTTTTATGGTAATCGACTTCATCATCCTTGTAATGGATGTCATCGGCCATCCACGCATTAACCGATCTTTCAATAATACGATCACTTGATTCAGACATAAATAAAACCCCTTGACCGCGGTTTTCTCAGACCGCGGTTTTTTTTTGGTTTAATCTGCAACCTCGGGCCCGAGACGATTCATCTCAGGCGAAGTGCTGCTGCAGATCATGGTTTGTTGCCAGGGTTTTCAACAGTCTCCGTACCAGTGCATCCGTCGATCTTCGAACAATCAGGAACCGCGGTCTCAGGGGTTTCATCGATCGCAGTCATTTCACAACCTGAGACTGTGTTCTCTTCAACACTGTTTCCGCAGTTGTTTGATGTCGACATACTGAGCTGGGGGTAGCTTGTCTCATACGCCGTGCCTGTGTAGGAAATGGGGCCCTGCTCAGTCACATCGATGTCCACCACATCGTAATTGTCAAACCAGTCCTGAAGGGTGGCAGTGGCTTCGTTAAGAGTAAAGAGGTCTGGATAGAGCTGTGCCGCAATCAGTTCAAGAACTGCATAAGCAGAGAATCCGAACATATTCGCATAGACGCTTCCGATTATTTCTCCGGTCTTATATGCATTGACCTGGGTAAAGTATGAGACTTCGGTCTCAAACTTCTCATTATACGCGTCCGCAGTGTAATACGTACCTGTACTCTGATCGTCTGAATATCCAGAATTGCCGGACATGCAGAACACAATGGCATCAACATCCTGGCCGTTTTCGACCAGCCATTCGATATTGTGATAGACAAAACCAAACTGATTGGTTCCGTCTTCATAATAGCAGTTTCCAAGATATTTGTTAATCAGGACATAACTGCCGTGTCTTTCATTTGCCATTACTGTTAGCCGGTCGTTGGTCGTGCTGTATCCGTTGATGACCATCAGTCTGGTGGAATCTTTGTTCGTGATGGTCGATGTCAGTTTGTCAATGACTCCGTTGCAATAGTCCATGTATGCCTGGGACTTGTCCTGGCAGTCCATTAAAATGCCCATTGTTTGAATTGTCGATATGCAATAATTTCCGTTATACCACAGTTGGATGAAGTCGATGTTGCGTTCTTCATGTAAGCGCTGTGCCAGTTCCTGATTTTCGGTTCTGGGGGTGCATATGACAAGGGTCACATCATTGGCAATGAATTTTTCAACCGCGTCGTCAGTAATCGCGCTGCTGCCGGTAGTTCCCCAAACAACCGCATCATCTAGCGTGGGCCACATGGTTCCGTACACTGTAGCTGCCATTGAGGCAACAGTGACGTCATCCAGAACGCCAAGGATTGCACAGGCCTCTGCTTGCTGATAGTATGTTACGGCTATGTTGCGGTTTGTAAGAGGGAAGTTTACTGCGGTGACATCTCCGAAGTAATCTTCGTAGAACACTTCGCAAGATTCGACGTTGATGATCTTTTTTACCAGCTCGACATCTTTCTCGGTGATTTTGCCATCGCAATTTGCGTCGGCGTACGGTGCTTTTGCTGAATCCCAGGCGGTCTCTCCATTTTCAGCAATCTGTTTGATGAGGTATTCGATCATGTCGACATCATCATCGTTGATGTAGAGGTCTCCATTGGCATTTCCATAAATTGGAACATATGTGCCAATCTCGCCAATCTCTGTATTGCTGTAATCTTTTCCATTATCGTGGTTAGTGAGTGTATACGCTGCAACAGCAACAGAGACTGTTGCAATAATCGCTACTATGACAATTATCGTTTTCTTGTTCATAAAGCCACTTGGATGTATAATCCAATGATGTCATATTTGTCAATCTGATATAAATTTTACCTTGTCTCATCAGATTGAACTAACGCCAACAAATGTGTCATAACTGTTTCATATTGTTAGAAAAAGCAGGTTTTTCAGACAGTTTGCACTTCAATGCATTGATTGTTATATCTGGCCCAATCATCAACAGATCAATATGCCGGTAAATTACTGTCAAATTCGGTAGTTTCAAAAGACCTCAGCGAAGGCTTCTGTCAAAGTCAGAATAGAAGGTGTTTTCCTATATATTATGGAGACGACAATTGTATCAATGGATAGAGACGAGCGTACCACAGACGAGTCTAAGTATGATGCTCTCTGCAATATAATGGGCATTCTCATGCCGACGGCGAAGCTTACGAGATGATCGCGGGTCCTTGGCTGTCGGTCGCGTGCTCGACGCCACAGGGAAGAGGACAGGTTCGATTGGAGAAGAAGAATCAATCGATTTAATCGATAAACCGCAATAAGGTGTCTAGGAGGGTCTTGCTGTTTTCGCTGTCCTTTTTCTTCCTGGGACGTTCATAACTCTGCCGGACGGATGATGCCGATACTTGATTGCATTGCGGTGTTTCACTTCTTTTTTTTACCAAATATGATCATTTCATGAACATGGTCTGGATGCAATGTCACTGCCTTGATACAAATGACGTAATCAGATATGTCACGGGGACAGAATTGTGTAGTTGAGAATTCAGTCGTGATTTCGACATTCGGTTCAAACTTTAACGAAACCTATTGATTTCTTTGAAAACCGACACAGGTCGGTCATTTTCCGGCCTGATTTTTGGTAATGTTGACAACAGCTATCGCTGATACCGTGTTCTTTATTTCCGACAGCACATTTATGTTGTATAAAATTCAACCCAGCATGTTTTGGACGTGCAGTGCCGTGTTCCTGTTGTTTTTGAGCTTGAGAAAGGTGAAAAATAGAGATCGGTGCCGCAACTGTGCACGGGAGAGTCCTAGCAAGCAGCGCCATGGCCATGGCGGCCATGGAGCGCTCAGGGATCTGTGTGCATATTTCGTCAAGAGCGAACGCGTTACTGTTCGTGATATCGATAACCACGCTGATGCGGTGTAACGGCTATCTGCGTACGGTGAAGGAGTATGTTCCGATCTTCAGAACGCCACGGCGATCTACGACCGCGGCAATCACAGACTGACCGTCGGTGGCACGAACGGTTCCATGGACGACCTGTTCTTCTGTCTCGGCCTATTCGATACTGATCCTTTTCTTTTGTTGGATATGAGCGACGGATGATGTCCCGAAGGGACGGCATCTGCATCGAAGTCAGAGGATGCCATGTAAAGATCACGGACTCAGCGCAAAGGTGTCGAAATCACGTTGCGGTCGAAAAGAATGGCACTCTCCACCGGTTCCGAAAAAAACTCGAACATCATATTCCAAAGATCTATCGATCTCAATAATTCATTTTCAATCTATGTTTCAGATAATCTGAGAGTGCCTTGTCAGTACAGTAAACATAGCATCCCTTCATTCCTCTGGTCATCAAAACTTTGTAAGTATTTTTTATGATACGATCAGCAACTTTGGAGGCTTCTTTTTTATCAGGGTACTTTTTGTGGAGACCTTTCAATGAGGCATCAGTCTTTGCCCGTTCAGATGCATTAGTTACGATCTTCCCATTTTGGTAAACCAGATCTGGACCGATTATTACACCGATATAATCAAACTCCAATCCTTGACATGTGTGGATACAGCCCGCCTGTTGTACTGAATCAGGATCAATAGCCCATGTTTTGGTGTTGTCCAGATTCCATCTCATCTGGAATCCTCCAGATAAAGTGATGTCATACATTTGATCGTTTTCTTTTTTGGAGACCCAGTTCCAACAGTATCCAGCTACCATCCGGGATTTGTTGTCAATACGATTTTTTTCTTCAATAATCCGGCGCAATTCATACGGATTGTCAAAAACCCGAAAATCGTAGGTTGAATCAGCTAAAACAGGATTGGCTGTTGGATGTAGTTCCAACACATCATTCAACCAAGACAGATAATTGTCAGAACCGTTGCAGCGGAATTGTGATTCCAGGTTTGTGATGAAAATCTCAGAGCCCAACCGGTGGGCCCAGTCCTTGATGTCCTTTATCGTGCCAATGTCTTTTAGAATAACTTGTTGGTCCTCGTCGATGAAAAAAACTGAGAGCCTAGAAGCATGAATTATCTCCATGATCTGATTAATTCCTTTATTCGAAAACATTCCGCTTTTTTCATTAAGGCGGTGAGCTTCGTCAGTAAGTAAAACATCGAAAGCATTTTCTGGCGCATCGATGAAGGAACCTGAACTTTTGAATAAACAATCAACACGACTGATCGCATGCGTCTTTTTGAGTCTAACCGAATATACGTTTCTCGGTGCAGCATTGCGAGTTACGTATGCAGCAGACATCCCATCGCTCAATAAATCCGCCAGAAGATGGACAGCAAGTACCGATTTTCCGGTTCCAGGTCCACCGCAAACAATAATCGTCTGTTTTTTTCCACCAGATACTGTTCTGCGTGCATGATCTTTGATCATTTCGTAGACTACTTTCTGTTCGTCAACCAGATTGAACTCGGGGTTTCCTTTTATCATCGACGCTATGCAATCTTGAAGAGATTTTGCCGGCCGCAACTTTCCTTTTTCGATACGGAAAATAGTTTCACCGTCGTCCCCTTTCTTAATGAAGCGATTGATGAAAATTCTCAATCTCGAAGCGTCGTGTTTGGTAAAAACGGGAGCGATTCTGATATAATTCTGGTAAGTTGAAGAAGTGAGTGGATCGTTGACAGGTTGGGGAAGATAATTGTGCAGGTATGTACAGGGATGTAATGTGATATCACCGTTTTGAACTTCTTCATTAAAATCTCTCAAAAGTTGAGCATAAATGGCAGCTTGATATGAAGGGTGGACAGTTTCAACCTTAGAACCGCCGAGAGTCGTAGTTATAATTCCGTCCTTCTCTTCAATTTCACTCACTTCTGACCATTGTTTCAATTCAATGATGACGGCATCATTATGATTATCGTCATCTTTGCCAGAGACAATCATGTCTACCCGTTTAGGTGTATACGGAATACCATATTCGACAGCAATTCCAGCGTTGTCTGGAATACTGGGATCGCTAAGTACTTCACCCATGCGATGCAGAGAATTTTGCCAAGAATGGATTTCACCTATGCCGGTGTGATGTCCTAATTTTTCGTATACTGCTTGCTCTACTTTCTCGTCAATGGTACTGTTCAATACATCTGACTCAAAACCAACTTTAGTATTTGAGTAAACAATCACCGAACCAGCCCTCTATTGAACAATAGTCGTTTCAACTGAAATTGTTTGTTTTACTTAAGTAAACATGATGTGAGTATTATTTGTCAATAATGCCAATATGCTTTAATGATCGTAATTATCTTTATCACATTGAAAGGCTTATGAGTAAAACTGCAATTAAAAACATCTGATAAAGAAGTTGTTTTTGATTCATTTACAATAACTGGTTAGATTGTTTGGATATCTCAAACTTATAAGTCAATCGATGCTTGTAAAACTGCTGTTGAATCAGTAAAAAGGAATTATCGCGTCTCAGCTGAAGGCCAGATTCAAAAGAAATTGCAGTACCCGAGGATCTGAGAATATGAACTGTGTCCTGATGCTTCGGACCAGTTCTGGTTTCGTTTAAAGGATGGTGACGGTGAAATCACAGGTACCTCAGAAGCGCATGTTGGCAAAGCCAATGTTTAAACAGCACGGCATTCATTAAAAAATGCATCTGACACACTGATTATTGGAAAAAGAGCGATCGCGAATGAGTGCTAGGAAGTTCTGCGATCATTTCAGCATTAATTGGTTGTTTTTATTGTCATAATAATCATTGCTCAATGCACTTATTTTTGTAAACAACTCTGAGTTTCAATTCGCAATGAATCTTAATAAACCGCACATATTGGCACCACCATCCAATATTCTATTAACACGGACTGCTTTCTGCTGTTTATGAAGTATCGGACCGTGGTCCTGCTTGCCGTGGCTGTCGTGGCGGTTTTCACCGTGCTCTTGGCCTATTGCCTGCTGACCATGAGCGGCGATACCCTGACCATGTACGCCTCCTTCCTTGCCGGGGCGCTTACGCTGATCGTCGTCCTATTCGGTGTGGCGGTCCAGGCCCACACCGAGAGCGCCACCGCCCGTTACCGGCAGATGTACGGGGACGGTACCGAGGAACAGCCGAAGAAGAAAAAGGAATGACCTTACCGATCGGTGAGCTCCTCGATCTTCCCTTCGGTCTTCAGGTACATGTCCTTCAGCTTTTGTTCCGTCTCCTCGTCCGCATTCCACAGCCCGCGCTCGATCGCTTCCTGTAGCCGGTTGATGATGTTCATCATCGCGTACGGGTTGACATCCTCCAGCCATTTCTGTGTGGCGGGGTCGAACAGGAACTTATCGGCCAGCCCCTTGTACATCCAGTCGTCCACGATGTCCGAGGTGGCGCCCCAGGCCATGGTGTACTCGGTGATGTTGGCCATCTCCCCCGCCCCGCGGTAGCCGTGCTCCTTCAGTCCGCTGATGAACTTGGGGTTGAGGATCTTGCTGCGGAAGACGTACCGGCACTCCTCTGCCGTATCCCGCACCTTCACGTGCTTGGGGTCGGAACCGTCTCCCATGACGGTCATGGCGTCCTTCCTGCCGTAGGCGCGGACGAAGGCGTTCATCCCGCCCAGGTACTGATAGACGTCGTCGCAGTCCAGCAGGTCGATCTCCCGGTCCGGCATGTTCTTGACGGTGACACCCACCTTTGAGAACCGTTTCACGAACTCGTCCCGCATCTTCATGCCGTAGTTCCCTTTGGAATAGCCGTTGCTGCACCAGTCGATATAGCAGTCTGCCAGGTCCTGGACGGTCTTCCAGCTGCCCGCCTCGATCATCTTGTCGATGCCGGTGCCGTAGCCGCCCGGCGGGGCGCCGAACACCCGGACGCTGTTCCGCCGCCGGGCCTCATCGGGGGTGAGACCGGCGGCGATCCCGGTGACGATGTCCTGCCGCAGGTTGGCGGCGAGGAAGTTGTCCTCGTCCTTCTCGTCGAGACCGGCGACGAGTTTGACTGCGTCGTCGATCATATCGATGAGGTTCGGGAAGGTGTCCCGGAACAGTCCGGTTATGTGCACGGTGACGTCGATGCGGGGCCGTTTCAGCTCTTTGAGCGGCACCGGCTCGAGGCCGACGACCTGCCCGCCGGTCTTGTTCCAGACCGGCCGGACGCCCATGAGCCAGAGAATGTAGGACATGTCGTCGCCGCCGGTCTTCATGGTGTCGGTGGCCCAGATGATGAAGCCGATTTCCCGGGGATACTCGCCCTTTTCGTCCACATACTTCTGGATCATCTGGTCGGCCATCTGCCGGCCGATCACCCACGAGGAGGGGTTGGGCACGGTGTCCGGGTCGAGGCCGTAGAAATTGCGGCCCATCGGCAGGATGTCCGCGTTGCCCCGGGTGGGGGCGCCGGAGGCGCCCGGCAGAACGTACTGCCCGTCAAGGCCCTCAATGATGTTGGTCAGTTCCTCGCCCATCTTCCGGATGTTGGGAGCGACCTTGGTGCAGGCGAAGCGGAGCGACTCCTCCAGCGGAGCGGAGGGGTTCTTTCCGTTCTCTTTGGCAAGTGCCAACAGGCATTTTTCAGGGTCGTAGTCCAATGCCCGCATCTCGGTGAGGAACGCCTGTAGCGCGGCGTCGGTGCAGTCGATGATGACGCTGTTCAGTTTGCCGTCCGGCCCCGTGCCCGCCGGGTCGGCGAGGCATTTCCGGAGGTCCACTCCCCGGTCGACAGCGAAAGTGTCCCGCAGGGACGGTACGCCGCCGTTGTCCAGCCGGGTCAGCGAGTACAGCATCTCGTCCATGTGCTTTCCCTGTGGCACCCGTCCGAGCACATGGAGGTCCGCCCGGATCAGGGCGTCCTTGACCTCGGAGAGGTACTCGTGCAGCGGAACGATATACGGTTCGAAGTCTTTCGCTCCGGGGTCCTTTGTAAGTTTCAGGTCCTTGAGCAGGTCGTGCTTCTTGGCGGCGTCGTAGACCTGGGCGACCAGCACGTCCCGCCGGTCGGGGGAGGCCGTGGCCCGCAGACGGAAGTAGTCCTGCAATGGCACCAGCACCTCGTCGAGCTCCTCGTACGAGTCGGCCCTGGCCATAGCGGGGCACATGTGACCGATGACCACCGACTCCGTCCGCCGTTTGGCCTGGATTCCCTCGCCGGGGTCGTCAATGATGTACGGGTAGATGTTCGGCACCCCGTCGAGGATCATGTCGGGCTCGCAGGTGCGGGACAGCCCCACGTTCTTGCCAGGCAGCCATTCCAGCGTCCCGTGGGTGCCGATGTGCATGATCACGTCCGCTTTGAACACATCTTTGATCCACCTGTAATAGGCGATATACTGGTGCTGGGCGAACAGCATCGGGTCGTGGATGTTCTGCTCCATCTTGTCGGCCCAGCCCCGCAGAGGCTGGTAGCCGATGAACACGTTCCCTTTGAGGAGTCCCGGAATGACGATGTCCTGGCCGTCCACGCAGATGTTGCCCGGTGGCGCCCCCCACTGTTCTTCGGTCATCCGCCGGTCGTAGACCGGCAGTTCAGCGTAGTCGGCCGCATATTTCTTGGCCGGGACCAGGGCCGCTGCCTTCTGCCGCATGGTCGATACAGAGCAGTTGTCCAGATCGTTAGTGACGCCCGCAAGGATCTCCCTGATGAGGGCCTTACCGTCTGCCGGGACGTCCGTGACCCGGTAGCCGTGCTTAATCATCAGGTTCAGCAGAGAGGCGACGCTCTCGATCCCGTCAAGCCCCGCGGCGCCGCCGATGTTGCCGGAGTCCGGCCGGGACTGATAGAGCAGGACGGCAATCTTCCGTTCCGCGGCCGGTTTGTGCCGCAGGGAAGCCCAGCCCTTGGTGAGCCGGCAGAGATGGTCGATGCGGTCGGGGATCGGCACCGCCCGTTTCACGGACCTCCGCGGAGTATAGGCGTAAGGCACGGTGATGATGTTGCCGTCGATCTCCGGATAGGCCACGTTGGCGGTGATGTCCCGCTTGCCCAGGCCGATCCGGTCCTCTTCGAAGTCGTGGTAGTCGCCGTTTATGCTGATCGCGTGGAGAGTAGGCACGTTGAGCAGGTGCTTGTAGTAGTTCTCGTCGTCCCGGGTGCCAACGCCCTGACAGGTGCGGGAGTTGGTCAGCTGGGAGAACGAGGTGCACAGGACCAGGGCGTCGATGAGTACTTTCCCGCACTCGGTGAAGTATTGCTCTACGATCGCCTTGGTGCCGGAGACCCCTTCGACGGTGAACGAGACGGAGGAGAAGAACACCGGGACGGTGTTCATCCCGTGGTCCTCCATTCCTCTGATGAGTGCGTCGATGGCGTCGAGATTGTCGTATGTCCAATAGTTGGCGGTGAACAGGATGCCGACCGTGGGCCGGTCCGGTTTCAGTGTCCGCCGGTACTCCTCCAGCGTGATGTCCCTGGACATTCCCGGATGGTAGACGCCTTCCTTCCGCTGCGCTACGGCGGCCGGAGCGGGCCCCGGCAGTTTGCCGCAGCAGACGGCGGCTGTGTAGAACAGGCCGTAATCGTTCGCGGGACCCCGGGAAACGGTGTAAGACTGCAGTTTCACATACTGTTCGTCCGTCCCCCGGAACAGGTCCCGGTGCATCAGTGTGACGTCCATGTTGCCGGCGTACAGGAACACCAGGCCGGGGCAGTTCTTCAGCGTCTTTTCGTACCGCTCCCAGCGGGTGAAGCGTTCGGGTTCGGACATGCAGCGGATATAGACAAAGTCTGCCGCGGCCGTCCGCCGTACCAGTTCCTGGAATACCAGGATGTCGTCCTCCGCCTGTTCGTAGTTGACGGTGTACAGTTCGACCGCTAGCCCGGTCTCCCGGCCGAGACGGGCTGTCGGCTCCTGCATGACGGCGGCATCGGTGCTTTGAACGGAGAGATAAACAGCTTTCAGGGTCATTACGTGCCCACGTATCTAGCAACATTATTAAGTGTTCATGCTCAATGTTGGATTAATGAACCAACCACTGAAGGTCGTCAGTCTGGGTATCGGCAGCAAGGACGGGCACATCATGAGCCCTGCCGCCGCGCAGCTGCATCGGGAAGGATTCGCTTTCGATCTGCGCTGTTTTGATGGTACCGAGCTTGACGAGGACGTGCTCAAGTGGAGCTCTTTCCTCAAGGAAATGCAGCAGGCCGACTTCTCGATCATCCGGGCGCACGGCGATGTCACCTATTTCCGCCGGTGGGACGAACTGAAGTCCGCCCTGCAGGCCGCTTCCGGCAAAGCGCTGCTGATCTGCTCCGAGCCGGAGGTTACCGACGAGTTCCGCGGGCTGTTCCGCGGGTCGGACGGGGATTTCTGCACTCTCCGCCGGCTGGCGGAGATCGGCGGGGACGCCAACCAGAAGGCCATCCTGCTGTGGGTTCTGAAGAACTGCGGCGGCCTGGACGTCGAGGTCCCGCCGCCGGAGCAGCCGCTGACCGAGGGGGTCTATTACGAAGGCGGCCGGGGGGTCCCGCTTGCCGAGGGCCTGAGAGAGCTGTCCGCCGGTCCCGGACCGCTCATCCTCATCCTGTTCCACCAGAAGTTCTGGCTGACGCACAATGCTCAGGCCATCGACGAGCTCATCCGCGACGTGAAGGCTCAGGGCGGCCGGCCGCTGACGCTGTTTCTGGTCTCTTCCGAGAACCCGCTGATCGGCTCGATCGGCATTAAGCGCATCATCGACAAGTACCTGATCAGAGACGGCAAGCCGATCGTCGATGCGGTCATCAACACTCTGGGCTTTTCGCAGACGCTGTTGGCGAAACCCGGCGACGGCACGCAGGTCTCCGACGACAATTTCTTCCTGCGGCTGAACGTGCCGATCGTCCAGGCGGTCATGCTCTACGATTCTCCGGACCACTGGAAGGACAGCATTTTCGGGCTGTCGCCGGCGGATATTGCCATGAGCGTCGTCGACCCGGAGTTCGACGGACAGATAGACACCGTGCCGTTCGCCGGGCAGGTGGCGCAGGATGACGGTTCCTACCGGCTGACGGCGATTCCGGACCGCTGCCGGATGATTGCGGAGACCGCGGTGCGGTGGGGCAGACTGCGGCACGTGCCGGAACCGGACAAGCACGTAGCGGTTCTGCTGTACATGTATCCGCCCCGCCAGGACCTGGCGGGCGGAGGATACGGGCTTGACTCGCTGCAGAGCGTGGCCGTCATGCTGCAGTGGATGCAGCGGGCAGGTTACCGGCTCGACTGGGTGCCGCAGAACGGCAAGGAGCTGGTTACCCGGTTGCTGGACGGCGTCACCAACGACAGCGACTGGAAATCCGACGAGCAGCTGCTGGCGGCTTCTGTCGATACTGTTTCGTCGGAACAGTACGAAAAATGGTTTCGGGAGATCACCATATCCGCCCAGGAACGGTTTGTCAGGGCCTGGGGCGAACCGCCCGGGACATTGCACACCGTGCAGGGTCGGCTTCTGTTGCCGGGCATTATGGATGGGAACGTCTTCATCGGCTTCCAGCCGGACCGGGGCAAATGTACGACCGAGGCCTACCATGACCCCTGGACCGCGCCGCCCCATCAATATCTGGCGTTCTACCGCTGGCTGAAATATGTCTGGGGTGCGGACGCTGTGGTTCATATCGGTACGCACGGGACGCTGGAATGGCTGCCGGGTAAGAGTGTGGGGCTGTCGCAGGAATGCAACCCCGATGCCATTCTCTCCTGCCTGCCGAACGTGAACCCGTACATCATCGACAATCCCGGTGAGGGGATGCAGGCGAAACGGCGGAGTTATGCGGTCATCACCACGCACATGATCCCCGCCATGACCCGGGCGGGCGGCTATGAGGGCCTGAACGAACTGGAGTCGGCGGTACAGGCCTACATGAAGGCGGAGGAGTACCACCAGACGGACAAACTGCCGTCGATACTGGAGAAGATCCGGGAACTGGGCACCAAACTGTCGATCTTTTCCGATCTCGGCCTGGCGCCGGACTGTTCCTCGGCGGATCTGGGAGCGGCCGTCGACAGACTTTACGATTACCTGCTGGGTGTGAAGGACGCACTCATCAAGGACGGGCTGCACATTCTCGGCGAGGTCCCGGCCGGCGAACGGCTGACCGAAACGGTCTACACGTTGGTCCGTTACCCGAACGGGAACGTGCCGTCCCTGCGGGAGGCAGTGGCGCACGCTGCCGGGTTAGACATGGAGGACCTGCTCCAGCACCCGACAGAAGCCCTGCCGGACGGCCGGCTGAAGGGCGAGGCCGCCGATGCGGCGGACGAAGAATCGTTCGCGGTCATCCGCGCCATGCAGGAGACAGACTTCGATCCGGTCAAAGGACCGGCGGCCGCCCGCCGGGCCTGCCCGCGGGGCTGTCCGGACCTGGATGCGGCCTGTGCTTTCGTCTGCGGCGAACTGATCGCCAGCGTCCGGCACATGGACCTGGAGCTCGTCAACATCCTGCGGGCGCTGGACGGCGAGTACGTAGAACCCGGCCCGTCTGGCTGCCCAGGTCGGGGCCGGGCGCAGATCCTGCCGACCGGCCGGAACTTCTATTCCATCGATCCCGACGGTATCCCCTGGCAGTCCAGCTGGGAGATCGGCACTAAGATGGCCGAGCAGATGGTGCAGCGGTATGTGGACGAGCACGGCGAATACCCGAAGAGCATCGGCATCGTCATCTGGGCCACCGACACCATGAAAACCGGCGGCGACGACATTGCCTACGTCCTGCGGCTGATGGGTCTCCGGCCGGTCTGGGCCGGCTACGGCGGCCGGGTCAAGGGTCTGGAGGTCATCCCGGTGAAGGAGCTCGGCCGGCCGCGGTTGGACGTGACGCTGCGGGTGAGCGGGCTGTTCCGGGACACCTTCCCGAACCTGATAAATCTCATCGACGGCGGGGTGCAGACCATCGGTGCCCTCGACGAGAAAGATGAGGAGAACTATCTGGCAGCCCACCTGCGCGAAGATACGCTCGAAGCATTGGCCGCCGGCGTGCCGGCGGACGAGACCCGGCGGCTGGCCAGCATTCGGCTGTTCGGAGACGCTCCCGGCGGTTACGGCTGCGGCGTAAGCGACCTGGTGCAGACCTCGGCCTGGAAGAAAACTGAGGACCTGGGGCAGGCCTATCTGCAGCACGGCTGCTACGTCTATGGCAAAGGCCTGAGCGGTCAGGCCCACCCGGAGCTGTTCAAGAAACGGCTGCAGGACCTGAATGTGACCGTCAAGAACCACAACACCCGGGCGGTGGACCTGCTGGACATGGACGATGATTTCGACTGTCTCGGCGGCTTCAACGCTGCCGTCAAGACCTTCCGCGGACAGGATGCTGAGTCCTTCATGGGTGACTCGTCGGACATGCAGAACCTGAAGCTGCGGACCGCGGCGGAGGAGTGCCGGTTCGTGTTCCGGAGCAAGATCAACAATCCCAAGTGGCTGAATGGGCTGAAACAGCACGGCTTCGCGGGCGCGAAGGAGCTGTCCAAGATGTTCGATTATGTCATGGGCTGGGATGCCACGTCCGGCATCATCGAGGACTGGATGTACGAGAGCATGGCAAACAACTTCGTGCTCGACAAGGGAACGAAGGAGTGGATCAAGGACGAGAACCCGTATGCCATGATTGCGATGGTCGGACGGCTTCAGGAAGCGATTGAACGGGGACTGTGGGACCCTTCGGACGATATGAAGCAGAAACTGAAGGACGTCTACCTGGAGTTCGAGGAGCGGATCGAGGAGATCACCGACCGCTGAATCGCCGCCCCGGGATATTCAGCAGGGCGGGGATCGTGTCTGCACATTGTTCAGAGAATACGGTTGCAAAAAGCATTATGCCAGAGAACCGGCGGGGGGCCATAGGCCCCTCTCCGGTTCATTGTTTCAGTTCTTCCAGGGCCCGGTTAACCGTCCGGCCATGGGTAACCAGCTGCGAAATGGCAGCGGTGATGCCTCTGACGTTCCGATGCTGGAAGACGTTCCGGCCGATGGAAACGCCGTGGCCGCCGGCAGCAAGGGAATCGTGGACCATGTTCAGGATCTCCAGATCCGAGCCCATCTTCGGACCGCCGGCAATGACCACCGGAACCTCCGCGCCGTCGACTACGCGGGAGAACGACGAGATTTCTCCGGTGTAATTGACCTTCACGATGTCTGCGCCCAGTTCTGCCGCCGCCCGGGCCGCGTGAGCGATGAGTTTCGGGTCGTAGGCGTTTTTCACGGTCGGACCGCGGGGGTAAGCCATAACGATCAGCGGCATGCCCCAGTCGGCGCATTCCCGGGAGACCTGGCCGGCATCCCGAATCATCTGCGGTTCGCTGGCAGCACCGAAATTGACCTGGACGGAGACCGCGTCCGCGCCCATCTTGATGG
This sequence comes from Methanomassiliicoccaceae archaeon UBA593, assembly GCA_002495325.1. Taxonomy (GTDB): domain Archaea; phylum Thermoplasmatota; class Thermoplasmata; order Methanomassiliicoccales; family Methanomethylophilaceae; genus Methanomethylophilus. The sequence continues at coordinate 695,903 of DAEQ01000002.1, forward strand.
CCTCCTCTACAGTTGCCACCAGGACCTTTTCGTTGGAAGAACTGCCGATGTCCGTAGAGGCGGACAGGTGCAGAATCAGTCCGATGTCCCTGCCGTTGTTGCGGTGGCCGGCGTTGACCATGCCTTTCTGTTCGATGACAGCGGTGGCCCCGCCGGCCGCGATGTCGTTGACCGTCTTTTTCATGTCGATCAGGCCCTCGAGGGGGCCCATGCTGATACCGTGGTCAAGGGGGACAATCACTGCGTTGTGGCTGCGCCGGTCGATGATCCGTTCCATTCTTATGCTCTTGCCTGACATTTGTTTCACCGTGACACGTGTTAGCACATGTCACTATATTTATTTTGTGTGGTAAACCCTGTATAAACCAATATTTGTTAAGTAAAAAAGAAAGGGTTTAAAAACAGTTTTGGGCGGCTGCGCTCAGATCTTACGGTTCTTGATCAGGTACATGTTGATTAGGAAGAACGCCGCGCCGAAGACAATCAGCACGCCCAGGGCCCAATAGGGAAAGGCGTAGACGTCCAGGCTGGCGGCCCGGATGCACAGGCTGGCCTCGGTCAGCGGCAGGGCGTACAGGATTCCCTGGAAGACCGCCGGCAGGTTGGCGACCGAGAAGAAGGTGCCGCACAGGAAGGTCATCGGGGTGATGACCAGGCTGCCGAAGGTCGCCATGGACTGGTGGGATTTGGCTACCAGCGCCGCGGTCTCGCCCAGCAGCGAGAAAGTGAAGCAGGATACCAGCAGGCTGATCAGGAACAGCAGGTTGAAGTGCATGTAGTCCGGTGCCAGAGCGTAACCGATGAGAAACATTAGGCCGCAGCTCATTAGGCTCCGGATGATGCCCAAGACCGATTTGCCGATGATGATCGCACTGGTGCTCAGCGGGCACATCATCATTTCGTCGAAACTGCGGTAATACAGCCGCTGGACGTTCATCCGGGTAGAGGTCGAGCCGTATGAGGACGACAGCGACGACAGAGCGATGATACCCGGGATGACGAAATCCAGATACGGGACTGTGACGCCGTTGATAACGATGTCGCCGGCCTGCAGGCCGTAACCGAAAGCCACCAGGTACAGGATCGGAGTGACCAGGCTGGAGATCAGGATATTCCCGATATTATGGCGCATAAACCGCAGATCGGCCCAGGCCACACTGTAAACTTCGTTGAAATAGCCCGTTTACATCCCCCCTTTTTTCTTACCCATGCCGCCGGCCGGCTTGTCCGCGCCGCCGCCCAAGAAGCCGTTGTCTCCCATGTTGTTACCGGTGATCTCCACGAAACTGTCCTCCAGGTTGGTGTTGCGGACCGTGACGGTGTATTCGTCACCCAGGGTCTGGGCAAAGGCGTGAGCCTCCTCCCGGCTTTGGAAGTAACGGTAGATTGTCTTGTGGTCGCTGCCGTAATATTCCACGGTCGCCGTGCCGATTTTCCTGGCGAGTTCGGCCGGAGTGCCTTCGACGATGACCTTACCGTGGTTGATGATGCCCACCCGGTCGCAGAGCGACTCGGCCTCCTCAATATAATGAGTGGTAAGGAAAATGGTCATGCCGTCGCCGTTCAGTTTCCGGAGCAGGTCCCACAGGCCCCGTCTGGCCTGGATGTCCAGGCCAACGGTGGGTTCGTCCAGGAACAACAGCTGGGGCTTGTGGACGAGAGCGCAGACGATGGACACCCGTTTCTTCCAGCCTCCGGAAAGGCTGTCCACCTTGTAATTGTAGTATTCACCGAGACCGATGTAGTTGCACAGGTCGTCAATGCGTTTCTCCCGCTGGGCCTTGGGAATCTGCTGATACATGGCATGCATCATCATGTTCTCCCAGACTGTCAGGTCTTTATCGAGACTGATGTGCTGCTGAGTGACGCCGATGGAGGCCTTGGCTTCCCGAGGGTTCTTCAGAATGTCGTAGCCGTTGATGACTACGCTGCCCTCGTCAAAGCCGGTGAGCGTGCTCAGAACACGGACGGTGGTGGTCTTGCCGGCTCCGTTCGGTCCCAGGAAAGCGTACATTTCGCCTTTTTTTACCCGCATATCGATATGATCAATGGCAGTCTTGCCGTCGTAGCGTTTGACCAGACCATCGACTTTGATGATGTCTTCTGTATCGGAGATAATTATCACAACCCTATATCATTGGAGGTATGTTCCATACAAGTCTTTAACTGTTCGCCCCTTCCATACAACATCGACCAGTTTGCCAAGAACTGCTCTCTTGTTTAATCAGCATGTAAATAAAGATGGGGCTGCCGATCAAGGCGGTAAGTGTGTCTATCGGCAGCACTGGGACCGTCGTTGTTGTCAAATAAATAATAGACGACACCTGCCGGAGTGGTGATGGCGAGAATTGAAATCGCCATGGCAATTGATTTTTTTGTTCATTATTTCACATCGGATGATTATGCTGTCAGAGCGAACAGATTATTATTAATGCTCTGGAGAAAGCTGGATGAATCAGCGATTTGATAAAAATGACCTCTGAATCTTGATATTACAAATCACTCATCATGGTTATATAGGGAAATATCTTTTTTCAACTATGGCCGATAGCTCGATCACCGCCAAACAAGCTGCCGTTCTGGCGTTTGTTTTCTCGGCGGCCGCACTGATTCTGACGGTGTTAGCCCGGCCATGCGACATCTGGACTATTTTTCTGGACGCGGTGATCTATTTTTGTTTTGTTCCCATGGTCGTCTTGGGGATATATATGGTTGTGACCGGCCGCGGCGGTCGGTGGATCAATGGGATCGACTGGGAACGGGTCGGTCGGAATCGGCAAGAGGACTATGTTTCCTACTTAGGTCTCTGGATCGCGGTCGGTTCGGCGGTAATGATGGTCGGGCTCGCGGCGATCATGTGGAATTTACTGGTCACAATCGGGCTGATCGTCCTTGGTACGGTGTTGATCCTTGTGCCGTTCGCTGTGGTCAGCGGGGAACGGGGGCCGTCCCGGGTGCCGGCACGGCGGCAGTTCACCCGAAAAGAGGCCGGGGCATTGACCCTGGCGGCCCTGCTGGTTGCGACCGTGCCGACCGGTTTGTTGATGGCCGAGCATAGCAGCGAATCGGCGGTGGCAATCACGCTCGGAGCGGAGGATTTCACGGTCACGGCGCCGATGTTCGACCATACTTTCTCCTATGAGGACGTGGACTCACTGGAACTGGTCGAGAATTTTGATCACGGACGGCGGATCGCCGGTTATGCAACCGGAACGATTTCCAGCGGCCATTACCGGAACGAGACCCTTGGCGATTATGAGCTGGCTTCTTATTCGCAGGTGTCTTCCTGCATCGTTATCTTTGTCGGCGGGGCGGCCTATGCGTTCAACCAATCTTATGAGACGGCGACCGTCAATCTGTATGCGGAGCTGCAGGAGAGGACCGGGCTTTGAGGCCCGCCTGTGGGACAGCAATGCCGGCTCGGCGGTAAACAGGGCTGATTTCCTGTCTAAAAGCAGGATATCGTTGTTAAATCTGCGACCGTTGTGCCGATCCATGTTCAAAGAACAGCGAGGAGTGGCCGGAAGGGGTCGATCCGAACATGGTGGTCAATGCACCGATACAACAATGGGTGGAGCCTTGAAAAATATGCGAGAGACCGACCGGAGTCCCTGTCCTGCCGTTAGGAGAGTCTGTACCTCCTGTCAGAAACAGGCGTAGCCGGCGCAGGCCGCGGCGATAGTCGCTGTCGAGACGTTGTTGCTGTCGTTATCGCTGCCGGCGGTTCAGTCGTTTTTAGCAATTCCGGTGTTCGGGGTGTTTCTGCCGACGTACGCGATGTTTCCGGAGCAGTTGGTTTCAACAGCATTGTCCACGGAGACGGTGACAATCTCGCCATTGGCGGCCCTTAATCGGGATTGGAACCGGCCGTAGGCGTCTTCATATGCCCCATGTTCATAAGTCGTGCCGTAACTTCTTTGGCGGTCTGGTCCTTGGTCGGTATGCTGTAGTTTTTTTTTTGGCAGATCTGATACCGGCCCGGCAGATTGTCTGACATATAGGTCCACGGGATACGGATCACTCGGTCATTCTCGGCCGGCAGGTTGAACAATAAACCGTTCTCGGGGTCAGTTTGATGACGAATGTCCTTTTTCGACGACGGTTGCTGACCAATCTGAAAAACTGCAGAAAAAAATGGGTCTTGCGGTTCGACCGCGGAACGACAGTCTGCAAGTCGGCGTAATTATTTAAATTGGATAATGTATCCAAATCGCATTGGCGGTGATGAGACGTGCAGCTGAAAATCAACAATGTGGAGTTCGGCTATTCCAGTGTACCGGTGCTTAACGACATCTCGCTGGACCTGGCCGGTCCTAAGTTCGTTTCGATCCTGGGGCCGAACGGGGTGGGCAAATCGACGTTGATTCATTGCATCAACAAGATTCTGACTCCTAATTCCGGTTCGGTCTTCATAGACGGCAAGGATGTCAAGAACATCACCATCAAGGAACTAGCCAAACAGGTGGGCTATGTGCCGTATTCCGCCAGCGATACCTTCCCGCTGACCGTGGTCGACACGGTCCTGATGGGGCGGCATCCTCACAGCAAATGGGGTTCGCTGGACAAGGATCTGGACATCGTCTACGACACACTTAAGATGCTGGGTATCTCGCATCTGGCGATGCGGCCGTTCAATGAACTGTCTGCCGGTCAGCACCAGAAGGTAATGCTCGCCCGCGGGTTGGTCCAGGAACCGCAGGTCCTGCTGCTGGACGAACCTACCTCCAACCTGGATGTGCGTCACCAGCTGGATGTTACCAAGATGCTCAAGCAGCTCTCGGTGGATCGGCAGATTCTGATCATCATGATCAGCCACGACATCAATATTGCGGCGAAGTATGCCGATGAGATCATCCTGATGTATCAGGGGCGGATCTACGATGTTGGTGCGCCGGCGGAGGTCATCACCGAAAACAATCTGCGGGTTGTCTACGGGGTTACTTCCAAAGTGATTGACGACAATGGCCGGCCGCATGTGATTCTGGAGGATGCTGTTCCCATGGGCGAGGAGGAACCGGCCTCACCGGTCATGGCGGCGGCCAAACGGGCCAAGGCAGAAGAGACGACGAAGGCCGGCGAAAAAGGCGAGGCCTGAACCGGCCTTACGAATTTGTAAAGTTGTGTGGAACCGATGAAGGGCAAACTGTATGGGATCGGTGTTGGCCCGGGAGACCCCGGCCTGCTGACTGTCAAAGCAAAGATGTTACTGGACAAGGCGACCGTGATTGCCTATCCGGTAAAGACCAAAGGCGGGAACGGTACCGCATTGGAAATCATCCGGCCGCTGGTGGACCTGAGCGGGAAACAGATCGTCGAACTGGTTTTCAGCATGGATCCGGACCTGCAGGTCCGGCGGCAGTGCCGCCGGGATAACACCGACGCACTCTGTGCGTTGCTGGAGAGCGGTCATGACGTGGCCGTCATCTCTCTCGGCGACGTATCCGTGTACAGTACCTATACGTACCTTGATACGGAGGTTCGGGAACGCGGTTATGAGACCGAGGTCGTACCCGGCATCCCGTCGTTCTGCAGCGGTGCGGCCCTGGCGCGGTTGCCGCTGATGATCGGCGAGGAGAGCCTGGCCGTGGTCTCGGCGGCCGATCATAATCAGGACGCCGCCACGGCGCTGGATCATGCGGACAATGTCGTGGTCATGAAAGCGTTCAGTTTCATCGGTGAACTGGTAAAGCTGTTGAACGAACGGCGCATTCCGCTTGCGGCGGCCACGGTCATGAGCAACGTCGGCATGCCCGACGAGTACATCGGTCCGTTGGACCCGGACCGGCAGTACGGCTATTTCACCACGGTCCTTGTTAAGAAAGGGAAAGGAGAAAAATGACTGAGAAAGTGCATTTTGTCGGGGCCGGGCCGGGTGCGCCGGACCTCATCACCTACCGGGCAAAGAAATACATCGACGACGCGGACGTGATCATCTACGCCGGCTCGCTGGTCAACCCGGCCGTCCTGGCGGACGCGAAGAAGGACGCCAAGATCTACAACAGCGCCGAGATGGACCTGGAAGAGGTCCTGAATGTCATGATCCCGGCTGCCAAGGCCGGTAAGAAGGTCGTCCGGGTGCACACCGGCGATCCATCGATCTACGGCGCAATCCGCGAACAGATGGACCGGCTCGACAAAGCCGGCGTTCCGTACGACGACACGCCGGGCGTCAGTTCGTTCTGCGCCTCCGCCGCGGCCATCAACAAAGAGTTCACTCTGCCCGGCATCAGCCAGACCGTCATCATCACCCGTATGGCCGGCCGTACGCCCATGCCGTCCAAAGAGGACCTGTTCGGCCTGGCAAAGCACCAGGCCTCCATGTGCATCTTCCTCAGCGTCTCCTATATGAACGAGCTCTGCCACACCCTGAGAGAAGCCGGCTATCCCATGGACACGCCGGTCGCGGTCGTCTACAAGGCCTCCTGGCCAGACCAGCAGATAATCGTCGGCAATCTGACCTCGATGCCCGAACTGGTGAAGGCCGCCGGCATCACTAAGACCGCCATGACCATGGTCGGCGGCTTCCTGGGCAACAAGTACGAGCTGTCCAAACTGTACGACCCGCATTTTACCACCATGTACCGTCAGGGGAAGGAATGAGATGGCCGGCAGAGTTACGGTCGTTGGTTTCGGTCCCGGCGACAAAGGCGATATGACCGGACGGGCGGTCACGGCGATCGAGCGCGCGGATATCGTTGCCGGCTATACCACCTACATACGTATCCTGGAGGCCCAGTTCCCCGGGAAGAAGTACAAGGCTACCGGCATGATGAAGGAGGTGGACCGCTGCCGCATGGCGATCGAGGATGCCCAGCAGGGTCTGGACGTAGCGATGGTAAGCAGCGGCGATTCCGGTATCTACGGCATGGCCGGCATCATTTATCAGCTCCGGGCCGAGATGAAAGCGGACATTGACGTAGATGTCGTACCTGGCGTGACTGCGGCCAGTGCCGCGGCCGCCGTTCTCGGTGCGCCGCTTATGCACGACACCGCATTCATCAGTCTTTCCGATCTTATGACGCCGCTCGAACGGATCATGAAAAGAGTTGACTGTGCCGGGCAGGGCGATTTCATCGTCTGCCTCTATAACCCGAAGAGCAAAGGCCGCCCCGGCTACCTGGCCCAGGCCGCAGATATTCTGCTGAAGTACCGGGCGCCGACGACCCCTGTCGGCATCGTGCGCGATGCCGGCCGGCCGGACATGACCAAGACGCTGACCACTCTGGAAGAACTGAAGGGTGCGGACGTGGACATGTTCTGCACCGTGGTCATCGGCAATTCCCAGACCTACACGGCCGACGGCCTGATGATCACCCCGCGCGGTTACCCCGTACGGAACGGGTGAAAACCATTTCCCCAACTGTTTAACGATATAGGTTGTGTGAGAAAAATGCAGTTTCAGATTACGAATCCGAAAGAGATCGAGAAGAAGAGTATGGAGACTATCACCGAGGAGCTCAACGGCCGGACCTGGCCGGAGCCTGAGTTCTCCATCATCAAACGGTGCATTCATACTTCGGCGGATTTCGATTACGCAGACAATCTGACCTTTTCGCCCGAAGCGGCGGAGATTGGCATCGCGGCTCTCAAGAACGGCGCCGACATCGTCACCGACACCAAGATGGCGGCCGCCGGCATCAACAAGAACCGGCTGGGCATTTACGGCGGGCAGGTCCACTGCTTCATCAGCGATCCGGACGTCATTGCCGAGGCCAAGGCCCGCGGCTGCACCCGGTCTACGGTGTGCATGGAGCGGGGTGCCGCTCTGTCGCTGAAAAAACCGACCATATTTGCTATCGGCAACGCTCCCACCGCGCTCATCGAGCTCGACCGGCTGCTGGCCGCTGGCCAGGTCAAACCTGTGCTGATCATTGCCGTGCCGGTCGGTTTTGTTAACGTTGTCGAGGCCAAGGAACTGATCATGGCCGATTCGGTGCCCACAATCGTGGCCCGCGGACGTAAGGGCGGCAGCAACATCGCCGCGGCCATCGTCAATGCGATGCTGTACACCCTCGGTCGCTGAACCTGCGGTCGGAACGCCATGGCAGACATCATCGAGGCCCGGGGGCTGACGGTGAAGTACGGCGACAAAACTGCCGTCGACGGCATTGATCTCAGGGTCCATCGGGGCGAGATTTTCGGGTTTCTCGGTCCGAACGGGGCCGGCAAGACCACCACCGTCAAGGTGCTCACCACCATCCGGCGGCCGACCGCCGGCAACATTGTCTTGGACGGCCGGCCGCTGACCGGCAATCTTTCCGCTGTCCGTTCCGAGATCGGCCTGGTCCAGCAGCATATTGTGCTTGACAAGGACATCTCGGTGCGGGAGAATCTCTACTGTCACGCGATGCTGCACAAGATCCCCCGCAGTGAAATCAAACAGCGGACGGACGACATATGCGCCGCCGTGGAACTGACACCGTATCTGGACAGCCTGGTGAACAATCTTTCCGGCGGCTGGAAGCGGAAGGCGGCCATCGCCTGTGCTCTGCTGCACAAGCCCAAGGTCCTGTTTCTGGACGAACCAACCGCCGGCCTGGACACCCAGTCCCGGCACATGCTCTGGGAGCTGATCCGCGTGCTCAACCGCCGCGGGACAACGATTTTTCTCACCACCCATTATATGGACGAGGCCGAGTCGCTCTGTGACCGGGTCAGCGTCATCAGCAAAGGAAAGATTGCCGATACCGGCACTCCGCGGGAGCTCTGCGAACACCTCGGCCGGACCGCGGTCGAGTACGACGGTCCGAACGGCCGGGAGTACCGCTACTTCCGGCATTGGGACGAGGGCAAGGCCTTCTACGAGTCCCTGGGCAGCGAGAACGCCGTGCTCCGCGGCACCCATCTGGAGGATGTCTATCTGGAAGAGACCGGCCGCGAGAACGCGGCACTGCTGAAGAAGGTGTTGCGCATATGAGCCTGGGCAGGGACATTGTCCGGGTTGCTATGGCCGACCTGTTCTACCTCAAGCGAAACGTGTGGGTGCTGCTGGCAACCTCGCTGGTCACGCCGTTGCTGTACCTGGTGGCGTTCGGCTACGGACTGGGAAAAGGCGTGATCATGGATGGCGTGCCGTATCTGGCGTTCATGATTCCCGGCGTGGTCGCGCTGACAACGCTTACTTCGTCCTTTTCATCGATCGCCAACAAGATCATGGTCCAGCGGCGGTTCTATGAAAGTTTCGACGAACTGCGGCTCTGCCCGATTTCCTGTGCGTCGGTAGTCATCGGCAAAACTGTGCTGGGAGTGGTCAAAGGAATGCTCTGCGGCCTGCTCCTGCTGTTCCTGGGGCATTTTCTCTGTGCCGAACTGCAGATCAACGCCGGACTCATCACAGTGATGCTGATATCCTGCTTCGTCTACTCCCTGCTGGGTGTGACCGCCGGGCTGCTGGCCCGGGGACTGCCGACCATGAACCTGTTCAACAGTTTTGTCATTCTGCCGATGACCTTCCTGTGCGGTACCATGTTCTCGCTGAGTGCGCTGCCGCAGGCCGCGCAGGATATCATCTGGGCACTGCCGCTGACGCATACGACCGAGTGCATCCGGGCCTCGGCGCTTGGCTGGGCTTTCCCTTGGACATCACTGCTGATCCTGTGTCTTTACGCGGTAGTGTTTTATGCTGTCAGTTGGTATGTACTGAAGACCGGAAAAGAATGAGAATCGTCGGTTGTTTGTAAAAAGTTCAATCGTTCTCTTTTTTCTGGCCCATCGGAGTCCGTTCAGGCACCGGGAAGCCCAGGCTTTCCAATCTAACTGTTGCATCGCGGTTGCCTTTTCTGGCCGCTCCTTCGTAGTACTCCCGGGCCTTGGCTGGGTCCTCTCTTTCAATAAGAGTGCCAAGACGGTACAGCGCTTTGGAATAGCCGCCGTAGGCAGACTGCTGCAGGAACAGCCGGCCGGTCGCCGAGTCCTGGGTCCGGCCGATTCCGTCGAGGTACATTTCAGCCAGATGGTAGTAGGCACGGGGCGAGCCGGAACCCAGGAACCAGCGTTCGGCCTCGTCGGCGTTAAAGGAGGTGCCGATCCCGCGCAGGTACATCTCGCCCACGTTGGTCATGCCGCGGGGATAACCGCCCTCGGCCGAACGGAGATACCATTGGAATGCCGCAGGCAGGTCCTGAGATACGCCGTGCCCGTAGGCATAAAGCACACCAAGATTGCACATGGCCCGCGGGTTGCCGGCCTCGGCCGCCCGCCGGTACCATTCGGCCGCAGCATCTTTGTTCCGCTCGCAGTTAAGACCGACCGCCAGGCAGTAGCCTAGATTCCGCATGCCGCAGCTGTCACCGGCGGCCGCGGCCTGTTTGAAGAGTACCAGCGACTCCTGCCGTTCGGCAGCCGTCCCGTCGGCGTACAGATCCCCGAGCAAGACCATGGCGGCAGTATCACCTGCGGCCGCGTTCTGTTTCAACAGGGTCTTCGCCGGTCCGCTGGTGGGGTTTTCCTCCCGCAGCGCGACCGCAGTTGCAAAACGCTTCTGGACGTAAACGTCGGAAGAGCCGGATTTGGACGGATAATCTAGCATACCTTTTACGATGATTGAACCGCTATTTGAAGAATGCTCACGGGTGGGCGTGACGGTCCATTTCGGCGTTGAGCAAGGCGTCGGCCCGAGGTATAAGCAGCTCGGAGCGCCGGACATTGGTGAATTTTACCTGCGGGATCTGTGCGACCAGCGCCCGGGCATCATCGTAAAGTTCCCGGACGGCCGGTGATTTGACTTGATACTGCCCTGTCATCTGCCGGATGACCAGCTGTGAATCCATCACGAATTCGGCTTCTTTGGTGCCCAGTTCGACGGCCTTGGTGATCCCGGCGATTAGGCCGCGGTACTCGGCGTAGTTGTTGGTATGGATTCCCAAAAATTCGGCGTGCTCATGGACGACTTTACCGTCCTCGGTCACGACGATGGCGTAGGCGGACGGGCCGGGGTTGCCCCGGGAACCGCCGTCTGAAAAGATGCGGAGCATCAGTAGGTAAGCTCCTGCACGACCTTGTTGTGCCGGTCGACCAGCAGAACCTTGGCGTGGATGGGTTCATCGGTGAGCTCGTAGCCCATGATGATGACCTTGTCGCTGACGGCGGCGAGACGGGCGGCGGCGCCGTTGAGTGCAATGATGCCGGAACCGCGCTCGCCCGGCAGGGTGTAGGTCTCGAAACGGGCCCCGGTCTCGATACAGACGACCGTGACCCTCTCCCCGACCCAGATGCCGGCCCGGTCCAGCAGATCGGCGTCGACGGTAATGCTGCCCTCGTAATCAAGCCGCGCCTCCGTGACGGTAGCCCGATGGATCTTGCCCCTGAGAACCCAACGCATACGCGGTCATTAATAAACCACCTTTAAGAGAGTATCGGTTTGCGGATGTATTCGCGGTATCGTTGAACGACGTTCACACTTGTTTCCTGTAGTGGTTTGGTATGATAGCATTAAATTTAATTTCATACAATCTTAAATAACATTAATCCATTCAATCGTAACAATAATACCTTGGAGGAATTTTATTGCAACAGAAGATCTACAGAATAACCGCGCTATTGCTAATCGCGGTTTTTATTGTCACGGCTGTTCCGGCCGCCGGTCTGCTATCTGATGATTCGACAGCTGACACCTCCTTTACAATTACCGATACTACAGGCAAAGAATTCACATTCGATGGGAGTTCAGATCATATTGCCGTATTCGGTTATGCCTGTACTCTGACCGTTCTCGACTGCGGCGGCGCCGACAAGATTGTAGCCACTGACAAGCATGGTGCCGAAAGTATCAGCGACCATTATGACGATGAGCTGACATTTACAACATTGGCCACTGCAACGGCTACCAATGCCGATGTGCTCTACACCTGGTTCCTGCAGGCGGTTGAGGACGGTAGTTTTGCCTTTGACGATACCATTATCTTCTCGACTTATAGTTCGTCGGTGCAGACAGGCGGTCTTCGTGACCGGTTGATGGAAGCGGGATTCACGCACGTCCTATTCTATGGTACTATGCCGAAGTACGATGACCTTATTCAATGCGTTACCGATATCGCCAATGTGGTCGGAGATGGTTACGACTGTGTTAAACAGATGAAATATGTGGAAGATGCGGTCTCTTCGACGGTCGTCGATAATGTGACTGAGAAGCAGGATGCCATCTTTATCTGGTATTCCAAAGTAAACGGCTGGGGCGCGGGCAATACCGGTTCCCTAGCGGTTTCGCTGATGACGATTTCTGGCGCCAATAATATTGGCTACGATTCGACCAGTGATAGCAGTATTATTTATGACAAGGCCCGGATCCAGCAGTTGTTAGGTGATCATACGGATGCAGTCATCTTCCTGGATGATGCGTATATCCGGACATATGGCGGTTCGCTACAGGGATTTATCGACGATGTGCTCGGTGGCGACAGCGGGGATTTCCAAATTGTGATTATGGACCGGACGTGGAACAACTACGATCCAGAGTCTGCTGACGGAGTCTGGGAGATGGCTGCGGCTTTATATCCGGATTTGTTTACCGGCAGTACACCAGTCTATTCTGGCGAAAGCGATAACGACAACACAATGATTTATGCGGCCGTGGCTGGTATCGCAGTCGTTGCTGTGGCAGTCGGATTAGTATATTGGTACAAGACCAAACACTGAAACAACAAACTATTCAACCAGCAGGATATTGCCCATGGCGTCGATGAAAGCGAAAAAGGCATCCAAGGTCATGGCTACAGTAGTGGTACTACTTGGTCCTGCTGGTCATCGTTTCTTTGCTGGATTTGGCCTGGGCTGCCCGGATGCTGAGCGCCAGAGAGGTTATTGACGTTCTGCTGAGCCGGGGGACTTGGGCTAACAACCTGATTGTCAAGGACAACGCAGTGCGGATTGTCATCGGTCTGTTCGTCGGGGCGGGTCTGGCCGTGGCCGGTGCGGTCATGCAGGCCATCTTCCGTAATCCGATGGCCTCGCCGTACATCCTCGGTCTTTCCTCTGGGGCATCGCTCGGTGCGGCTATCGGCATCCTGTTCACTATCCCGTTCATCCCGAGCATTATCACGACGCCGTTGCTGGCATTCGTCTTTTGTTTCGGGACGATGTTCTTAGTCTACAGTCTATCCCGGACCGGTGGGGTAACCCATACTGAGACATTGCTGTTGACCGGTATTGCCATTAGCGCGATGATGTCGGCCGTCGTATCGTTCCTAACGTTCATTGCCGGCGACAAACTGGAAGGCATCGTCTTTTGGAGTATGGGTAGCCTATCAAATGCTACATGGGAAGATCTGCTATTTGTGGCTCCTGCCATTCTGGCTGGCATCTTCATTATGATGATGTTTGCCAAGGACCTGAATGCCATGATGATTGGCGATTCTCATGCAATGGATTTGGGCGTCGATGTCAACAGTGTTCGGCTCATTACTTTGATTGCGGCTTCGCTGGTTACTGCGGCAGCTGTTTCATTTGTCGGGGTTATCGGTTTCGTCGGTTTGATCATTCCGCATATCTTTCGGATTATCTTAGGTCCAGACAATCGCCTCCTGTTGCCGGTTAGTGCACTTGGCGGGGCGACATTTCTGATTGCCTGCGACTATCTTGCTCACACGGTGGCTACGGCTTATGGGGTCCTGCCTATCGGCGTCTTAACAGCACTGGTCGGCGCACCCTATTTTATCTATCTGCTCAAGCGGAGGAAGAGTGAGATCGGATGGTCCTGAACTATGAGGTGCAGGATTTACAGTTTAAGTACCGGAACAAACTGGTGCTGAACGGCGTGAGTTTGTCGATTCGGCCGGGCGAAATCCTGGGCATATTAGGACCGAACGGCTGCGGTAAGACGACGTTACTGAAAAACCTCAATCGCAATTTGGTGCCATTCGGCGGCTGTGTGTTGTTAGACGGCAACGACATCGCTGGTATGAAGAAGCGGGAGATTGCCAGGACTGTAGCAGCGGTGCCTCAGGACAACGAGATTAAGTTTGCATTCACCGTGAAAGATATCGTAGCCATGGGACGGATGCCGTTCCAAAAGGAGTTCGCCGGTACCAGTCGGGAGGACGAGCAGATTATCGACCGGGCGCTGACAGAGACGGGGTTACAAGATTTTGGCGACCGTTTCATCAGTGAGATGAGTGGTGGCGAACGGCAACGGGTCATTATTGCCCGGGCGTTAGCCCAGACACCGAAAGTACTGCTCATGGATGAACCAACGCTTCATCTGGATATTAGTGCTCAGTTCGAGGTACTGGATCTGGTTTATCGGCTCTCGAAGGAGCATGGACTGACTGTGGTGCTGGTCTCGCACGACCTGCCGATGGTCGTCCGCTACTGCGACCGGATTGTCATGATTCACGATCACAAAATTCTATGCAATGGCACACCTGAAGAAACGCTTACGCCGGCCAATCTAAAACAGGTCTTTCATGTGGACGGCGAACTGGGCAAAGATGCTAAGACCGGCCGGAACACCGTCATTCTGCATGGTTCGACACAGTAAAAGGCAGTTTATAGGTTATGTCGGCAAAGGAATTCAGACTGCAGTCTGATTCACGGCGTTATACAGTATTGATATCATACTGAATCGTATGCCAGGATAAAGCGTCCGTGTTCGTTTTCGGTTATGGTCGTTTTAACGCCGTAGACGTTCAGAATCGAAGATTCGGTGATTACCTGATATGGTGCCCCTTCGGCAAAGATTCTACCATTTCTGACAAGGATGACGCGATCGGCGTACCGCATAGCGAGATTGATGTCATGCAGAGCGATGATTAAACCGACGTTCTGGTCATGAACGATGGAGTACATCTTTTTCATCGTTTCTAACTGGTATTTCATATCCAAAGAACTTGTGGGCTCGTCAAAGAGAAAGAAGACAGGCGTCTGCGACAGGGCCCGGGCAATGAACACCCGTTGCCGCTGGCCGCCGGACAACTCATTGATGTTCCGTTCGGCGAACTCACCGAGGCCCATAATATCCAGCGATCTTGCAACAATGTTCAGGTCGGTTTCCGACGGTTCCCATCCCATGTGCGGGTTTCTACCGGCCAGCACAGTGTTGAGGACCGTAGTGTACGGCATATAACTGAAACTCTGCGGGACGTAACTGATGAGTTTGGCGCGTTCTGCCAGAGAAATGTCCTGCAGATTCTTTCCGTTCAACAGGACGTTGCCGCTGGTTGGTGTCATCAGGCCGGACATGGTCCGAATAAGCGTGGATTTGCCGGAACCGTTCGGACCTAGCAGGGCGATCACCTGACCCGTGTCCAGGGAAGCGTTCAGGCCGTGCAGGATCTCAGTCTTTCCATAACCCTGGCACAGGTTCCGGAGATCGATCTTCATTCTATCCGTCTCCCCTGTCCCGTCCAGATGAGATAGACGAAGAAAATCCCGCCGATAATGTACATGATAACACCCACCGGCAATTCAGCCGGAGCTATAATCACCCGGCCAACGCTATCCGAGATTAGCAAGACCAGTCCACCCATCAGGGCTGAAGCCGGAATCAGATACCGCTGGTCGTTCCCGATTAGAATGCGACAGATGTGTGGGGCCATCAGACCGATGAAGCCGATGATTCCGGTGAATGCGATGCAGGCCGAGGTACAGAGCGTCATAATAATCAGGGACCGGAACCGGAACTTCTCGACATCGACCCCGAGGCTCTTAGCGACGTCATCACCACCGGACATGGAATTGAAGTCCTTTGAATGGGAATAGGTCACCAGGAAACAAACCAGGACGATCGGTAGCAACAGCATAACCGAGGTCCAGGAGGCGCCCCACATACCGCCCATTAGCCAGACTGTGATCTCCCGCAGGGCGCCATCATCGGACAGATATTTCAGGGCAGTGACGCCAGCCTGAAAAAGATAGCCTATAACAACACCGCCTAGGATGATGACAGACTGGGACATATTCTGACGTTTCCCAATCATGAAAAGAACATGCATCATTCGGGAACGTCGTGCTATAAAACTCTCAATACCTGTAAGACGGCCTATTTTCATTGCATATCAAGTTCCCGGTTGA
>DAEQ01000002.1:712126-717663 GCA_002495325.1 Methanomassiliicoccaceae archaeon UBA593
ATTTCAATGTGGTCTATCAGCTCGTCGATGGTTTCCCGATCAAGTTCCTGTAAGTTCAGATATTTGCGTATCATTGCCGCCCAACTCTGAATGTCGGCTTCATCCTGATCGGATTTTTTAACTTCGGACAGAAGCGCGTCAAGGCGTTCCGCTTTGATAAGGCGCTCCTGTTCGTTTTTTGCTATCAGCACCGAGAAGGTGCTTTCGCTGACCGCCCCGCTCACCTTGTCCTCATAGAGCTTTGCGGTCATGCTCTCCAATTCCTGCAAGCGGCGGCGCAGTTTGCCGATGTCCTGACGGGTATTCGCCATGCGCTGTTCGTCATACTGTGCCATCCAGCTTTTGAGTTTCTCCAACACACCGGCCTCATCCAGAGTGACGGCCTCGGCGTCCGCTTTGATTTCAGCCATAACGATCTGCGCCAGCGTTATTTCATAGATACGGTGCCAGGAACAAATACTCCGGCCCGACTGGATATATCTCTCACAGCAGTAGGAAACATAGCGTTTTACGCTGCCGTTTTTACGGCGGTGTGTTTCTGTACTTGCGCCAAGGGGACCTTTGCAGTCTGCGCAGACCAGCTTGCCGGAGAAAAGGCTGCGGGTCGGCTTTCGGTTATTCTCAACGCGGCGCTTCGCAGCCTGATTGATCTTTTGCACGGCCTCCCATTCTTCCGGGGTGACGATTGCCTCGTGGGTTGCCTCGCACCGTATCCACTCGGATTCCGGCTTGTAAATCATCGTACCGTCCTTATAGGAACGGGAGCCGGTATAGTTCATCAGCAGATTTCCAAGGTAGACCTCGCTGTTTAGAAGGTTTTTTACGGCTGTGCAGGTCCAAATTTGAGAATACCGGCATTCGCCGGTTCCGTACAGGCTGTGCCAATACCCACGCGGGGAAAGGATGTCGTCCTGATTGAAAGCGGCGGCAATCTTGCCATAGGCCGCGCCGTCCCGCCGCATGGAAAAGGCCCTGCGCACCACAGCGGCGGCGTATTCGTCGATCACCAGCTTGTGCTTATCATCCTCGCTTTTGCGGTAGCCGTAAGGGGCGTAAGCGGAAAGAAACTGCCCGCTTTTCATTTTGGCGTACCGCACGGACTTGATTTTGTTGCTTAAATCCTTCAAATGGTAGTCGTTCATGAGGCTGCGGAAGTGGAGCATGTCGGTGTTGTCGCCCTCGGTGTCCAGACAGTCCAGCACGGAAACGAAGCGGCACCCAAGGGATGGGAATACAACATCCGTGTACCGGCCCACCTCTACAAAGTCGCGTCCCAGCCGGGACAGGTCTTTGACGAGGATCAGATTGATAACGCCTTTCCGGGCGTCCTCCAGCATCTCCAGAAAACCGGGACGCTGAAAATTGCCGCCGCTGTAACCGTCGTCGGCGTAAGTTTTCACCTCCGTCCATCCGTTCAGCATCACAAATTTGGAGAGGATTTCCCGCTGATTTTCAATACTGGCGGATTCGTCGGCGGGGATGTAGCTTTTCGCTTTCGCGGAGTTGGAAGCGTCATCCACGCTCAGGCGGCAGTAGATGCCGACCTTATACAGCTTTTTCATAACGCTCCCTCTTTTCCTGCGTCAGCGCCTCGTCCACATTCCCGACGTAACGGTAATGCACCTTGATGTCGCAGATGCGAAGGTCGCCCTGCTTTTGGGTTTCGCCCACTTCAATGCGGTCCACCAGTTCAAACAGGATGGTTTCATCCAGCTCCGTGATTTCTGTATAGCGACGGATGATATCTGTCCAGCGGTCCGCGTCCTGCCTGTTCCCACGCTGGGCCCGGACCTTTTGTTCCAGTTCCGGGAGGACAGCAGATTTTTCTGCGCGCTCGGATTCATATTTCTGCATCAGGGTCTGAAACACGGTCTGCGGGATAACGCCTTTGCATTTGTCCTCATAGAGATTCTGCATCAGTTTTTCCAGCTCCGACACGCGGACGGTTGCCGTTTTCAGCTCCTGTTCATAAGAGGACAGGCGGCTGCGGGTTTCCTTGTCCTTCAGACGGGTGATCTGCGCCACAAGCCGGTCCCGGTCGTACTCCGCGTACTGAGCTTTTTCCCGGATATCCGCCAACACGAGCTTACTCAAGACATCCTCATAAATCATGTGGACAGTGCAGGCGGTTTTCCCGCTGCGGCTGTAGTTGCCGCAGATGAAGGAGTGAAATACCTGCGTATGGCCGTCGCTGTACTTGCGCGTCTCATTGTGGGACCGCATTTTGAAGCCGCAGTCGGCGCAGTAGACAAGGCCGGTGAAAATGCTTTTTCTGCCTGCGGCGGTGGGAGATTTCCGCACTTTCTTTTGGTCGATGCTAACAACCGTGTCCCACACGTCGCGGGGAACGATTGCTTCGTGAGTGTTTTCCACCCGTATCCATTCATCCTCCGGCTTTACAATGAGCTTGCGGGATTTATACGAGAGCGTCCCGTGTTTGCCCTGCACCATATTGCCGATGTAGACCTCGTTTCGGAGGATAACCTGAACGGTGGTATTGGCCCACTGGTGGTTGACCTTACGCGGGTCGCTTCGCCCCTTGCGCTGATAGTACAGCACTCCGGGCGGCTGAATTCCTTCCTCGTTGAGTGCCACGGCAATGGACCAAAACCCCATGCCCTGACAGCGCATGGCGAAGATCCGGCGCATAACCGGCGCGGTTTCTTCGTCGATCACAAGATGGTGCTTATCCGCAGGATCGCGCTTGTACCCATAGGCGGGGTAAGTACCCATGAATTTCCCATCCTCCGCACACGCTTTCTTCACGGCCTTGACCTTTTTGCTGGTATCCCGGCTGTAGAACTCGTTAAATAAGTTCAAAAAGCACATGACATCGGTGCTGCCGTTGGTGCTTTCCGTGTCGATGCCGTTGTTCAGCGCGATGAAGCGGCACCCGATGGAAGGAAACAGGTAATCCGTGTACTGCCCGAATTCAATGTAGTTTCTGCCGAAACGCGACAGGTCTTTGACCAAAATCACGTTGATGCGCTTTGCCTTGGCATCCTCAATCAACCGCTGGACACCGGGGCGTTGAAAATTCGTTCCAGAATAACCGTCATCGGTATATACGTCGATTTCATTCCAGCCGCGCTCACGGACATACCGTTGGAGCAGCAGCTTTTGATTTTCAATGCTGGCGGATTCGCCGTCGCGCTCATCGTCGTTGGACAGTCGGCAGTAGATGCCCACGTTGTATGTTTTTTCGATCATCTATGTTTTACCTCCCGATCATCTCAGCATCATACCCCGTGCGGTTTTATGGCTCTCGAACATCATCAGGATAACG
Source organism: Methanomassiliicoccaceae archaeon UBA593 (assembly GCA_002495325.1). Classification (GTDB taxonomy): domain Archaea; phylum Thermoplasmatota; class Thermoplasmata; order Methanomassiliicoccales; family Methanomethylophilaceae; genus Methanomethylophilus. Next base: position 715,413 of record DAEQ01000002.1, read on the forward strand.
CGGGAGCTTTCGCCGCGCAAGGATGCGGCTGGCCGAGAGGGTTTTATCGTTAAGAAGCAGAAGGGACGCGGGGCGGTGTAAGCTCTGTCATGGCGCGCCGGACGGCGAGCTGTTCCAGCGTATGCCCCAGGTCCTTTTCACCGGAAAACACGCTGGTCACGCGATACAGCGTATTCCCGATCTTGACTTCCTTGTAAGAGGTATTTGCTTTTCCGCATGGTGTGGCTTGCTCCATAAAGAGACACCTCCATTTCAAACCATATCCAATATAAAAGATGACAGCCGCGCCGAAACGTGCCAGCCGTATGGCTGCTCAAACCTGTATCGGCGCGGCTGTCCCTTTGTTTCGATTTGCTTTTATGTTTACAGACATTCCGGACGAACAGGCGGCGTACCTGTTACCATAGGAATTGCACCTCCCCCCATGATGATGGCGGGCCGTTCTCATTGCCTGCGACGGTTTTATCACGCTCGGACTGTGACTGAACGGAAGTTTCATTACATACAGATAATTGCCGCAGAGCTGCCTTGCGTCTGAAAGACGCTGCTCTGCCTGCGGCGCTGGTGTTTTTCGCTCCCTTTCCGTTACGCTGATATCCAATCACCCTCTCCCGCGTAAGGAAAGATCGTGGCGCACCCGCCGCCCGGCTCCCTGTATGCCGCTGTTTGCGGTATGTATCCGGCTTGTCCCTTATTCGATTTTCAAGGTTCAGCGAAGAATAAAAACATATCCCTCATAAACCTTTTCATCTTCAGGGCAAAAGTTGCTCCCTTAAATGAAATTTTTGAGGACTGCCTCCATATTTTTCAGCGCCTTATTGATAGAACGTGAGATTTGACTTTTATTTACCCCTTCTGCCTTAGCAATGGCACTTTTGCTCATTCCCAAGAAGTAATGAGCATAGATGCGCTTGGCCTGCTTATCCGGCAAGGCGGCGATGGCAGCGTGAAGCTGCTCAGCCGTCACTTTGCGCTCATAGATTTCGCAGGGGGACAGGGACACGAACAGGATGTCACGCTCGATGCCGTCGCCGCGATCCAGAGAGTAATACGCCTTATGACGGTATCTCCGCAGATAGTAGGCGGCTTCGGCGTGTTCATAGGAATCCATGAGTGCCGCAACCTCGTCCGGTACCTCAATGATGCAGTCGGTGGTATAAAAATCGGGATAATAGTCCCGCAGATTGATCTTGACCATTTTCTTTTCCTCCGTTTCGATTTTTAGGCTTGGGCAAATCGAAACAGAGGATGGAGGGGAGCGGCAGAGGGGCTTTATATCACACCGCGTCGATATAACGTACCAGAAATATTTATCCAGAGAAAAGAAGATAAAAAACGTACCAAAGCAGAATATCCTCCGCATGGTACGTCGAAATTGATACAAATTACATACTATTATGTCATAGCTTGCATATGCAAGGTTAGAATTTATCCTTATGGAGCAATAACTTTTTTTAAGCGATTACCTTGGAAGATTGCCCATAGAATATTCAGGCCATCTGCTAAACTGCCACCTTTCTATAAAAGTGGTATTTTGGTAGTAAAAACAACATCTGCCAAAGCTCCTTTCAGTTTGCTTTGGCAGGTGACTCATTTGATTTTGGATGCATTAATATAACCCGCCAAAGCAGTCTTTTTTTTCTTGCCTTGTCCGGCTGTTATTTTTGTGAAATATGTTGCATGCAAATATGACGCACAACCACATTATGTAATCATCTTTTTTCTACTAAACTTAGATAAGAGGTGATACATAATGCACTATGACATGAAGCGAATGGGTACTATCATTCAAGGAGCCCGTATATCGCGCGGAATGACACAAACAGCGCTTGCTGACAAAATAGAAGTTTCTTTAAGAACCATCATTGCCATTGAAACTGGAAAACGAAATCCAACATTTGAGGTCCTTTATAAAATCATTCAAGAATTAAGTATTCCAGCTGATCTTATTTTTCGTCCCGAGGATGTAACTGGTACGCCAGAGCAGGAACAATTTATTCGGGAGTTCCGGGATGCTAACGAGCAAGAACAGCAAATTGCTATTGCATCAGCAAGAGGTATTTGGAAAGAACTCCGCCATGAAAACAAGGGATAGTATTTGAACTAACTTAACCACAAGTACAATCAACTTTATAGATCATGTACAAGGAGAGCCGATAACTGTGATTAATCTCACATGTTATCGGCTCTGCGTCTCAGCGGCTGGCTCTTTGATAACTGATATTTTCAGATGTCGTACATTTATTAGTGT
>DAEQ01000004.1:0-19405 GCA_002495325.1 Methanomassiliicoccaceae archaeon UBA593
CATAGGAGTGGGCCTGCCCGGATGCAACACCCAAGTGAAACTGCTGGCTCTGTCGGTTTTTTTGATATAAATTATGCCCGCGATTGGGCACATCGGTTTGAAGTAATTAACGAGGGTGGTCGGTCATGAAGAATGCGCCGATCGTGGTCCCGTGTCAGCTCGTACCCGGAGAGTATGCCTGCCCATTGGCGCCCGGCTCCGTCTGCCGTCCCTACCTCGGCAGACCCGACCACCGGGTCGTCGACGAGTGCGGGACATCCTGCTGTTCACTGTGGATAATGCGGCACAACAGCCCGTGGGACGCGTTCGGCCGGGCCTGCGGCTACCGTCCGGACGACCGTCCCGGCCGGGACGACGCCCCGCGGCTGACCGTGGAGGCGAGTGCATGACCGCGATCATACTACCGCTGCACTTACAATACGTGCAGAAGGTTCTCGTCAAGGTCTGCTCGCGCGGACCGGTAGCAACATTGTACAATCGGCCCCGTGCACGCCATGAGCGGGAGGCGGCCTGATGACCGCCCCACTGTGTTTTATCGGAACTGTGCGCCCGGCGGCAGGCCGGGCCGTCATGTCGGAATGCCAATCATCCCTAGCGAAGGCTGCAGCGGGTCCGATTCCCGCGGGGGTGGACCAGAATATTCCAACACCAACCAACACCAACACAGAAGCACGGGAAAAGCTCCCGTCGGGGCCCCGCAGCGTCGAGGCCAGCAGACGGCGGGCGAGCGGAGAGTTCCACTCGAAAGAGCGGTAACGCGCGTACTTCCGACCATGACCCGGACCGATGCGGGTCCGACCGTATCAGAGGACATGCCGTCGGACCGTCTGGCCAGCAGAGCTGGACGGATGGCCCGACAGAAAATTACGGTCATGTTGGTGTTGGTTGGTGTTGGAATATCCCGAACGAGAAAACAGCGAAGAGGTGTAGAAAAATGGGAAGGGACGGAATAGACGTCAAGAGCGTGCTGATCATGCTCGATGACAATTACGGGTGGTCGGCCTCCCGGAGGTTCTCCGGCGAGCAGCTGATCGAGTATCCGGAGTTCTACCGGCTCATGGACAACAACCTGAGCGGCAGCGACCGGACGATCAACCTGAAGTGGCGGCAGCTGGTCACGCTGGAGATCGCCACGGTCCCGAGAGCGTCTCTCGACCGCAGGCCCAGGATAGCGCCGAAGATCGTCGTCAGGATCTCGGAGGTCTTCCGGTGGATAGGAATCCCGGCGCTGCGGCAGGGCCTTTCGGCACCGTCCGGTCCGGTCGGGGAGGCCCGTCCATGACCGGCGACGTACAGGTCGTCTCCGCCAAGCTCGACCGCGCCCAGGTCGCGGCGGTCGACCGGCTGGCAGCCCGGACCGGCTGCTGCCGGCAGGAGATCGTCCGCGCGGCGCTCCGGGCCTACCTGGAACGGCCGGCGGACAGCGCACCCGGAGCAGTTGCCGACGTCTCCGACGTCCTCGGCGACCTGACGCAGGCGGCCGCCCACATCTCCCTGGCGAGGAACCGCCTGGCCGGCCGGGCCGCTCCGGAGGAGGGCCGGCCATGACCTCCCCGCATGCGGGCATGACCGTTGCGCTATACGTCCGGGTCTCCACCCAGGACGGTCGGCAGGACGAGACGCTGCAGCTGCCGCGGCTGCGTGAGATCGCGGCGGCCCGCGGCTATCAGGTTTACCGGGAGTATACGGACGAAGCCAGCGGTCGCGACGCCAACCGTCCCGGTTTCCAGGACCTCATGGCCGATGCCCGGCTGCATAAGTTCGACCGGATCCTTGCCGTTAAACTGGATCGTATCATGCGCTCGGTCGTCAACCTCGATACCGTTCTGCAGCAGCTCGACGTTTACGGCGTGGCGCTCGAGTGCCTCGACATCGGTCTGATCGACACCCGGTCGCCGAACGGCCGGCTGCAGGTGCAGCTGATCGGCGCCATCGCCGAGTGGGAACGCGAGACCATCTCCGTCCGGACCAGGGAAGGTATGGCCGCCCGGAAAGCGCGCGGTCAGCACATGGGCCGGAAGCGCCGGGCCGACATCCCGCTGCAGACGGTCGCCGCGCTGCGGGACTCCGGAGAGTCATGGGTGCAGATCGCGCGGGAACTGCATATCGCCAAATCCACACTCATGGACCGGCGGGAGGAGGTCATGGCGATTCAACGGCCGAGGACGGAAAGGGGTACCGATCAGGTCTTGAGGACGGAAAAGGAGGGACTGATTTGACAGACAACGCAGATATAAAGACGGGGAAAATTGACAAGCGGCCGTTTGCCGACCGGCCCGAAACGGTCCGGCGCTCGTATTGGGTGAGCGAAGAGGCAGCGTCGCTGATCGATCAGGTACACATGACCACGGGCGTGAGCTGCTCGGAGCTCGTGAGCTCGGCGATCGTGCAGGCGTATGCCGGCCGGGAGTGGCCGACCGAGGAGCTGCAGCAGATTCAGACGTTGGCTGCCCGTCTGCCGGGCATTCTCGCCGCGGCGGCGGCCGGTTGGGCCAAGGGTGGAAAAGTGAGTTGAAAAAAAGTTCCATAACGGCACAAAAAATAAACCATTTATCTTTACTCTTGCATCATCATCCGCGCAACTTTAAACTCGCGCGGAGAAACCTTCATGGATCATCTGAATTTTAAAAGATCATGGATGGCCGGATTGCTTGTCGTCCTTATGCTGGGCGCCTGCCTCGTGCCGCTGTTCGCGGACGATTCGGCTGCCGGATCCCCCCAGACCTACGACATCTCGATGTCCGTCGGCGATACGTTCACTTACACGCCGACCGTCAACCTCACCGGTGCGACGATCACCGCTTCCGGAACGGGAATTGTCGGCGACTCAAGTGCCGTCACAGGTGCCTTCCTGACATTCACCGACGGGACATTGTCCGGCACGGCAACTGCTGCCGGCAGCTACGCGGTCACGCTGACCGCCTCGTACACCGGCGGCAGCGATGCCGGTGCCCAGGTCATCGACCCGTGGGCCGCCGTGGCGGTCGCCGCCGTCGTGCTGATTGCCGCCGTCATCGTTCTTGCGAAGGTTCTCTGAACACCCGGGGGGCCGGACGGCCCCCGCAACTGTAAAAGATAACATGAAATTCATAAACGGAAAGAAAAGAAGGGGCCTGCTGGCTGCCGCCGTCCTGCTGGCCCTGATAATGGCAGCCGTCGCCGTGCCGCTGGCCGGCGAAAGCAGTGCCGACGACACGAAAACGCTGGCATTCGATGCCAACGGCGGCACCGGCGCACCCGCAACACTGTACTCCACCGATTCCAGCGTGTACGACTCCACCTACGGCTGGCTGCTGCCTATCGACGTTCCGACGCGCAGCGGATACACCTTCGAATACTGGAACACGGCCTCTGACGGCTCCGGCCTGATCTTCCACGCCAGTACCGCCGAGAAGTCGAGCCATGCAGGTTCGGCCCTCAGCGGCACCATGTACGCAATATGGTCGCAGGACGATGCGCCTACATCCTACACGTACACGCTCACCTACGACGCCAACGGTGGCACCGGTGCTCCGGCCACGCAGACGGTCAGTCGCACAACCACCGTCCATGAGTTTACCGTATCCGATACAGTACCTGCCTACACCGGCCACACTTTCAAGTGGTGGCAGTATGAAACTGCCACGACTACTGTGTCGGTCGGACCCGGCGGGCACGTCGACGTCTCCAGCACAAGTCCGAGCATCACGCTGACCGCAGTGTGGAACACCGAATCCGATTTGTCGTGGTCGTCTCCCGCTGCGGTGAACGCGCTGTCCGGGTCCTCGGTCAGCTACACCCCCGCGGTCAACATCTCCGACAGCACCTTCACCAAGGTCTCTGGTGCGTCCTGGCTGGCTTTCTCCAACGGCTATCTGTCCGGTACCGCGCCGTCAGTCTCCACAACCACACCATACACGGCCATCCTCCGGGCGACCAGTCCCGACGGCCAGACCGCCAGCCAGACGGTTACGGTAACCGTCTACCCCGTGGCACAGATCTCCGCCGGCAACACAACCGTCAGTGGCGTCGTCGGCACGGCACTTACATCTGTTACACTTACCTGCAACCTGTCCGCTGTCTACTCAGTCGCCAGCGGCACCCTGCCGGCCGGCCTGTCTTTGTCCTCGGCCGGCGTCCTGTCCGGTACGCCGACTGCCGTGTCCTCTGTTTCTGTCACGGTACAGGCTGTGACCGCTGAGGGGCCGTCGCAGACCGCAACGGTCGTCCTCAATCTCACCGTGGCCGAAAGCAGTGCCGACGACACGAAAACGCTGGCATTCGATGCCAACGGCGGCACCGGCGCACCCGCAACACTGTACTCCACCGATTCCAGCGTGTACGACTCCACCTACGGCTGGCTGCTGCCCACCACCATCCCGACGCGTTCCGGGTACGACTTCGAGTACTGGAACACGGCCTCCGACGGCTCCGGCCTGATCTTCTACGCCAGCACTGCCTCGACCTCGCACTACGCCGGTGCGGCCCTCAGCTGCACCCTGTACGCCATCTGGTCCCAGTCGTCCAGCACCGACCCCTCTGAGACCGTCTACACCTATACCCTGGAATACGATGCCGACGGCGGCACCGGTGCTCCGGCCACGCAGACGGCCACTTCGACCAACACCCTGCACACGTTCACGATCCCCTCCACCGTTCCTACCAGAACGGGATACGACTTTTCGTCATGGTGGACCTCGGATATCGACGGGGGCGTGGGAGAGTATTATTCTCCGGGCGGAACCATCGGCGTTCCCTATGGTGTCCCCACTATCACCCTCAAGGCGATGTGGACCCTGCACACTTGCACCGTCACGTTCGACGCCAACGGCGGCACCGGCACGATGGCAACCCAGACATTCACGGCCGGGACCGCCCAGACCCTGAGGGCCAACGCCTTCACCTACGACGGCTACAGCTTCCTGGGATGGGCCACTGCGGCCGGCGGTACGGCGGTCTATACCGACTGCCAGGAGCTCGACCTGGGCTCCGGCGGTGCGGACACGCTCACTCTGTATGCGGTCTGGGAAAAGGTCGCGGCGGTGTCCGCGACCGTCACCTTCGACCTGAACGGCGGGGCGAACACCGGCGACGCAGACCTCACCGAGACGGTCCTGACCGGGAACACCGTCTACCTGCTCGCCGACGGCATCACCAACGACGGGTACGTCCTGTCCGGCTGGACCCTGGGCTCCACAGCGGGAACGGCCTACGCCGTCGACGCCGCGTACACCGTCACCGGCGACGTCACGTTCTACGCCGTGTGGACGCAGGTCTCGTCGTACCTCGACGGGAACGCCCCGGCCAGCTGCGACGTCGGCACCGGGTACACGTACTCCCCGGACCTGGCATCCGACTCCTGGGTCTATTGGGACGTGCACCTGTCCGACGTGGCTGCCGGCAGCTGCGAGATCGTGAAGGACGAATGCCCGTCCTGGCTGTCCTGCACGGCCTCGGCGTCGTCCGTCACGTTCTCCGGGACACCGGCGGCGGTCGGCGTCTACACCGTTGCGCTGCATCTCCGGGCCCTCGTCGGCGACAGCGACCTGGCCGGATCCTACGTCGTGTGGTACATCACCGTCACGGACCCGGACACCATGGGCACGTACACGGTCAGCTTCGCCGCCGGGGACGGCAGCGGGTCGCACGCGTCCTGCGCCGGGTCCCTCGGCACCGCCGTCACGCTCCCGTCCTCCGGGTTCTCCGAGGACGGCTACAAGCTCGCGGCCTGGTCGATATCGATCGACGGCACGACCGTCTACTACCCTCTCGGCTCGGTCTACACCGTCACCGGGACGGTAACGTTCACCGCCTACTACGCGGCGGACACCGGCGTCATCGTCTTCGACGCCAACGGCGGGACCGTCGACGGCAGCTCGACGGACTACGAGGCGTACGCGGTCCAGACGGACGGCGCGGTCACCATGCCGTCGTCCGGACTCACGCGCAGCGGGTACACGTTCGCCGGCTGGTACCTGTCCTCGGACAGCGGCAGCATATACGCTCCCGGGTACGTGTACAGCATCAGCTCCACCAGCTCCACCATCGTGATGATGGCCTACTGGATTAAGGACGGCGCCTCGGCCTGTACCGTGACCTACGACGCCAACGGCGGCACCGGCAGCCTCGCCCAGACCGTCGAGGTCGGCAAGAGCGCCGTCATGCCGACGTCCGGCTACGCCTACGACGGCCACTCTCTCAAGTCCTGGAACCTGTCCGCCGACGGAACGGGAACGTCCTACGCCCTCGGCGGCACCATGGCGGTCGTCTCGACCGCTGCCGTCACCGTCTACGCCCAGTGGACGGGGTCCCCGTCCTCGGACAGCTATACGGTCACGTTCCTCCTGAACGGGGGCAGCGGGAGCATCCAGACCCAGACGGTCTCTTCCGGGGGATACGCCGCCGCGCCCTCGGACCCGTCGCGGTCCTGCTACGTGTTCCTCCACTGGCAGGCGAACGGCGGCACCGGCGAGTGGGACTTCGCTGCGGATGCGATAACATCGGACACCGTCCTGACGGCGATCTGGGCCCGGCTGTTCACCACTGCCACCGACGGCGACACCGTCACCATCACCATGGCCAGCGGATACTCCTCAATGGACACCACGATAGAATGGGGCGACGGCTCTGACGTCACCACCGGCACGAGCAGCACGTACACGCACACGTACGAGGACGGCACCTCCGGGACGCTGACTGTCACCGTCACCTATCTGAAGAACGCCTCCACGCCAACATCCCTCGTCTCCTCCTGCGGCTACTCCGTGTCCGGCGGCAGCGACCCGGACCCCGTGCCGACCCCCGAACCTACCCCGTGGGACTGGCTCGAGGCGCACTGGTACATAGCGCTGCTGGTCGCCGTATTCGTCATCCTGCTGCTGGCGGTGGTCCTGTGACGGCGTACCGGAGCGCGAAGCAGGCCCTGGCCGTGCTGCTGGCCGTCGTCATGGTCTCCGCCGCGGTAGGCGGCGCGGCGCTGTCCGACGACCGGACGGCGGACGAGAGCGACGCCGTCTTCGTGGCAGATGACATATTCTACGCGATGTGCCTGGCCACGGCCATCTCCACGGCCGTGGCGGCCTACGAGGCCGGCTACATCCTGTCGGACAGCGGTACCACCGGCAGCAGCGACAATGAGACCAGGACCATCGAGGCGTCCACGATCGCCGAGGAGACGGGCCTCGCCAAGGCGTTCTACGCCAACTCGCTGCAGAACTACGCCCAGATCTGGGGCTTCACGAACGAGCACTGGATCAGGCAGGCGGAGCTCGCGGCGTCGTCCGTCTGGGAGAAGGGAGCTCTGTACGACCCGGAGACGATACTTACCGACTCCGGAACGTACTACAACTCGGCATACATGATGCTGAACGCGACCGCGCAGATGAACGTCTACCTGGACTCCGTCACTGCCAGGATGTCCGACTGGGCCTCCGACTCGGTCTACGACGGGAAAATGACGGTCGAGTGGCAGTACGGTAGCAACGGTTTCGGCTCTGCGTCCGACTGGGGTGGGAGCGCCGTCTCCGCCGCGGACGTGGAGTCCGGGTCGTCATACGATAAGGTGTACATCGCCGGCGGCACCCTCTGGGTGTTCGGCGGCTCCGCGACGATAACGGCCAGCGACGGCACCGCCGTAGCGCTGAGCGAAGGGAAGAACGACCTCGGCGACGGCTTCGCCGCCGGCGTCTACACGCTCCAGGACGGCCGGCAGTACGCCGGCAGCGAGATCCTGCCGATCGTCGGCGACGCGGCAGCCGCAGGAGTCGTTGCCGGTGTGGTCATGGAGGCGGACGGGGAGTACAAACTCGCAACCTACGACGACGGCAAGGTCCAGGTGGACGGCATCGACTACGACGGCCTGTCCATAACCGTCGTACCGAACGGCGGCTCCTCCGCGACCTCCGACATAACCGAGATGCTGACCTGCTATCAGTCGCTCATATCCTCGATATACGACACCTTGGAGGACGCCGACTCGAGCGCGGCGGCCGTCTGGGCGATATACGACGAGGAGGGCTCCGCCTGCGCCTACCTCACGACGCTCTCGGTGCCGGACAACTACGAGGACATAGACCTCACCTCCGTGCAGAAGGAGGTCATGACCGTCCTGGCCCTCCAGGAGCTCAGTCAGTACTACCAGAGCAGCGGCGGGGACCTGAAGACGTCCGGGTACAACGTGTCCGGCGGGAGCAACGACCTGTACGCCCGCGGATCCATCTACGACAGCGCCGGCAACGAGCTGTACGACGACGTCATATTCACGCCGTACTACTACGTGAACGACACGACGCTGGCGTTGGGAGAGCAGAAACAGACGCAGTACTGTCTCGCGGTGGTCTGGGCGGACGGGGAGAACCTCTCCGGCTGGGACTTCGACACCGACGAGGCGGCCGGCGTCGTGTCCGTGTACTCCGGATATACCCTGGACGTCTCCGAGATCTACTACAAAGGAGCGAGCGTGACGTCCGTGGACCTGGACGTCAAGCAGATCGAATACATCGACCCGCAGCAGATCCATACCGTGCCGACACCCCATCCCCTCCGCACCTCGACCAACTGGTTCCAGATCATCATGCTGGTCCTCGGCGCGCTGTCGGTCATTGCGGCCATCGTCAAGCAGGACCCGGTCATGCTGGTCCTCGGCGTGGTGCTGATCCTGGTCGGCATCGTCTTCGGCGACACGGTCTGGTCGTGGATCGAGTCCCTGAGCCTCGGGGGCCTGCTATGACCGCGGACTGGGCGTCCGCCGTGTCCTGGCTGTGCTCGGCCGGCCCCGGTATCGTCTCGTGGCTGACCGACAACCTGGCCGTGCTCCTGCTCGCCGGCCAGGTCGTCGGCGCGGTCGGCTGCGCCTGCTGCCACCGCTACCGGATGCTGGCGGTGCTGGTCTTCACCACGCTCTGCACCCTCGTGGGGGTCGCGTCGCAGGGGGGACTGCTGTGATCGACCTGCCGTCGCTGGTGCTGGGCCTGCTCACCGCAGGCCTGGCCACCGGCTGGGGCTACGCCGGGCGGAGGCGGTGGCACCAGCGCAACCCGCTGCACGACCCGTGGTTCCTGCTGACGCTCGCAGGTCTGATCGGCTTTGCCGCGCTGCTCGGATACGAATCCGCTTCCGGCCGGACACTGCTGTCCGCCGATGCCGCCGACCGTCTCCTGATGATGACACTGGCCCTGACAGTATTCTATGTCATGGGCTTCGCCATGGCCCACCCGGACGACACCGTGTGGGTCAGCGCCGCCGCGGACGGGCGCGTCAGCGTCCTTCCCCTGGTGCACTACATCCGCGACACAACCGTCACGGACGCGGACGGCGTCCGGCGGGTGGTCCCCGCCGAGTACCTCATGCCCCAGAGTCTCGGTGGCGCCCTGCGCAGCTGGGCGGGCGCCCGCGACGAGCTGGACTTCCCGAGAGACAAGGTTAGAGTAACGGCGACGCGGGAGCAGACCAATGGATTCATACATTTGCACACGGACGGCGTGATCTCCGTCTGCCGCTACGACCGCGCAGGCCTGCGCTACGGCAAGGTGAAGCTGTGGAGCCGGAAGGTGAAGGATGCGGACGGCACCGTCGTCTCCCGCGAACCGGTGTACCTGTGCCACATCCGGGCCGTGAGGCACATCCTCGACCCGTCGCAGACCTCGGAACAAGATTACGACACGTACCTGACGGAGACCGAGGTGTGGCGCCGGGCCGTCCTGGCCGCCAACGCGGAGCACGAGCGGGCCACCCGGCTGGCGGTCCAGTACGAAGCGGACCGGTTCGAGGCCGCCGGCGACCTGGTGGACGGGCTCATCGACCTGACCGAGGACGCCCCCGGCGCGGCCGATGACCTGCGGCAGCGGCTGGAGGCGGAGCGCCGGCAGCGGACGGCGGGACAGCACAGGGACGGGGACGCCTCCGTCCGGGAGGCCGCCGATGTACCCCCAGCCTGAGCAGCCGGCCGTCCGCCCGGGGCCGTCCCCGGACGGGCCCACGATGGACGCCGCCCTCTACGGCACGGCGTACGCCCGCACCGCCGAGGCGCTGCGGGACGCCGGCCGCATCATGAAGGTGCTGGCCGCCCGGCGCGACGCGGCCCTGAAGGGTCTGACCGACGCCGAGCTGAACCGGGCCATGGTCCTGGAAAGAGAACGGTCGGACCTGGTCAGGTCCGAGCTGCCGCTCACCGACGGCGACGGAGCGCTGCGGTACGGACTGACCGACGGCGACGCTAAGATCATAACGACCCTCCGGAGGGTCCTGCGCTGCGGCCTCGCCTGCGACATGGCCGGCGGCTGGCGGAGCTCGATCGAACGGCGGGCCCGCACGGTCGGCGCCGCGGAGCACGCGGTCCGCCTGCACGCATCCGGGGCGGCGGACCGCACCTGGGCGAACGCGGTCGGCCACGCGGCCGGACGGGAGGAGGGCCCATGACGGAGGACGCGCCGGACGCAGGTTTCCGGCCGTACCTGAACGTCGTCCCTCTGCTCAACGGGGCCTTCGCCGGCCTGTGGACCGACCTGGCGGAATACGACACCAGAGCCAGGCACCTGAAGGACTTCGAGGTGCTACTTGGTAGCGCCCTGCGCCGGCAGCCGTGCGAGTACGACAGCTACGGCAAGGCCAAGGGCCGGAACGGGAACAAGACACCGCTGCCGCCACTGCCGGACGACGACGATCAATACGTTCCATCGGATATCTTCCGCGCGTGGATCGTCGTCTACGAGGAGATACTGCGCGAGGCCGGGTCCGTCTGCGGCGGTCCGCCGGTCCCGCTGGAGGAGGCCGAGTGAGATGATCATGCGCGAGCAGCTCCGGTCCGGACGCACCCACGTGCTGGCCGGGAAGCGGGGGGACGGCAAGACGACGACGGCCGTCAGCATCATGCAGCACGCGCTGGACGGCGGCTACGGCCTGGACGTGCCGGCCGTCGCCGTCACCAACATCCGGTTCGGCCGGCGGCAGGCGGGCGGCGATCCGGTCCCGGCCTGTCCGGACGGCGTCCGTTACGCCGACACGCTCGCGGACACGCTCCGCCTCGTGGGGGAGATACTGCGCGAGTACGGCCGGGACGTCGTCGTGCTGTGGGTGCTGGACGAGGCCCAGAACTACATGATGGCCGACCAGAACTTCTCGAAGGAGACGCAGGCCATGAAGGTCTTCTTGGCCAACGCGCGGAAGTTCCAGCTGTGCAGCTGGTTCCTGTCGCCGGCGATCAGCAACTTCCCGCTGCGCGTCCGGGCCTTCGCCGACGGCGAGAGGTCCCCGGGCGACGGGCGCACCGGGTACTGCAGCGCCCAGTGGCTCAAGGACCGGCGGCTGGCCGCCGCCCGCTACGGCGGCCGGACGGACCCGCGGGACGTGGTCTTCTGCCGGGAGGCCCCGGGCGCCGCCTGGCGCCCGGTGGTCCTGCCCCGGAGCCCGTGGGCGTACGACCTCTACGGCCCGGACCTCCGCCCGGGGGAGTACGCCTACGACACCTACGCCGTCTCCGGCTTCGGCGTCGGCGCCAACCGCTACGGCCGGGACTTCGACCTCAAGGCCTTCCTGGACGGCACCAGCCGCGGCCTCAGCTGCGAGACGGCGGCCAAGATCGACGCCTTCTTCGCGTGGTGGGACGGCGCCGCGGCGGAGGGCACGGAGGATCCAGCGTCCGGCGGACCGCAGTGCCGGCCGGACGGCGGCCGCGCGGAGCAGGACCGGCGCTGCCGGGCGATGCGGAGCCTGGGACTTACGTGGGAGCAGATCGCGGGCGTCGAACAGACGTCGGCGAACACCCTCCGGAGCCGGGTGCACCGTGCGCAAACTTCGGGACAGGCCAGCGGTCTGTTGCATGTTGCACCGGATGGTTCCGCGCCCGCGACATATATAGATAATGATTCAAAAAGAAAGGACGGAGCGGCGGCGGCCCCGCTCTGCACAGAAAGGAGGGACGGTCTGTGTTCGGACGTCTGAAGGCGAGGATCCTCGGAAGAGGACGGCCGCCGAGGACGGGAGCAGGGACCGGGAGGTCCGGCAGACGGACCGCCCGGGCAGTCCGTCCCGTCATTGCTGCCGGTGTCAATGCTGATCATGCGAAGACGGAGAAGCCCTCGGCAGGCAGAACGCAGCTGAAGCAGGACACCAAACCCCCGGCGGCACGGACCCCGCTGCGGATCGCCGGACCGCGGGCCGCCAGACGGCCGGTGACCCCGGACGACGTCGTCCGGACGATCAGAGGACCGGAGAACAGCAAGAAGGTTGGCCAGGTCCGGACCGCCAAACACGCACCGCGGAGGCGGAAACAATGATCTCCGGAAGGCCGGCGGCTCTCGGACCGACGATCGACGTCCCCGGTTACCGGGCAATCCCGGGGGAGCTCCGTCCTCACGACGCCCACGGCCCCGTCGGCGGGACGGCGATCGTCGACCTTTCGAGGATGTCCGGAACGGGCAGGAAAAGACACTGCCCGGCGGCAGAACCTCCGCCGGACGATGCCGTTCCGCCGCCATGAAGGTGTAAACACACGGACCGAGGGGCCGAGGTGCCGTATACGGGCGTATACAGCGTTCCCGGCCCTGTTGACGGCAGAACAGAACGCAGAACGGCACAGAACGGAAAGAAACAGCGGAAAAACAGGGAGGAATGATTGAAATGGGAATTTTCAGAAAGAAGACCAGCCCCGCGATGGAGCGCAGCGAAGAACAGCTGCAGATCGCGAAGAACGGCGAGAGGCAGGCGAAGGCCTCGGCGAGGGCCAAACGCATCAGCGACTCCGGCTACCCGCACGGGGTCGGCGTGTGGGACCGGCCCGCGCGGCCGGCCGCTGAGTACTGCCGGCCGGACAGAGGGACCGGCGGGGCCAAAAGCGGAAAGAAGGCCGGGAACAGCGCAAAGACCGCAGGTCGGAGTCCTGGTAAACCCGGGACGGCGAAGGCCCCGGCCGGCACGGAACATAGGATCTTTCACCGGGGCGGCACCGGACACCGGGGCCGGAGATGACCGCCGGCGGTCTGAGCCGGCAGCGGTCGCGGCAGGCCCGCCGCCAGCCCCGGGACGCCGCCGGGAGGTTCGCGGACGCCGCCGGCGAAAGCAGGACACCGGGGAACGCGCCGGCCCCGGTCTACGAGCGGGGCGGCCCGACCGGCCGCCTCCGGGTCGTGGAGTACCGGGGCCGGACCTACTCCGTCCCGGTCGACCGGCACGGACGGGTGCCCGCGGAATGTCTGGCGCAGCACTACTACGACTACAACGCCGGCGGGCGTGCGGGGCACACGAGGCGGCCCATGACAGACTCGAGTAAGAACGCCGGGCGCGTGTATCCGCGGCAGGCGTCCTACGGGGTCCCGCAGATCATGCCGTGGTTCGCGCACCCTAACCGGTCGGACGTCGCCGGCATCGACACCGCCGGGACGGCCGGCGACCCGCTCGCGCTGCGCGACCCCAAACAACGCGGCAGGCTGCAGGTGGTCAACGCCACCCCCAAGCAGGAAAAGGAGGTGAAGGCCGGCCTGAGGCGCCAGTTCTCGGCATCGGAGTTGGCCACGATCGCCGCTGCGGAACGGCCCTACCGCGTGGTCGTGGCGCTCCCGCGCGAGCGGGGGGCCTCGGGCGTGTACAGGCCGGCGGCGAACATTGCAGCCGTCGGCCCGCAGTACCTGGGCGGCGAGACCCTGGTGCATGAGACCGTCCACGCGCTCCGCGAGGACGACCGCTCCCGCACCGGCCCGGTCGCAACCGGCCGGGCACGGGGGCGCGAGCGCAAGCCGCTGGCCCCCGCCGACCGGAGCCTCGAGGAGGCCGCGACGCAGGCGGAGACGGTCGCCCGCGTCCGTCCTTTCAGTAAGAAAAACAGCGAGCCGCCGTTCTGCGGCTACTACCGCTCCTGCGCCACGTCAGCGCATCCGGACATCTCGCGGTTCGCCGCCGAGGACCGCCGGACGGTCGCCGGCTGGTCCGCCCGCCCGCTGCGCGGGAAGCGGATGGCGGCTGCCCTCGAAAGTAATTTTACCGAGACGAACATCAGCAGGTACCGTGAACCGGACTCGAAGGTCACCGCGGCGCAGCGGGCCGGACAGCTGAAGGCCGGGAAAGGGATGGGAAGATGATCACGAAAGAAAAGAGATCCGAGAACCGCACCTACCGGCGGGACCGGCTGGGACGGTTCTCGCACCGGAACTCCCCGGGACGGTTCCTGGCGGCGGTGCTGGCCGCCGTCCGCCCGCTGCCGAGAACGGAGACAAGGACGTCCGGCACAGTCCTGGTGGACGAGTCCGGGGACCTGGGCCGCGGGCCCGGGTCCAGCCGGACCTTCACCATGACGGCCACGGTCACCGACCGTCCGGACGAACTCGCGGCGATCGCCGGTCGGTATCCCAGGAACACCAGGTACGGCGGGAAGGGTCCGGACGAGCTCAAGTACAACAGCTCGAGCGACGCCGTCCGTCTGGATGTGCTGAGGGACGTCATGGCCACAAACCCGAGCATCCACGCGGTGGTCACCAGCAAGACGGGCCTGGAGAAGGTCAAGGGTGAGCAGATCTACACGGAGACCGCCAAGACCCTCATGGACAGCGTCATGCAGGACCCGAGGATAAGGAACAGTCTGGGAACGGTCCGGATCGTCTACGACAGCCACAAATATCTTTACAGAGGGAACGCCCAGCGCATCACGTCCGAGGCGGCCGCTTCGGCCGGTCTGGGACAGATACCGGAGACCAGACTGGCCGACTCGGCCAGGTACGCGCCTCTCCAGGCCCACGACTTCGTGGCCGGAGCGATCGGGTCCAGGTACAACCGGCAGGACTCCAGGTGCTACGATGTCATCGAGTCCCGGACGAAGGTCACGCGGCAGGACATCAGAAGATGATAAAGAAAAGATGGGCCACCCGGGTATGCCAGTCTAGCATATTGTTCCCTACGGCTTTACGCCCTCAACAGCAGCTTACGCGGGCGGATCGATCGCTCACATCCCGTATACCGGCTGATGCCACTGATTAAAGAATACGCGGGGGCGGTATTTATAGGCTGCGGGGACGACGGCCTGCTTACTACCTAATTCATGACAGATAAAAATTGCCATTCTGAAAATCATCGTTTTTTGTGAATGCGTATTTTACATTACAGGTATTCACCATCGATTTGCATAAAGTAAAAATCGTACGTACGAATACATCATCAATGTCACAAGAAGTGCGTTTTGATAAGACGCCGCTGGACTCCGTGCTCTGCAAGGTGTCCTTCCCCCCGATCTTCAGCATATCAGAGAAGGCCCCTGCGGAATTCCAAAGTCTGATCATGAAAGACTATCCGATAGCAAGCAGGTCCAACACTCCATTTCCGCCGCCTTTAGGCCCGCAGAAACTAAATCTTCCGGGAGGATATTGTTTCGTTGCCAAAGACAGAATGTGGGAGGTCTCCCTCGCAGACAGTTTCGTCTCGCTGGCTTCACGGACCCTGACCGATCGGGAGACCTGTGAAAGATGCGTTGGTTATACAACCTGGAAGGATTTCTCGGAAAGACTCGGCAAGGTGCTTGAGGCTCTGAACAAAACCTACCAGATACCGTTCTATGAGGTGACTGTCCTGCGCTACATCGATGTCTTCCAGCGCGACAAAGTTTACAAGACCAAGCTTGGCTGGGGCAAACTCATAACCCCGCCGTTTCTCGGGATGCTTGCCCTGAATATACTTGGTGTATCTGAAACCGGCTACATCAGCACTTCGCAGGTCCATCTCAAGGATGACCTTCAGGCACAGATCAGTATCAAGAATGTAGTCAACACCAATACAGACAAATGTAAAGAGTACCGCGAGCGCTGCCTCATGCTTGACAGCAGCGTCTTATGCAGGACCAGGACTAATAAGAAAGATTTCAAGGTTCTTCTGAACAAAATGCACGACCAGTCGCTTCAGATATTCTTAAACGCGGTCACACCGAAGATGCGCGAACTGATGAAGGAGGTACGTTGATGTACGCGAACTGCATGGATGGTCAGCCGTGGTCAGAGTCTTCCGATGACGACCGGGAGAACGTTCCTAACCAAGATAACATGGCGGTCGACCCTTCGTTCTATGTCATGACCACGATGGATGATTCTGAAAAGAACATTGACGGTCTTTCCGGTGTCACCGAAGATCAGAAAGAGAATGCAAACGGTCTTCTGAGGCTGTTCAGGGAAGAGCTCGAAAGGAAAGTGACGAACACTGCAATCTCGGACGGGCCAATCCCGTTGCAGATAAGCGTGAACGGTGACAGGGAGATTGTGATCTCCTGGGATTTCATAAAGGCAAATTCCGGTTTCACAATAGGGCCGAAATGCATTACATGGCATTACATAATGATGTCAGACAGCCGGATGAAGACCGATTCCGGGGTACTGAATAACAATACAGGAGCTGAGATGTCTGGTGCTGTATCTACTGTAATACATGACATGATGGGATGATCTTTTGACGGATGACGGCCCATATCCTGACAGAGGTGTACTGAGAGGGATAACCGATCCGAATTGCATATGCGGGAACAGACCCATAAGAGGAGAATTCAACGGATTTGACCTCAGCGATGATGGGTAGTACCGTTTGTCAATCAACTGGTATGACAACGACGGCGCTCTGAAAGAATTGCGTGAGAGACGGAAGAAAAATCGCCCGGATGATTTTTTCTGTGTAGCAGCCGCACAGATCCCGCTGAACAAACTGAAAATGCTCGAAGATACGTTTCTGCCCAATGAACTGTTTCATGAACGCAAAAAACTTGATGACAATCCATATCACGGAAATCTGATAACGACCATAGTGGCACCGAGAGAATCGAAAACTCCCGAAGAAAAAAGAATGAGACCATCCAAGGAAATGTTGGAGGACGCGCTCATGATGAGTTCCTTCATAATAGAGAAATTCAGTGGTTCACGTGATGGTCCGCACTGAATCTGGACGGGTGCCGTTTTTATCTGGATCCACATCTTCTTTCTGTTCCACCAGCACGTTTCCGCATTCGGGACAGATGCTCAGCTGGCAGAGCGGGAACTCCTTTTTACAGACGGGACAGAACATACGGTATGATGAAACGGGATGTGAGTTGAAAAACGTTCTCCGGGTACGCCCGTTCCGGAAAGGATCCTTCCGGACTGACCGGGAAAAACTCACGTTATATCATCTACTCGAATGCTTCGTATGTCCACATTTTTATTTTGATGTATGGTACCTTTTTTTACTCATCTTCATCATACTGGGTATCATGTTCCCTGATCCCGAATTACTTGATGTGCTCTGGCAGGATTATACCATTGATAGACCGTTGGGTTCGACAAAAGCTTTTCACTACTGCAAATTGAAAATAGGCGATTTGATTTTTCATGGACATCAGATCAGATTAACCAAATTTGATAAAATGAGAAATGACCCTAACGAAGGACGGTACATTATAAAATTATACCAGCAGGCCTGTAACGAACTTCACCACGAAGGAAAACTTCCGGAAGAGCAGTATCATTGCTTATTCAATTTAGATTTTGAATTGGATAAATATTACCTAAGCTACATTCCAGACATACTTAAAGATAATTATCTGTCAAGTAGAGGGCCAATCGAGTGTGTTCCGTATATCTTCTGCTTATCCAATTGCGATGAAAAAGACAATGAATAGATGAGAAAATAGTATGGAAGTGAATGCTCTGTAAAATTTTGGCTGGACAAGGGTTTACTTGTAGAATCGGCAAATTCCGGCCATCGCATAAATGCAGAAGCCAACTTTTTGATGCTAAAACGTGTTTGCTATGATGAAAAGTATGTAACCGAGGTGCTAAAAAAAGACATTGTGATCATACTTGAAAAGGTCCATGATGTCGAGGAAATTCAATATTACCTGAATGCAGTTCTGTCCATGTATCATCTGATTGTAAAGGATCCTTCTTTCGAGTATGAACAAGAGACTAGGATCATCTACTTGAAACCGAAAGACGAAAACCGGTTTCCATGGGCACGGCAGTTTATCTGCAACGAGTACTATACTGCCGATTCTGAGGGAAATCTTAAGCCCAACACCTATGATGAGCAGAATACAGATTATGTTTGAATCTGCGCTAAGGAATTTGTGGCTCCCACTGTAAGATTATCTCCGGAATGCGGCATTTCACCCGAACGTGTAAAACAAAAACTAATCGAATACGGCTATGATAAGGTGTCGACTATTGTATAGTCCCTGTGATTAAAGAAATAGTTGAGAAATACTGTTTAGATACATCCGTTCTGAGAATGGTTCTTCCAGACGGACCGGAAAGGATCTGCGCTCAGCTGAACCGTTTGTTTAACAGAATGTTAAACATTCTGTTAAACATCGGCCAAATCGCCGTCCGGCTGTATGAGTCTGCGGAAACGCCTGAAAGTCAAATCAGCTGGTTGCGCTTCTCGTTCCGCGTCGGCTTTCCGGTCTTTGTCTTTTCGGGATATGGTTTGCCGGCGGCTTCAAACAGATTGCGCCGGTAGGTCTCGAAGAGGGCATCCGGATCCTTGAAGATGCTCACGTTGCCCAGCCTCCTCCTGCATCTGCGCATCTGCTCGAGGTCTTTCATTGCAACATAACTCTCGCAAGTCATCATTCCGCCCATCCCTTGCAGAAAGGATTGAGATCCATGTTGAAATAATGTTTTCTCTTGGCCCATTGCAAGCCGTCTGGCTTATTTTCTAGTCTTTCTGCTGGAATTCGAACTTTTCTGCTTTGGCCGATCCGAAACGAATCTGCCCCGCTCGTCTCTCGGAGGATATATCATATCCCTGGTGTGTGCATTCTTCTGTTCGCCTCTTTGCAACCCCTTCGTATTTGAATTGCCCGTGTTTCTTCTGAAAAATTTTAACAAACTCATCTTATCACCAATCCGATCAGCAGCAGTACGAGGCCTGTGAGCAGGAATATGACCATATATGAAATCCTGCGCTTAAGAACATAGTTGTCTATTGAGGTCTGATCGTATGATCCGGCTATGCCTTTGATGATCTTGGACTGGACCTCGAAAAAATCCCCGTCATTGAATGATTGGATGGTGCTGTCGATATCCGATCCTGTGAGCAGTTCCCAGTTCTTCCACTGCCACAGGGATAATGTTCCGACCATGCAGCATATCAGAAATGCAACGAGCGCTGCCATGAATACAAAATCGGTCGGATCCGTACAATAGTGGACGCACTCGATCAGCAGCAGAGAAGCGAATGCCATGATGATCCCGATGATCTGAATCATCGTATTCTGCCTGTTGGATGCCAGATCTAACTGCCTTCCTAAATCCTCTCTGATGACCGCGACTGCCGACATTATGCCTGGGTAAAAATCATCGTGCTCGCTGCTTTCATGATCTCTCTTCTGCAGCGAACTCGATGCCATGTCTTCATCCACTTCCTTTCGTTGCAGTCCCGCCCGCCGCAGGTTCTTCGTAATCTGTCTCTACCACGTCCTGGCCGTTCTCCA
>DAEQ01000004.1:19569-44461 GCA_002495325.1 Methanomassiliicoccaceae archaeon UBA593
TACCACGTCCTGGCCGTTCTCCATGGAGATCACGTGCCTGGCCCGCTTGGCGCCGTCCCCGGTGATCAGATACTGATCGTCTTCGGTCCGGACGGGCCCGTCCGCGACCATGACGTCAAGGTTAGAGCGGAGATTCGTGCAGGTTAACTCTGAACAATGAATCGTGGTCATTTCACCGGGTACTCCCCGAGAATCGTGTAGCCGGACGGCTTGTCGCCGACATCACTGTAGTCTACTATCCCGGCGGATTCTGTCGCCGTGCCTTCGCAGTAGTAGTACTTGACCCCGGCATAGGTGGTGTACGTGCCGCTGGCCCCCGGGATGTCCGTTCCTACTGCCACATGATAATCGGTCTCTCCCGTGGACGAATCATAGCATTTCACATAATAGAGGACATTGTCATATCCCGCTGCCTTATAGAGCGCCGACAACAGGACGGCATGATCCTCGCAGTCTCCCTTCTGCTCGTAGAGGAGCTCCGCCGGATAGTCCCAGTAATTACTTACAGAATGGGTATCTGTGTCGTAGGCATACGGGATGCTCTGGACGAACTTCAGGATACAGTTGGCCTTCTCTAGACTAGTGTGTCCGGACATCAGACTGCTCAACGAAGCAGCCAGGGTCTCGATCACCCTGTCATCATATGTGACATAGCCGACTCCGGCGGTCATGGAGCAGCTGCGCGGTATGTCGGTGTCCGAGACATAACCATAATACCAGGCATAGGAAAAGGTCTGATTCCAGGTTTCCTCCCGGTTGTTGAGGAACCAGCTGGTCAGACCTGAATACCAGGTCTTGACCTGGTAATGCCAGGTGAAGGTCCGGGTAACGTCTTGGTCGACGACCGCCTTTTCAGTGTGAGTGGACCTGACGCCGTCGGTGTAGGTTACCGTCTGGGTAATGTTAACGGCCTCACCGTTGCTGAAGACGAGCGAAGTGGCGTTGAAGCCGCTCCCCTGGAACGTGCGGATCGTACTCCCAGTAACGGCGTCGGTATAGGTCCAGGTCCGGGTCTGCACCTGCACGTTGTACTCCGAGAATGTGCTCAGAGTGAGCGGGGCCTTCTTGGCCGACTCCGACACTGTGAACGAGGCGTCATGGACGATGGAGTATTTTGCGGTCAGGGCAGCACTGCCGGTCACTGTGTATTTGAACGAAGAACTGGCGGAGACCAACTTTCCATTTATATACCAGCCGACGAAGCTGTAGCCTGAGTTGGTGGTGGCCGTGAAGGTGTGGGCGGAGTTGTAGTCGTATGTTCCGGCCCCGCTCACGGTGCCGGCACCGCCGTAGTTCTCGCTGACGGTCACGGCATACTTGATGGGAACGAACACCGCCTTAAGACAACGGTCGCCGTGGACGGTGACGGTGATGCTGGCGTTCCCGGACAGCTTCTTCCCGTCCTCGGTCCATTCCGAGAATGTGTAGCCGTGGTCGGCCGAGGCTGTCAGGGTGACCGTGTCACCGTCGTGGTAGGTGCCGTTGCCGGTGGCCGTCCCGCCGGCCGTGGCCTCGACGGCGACCATATCCGTATCGACATTTTCATACCAGTACAAAACCGACGCAGATCCGGCAACCATTACAATGGCCGCAATCACTATGATCTTCTTCTGCAACGCAGTAAAGTTCATGCTTTCATTCGTTTCCTTTCAATACATTCCGAGCCGTTCCAGGTAATTCGCAATCCGTTACGCCGCATCCCGGATGCGGTCTCAGACGATCAGCTCCACCGCTGACGTGCCTCCGTCGGTGGCCGTCACGTACTCGCTGTCGGTCTGCGATCCAAGTCCGCCGCCGGTGGAGACCGCCCGGACCTCGATGACCTCGGATGACGTCCATACCGGGAAACGGTACTCGTAGGTGACCGTGAAGGACTCCAGTGCGCCCAGTCCCCCCTCGTATGACACCTGTTTCCCGTCGACGTAGACGGTGACATCCACGTCCTGGAGGACATGGTCTGACTGGACGGTGATCTCGACCGTTTCGCTGTGGGCGGTGAAGGCCCACAGGCCGCCGACTGCCACCAGAATGATCACAATGACGACGGCGACGGCCGCTCTGACGTGCGATTTTTTCCGGGGTTGTTCAATGGCCGGCCCGGGACCGGGACGGTCCAGCGGAAGGCCGCATCCTGAGCAGTAAGATGCTCCGTTCTCGTTCTCGCGACCGCATGCTGTGCATTTCTTCATATCATCACGACCGCAGCGGCCGACCGCAGGTCCTTGCGGGAACGGCCCGACCGCTGACTTTTCTTTTCTGACACGGTCAGATCCGCCCCTTCGTCTCAGCCCCGCCCGCCGCAGGTTCTTCGTAATCTGTCTCTACCACGTCCTGGCCGTTCTCCAGCGCAATGACCAGCCGGGCCTTCTTTGCCCCTTCCTCGGTGACAACATACCGGTCTCCGGCCGTCCGGACCCACCCGGAGGAGACCAGGACGTCGAGGTTTGAGCGGAGCTCCGCATCGGCCAGTTTAGTATATTCGGAGAGCTCCGGAAAAGTTGAATGCTGACGCTCGTAGACCACCCGGAGCACCAGAGACAGGTGCGGGTCGAGAAGCCGGCGGGAAGGTTGCGGGGCCGGAGAGGTCTCCGGAACCGCCGCAGACGGATGATCAGCGGGGATACTTCCCTGGGCAACAGGGTCCGAATCTTTACCGGTCATCAGATTTTCAACGGCAATCAGATTAATTGCCACCGTTGACCCCAGTTTTGTAAGTTCTACGACTGTTGAATTGTTGTCAAAGCGATTGCTGTTCAGTGTTACAAGCCCAACGTTTGCAAGATCATTGAGTTTCTGAGAATTCAGGTTGCTGCTGGGTATCTCTGCATACAGCTCTGTCTTTTTCATCGGTCCTTTTTTGTAAAGGGCCAATATCATCCCGACCTTGTTTTTATCATCGAGAGGTGACGGGATTTTACTGTTCACGAATCGATATTTACTTGCAGAGTTTTAGGTTTGACAGGGATTTATTCATTCGTCAATAACGATAACCATATATACCAACTAAGGTTTTATCTCTTAGCGATGAACGAAATAGTATCGACCTCAAAAGTCACCAAAGGCAGACGGATCGTGCTGCCGCCTGAAGTTCTGAACGACTTGGGCGTTGTTCAGGGAGATAAGGTCTGTATCGTCAGGGACGGCGGCCGGATCGTGCTGACATCCAGCCGGGCGGGAGTGGCTTGAAAAACAGGAACGGCCGGAGCAGGGTGTAAGAGATTCTCTCCGGCCGTCTAAGAATTTTGGTGATTCTATGAATGGAACTGACAATATAAAAACACCGGTAATCAGAACGGTCAGGATCGACGCATCCGCGATCGTGGATGCTTATCGGAAGATCCTTCAGTACGCCGTGTCCCATGATGTGGTAAGGGTCAGCACGATCCTCGACGGTCAGATCGGCGGCACCGACATTATCGCCCGGCCCAAGATCGCCGGGTTTGCGCTAGACGACCTCACATCGCAGGGATTCCTGACCCGGACCGGGTCCGGGCAGGACCGTGTCTACCGGATCACCGAGGCCGGCAGGAATGCCGACGGGGTGAGCGCATGATCTGCGTCGGGAAGAAACATACGGCCCGGCCGTCCCTCAATGCCCGGGTATTCTCGCTTCTGGCCGGCTATGCCGAGAAGGAAGCGGACGGCGCCGTCCGGGTCTCAGTGAAAAGGTTCCGGATGGACCTGATCCTCACCGGCCTCGTGCCGCTGAGTTCCGGCCGGGACCGGTGCATCGTCAGAGACCTGCTGGCGGCCGGGGTCCTGCATGCCACGGCTGCGCGCGGCGTCTGTCTGATCGACCGGCAGGCCCTGACCGCCGCCATGTCCTCGACGGGTCCTCACCCGGAGGCCTCGGCATGATCTTCCTGTTCTCATCAGGATCGCTTGAGCGGGACCCTGGAGCCGGGTTCGTAGGTCATGAGCGCCTTGCGGATGGCGAAGCGGATGAACTCCGTTCTGCTGTCGAAGTCCCCGGAGTCAACGAACCGGTCGATCTCGTCGAGCTCGTCCTTGCTCATCCGGAGGTTGACCTGGTATTCCCGATTCATGACTATCAATTGATAGCAAACGTATTCAAAGTGTGTAAAGCATTGATAGCAAACATATCTTTATGTATGATAGCAATGGTATCATTGCTATGCAACAGCAGGAAGGTGACGGCATGATGACGTATTCCAAACAGGTCAACGTCCGGGTGACGGCCGAGCAGTATGCCTACCTGGCATCCAAGGCCGAGCAGGAGAAGCGGTCGGTCGGCTACATCGCGCGGCGGATAATCGCCGGCGAGATAACCCGGGAGGCCTCGGCATGACCGAGACCCTGATCGACCTCCGTACCTCGCAGAAGACGCTGGGCGAGGTCATAGCGTGGATGGAACGCTACGCCAGACTGCACCCGCTCCAGGACGTGCACCTGGACGGGGACCGGTACGCTATAGTCGCCAACGAGGTGATCGCATGAACCGGCTCCAGCTGGATGCTCTTGTCAAGGCCGCCGGCTCCGTCGCCTCCGACGCTGACATGTTTGCCATTCTCGAGGCCCTCAGGCCGCTGGTGAAGCCCAATGCAGAGACCGACGGTCTGGACGACGAAGGCCGGGCGCGCATAATGCTGAACCAGCTCCGCGGACTGCAAAACAGTTTTAAGAAATATGCCGACGACCAGCAGTGGGTCGTCGATTATTACGACCGTGAAAAGATCGAGGCCTAGAAGGCCGAGCATCCGACGAAGCGGTACACTGTGCACGTCAGCCTCGACCTGGACACCGACATAGACGTGGACGCGGAGGACGAGAACGACGCCGTGACGCAGGCCCAGACCGAGATCGCGGACGATCCGTACGCATACCTCGGAGACGCCGAATACGATGTAGACACCGCTGACGGAACGGAGGCGGGAGAATGACCGACGATCCTGCGCCGGATGCGGCCGAAGACCCGGTCTACTGCATCTACGCCGACATCGCAGACGTCACCGCCGACGGGAGAGGGTCACTCATGAAGGACATCAGGGCGTTGGGAATTGACATGAGCGCCCACGTCTCGCTGACATCGGCCGGCAGGCTGGCCGTCGAGAACATTTCCGACCGGCAGTACCGGCGGTGCCGGGAGCTCCTGCGGCGGTATCCGGAGATCCTGGTCACGGACCTCGTCGTACCCGAAGGGGTGCGGGCATGACCGATTTTGTCCGGCAGAAGAAGCAGGTCCTGGTCTACGTCGGCCAGCATCCCGATACATCCGTCTCGGCCCTCGTCAGCTCGGGCGAGCCGTGGGCCGCCCAGGCGCCGGTGCTGATCAATCATCTGGTCCGGCAGGGTGCGCTATGCTGCACTGTCAGCGACAACGGCATCCGGCACTATTCCAGGAGAGATTGATATGGAAGTCCTGGCAGTCGATACGGAGACCACCGGCCACGTCGTGCCGACCCTCGTCGGGCGCGGCGTCCGCTCTAGGAGGCCGGTGGTCTGATGCCAACGCTGCCGCGCACTCCCAAAGACAGTCTTGAGTCCATGTGCCGTCATTTCACGGTGGCTACCGCTCGGGCGCCTCGGACCATCCGGTTCTACCGGGAAAGCGTCGGCACGGTCATCAACGTCCTCGAAGCCAACGGCCGCCATGCGCTGCCCTGGGAGATCACGGCCAAGGACGTAGTTTGGCTGCTCAACTACTACAATGCCAAAGGCATGACAGTTCAGACCAGGAAGGGCTACTTTTCGGCCCTGCGGACATGGATGCACTACTACCGCAATCATGCTATTGACGAGGTCCCGGTCAGTTGGCCGGCCGATATGCGGCCAAATGTTGACTGGCTGACGCTGGACCAGGCCCAGCGGCTACTGGCCCTGCCCATGTCGCCGGTCCAGCAGCTGGTCATCCACTGCGAGCTCTGTCTCGGGATGCGCCGGGTCGAGGTCCTGCGGCTCAAGGTATGCGGCAGTTTCTGCGGCTCTTATGTCGACATCCTCGGCAAGGGCCATCAAGGTGGAAAGCCGCGCCGGATCCCGTACCACCGGAACACGGCCGCGGCCGTAGACCGGTATATGGCCTGGCGGGCCGGGCTGGTCGCCATGGTGAAAGCGGCCCGGCCGTCGGCGGCCGTCCCTGACGCCCTGCTGATATGGGCGCGCGGGTCGCGCCTGTACGTATACGGCGCCAAAGGGACCGGCATCGACGCCATCGTCAAGGACCTCGGCCGGCGGATCGGCTATCCGAGTATGTCGAACCATACGCTCCGGCGCACGTTCGGCCGCATGATGTACCGGTCCGGGGTGGAACCGGCCACGATCGCCAAGCTGCTCGGCCACAGCTCGATCACCAGCACGCTCCGGTACATCGGCGTGGATCTGGACGACATGACGCAGGCGATGTCCGCGTACGAACTTTAAGCAGTGGGTGTTATATTGGAAGCAAATGTACATATATGGGGAACAGAGAAAGGGATCAGCTCAGCGGAAAACGATGCTGGCCATATAGTCAGTGGGCCTGCCCGGATTTGAACCGGGGTCAATAGGTCCCGAACCTACAAGGATACCAAGCTACCCCACAAGCCCACTGGAAACCATGTAAATGATTCCACTATAAAAATATGTCATCCTGAGTTCAGGCGGCCGTTTTGGCCGCCTGTTTTCTTTACCGGACGAAGTTGGTATGCATCCGCGGCTCGCGGGCCGGGGCAGGTACACCGGCGGCCCGGCCGCCAGGTTCTGCAGGCCCTCGGCATCCTGCAGGTTCTGCCCTTCGGTCTGTCCGAAGGTCATGTTCCAATAGTCGGACCAGACCGTAACCATATTGCAGATGCTGAAGTACTTATACAGCCGGTCCATGAACGAACACAGGGCGCCGGTTGGGCCGGCATAGTATACCGGCGAGCCGAGGACCCGGCCGTCGTACCCGTCGAGCAGGTCCAGGATCTGATCGACCGGGTCATCCCTGAAGACGCACCGGCCGGTCTCGCGGCAGCTGCCGCAGGAAGTGCAGTCCTGGACGGGCCGCTTGCCGATCCAGACAATCTCGGTCGTCACGTCCTGTTTTTCCAGCGTCTTCGCGATTTCGTGCAGCGCGGTATAGGTACAACCGTGCTAGTGGGTGCTGCCGTTTACGAACAGGACCTGCTCATCGGGCCATTCTCCGCAGGACGAAAGGCAGGATGCCGCCGCATCTCAGATACTCGATCTCGATGGGGACGTCGGCGCGGCAGACCGCGTCGAACTCGATCTTCCGGCCGTTCTCCTTCACGGCGGTCACGCGGACCGTGCCGTGAGGTTCCAGGCCCCGCAGTTCCAGATCGTAGGTCTCGGTGCCGTCCAGACCCACGGAGGCGGCCGACTGTCCGGCCGGGAACTGCAGAGGTACGATGCCCATGCCGACCAGGTTCGAGCGGTGGATCCGTTCGAAGGACTCGGCGAGGACCGCTTTCACGCCCAGCAGGAGCGGGCCCTTCGCGGCCCAGTCCCGGGACGAGCCGGTGCCGTACTCCTTGCCGGCGATGACCAGCAGCGGGGTGCGGTCGTGCCGGTACTTCTCGGCGGTCTCGAAGATGAAATCGACCGAGCCGCCGGGCAGATATCTGGAATAACCGCCCTCGGTGCCGGGCGCGAGCTTGTTCCGCAGACGGATGTTGGCGAAAGTGCCGCGGACCATGACCTCGTGGTTGGCCCGGCGGGAACCGTAGGAGTTGAAGTCCGCCGGCTTGACGCCCTGGGCAATCAGGTAACGGCCTGCCGAAGACTCGGCGGGGAAAGAGCCGGCCGGCGAGATGTGGTCGGTGGTGATAGAGTCGCCCAGAAGGGCCAGGCAACGGGCCTTCCTTATATCGTCCAGATGCGGTTCGTCGGTATAACGGTCGAAGAACGGCGGGTTCCGGATATAGGTCGAGCTCGGGTCCCATCTGAACAGCGGGCTCTCGGCGGCGGGGATGGCCTGCCAGCCGGCGGAGCCGACGAAGATGTCCCGGTAACCCTGGCGGAAGGTCTCGGTGGTGACATACCTGTCCATGTACTCTTTGATCTCGCCGTCCGTGGGCCAGAGGTCCTTCATGAACAACGGCTTGCCGGCAGGGGTGACGGCCAGCGGTTCTTTGGTCAGATCGATGTCGACCCGGCCGGCAAGCGCAAAGCAGACGACCAGCGGCGGGCTCATCAGATAGTTGGCCCGGACGAGCGGGTGGATGCGGCCCTCAAAGTTCCGGTTGCTGGAGGCAACGGCCGCGACGACCAGGTCGCGGTCCTTGATCTCCTTGGACACGTCGGCCGCAAGCGGGCCGGAGTTGCCGATGCAGGTCATGCAGCCGTAGCCGCAGACCTGGAAGCCCTCGGCGTCGAGACTGTCCTGCAGCCCGGAGGCCCTCAGGTAAGCGGTGACCGCCCGGGAGCCGGGGGCCAGCGAGGTCTTGACGTATGGCTTGGGATGCAGACCGAGCGCGGCGGCCTTCTTGGCCACCAGACCGGCGGCGATCATCAGCGCCGGGTTGGCCGTGTTGGTGCAGGAGGTGATGGAAGCGATGGCGACCGCGCCGTCGCCCAGGCCGTTCGTGTGCTGCGGTTCCCGCCGGTCGGGGACGTTCAGGGCCTTCAGTGTTTCGGCGAAAGCGGTCTTCATATCCGGAAGGGCAATGCGGTCCTGGGGCCGTTTGTAGCCGGCGACGCTGGGCTCGACGGTACCCAGATCCAGGGTCAGCAGGTCGGTGTACTCGGGCTCGCCGTCATACCACAGTCCCTGTTCCTTGGCGTAGACCTCGACCGCGGCGATGTGCTGCGGGTTGCGGCCGCTTAACCTGAGATAGGCGATGGTCTTGGCGTCAATGGGACAGAATCCCATGGTGGCGCCGTATTCCGGGGACATGTTGGCGATGGTGGCGCGGTCCGCGACCTCCAGACTCTGGTAGCCGGGGCCGCAGTACTCGACGAACTTGCCGACGACGCCCTTCTTGCGGAGCATCTGGACCAGCGTCAGCACCAGGTCGGTGGCGGTGACGCCCGGGCCCAGCTTGCCGGTCAGCCGGACACCGATGACATCCGGAAGCTTCATGTAACTGGGCTGGCCGACCATGACGGCCTCGGCTTCGATGCCGCCGACGCCCCAGCCGGCAACGCCCAGGCCGTCAATCTGTGTGGTGTGCGAATCGGTGCCGAAGCAGGAGTCGGGGTAGGCGACCTTGCGGCCGTCCTGCTCTTTCACGTGAACCAGCGGGGACAGGTACTCCAGGTTCACCTGATGGCAGATGCCGTGACCCGGCGGGACCGCGCGGAAATTCTTGAAGTTCTGCTGGGCCCATTTGAAGAGAGCGTAGCGTTCCGCATTGCGGTGGAAATCTATCGCCTCGTTGCGGGCGAGAGCGTCCGCGCAGCCGGCCACGTCTGTCTGGATGGAGTGGTCGATGACCAGGTCCACCGGGATGAGCGGATTGATGATCTGCGGGTCCTTGCCGGCCTTGGCGACCGCTTCGCGCATGGAGGCGAGATCGGTGACGGCCGCGCCGCCGGTAAGGTCCTGGAGCAGGACCCGGGCGGGGATCCACGGGATGTCCGTGTCGCCGTTTCCGGCCGGGCTCCAGCCGGCGACCTTGCAGACGTCATCGTCGGAGATGGTCTCCCCGCGCTGACGGAGAAGTCCCTCAGTCAGGACGCGGATCGAGTAGGGCAGCTTCTTCAGGTCTTTGATGATGCCCCGGCGCTCAAGCTCGCGCAGGCTCCAGATGGTCAGGTCGCCCTCGGCCGTCTTGAGTGTCTTGGTGCAGCTACCGATTTCAGTCATTGGCAGGACCATTGAGCGCTGTTATTTAAGACTTAAACCGGCGCGCGCCTGTGAGTACAGCGAGTCAAAAGAAGACCGGGACTTTAGGTCCCGGTAAAGGGATTCAGTCTTTCTTGTCCCATTCCGCGAAGAGCTGGGCGATGCCTTCCTTCGCGCAGGACCAGCATGGCACGCCGCCGACGAGCACGGCGACCTGGACGGCCTCGATAATCTCTTCTTTGGTGGCGCCGTACTGTTTGGCGACCCGGGCCTGGGGGTAGACACAGTCCACGCACATCCGTACGCAGACGCAGGCCAGGGCCATCAGCCGCTTGTTCTTTTTGTCGATGGCCCCGTCGGTGGTGACCACACGGTCCATGTCCTGGAGCGTATCCAGGAAACCGGGGTTCAGCTTTTTGATGGCCTTGAGGGTGTCCGGGGCGTAGCCGCCCATGTCGTTCTTCATCTGCTCGTAGCCTTTCAGGCAGCCGGTGCCGTCGCCGCATTTCTTTTCTTTCTTTTCCGTTTCTTTTTTCCTGGCGGTCATGATAAAACAATCATCTTACTTGCTTATAAAACCAATCAGCCGGCCGGACGTGTTCGGGCAATACTAAAAATCAGGAAAGCCATGGCGGGAGCCATGCAGTCTATGATCTCCGATGACCTCCAGGAGGGCCTGGCCCAGGCGCAGCAGACCCTTTATGTGAAAAAGGTCCCGGTGCTGATCATCTTCGAAGGCGCCAGCGGCCGGGTCATTTCTCGGGTGATCAATGAGCTGATCCGCTGTCTGGAGCCCCGCGGTGTGCACTACTGTCATTTCGACCCCCGTTTCTCGGTGGGCGCCCGGGCGATGGCCGGCTATCTGCACGCCACCCCCGCGGCCGGCGATATCTAGATCTTCGACCGTTCGTGGTACGCCGGTTTGATCGAATCCTTCAGGGGCGACCCCGGCGAAATCGAGGACATTGTCGCCGATGCGGCAGGCTTCGACCGCTATCTGAACGACGAGGGCACCTTCCTGATCAAGATCTTCCTGCGGGCCAGCGCCACCGACCTGGCCGAGTACGCTGCCGACTACCGGCCTCAGACTGCGCTCACCGGTTCATTCCTGGCCGTTGACCACGTCGACCGGGTGAAGTACCGGCTGGTCTTCCCGCCGCTGGAGCACGGCACCGACACTCCCCGGGCCCCGTGGGACCTGATCAGGGTCGGGCCGGTGCAGAATACCGTCGAAGAGGTGGCCGCCACGGTTCTGAAGCGGTTCGCGCAGGCTCTGAAGGACAAGACGTGGCGGACCGCCGGCCCGCTGCCAAAACTGCCTGTCTGTCCCAACCCGCGGAAAGGGCTGGATCTGAGGGGCGACTCGTCCAAGTACAGTGACCGGCTGGAGGAGCTCAGCGCCGAACTGGGCCGGCTCCAGTTGCTGCTGTCGGTCAGCGGCCGCTCGCTGGCCCTCTGCTTCGAGGGCTGGGACGCGGCCGGCAAGGGTTCGTGCATCAAGCACCTCACCCATGCGCTGAACCCCCGCGGCTATTATGTGCACAGCACCAAAGCCCCCACTGCCGAGGAGAAGGCCCACAGCTATCTCTGGCGGTTCGCAGCCGATCTGCCCGCGCCCGGGCATATCACCATCTTCGACCGTACCTACTACGGGCGGATGATGGTCGAGCCAATCGAAGGGTTCTGTACGCCCGCGGAATACGAACGGGCGGCCGGCGAAATCAACATATTCGAACGGATGATGGTCCGGACCGGCGTCATCGTGATGAAATTCTGGTTGGACGTCTCGGACAAGGTCCAGCTCCAGCGGTTCAAGGACCGGCAGAACGACCCGCTGAAGCAGTGGAAGCTCACCGACGAGGACTGGCGGAACCGGGAAAAGCGGCCGGCCTATGAGAAGTACGTCAACCGCATGATCGAGACCACCAACACGCCGGACGCACCGTGGACCGTCATCCCGGCCGACACGAAGAACGGTGCACACCTGGCGGTCCTGACCGCGGTCCGCGACCGGCTGCACCGGGAGCTCGAACCGGAAGACGAGCACTGATACATCGGTAAAAAACGGCGTATGCCGTACCCACTATACGTCATTATTATATACACATCCCCCCGTAAAGGGACTCAATGACCGACGAGCTCAAAGAGAAGATTGCCGGGGAAATCACCCTTTCGCCGGAACCAGGCAAGGCCATCCGCAAGTGGCGGGAGGAGTTCAGAATCTCCCAATATCAGCTGGCGGATGCCATGGGTGTTTCCCACTCCGTGATCAGCGACTACGAGTCCGGCCGGCGGATGTCGCCCGGCGTGGGCGTGATCCGCAAGATGGTGGATGCCTTCATCCGGCTGGACACCGAGAACGGTTCGCCGGTGATCTCCCAGTACACCCCCAACTACCGCATGGAATGCATCCTGGCGATGGACGAGTTCCCTCAGGGGGTGGAGGAGAACGCCTTCATCAGCGCGATCCAGGGGACCAACCTCAACAACGACAAGACCGCGGTCAGACGGATCCACGGTTATACCATCGTGGACTCCATCAAGGCCATTCTGAGCCTGAGTTCGCAGGATTATCTCAAGATTTACGGCTGGAGCATAGAGCGTGCGCTCATCTTCACGAATGTGCACTACGGCCGGTCGCCGATGGTCGCTATCCGCGCCCATCCTCTGACCCCTGCGATGGTGGTCTATCAGCATCCCGAGCAGACCGACCCGCTGGCTATCAAGCTGGCCCGGCTGGAGGGGATCCCTCTGGTCGTCTCGGACATGACAGTGGAACAGATGGTCGTCGCATTGACGGCCCTGAAGGAGAAAGAATAATGGAAACAGGTATCGTAAGTTACGGGGCCTATGTGCCCCGGTATCGGATCAAACCGGAAGAGATCGGCCGCATCTGGGGAGTGGACGGCAAGGCCATGGGCCGGGGGCTCATGATCAACCAGAAGTCCGTCCCCTCGCCTGACGAGGACGTCGTGACCATCGCCACCGCCGCGGCGCGGGACATGATGGCCCGCGTGCCCGACGTGGACCCGCAGGACATCGGCGCCCTCTATGTGGGTTCCGAGTCCCTCCCGTATGCCGTCAAGCCGACCGCGACCGTGGTGGCCGAGGCCATCCGCGCCACCCCGAACCTGACCGCGGCGGACCTGGAGTTCGCCTGCAAGGCCGGCACTGCCGGCATCCAGATGTGCCTGGGTCTGGTCGGTGCCGGCATGGTGAAGTACGGTGTTGCCATCGGCGCCGACACCTCCCAGAGCGCCCCCGGCGACGCGCTGGAGTACTCTGCCTCTGCCGGCGGGGCCGCCTACCTGATCGGTTCGGAGCGCATCATCGCCCGGGTCAACAGGACCCTGAGCTTCTCCACCGATACGCCCGACTTCTGGCGTCGGGAAGGGCAGATGTATCCAGTGCACGGCGGCCGGTTCACCGGCGAGCCTGCGTACTTCCGCCATGTTTCCAGTGCCGCAAAGCGGCTGATGGCCGACCGCGGCACCAAGCCGGAAGATTATACATACGCCGTGTTCCACCAGCCGAACGGGAAGTTCCCGACCCGGATGGCGAAGCAGCTCGGTTTCACGCCGGAACAGATTGCCTACGGTCTGCTGACCCCGGAAATCGGCAACACCTACAGCGGCGCAGTGCCGCTGGGTCTGGCCCACGTGCTGGACCACGCGAAACCGGGCGACCGCATCCTGGTCGTCTCATACGGTTCCGGCGCCGGCAGCGATGCTTTCGACATTACGGTCACCGACGAGATCGCCGGCTACCGCCGCGCCAACGCGCCGGTGCTGGACCAGATCCTGGCCCACACTGTGGACATCGACTACGGCACCTATGCCAAGTTCAAGGGCAGCATTGCCCTTCCGGAGGAGTGAATATGAGAGACGTAGCAATCATCGGCGCCGGCTCGACCAAGTTCGGCGAACTGTGGGGCGCCTCGTTCCGGGCCATCGGCATCGAGGCCGGCGCCCGGGCCATGCAGGATGCCAATCTGGGCGGCGACGAGGTCGACGCCATCTACATCGGCAACATGTCCGCCGGCCGGTTTATCAACCAGCAGCATATCGACGCGCTCATCGCCGATTACACCGGCATGGCGACCAACCATGTCCCGACCACCCGGGTCGAGGCCGGCGGCGCCTCCGGCGGCGTGGCCTTCCGGCAGGCCGTCATGGCCGTGGCCTCGGGCCTGCACGACATCGTCATCGTCGGCGGCGCCGAGAAGATGACCGACATGGACGACGATTCCATCAACTCGGTCCTGAATGCCACTTCTGACGCAGAGTGGGAGGCCGGCATGGGTCTCACCCTGCCGTCGCTGTATGCGATCATCGCCCAGCGGCTGATGGCCGAAGGCATCGCGACCCGGGAGGAGATAGCCTCCTGCGCCGTGAACAGCCACTTCCACGGGGCCATGAACCCAGATGCCCAGTTCCGCAAGGCCGTGTCCCTGGACACCGTCCTGCACGCCGGTCCGGTCGCCGAACCGCTCACCATGTTCGATTGCGCCCCGATCTCCGACGGTTCCGCCGCCGTGATCCTGTGTCCGCTCGAAGAGGCGAAGAAGCATACAGACAATTACGTGAAGGTCTGCAGCTCCATGCAGGCCAGCGATACATTGGCGCTGTTCCAGCGGGAGTCGATCACCCACTTCAACGCCACCCGCGTAGCGGCCCAGCAGGCCTACCAGGCCGCCCACATAACCGCCGCCGACATCGATGTGGCGGAGGTCCACGACGACTACACCGTCGCCGGTCTCATGGCCCTGCAGGACCTCGGTTTCTGGAAGGAAGGCGAGGCGGGCCGGGCCCTCCTGGAAGGCCAGACCCGGTTCGATGCCGGCAAGACCGCGATCAACACTTCCGGCGGACTGAAGGCCAAGGGCTATCCCATCGGGGCGGCCGGGCTCTCACAGATAGTGGAACTTACCCAGCAGCTGACCAACCGGGCCGGGCCGCGGCAGGTCAGGAATGCGAAGTACGGCCTGGCCCAGTCGACCGGCGGCACCGGTTCGGCGGTCACCGTCACTGTCCTGGAGGCGATGTGAAATGGCAATGGTCGTGGCCAGAGAATGGCGTGAGATCCCGGGGCGGTACAACCTCGAGGGCACCAGGTGCGGCTGCTGCGGGAAGATATTTTTCCCGAGCCGGGCGTTCTGTCCCCACTGTCGGCGGCAGAGCATCGGCAAGATGGAGCCGTTCCCGCTGAAGCCGACCGGCGAGGTCTACTCGTTCTCGATCGTGCACCAGTCCGACGGTTTCAACCGGCGGATGCTGCCGTACGCGGTCGTCTTCGTTAAGAACGACGACAGCATTATGCTGGCGGGCCAACTGGTAGATGTGGACCTGCCGACCGTCAAGATCGGCATGCGTGTCCGGGCGGTCCTGCGGAAGCTGGACGAAGACGGCAAGGCAGGCATCATCCACTACGCCTTCAAGTTCGTCCCGGCGGAATGAAATCCTTTTCCCGGTTCCGGCCGGGAACTTTTTTTTTACTTTCCGATCCGAAAAGCCAGCAACGATGCTGTCGGCCGAACTGAATTCCAGCGGAAAAACAGCAGTCTGAACAACAGCGGTCCATGATTTTTTAACCCGGCTTATCCGTATAAACTGCCGGAATCATTGCTTGAGCAGGTCGACGCCGGCAACGAATTCCAAGGCCGCATCCGCGACACTGACGTCGGGATACAGAGGCATGCTCAGGTTCTTGGCCTTCTCTTTCGTGGCGTCGCAGAGCGAATCGTCTCTGGTGACGCCAAGTTTCTCCAACTGCAGGTCACCTTTGACGTTCAGGACGACGGCGACCATGGCGTCGGCGTCCGGAGCGGGCCGCATCTCCTTCAGCGCCCGGCCGATTTGCCGTTCGCCGGCGGTGTACAGGATGATTTCGGTGAGCAGGGTCTTGGAGCGGTTGGAGCCTTCGGCGAACGCCCGGTCGGCGTGGAGCACGGCCGAACGCACGTGGTCCTTGCCGCAGACTTTGGCGGGGTCAAGCAAAACGACCTCGCCGCCGAGCGCGGCGAAATGCCTTACGATCGCGTCGAAGGAAACGTGTCCGCGGATGCCGATGACCTGTACACCTGTCACGGCCCCTGCCATGCGGGGCGGGTTCTTTAATGTAGCGTGCGCCCGCTGTCTGCATCACTCTATGAAAAGTATTTTAAAGAGCGGGCAGTACCGCCATACAGAGAACATGACGTCTGAGGAATGGGTCAGGGTCGCCGCGCCGGCGACCACCTCCAATATCGGACCGGGCTTCGACACCTTCGGCTTGGCCATCCAGGAGCCTTATGACATCGTCGAGGGCCGCAAGATCCCGTCCGGGATGGTCATCACCGAGGTGACTGGTCCGGACGCGGAGGACATCCCGCGGGACCCCGAGAAGAACTCCGTCAGCATCGCCGCGGCCGAAGTGCTGCGGCGGAGCGGGGCGGACTTCGGCCTGGAACTGAAGATCCACAAAGGCATCCGTCCGTGCAGCGGCATCGGCTCGTCCGGCGCTTCGGCGGCCGGCGGGGCCTACCTTGCCTACCTGCTCAGCGGTAAAAAGCTCTCACTGAACGAGATCGTCATGTGCGCTGCCAAGGCCGAGGGTGTCACCTCCGGCAGCGTGCACGCGGACAACGTCGCCCCGTGCATCATGGGCGGTTTCACCATCATCCGGTCCTACGAGCCCTTCGAGGTCATACGGATCGACCCGCCGGCTGACCTGGGCCTTGTTGTGGCCCTGCCCGATGTGATGGTCCCGACCATTGAAGCCCGCAAGGTGCTGCCAGAAGAGGTCCCGGTGAAGGACCTGGTGTTCCATGTGGGCCATGCCGCGACGCTGGTCTATGCGATGACGAAGGACGACCTGCCCCTGATCGGCCGGTCGGTGGCCGATGCGGTGTTCGAACCGGCCCGGGCCCATCTGGTGCCCCATCTCAAGGAGGCCGAGGTGGCTGCGATGTCCCACGGTGCGCTCGTGTCATTCCTGGGCGGTTCCGGTCCGTGCGTGATGGCGTTCTACGACAAGCGCACCCACAAGGGCGAGATTATCGGCAGCGCGGTGAAGCAGGTTTACACCGATGCCGGGATGAAGTGCGATATCTGGGTGACTTCCTGCGGCCCCGGATGCAAGGAGATCTGATTTTCATGGCTGCTCATAAAGTGGTTTGCTGGGAATGCGGTGCCGAAGTCGACGACCCGTTCGTGAACACGTGCCCCAAGTGCGGGGGCCTGCTGACTGTCAAGATGGACCTGTCCAAGGTCGCGGAGATGAAGCCGGAGGACCTGCGGAAGACCCCGCTGGGCGTCTGGCGCTACGCCCCCTTCCTGCCCGTCGACCTGGCCCACCGGGTTTCGATCCAGGAAGGCGGCACCCCGCTCTACCACGTTAACGACCTGGGCACCGCTGTCGGTGTCAAGGGCTCCTTTGTCAAGTTCGAAGGTCTGAACCCCACAGGTTCCTTCAAGGACCGGGGCATGACCGTCGGTGTCTCCCGGGCCAAGGAGCTCGGCGCGAAGATCGTCGGGTGCGCCTCCACCGGCAACACCTCGGCCTCCCTTGCCGCCTACTCATCCAAAGCGGGTATCAAATGCGCCGTTTTCCTGCCGTCCGGCCACGTCGCCATGGGCAAGCTCGCCCAGGCACTGTTCTTCGGCGCCAAGGTCCTGTCCATCGACGGGAACTTTGACGATGCACTTGCCCTTGCCCGCAAGATGGCGGACGAACGCAAGCTGTACCTGCTGAACTCAATCAACCCGTACCGGCCCGAGGGCCAGAAGTCCGTGCTCTTCGAGATCATGGACCAGCTGTCATACACGGTGCCTGACCGCATCATTCTGCCGGTCGGCAACGCCGCCAACATCTGGGCGGTCTATAAGGCCTGCCAGGAACTGAAGGAGGTCGGCTGGATCGACAAGATCCCGATGCTTACCGGCATTCAGGCCGAGGGCGCCGCTCCGGTGGCGCATGCCTTTGCCCAGCACCGGATCGATTTCGACCCGGTCCCCGATCCCGAGACCATCGCGACCGCCATCCGCATCGGCAACCCGGTCAGCGGCAAGAAGGCCCTGCACGCCATCTACGACACGCACGGCTACGCCGCCACTGTCACCGACGCGGAGATCATCGCCGCCCAGCAGCTGCTGGGCCGGAAAGAGGGCCTATGCGTGGAACCGGCTTCGGCGGCCAGCGTCGCCGGGCTGAAGAAGCTCCGGGCGGACGGCATCATCGACCGTGACGAGAAGGTCGTGTGCATCTGCACCGGCAACGGCCTCAAGGACCCGGACACCATCATCGCCAACTCGGCAAAGCCGATTCCGTGCAAGAACTCCGTCGAGGATGTCGAGCGCATCCTCGCCATGGACTGAAACCGTTCAGAAATCCACGATCCGGGACTGTTCCGCCGGGGCGCCCGGGTCGTCGTTTTTCTTTTTGCCGTCCGCAGGCGCGGGCTCACCGTACGCCGCGGCCATCTTTTCCATCTCATAGTCTGCCTCGGCGTCGTTCTGCGGCGGCCGGCTGTCATCGGCCGCGGCAGGGGCCGGGGCGTAACCGGCCTGTTTCTTCAGACTGCGGGCCAGTGCCGGGCCGATCTTCGGGAGCTGCGCGAGCAGCTGCTCGTCGGCCTTGGCGATGTCCTGCCGGTTCTTGATCCCGGCGTTGAACAGGGTCCGGGCCCGGGTCCGGCCGACGCCATGGAAAGCGACGAGCGGGATGAGCTCTTCTTTCACGCCGTAGCGGATCCTCCGCAGCAGCGGTTTGATCAGCTTGACGGCGTCGGGGTTGAACAAATAGGCGACCTCGTTCATGGCGTAGAGGATCCAGTCCGCCCCGTCGACCCGGGAGCGGATGTCGCCCGGGCCGATCTTCATGTCAGAGGTGATTGCGTCCTCGGAGCGCTCTTCGATCCAGTCGGTCAGGAGCAGCGCGGTCTTGAGATTGCTCATGTGGCTGTCCCAGGCCACGCTTTCTTCGCCGCCGCCCTCGTCCTCTTCGGTGCACAGGAACCGTCCTTCGTACTCGTCTTCCAGGGTGTTCAGCCGGTCTTGGTCGCACTTCTTCGGATACATGCCGAGCACGTCGGGCGTGGCCGCTACCGCGTGCAGGATGAGCAGGGTCGGGGTGTCTCCCCGCATCTTCAACACGGCCTTGCGGAGGATGACCGCCGACCAGGGATCGACGTAGAGGTCGGAGACCCGCTTGCCGAACGGGAGAATCCGGATGCGGTCGCCGGTCCGTTCGGCCATCTCCTGTTCGCAGAGGAAATCCACTACGGAGGAGATGACACTCTCGATGCCGTACAACTGTGAGGTGCTGCCGAAGAACGTCTGCCGCAGGAAGTCGGCGATGCCCTCTTCCGAGTCGGCGTCTCCGGTTGCCAGCAGCCCCAGGATGTGGCTGCGGAGGACCTTCTCGCTGCCCAGTTTCGAGGTGAGCCGCTCGGTGTCCTGGTTCACGTAGTCGTCCATCAGATGTTCGTAGTCGTCGTAGCTCTTGGCAATGAGGACGGCCTCGCCCCAGGGGTCGTAGCCCGGCCGCCCGGCCCGGCCGCACATCTGTTTAACCTCCATGACGGAGATCGGCACCGTGCCGGCGTTTGCCTCAAAGCGGGTGGTGTCCCGGACGATGACCCGCCGGGCGGGGAGATTGATGCCGGCCGCCAGGGTCGGAGTGGCGACGATGCATTTGATGTTGCGGAGACGGAAGCCTTCCTCAACTGTCCGCCGCTGGTTGTAATCGAGACCGGCATGGTGGAAGGCCACGCCGCAGGCGACGCAGGAGGCCAGTTTCTGACCCACCGCAGTGGTCTCGATGCCGCCGGCCAGCAGGGTGAGGTCGGCGCTGTCGACCTGGCCACCGGCAAGGGCCTTCATCTTCGGCGCCAGCCGACTGGCCACCGCTTCGGTGGAGCGGCGGGCATTCACGAAGATCAGGCACTGTCCGCCCTCTTCCACGATCTGTTTTACCAGGGCCCAGATCTCATCTTTCTCTTCCGGCACTTCGCGGGTCGAAGCATCGGCAAAGACGATCTCCCCGTTGAAGTAGACGCCCTCCTTCAGTTTGGTCGGCCGCCAGTCGCTGCGCACCAGTTCGGCGTTCAGCCACCGAGCGAGGTCCTCTGCGTTCGAGATGGTGGCGGAGAGCGCAATGACCTGCATGCCGGGGTTGCGGCGGATCAGTTTCGTGAGCGCCACCTCCAGGGTCGGGCCCCGGCCGGGGTCGTGGATCATGTGCACCTCATCGGCGATGACCAGGCCCAGGTTCCGGACCCAGGGGTTCCCGTGCCGGATCATGGAATCCGCTTTCTCGGAAGTGGCGATGACCACATCGGCGCCGGTGACGTCATCGTCCCGGTCGGGGTCGCCGGTGGCCATGACCACCCGGAAGCCCAGCGGGGTGAACTTGGCGAGATCGTCCCGCTTCTCGGCCGCCAGGGCCTTGAGCGGCACTATATAAAGGACCTTCGAGCCCCGCCGCAGGATCATATTGAGTGCCGGGACGAAGCCTATCATCGATTTACCGCTGGCAGTGGGAACCGCAGCGACCAGGTTCCGGCCGGACAGGGCCGCTGGGATGGCCTCGATCTGCGGCGGATACATCTCAATGAATCCCTGGGCCTCCAGTGCGTCCTTCAGGGCGTCCGGCAGGTCCAGCTCTCGGAACTTCATGGCTCGCCTGATGCCTTAGCCTTATTAATAGGTCGGCGACCGTCCTCTTTGGTGTTTCTTGTAGTTTATTATAATTGGTTATATAGGCAGGACGTAATCAGCAACGTATGAACAACCGCCGCAGTATTATTGCCGTAATCGTGGTGCTTACGGTGCTCTCGGCGCCTCTGGCCGCTTTTTTCGCTGCCGACGACTCCGCAGCCGCATCTGCATCCAACGACATTTCGACGGATTACCGGGAGCAGCTCGAAGCGAACGGCAAAGCGATGTACGACGCGATGGAGAGCCTCAGCGCTTCCGACCTGAAGAACTATACTTTAACCGTCATGGTGGACCTGCCCTGTCCGGTCGGGGTCGAGACCGAGGACGTAAGCACAGCGCCCTCGAGCGATGAACAGGCCACCGTGACCGAGATCCTTACCCGGTATGCCGACGATGCCTGGCAGGCGACCAAGCTTGACGACCCCTATGCCTTCTGGACCTGGAGCTACGACAGTGCCTCCGACGCTGTCACGGTAACGCTCGGCGACTATTCGACGGTCGACAGTTCCTATGTGTATTCCGATTGCACGGTCTCGATCCGTGTTTCTACCGCCTACGGAACTACAGGCGACAATCTGGCCGCCATGGTCCAGGCCGTCCACGATGCCGTCGGCGAGATTACGACGATCGACGGTTCCGGATGGTCCCTGGTCCAGAGCATCAACAGCTACCTCTGCAGCAGCACCATCGCCTACGATACCGACATGACCAACAACTACCGCAGTTCGGTCTATGGCGCCTTCGTAAGCGAGACTGACGGCGTCCATTACATCGTCTGCGAGGGCTTTGCGATGGCGTTCAAACTGCTCTGCGACCAGTACGGCATCAACTGCAAGGTCGTCTTCGGCAACGCGAACCTGACCTCGTTAGACGGCGGCAGCCAACTGCATGCTTGGAACCTGGTAGAGATTGCCGGCGGTAACGGCACCTGCAACGGAGAACCCTGCGATGTCTATGCGGTCGACACCACCTGGAATAATACCGCCGGCGACTCGACCGCCTATCTGGGGGTAGGTACAGCCACCGAGACCGACGGCATTACGTTCGCTCAGTCCCACTCTCCGTGGTACCCCTACTACGCCGAAGTGGCGGACAACTATGCGTTCCTGCTTCCCGATACCAGCAGCACGGCCTACGAGGACACCGACGATTCGGTCTCGGTGTTCATGGCCTACATGCCCTGGGTCATTGTGGTCATCATCGCCCTGCTGCTCGGCGGGGTGCTCTA
This sequence comes from Methanomassiliicoccaceae archaeon UBA593, assembly GCA_002495325.1. Taxonomy (GTDB): domain Archaea; phylum Thermoplasmatota; class Thermoplasmata; order Methanomassiliicoccales; family Methanomethylophilaceae; genus Methanomethylophilus. Next base: position 41,222 of record DAEQ01000004.1, read on the forward strand.
TTCGATGGGCCGGAAGCAGCAGAAGACCTGAGTTAATGTATGACAGTAATAACGTATCGCTTGGAAAAACTATTATACAAGGGCAAACTAAGGAAGAAAATCAAGAGGTGAGAAAAAGTGGAGGAGAATGATAAGGACGACCCCGTCCTGATCGACGTGCCCGTGGAAGAGTGGATCGAGAAGAAGGACTTCAAGACCACCAACGACATCGAGGTTCCGGCCAAAATGTCCGAACGGGTCATCGGACAGGACACGGCCGTTGAGATCATGAAAGATGCCGCCGCCCAGAAGCGGCACATGATGCTCATCGGCGAGCCCGGTACCGGCAAATCGATGCTGGCCAATGCCATGACCGACTACCTCCCCAAGGAGGAGTTGCAGGACATCGTGGCCTATAACAACCCCGAGGACAACAACGAGCCCCGGGTCCGGGTCTTCCCGGCCGGCAAGGGCAAGCAGGTCGTGGCCCAGATGAAGGCCCAGGCCGCCGCCGCCCGCAACCAGAAGAGCTCGTCCTATCTGTATGCCTGTGCGGCCATCGTGCTGCTCGGCCTGTTCGCGACCATCTTCTGGCAGAACTACTACATCCTGATGATCTCGCTGTTCGCGGTCATGATCATCCTGATGTTCTCCCGCAACCCGATGATGCCGCAGGTGAACAACCCCAACGTGCCCAAGCTGCTGGTCGGTCACGACCCGACCGACATGCCTCCGTTTGTCGACGCCACCGGCACCCACTCCGGCGCGCTCCTCGGCGATGTGCGGCACGATCCGTACCAGTCCGGCGGTCTCGAGACCCCTGCCCATGAGCGGCTGGAGGCCGGGGACATCCACCGGGCCAACAAGGGCGTCCTGTTCATCGACGAGATCAACACGCTCCGTCAGGAGTCGCAGCAGGCGATTCTCACCGCCATGCAGGAGAAGAAGATGGCGATCACCGGCCAGTCCGAACGCTCCTCCGGCGCTCTAGTCAAGTCCGAGCCGGTGCCCTGCGATTTCGTCCTTGTCTGCGCCGGCAACCTCGATGCGATCAAGGGCATGCATCCTGCGCTCCGCTCCCGGATCAGAGGATACGGGTACGAGATCTACATGCGCAGTAACATGCCGGACACCGACAAGCACCGGATGGACCTCACGCGCTTCGTGGCGCAGGAGGTCCGGAAGGACGAGAAGATCCCGCATTTCGACCGCTATGCGGTCGGAGAGGTCATCAAGGAGGCCCAGCGCCGGGCCGGCCGCAAGGGCAAGCTGACCCTGCGGCTTCGGGAACTGGGCGGACTTGTCCGGGTCGCCGGCGATCTCGCGATCGAACGCGGGGCGGCGGTCGTTACCCGCAACGACGTGCTGAACGCCCGCCAGAATGCGCGGAGCCTCGAACAGCAGATCGCGGACCGGATGATCGAGAACAGCAAGGCCTACCAGCTGTTCAACGTCATCGGCACCAAGGTCGGCCAGGTCAACGGCCTGGCCGCACTGGACTCCGGCAACGGCATGGCAGAGTACTCGGGCATCATGCTTCCGATCGTCGCCGAGGTCACACCGGCGCAGACCAAGGAGGGCGGCAAGCTGATCGCGACCGGCAAACTCGGCGAGATCGCCAAGGAGGCCGTTGCCAATATCAGCGCGGTCATCAAGAAGTTCTCCGACAAGAAGCTGTCCGAAGTGGATATCCACCTGCAGTATATCGGCACCTATGACGGTGTGGAGGGAGACTCCGCATCCATCACTATGGCGACCGTTATCCTGTCGGCGCTGGAGAACATCCCGATCCGCCAGGACCTGGCCATGACCGGCAGCCTGAACGTCCGCGGGCAGGTGCTGCCCGTCGGTGCAGTCACTGCCAAGCTGGAGGCAGCTGCGATGGCCGGTATCCGCGTTGCGCTGATTCCCTCTGAGAACGGCAAGGACGTCATGATCCGGAACAAGTTCTACGAGACAATGGACATCTACACTGTCAGGAACTTCCGGGACGTCATCGAGTATGCCTTCGCGGACTGCCCGAAGAAGACCGAATACCTGGAGCGGCTCCTGCCGCTGACCGCGGACGGGAAATCCACGATCAGGAAGCTGGTCCCGCCGCGGGAGTACGAGTACACCCCGGAGGAACTGGCCGCCGAGGAGCAACCTTCGGAGCCCGCCGCACCCGCGGCCGAGCCGACCGTCGAGACCGAACCGGACCCGACGGCGATCCCGACGCCTCAGGGCAATCCGACCGTCTCGTCTTAAAACCGTTTTCCTGCCGCGGGGAATTTCCCCGCGGGGGTTCTTTTATAACCGGGAGTCTATGGGGGGACTCATATGGCCCGTGATTACAGCCATTACTCTCTGGTTATCGGCCGTTTCCAGCCGTTGCATAAGGGACACATGGACGTCATCCGCAAGTGTGCTGCCGAATCGGACCACTTGACGGTCGGCATCGGCAGTGCCCAGTACTCTCATGAGCCGGAAAACCCGTTCACTGCGGGTGAGCGGTACTGCATGATCGACGAGGCGTTGCACGATGCCGAGGTTGACAACTACAGCATCGTGCCGATAGAAGATCTGAACCGTTACTCGGTGTGGGTGTCCCACGTGGTCTCTATGTGCCCGCCTTTTTCGGTGGTCTATTCCAACAACCCATTCACCAGACGGCTGTTCGTAGAGGCCGGTTACGAGGTACGGGCATCTCCCATGTATGACCGGGCGATCTACTCCGGTACCGAGGTGCGCCGGCGGATGGTCCACGGTACGGACTGGGAATCGCTGGTTCCGCCGGCGGTCGTAGAGGTCATCGACAGTATCGATGGGGTCGGCCGGGTCCGGGAGATTTCCCAACGGGATTCGGCCGTCTGAGGCCGTAAGGCCGATATACCGACAAGAAGTGATCCTTTTCATGAACGGAACAGGAGCGGAAGCGGCGGCGGCCCTGGCAGCCCTGGCCGCAGAACGGCATTTTACGGTGGCGGCGGCCGAGTCCTGTACCGGCGGGCTCATTGGGGCGTCGATCACAGCGCGGCCGGGTGCTTCGGAGTTCTTTCTGGGCAGTGCCGTGACGTACGCCAACAGCGCCAAGGAGGACCTGCTCGGGGTGCCGCTCGGCATCCTGATACAGTACGGGGCGGTCAGCGCCCAGACGGCCCGGCTAATGGCCGCCGGCGCCCGGCGGCTGTACCGGGCCGATTATGCCTTGGCCGTCACCGGTATTGCCGGGCCCGGCGGCGCAACCCCGGGGAAGCCGGTAGGGTTGGTCTTCATTGCCTG
>DAEQ01000004.1:44666-46620 GCA_002495325.1 Methanomassiliicoccaceae archaeon UBA593
CCGGGCCTGTCATTTCACCGGTGACCGGGCGGCGGTCCGGGAGCAGACTGTCGCGACGGCCCTGACTTTCCTGACGTCTTTCATCCGGAGCTCGGCATGAGCACCCGTTACGACCGGCAGTTGCCTTTGATCGGTGCGGCCGGCCAGGAGAAACTGCGGCAGGCTGCGGTCGGGATCATCGGCTGCGGCGGTTTGGGTACCAACGTCGTGACCGCTTTGGCCGCCGCCGGTGTGGGAAAACTGGTGCTGGTCGACGGCAGTGAGCCCGAGCTCAGCAATCTCAACCGGCAGTTCGTTTTCCGGGAGGGGGTTCGGGGCAACAAGGCCGTGCTGCTCGCTGAGTGGGCCGGCTCTCTCAGCCCCGTCACTAAAGTTACGGCGTGCCCCGAGGAACTGACCGCAGACCATGTGCCGGCGGCCCTGGAGCAGTGCGGCATCCTGGTGGACTGCCTTGACACCATTGCCGCCCGCCGGATGCTCAACCGCTACGTGCTTAACACCCGCCGGACCCTGGTCCACGCCGGGGTTGCCGGGTGGCAGGGGCAGGTTACAGTCATCGTGCCGGGCCGGACGCCCTGCCTGGAGTGCCTTTTTCGGGCGGTCAAGGACCCGGCGGTCGTGCCGACCATAGGAGCGGCGGTCAGTGCCATCGGTGCCCTTGAGGCCGCCCAGGTCCTGATGCTGCTGACCGGGACCGGTCAACCACTGATCGGCCGGCTGTTGGTGCTTGATATCGCCGCCGGCACCGCCGAGACCGTACCTGTCACGTCCGATCCTTACTGTTGTGCTTGTGGCCGGCTTTGACTATAAATAAGTGACAAAGTATCAAGCGTTCATGCAGAAGATCATGACCGGGAAGGTTAAAGAGGTCTACGCCGTCGACAACGATATTCTTGAGTTCGCATACACCGACAACATCTCGGTTTTTGACAAGATCATTCCCTCTAAGGTCCCGCACAAGGGCGAATCGCTCTGCCGGACCGCAAAGTACTGGTTCAACATTCTGTCCGAGAACGGCATTCGGAACCATTATCTGTCCGAGCCCGCCAAGGACCGCATGGACGTCCGTCGGGTGAACGTCATCCGCGACTACAGCAAGATCAACGGCCGGACCACCAACTATCTGATCCCGCTGGAGATCATCTGCCGTCACTACGCCGCCGGTTCCCTGATGGACCGGGTCAAGGCCGGGAAGGTCACCGCCGAGCAGCTCGGGTTCCCGAAAGACTACCAGGTCCGTTACGGTGAAAAGCTCCCGCGGCCGTTTGTTGAGGCGACCACCAAGCTTGAGGAGACCGACCGCAACCTGACCACTGCAGAGGCCAAGAAGATCGCCGGACTGACAGACGCCGAGTACCAGGAGATTGTCGACACAACTCTGAAGATCGACGACCTTATCGCCGTCGAGGCCGCCAAGCGCGGACTGATCCACTGCGACGGCAAAAAGGAGTACGGTTATGACAAGGAGCGCCGGCTGATGGTCGTCGACACCTTCGGTACCCTGGACGAGGATCGCTGGTGGGACGCCGCCGAGTACGCCAAGGGCAACACCGTTGAGCTGTCCAAGGAGATGGTGAGGCAGTATTACCGGGAGACCGGCTACCACGCCAAGCTGATGGCCGCCCGGGAAAAGGGCGAGGCCGAACCGCCGATACCCGCACTGCCCCAGGAAGTCATCGACAAGGTCAGCCAGCTCTACGTGGACATGTACGAGCGGATCACCGGCGAGAAGTTCTGAAAATCCTTTTCCCGGCCATGGCCGGGAAACTTATTATTTTTTGAAAAATTCAGACCGGCCGGTGTTCAGAGCAGATCGACAAGCACCCGGCTCTGGCCGAGCGGACACTCGGCCTTGGCACCGACCGTCTTGATCTCGACCTTGGCGCCGGCATCCATTCCGACGGGATTGCAGCGGCGGTAGTTCGGGCAACCGATCTGTCCGCAGTCAGCCGGC
>DAEQ01000004.1:46753-47358 GCA_002495325.1 Methanomassiliicoccaceae archaeon UBA593
TGTCCGCAGTCAGCCGGCTGGAAGGAGATTTTCGAGCCTTCGACGGCGTACTTTTTCTCCACAGCTGCCGGCCGGGTGATACGTTCGACCTCGACGACGTGGACCTCTCCCTCGTTCAGCTCGCAGGGGTGCTTCTGGTTCCGGACGGCGACGACCCGGTAGGACGCGCCCTTCTCGAGATTGAAGCAGATGCCCTTTAGCCGGCATTCTTTGCACTCAAGCTGCGGGCCGAGGAAGACGAACTCTTTGCCTACCTGGGCCTGCGATTCGCTTAGCAATGTGATCAGTACCGTGTTTTCACCTTCAGATGACACCCGTGGCCCGGGCGAGGTTGGTGGCGGCATTACGGGTCAGTCCGTTGTCGCCGAGGATGGTGAACCGCTCCTTGCGGACCTTGTTCGCTTCTACCAGCGCGTCAATGACGTCATCCGCGCTCAGGCCAAGCTCGGTCGCGGTTGTGGGGGCGCCGATGCTTTTCAAGGCGTCACGGATCTGTTTCCAGTCGCCGCCGTGAAGCATCATCATCATGATGCAGCCCACGCCGCACTGCTCTCCGTGCAGGGCCTTGCCCGGATGGAGCAGGTCGAGGGCGTGGGAGAACATGT
>DAEQ01000004.1:47432-110128 GCA_002495325.1 Methanomassiliicoccaceae archaeon UBA593
ATCCAGTCCTTTCCGTGGAGATACGTCATCATTATGGATCCCACACCGCACTGCTCTCCGTGCATGGCCTTACCGGGATGCAGGGTGTCGAGGGCGTGGGAGAACATGTGCTCTGAACCGCTGGTGGGGCGGGAACTGCCGGCGATGCACATGGAGACGCCGGAAGCGATGATCGGCTTGAGAACCAGCCATATGCTCTCCTCCAGTCCGGGTTTGATGAGGTTCGCGTTCGAGACAATGCTCTGGGCCGCGAACATGGAAAGGTTGTATGCCGAGGTGCTGAACTCCTCGTCCCGGATCCGCCGGGCGAAATCCCAGTCTTTGAGCGCCGTCAGGTTGGAGATCACGTCGGCGCAGCCCGACGCCAGATAGCGGTAGGGCGCCTTCACGAGCACTGTGGTGTCGGCGACGATTGCGGTGGGCGGCAGGGCCTGAATCGTAAGCGGGCCGCCGGTGTCGTTCTTCAGAGATGCCCGGTCCGAAGAGATGCCGTCGTGGGCGATCGAGGTAGGGATACTGACGAAGGGAATGCCGATCTCCTTGGCAACCAGCTTCGTTGTGTCGATCTTGCTGCCGCCGCCGACGGCGAGAATGAAATCGGCCTGACAGTCGCTGGCGGCGTCGATACCCTTACGGACGTTCTCGCGGTCGCAGTTGGTGATGAAAGCGGTCTTCATCTGGTAATACGGGGCCATCAGGTCCTCTACGTGTTTGCCGGCCGCCTGGTAAGTGTGTTCGCCGGTGATGATCAGCCCGTGCGGACCAAAGAGCAGGTCGCGGCAGATCTCTGCCGTCTGCTCCAGTACGCCGTGCCCGATGACCACGCTCCGCGGAAAGTTCATCGATTTAGCCTTGGTAAAGGGCGCCGCCGTGTTCTCCATCCTGCCGCAGTATACTCTGAGAACATATAAAAGCAATCCAACCAATGAATGACCGTGAAAATATGAGGGCGCTCATCATCTGCGGCAGCGGCAATCCGGACGGGTTCACGGCGGCGCTCTGCCGCGGGGCCGTCGCTGGACTGGCGGCAGTCGGGGTCCCGGCCGATCTCGTCTGGCCGGCGGAACTGGACATCGCCCACTGCACCGGCTGTCGGCACTGCCGGGACGGCTGCGGATGTGTCATTCACGATGACATGGCGGTCATCAACAGGCTGTTTCGCCAGGCGGACTTGCTGATCTGTGCCACACCGATCCATTTCAGCGGCCCGTCATCGCTGCTCAAGACGGTGATCGACCGGCTCAATCCATACTGGTACGGTTCTTTTCCCCATCCGCGTTATCAGGCGGCGCTGCTCAGCGGCGGCCGGGCGGCTCCGGACTTCCGGGAGACCGAAACGATCCTGAAGGCGTGCGGAATCACCGTCGGCATGAAATGGTGCGGGGCGCTCGAGGTCGCAGGCACCGATGAAAAAGAACTGACGGCCGTCGAAGCGGCCGCCGGGGATTTTGTCAGAGGTCTCTATCCGCTTTCGGACAATCGGGATGTTCGTCCTCTATCGGAGTGAACCCCTTCGGGTCGACGGCATAGTCTAAGAAGCCGAACTTATCCAGTTCCTCGCTGTGGTTGTATGGAATGATGCCGAGGTGCATATCGGCCAAGTGCTTCCAGGTCTCAACAGGCAGAGCGGCGTCAAGGTCCAGCACAGCCAGCTGATGGTAGCCTATATCGAGCAGTTTCTCGACGATGCGGTCGACATCAAACCTGCCGCCGAGCACGTACGCCTGTCCGCAGTGGCAGACAATGGTGGGGATGCAGTCTTCCGACAGCGAAAAAGCTTCGCTGAGGACCGTCCAGCTGCGGATGGTCTGGCAGGGGATCAGCAGTTTGCTGATGCTGCCCATGAAAGCATCAAGGACGTCGGAAGTGGTGCGGATGGCTTCCATCAGCCAGACGTCGTTACCGGGAATCTTGATCTTTTCCACGAACACACTGTTAAAGCGGTTCTGATTGATGCTGGCGACATCGACTACCAGGTCGACAGCCCGTTCTGCCTGAGGTTTCAGGACTTCCATTTTACTGAACGGGACCATGTCCCGGAGCCCGGCCGATTTATTATACAGGACCGGCCGGCCGGCATAGAACTTTCCTTTGGCGATTTTGCTGTAAATAACAGGGATTCTCATGTTGTCGCCCGCGCTTACTGATATTTTCGGGGCAGATCGCTGTCCCTGTTATGCTGACGTTCCTTGGCGGCCCGCTGATCGGCCGGCGTGATAACGGCCTCGGAAGGTTTTTTTGCTGTCGGATGAGCGACCAGTTCGGTCTCGACCACGGGCGGATGCCGTTCGTTGATCAGCGGTGCGAACAATTCGAACAGATCTACGACAGTCAGAAGCAGACCGAAAGTCGCGGCGATCCACGCTCCGCCGGACACGTACAGGCCGATGTCATAACCGTTGATGTTCCACTCGATAAAGAGCACGGCCAGGATCGTCGAAACGGCACCCAGTGCCAGCGTGATCAATACGAAGAGCTGGGACAGAAAGTCGGTCGGCCGGAGCATCCGGACGGCTCCGAGGACGAAGGTGATGATGCCGACAACGCATACGCCCATCGGCAGGTAGGTCTGCCAGGTGCTGACGCCGTACAGAGCGAGGTAGGCGGACAGGCCCTCGTCCTGCAGTAAGGCAAGACCTGAAAAGTTCTCACCGAGCCAGGTACAGAACAGAGTGTAGATGAGCACCGCAGAGCACGCGAGCGCGATGAAGTTCATCAGTTTACTTGTGTCAATGGCGATCAAGATAACACCAGATAAGCTGTAACGGTCAATCCGCCCTGTCATATTTATACGAATGCTTGTCTGTCGGCCGCAGCGGACCGAAGGTTCACTGTTCCGAGATTGACAGTTTCAGCTGGTTCATGGCCGCGAGCAGGGCGATGACTGCGCCGACCACGGCGACGGGCGCACCGTACAGCAGCCGTCCGCCGCTGGCTGCCGGCAGGTCCCAAAGCTGGAAGACCGCGACGGCGATGGCGCCAATGAGCGCAAAGATGACGACCGCTCCGGCTGTTTTGAACACGGCCTTCCGGGGGCTCATCAAAGAAACGGTCTCGCCGATGATGATCAGCGTACCGAAAGCGGCGGCCACAAGACCCAGGACCCGCTGCGGTTCATCTGCGAAACGGCCGTCGGTGTACAGCTGCAGCCCGGAGTAGTCGGTGAGAACGCTGCCGTCGCCGACCACAGCCCACGGCAGAAAGACCGCCCCGATCATGACCAAGCCGCCTAACAAGGCGATTCCGCCGAAGATGACGCTTTTCTGAACCATCGATATCGGAAGAAGCAGATGACCGGTGTATTTATAAGGTGTAGGGTAAAAAAAGAGGCCGTCCAACCGGAGGTCGGACGGCCGAAAAAGTTTCAGGCCTTCGGCCCGTAATAGCTTTGGGCGATCGAGGTGCACAGGGCGATAAAGGCCATGACCACGGACAGGTAGGCACCGTAGCCGACGCTGAAACTGCTGAGCGCGCTGAGGCTGGGGTTCCAGGCGGCGAAGTAGCAACCGTAGATGAAGACGATGAGCATCAGGAACGCGTCGATAGCGCCGGTCCATCTGGATGAGGCCGGCCGGTAGAGAGATACAGCTGCCAGAATCAAAGTGACGATTCCGAGGATCAGTCCGATCTCGCCTGCATACCGCTGCGAGCCGCCGATGTCCTTCCAGAAATTATCGCTCACGAACTGCAGTCCGTTATAGTTGGTCGTGCCGAGTACGTTCGCGTCCACGGAGCCCCAAGTGCCCCAGGTGGCGAGAATAACGATGAAGGCACAGAGCAGCGAGATCCCCGCTGTCCATTTTACAATTTGAGCATTGTCAGTCATATTGTCATCACTTTCTCCCTATGGGAGTGAAAAGAGATTGACGGGACGGTTATTTATAGTCAGCCAGATATCACGTCACTTTTATTGACATTATTCCCTTTATGACAAAATCAAATCTGCCTCAGATAAAGTCATGTAAGGTGTATTGTCAAAACTTTGGCCTGCCGGCCGAAAGACTGTCCGGCCTCCGAAACAGTCCGCGGCCGACAGGTCCCTGTTTATATACCGTTAAGACGATACATAAAAACGGTGATGCAATGACGAACGTTAAAGACGTCTATCAATGTTCCAAATGCGGGAATATCTATGAGAAGGTCTATGCACCCTGCGGTTGCACCCCGGTCTGCTGCAATGAGAAGACACAGCAGCTGGAGATCAAGACCGATGACCCTGAAACGCAGAAACACGTGCCGTATCTCGAGCGGCAGGACGGCGGTGTCCTGGTCAAGGTCGGCAAAAACACACCTCACCCCATGGAGCCCAATCATTACATCGTTTACATCCAGATCTGTGCTGACGGCATCCTGATGCGGAAATATCTGAAGCCCGGCGACAAGCCTGAGGCCTTTTTCCCGACCCAGGCCAAGACCGTCGTCTCCTTGGCTCTGTGCAACAAGCACGGGCTCTGGAAGTACGAGTAATCCTTTTTTCTGGCCGGGCCTGCGGGTCCGACCGTTCTCTTTTCATCACGCTTCAATGGTCTTGTCCGGCCCGTCGGACCGTGAACCGTATAAGCCGTGCGTGTATTCCTCTGTTCAAAATCGAGCCGTCGGCTCAGGAGACCCACGATGTCTGCGAAAAAAGAAACAACCACGAAAAAGGACGTCAAATACGAGCCCAAGGCCGCAGTCCGGCATGAGAAGATCGCCCGGTCGAAGAAGAACGACCTAGACTCCCGGAAAGAGAAGCTCAAGAACGAGAAGTACGCGCTGAAGAAAGCAATCAAACAACGCCAGGAAGAGATCAAGAAATTGCCAAAAGAAGAGCAGGCCGCCGCTCGGGCCAAGCTCAAAGAGGAGAACGACAAGAAGAAGGCCGCGCTCCACGAGCAGCGGGTCGAGCTTGTTAAGGAAATCGACGCGCAGGACGACGCCGAGCGCGCTCAGCGGAAGGGCCGTTTCTCGTTCTTCAACAAGGTCAAGAAAGAAACTCCCGCCCCTGCTCCGGCAGAGGTTCCGACTCCGAAAGAACCCTCGGCCGCCGCTGTGCCTGCTGAGACTCCGGTCGCCCCTGTTGCCGAACAGCCGGTCGCTGCGCCGGCCGAACAAACCGAGACCTCGGCTGCCAAAGAAACGCCCGCACCTGCCGCTGAGCAACCGAAGAAAGAGTGAATGCCGGGCGGATCCGCCCGTCCGGTTTTTTCCTGCCGATTGCGGGTTCCTGCCGGCGGAACCCGTAACGGTCTTTCAGTAAGTAGCTTTATAACACGCGACTTAAGTTACTTAACGCCCGTTTGTGCACTCGGAGGGAGGGGAACGTAACGGTCGCGGGCGCCGAGATGAGCGAATGAGCGCGGGTCGCAACTATCTACTTATTCTGACCGTACTGGCTGTTGCCGTCGGTCTGACCGCCGTCGATGCCGCGGCAGTCTTGCTGACCGAGACCGCCGAACTTCGTTCCGCCGATGCGGAACGGGAATATCTGGAGGTCGGTGTACCGGCGCCGGAGTATTACTGTACCAAGACCGGAGCCGGGCTGTTCTGCGGCTGGGCGACCGACTGTGCCGTACTGGGTCCGGGCGATCCGGTCCCGCGCAATGCCCACAGCCTCGATCCGATATAGACAGTGCTGCCGTCTACAAACGGCAACGGTGTTCTTTCCGTGGCCGCGCCGGCCGAGATGCCGACGGCTGCGGTCCTCAAGGTCTCGCTGATCTCCTCTGCCGCAGGATCGGTTGAATTGGACCCAGCTCTGATGGAGTGCGCGGCGGCCGAGTACGAGTTCCGGCTCGGAGAATGCATGTTCACGCTTCGGCCCGAGGGGCCGTCCGCCGGCGGTTTGCATGCAATCTGGTGTCAGGCAGCCGGCCCGCGGCTCACCGAATTGGCGTTCGCAGAGCCGTTCACCGGTACGCTGCTGCTTCCGCCGAACCTTCTGCCGCCCGGTACGCTGCTGGTTGCCGACAGCGGGCCGATCGGGGTCAGCCGGCCGCCGCTCGGGGCGCAGACCGCCGTACGGCTGGAGGCGGCTGCCCGGGTGGAATTGAAAGAGGCCTTTGAAGTCTTCTGCGATCCCGGGCAGGCACTGCTGACTGGCAGTCCGACTTATGCGCGGACCGGATTGATGGCGGAGGGCGATGTCTTCTGGGCGCCGGCCGCGGTTGCGGTCCTGGGTGCGGTCGGTCAAGACGACGGCAGCTATGTGGTGGATGCGTCTTTTTCGGGCGTCATCGTCACCGAGACCCCGCTGTCGGCCCCCGGCCCGGTTACCGCCGGGCAGTACCGGATCGTGCTGCCGGCCTGCGGCTCATATCTGGTCGAAGGGCCGTCCGCCGTGGTGGCGGGGTCCATTGCGGTGCTGACCGTCCTGACCGCGGACGGCTTGCTGGTTCCAGGAGCCGATCTTAACGTGAATGGCCAGATATACACGGCTGACGCCTGCGGCCGGATCGTGCTGCCGGCGGTTTGGGCCGACTGTGTGGTGACCCTGTCTCCGTGCTTATCAGGTGCACCCGCGCAGGTCTGATAATATTTATATAACATGGCCCGAATTCGTTTTTCACCGTTCAGAGGATTACCATGATCTTCAGCGCCCACCTCAGACTCCTACTTATCGGATAAGTCTAGCGGACGCAAGGACGGTTTGGTGGTTTTATGAAAACTCAGCAAACCAGTGAAAGCGCTAAAAAGTTGGAAGAGATGTTCGCGATCAGCCCCTACAACCAGCTTGCGCTCTCCGGTGTGGCTCCCATCAAAGACATTAAAATCTTCGACACCACGCTGCGGGACGGCGAGCAGGCCCCGGGCATCGCTCTGAGCCCGGACGACAAGATCCGGATCGCCCAGGCCCTGGACAGCCTGGGCGTCGACATCATCGAGGCCGGGTTTGCCGCTTCCAGCGACATCGAGCAGAGCATCCTAAAGCAGCTGGCGGGCATGAAGCTGAACGCCAAAGTATGCAGCCTGGCCCGGGCCATGCCGGCCGACATCGACAAGGCTGTGGACAGCGGCGTGGACTATATCCACACGTTCATCGCCACCTCCGACCTGCATATGAAGTACAAACTGAAGATGACCCCGGAGCAGGTCAAAGAAAAGGCCGTCGCCGCTGTCGAGTACGCCAAAAGCCGCGGTGTAGAGGTCCAGTTCTCCTGTGAGGATGCGACCCGCTCCAATATGGACTTCATGAAGGAGGTCCTGCTGGCCGTCCAGGACGCCGGCGTAGATTCCGTCAACATCCCTGACACTGTCGGGGTCATTATTCCCCGGGCGATGGGGCATATGATCGCTGAACTGCGCAAGGTCCTGAAGGTGCCGATCTCGGTCCACTGCCATAACGACATGGGCCTGGCCGTCGCCAACACCCTGGCCGCCGTCGAGAACGGCGCCAGCATCTGCCATGTCTGCATGAACGGTATCGGAGAGCGTACCGGCAACGCCGCGCTGGAAGAGGTGGCGGTCAACCTGTTCGCCAATTACGGTGTGCAGACCGTCGACCTGAGCAAGATCGCGGAGACCTCGGACATCGTTCGGCGGGTCACCGGCTTCGGCATGGCGGCCAACAAGCCCGTCGTCGGCCGGAACGCCTTCGCCCACGAGTCGGGCATCCACGTTCACGGCATCATGAACAATACCGCGACCTATGAGCCCTTTCTGCCCGAGGTCATAGGCGCCAAGCGGCACATCGTTATCGGCAAGCTGTCTGGCTCGCACTCTGTCGAGGGCAAACTGGAGGAACTGGGCGTCAAGTTCCCGGCCGAGCACATGCCGGAGCTGATGGAGACCGTCAAACAGCTGTCCATCACCGGCAAGGAGATCTCGGACCCCGAACTGGTGGCGCTGGCCGAGAACATAATGTGGAAGAAGCAGGCCGGGAACAGGACGGTGGCCCTGAACGAGCTGACCGTCGTCACCGGTCGGTCGACCACAGCGACCGCCACCGTCGGCATTACCAAGCCCGACGGGTCCAAGATCAAGGTCGCCGAGATCGGCGTAGGCCCCGTAAATGCGGCGGTCAACGCCATCCGTAAGGCGGTCAACCAGAACATTACCATGGAAGAGTACCGTCTGTCCGCCATTACCGGCGGCAGCGACGCCATGTGCGAGGTGGCCGTTACCCTGAAGAATGTGCAGAACGACGAGGCCCTGTCCTTCGGACGGGCCGTCGGACCGGACATCGTCGAGACGTCCGTCGAGGCCACCATGGCCGCTATCAACCGGGACTTTTCCCGGGTCGCAATCAGAAAGAAGGAATGTTAAATGGGAAAAACAATCGCAGAAAAGATTCTGTCCGCCAAATCGGGTACCGATGCCAAGACCGGTCAGATCGTCGTGGCCGACGTGGATTACGTAATGGTCAACGACGTTACCGGGCCGATAGCCTTCCGCGAGTACGCGAAGATCGGGTCCTCCAAGATGTATAAGGACCGGATGGTCCTGATTCCGGACCATTACGTCCCCAACAAGGACATCGCCTCGGCCGTCCAGGCCAAAGAGATGCGGGACTTTGCCAATGAACACCAGGTTAAGAACTACTACGAAGTGGGCCGGGGCGGCGTCTGCCACCAGCTGATGGTCGAGGAGGGCTTTGCGGCCCCCGGCCGGCTGATCGTCGGCGCGGACTCCCATACCTGCACCTACGGCGCGGTGAACGCGCTGTCCACCGGCATCGGTTCCACCGAGGCTGCCGTGGTCTTCGCCACCGGCAAACTGTGGTTCAAAGTGCCGGAGTCGATCAAGGTCGAGCTGACCGGTAAATTCCGCCCGCACGTGGACGGCAAGGACCTGATCATTCAGATCATCACCGACATCGGTGTGGACGGGGCCAACTACAAGGCCTTCGAGTTCCACGGCCCCGGCGTGGCCAACATGACCGTCGCCGACCGGCTGTGTGTCTCCAACATGGCGATCGAGGCCGGCGGCAAAGCCGGCATCTTCCCGTGCGATGCGCTGACCGAGGCCTACATCAAGGATAAGGTCAGAGGCACCTACACCCCGGTGGCGGCGGACCCCGACGCCCACTACTGCCGGACACTGACCTACGACCTGGGGCAGATCGAGCCCATGGTCGCCTTCCCGCACCTGCCCAGCAACGGGCACAAGGTGAAGGACACCAACGTCGTCATCGACCAGGCATACCTGGGCTCCTGCACCAACGGGCGCATAGAGGATATGCGGGCTGCGGCAAAGGTCGTCAAGGGCCGCAAGGTCGCCCCGAACGTCCGCTTCCTGGTCGTTCCCGCCTCCCAGCGGGTGTACCGGCAGATGCTGGATGAAGGCCTGATGCAGATCTTCCTGGACTGCGGAGCCTTCATTTCCGGCCCGACCTGCGGGGCCTGCCTGGGCGGTTACATGGGAATCCTGGCAAAGGGCGAGCGGGCGGTGTCGAGCACCAACCGCAACTTCATCGGCCGCATGGGCGACAAGGACTCCGAGGTGTATCTGGCGAATCCCGAGACGGTGGCCGCTTCGGCCATCGCAGGCCGCATCGTCACCCCGGACCAACTGGAGGGACAGTGATGACTGGCAAGCAGATCGAAGGCAAGGTATGGCGGTTCGGCGACAACGTCGACACCGACCAGATCATCCCTGCCGAACGCCTGGTGTCCACCAATCTGGACCACCTGAACGACTTCATATTCGAAAAGGTACGGCCGGGCTTCGGACAGCAGGTGAAGAAGGGCGACGTTCTGGTCGCCGGACGCAACTTCGGCTGCGGCTCCTCCCGGGAGCACGCGCCGCGGTCGCTGATGGAAGCCGGGTTCTCGGTCATCGTGGCCGAGTCCTTTGCCCGGATATTCTACCGCAACTCGATGAACATCGGGCTGCTGCTGGTAGAGTGCAAGACCAACGCGGCCGAGGGCGACCGCCTGCAGGTAGACACCGCGGCCGGTACCGTCAAGGACCTGACGACCGACAGGCAGTGGACGTTCGAGAAATATCCGCCGTTCATTCAGGAACTGGTCGATGCCGGCGGACTGGTCAATTTAGTCAAGGAGGGGAAATTCTGAAGCACTTCGCAATCGTCCCGGGGGACGGCATCGGCAAAGAGGTCATCGCGGTCGGAACCGACGTATTGGAGGCCGTGAGCCAGATCTCGTCGTTCGATTTCGATGGCGAAATGTTCGACATCGGCGGGGAGCGCTATCTCCGCACCGGCGAGCTGCTCACCGAACAGGACATCGCCGACCTGAAAAAGAAGGACGCCATCTACTTCGGCGCCATCGGCGACCCGCGCATCAAACCCGGCATCCTCGAGCAGGGTATTCTGCTGAAGATGCGGGCGGTATTCGACGAGTACATCAACCTGCGGCCGGTCACTTCGTGGTTCCCGTTCGTCCCGCTGAAACGGGAGGTCCCGTTCGACATCCACATCCTGCGGGAGAACACCGAAGACTTCTACATGGGTGCCGGCGGCAAGTTCGGCCCGTCCTTCTCCGAAAAGAAGAACGCGGACGGCTCCTACGACAGCAGCGTCAGCGTGCAGCGGGGCATGTACAACATAGGCCTGCACCTGAATGCCAGGGCCAGCGATGACGACGACTTCGCCTATGAGGTCGGTCTGCTGTCCCGCAAGGGTATCACCCGGTTTGCGGATTATGCATTCCAGTACGCCCAGAAGCGGGGCGAGGACCGTGTCACCCTGGTAGACAAGGCCAACGTCATCACTAACAACTACGGCTTCCAGCGGGAGATCTTCCAGCAGAAGGCCGACGAGTACGGCATGAAGCTGGATTTCATGTTCGTGGACGCCATGTCCATGGCCATGATCGTCCGGCCGGAGACCTTCGGCACCGTCGCGGTGCCCAATCTGTTCGGCGACATCCTCACCGATCTGGGCGCTCAGCTCCAGGGCGGCCTCGGCATGGGCGGCAGCGGGAATATCAATCCGCACGGCCTCAGTATGTTCGAGCCGATCCACGGGTCCGCGCCCGATATCGCAGGTCAGGGAAAGGCCAACCCGATCGCGGCCGTCCTCGCGGCCCAGATGCTCCTGGACAATCAGGATTTTCCCGAAGAGGGCAAGATGCTGCGGGCGGCGGTCCGTCACGTGCTGGACACCAATCAGACCACTCCGGACCTGGGCGGCAAGCTCAAGACGAAGGAAGTCGGTAAGGCCATGTGCAAGTATATTCTGAACCAGAAGCGGTGAGCCCGGTGCTGACCCTGGAACTCCGCTGCCCTTACGCCGACGAACGGACCGCCCAGGCGGTCCTGGCTGCCGTCGGACCCGAGAACGGGTCCTACGTACAGGTCGTGCGGCAGGGCGCGGAGCTCGTTTTTCACCTGCAGGCCGAACGGGCCGGAACGCTGCGCAACACGGCGGACGACCTGCTTGCCTGCCTCAAAACGGCCGAAGAGGCTGTCGGACTGGTAGCCGAGCCCTATATCGAGCCCGAAGAGCGTCCGGAGTGATTCGGCCACCCGTCTTTATTTTAGATAGCATCAAACAGAAAGAAGAGGCCGAGTCTGCAGCCGTTGCACTCAACCGGATCCCGGCCAGACGGCGATCTGCAGCGGCTGCGGGTCTGTTTTTATGCATCCAACAGGATTTCCTGAAAATCATCATAATGAGGAAATTTTCTGTATCGTTGTTTCATAATCGATTCTTTCTGTATTGTCCTTACGCAGGATTCAGGACAACTTATTAAGTTATGAGCGGGGGACATCGGCAACAGCAGGGTGTCTCTGAAATTGTACGGAAGGATGTTGCTCGCGGGTGCCGTGTATCCTACGTGAAACCTGCAGCCGTGCTTGCGTTGGCGATTATGGCGCTCGTAGCGATGCCGGCAGAGCCGGCGGCAGCAATGCCAATACCGTTGCGGACGACGGGACTGTACGACGAAAGCAACCGACTACTTTTTACCCGCCGTCAGACGGGGACGGCGGTCAGGATTTCCTGGCCGCCAAGCATATGGTTTACCGTAACAGCCGGACTTATTCAGCCTCTTCGCCGGCGCCGGACCGAACCTTGACCGCAATGCCTTTTTTCATCGCGGCGATCTCATCTTTCACCAGCAGCATCTGCCCGGTGGCCAGCGGCCGGTCGTTCTTGTCGACGACGACGACCTCGTCCTTGGGGACGAGTGAACCATCCGCCGAGGTCACGAACTGGCAGAAGACGTTGCGGCCCTGGGAGACGAATGGTACGGCGTCGTCCATTACCGCGACCCGCATGGCAGGTGCGGGCACGGAGGCGATGATCCGCCGGGCACCCTCCATCCGCAGGGTGTACAGGCCGTCACCGGCCCGCATCGAGAGTACGTGTTCTCCGTCGGAAATGACATTGCGGATCTTACCGGTCTTGCGGCTTACGACCAGGTCGATCCTTCCCCGGAAGAGCGCCCGGGTTGCGTCCTCGCCGAACTGATAGCGGCTGACGGCTTCGGCCCGCTGGAGGTCGGAGTTGGGCAGTTCGCCGTCCTTGAAATCCGGCAGTTCGGCACCGTTTACGACCTCGCCGAAAGCTTCCTTCAGGAACTCCAGTGACAGGTCCTCGGACTCCTTCATAGTGTCTGAGTCCTCGATGGTCGGGAAGAGCGACTGAGCGATCGGATAGACCTCGTCAAGCTCCGCCGGGACGGGGCCGAACGGGGAGATCACGACCGGGGTGTAGCCGCCCCGGCGGGCATTGGCAAACTCCTGGACAAAGGCCCGGCTGTAGGGCTTGCCGCCTCTGTCGTAGAACAGTGCCGCCTTCGGCGTAGGAGCTTGATAGCGGGTCATGATGCGGCCGGCGTACCGACTGAACACCGGCCGGCCGCGGGACTCGATGCCCGTGTAGAAGATAGCGCCGTCCCGGGAGAGCGGGTCGTACTGCTCCATAAAGTCCTGGTAGTCGCGGAGTTTGCGGAGTGCGTCCAGCAGCGCCGGGTGAGCCCGGCAGCGGAGTTCGGCGAGCTCCCACAGCCGGCCCTCCTGCAGGTACCGCTTCACGAGCTTGAGCTCGTGGGTGATCTGATAGAGGTTGTGGCGGGCGATGAGTTTCACCCGCTGTTCCTGATCCATCTTGCGGAGGCCGGCAAGGGTCATGCCGCGGCAGGCGGGGCAGTCGCAGTCCAGCGACTGCATGTCGCTGATCTTGAACGTCCCGTCGATGAACATCATACGGCCGTCCTTGGCGAACTTGGCGTAGGAGGCGGAATCGAAGAAGTCGCAGCCCATGAGAGTAGCGAAGGCCAGGATCATCGGGTGGCCGGCACCGAAGAGGTGGACCGGCCGGCTGGGGTTCAGGCCTTTCTTGGCGGACATAATCACATCCACCAGATCGGAGTAGCGGTACTGTTCCATCAGCGGCACCACCCCGCCGATCGGCTGTACGTCGATATCCATCTCCGCCATGCGGCGGGCGCAGTTTTCGCGCAATGCGGGGTAGACTGAACCCTGGACGACACCGTTGATCATCATATCGCCTTTGAGGCCGCAGGCCTCCTGTGTCCGCTTCAGGGTCTCATCCACCGCCCATTTGGTTTTCTCTTCCGACCAGAACGGCTCGGTGAAGATATCCAGAACGGTGCCTATGTCGGTGCCGATGGACTTCTGGAACTCGACCATCTCCTGATTGGTGACCTCGACTGTGCCGTACATATGGCTCTGGAAGGTGCCGGAATCGGTCATGATGACGCCGGGGTAGTCCAGCATTTGGTGGAGCCCTTCCCGCTGGGCCTGTTCCTTCAGAGCGGGGGTGTTCTTGATGATGTAAGAATTGGTGATCATCGCGCCGAAGCCGAACTCGTCGTAAAGCTCCCGCGGGGTCACTGTCTTGATCTTGGGGTTGATGACGGGCAGGAGAGCCGGGGTCTCGACCGTCCGGCCGGAGGTCGTGGTAAAACGGCCTAACCGGGCCATGCCGTCGCGTCTGAGGATTTCGAACATTGAGAGGAGATTGGTCCCCTCATAAAAGGATTATCTGCTCGTGTCAGAGGATGCGGTTGGCGTCCTCTTCGGCGAAGACCTTGGCGATGGCGTTCTTCATGAGCGTGTCTGAGATGTCCTCGATGACCTGCCTGTCCCAGTCGGTGGGAGCACGGTCGAACTTGATGACCTTGGAAACGGGTTGGTTGTCGGTGTCCTCGTACTCAAGGGGTTTGATCTCGGTTGTCGCGAGGATGTCTTTGACCTGCCGGCCGTTGATCGTCACATCGTTGGGACCCTCAGCCTTTTCTTGCGCCAGGAACTTGACCGAGACGCCGCCCATCCGCATCTGGAAGACCAGGTTCTCGATATAGTCCTTCATCGCCTGCACGCTTTTGTGGCGGAGCTCGCCACCGGGCGGGGCCTGGGGTTCGCCGGCGTATGCGTAAACGATGTTGATCATTGCCATGACAGACTGTATCTGCAAAGCGGGATTTAATAGATGCAGGTCGGCGGTCCGGCCCGCCGGCAGGGGCATCCTGGAACTAACGGCCGTGCAGCGACGGGCAGGGGCGGTCAGAGCTTTAATCTGGCTGTATTGGACCAGGGATCCGAGGGATTTGTTCTGTCCAGGCTTTTATGGGGTCTGCTGTTCCGACAATCGGGATGCGTTGCCGCGAGGCGGCAAAACGGCGAAAAAGCCGATCTGTCTCCGGGTGTCCTGTCAGTCGAGAACATCTGTACAGGTATGTCACAGGGGTCGTGATGCAGACCATCTGGGGTGCAGTCGGTAAGAAGCAGTCCATTGGCGTCCTGATTCAGACATATGATGGCGCCGCAGTCCTGAGGGTCTTTATCGATGACGCCAGAGTGGTTGGTAGTTGAACGGCGGTGAGGATTGTCCGGTCATGCCGGATCAGGCCGGCATCTGGAAGTTCCAGAAATTGTTCGGCCGGTACGCCGACGGTATCACGGCTATCTATGACATCAGCGACGGCGCCTGGATGCTGACCGTCTGCAGCATGGTAAGCCGGCAGTTCGCCGGTACGACGGTCAAAGAGGTGTTCGGCATCATCAACCGGTTTACCGGCTTTATCGGCATTACCGATACCGCGGTTTCGTTCATCTGCGGTCGGGAGCAGCCTGATTTGCGGATTCGGTTATCCAAACGACGAAAACACGATTTCAGTATACAGGCATCATACCGACTGGGACAGCAATACGAGCGCCTGGCGGGGCTTTTCGTCCAGGTATGAACCTATAGGGGTCATCTATCTTCTCTTACGGTGTCGGCGGCCGATAACGGCCGCCGGGGCCAGCTTTTATATGGCACGAGGTGATGGAAGTCCCATGTCCTTCCCGATCCGCGGCACGCTCGACAGCGAATACAAAGTGGTCGTGCTCGTCCGCCAGGATCTGAAGATGTCCAAGGGCAAGACTGCCGCGCAGGTGGCCCATGCAGCCGTCGGTTGCGCACTGGCCTGCAAAAAGAAGGCCCCGTCGGTTTTCACGGCGTGGGACAGCGGCGGCGGCAAGATCGTCGTACTGAAAGTGACTGACGAACGGGAGCTTTTCGAGTTCAAGGCCATTGCCGACGAGCAGCGGCTGATCAACTGTCTGATCACCGACGCCGGCCGCACCGAGATCGATCCCGGTTCCGTGACCTGCCTGGGCATCGGGCCAGAGCAGCAGGGGAACCTTAACCACATTACCGGCGAGCTCAAGATGCTTTAATCCCGCACCTTTCTGACTGCAGCGATTACATCCGTCGGGTCTTCCGCCAGCATCAGACCGGACATGAAACAGACTCCGTCGGCCCCTTGGTCGCGGACGACCTGTACGTTCTCTGGCGTGATTCCGCCGATCGCGTAGACCGGCACTTCGTTGTCAAGACAGAGTTGCCGCAGTTCGTCAAAGCCCCGGCCGGGCAGCCCGGGCTTGCAGGTGGTGGGAAAGACGTTCCCATAGACCAGGAAATCGACGCCGCGGGCGATGTATTCCTCGCCCTCGGCCCGGCTGTGTACCGAAACGCCGACCCGGGCTACCGGCGGGCGGGGCTGTGACCGGAACAGCGGCGCAGGCAGGAGGACGCTGCCGATTCCGAGCCGGACCGCTGCGGAGGCAAAGGTGTTGAGACACAGTTCGGTACCGTGCCGCCGGCAGATCGGCAGGACGGCGGCAGCCAGTTCTTCGAACTTCTCTGGGCTGAGATCTTTCTCCCGCAGAACCACGGCGTCCGCGCCGGCCGCACAGATCAGTTCCAGTTGCGTCAGCAGAGGCCGGCAGCAGTGCCGCCGGTCGGTTACGGCGATTGCTTTCACGGGCGCATCCCGGTCCGGACGTAATCGTTGAAGACCGGCTGCAGGCCGAGTCCCCGCAGGGCGTCGCGGACCTCTTCCACACCCCGGTGGTCAGAGAGATCGAACTGTCCGTCGCCCTGGTCCTTGACATGGCTGTGTCCGCCGATGCGGACCGAACTTCCGGCGGAAATCTTTGTGACGCAGATGTTCACGACACCGTCGCGGAAGGTGGGCCGTTCCCGGGTCGAAATGGTCTCGCCGGCGAAGGGCATGAACAGCCGGTAGGCGAGCGCCACCTGCAACAGGTTCCGCTCACTCACAGCATTGTCATCGATCTCGTGGCTGCTGCACGGCCGGAGCCGCGGCAGAGAGTAGGAGATCTCGGCGTACGGGTATTTCCGCTGGAGAAGATAGCCGTGGACTCCGCAGGCGAAGGCATCCTTCCGCCAGTCTGCCCGCAGACCCAGCAGGGTGCCGAAGGCGACCCCGCGCATACCGCCCTGCAGCGCCCGCTCCTGAGTGTTCAGCCGATAGGAGAAGATCCGCTTGTTGCCGCCCCGGTGGAGCTCGGCGTAGCGGACCGGATCGTAGGTCTCTTGGAAGACGGTCACATAGTCGGCGCCGAGGTCGTGCATCCGCTGGTATTCGTTGGAATTGAGTGGATAGATCTCGAGGCCGATGCTTGAGAAGTGCTTCGCTGCGGTCGCCACGCACATAGCAACATAGTCGGGATCAGAATATTCCCTGGACTCGCCGGTCAGGATGAGGATCTCGGTCAGACCGGTGGAGGCGATGTTGGCCATCTCCGTCTCGACCTCGTCGGGGGTCAGTTTGGCCCTGGTTATAAGATTGTCGTGATTGAAGCCGCAGTAGACGCAGCGGTTGTCGCAGTAGTTCGAGGTGTAGATCGGGGTAAACATGCAGACAGCATTGCCGAAGTGCTTGCGGGTAAGGTGTTTGGCCTTGACGGCGATCTTCTCCAGGAACGGTTCGGCGGCCGGCGAAAGCAAGGCTCCGAAATCCTCCGGGGTCAGGTAATCGCGGTCCAACGCCCGCCGAACGTCGGCCGCTGTGCAGGCAGACGGATTGTAGGTCTGCTGCAGGGTCATAATCCGGTCAAGCACTTCGGGGTCGGTATGCTCCATCTCCGGCAGATAATCCATCACGTCCATCGGTTCGCGGAAGCCCATCTCATTCCCCCAGGAAACCGGTCAGCGGACTGGAAGCCTCGCCGCAGCGCTCCAGTATCCGGCCCGGACCGGCCAGGTAAGCGGTCCGACCCGCTTCGATGGCCAGGCGGAACGCCCGTGCCATGGAGGGGACATCGCTGGCGGTGGCGATGGCGGTGTTGGCCATTACGGCCGCACAGCCGATCTCCATGGCCTCGCAGGCCTGGGAGGGGCGGCCGATCCCGGCATCCACGATGACCGGGATGTCCAGCCCTTCGACCATCATCCGGATGAAGTCCCGGGTGAGCAGACCGCGGTTGCTGCCGATCGGACTGCCCAGCGGCATGATGGCCGCTGCGCCGGCCGCAGCCATGTCGTGGGCGGCGGTCAGGTCGGGCATCATATACGGGAGCGGCTGGAAGCCGTTATCCGCCAGCAGCTTCACGGCTTTGACAGTCTCGGCGTTATCCGGTAGCAGATAGCGGGAATCGCGGACGATTTCGATTTTGATCATCTCGCCGCAGCCCAGTTCCCGGGCCAGTTCGGCGATACGCAGGGCCTCTTCGGCGCTGCGAGCTCCGGAGGTGTTCGGCAGGAGCGTGATGCCGGCGGGCATGAAGTCGAGAACGTTCTCGCGGCCGTTCTTGTTGGTACGGCGGACGGCCAGGGTTGCGATCTGTACCTGCCCTTCTTCGATCACGCGTTTTGTCATTTCCAGTGAGAACTTTCCGGATCCCAGGATAAACCTGGAGGTGAAATGCCGGTTCCCGATTACCAAATCATCATTGCCCATTGTTGTCATCTTCAGAATCGATAAGTAATTTCAGGACCGCATCGGCCATGTGGCCGGCGCAGACCGTCACCTGCGGTGCCATGAGGCCGCGGCCGGGGGCCGCAGCGCTATGGTTATCGCCGCAGACGATCAGATGCGGCATCCGGACCGCGGTCCGGATATCGTCGGCATGGCCGTAACCGGCCAGGCCGCTGCCGGACACCACTGTAATGCCCGACACCTGCAGCAGTGTCTCGACGAGCATGGCCTTCTGGTCGGCCTTGTCGAAGGCCTCGCAGACTATGCCGCAGTCCCGGAAGACCGCTGCCGCGTTGGCGGCGGTGATCTGTGCCGAAAAGAGCTCTACATGCGTGAGCGGAGCAGTCTGCTGCAGCCGGTCCCGCAGCGCCGCGGTCTTGGGCCGGCCGACATCTGCCACGGTGTAGTCCTGGCGGTTCAGGTTCGTCGGGTCCACCCGGTCGTAATCGGCGAGCACCAGGGTCCCGATGCCGGTCCGCGCAAGCATTACGGCGACATGGGAGCCCAGGCCGCCGAGGCCGGCGATGCCGACCCGGGCGTGCCGCAGCCTGTCCCGGACCCGCGGGGTATCCCGGGCAGTAAGCACTGCATCCATCTGAAGGGTCGGTGGCATCCGGCCGTATTGCCAGAACACCAGGTCCATGCCGTCCTGCAGCAGCTGAGCATCATCGGTGTCATAGCCGTCGGCAATGGCCGCATCGCTGGCGGGGGCGGTCTGCCGGCGGAGCTCGCCTACAGTAGCGCAAGCGGTGGTCACTGTCTTGCCGTTAACCCGAACCTGCTGCATTTCATCCGCCACCGACAAAACTGACGATTTCCAGCGTGTCGCTTACGGACAGCACGGTCCGGCCGAAATCCCGGCGTCTGACAATCTGCCCGTTGCGTTCGACCGCGACCCGGGTCTGATCATAGCCGTATCTGGCGAGCCAGGCCTGCAGGGTCTGACCGCCCGGGTCGCCGGTCTCGGCGCCGTTGGCTTTCATAATCCCAGCTTGAGAATGATGTCTTTCATGTCGTGAGTTGCTTTCCGGATGTCCGGCTGAGCCATGATTGCCGAGACCACGGCGACGCTGTCGGCGCCGGCGCGGAAAACCTCCGTCATGTTACCCCGGTTAATGCCGCCAATGGCGACGACCGGGACCTTGACAGCCTGTTTGATTAGGAAGACCGAGTCGAGGCCGACACCCTGTTTGGCGTTCTTCTTGGTGGCGGTCGGGAAGATTGCGCCGACGGCAACATAGTCCGCCCCGTCGGCTACAGCCTGCCGGGCCTCCTCAGGCGTATCGACACTGACGCCGATGATCATGTCCGGGCCGGTCAGTTTCCGGGCCTCTTTCACAGGGATATCGCTCTGTCCGAGGTGGACGCCGTCCGCCCCGGCAAGGACGGCCACGTCCACCCGGTCGTTCACGATAAAAATCTTGCTGTACTCGTCGGCGGCCTTCTGCATCTGTTTGGCCACTGACAGCATCTCGCCGCCGTCGGTGTTTTTCAGCCGCAGCTGGACGACGTCTGCCCCACCCGCATAGGCTTCCCGGCCGGCCTCGACTTCGTTCTTGCCGCGTTGCCGGAGCATGTCCCGGTCTGTAATCGCATATAGTTCGAACATCTCAGGCCATCCGGAGACGGGCGTCGACCTGTTCACCCGTCAGGTTGTTCATGGCGTCCAACAGCCGGACCCGGAAGGTTCCGGGGCCGTCAGCCTTGACGTTGGCGAGCTCGGCTGCGATGTTGAAGACGGAGATGGCCGCCGCGACGCTGTCGGCGGAGACACCACAGGCGCCGACGTAGCAGCCGACGACCGAGGCGACCATGCAGCCGGTGCCGGAGACCTTCTCCAGCAGGTTGCAGCCGTTGCGGAGGGTCAGAATGTGTTGCGTATCGGCGACATAGTCGACCGGCCCGGTGGCCGCGACCACGGTACCGGTGCGGGCCGCCAGTTTCCGGGCGGCCGCGCCCGGGTCTCCGGCACCGGCGGAATCCACGCCGCGCACGGCACCGCCCAGGCCTGCCAGGACTGAAATCTCCCCGGCGTTACCTTTGATGACCGCCGCATTCACCTCGCGGAGGATCCGCTCGGCGGTAGCCGTCCGGTAGGGTGTGGCGCCGACCCCGACAGGATCGAGCACGACTGGGACATGGGCCCGATTGGCCGCTTTGCCCGCCAGAACCATGGAGTCCACGGTACGGGCGTTCAGGGTACCGATGTTGAGTACAACGGCGGAAGCGTGGGCGGCCATGTCGGGTACGTCCTCGGCGGCATCGGTCATGACCGGTGCACCGCCGGCACAGATGCAGATGTTCGCGCAGTCATTCACGGTCACGTAGTTGGTGATATGATGGACCAGAGGATTGGTCTGCCTGACCTTTGCCATCATCGCAGAAACAGTCGGTTCCATAAGGGGGTGTAACAAAGCGGTGTTCTTAACATTCCCGCTTGTACGGCGCGGCACTGGCACCGCAGCCGTCAGAGGTTCCACCATATCTATAAATAATAACGTAGAATTGCCAGACTCGGTATTAATGACCGAAGTTGAAGGAGAGAAAGTCAAGAAGGAGCACGAGCCCATCACATGGGCTTGCTTTGTCGTCCTTCTGATTGCATCCGCGGCGGTTCTGGGCAACTATGTCAATGACAATTTTGTCCAGGACACGAACGTATATGCAGCGGACGGCTGTACGGTGGTTGTCAACTACACAGGCGCCTACTACAACTATTACGGCGAGGACGGCGCAGTGGTTTTTGACACCTCTTATTACGACATCGCTTCTGACTCTTCGATTCTGAAGGCCAACGAGTTCGTGCTCAACGATGAGGACGAATACGGGACCATCAGTTTCACGCTCGGTACAACCACGACCTATCTGTCGGACTTTATGAATGCGACCGTCGGCCATCATGCCGGTGAAACCGTGACGGTCTGCATCCCGGCCAAGGATGCCTATGTTGCGCCAGACACCGTGCAGACAGCCGACAGCAGCGTTGACCAGACCGCGCCTCTGGCAACTACTATCACCGCGGCCGATTTCAAGGGACTTTACGGCTATGATCTGACCGGCACCGCTGTCGTGACCACCGCCTACGGCTGGAATGCCGTGGCGACCTTCGACAACGCGACCAACCTGGTCTACCTGTCCTATCAGGTCGAAGCCGGTCAGCAGTACACCGCCTATGACGGCGACTTCGGTACCGTCATCACCGAGGTCAACAGCGTGTCCGACAACTCGGTCTCCTACACCATGAGCGTGACCAAGTGCGTCGCGACCGGCAATGTGAACAGTGACGGCACCTATGAGATCGAGATGATTCAGCTTGACTTCGGCGGTTCCAACGTCATGTATATCACCGCGGTCGACAACGTCAGTTCCCCGGGCTCCTTCGAATACAAGGATGTCGATGAGAAGTACAACGTAGCGCTGTATTTCACAATCTCCATCGTGTCTGTCTCCGAAGACGACTGATCCCGGTCTTTGCGGGCCGGCAGAACTTCTTCTGCCGGACCGTTCTCCTTTTTATCCGGTCTTTTAATCCGGTGCTTTTGCACCGGCAAGTGATGTAAACGGTTTGACGTGCTCGTTCGTCGATAAAAGTGATCGAGTCTGGGTCGGATCTGAACGCCAGCGATCTGGCGAGCATTCCTGATTCCAGGTAGGCCGCGTGCAGGACGCCGTCCGGGACCAGGCAGGTCAGGGTCAGCGGCTTACAGAGGTCCGGCGAAAAGATCCGGCTGGTCGCCCGGTCCATCAGGTCGGCGTCGGTGATCTTCTCCAGATCGTGCACGTACTGCCGGACCTGGGCGCAGGGCGAATCGACCGCGATGCTCATAGTGCCGTCCGCGTTCCGCGTGACGGCAATCCTGTGGTCCATATTGCAAGATCCCATCCTGACTAGCACGGTTGCCATAGAACGGAAACGGAATTGGACGGATATTTCTCTTCCGCAGAACGGCAGAAAGGTAAAAAGGATGAGACGGTCGGTCAAGACCGGCCGGGGCCCTCAGAGCACTGTGTTGAGCTTCTTCAGAACGTCCTGCGGATCGGTGCCGAAGATGTTGATGGTCTTGTCGCTGCGGCGGCTGCCGACGTCGGCGATTACATCGGGGAACTTCGGACAACTGTCGATGGCCGCGCGGGTCATAGCCGCGATGCCCAGCCCCTCTTTCCGCTCCAGTTTGGCCACAGTGTAGCCGGCGTCCCGTAAGTCATCGACCATCTCGATCGAGGAGGCGATGTTCATCATGCAGCGGACCTCGGGGTTGGTGTGCATGGCCTCAAGCAGCACGTAGGACATGTGCTCGGCGGTACCGAAGCGGACCTGTCCGCCCCGAACCAACGTACCGTTGTGCACTTTGATCCTTTTATCGACAGCCGCGATCTGCTCCGGGCCGGCGGCCTCAGGCATGGCGTAGGCCATGTTCAGGCCGTTCCGCGGAACCAGTTCGGTCGGTAGCAGCCGGAGGATCTGGGATACGGCGGTGTCAAGTTTGTCCAGCAGGTCGAAGACCACGGTGTCTTTGTTCTCGGCAGTTGAGAGGCGAGTGTTGACCACCGGCGCACCCTTCCCTATGCGGTACTGAGTGGCGATGGCCTGTTGCTCCAGTTTGCGGGACTCCAAGACGGCATTCACCAGGTCGAGACCGTTGGCCATGTTGGCCGTGATGAACGACGACAGGGCGCAGCCGGATCCGTGGCCGGCCGTTGCCAGCCGCGGGTTGCGTATCCTCATGATTTCGGAGGATAGGTAGAGATAGTCGATGACCTCACGGGTGTCCATGTGCCCGCCTTTGAGCAGGACGGACGTGCCTTCCTTGCCCATGACTTCGCAGGCATAGGAGACGTCGTTTTCCGAGCGGATCTTCATGTTCGAAAGCACTTCAGCCTCATAGAGATTCGGGGTGACGAGCTCGCAGATCGGCAGAAGTTTCTCTCTCAATGCCCGCACGTAAGTGGCGTCGCAGAGGCTGTCGCCGACAGTGGCGACCATGACCGGGTCCACGATGAGCGATACCTGACGGTCCTCAAGTGCATCGGTAACGACGTTGACGATCTCGGCCGAGTACAGCATGCCGGTCTTGACAGCGCGGATGTTGCAGTCGCTCAGAACCGCGTCGAGCTGAGCCTGGACCATGTCGGCCGGCATCGGGAAGATACGGCTTACCTTGCAGGTGTTCTGCGCGGTGACGGCCGTGATGACAGTGACAGCATGGACGCCGACGGAGGCCATGGCCTTGATGTCCGTCTGAATACCGGCGCCGCCGACCGAGTCCGAACCTGCCACAGTAAGTGCAGTTCTCATGTGACCGACTCCATGTTATTCACCTATATAAGTCGCATCAGACGCGCGCGACTACAGGCCGCACCGATGAACAGGTTAAATACGACCATGCGGATTGGACGGACAATGAAGGTCTCCAGTGTTCATTTCATCCTTAAGGGCAAGTCCGATTACAAAGACCTCGCCCCCGTTTTCCCAGATATTCTCAAAACTGCGCTGACCATGGTTGATCAGCTGCCGGAAGAAGAAGAGATTCTGGAGATGCTGATCCAGCTCAATGTCGAGGATCTGGCCCAGAACCGGAAGCCGGAAGGTTACGTCCGCAAAGGCAGGATTCGGATCGTCTTTCCGCTCGACCGTAAGGAATTCTATCTCAAAAGCTACAGCAAGACGGTCGACCTTGGCAAGATCGGCGACACGGTGGCTAAGTTCCTGGACGATGCCGGGATCAAGTACAGTCTCGCCGAGAACGACAATTCCGACTTTAACTGAGACAGTTAAATCCGAATAAAATTTCTTTAAAAAATCCTATTTGCATATTATCAACAGCGAATGATATGCAGGCAGGTCGCCTAGAACGGCTGAGCGGTGCGTTGAACACCGAGAGATGAGAAGCAATGACGGCAAAGCAAGCAGCACAGGAGGTCGGCCGGATCGCGGATAAACGCGACGTGCCGACCGGCAGGTACAATCAGAACAACTACCGGTTCGAGACCGTGCAGGTCCATGCCGGTCAGGAAGAACCCGACCCGGCGACCGGCGCCCGTGCGGTGCCGATCTATCTGTCCACTTCGTATGTGTTCAAGAACTGCAAGGACGCGGCCGACCGGTTCGCGCTGAAGAAGCCCGGCGACATCTACGGCCGGCTGACAAACGACACCCAGGCCGCGTTCGAACAGCGTATCGCCGCGCTCGAGGGCGGCACCGGCGCTTTGGCCGTCGCCTCAGGCGCAGCCGCGGTCACCTACGCCGTGACCGCGCTCGCCCGGTCCGGAGACCACATCGTCTCCGCCAGTAATGTCTACGGCGGAACTTTCAACCTGTTCGAGCATACCTTCCCCGAACATTACGGTATCAAGACCACCTGGGTGGACCCGATCGACCCGCAGAACTTCGAGAAGGCCATCCAGCCGAACACGAAACTGCTGTACGCCGAGACCTTCGGCAACCCGAATGCCGACATCACCGACGTGGAGGCCATCGCAGAGATCGCGCACAGGCACCACCTGCCGCTGGTCATCGACAATACCTTCGGTACCCCGTATCTGTTTCGGCCGCTGGAGCACGGGGCGGACATCGATGTCGAGTCCGCGACCAAATTCATCGGCGGCCACGGTATCGTCCTCGGCGGCATCATCGTCGAGAACGGCAAGTTCGACTGGATCGGGGCCAAGAAGTTCCCCCAGTTCAGCGAGCCCGACCCCAGTTACCACGGCCTTATCTTTGCAAAGGACACAGCTCCGGCTCCCGTCACCACCTGGATCCGGGCTATTATGCTCCGGGACACCGGCGCGTGCATCTCACCGGTAAACGCCTTCGTTCTTCTAGTCAGTCTGGAAACCCTGTCGCTCCGTGTCGACCGCCAGGTCTCCAACGCGCTGCAGATTGTCCGGTATCTGAGCAAGCACCCGAAGGTGGCCAGTGTCAGCCATCCGTCCCTGCCGGACAACCCCACTCATATGCTGTACGAGAAGTACTTCCCGTACGGCGGCGGCTCGATCTTTACCTTCGATGTCAAAGGAACCAAGGCCGATGCCCAGAAGTTCAGCGAGAGCCTCAAGCTGTTCTCGCTGCTGGCGAACGTGGCCGACGTGAAGTCGCTGGTCATCCATCCGGCCTCGACCACCCACTCCCAGTTGTCCGATGCGGAACTGTCAGCAGTCCATATCAATCCGACCACCATCCGTCTGTCGATCGGGACCGAGAACATAAACGATCTCATCGCGGACCTGGACCAGGCCTTCGCAAAGCTCTGAAAAACGCTTTTGGTCGGCGTCCTTGGGGGCGTCGACCGTTTTTTGATCATACTGCCAGAAAAGTTCCGACCGGCCAAGCCGGAACTTTATTCACGGAACAGTTTCTCCCAGCAGCCTTTGACAAGCTGATCCTTGACCCGCACGTCCTCTTCCCGCCGAACAAGGTCGCTCAGCGAAAGGGTGAGTTCCACGTCGGTGGAGGCGGGCGAGGTGCCGCCGTATGAGTCGCGCCGGTCAACACAGTTCTTGACCGCGATGGCGGTGAAGACGTCCTCGTCAATGAGCGGCGAGAACTTCCGGAACTGGTCGAGTGTCAGGCTGTCCAGGGTCACTTTGTTGGCGATGCAGAACCGCACCGTCTCGCCGACAATCCCGTGGGCCTCCCGGAAGGGGACGCCCTTGGTGACCAGATAGTCGGCCAGGTCGGTGGCGTTGATGAAGCCGGCGTTGGTGGCCTCGAACATATGACTCTCGTCGACCTTAATGGTGGAAACGACCTTGGCCATCATGTTGGCACAGTCGGTCATGGTGGTCAGCGCGTCCATAACCGGCCGTTTGTCCTCCTGCAGGTCCCGGTTGTACGAGAGCGGGAGCCCCTTGGTCATGACGAGCATGGAGACGACGGCGCCGATGACCCCGCCGGTCTTGCCGCGGGTAAGCTCGGCGATATCCGGATTCTTCTTCTGCGGCATGATCGAAGAACCGGTGCTGTACCTGTCGTCCATTTCAATGAACCGGAACTCCTGCGAGGACCAGAGGATGAGCTCTTCGCAGAGCGAAGACAGGCTGACGGCTGTCATGGCGGCGTCGAAGGCAAGTTCGGTCGCGTAGTCCCGGGAGGCTACGGAATCCATCGAGTTCTCGGTGGGGTCGCGGAAGCCCAGCAGGTCGGAGGTCATCTTGCGGTCGATGTGATAGGTGGTGCCGGCGAGAGCGGCCGCGCCCAGAGGGCACTTGTTCAGCCGCTCGTAGGCGTCCAGGAAGCGGTCGGCGTCCCGGCCGAGCCGGAAGGCGTGGGCCAGCATGTGCTGGGCAAGCGTCACCGGCTGGGCATGCTGCATATGGGTATAGCCAGGCAGAATAGTGTCGCGGTTGGTCTTGGCGACATTCTGAAGAGCTGCGATCAGCCGGTCGATTGCCTCGACGGCGTTCAGGGCGGCATCCCGCAGGTACATCTTGAAGTCGGTGGCGACCTGGTCGTTCCGGCTCCGGCCGGTATGGAGTTTGCCGCCGGCAGGCCCAATCATCGCGGTAAGTTTGACCTCTATGTTGGTGTGGATGTCCTCCAGCGTCTCGTCCATCTCGAACGTACCGTCCCTCAGCTGTTTGGCCAGGGACCGGAGACCTTTGGCAATGAGGTCTGCGTCGGCGGCCGGAATGACCGCACACGTCTTAAGCATCCGCACATGGGCCAGCGAGCCCATGACGTCGTAGAACGCCAGGGCCGCGTCCACGTCCAGCGAGGAGGTGAACTTCAGCGTACTGTCGTCCATACCGGCTGCGAACCGGCCCGACCAGAGCGCCTTGCCAGCCATCGGATCACTGCTTCTTGCTCTTCTTGGTCGCCGTTTTCTTGGCGGAAGTCTTAGCGGTCTTTTTGGTACACTTGGCCGGCACGACGTGGGCACGTGCGGCGGTCTGGTCCGGGAGACCCCAGACGTAAATAAAGCCCATAGCGGCCTTGTGGTCGAAGGTGTCGCCCTTCGAATAGGTGGCGAGGCCGGTGTCGTACAGCGAGTGCGGGGACTTGCGGCCGACGCAGGTGCAGCTGCCCTTGTATAGTTTCATGCGGATGGTGCCGGTGACGAACTGCTGGGTCGAGTCGATGAATGCGTTGACGGGCTCGCGGAGACCGCCGAACCATTGGCCGTCGTAGACCAGCTGGCAGAACTTCTGCTCCATGATCCGCTTGAACTCGATGACGTCCCGCTGGAGAGTCATGGCCTCCAGGGAGCGGTGGGCGGAGATGATGACGGTCGCGGCAGGGCATTCGTAGGTCTCGCGGCTCTTAATGCCGACGAGGCGGTCTTCGACATGGTCGATACGGCCGACGCCGTTCTCGCCTGCGATCTCGTCGAGCTTTTCGATGAGTGCTACGCCGTCCATCTTCTTACCGTTCAGACTGACTGGCACGCCTTTCTCGAAGCCGATCTCGACATAGGCCGGGGTGTCCGGGGCCTTTGTCGGATCGACTGTAAGGATCCAAACTCCTGCAGGCGGTTCATTCCAGGCGTCTTCCAGCAGGCCGCACTCGCAGGAG
Organism: Methanomassiliicoccaceae archaeon UBA593; assembly: GCA_002495325.1. GTDB lineage: Archaea > Thermoplasmatota > Thermoplasmata > Methanomassiliicoccales > Methanomethylophilaceae > Methanomethylophilus. Next base: position 75,063 of record DAEQ01000004.1, read on the forward strand.
GCGCCCCAGAGATTTTCGTCCCGGGAGTACGGGCTGTTCTTCTTTGCTTTGATCTCGATGCCGTGGGCGGCGGCGTAGTCGATCTCCTCATCCCGGCTGACGACCCACTCGCGCTGCGGCGCGATAATCTTCAGTTCGGGGTCCTGGGCGACGATGCCTGCGTCGAAGCGGACCTGGTCATTGCCTTTGCCGGTGGAGCCGTGAGCGATGTACTTGGCGCCTTCGCGGTGAGCGATTTCGACCAGCTTCTTGGCCATGACCGGCCGGGCGATAGCGGTGCTCAGAGGGTAGATGTCCTGATAGAGGCCGTTTGCCTTGACCTCGGGCCATATGTAGTTCTCAACGAAATCCTTGCGGACGTCGACGAACTCGGCCTTGACAGCCCCGTTGCGGAGCGCACGGGCCACGATATCGTCCTCAGAGGGCGGCTGGCCGACGTTGAGGGCGACAGCAATGACGTCGAGGTTGTACTTGTCCTTCAGCCAATGGATGTCCACCGAGGTGTCAAGGCCGCCGGAATAGGCCAGTACGACCTTTTCGCGTTTCGCGCTTTTTTTTGTTGTTTTAGTTGCCATTGCAGAAGCCGATAGCGTCCCATCATATAAACCGTTCTCAGTCACGGGCGGGCGCGCGGGAGAGAGATTGTAACAAACGCCGAACAGGCAGTGTCCATTATTAGACCGACCCCTCATAACAAGTGCTCGTCGGTCTCCGCGGCTGCGGTTCCCGTCTGCCGCTGGCTTCCCCTCCGGTCGGGGTCGGCGGGAATCTGTTAACAAATCTACTCTGAGTAGCAAAATCGTCACAGCTGTTGCTGTCACTGACGGTTACGACATTTTATGTCTGAAATTGCACAATAGCTTTTTAATCTGCATGGAAGTTGAAGCAGTCTCACACCGAAAGGAGATTGTCATGACCTACAGAGTGGGCATCATCGGCGGGACCGGTTACACCGGTAGCGAACTATCGCGCATCCTATGTCGTCATCCGGACGTGGAACTGACGGCCCTGACTTCGCGGAATAATGCGGGCAAGAGCGTCGTTTCAGTACACACCTTTCTGCAGGGCTACACCGATCTCAAGTTCACGGCGAAGATCGACGAGACTCCAGACCTGGACCTGGTGTTCGTGGCCACCCCGTACGGCGTGGCCATGAACGAGGTCCCCGCTCTGCGCGAGCGCGGCATCAAGTGCATCGACCTCTCGGGCGACTATCGTCTTAAGGACCCGGCACTGTACACCAAATGGTACGGCAAGGAGCATACCGACCCCGAACATCTTGCCGAGGCGGTCTACGGTCTGCCGGAGTTCTTCCGCGGCAAGATCCGCGGTGCAGACTTGGTTGCCAATCCTGGCTGTTATGCCACGTCGGCCATCCTGGCCTGTGCGCCGCTGCTGAAGTCCGGCCTGGTCTATCCCGACGTTATCGTGGACGGCAAAAGCGGCACTTCTGGCGCGGGCATGGTCCCGACTCCACGCCTGCATCATCCGACCTGCGGGGCCAGTGTCATCCCGTACAGTGTTGGGAAGCACCGCCACACTCCGGAGATCGAGATGGCTGTGGACATGTTCGCCGGCACCCGGCCGAAAGTGGTGTTCGTGCCGCATCTGGTCCCGATCGTCCGCGGGATTCTCTCTTCCTGTTACTTCCGCCTGAAGGATGAGGCCGATGACGAAACCGTTGCGGCGGTCTTCCGGCAGGTCTACGGTAAAGAAAAGTTCGTACATTACGTCAGCGAGCCCTCAATCCGCGCCGTGGTCGGTTCCAACCATGCGCAGGTGGGCTCCAAGGTAATCGGTGACCGGGCGGTCGCCTTCGGTGTCCTCGACAACCTTGTAAAGGGTGCCGCCGGGCAGGCGGTTCAGAACATGAATCTCATGCTGGGTCTGGACGAGGGAGCCGGGCTGGATTACCCCGGCATGGGAGTGTGAATCACATGGTAGAATTCATTGACGGGGGCATAACAACCCCCCAGGGCTTCAAGGCCGTCGGTGTCCACAGCGGGGTCAAATACCGCTCGCTCGACCTCGGTCTGCTGTACTCAGAGGTGCCGGCCACGGCGTTCGAGGCGTTCACCTCGAACGCGGTCAAGGCCGCTCCGGTGCAGCTGATGATGAACGACAACTCGCCGAAACTGTCGGCGGTCGTCGTGAACAGCGGCAACGCGAACGCTCTCACCGGCCGTCGCGGGTACGAAGACGCAGAGGCCATGCAGCGCGCGGTCGCAGCAGAGCTCAGCATCGATCCGAAAGAGGTGGGTGTCATGTCCACCGGCCTGATTGGCCGTTTCATGGACATGCACAAGATCCAGTACGGGATCAGCAAGGCCGCCAAGGAACTGAGCCAGGGCCGCGAGGCCGATGCGCTCATGTGCGAAGCCATCATGACCACCGATACGATCAAAAAGGAGTGCGCGGTGCGTGTCCGTCTCGGCGACGGCACCCTGGTCTATCTCTCCATGATCTCAAAGGGCAGCGGAATGATCTCGCCGCATCTGAAGGTCCTGCATGGTACCACCCTGAGCATAATCACCACCGACGCGGTGCTGACCCCCAAGTTCAAAGACACTTTCCAGCAGATACTCGACGACAGTATGAACATGGTATCCGTCGACGGTGACCAGTCCACCAACGATACCTGCGTTATGATGGCAAACGGTATGGCCGGCGGCAAGCCCGCTGACGACGACCCTGCCTTCATTGACGCCCTGCGCATGGTCACAACGAAAATCGCCAAGACCATCGCCATGGACGGTGAAGGCGCCACCAAGCTCATCACTGTCGAGGTAACCGGTGCGGCGACCCACGACGACGCAGTGCTGGCGGTCAAGAAGATCATCAACTCCCCGCTGGTCAAGACCGCCATCTTCGGCTCCGACCCGAACTACGGACGTGTCATGATGGCCCTGGGCAACAGCGGCTGCAAGTTCAGTCTGAACGATGTCCATCTGACCATCAAGGGAGGCGACATGGAGGTTCCGATCCTGGACTCCGGATCGCCGGTCTTTCAGGAAGAGCGCTCAGTCGAGGTCGTCCGCATGGCGATGGACAACAAAGAGGTCATCCTGCAGATCGATCTGGGTGTGGGCAACGAGTCATCGACCGGCTGGGGCTGCGACCTCACCTACGACTATGTGCGCATCAATGCCGAATACACCACCTGAGTGCGGCCGCATGTCTGACATCTATCTGATCAAATTCGGCGGCAATGCATTGGACGGCGCCGCGGGCCTGGCTAAATTGGCCGGCGAGGTCGCCGTCCTGCAGCAGGGCGGAACGCAGATCGTCCTGGTCCATGGCGGCGGTCCCGAGATCAGCGCCGCCATGAAAGAGAAAGGCCTGAAACCGCAGAAGGTCGCCGGTGTTCGCATCACGGATGCGGCGGGTCTGGAAGTGGCGGAGGGGGTGCTCCGGCAGATCAACAGCAGTGTGGTCGCCGCCCTCGAACAGGCAGGCGTCCGTGCGGTCGGATTGCCCGGCTACTTCTGTAGCGAGTGCCGGCGGAAGCCGCCCTATCAGACCGTGGTCGATGGAAAGCCCGTCATCGTGGACCTGGGACTGGTCGGCGAGGTCATCAAGGTCGACACCGACCTGTTCACCGAACTGCTGGCCCAGCAGATCGTCCCGGTTGTCTATCCGATCGGGGCGGAGGGCATGCAGCATCTTAACGTCAACGCCGATACCATGGCCGCCGGTCTTGCCGCCGGTCTGCACTGCCGTGAGATGATTGCAGTCACCGATGTCCCAGGCATCCTGACGGATGTCAGGGACCCGGCATCGAAGCTCGACCGGATCACTCTGGAGGATATCGACCCTCTGATCGCCGACGGCACCATCTCCGGCGGTATGGTACCGAAGGTGGAGGCCTGCCGGAAAGCTTTGGAAGCCGGTGCGGAGGCCGTCCGTATGGTAAACGGCCGCAGTCCCGACAGCATCGTCGTCGATGCCGTCAAAGGCGCCCTGCGGGGCACCCTAATCGTGAAGTGAGCCTATGGATTTCGATACAGTCAAAGATTTGAGCAGCAAGTACCTCTTCCAGAACTACGGACGTCTGGATCTGGCGTTCGTCCGCGGCGAGGGGTGTTATCTCTTTGATGCCGCCGGCAAAAAATATCTGGACGCGGTCGCCGGCATTGCCGTCAACTGTCTCGGCTATGCCTATCCCGAGTGGGTCAAGGCGATGCAGGACCAGCTGACGAAACTGGTGCATGTTTCGAACCTGTACTACGTCGAGGAGCAGGCCAAACTGGCCCAGCGTCTGAACACCATCACTCCCGATCCCATCACCCGCACCCTGTTCGTGAACAGCGGTGCCGAGGCCAACGAGGGTGCGCTGAAGACCGCTGTGCGCTACACCAAACGCCACAAGGTCCTGGCCGCGCTGAACGGCTTCCACGGCCGCACCTCTGCCGCATTGGGTGCTACCGGGCAGACCAAGTACCAGGCGTCCTTCGAGCCGCTGATCAGCAATGTCTACCATTATTACACGTACAACGATCTGGAATCCGTCAAGAGTCTGATCGACCGCGACACCGCAGCGCTTATGATCGAAGGGATTCAGGGCGAGGGCGGAGTTGTTCCCGCCAGCGAGGAGTTCCTGAAAGGTGTCCGTGACCTCTGCACCGACCTCGGCGTGCTGATGGTCGTCGATGAAGTGCAGACCGGTATGGGCCGCACCGGCAAATGGTTCTGCATGGACCACTTCGGCATCGTCCCGGACATTATTACCACCGCCAAAGGCCTGGGTGCCGGCATGCCGATCGGTGCGGTCATGACCACCGACGAAATCGCCGCCGTTATGACCCCGGGCACCCACGGCACCACCTTCGGCGGCAACCCGCTGGTCACTGCATCCGGTTGCGCGGTCATCGACATAATCAGCCGCCACCACATACTGGACAATGTGAACAAGGTCGGCAAGAACTGGGTCGATGACCTGCAGAAACTGAAGCAGGAAAACAGCCATATCGTGGACGTCCGCGGCCGCGGCTTCCTGCTGGGTGCCGAGATCGACACGCCTGAGAAGGCTGTTGCGATCCGCGACTACATGATCGCCCACGGGGTGCTTACCAACGTCTGCCACGGAAAAACTATCCGTATCATCCCGCCGCTGATTTTCAGTGCGGAGCAGAAGGACGATTACATGAAAGTGTTCACCGAAGCTCTGCAGTGAGCCTTTCTGCGACAATCAAATCTCTTAATCAAACCTTTTCCAACCTTTTGTCCGATATAGGACATAAATACTTTCATGCGCATGACCTTTTCATGGCAGAGAGCATCTCAAAAGAAAGTCTGGCAGAACGGACGCGGGTCTACATCGACGCCCACCCCAGCGTCAAGGACTGTGTTGCCAAGGGGCTGGTCAACTATTCATCCCTGGCCCGGCTGATCATGAAGGACCTGGAGGTCGGTAACGAAGAGGCGGTCATGATCGCCTGCCGGCGCTATGCTTCGAAGCTCAACGTTACCACCGACCATGAGATGAGCATCCTCGGCATCCTCAAGGACAGCCGGCTCGAGATGCGCACCAAGACCTGCATCGTCACTGCCAAGAACGACTGGACCGTCCTGCACAAGATGGACAACCTGTTCAAGGACCTGTGGAACGAGAACTCGATCATGCAGTGCGTGCAGTCCGCCTCAGCGGTCACCATCATTGCCGACCGTACGCTCAAGGAACGGATCATGGATACCGTCGGCCGCTTCAACATCATCAAAGTACGGGAGAACCTGGTGGAGATCGTTGTCAAGTCCCCGGAGAAGATCGTGGATACCGCGGGCGTCATTGCCTATCTGATCACGAACCTCTCGGATGCCGGCATCAACATCGAGGAGACCGTCAGCTGCCACACCGACACAATCTTCATCGTCGATGAACCGGACATGATCAACGCCTACACGGTGCTGACCAAGTGCATCCAGTCCGCCGAAGAGACCGTCAAGGAATGATCTTCCAGCCGGTTCGGGAATCCCGCCCGGCCCTTATCCTCTTCATATAAATAGTAGGAACGCTACGCTGGCGTATAGTTCGGTCTGCACTGACGGGCCGTCTTTTGGAGAAATATGACTACCTTTGAGGAAATCGGCGTCCCGGCGAGTTTGACCGCTTCCGCCGCGGCGATGGGCTGGGCCGCCCCTACGCCGATCCAGGAACAGGCTGTTCCGGCCGGCATTGCCGGCCGGGACCTGATCGCCCGCGCCCAGACCGGCACCGGCAAGACCGGTGCATACGCGCTTATTCTGATGAGCCGTCTTCCGGCCGGCGGGCGCCGGCCGAGCGCACTGGTCATCGCTCCGACCAGGGAGCTCGCTATTCAGATCGACGGCGAACTGCAGAAGCTGGCCCGCGGCTCCGGCCACGTCAGCACCGCCGTTTACGGCGGGGCCCGCTACGGGCTGCAGTCCGAAGCTCTCCGGCGGGGGGTTGATATCGTGGTCGGCACCCCCGGCCGTCTGCGGGACATGACCGAACGCGGCATTCTCATCCTCGATGAAGTGAAAACGGTTGTCCTCGATGAGGCCGACCGGATGCTGGACATGGGCTTCGAGGAAGACCTGGACTTCCTGATAGGTGCTGTGCCCAAACCGCGTCAGACCCTGATGTTCTCGGCCACCATGACCAAGGGCGTCGAGCGTCTGGCGGAATCGAAGCTTAGCGACCCCGTCAAAGCGGATGTTTCCGTGGACGAACCGGTTACCGGTCTGACCCGGCAGTATGCCGTGCCGGTGATGCGGAACGAGAAACGGGAGGTGCTGCAGCAGATCTTGAACAACGGCACGCCCAAGGCCATCGTCTTCTGCGCCACCAAGCTCATGGTCGAGACGCTCTACGAAGAGCTTCACGTCGACCGCAAGACCGGGATGCTCCACGGGGACATGCCCCAGTCCCTGCGGGAGCGGGTCATCCGCCAGTTCCGCGAAAACCGCATCCTGGTACTGCTGGCCACCGATGTGGCCGCCCGGGGTCTGGACGTGAACGACGTCGACCTGGTGGTCAATTTCGACGCCCCGTCGGAACCGGAGACATACCTGCACCGGATCGGCCGGACCGGCCGGGCCGGAAAGGAAGGAGTTGCGGTCACGCTGTATACCCGGCAGGAGACGCACCGCATGTATGATTACGAGGAGATCACCGAGAGCCGCATACGCAAAGCCTCCCCGGAAGAGCTGGAGCCGATCGAGGCCGTGCATGAGCCGGTGCCGCTCGAACCCCGGCCTGAGCGCCGGGAGCGGCGGCCGCGGATGGAGCGCCGGGACGGCCGGGGCCCGGCCACCGTGGTGCTGCAGGTCGGGCTCGGCCGGGACGACGGGCTCAACCGGACCCAGGTGGCAGATTTCGTCCGCTCCCGGGCGAGGCTCGGCGAGAATGACGTAGGTAAGGTCGGGCTCGGCAACGCCTCGTCGTTCGTCGAGGTCCGGACCGACGTTGCCGAGAAAGCGGTGGCCGACCTAAGCGGTTGCATCCACGACAGGAAGGTCGTTACGGCGGTCATTGCGCCCAGAAAGACGCCGTACGCCGAGAAGGTCGGCCACCGGAGCTGATCCCGGTCGGCCCGGCTCCGCAACGTTGGCATTCTGAGCAGTATCGCTTTTTTTCTTCATTTTGCAGTTTGTTGCAGACAACAAGCGACCGTCAGGCCGTCGGTCATTTCTGCCGTTCGCAGTCTTTTCAGATATTACTTTTTAAAGAATAGTAAAGAATTGTTGTTACTAATAAAACAATTATTAATATCATAATGGAGATAGTTCTGCTGGCTGAAACCAACCGGATAGGAATTCGTATGAACAAAATGCAAAAACAATTGATCGCGGTTGTCGCGGTCATTATCATTGTGGCTGCCGCTGCTGCGGCTGTCCTTTATACTCGGGGTAACAACGACAACGGTGACGAGTCCCTCGACACCGTTACCGATGTCCGCGGCCGTACCGTCGATCTGCCGGACAGTGTCAATACAGTGGTTTGTCTCTCGGCCGGTTCGGTGCGTTTGGTGTCCTATTTCGGCGCCGATGCCGTGAAAATGATCGTAGGTATCGACAACTATGATGCCAATGTCAGTGCCGTACCCGCCAATTATTACAAAGCCACCTACCGGATCGCTTATGACATTGCCGACAAGGCCAATGTGGGCAGCGAAGAGAACACCAAGGCCATCATCGAGACCGGCGCCGACGTGATCTTCAGTTCGATTACCAGCGTAGACGAGCTCAACACCCTGCAATCGGCTACCGGTATTGCCGTAGTAGCGGTGGCAGCCGACGGCGATATTACAATCCAGGATGACATGTTTGCCGAGAACATCAAACTGGTCGGCGACGTGCTGGGCAAACAGACAAGGGCGGACGAACTGCTCAGCGGTATCGAGAAGCTCACCGACGAACTCAGTTCTTACAAGAGTGACTCAAAGGTCTCCGCCAACTGCTATGTCGGCGGCATGTTCTACTATATGAAGGGCGGCCTGTATATGACCACCGGGAACTACCTTTCCTTCAATCTGACCAATGCGGTCAACGTCATGTCGGATCGCAATAATGGCAATCCCTATCAGACGGACAAAAGTACCGTTATGCAGATCGCGGGGGATAAAGGCATCGACTATATCTTCATCGATGCGATGACAGCCACGGCCAGTAGGACCGCCTATGAGGCCGATCAGGAGGACCTGGCCAGTCAGGTGAAGGCGGCAGAGGACGGCAATCTCTATTCCACGCTGGTGTACAAGTATTACGGTACCAATTGGGAAATGGAACTGATCAATGCATTCTACATCGGTTCGGTGCTCGATCCTACAGTCTATAACTATGACGTCGAGGACAAGACCAACGAGATTCTGGCGCTGTTCTTCCCCGATTCAAATATAAATTATGACACGGTAGTGGCTAACCAGGGTCTCGGCCTGACCAAACTGAACTGGTGAAATCGGGCGAGATCATCTGGACAAACCTCTTACCGATTTTTTTCGGAGGTACCGGCACGGACGAAGAATACGATATTTACGAAACAGGCGGAGCGGCCACTGCGGCCGAAGAAGGATATGCGGTCGGTGCCCGGCAGAAGCGGTGGTTGCTGATAGCCACCGTGCTGACGCTGGTGCTCAGCATCTTCCTGATGCTCTGGTGGCGGAACGATCGTTTCTCGCTGTTCCAGATTTTTCAGGGCTTTTTCTCGTTCAGCAGCAGCACGATCATCGGCCGGTATGTGTGGAACATTGACATGCCGATTATCGTGGCCTCGCTGGCCGTAGGCGCCGGGCTGTCCCTGGCCGGTACCGTCATGCAGTGCGTGCTGAAGAATCCCCTGGCCTCGCCGTACACACTGGGAGTATCAGGGGCGGCAGCTTTCGGCGCGGCTCTGTCGATCATCGTGTTCAACGGCGGGGCGGTCTTTGCAGGGACCTTCTTGTCGACCTATTGCACGCCGATTTGCGCGTTCGCGTTCTCGATGATCGCCACCGGCGCAATTCTATTGCTCACCAAAGCGACCAAGATCTCTTCCGAAACCATGGTGCTGGCCGGCATTGCCATCAGTGCGATTTTCTCGGCCGGGATGACACTCATGCAGTATCTGGCGGACTCGGTGCAGTTGAGCGAAATCGTCAGCTGGACCTTCGGGACGGTGGCGTACGCCAATTGGAGTTGGGATGCGGTCGTCGTCTTGGTGGTGCTGCTGATCACTGTTTATTTTATGGTTCAGCGGTGGAATATGAACGCGATGGAGGCCGGCGATGAGGTTGCCAAGGGCCTGGGGGTCAACACCGACCGTTTCCTGACCGTCAGTATGGTATTGGCTTCTGTGCTGGCCGCCTTTCTGGTGGCCAAGTTCGGTATCATCGCGTTCATCGGACTGCTGGGGCCGCACATGGCTCGGATGCTGATCGGCAATGACCACCGCTACCTCGTCCCCATGTCACTGTTACTCGGAATGTTGTTGATGGTGGTGGCCAACGCCGTAGCGATGGACATCGTACGGCCGATGATTCTGCCGGTCGGGCTGCTGACCTCCCTGTTGGGCGGACCGGCGTTCATCTATCTGTTACTGCGGAGGTTTCGGCGGTGATCCTAGACGTAGCGGGTGTATCGTTCCGTTACGGTTCCGCCGCGGTACTGGACGACATAACCTTTGCTGCCGGGCCCGGTGATGTGGTCGCGGTCATGGGCCCGAACGGCGTCGGCAAGACAACGTTGCTGAAATGCATCAATCGCATCCACCGGGCGGCCGGCGGACATATCGCAGTGACAGGGACCGACATCGGGACCGCCAAGCCGGCCACGATTGCCCGGTTGGTCGGTTATGTACCCCAGAGCGGCCGGGTCTCCGGAGCCACAGTGTTCGAGTCGGTGCTGCTCGGCCGCAAACCGCGTATGGGGGCGGATCTGACCCCGGTTGACCTGCACATCACCGGCCGGATCATCGACCTACTGGGGTTGACCTCGCTTGCCCAGCGTCCGGTCGACGAGATCAGCGGCGGTGAATATCAGCTGGTGCAGATCGGCCGGGCGCTGGCCCAGCAACCGCAGGTGCTGATCATGGATGAGCCCACCAGCAATCTGGACCTGAAAAATCAGCATTTGGTAATGCGGGTCCTAAACGGGCTGGTCCGGCGTAACGGAATGTGCGCGGTGATGGTCAACCACGACCTCAACCTGGCGCTCTGCTACAGCAACCGGTTCGTGATGATGTCCGGCGGCCGTATCTTTGCTGCCGGCGGCCGGGAGGTCATCACCCCGGCCAATATGTCGGCGGTCTACGGGCTGCCGGTGGACGTTATCGAGGTGAAAGGCCGGCCGTTGGTCGTGCCGAGGTGAGAGGATGTTCTCTGCGAAGACTGAGGAGTTTCTGGAAAATCGGGTAAATAACCCGGAACAGCAGGCGTATTTCGACAAGCGGGCCGCGGTATGGGACCAGATTTCGGTCCATGACCAACGCAAAGTGGAGCATATCGCCGATTTACTGGCGGTACGGCCGGACGATCGTGTCCTGGACGTGGGAACCGGGACCGGTGTGATGATCCCTCACTACCTGAGCCGGCTGGGAAGGGACGGCCATGTGACCGCGCTGGACTATTCGCCGAAGATGCTGGCCGCGGCCGCGGCCAAATATCTGCCCTCGCCGCAGCTTAACTATGTGACACAGGACCTATACACTCTGACGGCGGGGCCTCGGTATGATCTGGTGGTTTGCTATTCTTGCTTCCCGCATTTTCCCGATCCGCTGAAAGCGATCCAGGTGTTGGCGGGAACCCTGGTTCCGGGCGGTCGGTTATGGATTGCTCATTCCACTTCCAAGGAGCACATTAATTGCGTCCATCGTGACGGAGGTGCGGAGATTAACCGCGACTTCCTGCCAGACATGACGGTAATGAAGGAACTGTTCCACAGTGTGGGGCTGATCGTTCAGCAGGCCGAGGACGATGCGGAATACTATCTGATCGGCGGAATCCTGACTCATTGTCCGGTGCAGCAATGAGGTCTTCACAGAAACGGTCTAGCCGTGATGGCTCTGCAGCGGGGAAAGTATTTGGCTCAAGCCAAAGCGGTAGGTCTCGGACAATGTCAGCCCCCTGTATTCGAAGCCTTTGAACACTCAGGTGCCGTTACTGCAGCAGTCTTTATCCGCATGCTGCCGGTCTCGCTGACCGCTATGAAGTGACGGCAACTGTTATTTCCAGATAAAGGTCCGGTCATCTCTTAATCGGTACTGTCCAACGTCACTGTGACCGTGAAAAAAAGACTCTCGTCAGTTGCTGTAAAAACGGTCGGGGTGGCGGTTATGGCCGTCCGCACAGTCCCGTCAGTATACTGACGTTGCCAGAGGCATTCTTCAGGCTATCGGGTATTTCGGGGTTGATGCAGGCGTCGGCGCTGCTCATGACCGGGCCGCTGTCGTTCTGCACGCATATGCAGCAGCATATGAAACCGTAGGCCTGGACAGGCAGAGAAGTTCAAACCTCGTGGTTGCCGATTAAATAACATCTCTGCCTTTGATGTTGTTCCTGACGCAGATCCGGGCATGCAGGTTGCTGTCCGAGAAACAGTCCTCGAAAATCATTCGGTCATTGCTGCCGAAACAGTTGGTAGAACTGAGTATTCAATTGTTGTAGACGCTGATGACGGCGGTGCCGTTGTAGGTGCCGGAAAGAAGCCGCCAACGATTTGGGCAATTGACGGGGTTGACCGTGGCGGTACCGACACTGCAGATGTGTCTGCGCCGGGGTTTTTGGTGTCTGTCACGGTCCATGTGCCGACCGGAACGAAGACCATATCATGCTATTTTTATCACTGTCAAGATAGAATCCGGCGATACGGATCACGGCAACGGTCGTCACTGTGGCGACGGCTGTCGGGGCCGTCTTGCTTTTAGATCCATGGCCGGAAATCGTCCAATATTTTCTAATGATGACGGACAGTCGTCCTTATACGCAATCAGGGCTATCGCTGTCGTATGTTCAGATATGCGGAGCTGCGGGACACGCTGGTCAGTGTCATCCGCACGGCCGTGGCCGGAAAGGACGTGGCAGTGGCGTGCTCCGGCGGACTCGACTCAGGACTGGTCGCAGCCCTGGCCCAGCGGTACGCCCGTTCGGTGCATTTGTACACATGCGGGACTCCCGATGCCTGCGATGTGCGGACAGCGCAGGACCTGGCGGCCCGGCTGCAACTGCCCCATACCCGGGCAGCGCTCACGCCGGAAAACACTGCGGCCCGACTGAAGGAACTGATCGCCGCCACCGGCAACGGCGACCCGTTCACCCTTTCCTACGAGCTCCAGCTGTTCTGTGTCTGTCGGGAGGCCGCAGAGGAGATAGTTCTGACGGGCCAGGGCGCGGACGAATACTTCATGGGATGCGCCAAGTACGTCGGCTGCAGCGACGAGGAGTACGGGATTCTAACCAAAGCCAGTGTGGACCGGCTGTTGCAGGTCTCCGTGCCCTGCGAAAAGCAGATCGCGGTCCACTTCGGCAAGACTCTGGTCTATCCTTATCTGGATCCGGCAGTGACGGCGGCAGTGGGCCGTCTCGATCCCGCCGACCTCCGCCCGGTTGACCTGGACTCCCGTAAGCGCGTCCTGCGGGAAACCGCCACAGATCTCGGGTTTCCGTTTCTGGCGGAGCGGCGCAAGAAGTCCTCGCAGTACGGTTCGGGCACCACGGATCTGGTCCGGGGACTGGCGAAGGCCGCCGGGATGCAGTACAACGAGTACGTCGCCTCGCTCTGTGCCCAGGTCGGAGTCGGGATACCGGACCGGGAATGGGGCGCGCTGGTCATTGCCCGCATCGATCCGGTCGTCAAGGAACAGGCAGAGAAGATCCTGCGGGAACGGGGTACCACGCCCGCGGCGGCCGTTGAAGGTTATTACCGTTCGGTCATTGCCTCCCGGCGGGACCACGGTCAGTGAACAAAGCTCATATATGATTTTACATTGTGGCAATTCTTCCCTATTAATTAGGTGCAACACCAACTTTGCCACGTACAATCGCAAGGGGTCTTTCATGACGGTCCCGGAAACAGTGCACCGCTTGGACCGGAGTGTAAAAATCATGGAAGAACTAAGATTGCCCTGGAACGCCCGGGAGGGTGTCCTTTACGGCGGTGTGATCGCACTGATCACTGCCTTTATTATGTCAACTCTCAACATCGCCCAGAATAACGGCGGGCTGGACGCCGGCGTCATCAGGACCTCGCTGATCTCGCTGCCCGTTATCTGGGTAGTCGTTATGTTGCTGATGGTCTTTGTGGTTGGCCGCATTGCCAATCGCGGGATGCGGCGGTTCGTCGCGCCCACCGACGGATTCAATACGCGCATCGTGTTTAACATCATTTTCTGCGTGACCATGATGTCCGCTTCGATGTCTTTCCTGGGTCCGTTCGTGGGCGAGTGTCTGTCCATGGATATCACCTGGCAGTGTGCCGCAGAATGGGCCTCACGGTGGCCGACGAACTTTTTTGCTGCGTTCTGGGTAGAGGTGCTGCTGGCGCAGCCGACTGCCAGGGCAGTAATGAAACATCTGCACCTGCGCCAGCTGCGCAGAGGAGCAGAGGGACAGGAAAGTGTGGTCAATGAATGATCCGATCATCATCGGGAGAGAGAACGGTGGCGGAGGCCGCGGGGTCGGGAAGTTCACGTCTACAAACCCGGCTTTTCAGATCTGCGATCAGGGACTTATCGTGGTCGTAGCTCAGGAAGCCTGCGTATCCGCCGACAAGATGGCCGCCAAGGAAGAAAGTATCGAAAAGAAGCTGTTTTCCCTTGAAAGCATCTCCGCGCCCAACCCAGTCTTCCAGGCCCGGTCCAGGACGATCCGGAAACCGGCCCGGAACGGCGGGGTGTTAATGGGCCAGTGCGCGGAATGCGTCATCCGGAATGGACTGCCGATCCAGTTATCGCAGACAGTTGCCGGCCTCGGCCAACCGATGCCGACGGGGTCTGTCTGAAGATCTTCGTCATTAAAACGGGAAGGGAAAACGCCGGTGCCGTGGCACCGGGCCCCCTGTTCTATTGAAAATAAAGTTTCGGAATCAGGCCATGACGTCGGTCATCGAGTACACGGTGCCCTTTTTCTGTTTGACCACCCATTTGGCGGCCATAATGGCGCCGGCCACGAAGATCTCCCGGGAATGGGCCTGGTGGCGGATCTCGATGCGTTCGGAGTTACCGATGAACATGACGGTGTGGTCGCCGACGATGTCGCCGCCCCGTATGGAGTGAATGCCGATCTCCTTGCCGCGCGGGCAGACGCCGTGACGGCCGTAGACGAACTCCTTGCCGCCCATCTCCTTGCTGATGATCTCGGCGGCGGTCATAGCGGTGCCGCTGGGAGCGTCCTTCTTCTGATTGTGGTGGGCCTCGATGATCTCAACGTCGTAGTCGTTGCCCAGTTCCCGGGCGGCCTGGCGGACCAGTTTCAAAAAGATGCCGACACCGATGGAATAGTTGGACGAGATCACAGCGGCGACGTTGTTTTTGACGACGGCGTCCCTGATGTTGGCCTTCTGCGCGTCGGAGAGGCCGGTGGTGCCGATGATCAGGTTGACGCCGGCGCCGGCGGCGACCGGAGCGTTGACGGCAGTCGCGGCAGCGACCGTGAAGTCCAGCAGAACATCGGTCTTAGAAGCCTTCAGCACGGCTGCCAGATCCTTGGAGTCGGAGACCGGGACGCCCAGTTTCTTGCCCAGGCCGAGGCGGTCGCCCACATCCTGGCCGATGTTGACGATGTCGAAGGCCGCAGAGAGCTCGGTGTTCTCGGTGGCGAGGATGCGCCGGATGATCATGGCGCCCATCTTACCGCAGGCGCCGACCAGGCCGATGCGGACATTGCTCATGCGGTCACCCCGCAGTACCGGTGTTCGGAAAGCGCAGAGGGAAGTTCACTGTTCATGAGATATCGAGCGGCAATCGGAACAGGGATATTTAACCACTGGTTGTCTTGCACATTGAAGACCGCATAGGTAGCCGGTGCGGAAAATAGTTTATGACAGCTTGTTCCGACCCGGAGTTCCGACATTTAGTACATTTTTACTGGAGAAATGCTGGCGAATTCATACATCTCTTTTAAATGGTCACAAACCACTACTTACTGCATGAACGAAGAGTTCTACTGAATCAAGTGCGGCAAGAAACTGGCACCTGAGGCCCAGTTCTGCCAGTACTGCGGACAGACCGTGGAAGGCAGCGAGGCCGACCTGCACCGGAAAGCGCAGGCGCAGCAACTGGGGGACATGGTTCGGGAATCCCGGCGGACGTGGATTATGTTCCTGCTGATGATTTACGCGATCCCGGCACTGATCTGGGCGGTCTACGTGCTAACGGACACCTCGGCGGTGGCCAACACGATCTGGACCAACGCCGACCTGCAGTCGTGGTTTGCTTCGCATACCGAAGTGACCTACGACACGATCGCCACGTACATCACCGCATCTGGCGTCATGATCGCCGTCAGCGGCGGGTGCGCGCTGATCAGTTTCATCTGCTGCTATCTGCGGCGGTACTGGATCGTGGCGGTCGCTGCCTGTTTCCTGGCGGCGTTCTTCTGCATATCTTCGATTTTCGGCGTGATTGTCGGCATCTTCGTAGGTTGGATGATCATCACTGCGAAGGATACCTTCACGGCCCCGCTGAAGTCCGTCTGAGAGTATCTCCCGATTCAAACCCATTACCGGCCGGTTCTGGCCGGTCAGTCCTTTAGACTTTCCAGGATTATTTTCTTCTCTTATTCTCTATGAAGAAGCATTGCAAGGTGCGGCAACGACTGTTGTGACTGTCATCTTCGTCGAAGCCGCGATTGTCATTGTCCGGCAGGGCCGGCAGATCAGTGAGGCGGAGAACGAACTTGGGGCACTGAACGCAGCTGGACACAGCAGCATCGGAATTTCCGCCACGTGGCGGTCACAGAGCAGAATAATGACGGCATTGCCAGCGTATTCCAATATCTACGTCAGAATGCAGACCGGACGGACTATGCTGTGCCGAAGGTACGGACATCGAGTGCAGCCGGTCGGCGTATGGTGCCGAATTCGCGGACGCGGCCGGCGTGATGCATGAACCGATCGACAGCGGGGTCGCATCGGTCTGTGGCGGAAGCACACATTCAGGAGGATCGCAGGGCAGACAGCGGATGGGAAGGCCACGGGTCCGTACATGTGCGGTGTGCTCTCGACCTTCCCGTTCGACGGCGGAACGTTGGGCTGTTTGGTCGTGGCCGGAGAGATCTGGACGATCGTTGCGACCAGGGGCGGTCTGCTGCTCCGCATCATGACGGTCGGCACCTCCGGCATCGACGGAGCCCGTTGTGCGTGGGTCGTACAGCAGCAACGGAGCGGTCGTTTCCGAAGGTCTGCTGGGTTTGACGGCATGTCCGAAAATGCACCGGCTGGTCGCCGCGGCAGGATCTGTTCCGGCACCAGTGCCGATCTGGCAGTCGGTTTTATCAGGCTGTGAACCCCTGTCGTTGCATCTGCCAATCCGAGATACGCGTTTACGGAGACGGCCGATCAGTCCTTTTTCCGGGAGATCATATACGACGAGAGCAGCAGGAATAGAGCGGCGGTACCGACGAGGAACAGCAGAGATATCCAGATGGACAGGTCTGTGCCTCCGACATTGAAGACGTACCCCATATCCACGTTGAACTGATGCACGGCATCGGCGGAGGCGCCTTCGAAATACAGGCCCTCCGGCACATCCATGAATATCTGTCTGAGGATCATGCCCTCGTGAGACACCGGCATCATCATCACAACGTTCCTCATGGCCTCCGGCAGGGTCCCCATGGGGATGTATGTCCCGGCGACGAACCCGACGAGGGTACCGACGATGACGCAGGCGGTGGAGTAGGATTCGGTGGTCTTCAGCAGCGTCGCGACGAAGAACATTATCGAACAGCTCGAAGCCGTGCCGGCGATCATCACGCCGAGGACCTCCAGCAGAGCTACTGCGGAAAGCAGCGGACCCCCGGAGACGGCGATGAACACCTCGGCGCACATAAGCACGAAGATGCCGAGCATCATCGTTATCAAGAACGACGAGATGATGTAACTGGCGGCCACCTGGATCGGTTTTACCGGTGACACCGTGACGATCTTGCTTGCGCCCGAGGTCTTGTCGCTGACGAGTATCCCCAGCGATCCGAGGGCGGCCGTGACGGATGTGACGGCCAGGATCCCTGCAATGATCCAGCTGTCCATCAGGGACGAGCCGTATTCGCCGGGAACGCTCTGTATCATCAGATTCTTGAGGAATGTGATGTAGAGCAGCAGCACTATGATCGCGCCCAGCATGGAGAAGAAGACGTTCATCCGGTCTCTGAAGAAGATCAGACAGTGCCTTCTGACCAAAGCGGGTATCACTGACATGAATCCTCACCTCCGCCGACGATATTGATGAAGGCATCGTCCATGCTTCCCATGACGACCTCGAACCCGATGAGCGTCTCCCTGTATCTGTCGATGATCGGAACTGACGACAGTGTCGACGGAACGTTGACGATGACCGCATCGCCCTCTCTGCGGTGTTCCAGACCGTCATCGGTCAGTCTGCGGAGCACTTCCTCCATGGAACGGGGGAACATGCGAATCCGGTCCTTGCTGTATTCTCTGCGCAGCATGTCCGGGGTTCCCTGGGCCGCTATGCGGCCGTTGTTGATGATGACGATGAAATCCGCGTTTGTCGCCTCTTCCATGTAATGGGTGGAGAAGAACAGGGTGAGCCCCCTGTCGCAGAGTCTTTTGGTCAGTTTCCAGATGAGTTTCCGGCTCTGAGGATCGAGTCCCGTGGAAGGTTCGTCCAGGAAGAGCACCTGCGGATCATGGACCAGCGCCCGGGCGATATCGGCCCTCCTGCGCTGTCCGCCGGAGAGTTTTCCGTATCTTCTGTCGATGATGTCCGTCAGTTCCATCTCGGCCGACAGGGAGTCCGCGGTCTCCTTCGCCTTTTTCTTATCCGCACCGTACAGTGCGGCTACGAACTCGATGTTCTCACGGACCGTCAGATCTTTGTCGAGCAGGCTCTCCTGGAAAACGACGCCGATGCTGTCCTTCACATTTCTGTCATTGATGTCATGGCCGTCTATCGTGATGGTACCGGAATCGGATTTCAAAAGTGTGCACATCATCGATATCGTTGTGGATTTACCGGCACCGTTCGGTCCGAGAAAAGCAAAACGCTGCCCCTTTTCGACGCTGAATGAGATCCCGTCGACCGCTTTCACTTCACCGTAGGACTTGTGCAGGTTGGATACGACGATCATTTTCTCTGCCGGCATTTTCTTTCCGGCCGGACAGACACATAGATGTTATTAACAGTTGGTCAAACCGACAACGCTGTACGTATTGTCGAACGCCCCGCCCCTCTTCGATTGCTCTGTTTAATCGTCTGCCTGGCGGGAAATCGGCAGTGTTCACACAGAGCAATTCCGTTCCTTCCGGAAGGTTTCCGCCGAGGATCGTCTTCCTGCAGTCCTGAGAAGTTTCAGCGGACGTTCTTCGCTGTGTCATCGCGGATTTGCCGACAGAGGTCTCAGTGACCTGACAGTATCGTGTGTTACCGTAGATTTGCGGTAAAATTCCCAATATGGCCGCGCAGATCTCCTTCGCGACAGCCGGACCCCGGTCATCGCTTTTTTTCAACCGGTCCATTCCGACGCTGTGTCTCCCACACTGCTTGCCCGTCTCCAAGCACTTTTCCGCGTACTGCGACCGGTTGTTCGCATACGTCTCCCGAGGTTAACAGCCGGCAAGACGGCATGGCGGTGAAGTTCTCCACCATGCTAAGTTCGGATGAACCTGCGATGGGGATTGCTGCACACGTCTGCACCAAAAATAATCCCGCCAATGTCACACCAATTTCGTATCAATTGATACGACTATATATTATCAAAAACATGAGGGGGATGTGAAAAAACCCAGATCGCCTCCGGATCTCAACACGCTCATTCGTAACGAAGATTTTGCAAAACAGATGTTATCCGAAGATGTCTTTGAACTTGCCAGCAGATACAACGAAGCCTACCTTCACTGGGATGATCTATATTACAAAGACGTCGGACATGTGAATCGCGAGGCCATCTGGGCCACGATGAAGCTTGTCCGCAGGTCTTCATCGAGACATTTGAAGTTCTCTGGACTTGACATCCAATATAATCTTCCCGACGCATTTCAGAAACAGATCCATGAAATAGACACTAGATCGACGACAGGCATCATGCCGCCAGAACTGATGGATAAAAAGAGAAGTCTGATCTATTCTGTAAGTTCTACGATGGAAGAGTCCATTGCATCCAGTCAGATCGAGGGAGCTGTTACGACCGCCAAAGCAGCTAAAACGATGTTGCGCGAGAATAAACGTCCGAAGAATAAGTCAGAGCAGATGATTGTAAACAACTACGATGCGATGAAGTTCATTAAGACCGTGTTGACCAAGGACCTCACTCCCGAGCTGATATGCGACATCCACAGAATAGTTTCGAAAGGCACCATGGATGAAAACTGTACTGGGAAATTCAGAGACAATGACGACATTGTGGTAATAGATGTGCTGACGGAAGAAGTATCGCATCAGCCTGTAGTCCATTCAAAGATATTCCCAATGGTGAAAGACCTATGTGATTTCGTAAACTCTGACGTCACTTTTGTTCATCCCATCGTCAAGGGGATCATAATACACTTCATGCTTGCATACATGCATCCGTTCCAAGACGGGAACGGACGTGTATCCCGTGCGTTGTTCTATTGGTACACAATGAAAAAAGGGTATTGGCTGATGGAATACCTTTCAATATCCAAATGCATCAAGAATCACAGCGGAAAATACTATCGCGCATTCATGCTGACCGAAACAGATGACAACGATGCCACATATTTCATTGGATATAATCTGGACATTGTCGTTGAAGCAATAGGTATCTTTGAAAAGTATCTTAAAAAGAAGCTGAGCGATCAGAGATTCGGACTGGCAGAGATCGAAGGTGCGGGACTCAACATGCGTCAGAAAATGATTGCTGCAGACATGATCCGCTCAGTGGACCAGATCTCAATAGAATCGCTTCGCAGAACCTATCAGGTGTCCGTGAATACTGCAAGGTCGGATATTGCAAAACTGAGAGAGGCAGGGCTGATACAACCATCATCGCGCGACGGCAATAAGATTCTGTATTCATATGTGCTCGATAACAAATCCTGATTCAAAATCGGTCGTACCAAAGTCACACCAATTTTATATCATCTGATACTACTTTTTACTGAAACGTCGGGTGTCATCGCAGATCGGATGCCAATCGATAAGAAAAGTATAGCGTTGTTGATCGTGAGTGAATGTGCGTTTGTAGAGGACCAAACGTGTGAGGAGAATATTCGAGGTATTCGGGGTCAAAGACCCTGCCTGCCTCGAACCTGACCCTCAGAACTCATGAACAATGTAGCTCAAAATCGGAGAATTGGGTTGTGTGTATTCGTTGTCGTGAAACTGAAAATCGTAATAAATTCGCATGTTATGATTCGAAGGCAAATAGTAATCATGGGATGAAGGGCAGTAGATTTCAAATGGAATGCAAAGACAGACTGATCGAAGTATTCTCCACCTTCACATTGCGCCATCATGCCTGAATGGTAGATACGACAGTAAATGAGAGAACGTGTATCTGATGGAGATTGGATTGGTGTAAATAGTATTCAGATATTGTAATTTTCTACCTTTGTTCTATCATCTACAGCATGTTAAGTGCTTTATTTCACTCGATATTCTTTAGATCATCGAACTTTGCAGGTTTTTTTGGAGTGGGCATTCGTGGGACCACGGTCAGAGGTATGGTATGTCGTGAAGAAATTGGATTTCAATGTCAAGTTCGTGTAGATTGGTTCTGGGTATTCACAGTGGGGTTTACTCAGATCATCCGGGAATTTCACAGGTCACTGCATTTCAAGAGTATGATTCTCCTGTCCGACAGATACTAGTTCGGGAACATCCCCGCATATCGTGATGTTACCTGCAATTGATGCAATGCATCCTTTGACGCCTTTGATGGTGCATATATACTCTGCAGCTGGCTGGAGATCCGCTGTTTCCGACACAAGATTACCTAAACGTGTTGCGCAGGCATCTGCGAGTATTGGGTCTTCGGAGATAACGGAACAGATGTCCGAGCGGCCGAATGATATCGAATGGCCAAATGTTCCGGAAGACGAGCATACGCCCAGGATTCCGCATGTCCGCGTAAGATGCAGGGCGCACTCCAGATCATTTCTTCCGGTGAACAATCCAACGAATACTTCCCTGTCAGATATCAGAGCGACATCTCCGCCGTTATCTAAAACTGCATATTCGCAACCATCTCTGATCAATCCGTTCAGGACATATGTTGCAACGGCTCCAGCGACAGATGCCATTGGACCGACTCCGGCAAGCTCTGATGCGGTGCACATCCTGCTTATCAGCGGGACATCGTCGATACGGGATTTTACGGGTTTGTACGATGACCCGAATTCGGGGCTATTCTCAATCTTGGATGTGACTATCGTACGTGCTTCGGCCGCCAAGGCTTCTGCCTTGCCGAGATATTTGTGGTCGGTCACTGCATCGATGCATGTCTCCCCCATGACGATGCGTCTTCTTTCTGTGTTCATACAGATCTCATAAATCTCCTCTTGATTTCAACAGCGGAATACGTGATGTTGGGAGAATCTGAATTTCCAGGGACTATCATAACCTGAACGAACCTAATGCCCCGAGGAGAAGCGAGACACGATTCGATTTCCTTCCGGCTGTATGCGGTTCTGACATCCTCTATGCCGTATCCTCTGGCCACCGATGCCATGTCGACATGGGAATATGAGGGGTTTATTTGATCGCCGGTCGATCCGAACGTGCCGTTGTCCATGCACACCACCGTCAGATCTGCCTTGAGCTCTGCCGATGACAGCACAGGGAATATCGATGAACCCAGAAGGCTGCCGTCGCCATCAATAACGAATACCCTGCGTTCCGATACGGCCGCCATACCCACGGCGATCGGTGTCGCCTGCGTGTAGCTTCCCAGCATATAGAAGTTGGTCGGACGATCGCGGATGGCCATAACCTCTTTGGACGGCACGCCTATGTTGGAGACCAGAATGTCCTCGTCCCCGATGGCGGACAGTGTGGCCCCGATAGCCTCCAGACGTGTCATGTGGGGTTCTTCGGTTGTGAAGTCGGGAGAACCGCGCACACTCCGCGATCTTGGCGGATAACATCCATTCATGCGTTTCGATTCTTTCCACATGTCCGGGTGGATTAGGATCACTGTGATCCTATTCTCGGAGAATGCCCTGTCGATCTCGGTGTGTACAGATGGTATATCGGATGCTTCGTCAATCTCGATATGACTGATACCATAGCAGTCCAGCATCTCCTGGATTCTGGAATTGAACGGAATCTGCGCTTCGATCTTTTCTCCGTCCACGCCTCTCCAACTTGCCAGAATGACAAGAGGCAGCTCATAGCAGGCGGCCAGGGACATAACGGCGTTCATCATGTTTCCCAGACCGGAACTCTGTATCGACATGACCGGGCGTTTTCCCATAAGAGATACGCCTGCACATATGCCTACGCCGTCCTCTTCGCGTGTTATGTCTATTACCTTCATATTGTCATGGATGCAATCGGTGAATCCTTTGTTTTTGTCGCACGGCAGACTGACGACAATGTCCACGCCGGCGAGGATCAGCTGATCAACCATTTCCTTCTCAAACATCGATGCACTTCCTAAGTTCCGTATCAGTCATGCCCATGCTCAATTCGGATGTCACACCCATCGCGGCAAGCGACAGGTCTTCCTTGGTCCTATCCAATCCGCCGCCGGTCATGTTGAGAAAAACGCATTCGTCGGGAGAGATTTTTCCATATTCCGTCGCCTTGATCAGCGCCGCGAATGCCACGGATGCGGCTGGGTCCGGTTTGACGTTCTCCATGCTTATCCACAGTTTCTCCGCGGATCTGGCCTCATCGTTGGATATCTCGTGGAATCCCCCTCCGCATGCGGTCATGGCATCGAAGACGCCTCCCGCCACAGAATACGGCGGTCTGCGATTGGTGAGCACATGCGCGTAGACGTTGGAAATGTCCTTGTCCGCATTTCCAAGATCTTCAGCTGTTATTTCCCTTCTGCCGGCGTTCCACGCCTTTGCCATCGGAGTGAATGGCGCATTCTGAGCCAGTTCGAGTTTCGGAAGCCTGTCTCCGTAACGTCCGTCATCTAACAGGCGAAGCGATGCCTCCCATGCCGATATTCCCCCTGTGCCGCTTCCGACCGCCTGAAAATAGCGGTCTGGAATCCTGCCGGCCGATATTGCGCCGTCAAGCATGACTGTGCCCATGCCGTCTCTGCGCGCAATGTTGCTTGCGCCGCCTTCAGGTATGTAACCCTCGAACGATGTGATGCGGTTCGCCATCTGTGTCGCGTCGGCATAGTCTCCATCCACAGTGAACAACTTCACGTGTACGGATTCAGCGGCCACTAGTATATCATCTGCAGACAGTTTCGGAACGACTACAATGCAATCCATGCCGACTTCGGCTGCTATCTGTGCGAACGCCCTCGCGGTGTTACCGGCGGATGCCACCACCACGGTGCCTCCTCCGTTCTCAATCAAACGGGCGTATGTGGGGAGCGCCTCCATCTCCTTGAATGTGCAGGACTTAACCTTTGCATTGCGTTCCGGATAATAGCCTGTGAATCCGATATATAGGTTTTTGAGTCCGAGTTCTTTGGATATTTTTCTGTTCCGGAAAGTAATCGGTGCAGATTCCGTCTTCAATATCGTATCTGTCGGAAGCCAGTCCAGGAATTTGAACATCCCGCCGTAAGGTCTCATCTCGATCTGCTTTTTATTATATATTGCCCTCAACAGCCCGTTGTGGCCGTTACCGCATTTCAAGGCGAAATGGTCGTCCACCGTCTCCCCTCCGCCCATGCATTGTAGCGTGTAATCTCCCATCAAAACACCTTCAGTCTCCATTTTCCTTCCATGATCTTTGTTTTCAGGAGATCGCAGAGCTCCTCCGCCCTCTTTCTTGATGACTGTCTTATTACGATCGGGACTTCATTTCCGTTGAAATTCACAGAACCCATATGTGCCGTGAACACTTTTCCGCGGCATCTGGATACGCAGAATCCGCACGATATGCATCTGGTAAGGTCCCATTCCCCAGATGGGAACGCATCGGTCGGGCAGAGCGAATCGGCAAGACAGTTGTTGCAGTGCAGGCATTTCGTCATATCCCTCGATACCGCAGTGCCATTTCCCCATACGGAGCCGTAATCGTCCTTGGATACCGGAATACGGTCCACGACATCTGCGATCGGAAGTGCCACATCTTCATCCAACACCGATGCGCTGTCGAGCATAGCATCGTTCAGTATCGGTATCGCCGCAGCGACGGATGTCAGGCACTCGGGACCTTCCGAGGTACGGAATCCGCCCATGAAATCGGCTCTCATCAAATGCATGTCGGCCGCGATAGACAGATTCGGTTTCTCCGCAGTGCTCCGTGTCCCTGTACCGATTATCATCCCCGGAGCACCGTTCAGCATTACGGAGGCCCCGGGCCTCAGATAACGGAGTTCGGGATCGTTCTGGATCGGATTTATCTCCCCGCATCCGCTTACGGACGCCTCCGAAAGGCCGGACCCCAGAGGTTTAGGACCTGAGAAGATTGTACGGGCTTCGCTCTCCGAGCCGTTCACGAAACATGTGTAGTTCTTGAAAGCGCCCCTGGTAAGGATCATTCTCGCGAAAGGTATGGCGGCAAGCGTAATCACATTGACATAGGTCTTGCCTTCGGAGATCACTTCGACTTCAACGGGTTTCCCTGCAACCAAATCTCTGAACAGGTGTCCGCCGCCGTATCTGTGATCTCTTCTCGATGTCCCGTAGAATATGCAGTCTACGATGCCGAGAGATTCGTTCGGACAGGGACCGACATTTCCGGGGACGCCGTTCATTTTGATGGATTCGGCGTGTTTGAAAACACCCGGGTTTGTTACCGGGACCGTCATGACAGCCATTGTACCGGACATGACCCCCATCGTTCCACACGTAATCGCATCCACTTCGTTCGTTGTCGGACGGCTGCCGTTGCGGACCATGGCCTTGAATTCCGATGCCGTGTAGATCCTGGCCTTCTTCCCATCCATCTTTCCCTGCACACCGGAGATCGTTTCGGCAGCGGTCATAGGCGGTGTCTCCCCGTACGAAATTTTCAATGTCACTGATGAATGCGGTCTTTCCGGAACCTGTGGGCTCTACGGTGGACATAGCATTCCCAGACATATTGTCGATGCGTTAAAACGAGTCAAGGACACCTTCTTTGGTGATTCCTGGACAAACGGTGGTTTTCAACTTCACCCCGTTGATTTCCACATCAACGAACACCTTTTGAAAATATATAAGCCCCTGCGAAATATATTTTCTAATAAGGCTAATTTTTTGTTAACCATTCATTTTATGGAAAAAGTTTCCTTATTATACAATTGATTATGACGCCGTCCGCGATTGGGAGCTAGTCATGTGCCCCAATGACGCAAGGAACAACGTGGACATGGCTCTTGGTATCTGCAAGAACGGTTTCGACGGGTACAGAGGACGCATCGGCGATCCCGAACAGGCGTGGGGCAGGTTCTTCATCAAGTTCCTAGCACCGACGATCCGCGTTAGGATGCAGACGATCGTCTCGAAAAGTAAGATCAAGGATCTGATGGTAAACAATGCGATTCTCGTGACCGAGACGTACAGGATCATCGATGACGGTGACCTGAGGATACGCATGGAGAGAATCAGGCGTGTAAGGGAGATACCGGAGCTGTTCGGGGTCGGAGACCCGGAGCAGCTTCTGTTGTCCGGTCCGGTATGCTGTAGTACTATTCCGGGAATTTCGGTTTCGGAAGTTGACCAGCATTTATACTCAATTTCGATTGTAGATAAATAATGAAAATCGGTGCATCGTTGCCAAAGAACTGAGTCTGAGCCAGTCATCTTCCGCAATATCTGAAACGTTAGAAAAAAAGCCCCTTTTTACCATGGTGCTGCCAGCGAGTTCTCTGTCAGCTGTTCTGTTGCACTGTAAACCAAATCGGCCGGTATCGCGGTCAGTATCCTAGGGGCAGTTTGAATACAGTTATTCTGAGAAATGAGCCGAATGAAGACCGATGGCGGATGTTGCAAACAGCCCCTGATCTGTCCCTCATGGACTAATCGACAATCATTTTATTTATGACAGAGGGTAAATTTACAACAGCCGGCAATAAATGGTTTGGCAGGCCATTCATCAATTCCTCGGAAGCTGATCAAAAAACCGATTACAGAGTTTTGGTCTTTAACATGGGAAAGTTTCACGGAATGTTTGTGTGAATCGCGGTTATTCGTTTTATTGTCGAATTTGCTATGAAGATGCAACGTATCGTTGTCAGGTCAGGAAATAACCCGAAAATAAAATCGTATGCCCTATCCTTCTCTTCACCATTGCTTTTATTCTCTTGGCCTGCCCCGACTACTCATGCGTTGAAACAGGCCGGTCTTGGGTGCTGATCTATCGATAAGAATCTGTCGACAGATAGACTGTTTTTAAAGATTTGGTTATATCGAATATTATTGATGTAAAAAAATTGATAATTTATGGTATAACATAAATTTTATATGCAGAACCAACATATTCTGTACTGTGGCCCAAAGATTTGTTGTAAGGAAAGGCTATCTCTCGAAGATCTCCGCGTTCCGCGACAAGACAGACATCGTCAAGGTGGTCACCGGAGTGCGCCGTTGCGGTAAATCGACGTTGATGTTGCAGTTTATGGATGTCCTGAAGAAAGACGGGGTGTCGGAGAAGGAGATCGTGCATATCAATCTGGAAGAGCCCGAATATTTCGACGTAAAGGATGCCGGCGATCTTGCCGGCATCGTATTCCCGATGGTGCCGAAGACCGGAAGATGCTATGTCTTCCTGGACGAAATACAGAGGGCGGAGGGATGGGAACGTGTCGTGAATTCGCTTGTCTCCGGAACCGAAGCAGATGTCTACATTGCAGGAAGCAATGCCCATCTGCTTTCGTCGGAACTGTCCACATACCTCGCGGGGAGATACGTCTCCATCGATATGCTCCCGCTGTCCTTTGCGGAATGGAAGGAGTTTCGCGGAGAAGGTCTAGATAATACGGCAGCATTCTACAGGTACATGACATGCGGCGGATTCCCCGGCGTGGACCCGTCAATGGGCGATGTTTCCGTGAAATCCATGCTGCGCGATATGTACGCATCCATCGTCAAGTGGGACATCGCTTCCCGCGGCCAGATACGCAACATGGAGGAATTGGACCGCCTGATGAGCTATCTGATGCACAACATTGGCAATCCGATGTCACTGAACAGCATCGTCGAAGGGATGGGCGTCAGCAGGGATCTTGTGGATAAGTACATCAATCTGATGAAGGAGGCTTTCGTAATCTACCGCGCAGACAGGTATGACATGCGGTCGTCCGCTCTGAATCCTTCGCCGAAGTACTACGTCGTGGATCCTGGACTGAGGGACATGGCCGTAGGCTTCTCGCAGAAGGATGCGGGCCGTGTCCTTGAGAATATAGTGTACCTGGAATTGATAAGGCGCGGATGCACGGTACAGGTGGGAAAATACGGTGCCAGGGAGATAGATTTCGTAGCATCGCCGACCACTGGTGGCAGGGGATACTATCAGGTGTGTTTATCGATGAACGACGAGGACACGGCGGAACGGGAGCTCAGTGTCTTCCGTTCGGTGAAGGACAGCTTCCCGAAGACAGTGCTCACATTGGACCCTGTCGTGAGGCATTCCACGGACGAGGGCATAGTGATCATGTCCGTGACGGAATGGCTTCTCGGCAGGACTGATCGATGATGTTTCCCGACAATGGAAGTGTGCAGATATATCGGTCTGATGATGCAATGGTCGATTTCGGAACACCGAGACCTGTCTTTAGGGAGAGGTTTTTGCAAAGTGAAAAATGAATTTTTTCCTGAGAACTCCTGAAACATCGTTTTTATTTCCGCTTACACATATACACCCGACCCTCTGCTGTTTCGTTTTTCATGCCGGCTTGAATTTTTGAGAATGGAACGCAGCAGGATCGACGTAGGAGATGTGAAGGACAGCAGTGCATGACTGCTGATATGTTTTTCCGAAGATGTCTGGGGATCATGGCACTTGCTTTCGCAAGATGTCTCGGACGCGGATTTCTGAACAAGGCCGGGAGATGCTGGAACAGACCGGACGGTGCGTTCGGTCTGCGGCCGAGCATTGAAACACGCAGATTTGTCGAAAGAGTCAGGACATATTATTCGAGAAGTTTTGCAAGGAAGAAGGAGAGGTGGCCGCAGGCATGTCGGTAATGTTCTCAAGGGCCAGAGAAGAATTCATGTGCAAGGCCGGGTACAACCCCGTTTCAATCTGTCATGTCCTCAGTACAACCTCCTCATGGGATGTGGCCTGGCCTCCATCCGCAGTACTCAGGGGCTGTTCCGGGAAACGTCAGAGAATGTTCAGCCGTGAACATGCTGAATGAATTCGGCATCTCCGAAGGGGCGGTTTCTGTCATGGACCGCGGGTACAACGATAAAAAACTGCTGAATGTAATGGCGGACGCGGACTGGAATTCGCGGTCGTCGTAAAACGCCATACGAACCTGTACAAGGCCGCCAATACTTCCGAGGAATGTTCATATGGCAGGAATCAGCAGTCTCGTCCGGGCACAGAAAGACGGCTGACGGCAATTGGGTACAGATCAAGAGCTGACGCACAGGAACGACGGACTGGTGGACGCTTTGACGGCACAGGCAAGGGAAAAGAGCGGTATCGAATATGGATGGGGCCGGCAATCTCGTTATACTGTTCTTCCCGGAAATGTAACATGAGAAGGTGTACGAGATGTACAAGACCAGGTGCAGCATCTAGGATTGCTTCGATACGGCCAAGAACCATCTGGATGCGGACAAGACCCATCTGAGGGACGACGGGCGCATCATGGGACATCTGTTCGTGACATTCGTAATGCTGTCAATAAGGTTCGGGATAGCAAAGATGCGTAACGATACCGAATTGCTGTCGAAATACAGTGCAATAGACGTTCCGGACACGTATGCGGCGATGAAGACGTTCACTCAAAATCCGGAGCTGAAGCAATCGGTATCAAAGGAGATGAGGGGTCTGGACGCGAGACTGGATCTGTTCATGTACAACACACAGGACGATCCGGATAGACTCAACGGCGTGAAGCACAGGACGGACAAGAAGCCGTTTGTATAGAATGTAATGATGGCATACACCACATCCAATGCAACGGTCAGTCGTATACCGACAAGCGTAGACCTAGATGTGCCCTGTGGATGTAGAATTCGGGCGACACCAAGAGCTTGAACGAGGCGCTGAGACCCTAACACGTTGATGGCATCAGGGAACGTAGGTGACTGGAAACTGATGGTTGTGACCAAAACGTCAGTAAGGTCTTCATACCTCGAGGCTCGAATAATCCAAGGATGGTGGGGTTGTTCCTTATGATACAACTCATACAGCCAGAATACTAATGTTTCAGTTTGTTATGCAATAGTTTCATATTCGTAATACAAATTACATAGTTATTCATAAATAGCATTATATTGTGAATAACTGAGCGCGGATATGAGTAAATGGTCGAACGGGACCAAATACGGGCTGATTTTGATCACTTTTGGAATCGTACTGATTTCATTCAATCTGCGTGCGCCCATGATCGCCGTAGGTCCGATCGTGGACCTCATATCGGCAGAATACGGTCTGTCCGCAACGATTGCGGGAATGATCACTGCGATTCCGCTGATAGCGTTCGCGGCCATATCCCCGTTCGTACCGAGATTATCGGATAAGGTCGGATTCAGGCGTCTGATGTTCATCGGATTGGTCATGATGATCATCGGAGAGGCTGTCAGATCGTTCTGCGGATTGCCAGGACTGTTCATCGGTACCGCGGTCATGGGATTGGGAATAGGTATTGGAAACGTCCTCATCCCATGCCTGATAAAACTGACATACAAGACGAAAGCCGGCTCCATGATCGGTGTTTATACCACATGCATGAGCATATTTGCCGCGATCGGTGCCGGCACGAGCATACCTCTGGCCACCGGACTCGGATGGAATGTCGCACTTGCGCTGTGGATCGTCCTTGCGGTTGTCGCATTGGTCGTCTGGTCCCCTCAGGCGGCATCTTCCGAGGAGAAGACGTGCGCTGCGAAGACCGAAGAGAAGAAATCCATCTGGAAGTCTCCGGTCGCCTGGTGGGTCACCCTGTACATGGGGATGCAATCGCTTTTGTTCTACACACTGGTTGCCTGGTATCCCACAATCATTGTGGCAAACGGTATGTCCGAGAGTTTCTCCGGGACAATGGCGATGCTGTTCCAGCTGATCAGTATCCCGGTCACTCTGCTGGTACCTATAATCGCATCCAGGATGAAGGATCAGAAGATGATCGCCGCAGCGATATCGGCCGGTTACCTCGTCGGATTGTTGCTGATATTCTCGACTTCCGAAATACCGATGGTGGTCAGTGTCATACTGACAGGATTGGGTGCGGGCGGATGTATCAGTCTGGCGATATCTTACATCCCCATGCGTACCGACGGGTACCGCACATCCGCGGACCTTTCCGGTATGTCTCAATCGTTTGGTTACCTCCTGGCAGCCATCGGTCCCATGCTGATCGGCTCCATTTTCGATATGGCCGGTACATGGACATGGTCGATATCCACATTGATCGTGTTGGAGATCTTCGTCCTGTTCGCCGGCGTCATGGCCGGAAGAAACAAGTCGGTAGAAGCATCAATGGCCGAACACCGAGGTGCGAAATATCATTTCCCGCAACGGAATGGGCACGGACATCCGATAACATTCACAAATGCAACATGACAGTGGATGTACTGACGGAGGCAACAGACAGAGCATGAACAGCAGTCTTATCGTCCGTATTCTGACCCAAAAATTTTAATCATTACAAAAAATCAGTGATTGATTATACAATGAACGGAGCCACTTGAGAGAGTTGAACTCTCGACCTGCTGATTACAAAATACGGATTTTTCGTATATTTTAAGTGTATTTAATCAAATTTATTCAATTTCCTATGAATGCCGAACATTTATCGTGTAGTGCCATTCATTATCGTATAGTGTTCTGTCAATAAATGGTGGCATTTCGGCCTCAAAAAGATCCCAGGCCCGTTGGGGGCACGGTACTCGATAAATAAGCAAAAATCGACACGTTTTTTCTGTCTAATCGTGTTGAAACTCCGAACAATCAGGTCGCATCATGTTGAGAAAAGAATGGATTGGGGGGTATTTTACCGTCTATGGCAAATGTCACATGCTGATAGGGCGCAGCATTCATCATCAAATAGTGAAATCGAACCGGCATATACAACGGTTGTCTGTTTATCGAATGGAAGGAGGGTCGTTCCGGATTGCCCTGTCTCTCTCTCTCTCCGTCCTTCATTTTCATGTCTTATCAGTTTCCAGCAATCGTTCTCGCCCCCTCAATCTGTCTGGGCGAATATCCGAAACGGTCCTTCTCCGGTTCCACGAACTTCACGCATCCGCCAGCCCTGTCATTATCGTCTTCTTTCTCCTCCGGTCCGCATATCGTGTCGCCGTATATCTCCAGCACCTTGCGCTTCTGCTTGTCGTCCACTGTGGAGTAGTATCCCAACGTCGTCTAGATATTCGAGTGCTCAGGGGTGGACTGCAGTGTCTTCGGATCCACGTTGTACTTCTTGATCAGGATCGTAGGCAGCGTCCTTCCGATCATGTGCGGCGTGATATGGGCGATATCGTACTTCTTGCATATTCCGGGCAGGTGGCGCGACATGGCATCGGGTAATATCGGTTTCTCCGGATCCTCGCTGAACGTGAAGACGAAGCCGGTACTGCACTGGTTGTACAACTCGTGGAGGGCCATTCTGTCGTCGTGCATCAGCGGTATCGAACGGTTGGACATTACGGAGAGTTCCGATAACGCATCCAGAATTCAGAACTCCAGGCTGTTCTCGTCTTTCAGGAAATTCCGTATACCCATCGTCACAATACCGTTTTCATCTCTGCGGGGACTGAGGAGACCTCCGACGACAACGATCTTTTTGAAGGAATCGTTAATCTTAAGGAATGGCCGTATTTCCGTTTCTTTCTTTTCCGGATCGTCCATGTTGTATGCGGATTGGATGTAGTATCTACGACTTCCCCTGTTCGCCACGAAATCGATCTCCGCGGTTTTCTCTTTACGTCTCCCATCCTCTGTTTTGGTATACTTGACAACACCGATGTCCACGCTGTAACCTCTTGACCTGAGTTCGTTATAGATTATGTTTTCCATTATGTGGGCCATCTCATTCTGTCTGAAGTTCAATTTGGCATTTCTGAGGCCGATGTCCACTGCATAGTACTTCGACGGTGTATCGAAATAGGATCTGCCTTTCACATCGTACCTCTGCGACCTCTCGAAGAGAAATGCATTCTCGAGGTATCCGACATAAGCGCTTACGGTCTCGTCATCAATCGCTTTGTAACCTTTGGCAATCATCGTATCTCTAAGTCTTATCGGGTTGGTCAGCGATCCCACGGATGAAGAGAGCACATTGAAGATGTTGTCGAGCGCAGAAGGGAATGAGATTGCATATCTGTCGGTGATGTCCTTTTTGTACGTCTTTTTGATCAGGTTCTGAAGATAGCTCGCCTTCTTTTCATCAGTACCTATTGCCGTGATCTCGGGGAGACCGCCATATTCGGTGTATTTGTCCCATGCTTCCTCTTCGGTTCCGTTGAAGGACGGCAGGAATTCTGAGAACGACAGGGGCCACATTCTGATTTCATCTCCTCTTCCTCTGAATTCGGTGATTATGTCGGAGGACAGCATTTTGGAATTGCTGCCGGTTACATACAGATCTAAATTCTCTTTATGGAGGAGGCTGTTGAGGAGGCTTTCAAAGTCGTCTGCCAATTGTATCTCGTCAAGAAATACGTAGTACTTTTCACCGTCATCGATCGATCCTACAATCCTGTCGTATAATGCGTTGACATCGCGGAGGGGTTTGTTCTCAAGGCTGTCTAATGCTATTTCGATGATGTGTTCGGATTTGACGCCTTCGCTGAGCAGATGCGTTTTGAATAATCTGAACAGGAGATAGGATTTACCGCATCTTCTGACGCCGGTGATAATCTTGACCATCCCGTTCCATTTGCTATCGATCAGTTTCTGAAGATATCTGTCTCTTTTGATTGGCATTCCAACACCTTTCGAAATTCTGTCGACATGTAGATTAAATTTCGATTATATATAAACAATGAGAGGTTCGAGATGAACATAACATGTTCTGCGATAGGTACCTGACAGTTTTTGTTATTCATTTATTCACATGTTTCTGAATAAGTCATTTATGTCCGTTTCTCGGTCTTATTATTCTGCAATTCTGCGAATCGTCAGTGGGTTCGATATGCCCCATACTGCCATCGTGGATCTTCTTTGCTTTCTGATTGGGTCATTGCGTGGATAGAATGGATCATCAAGCACTCTCAACCGTCGATGTATCGAAAACAGGCTGTACGCTTTTGAGGTTACAATCTGACGTCTCAAGAAAGAACTGCTGATTTATCATGAAGATTATCAGGCAGGGAGACCGAATCGTACATTTTTGAGCCTGCTGATTCAGAACAGTTTTGATCCAAATTTGACCCAAGGGGGCATTTTTGGGGCATTGAATAATCGGTCAATCAAAAGAATTTCGATTCTTTATAAGTTTTAAGTTTGATGATATTTATAGTTATGGAGCCACTTGAGAGATTTGAACTCTCGACCTGCTGATTACAAGAGCCGAACGAATGTTAGGTTTTCTTGAAATTTCTTTGTTTATCATGTTGTTTTGTTCGAAACGATGTGTAATATTATGTTATAACGTGTCAAATCGTTAAGTATTGACCGAATGAATATTGGCATTTTGGGGGCATTTGGGCCTTGAAAAGCCCCCGGGGGCACGATGGGGGCATCGTTGGTGATAAATCAGCAGGTTTTGCACCATTTTTGTTTCAAATCGTTATAAATCAAGGTATTATCAGGTCAAATTGTAACGAAAAAATCGGTAGTTGGGGGCATTTCAAAGCCTGAAACTTGTAAAACCTGCTGATTTTCAGGAGTCTACTACAGACTTCTGACATACTGATTGTGGCTAAGCCGCACATTTGTTTCTGAAGTCTTTGTTCATTATTGATTTAACATGTATTGTCATACATGATGGTCGCAATGTTGCGATTTATTTCCCGCTTGTTGGTAAACGAAGTATTCATCGGCAGCTTGTAGTTTTAACGGCGAAGCACATCTTATCGGCACTATGGCCAAGGTCAGGGACATCGTCGAAGTAACAGGTATTAGTTTGGGGAGTGTTTCAAGAGCACTGTCTTCATTGAAAGAAAAGGGCTTGATCATACGTACCGGAACCAACCGCAATGGTCTTTGGGTAGTTGTTTGGAAGATTGATCATTAACCTCTCTCAACCTCTCTCAAC
>DAEQ01000004.1:110336-113199 GCA_002495325.1 Methanomassiliicoccaceae archaeon UBA593
CCTCTCTCAACCTCTCTCAACCTTCAATATGACGAAAAACAAGTCGATCGCGCCTCATCGATTCTGCATTGTGCACTCTTTTCTATCAAGAATAAGGGTTGAAACTTTCTGGTAAACACCGTATCTTCACGGTTCGGGATCTATATGTCATTACAATAGCATTGGTGATATCATCGTGTAGAATCATCAGATATCGTTCGATTACGATATGTTTCTGTCGCAATATTTGATTATCCTTTATTATCTCGGGATATGGTTTTATATACGGACGCAGATACATTTCCATCGAGATGTCGTGCGCAAGGATCGAGTATCCTCGGCACGATTGGATCGGCAGCCGATGATGCCGGCCGAACGTTCGGCAGGTTATCCGGCCGCAGGTCATCGAATCATTACGTGCGAAACGCAATCAGGTAATACAAATGACAAGCCAAGGAGGGGGGGGAATTATGCGCATTCATACGCCCTATATATCAGCATATAACGTCGAGGCGTCTGTTTTCAGGCTCGGCAGGATATCTGGATCGCCCGGATGGCAAGTCCCATCTGCCTGAGATTTATCATTTATACGATTCTGCACGGGAATTCCGCAGCAACGTAGATCGTGGCATCGATTGCGATTCCGGGTCGATATGCGGAACGATTGTTTTTCACCCGCAATGTAGGATATGCGGGTATTTGGGAGAATTAATATGAATAAGAAAATACTAATTGCCGGCGTGATCGCTTTGGCGGTCCTGGCATCATCGATGGCCATCATATCCGAGGCCGATGGGTCGGTTTCAGATGAGATGGCTAATACAGACGTCGCTAGCATAGGAGATGTTGGATATCCGACATTAGAGAGTGCTGTTGAAGTCATCGAAAATGGAACAATAAAATTGGAAAAAGATGTGACTTGCGCATCTACTATTTCGCTCAACGGCGGAAAGACCATCACAATCGATCTCAACGGACATACAATATCGGCTGCGAGCAGGGTATTCGATGTCCAGAACTGTAATCTCACACTGACAGGTAATGGAACAATCCAGGAAACGCAGAATGACGGATATGCACCGCTCTGTTTGAAGGGTTCGAACAACTCAGCAGATACGAACTATACTGTTATCACGGTTGGCGAGGGAGTCACCCTCAAGGGGTGGAGCGGATTGATGATCAGTCCGTATGAAAGCGGAAGTCAAAAAGTCGCATACGGCGTTGTAGTGAATATCTTCGGCGACATCGTATCGCCTGCGCAAGAGTCGCACACAGCATATGGTTCGGGAGTGTATGTGAACGGACAGATCCAGCATAAGGAAAATTGTCCCGTAATAACGCTGAACAGCACTGTGAGCATCAATGCGAAGTTGGGGATATACGCTGCAGGCTATGCAGATTGGAACATCGAGGGTGCATCGATTACAGGACACGATTCCGGAATCGCAATCAAGTCGGGCACCCTCACTATCACAGGCGGCACAATAGAGTGCACAGGTCCGAATACCGCGCCGACAGAGGGGTTCAGCAACGGTGTGAACGCGTCTGGAGCGGCGATACAGATAGAGAGCAACAATGATTACGCCGGAGATATCAAAATAGAGATAAGCGGCAGTTCGACTATCAACAGTACGAACGGTTATGCATTATACGAGTATCTTAGCAATCCTGCCACAGTAACGAAGGTTACAGGCCTCAGTATCGAGGGCGGAACGTTCACATACGGCGAGAATGGATTCGCATTGTTCTCTGAGAACCTTGCCGAATCGAACGTCGGGAAGAACTTCATCACTGGCGGATCGTTCACCGATCTGGTCGATGCTGTAAGGTATGCTGCAAGCGGAAAAACGATTAAATTGGCTGATGATGCGACAGGTCCGGGAATAGGTCTCTTCAATACCGAAAGGGGTCAATACAAGATTGCGGCTAAGTCGCTGACGATCGATCTGGGCGGACACACATATACTGTAATCGGTCCCGCCGTCGGATCGGGGGACAACTACCTGACGCAGGGATTCCATCTCGAAACAGGGTGCGAAAACTTCACATTGAAGAACGGAACGATCACATCACAGTCGGAGTCCGGCGTGAAGATGCTGGTCCAGAACTACTGTGATCTGACTTTAGAGGATGTGATATTGGATGGGTCGAACATCGGTAACGGACAGTATGTGCTCTCCAATAATTGCGGAGTAGTCTCCATAACCGGTACGACGAGCATCACCGCCCCCACCGACGGATTCGCGTTCGATGCGTGTTCTACGAATCAAGAAGTCTATTCGGCCGGAACGCAGGTCACTGTGGACACGACAGGGACGATAACAGGCAAAGTGGAATTTGGCGTATGGGGAAATGTGCCCAATCCCGTGAATACATCATTGACGATAAACAACGGAATATTCATAGGCGATCTCATCGTTGATTCCAGACTATCGGATGCCGCAGAGACGAAGATCATCATAAACGGCGGATCGTTCACCGATGCCACATGCATTCTGTATATGTCAAACACTGCCAGAATTACCATAAATGGCGATTGTACGCTTTCCGATAATGCTACCATTCCTGCTGGAACTACATTGACAATAGCTTCCGACAAGACCTTCACTGTCGCATCAGGGAAGACACTCACTGTCAACGGAACTCTTATTGTTCATGGGTCCACGGCAGGTGCCATCATATGTCCGGTCTCTTTCGAATCCAGCGGAGGTTCTGCCGTTGATCCGACCACAGCAAATTACAATGGTCTGGTCACACAGCCCACTTCGCCCACCAAGTCCGGCTATAACTTCGCCGGGTGGTACAAGGAGTCCGGTTTGATCAATGTATGGGATTTCAGCACGGACGTTGTATCCGGAGGAACAGTGCTATATGCCAAGTGGAC
>DAEQ01000004.1:113390-136370 GCA_002495325.1 Methanomassiliicoccaceae archaeon UBA593
TCGACCCATCCACCGGATATGAGACGACGATCATCGAGAGCAGCGTCACTGAATCCGGAAGGACCACGACCATCGACACAGTATCGGAGAAGTCCCCTTCCGGCGCAGTCACCGAAGTGACGACCACCATCGTCGCACCCACGTCATCCGTTTCGGACATCGTCGTGGCAGAGGCGATCAGGCAGATCGAGAAGGTCGCCGATGGAGATGTGGTGCCGAAGATAAATGTAATGGTATCTGGTCAATCGGCCGAGATCGACCTTACAAAGGAATCGATTGAGGCCATCGCGGATGCCGGTGCCGAAGTGGTCATCATCTCTGGTTCTGTCGAGGTCGTCCTCGACAACAACGTGGTATCCAAGCTCTCCGACGGTTCCGGCAGCGTATCGGTGACCGTGAAGACCGTCCCGGCCTCGCAGCTCAACCCCGAGCAGCGCAAGGCGGCGGAGAACAGCTCCGTCATCCTCAGTGCTTCTGCGACCGTCGGTTCTACAGCCATCCACGAGTTGGGCGGTACCGCGACGGTGACGCTGAGCTACACGCTCAAGGACGGAGAGGACCCCAAGAACATGAAGGTCACCTATCTGAAGGATGACGGGACGACGGAAATCGTCGATGCGGTATATGACGCAGAGAACGAAACGATCACGGTCAAGCTCGACCACTTCTCGTTCTTCGCCGTGTCATTTGCCACTCCCGTACAGGGAGGTGCAGACAACACGGTGTTGTACATGTGTATCGCGA
The DNA here is from genome assembly GCA_002495325.1 of Methanomassiliicoccaceae archaeon UBA593. Lineage (GTDB taxonomy): Archaea > Thermoplasmatota > Thermoplasmata > Methanomassiliicoccales > Methanomethylophilaceae > Methanomethylophilus. The sequence continues at coordinate 114,135 of DAEQ01000004.1, forward strand.
TCGCGGCAATAGCCATCATCGGGCTTGTTGCGTATTTCGGATACTTCAGAACAAAGAAGGCCTGAATCCTCCGAAATAAACCATTTTTAAACCCCTTTCACCTTCATTTTACATCATCGCCGCATATCGCGGTCGCCATGTGCGCGATCGGAACAACATACCTATGGAGTCCTTCTTCGGATTCCGTGCTGACGGGGGTGAGGCCACGGCGTTCGTAGTATGCGATGAGATCCCTCATGCTATCCACGCAGATGACCCTGCCACCGCACATTTTACGGATGGAATCGATTAGATTCGTAACGATGATCCTAGCAAAACGATAATAATGGTATAATACGGATCACGCCGAAGCATGATCCGATTGGTTTCAGCAAGGTCTCTTCTTAACCACAATGAAACCGACATCTTCAGATCCGGTAATCTGCTTGATCTCGATCTTGCAGTTTGCGGACTCCACACGGTCTTCCGGATCGTCGTCATCCTTCCTGTCACCGTTCCTGATGGCATCCCCGTAGAGCTCCAGGGCCTTGCGCCTCTGCTTGTCATCCACCATGGTGTAGTATCCCAAAGTTGTCGAGATATTCGAGTGACCGAGGATTGACTGCAGTGTCTTCGGATCCACGTTGTACTTGGTGATCAGGATCGTCGGCAACGTCCTTCTGATCATGTGCGGCGTTATGTGGGCGATGCTGTACTTCTTGCACAGATTGGACAGATGGCGCGATATCGTATCCGGGAACATGGGCTTCTCCGGATCTTCGCTGAAGGTGAAAACGAATCCGCGGTTGCAGTGTTCGTACATTTCGTAGAGAGCCATCCTGTCGTCGTGCATCAGCGGTATGGAGCGGTTGGACATCTCCGATTTCGTATCGTCGAGTATGACGCCCAGTTTCGGCGTGTATACCAGGCTATGCCTGATGTATATGGTCCCCTCGACCAGATCGACGTTCTCCCATCTGAGTGCGGCGATCTCCGATCTTCTGCACCCGGTATGGAGCATGAGGCTGTAAAGCGTTCTCCAGAAAGGAGTTTCCATCTGAAGGCATTCCTGGAAACGGAGCACATCGTCCTCGCTCATGGCCTTCCCGTCGGGGACCTTCATCCTCGGGGCGATACCCCTTCCTACGGCCACGTTCTTTCCGATGATCTCGTCGTCCAGAGCAGATGAGAATACGCCTCTGACGATCCTGTGGATCGATTGGATGGTGGAGTCCCCGAGGCCCTTGTCGGAGAGGCGTTTGTAGAACTCCATAAGGTCCAGCTTCGTGATGGATCCTATCTGTCTTCTGCCGATATCGTCGCGTACATGCCTTCCGTAAATGGCTATGTAGTCGAACACGGTCTTCTCGCGGACCTGCATCCTCTTCTTCCTGACGAACATGGTGTCGAAGTAGTCGTTCAGTGTGGTCTTGGGTCCGAGATCCCCATGCGACATGGAGACCGAGTCGTAGAACTTCTTGCGTTCGGCCAGTAACCACTGGAGTATCTCGTCGTTCGTCATTTCCGGTTTCGGATGCAGGACCTTGGAATGCTCCTTTCCGTCGACGTCTTTCCTTCTTAGACGGTACACGACCGTTCCGTCGGCGAGGATCTTCATGATCACATTCTCCATGTGCGGATCGTACGGTCCTTCCGGTGCCTTTGTCTTTCTGGCCATGATATCACCACTTGTCCCCGGTCATGATCCTCTGGTTGCCGTCCGCTCCGTAGCGTATCTTGTAAGCATCCGGGCGGTTGGCCATTTCCCTGACGAAGATCTCGTCCTTCTTGCGTGACAGTTCCCTGTTCACGAGGTTGAGCTGGAACGCGTCCAGTTCGAAGTAGTTGAATTTCGCCAGTTTCGCGAATTCCTGGGGGGTCGAGTGCAGGTATGCGTTGACGTCCCTGATGATCGTCCAATCCTCGATCATCATGTTCAGTGTCTTGAGCTCCTGAGTCACCAGCGTTTCGTCGTACTTCTCGACGGACTCGGTCATCCTGACCGGGTCCTGTTTCACCGGGTTGTCAACTAGGTACGTCGCTTTGCCGTCAAGATTGCCGGACACGATTGGATTGAATGTCTCGATGGAATAATCGCCCATGCTGGTGACCGTCTCGCCGTTGCGTGCCTTAACAAGATTCGTGACGGCCTTCTCGGTCATGCCGTACTTCTCCACGCCGTCGCTCACTTCCGGCGATTGGTATTCCTCTCTGCCGATGAGCCATTCGAAGCTCACTTCGAAATACTCCATGATCGCGAGGATGTTCTCAAAACTCGGGTATCCCACGCCTTCGAGGTATTTCCTCATGGTCGTATCTGAGATGCCGATCTCGCCGGCGATCCTGTAGAGTGTATATTTCTTGCCGTCAGCGTCGCGTGTATTGATCCTCTCATTATAGAGATGATTGAAACGCTCAGTAAATGTTGATACTAGATGTTTCAATTCGTACTGTTTCATGAAGATACTATACGTTACACTACTATTTAAGATGAATCACCGAATAATCATTCGGTTCTTGTCGCCGATATGCCGTTATTTGGTCTAACAATTAATACTACTTTTTCTTACACCGCATCCAGCATACCGAACCGAATCCCACCCTTTTCTCACATATGCCGATAACTCGTCTGCGAATACTTTCGCAGAAGAGATAGCATGAAAGACATAAAGAAAGTTACTGTAGTAACACCAAACCTAAGCGACAGGATACCGGACGAAGAACACGCATACCTGCAGCCCCTGTTCAGAACGATCAAGGGAGCGGTACGGTACATCCGCGAGCACGATCCGGATTCGACCATCACCGAATATTCCGTCAGACGTGCCGTCGATGAAGGCGATATCCCTTCAAGGACCGTCGGCAACAGAAAGATAGTAGATGTGTACAAGGTCATCAGGTATTTCGAGGCGTGAGGATGGCAACGGCAACGATTGCCGCCCGTCTCCGGCACCGTCATTCTGCTACGGCCCCCTGTTCGTCGAACCGGGGCCGTTGCGGACGGTTCGGATCCTCGCGCACACATCCCTATAAAGAAAAACCTCGCGTCTTCCCGACGTCCCCGTCGAACGGCCCTATCGGCACTGTTCGCCCCACGACCGAACCGACCCGAACTGTAAGGGGGCATGTGCCTGGTTTCTGAAGGTGATGTGACCCCCGAACGCATCCGCATCGCAGTGCTGCTGCTCGGTCTAGATCGGGAGGAGAAGCCCAGGACCCAAAGCGAGGTCTGCAGCATCTCGAAGCTCTCGAAATCGACTGTATCTTCTCATGTGGCCAGACTGTTGTCGTCGGACTTCATCACGAAGCTCACCAACGGCCGCCTGAACATCCTCTACGGCAGGGGAAGGAGATACGCGATCCTCGAATCGCAGATCAACGGCAGGATCCTCGCAGAGATGGCCGCAGAAGCATCGAACACCCTCAACGAGGGGGCCGTTACAGGCTCTGAGCAGAAGGTCGCTCCGCCGATCACGTTCCGGGTGCACATCCCCGGAGCATGGTGCAAGTTCCGGGTGGAGAAGGAAGGTCTCATCGAAGAGGCGAAGTTCAAAGAGGGATTCCCGCCGCAGACCATCTTCGGGAAGAACGGCAAAGCAAAGAACATCCGCGGATCCGAGAATTGGTACGGGAGCTTCGTCATGGCCAAGGAAGGGGCCACGATGAAGTATCAGCTCCGCTACCAGAGAGGGAAGACCTCATGCTTCTTCTATATCAGCATCGAGGAAGGCCTCCTGGTCGGACGCTACGACGTCCTCGACGTGGAGATCGTGAAACGCAAGTTCCTCGCCGCATGCTTCCCCATGCTCGCCTGGCTGGAGAAACATGCCGAATGGAGATTCGAGAAGGACGGCACCGGGAATTACGTGATGCTGAACGAGTTCACGAAGGACCGTCTGCATTTCGCCGGCGTCGGTCCGTTATTCGACAAGATCATTGACTGCTGCGGCGGGGAGAAGTTCGGTGTCTCGGGGGAGACGGGCGCATGGATAGATTCCAGCCCCGGTCCCATGGAGGTGGAATTCGGATCCGAGCAGTATGTAGCTGCCGTCATGGGCCTGCCGAAGACCTCGGCAGAGGTCGAAGCTCTGAAGAAAGAGCAGCAGGCGATATGCGGGCAGATCACCGAGATCAAGCGGACCCTCAATGAATCCCTCGGGATCGTGGGGCAGGTCGTGCGGATCCAGAACATGTCCGTCAAGTCCCTGATGGCGCAGGTGCAGATGAACGAAGCATCCGACGCTCCGAAGGAGAGCACCTACGTTCCTTCTGCCGAATTCAAATCGGGAGGGATGTACGGATGACCTGCCTGATGGACATCGACGAATGCAGGCGCATGATGGCCGAGGGCCTTCCGGACGAGGTCAAGACCTTCGACCTCGATGATCTGCTTTTCTTCCTGACAAAGCTGGACGTCGAGATCCCGGAGGACAATATCGCATACCGCGGAACGAGGACATCCAGCTTTTCGATGATGAACGCCCAGATGAACTTCGTGGACGACTCGAAGCGCCTTCAGCGCATAGCGAAGGGCGGCAGGGAGTACGAGAATCCCGAGCTTATCGTGGCCAGGATGCGTTCATCGTGCATCCGCGTCATGGTATCCGCGATAGAGGGCATGGCCTATGCCGAACGGTTCCTGGACGATACCGGGAGGGATGGATGATGGCCAGACCGTACATCGAAGAGACGGTGGATCTGGATCTCTCCAAGGTCACGGCATCGGAGATGATATCAGAAGTGGAGCGTCTCATGAAGGAGAATCCCGAGTCGGAGGTTTTCCTGGACGGGGACAGGCGTGCCATCGTCCTCAGGAGGCCCCGCTGATGGCGTCGCCTTATGCAGGGATGACCGCGGTGCTCTATGCCCGCGTGTCCACCGATGACAAGGGACAGGATCCCGAGGTCCAGGTCCTGAAGATGAAGGAGTGGTGCGAGACCAACGACGTTCAGATCCTGGGGATATACCGCGAGGAGAAGAGCGGCAAGAACATGGAGCGCCCGGAGATGGACCGTGTCATCGGCCGCATCGCCAGAGGCGGAGTGAACATCCTGCTCGCCTTCGATGTGTCCAGGATAGGCAGGAACGCCAGCGACGTGGACAAGATCCGGAAGACCGCGGGTTCGTACAACACCGTCATCCGCTATGTGACCAGCGACGTGGCCCCGGAGACGGGAGCGGGACGTCTGATCAACGGCGTGGAGGCATGGCAGGCCGAAGAGCATCTGGTGAAGCACCGGAACGCCGTCAAAGCGGGAATGGACAAGGCCAAGGTGTTCGGCACTGCCTCCGGCATGCCGATCGGAAGGCCACCGACGATCGTGGTCACGAACGGCGTCAGATCGAGAGAAGCGTTCTCCGATGAGAAGCCGAAGCCGATCGTGGACATCGACCGCGTGATGGAGCTCGCCGACAAAGGCAACTCCCTCTCCGCTGCTGCGAATGCAATAGACGTTCCGCCGTCTACGCTCATCGAGATCCTTTCGAGGATGGGACTCCGCGAGGAATACGAACGCCGCAGATCCGAATGCCCCGTCACCGTCGAACGTATCATGGAGCTCGCCGACCGCGGCATGAACATGATGGAGATCTCCGCGATGCTGCAGTGCTCCGTCTCGACGATCCGCGAGAAGCTCATCGCAGCAGATCGCCTTCCGCAGTTCCGGAAGACCGTGAGGGCTGTCCGCCGTCTACGGAAACGGATGCCAACGGAAACCTCCCCTAGCTTATATACCGAAGAGGAGGGCGACGGGGGTGTCCGACCATGACGGTAAGGGATTCCTTTGCGTCGGAAGCGTACAGGTTTCCGAGGAACGCGGACACAAAACCGGGGGGAAGAGGAGATGAGCGCTCCGGGAAAGACCGAGCGCAGCTGGTACCTCAACCCCGATACCGCGGACGCTCTCCGGTTCGCCCGTCTGTGCGTTCCGAAGGGGACGCGGTACTCCGAGATCATCGCGCTCTCTACTTCGTTGCTCTTCAACGAGATTCAGAAGATCAGCGACGAGGAGGGTGTGAGCGTCGGCAAGGCGGTCCGGATGCTCTTCGAGAACATCGGCGAGAAGGACCTGACGATCAGCATCACGATCTCGCCCGGCAAGGGACAAACCGTTTCGGAAATTTCTTCAGAGACTCACGAGGAGGATTCACAATGACAGCGAAAGCTATAGACTGCAAAGAGAACGGAACCGAGAACGAAGCGAGGGAGAAGCTGAGGGTGGAGATCCCGCAAGAGGACATGGAGTTCCTCGGTGCGCTGATCCACCCGCAGCCGCCGAAGGAAACGTACTCGGAGCTGATGGAGAGGGTCACGGCACTGGTGTGGACATCGGACTTCGAAGATGCGTTCTCGATCCGCATTTACGAAACGCGCATGGTCAGCGCCGTATTGGTGGCAACAGAGGGATGCGACTACTGCGATCCGCTGAGGCTGATGGTCCACGATCCGGAGACGGGAACGGAACACAGCCTTGTCTGGGAGGACGTGGATTTCATCCGGAAGACCGAGGAAGGGATAGAGGTCTCTGGGTGCTGCACATTTTGGATGGACGGCGAGACCGTGAAGCGGAAGGTCTACGATCTTCTCGTGACCGAAGGGGGGATCTGATGAGCCCCGACTTCGATTTCTGGGATGATGAAAACAAGGAGAGCGAAGTGAGGTTCAGCTGCGCCGATCTGAGGGTCATTAAGAAGAACGGCGTCCAGTCGTGGGTGTGCGGCCGCCCCGACAGCTTCGGAAGACCGTGTGCCGGCTGGGCCTGCATTCAGAGGGAGGGATCCGAATGATCGAGATGGAACGCGATCTCGGAGACGTGGCCGTTCTTCTTAGGAAGATCCTGACGGTCGAAGGGACGCTGTCGGTCCGGTACGACTACGGGAACCTGGTGTTCATTCTCGGCCCTCCGGGCGGAATGCGTTTCACCGGGAAGATCCCGTTGTCGACCGCCCGTCGGATCCAGGAACTTCTTAAGGAGATCATCGACGATGCGGAAACGGCAGAGAAGGAACTGAAGACCGTGAACATGAACGATGCACCCGTATCGATGTCCAAGGAGGATGAACTATGACCTCAGCCGGAGGAATGAAGCATGCAAGGATCTCGTGCAGCGATGCCTTCAGGCATGATCCGGAGCGGATCCTGTGCCTCGATATCGAGACCACCGGCCTGGACCGCCGTTCCGACGACATTCTGTCATTGGCCATAGTCGACGGCACTGGAGGCGTGAGGTATCACGGATACTTCCGTCCGCAGCTGAAATCGGAATGGCCGGAAGCCCAGGCAATCAACCACATCGATCTCGGGGAAGTGAAGGATTCGCCACGGATCCGCGACGAGGCCGAACGGATCTCCGAGATCCTTTGGAGCTCAGAGGTGCTGATGGGATACAATCTCATCTCGTTCGACCTTCCATTCTTGGAGGAAAAAGGAATCGCCGTTCCGCCGAGACCGGCATGCGACGTAATGCTCGAATACACCGAGAAGCACGGCGAATGGGATGAGGATCGTCAGAGATACAAGTGGATCTCATTGGCAAAGTGTGCTTCAGATCTTGGAGTAATATTCAGACCACATGATTCCTTGGAGGATACGAGGGCCACACTAAAGTGTGCAGAGAAAATGCTGTAATAGGTCCAAACTACTTTCCTCGCGTTCGGGACTATAACGCATTTCTTTATTTTACTAGAATGCTCACTATTGTATCAAATCAGCTAGTATGATTTCATGTCGACATTTTCGTATAACATCGTTAAGATTAAATCTTGTTACACCCGATGCAGGTGCATGTCTTCTCAGACCAGATATTCTGCGACGTTGCCCGCGAATCCTTTCGCGTTCCATCAGACCAGAACAATCGCTGAGATCATGCTGAGATGTAATGACAGGTCCGCAGTAAAGAATGAAGTTCATGAAGGGAACCTTCTTCAGATAAAGACAATCAGCAACGAAGACAGCATTTTCAATTATGTCTACAACAGAATGAATCTGATTTCAGATTCGTTGAAGAAAATAATCATAAATGGGGATGAGGCGGACGGGAGATTTGTTAATCTCATCTCGATAATGAATTACGATACGCTTTTCAAAGAATTCGTCGAAGATGTGTACTACGAAAGGCTGATCGACAGGAATCCGGTCACTGATTACGACATCATGTCCTTCTTCGAGAAGAAGGGAAGGGAAAACCAAACAATAGCTTCTTGGAAATATGTTACAGTTTATAAGCTGAGAAGGCTCTACGCCCGTATTCTTTTTGAAGCTGGATTGCTGAAAACATCTACGGGCAACAGGGTGGTATGCACCCCGTATGTCAGCCGTTCGACAATTGATGAATTGCTGAACGAAGGGTATGAAACATACATTAGAGCAACGTTGGGATACAGATGAAGGTACTTACAATCAGTGAAAGACTGAACAGGATCAAGGATGTGATCATCCATGATCCGTTCTTCGGCGGCAGATCTTTGAGCAGTGGTACCGGTGGATACATTTTTGATTATGATCCGCAGGACGAGCTTGCTGTTAGGGAGTTCATTGACAATTTCAAGGACCGGAAGGACCTGGGATTCGATGTTCAGGTCTTCGATCTTTTCGAGATAATGGTCGGATATCTTCAAGACCAAGGCTATCTGGAATCCTCTTTTGAGATCGAAGAGGATTGCAGGGGCGAGGAGGAAGGGCTCGGTTATTTTGTACGCGCCATGACAGACGTATTACAGGCGGATAGTCAGAATGATATCTTCATTGATTACATCAAAAAGAATGCTGTTTCCGGTAATGTGATATTCATTACAGGTGTTGGAAAATGCCATCCGTTCATTCGTTCACATAAGATCTTGAATAACTTTGACAGTAAGCTGAACGGCGTCAAGACGGTGCTGTTCTACCCCGGTGTGTACACATCGGACGAATTGAAACTATTTGGAACGATTCCGAGCGAGAATTACTATCGTTCCATGAGTTTAGTAGAGAGGACTGAGTAATATGTCGATTATTGGAGAGATGTTTGAAAAGGACATTGATAGACCGATGAATCCGGTCATCAAGGTCAGCGACCAGACCGATGAGAAAGTGATTTTCCAGGAGCTTGATGAATACGTTGTCACCAAGGAAATCGATGAGAATCTGGAGAAATTCTACAAAGGGCTCATTGATGGCATCAGCAGAGATACAGACAATATCGGTGCCTGGATATCGGGTGATTTCGGAAGTGGAAAATCACATTTCCTGAAAATTCTGTCGTTCCTTCTCAAGAACAGTATCATTTCTGGAAAGAAATCTACCGAGTATCTCCAGAAAAAGGTCTCTCCTCCAGTATATGCATATATGCAGGCCATGGGCAAGAAGAATGTCGAAACGGTCCTCTTTGACATAGATGCCGAGAGCAAGGAGGGGCAGAATGCCGATAACCTTGTTCAGATCTATCTCATGGTGTTCAACAGAATGCTCGGTCTGAGCACGGTCCCATCGGTTGCAGATCTGGAGCGCCATATAATCGATGAAGGGAAGTACGATCTCTTCAAGTCAAAATATCAGGAGATCTCCGGCAGATCCTGGGAAGATGAAAGGACCAAACCGGCATTCGTCCGTGGCAGGATCGAAAAAGCACTGGTGGCTGCAGGCGTATATGGGGAAGACGACGCCAGGGACATCTCCAAGAAGGCCTCTGAGAAATACGAGATCAGCGCCAGCGATTTCACTAAGCTGGTGAAAGAGCACTGTGACAAGATGGGTGAGAATTACGTTCTCCTATTCCTTGTGGATGAGGTCGGACAGTTCATTTCCGGAAATACTCAGCTCATGCTGAAGCTGCAGACAATAACGCAAGAGCTGGGAACCGCATGTCGCGGACACGCATGGAACGTTGTGACCAGCCAGGAAGATGTTGACTCCATCGCCCCAGATATCAATAATAAGGATTATTCCAAGATTCAGGGGCGCTTCAGCGTCAGAGTAAAGATGTCCTCCTCGGATGTTAAAGAGGTCATCGAGAAGAGGATACTGTCCAAGAAGGGGGATTATGTCGATGAGCTTCAGGCTTACTACGATGGAAACCGCGACGCGATCCACAACAAGCTCAATTTCGACAATGGCATGAACATCAGGCTTTACAAGGACAAGAAAGAGTATTCGGCAACATATCCGTTCGTTCCGTATCAATACCAGATGCTGCAGACCATGCTCACTCAGCTGAGGAATAAGAGCAGGGCCGGCAAGAACATCAGCAATGCTGCACGTTCGATGCTGAAGACCTTCAGGGACACAGTAGTTGCATACAAAGACAAGGATTCCAAGACTGTCATTCCGATGTATGCGTTCTATGATTCGCTGACCCCTGAATTGGATAGCCCAACGCTGCAGGTGTTTTACAACGCTACCAAGAACGACGCCCTTACCGAATTTGACATCAACGCCCTGAAGACACTGTTCCTTGTGAAGTATTACGACGGATTGACAACTTCTGTAGCGAACATAACCTCGATGATGGTCTCATCTTTCGATGAAGATAGGATCACACTGAAGAAAGGTGTCGAAGATTCACTTGAACGCCTAACCACTCAGAATCTGGTTCAGAGGAACGGCGATACCTACATGTTCCTGACCAATGAGGAGCAGGAGGTCAATATCGAGATCAAGAGGGAGACCGTAGACATCGGCAAGCGTATTCAGGAGATCTCTCGTGTGGCATTTGGTGAGATCCTCGATCTCAGTGGCAAATACCGTTATGACGGTACACATCAGTATTCATTCAATAGGATCGTCGACGGAGAAAACGCCGAGAATACGAGTTATGAACTGAACTTGTCCATCTCCACCCCTGCGAGGAAAGTAGATGGTGCTACGCTTGCGATGGAATCCAACGGCTCCGTAGTGCTGGAGCTTCCGGCCGATGACCGGGTCATCATGCAATGCAATGAGTACATTTCCACCGAGAATTATCTTCGTAAGAATATGAGCTCGGACCTTCCGACGCAAAAGAAGATGATACTTGAGGCTAAAGAAATGGAGCTGAAGGCCATGAAGGCCCGCTTCAAAGATCTGCTCACCGATGCTCTTCAGAATGCCAAGATATATGTCAACGGGTCTCAGTCGACAGATATCAACGAGACCAACCCAAAATCTCGCGTGGATAAGGCAATGGGAAAACTCATTACTGCCACGTACAGTAAAATGGATTACATGAGGAATCCGAAGAATAAAACACTCATCGAACAGATCTTCAAAAACAGGACTTTGTCACCATTTGATGAATGTTGCGGTAGTGAGAAGCTTGCAGTCAATGAGGTCATAGATTTCCTCTCTATACAGGCAAGGTCCAATGCCACAGTCCGCATCTCCAATATCATGGAGAAGTACAAGAAGAAACCGTACGGATTCACAGATTACGACATAGAATGGATCCTGGCGCTACTGTTCCGCCATAACAAGATCGCACTGGTCTACGAAGGCGTGACATACGACGGAAAGAAAGTAGATTCGAGCAGAGGTATCGATCTTGTTACGAAAACAAGAGATTTCGACCGTGTCGAGATAAAATTACGTGAGAGTGTGTCTTCTGCGTCGATCAACAGGGCAGCGGATATATTCAAGACGATTTTAGCAAAATCGATGCAACTCGATGAGGGCGCGCTGGTCACTGCCATCAACGACGGTTCTAAAGAGATCATGAGTGACATTGATGGGTATCTGGGACAGATTAAGTCGCAGCCAAAGTATCCCTGGAAGAGCGAACTCGAACAAATGCGCTCATTATTGAACGATACTGCCAGTGCCGGCTCGCCTGATCTCTTCATTTTCATTGATTCGAATGAAGATGCCCTTAGAAAACTCCGTTCAGATCTGGACGACAAGAGATCCTTCTTCGCTGCCGACAGTCCGAGAAGAAGATTGTTCGACAGAGGGCTCGATTGCCTTGCAGCCTATGAGAAAGATGCATATTATGTCTCGGATGAGATGACGCGTATAAAGGGATTGATAGATTCCGCTCTCAGTTCAGACAATTTGGTAGATCTCCCGAAATTGAATACGCTGTGTGCTGAGTTCAATGATGCCTTGGAAGGCATCTTGAATAAAAGCAGGGCCGGAGAGGTTGAAAAGCTCAATGGAATAAAATCCTGGCACGAATCGAAATTATCCGACCACTCGGAACTTATCGATGAACTAAGTAAGTATTATGAACAGGCCAAAAATGACATTGGAAATACAACGTCATTGTCGGATTTATATGCTGTTTCAACTGGTTTCAAGATGAAGGCGGCCGATCTTGAAAGGCGGATACCGAAAAAAGATACTCCTGCAACACCCCGTGGACCTGCTGAACCCAAGGCTGCCCCTCGCAGTACAATCTCCGTGTATTCCCTCTTGCCTAAGATCGAGGTCAATGATAAGAAAGATGTGGATGAGATCCTCAACACGATGAGAGACAGACTGAACGAAAAACTGAAGGCTGGTCCTTTCGACATTAAGTTGTGATCACATGGACAAGAGTGCTATTGAGAAATTTGCAGTGACTGCCAGGGTCAAACTCAGACAATCCGTGGAGCAGAGGATGGCTGTTCTCGGAATAGGGGCGAATGGTGCTCTTGCTTCGGTACAAATCATTGGCGATGTCGTAGTGGTAAATCTTAACAATGGCATGGAGACCCGTTTAACAAAAGAAGAATCCTCACATCGCGACCAACTGATCAAGGAGGTCATCAGAGCAGGATATGATAATGTCGTCGAATCTGTTGCATATACGTGGTTCAACAGGCTCATTGCTATAAGGTATATGGAGGTCAATGATTACCTTCCGACACATATTCGTGTACTCTCATCCGCTATTCCTGGGAAGAAGGAGCCTGACCTCGTATCGCAGTGTCTTTCTGTCGATCTGTCATTCAGTACTACAGAGAAAGAACGCATATTGGAACTGAAGAACAAAGAAGAATTGGATAGATTGTTCGTATTGCTCTTTCTGAAGCAATGTCAGGAACTCAACAAGATCCTTCCGGAACTGTTCACAATCACCAGACCATATGAGAACATTCTTTTGAAATTGTCGTTCACGGATCCAGACAGTGTTGTCAGAGATCTTGTAGACAATATCTCAGAAGACGATTTCAAAGATGCAGTACAGATTATCGGATGGATGTATCAATATTACAATACAGAATTGAAGGCCGATACATTTGCCAAGCTCAAGAAGAACACGAAGATTTCCAAAGAGAGAATACCTTCGGCAACGCAGTTGTTCACCCCCGATTGGATTGTCAGATACATGGTGGAGAATTCCGTTGGACGTATCTGGTTGGAAGGTCACGATGATCTGGACCTTAGAAGTAAATGGAAATACTATATCGATGAGGCTAAGCAAGATTCTGAAGTTGCAGAAAGATTAAAAGACATCAGGAAAGACAGAAAAGGAAAATCCCCCACATCCATCAAGGTTATCGATCCATGCATGGGCAGCGGGCACATTCTAGCTTATGCATTTGATGTCCTGATGCAGATCTATTTGTCATATGGCTACTCCGGGGCGGAATCAGCCACGTCCATCGTTGAGAACAATCTTTACGGATTGGATGTAGATGACCGTGCCTATCAGTTGGCATATTTTGCTGTGATGATGAAGGCACGTCAATACGATCCGAAGATATTCGAGAAGAACATTCATAACAATATACACTCCATCATAGAGACGTCTAACATCACAGATGGTGATCTTTCCGGTTATGGGAATACAATGGCCCCATTAGACCGCCATTCTGCTGTAAATGATATCAAATACATTCTGGGGTTGTTCAAGAATGGCAAAATATTCGGTTCGCTAATCGATGTTCGGGAATGTAATTGGCAGCTGATCAAGAGATTCCTTGCAGACAGGAGGATCGATATAATGGTAGATCCGACGATTCATGATAAGATCCAAGAAGTCGTGGAGGTCGCCAAAGTACTCTCGCAGAAGTATGACGTTGTTGTCACGAATCCGCCGTATATGGGTTCCAGGGGTATGGAGTCAGAATTGACTGAATTTACAAAGTCAAATTATCCGAACACCAAATCTGATCTGAGTACATGTTTTATGGAAAAGTCAACAAAGATGTGCAACAATTCTGGGTTTTTCTCCATGATTAATATCCCAGTTTGGATGTTTTTATCCAGTTATGAGAAATTACGTTCTGAATTGATGGCGTCATGTACTTATATCAACATGGTGCACCCCGGCCACGGAATATTCGGTTCGGATTTTGGTACAACATCATTTGTCATTGCAAATTATCGTATTGAATCATACATAGGCACATATTACAAGCTGTTTGAGAAACGGGGGGCTGTCGATTCGATAGAAGAGAAAGAGCGTATGTTCTTTGAAAAGGAACGGGTATTCGCTGTAAAACAAGAGGAATTCTCCGAGATCCCTGGCGTACCGATTGCGTATTGGATGTCAAACACAATGAAATTGGCGTTTGAAAATGGAGTGCCATTGGAAAAAATAGCTTCACCGAGACAGGGGTTGGCGACAGCAGACAATAACAGATTCCTTCGTTTTTGGTATGAAGTAGATAAAAACAGCATTTCCTTTGATAGTAAATCCATATCTGATTCCCTTGTTTCTGGAAAAAAGTGGTTCCCATACAATAAGGGCGGAGAGTACCGTAAGTGGTATGGGAACAATGATTATGTGGTAAATTGGAAGAACGACGGGGAAGAAATCCGGAACTTCAAGGATGAAAAGGGAAAACAGAGATCTGTCATCAGAAACCCCGGATATTATTTTCATTCATGCATTACTTGGTCTAAAATCTCCTCCGGATCTATGGCCTTCAGATACAAGCCCGAAGGACACATATTCGATGTTGCTGGAACCAGTGTATTTGCCGATAAGCCTTTGCTATGGTACCTGCAGGGTTTCTGCAACAGCAATGTTGCACTTGCTATCGGAAACATGATCTCGCCAACCCTCAATTATGAGGTTGGGCACATTGCCAGTTTTCCGATAATACGTAATTCGGATTGCGAGGCAAAGGTTTCAGAATTGGTACAACAGAATGTCCGGGAGTCGAAAAACGAATGGGACTCATACGAAGTTAGCTGGGATTTTCAAAGAGATCCGTTGGTATCTTCATGTTCAGACGGTCGCATTTCTTCTTCATTCGAATTGTTACGCAATAAGATGAAAACATCATTCGATTCAGTAAAGACCAATGAGGAGGGCATCAATTCATTGCTGATTGATCTTTATGGGCTGAGTAACGAAATGAGCCCGGCAGTTACGGATGATCGGATAACGATTCGTATCCCAACGGAAGAAAGTGCAATCAAAAATCTTATTCAATATTCGATCGGTTGCATGTTCGGCCGTTATTCCCTTGATGACAATGGGCCGGTATATGCGGGTGGGAAATTCGATTCGTCTAGGTATAAAAAATACAAGGTCGATGTAGATAACATCATTCCGATCAACGATGACGAATATTTCGGAGATGACATCGTTATGAAATTTGTTGATTTCATAGCTGTTGTATTTGGTAAAGAGTGTATTGAGGAAAATCTAAGATATGTTGCAGATAATTTGGGTGTAAAAGGATCTGGGACATCCAGAGACAGGATTCGCCAATATTTCTTGAAAGATTTTTACAAAGATCATCTTCGGATGTATCAGAATCGCCCAATCTATTGGCTATTTGATTCCGGAAAAGAAAATGGGTTCAAGGCACTCATTTACATGCATCGTTACGAACCAGGACTTATTGGAAAGATGCGTCAGAACTATCTCCTTCCGATGCAGCGTAGATATGCTGATCAGTTAAGCAGGGAGAAAGATCAGGTTAAACGCGGAATTATCCAGAAAAAGTTGAGTGAAGTCGAACGTTACGACCTGGCAATGGAATTGTACTCGTCCAATCCGGTTTCGATAAACCTGGATGATGGAGTGAAGGTCAACTATTCAAAATTCCAGAACATAGAGAACAGCAGGTCCTCTAAGGACAAAATTGACCTGCTTTACAAGATCTGAGTGGGAAAGAAATGGCACAAGATAACATTATAGAAAGAATCAAGGCTCGTTTTGAATGTATCAATAAGTTTGAGACAAAGCCCACGAGGATAGTATTCTGGATCGATAAAGCGGGAGAATTCAAGGATATTATAAGTGATCTTGATCTGGGTGACATCAAAATTCTCAAAATGGATGGTTACAACAGTTTCAAGATAAAATATACATTAGAACATGAGGATAAAGAATCAAGATACCTCATATATGTGCCATATGAGGTTCCGGATGATTCGAAAAACATACTTGCAGATACGATGCATTACTGCGAACCATCATTCTGTGCAGATAAACCTTCTCTGCTCTGTATGGATCTAAATATCCCATCTAAGAACGCAGAAGTAGTGAAGAAATACATCAAATTCTTCAACAATGCAGACCGGAGGAAGAAATTCCAACGTTTGGATCTCGATCTCAATGACGAAGAGGCCATTATTGTCGGAATCATGGCCGTTGTCTCGATGTCAGATTCTGATCATCCACAATTTCAGGACATTTTAAGAGACATACTTCAGGAGTATTCAGAAGATCCCGATTCTAAATCGCAGACAGTGACGATGGATCGCTTTGAATCGTATGAACTCACCGAAGCCTTTTGGACCAGATGCAGCAAAGAATACGGGGCAACCAACACAACAATGGGTGAGTTGGTACGTACGCTGTTCATATCGTATGCTTCGTGCAAAATAGAATTAAAGAAAATGATGAAGATAGACCCATACGTTTCTAAAAAGAGTGGGCGTATTTCAACCTTTATTAATGGAATGTACAACGATGCATTCTATTGTAAAGCGGCCGAAAATCTCTCTGATTGGGTATCCAAGAAGATGAAATTGGATTCATATTTCGATCTTTTTGAATCTAAATCAATGGCCGAATCCGATGCCTTCAGATGTATCGATGAAATAATCATCAGCCGTCTTATTGGACAAATGAGCAGTACATGCAAGCCACTCGACGGCTCAGATATAGCAATAGTGAAGAAAAGAATGACACTTCACTACCGCAATGTATTCGAACCTCACTACAATATGATCGATTACGGCCAGCAGATGATTGAAGAGGTACTGAATTTCTCTGCTGATGTCTCAAGTACAAAATCTTCTAAGGATTTGATCGACAAGTATTCCAGCAGATGGTATCTGATAGATCGCTGTTATCGTGGATTCGTTTTTAATGCCGACAAGATCAATGAGAAGAGCGGAGACATGGAATCGTTCATCGACTTCATTGAGAACACATACAACAACCGTTTCCTCAATGATCTGTCCGTAGAGCTCTGTACGATGATAAAAACATACGACGATCTTCCGGATCCGAAGCAGACCTCGTTCTATAATGATTATGTCCAGAAATCAGACCAGGCCACTGTCGTAATAATATCTGATGCATTCAGATACGAATGTGCTACCGAGCTTCGTGATGAGTTGAAGAAGTCATCTAGGGTCAGAGAACAGAAGTTAGACCACATGATATCGACCGTACCTTCGATTACGAAATTTGGGATGGCAGCACTGCTGCCGAACAACGGTCTTCAGATCTGTCCCGGAGATTACTCAGTGAAGATCAACGGCATGAATACCAACATGGATGATCGCGAAAGTGTCCTTAGAGCAAAGAATCCTGACTCGGTCGTGCTGAAATACAAACAACTCCTGTCGATGAAGACAGACGAGCTCAGAAATGCCTGCAGAGGTAAGCGCATCGTGTATATCTATCACAACGAGGTCGATGCCACAGGCGACAATCCACAGACCGAGGTCAACACATTCGCCGCCTGCAATAATGCAATAAGTGAGATTAAAAAACTGATCGAGAAAATCACCAATGGGTTGAGCTACACACGTTTTGTGATTACGTCCGATCATGGTTTCATCTATCGTAGGAAAAAGTTAGATGAATTGGACAAGATCCAACTCCCACCAGGTGGGATCGCAGATAAACGTTATGTGCTCAGCGAAAGCCACAACGATCTCATGCAATCAGTGGAGATGTCCTTGGAATATCTAGGCAGGGAAGATGGCGTGTTCTATGTCTCCGTTCCAAATTCCAGTGGGATATTCAAGGTCCCCGGTGCCGGTCAGAATTTTGTTCATGGTGGTATGTCTCCGCAAGAGATTGTCGTTCCGGTGTTGATCGTCCATACGAACAAAGGTAAGGTCACAGAAGAATACGTAGGTCTCAAAACAGTGTCGAAGCACGAGATCCGTAAGATGCAACAAAACATCGGCGTATGGCAGGAACACCCCGTTTCAGACAAGTATCGTGAGGCTACATACGACCTGTATTTCGAAGATGAGGATGGTCGCCCTGTTTCAGATGTTCAGAGCATCATAGCCAACAGAGTCGAAGGACAGGATATGGAACACCATGCGCGTTTCACATTCAGTATTAAAAAGGGTGTGGCGTATTTAGTAATAAAGAACAAAACCGATGAGGACATCGATCTTGTTAAAGAGGAATACAGGGTGAATGTGATGTTCACAGACCTCGGGGGGATCTGATGAGGAACAACGAGCTTATATCCAAGGGATTCAACCAATTATTGCCGGTTCTTTCCAGATATGTTGCTACATCTCTTCGTGATCATTACGGGGATAGCTGGTGGAATGAGGCTGTTCTAAACAAACTCTCCGATATCCAGAGGCAGGATCTTCCAGAATATCCTTCATTCGATGAGGCAGTCGAAAGTTTAGACATCGCTAGAGCAATAATTCTATTAGATATCAACTGGAATGATGTTTTTAAGAACATAGCCGTAAGGGATCCGCCGGGACTTACAAAGAATTGCCGTGGCTGGGCCAAGGAACTGCTCACAGTTCGTAACAGGTCAGCGCACATCGGCGGTGTTGACTTTGATGACAGAGATACAAGCAGAGCATTGGACACGATGCACCGTCTCTGCGAATGTCTCGACCCATCGGTTGCTTGCGAAATAGACAAGATTTATTATAGTGTCGGCCTCGACACGCCGACGGGAGATTCCGCAGGTTTTGAAGAAGTGGTAAATGAAACAACTCAACCACCTATCGAAGAACAATCGTTCGCAGATGCAGCATATGTTCCGAGCTCACCCCCTTCCGAAGTGATTTCCGAAGGATCTGAGGCCCCAGGAAACCCTGTTGAAATCGATGTAAATCGTCTTATTGGATCGTTCGAGGGGTGTATAGTCAGAAAGGATCTCACTAAACTCATCAAAGAAGGTGCAAACATTCCGATATTTGTCCTAGAATATTTGCTCGGGATGTATTGTTCTTCTAACGATGAGGGTGAGATTGAAGAAGGCCTTGGGATTGTCAAAGACAAATTGTCGCGCTTATATATCAGACCGGATGAAGCTGAGAAGATCAAATCCAATATCAAAGAGGCAGGTGAGGGTTATGCCATCATCGATAAGGTTTCTGTCATCCTTGACTACAAGAAAGACATCTACATGGCATCATTCCTTAGCCTTGGATTGAAGAATGTTCCTATAGATGACGGGATGGTAATTGCCAACCCAAGGCTTCTTTCAGGTGGCATCTGGTGTATCACAACATTCAATTATTCTTTCCTTGACGACGATGGGGCTGCAGTAAAGAATCCATTCAAGATTACTCGGCTGAGCCCTATACAGATGCCGTCTGTGGACATTAACGACTACATATGGCAACGTAGGAATTTCACGAAGGAGGAATGGATCGCATTAATGCTCAGATCTACCGGCTTGGAGCCAAACACATTATCTGGGCGTAGTCGCTGGCTCCTCTTGGCACGCATAATGCCATTGGTGGAGAACAACCTCAACATTTGTGAACTTGGGCCACGCAGTACTGGAAAATCTCACATCTATAAGGAGATCTCTCCGAGCAGCATATTGGTATCTGGTGGGCAAACATCTGTGGCCAATCTTTTCTATAATATGTCATCGCGCTCACCTGGGCTGGTGTGCAATTGGGACGTTGTAGCATTTGATGAGGTCGCTGAGATCAAATTCAAGGACAAGGACGCAATTACCATAATGAAGGATTATATGGCCTCGGGATCGTTCTCCAGGGGGAAGGAGATCTTGGAGGGAAAGGCCTCTATGGTCTTCGTCGGGAACATCAACGAGAACATCAATACGTTACTTCTTCAAGCCAGTCTGTTCAAACCATTCCCGGATGGAATGAATACAGATACCGCGTTCCTTGACAGGTTCCACTGCTACATTCCAGGGTGGGAGATCGAACCGTTCTCTCCGAAGAGCTTTACCAACGATTATGGTTTCATCTGTGATTATTTCGCAGAAATCGCCAGGGAGCTCAGGAAGGTAAACTATTCCGATGTGTTTTCCAAGTTTTTCACCTTGGATGATAGTCTCAAGCAGAGAGATGTCACTGCCATCAAGAAGATGTGTTCAGCAATGATCAAGATCATCTATCCGGATGGAAAGGTTGAAAAGGAAGGTGTTAGAGAGATCCTGGAATTCGCCATGGAGATGAGGTCCAGGGTGAAAGAACAGTTGAAACGCATTCAACCGGATGATGAATTTACTAGTGCGAGATTCATCTATCATGATATCGAAACTGGAGAATCTAGAGAAGTCCTAGTACCGGAGTGTGTGAATCTCAGCATAAGGGCGGGCAGTGTGTGAGATGGGTATTCCATTATTCAGTTTGAGGAAGTGAATCATCGGGTAATGCAAGTCCCGCAACGATTGTTGGACTAATGGTTGCTGTAATTGTCTTTCTTTATACAGACCTTGTTGAAACTGTAGTAATGGATTCGTTTTTTGGCATCATATATGTGATGGCAGATCAGGCATCATCATACAACCCTCTTTGTGGAACACTGATTCGAGCAATACCGTCCTTGAAATTCCCGGACTTTCTTGTTATATCTCTGCGCCTGATATCCGCCGTTCCTGCGGCCTCAGCGCCACTTGACATCCTTCGGGGGGCCGATGGAGAACATGTCGAATATCAGGCGGTCGTCCTTCGTGACCTCTGTCATCTGCTTCCAACCGTCTCCGTAGATCATCTCGATGTTGCTCAGCGAGTCCAGGAACATGCCCGGCGTCCTCTTCGCCAGATCCCTGGGCTTCTTCTTCGGATTCACGTTCTTGTCGTTCGCGAACTCGTTCCTGCGCCTGAGGATCTCCACGGTCATTATCGCCGAAACCATCCGAATGAACGTCCTTCCGACGATCGCCTCCCTGTCGCCGGACCTCGGGACACGGCCGTCGCCCTCCGATTTGTCGATGAGGAACACGTCCTCGATGGCATCCCTGCACCCGTACGCATCGAGGATCCACGCGGCATCCCTGTTGCTGCGTGTCGGAGCGACCATCGCGAACACCCCTTTCCTATTGGCTGCGAACGTGTGCGCGTTCTGCTTTACGCTGACGACCATCCTCCCATCGCCGTCCAGATCCCATTTGAGCATCCCCGCATAGATGCCGGCGGCGTTCTCGAAATGCTTCTTCGGATCCCTGGCTTTCGTGCCGTTGAGCTTCCCCATTATCGCATTTAACGATACATCCATCTCGGAGGTCTCGATGCCGGCCGCCGCGATGTCCTTGTATACGAACACATCGACGTAGTGATCGCACGACCCGAACTCCTCATCGCCGTCCAGGAGGAGATCGTATCCATCGGGGTCCTCCCATAATGTCTCCCTGGCATCCAGATTCGCGCCGCGCATCCTCCTGACGCCGATGGACCTTCCGATGACACAGTACGATCTGCCGTCGTGGACCAGCGTGTTCCCCACATTGCCCATTGCGTCCAATATCGAGGTGACGACCGCTTTCATGATGCCCGATCTGTCCAATCTCATCGGGGCCACGAAATCCATGCCGTTGTCCAGGAGGTACCACATGCTCTTGGGGGAGACGAAACCGCGGTCCATGACCAGAGTGGCATCTTTTCCTCCAAGCCTTACCACATCGTCGACCATCCTCCTGAGCGTCGAGACATCGGCTGTGGAGCCGGGATAGATGTAGAACATCAGCGGCCTCCCCTCGTGATCGGTGACGAGGCCCATGTTCAGCTGCCTCAGCGGCATGTGGTCCTTGTTCCTCCCCCATTCCGCCATTGTGTTGAGGGAGCTGTACGTGCTCTCCGAAGTCAGGTCGAAAACATACTGGCCGTCGCAGCCCGATATCCTGCGGGAGAAGAACGTCTCCAACCCGTCCTTATCGGAACCTATCGCCTTCGTGAGCTCGGACATCCTCTGAGACGAGAAATCGGCGTCCAAGGGG
>DAEQ01000004.1:136524-137095 GCA_002495325.1 Methanomassiliicoccaceae archaeon UBA593
CCGTCCAAGGGGAGTCCCAGCACCTCGGGGATGCATCTTTTTTCTATTACGCCCTCCATGTGCATCAGGGCCGAAGGTCTGATCGTATACGCAAAGGCCACGGCCATGATCATGTTTCCCGTGTCTATGCCGAACGATGAGTTCAGATCACCCAGGATGCCCAGGCGCTTCTGCAGGGCGTCCAGGAAATACGCGTCGCCGAACCTCTTCGACCGTATCGAAGACGGCTTCGATACCGAAACGACAACAGGGCCGAACTCCCCCGTTGCTTCATCGTAGAAGTACCCGCGCTTCGGTTTCAGTCTCCTGTCGATCACCTGCCCCATATACTCCACAACGGCCACAGGTCCGTGTTTTTCTGCGGAATATGTCGAGGTGGACCGGTACATGTACTGTTTTCCGTTGCGTTCGGTTATATACGGGGTGGGCATATAACAAGATATGTTGTTATACAATATATAATTACCGCAATGCATGGCCAGCAGTCGAAAAATAGGGTCAGAAATGTAACAAGACGGTCACATAACAAGAGGATCAGGGAATTTCAAACCGTCCATCATTGTTGCAGGGC
>DAEQ01000004.1:137227-148857 GCA_002495325.1 Methanomassiliicoccaceae archaeon UBA593
CACTGATTCGAGCAATACCGTCCATCATTGTTGCAGGGCTTTCTTTCGGAACAATCATGGCCATTGCAAAGATTTTTTCTTTCGAGTGAAACTCATTCGTTGTTCGTCGTAAGAAATCTCCAATTTACACTCACTAATATTCTCCACTGATGATTGCTCTCCGCCTATTCTTTCGATCCGGATATGTCGGAAGATGGGGGGTTTAGCATGTCAAACAGCAAGCGCAGCAAATTCATAGCGGCATCCGTTGTGATGGCTCTGTGCCTCTGTTCCTGCTTCATGGTCTTCGGCAACGATGACTCCGAGGCCGCGTCGGACGCGACCTACGGGACCATAAGCGAGTTCAATCTGGCACCGGGCTTCAAATGGACCTACACACCGACGTATCCGAGCGATCTGTCGGTCACAACGACCATCCTCAAGCAGGGAACGAACACCTCTTCGGGAACATCATCTTCTATCGTCTCCGGAACATGGGCATCCATCTCCGGGAACACCGTCACCGTACAGGTTCCGAGCGGCGCAGCCGTCGGATCCGTCTATGATGTGATCCTCAAAGCCACCACTTCTACGGGCGGTATCACGCAGACTGCATACCAGTACCTCAGGGTCAACGTCACCGCAGGCATAACCGCATCCGGTACCGCCGGCGACGTAGTCCTCGGCAATGCGGCCTCGGTAACACTAACAGCATCTTCGTCCATGGGCACCGTGTCATGGGCGGTCACATCCGGCAAATCTCTCCCGGCGGGCCTTACGCTCTCCGGAAGCTCGATCACCGGAACACCCACAACGGTCGGAGCAAACACGATCTACCTCACCGCATCGGCGAAGGGACAGAGCACGGACATCGCCATTCCGTTCACAGTTTACAACGTGATCCAGGGCGGATCCGCGCAGACCCTCATGTCCTACGGGACCACCGTCACATCCAGCGCTGTCAGCCAGACCGGCAGCGATCTCAGCGTCACCTGGTCGGTCACGAACGGAACGCTTCCCAGCGGATTCACGTTGAACAGCAGCACCGGTGTCATCACCGGTTCGTCCACCGTCAAGCAGAGCGTCACGCTCACCCTGACCGGTACCTCGGCCAACGGACCCACGCAGACCGCAACCAAGCAGGTCACCATCCAGTCCGAGCCTAAGCTGACGACCATCAGCGGCGATTCTACTATTTTGACCTACACGGGCAACTCCAACGTGACCAAGACGTACACGTCCGCAGTTTCCGGAACATCGACCCTTACCTGGTCCCTTGTCGGAGCTCCCACCGGAGTGACGATCGACGGCAGCACCGGAGTCGTGACCGTCGCTGGATCCGCAGCGGTCACCACGGGAACAACGTTCACCGTGAAGGCGGCCTCGCAGTACGGCCAGAGCATCACCAAGGACGTGACGCTGACCGTAGCCGGCACGCTTGACATCACCGGATCCACGAGCGTCTCCACCACGGCCGGAACGGCGGTCACTTCCACCTACACGGCCACCGGCGGTAACGGCAACACGTTCTCCATCGTCAACAGCAATGCGCCCAGCGGCGCCAACGTCTCCATCAACGCCTCCACCGGAGTGCTTTCGTTGAGCGGAGCCTCGCCCGCCAGCTCGTTCACCGTTGACGTCAAGGTGACATCCGCAGACGGACAGACCGATATGATTACCGTGACCTGCCAGATCATGAGCGTTCTCGTGTACACATCGACCCCCTCCAACGGAGTAATCGCCTACGCGATCTGAAGGTGACAAGATGGAACACGCGAACAAGCTAATCAGCGCCGCCTCGGCATTCGCATTGCTGGCGGTGGCGCTGGCCCTTTCCCTGGCACCCGTATCTGCAGCAGATGCGGCTTACGACCAGGACCTGGGCCAATTCTACTCGTACACCGTATTCTTCGGATTCGACGGCGAAGAGACCGAGTCGATCCTCTGGGATTTCGGCGACGGCAGCGAAACATCCACTGATTGGAACGTGACGCATACATTCTCCGCGAAGGGGACGTACTATGTGACGCAGACGGCGACCAACCCTCTCGGTTCCTCAGTCGCAGTGTACAAGGTCCAGATCATGGGATTCCCCGTGATCACCTTTAGCACTGACGGCGGATCCTCAGTCGGAAACATCCAGCAGACCGCTTACAATGCGGCAGCGGCGACTCCCGAAGCACCTTCCAAGGACGGATACACGTTCGGCGGATGGTACAAGGACAGTGGGCTCACCATGCCGGTCGACTGGAGCGAGAAGATCATATCCTCGGCAACCTACTATGCGAAGTGGACCGTCGCGTCCGGAAGCGGATACGTAGTGACATTCGTGGTCGGCGACAGCAACACCTACAGGACGGTCGCAGCCGGAGGAACGGTCACCGCACCCGCAGATCCCGTGGTAGAGAACCACACGTTCGGCGGATGGTACACCGATGCGGCATGCACAACCGTCTACGACTTCACTTCGACGGTAACAGGCAACATGAGCCTCTACGCCAAGCTGACGGCGAACGGCGGCGATGACGATCACGACGGATCGAATACCGGTACCGAGACGATCGCACCGATTGCCATCGCGGTCGCCGGCCTTCTGATGACGGTCGGAGGGGCATACTTCTCCAGGTACGGATTCTCGATTGCGGGAATCATCCTCATCGGATTCGCTTTGGCCGTACAATTCGGGGTGATCGGGTGGCCGTTCTGAACAGGATGTCCAGAATGACGGCTATATTTGCCGTCATGCTCATGGCGGCGGCAGCGATGTTCGCCGTCATCCCCCTTTTGGAGGATTCCGATGCGGCACCTTCGGCAACATACAATCTGAACGCCACAGTGGGAACGTACTACAGCTTCGATACGAACATTCCCAGCAACTACGCCCTGCCCAGCAATACCGGCTATTCCATGGCCATGAACGTACCGCAGGGCATGAGCGTCAATTCGGGCGGTGACCTTGTCGGCACTCCGCTGATCCCGGGATACTACGCGATGAACTTCTACCTCAACGGTGTCGGGAACTATACAAACACCGTCAACGGTAACTACGTCGCTGTCAAGCTCAATGTGACCGGGACCCCCAGCGCATCGGCGGGTTCGCAGATCAACGGTCCTGTGAACGTGAGTCTCAATGCCGGCTCGTCTGTGTTCAACACGTATCAGAAGAGCACTTCCTACTACGAGGTCATCAACAGTATCTTCCAGTACTACATGACAACCAGCAACTTTGACAACATCAGTGTGTCCGGCAACTCGTGGATCTTCGAAGACTACAAGCTTGAGGGTGCAGTGACCGTCACGCCTGTGGTCCTCGACTTCAACAGCATTTCGTACTCCACCAGCACCGCGATGTTCACCAATGTGGCGTACAGCAACGGTACCCTGTCATACAAGTTCAATCCGACAGCCTACGGAACGTATGCGGTCGGATTGCACGTACTGGAAGAGGGGCCCGGCTACGGCGGCGGTTCGTCGTTCATCCTGACAAACGTGTTCACCTATGCCGAGCCGCTCAGCGTCAATGACATAACTGTGTACGCAGGCCAGTCGATCAACATCTCGAACGTGACGTCCGGCAGCGACCTCTCCGTCTCCGGAGTGTCCTGGCTTTCCGTCTCGGGAACCTCGATCGTCGGAACGGCACCGTCAGTACCGGGAACATACAACGTGACCGTCACCGCCGGAGGATCCACGGACACATTCACCGTCACCGTGGTCGCGAAGCTGACATTCACATCCGTGCCCAGCAACGGAGTCGTCGCGTATGCACTCTGAGGCCGGACACCTCAAACTCCTTCTCATTCTTTCTTTGACATTAGCGGCAGCTTTCGGCACCACGATCCTGGCAGATCTCAGCAATGCAGAGGCCGACGAGCTCTTCGACGATTCCGTCACCGACGTCAAGGGGTACATACGCTCCACCGGTCAGCTCGGCGGGATAAAATCAACCGGCTCCAACTGGATGGCCATTCTCACGGTCGAATCCGATACGACGTACAACGTATCGATCACCGCAGATACACGTTTCCGCGTCGGAACGCTGAACTCTGCGAATCTGGTCACCGACTACTTCCTAGAGAACTATCACGTCTCCCCGCTGGACGACAACGGAGCCTCTGTCGTCGGAGAAGCTTCGTGCACCATCACCTCGGGCGCAGACCATGATATGATGGTCATTTTCTACTGGACCTCGGGCGCAACGGCCCCGGCGGCAGACATACGCTCTACGATCTCGGTCAGAGCCTCGGCGGAGATAACTTCGGAACCGGACACTGGCGTTATTGTGGGCGAGGAATGGACCTACGCTCCCGCGACCACGGGGTCCGGCATCACGATCTCCGTATCCGGTGCCGATTGGCTCTCCTTTTCGGAAGGGATCATCGCAGGCACGCCCGGCGAGATCGGCGAGTACACCGTCACAGTGACGGCCAGCAGGACCGGTTACGCCGATGGCATTCAGATATTCACTATCACAGCGGTCAATCCGCTCACTTTCATCAGTACACCTTCGGACGGGGTGATCATAATTGAATAAGACCATCATACGCATAGCGCTGGCCTCGTTCCTGCTACTCACTGTCGGGACCGCATTGGCAATGGCCGACGGATCCGATGCGGCAAGCGAATACGACGCCACATCGACAATCACATTCGACAGCAACGGCGGCACAGGATTCGTGCCTGCACAGAAGGTGCTGGAAGGCAACAGGATAGATCTTCCGGCATCGGGATTCACCAAGAGCGGTTACTATCTTTCCGGATGGCGCATCGGCTCTGCCACGGGCACGCACATCAACGCCGGATCCGAATACACCGTCACTGGCGATGTCAGGCTCTACGCGGAATGGACAGCCAATCCGAGCAACTTCGATTCCAAGGCGCCTTCATCCGTCCGCGAAGGCGTCGCTTACGGTTACACCCCTTACAGCGACTACAACGACACCGAGAACAATCAGGTCTGGACGCAGTTCGCGGTCAGATTCATGTATTATGCCTCGGACTCGCTTTACAAATGCACCGTGGTGAGGGACAGCGTCCCGGACTGGATGACGATCTCCGTTTCCAACAGATACATCGTTTCCTTCGCCGGCACCAGCTACGTTCCGGGAATATACCCGGTGAACATCCATCTGAACATCGACGGGCCCGCCGGATTCGAAGAGAACTATTACATTTCCTGGGTAGTTGCCGTGCTTCCGGAACACCAGGGCGAGACATTCTCCCTCACATTCGATACGAACGGCGGTTCGGGGAACATCTCGGCGATCGAGTCGCAGTACGCCAACGGCATCGTTCTTCCCTCCGACGGGATGACAAGGAACGGATACACCCTCGTCGGGTGGAGGATCTCCGTCGACGGGACAGAGGCCACGTTCCCGCTCGGATCCGTGTACACCATTAGATCCGACATCACGGCCAAAGCCCATTGGGTCGCCGATCCGAACATCGTGATCCTGGACGCCAACGGCGGCGTGAGCACCGATTACACCGCATACATAGCGCAGACCGACGGCGTCATAACATTACCGTCGGACGGTTTCGGGATGTCAGGTTACAGGCTCGCCGGCTGGTATCTTGAATCTGCATCGTCGCAGATCTACGCTCCGGGTTTCATGTACACCGTGTCCGGCCCGATGACGTTCAAAGCTTACTGGATCCCCGATTCGGCAACGGTATCGACGGTCACGTTCAACAGCAACGGCGGCTACGGAACGCTCTCGCAGATCGTCGAGACCGGCAAGAGCATCGTCCTCCCTGCTTACGGGTTCTCAAGGTCGGGCATGGAGCTCGCCGGCTGGAGCAGAGGCTCCGCCGACGGTACGCCGATAAGCTGCGGTTCAGCCGTCGCAGTCACCGGAAGCGTGACGTATTTCGCCGTCTGGAGCGAGAGCACTTCGGAGATAACAGTATCCTTCGATCTCAACGGCGGCTACGGTTCCCTCGGATCGCAGACGCTGGAAAGAGGAAGCAGGGTGACGAAGCCCTCGGATCCTTCCAGGAATGCTTTCGTCTTCACAGGCTGGAAACAGGTCGGCGGGAGCCAGTGGGATTTCGGGAACGCTGCTGAATACAGCATGACGCTTCAGGCCCAGTGGTCGCAGCATTTCACCACCGAACGCAGCCAGATGACCGTCACGATAACTATCGTCGGCGGGTGGACCGCCTACGGCACGGTCATCGATTGGGGGGACGGTTCCGATTCGTCAGGTTACGACTCGGTCTTCGCGCACACGTATTCCGATGACATCACGGCGAAGATCGTCGTGAAATCCATCAACGGGAGCACCGTCCAGGGAGAATCGGCCATCCAGGTGCAGATAGGCACCGGGAGCTCTTCGGGCGGCGGAGACAGCGGCAACGGCGATAACGATAACGATGGCAATGATGACAAAGATGACAAGAAGGACGAGGAATCGCAGTACCTCTTCTACTTCCTGATAGCGGCAGCCGTGCTGGCCCTGTTATTCGCTGCCGGGAGGTTCCTATGAAGAGCAGCAGGCTCGCGGCCCTGATGACGGTCGCGATCATCCTCTCGGCATCCTTCGCCGTCGGAATAGCCGTCGAAGAGAGCGATGACTCCGACGGATTCATACTCACCACCGCAGGTCTGATCCTCGTCTCGACGGGAACGGCAGCGGTCATCATCGGCGCAGTGGCAGGCGTCAGCTTCACTGCAGGATATCTTGTCGGTACGGCCCTGGCAGAAGGCGACGGAAGCACGCCGGACGAAGAGGTCCGCGGATATGAAGCGGAGACGATAGCCCAACTCATCTCGGACGGCGTAGGGTTCACCGAAACGCAGATGGAGAGCCACTCGAAGATCTGGAGCCTCACGAACGAGCACTGGATAAGGCAGTCCGAGCTCGCGGCATCGGAGCTTTGGATGGTCGGCGGGGATTATTCTCCCTCTGACGTCCTTTCCGTCTCGGGCACTTACCTGAACTCCTCTTATATGCTGGTCAACGCCGCAGTGCAGATTAACGAACAGTACTCGTCGCTTTCCCGCAGGGCGGACGCATGGAACAGCAGCACGCTCTACGATGACAAGATGTCCCTGGCGTTCACCTACGGGTCCAGGACACTGTCGACCACCGAGAATTGGGGATGCACCGTTCTGACCGTGGCGGAATCTGTCGCGGGATACGACGAGGTTTACATCTCCGGCGGGGAGATATGGGCATTCGGTTCCGATAATGCGACATTGACATCAGCTTCCGGGGACGTATTCACGATCACCGGCGGACATACCGATCTTGACGATTATCCGAAGTTCGAACCCGGGGTGTACAGGCTACAGACCGGCATAGGCTACGCCGGATCTATCCTTCCGGTGTACAGCTTCTCCGCTGCCGACGTGAACGCCGGCATGGTCCTCAGATCGGGCGACGTCACGAAGCTCGCCCAATACGAGGACGGGGAGGTCATCGTCGACGGATACCAGTACGATGGGATCTCACTCTCCATCATCCCCGACGGTGCCGCGACAAGGTCCGTGAACCTGACGGAAACCCTGTCGGCATACGATGATCTGCTTCAGACCGTGTTCGAGACAATGGGCAACGCCAATTCGTCCGCCAAAGCGGTTTGGAACATCTACAATGCTGCCGGGAAGGCCTCGACGTATCTGACGACGCTCACGGTCCCGGACAACTACGCTAACGTGGACCTGACGGTGGCCCAGAAGGAGATCCTGACAGTGCTGGCGCTGGAGCAGCTCTCAGAGTACTATCAGAGCAACTCCGGAGCGCTGAAGACGCAGGACTACGTCATGTCGGACGACTCGATGTCATTCTTCGTCCGCGGTGATATCAAGGACTCCAACGGGTCCGTCCTCTACGAGAACGCGATCTACACGCCGTTCTACTACTTCGGAGGGGAGACTATGGTCAACGGGACCAATGTCCAGACGCAGAGGTGCATCGTGGCGATATGGGATTTCGACGTGGATCCCATCTTTTCATGGGACCGTGCGGCCTCCACTTCGTCGGCCAAGCTCATCGAGCTCGATCCCGGCGCAGAGCTGAACGTCTACGAGATGACCTACGGCGGCGAGATCGTGAACTCCATGGAACTGAAGGTCAACGAGATCACTCTCATCAAGGCCAACGATATGGACCACGATCCTCTCGATCCGCCTGACGGCAACATGCTGAAGCTTGCGGTCATGGCCGTGCTCTGCATCCTCGGGCTCATCTGCATCGTTTCGGGATACATGCAGGGCAGCATCGTCAGAATGGGCATCGGCGTCATGCTGATCGTCGCAGGGATCTTCTTCGCAGGATACATCGCCGAATTCCTGGACAAATACATCGGAGGCTACTTCTGACATGTCCGTAAACAGCGCATTCGCGCCTTCTGAGGCCTTCCGCCTCCCGGACGTGT
This sequence comes from Methanomassiliicoccaceae archaeon UBA593, assembly GCA_002495325.1. Lineage (GTDB taxonomy): Archaea > Thermoplasmatota > Thermoplasmata > Methanomassiliicoccales > Methanomethylophilaceae > Methanomethylophilus. Next base: position 145,589 of record DAEQ01000004.1, read on the forward strand.
CCGACTTTGGGGTGATCCAATGGATTTGAATTTCGAGCCCCTGGGGCCCGTTCTGGGGGAATTGTGGACGATCATCGAGAACTGGTCCCTTGTGATCTGCATCGCCGGGGTGGCCTATCTCGCCTTCGCCGCATGGACTCACAAGCCCGGCAAGATAATCAAAGCGTCGATCACGCTCATGGTCGGGATCTTGGGGGCGTTCCTGTGATTGGGGAATTAATCCTCCCGGCGATGGCCGTCGGAGTGACGTTAGCAGGATTCTGGCTCGGAGGCAGGGTCAGGAGCCTGGTCAATGTGATCATCCCTCTGAAGGACCCGGTCACGTGGCTGATCTTCGCGTTCCTCGCGTCCCTGTTCATCGTCCCCGGCATCGTCGACTGCCCGTGGAAGGCAGACAACGTGTATCTCGTATCCGCAGTCCTCGGATTCGTTCCGAGCTATGTCTACGGATACAGCAGGACCGGCATCGACAAGGAATACGTAGCGGTCCACAACATCATCGACATCCGCCAGGGGGAGACAGTCAGGCCGCTGGTCATCTACTACGACAACCAGGGCAGGCAGTGCTTCCAGCCTCAGAGCATGTGCGGGATCCTGAAAAGATTGGTTTTCGGCGTCCACAACCCGCTGGAGCTTAACCGCGGGATGGTGAAGAGACACAGGACGATCGATCTCTCGGGCGATTATCTGCACATCAGGGTCCAGGCCATCGACGTCGTGGAGGTGCAGAGCACACCCATCGTCGTGGACAAGGTCCGCATCGGAACATACAAGGCGAACCGCCACGGCATCGTCCGCAGCGGCCACAACGCCGGCGAACCGAAGTATCTGTTACATTTCAAGGCGGAATCCCGCAAGTACACGATCTCTCCGACGGAGACCAACGAGCCCGCGGACTACTACGTCAACGGGGCAATCGCCGATCACGTCATGAGGAACTACGAAGGCATCCTGGTGAAGAGCATGGACAACGAGATCAAGCTCCGCACCCAGGGCGTGGAGCAGGGGGCGAAGATCCTCTCGCACCAGGCCGATCTGAAGCCGGGAAGCCACCTCTTCCGCGCACTGCTCGGCGATGTCCGCACGGACCAGGAGATGAAGAAGCGCATCGAGAAAATGAAGAAGGCCGAAGAGGGTGACGAAGATGAGTGAATCGGCGAACATGATGCACCCGGTACCCGACGACAACACCATGGAGATCGCCGAGTACGGTCCCAAGTACATGGACGTGAAGTCGTCCCTGTACATCTCCGACCTGATGATCGACTTCCTCAACACCGAAGCAAGGAGCGAATACGAGCAGCTGGACCTCGACGTTGCGGAGTTCATCCTCATCCACCGGCCGTACTGGCTGAACCAGGAGGTGCCGCATGCGGAGACCATCGAGCAGATGACCGCCGTACGCAGGCTGAAGATCATCCTTCAGGACCTCTCGGCCATCGAGGAGATCGAGCTCACCAAGGCGGAGACGAAGCAGTTCGGCATGATGTCCTCCGCCGAGGAATACGGAAAACGCCTGGTTGAACGCGGGATGGATGCGGAGCTCTTCAGGGCGATGTCCATCGAGAATGCCGACAGGCCGCTGAATTTTGAATCGATACGCAAGATAAGGGACCACGATATGGAGAAGCGCAGCGCCGAGGAGGAGTACGAGTACAAACAGTATCTGAAGTACCTCAGAGAGGCGGAAGCTAGGGAGAACGAACGCATCCGCATTGCGAGGGAACGCGGCATCGAGCTCGTGGACGTTCCCGATCCGGAAGTGGACAGGGAGCAGGAACCCGATGCCGAAGAGGAATGGAGCGAGGATCACATCCCGGGCGAAATCAGGCCCGAAGTGGAGGAATGGGACACCGATCCGGAGGACGAACCGCCGGATCTCGCCGAGCCCGAGTCGGCATTCCTTGAGAACGTCATCATGTGCGACATCGACCTGATCGTGGACGAAACCGAAGAAATGGTCGAAACCGAGGAACAAACGGAGAGCGCTGAAAACGAAACCGAAGAAACATTCTGGAACGGGGAACAAGCCGAGTGCAGTGAGAACGATACCGAAGCAATGTTCGGAAACGGGGAACAAACGGAACACAGTGAGAACGAGACCGAAGAAAGGTTCTGGAATGAGGAACAAACGGAATGCACTGAAAACGATACCGAAGCAATGTTCGGAAACGGGGAACAAACGGAATGCACTGAAAATGAGGCCGAAGAAAGGTTCTGGAATGAGGAACAAACAGAGTGCACTGAAAACGGAACCGAAGAAACATTGGTGTTCGATGATGAACCCGAGGACGAAAGGCCGTCGATAAAAGAAAGGATACTGGGTCTTTTCAGGAGGCACCGCAATGGTGACTGAATCGAGCCTCTTCGTGAACAACGCGAGGAAGATCAACTCCGCCTTTGACGACCTCATCGGATTCTACTCCGAAGGAGACTACCGCACCGGTTACGTACGCACATTCGCCATGCTGCTGTCCACCTGCATCCCGGACGGCATCATCGAGCAGAATCCGCTGTACGTGGACACCTGCGGCAAGTTCCCTCTCGGATCCGACGACAGAGAAAGGATGTCCCGCGAGGCCTTCTTCCTGTACTTCAAGACATTCGAGCAGATCATGCGCGACCTGTCGATGATAGGAGCCAGCAGAGAGGATTCCGACATCGCGGGCAACATCGACGGAATGGCCATCAACGTCTTCTCGGAGTGGAGGTGCAACGATGCCTAACGAGATGGGCGAGCTGACACAGGAGGAGTTCGACTATTCGGCCTTCTACGCCGATCTGTTCAAACCCGGCAGGAACATCGTCTCCGACGGGGAGCGCGGCGGAGGGAAGACGCACACCGCAATGGCATACGCAGAGATGATCCTCTCCGGAAGATATCCTTTCGACAGGATCCCGAGGACATTCCTGCTGACGAATGTCATATTCATGCGCAAGGACGGCGAGTCCGAAGACGAATTCGAGGAGGACGATCCGCCGGGCGTGTTCCATATCTCGTCGATGGAGCAGATGTTCCGCATCATGACGACCGTGACCGAAGAGAACGGCAGGGACGTGATGTTCCTTGTCGTGCTGGATGAGGCCCAGAACTATCTGCTCGCCGATTCCAACTCCGAGGAGACGAACCAGAACTTCCTAAGGCTCTACGGGATGACCCGCAAATTCAACATGTGCCTGTGGATGCTCACGCCGGCGATCTCGAACCTGCCGCCGAGGGCGAGGAACTTCTCGGATCATCCCGACAAGCCCGGTTACGTCACGGCAAG
>DAEQ01000001.1 GCA_002495325.1 Methanomassiliicoccaceae archaeon UBA593
GCGGGACGGCCCGATGCACGATGGGCTGTACAATTTGCCATTATATAACACATTCCTCGACCAGACCCCAATCGCGCGTGTTATCGCATGCGCGCGCACGCGCGCAGATTACAAAGAGTAACACGATATGTGACGAACTCGGACATCGTTGAACGACGACAAAATCCTACTGCTTCTGCCGCGGCCCCCGACCGTCTATTGACGGACCGGTCTTCCGGCGGCGTTCCAGCGGAAACCGATAGCTTATCGGCCGCCACCTATTTAACAGTGCAGGGGATGAACGTCTCCCATGGGCCGCCGGACAAGACAGTTCCGGTCCCGAGAAGGATTGCGATGATAAAGCAGATCCAAGCGAACTATTCCGCCCCCGCGGTGGAGAAGGAGGTCCAGGACTTCTGGACATCCGAGCACGTTTATCAGAAGACCAAAGAGCTCCGGAGCGCCGGCGAGCGGTTCTACTTCCTCGACGGCCCGCCGTACACCACTGGCTCGATCCACCTGGGCACGGCGATGAACAAGACGGTCAAGGACATCCTCATCCGCTACTGGCGGATGAACGGCTACAACGTCCGCGACCAGCCCGGCTTCGACATGCACGGCCTGCCCATCGAGGTGCAGGTCGAGAAGAAGATCGGCGTCCACTCCAAGAAGGAGATCGAGACCCTCGGCATCGACAAGTTCGTGCAGACCTGCAAGGACTTCGCCTACGGCCTCCACGCCAGCATGACCGAGCAGTTCAAGTCGCTGGGCGTATGGATGGACTGGGAGCACCCCTATCAGACCCTGCGCCCCGAGTACATGGAGTCGGCCTGGTGGACCGCCAGGCGCGCGTTCGACCGGGGCCTGCTCAAGGACTCCAGCCGCGTCGTCACCTGGTGCCCCCGCTGCGAGACGGCCCTGGCCGAGGCGGAGATCGACTATTGGGACGAGACCGACCCGTCGGTCATGGTCCGCTTCCCGCTGAAGGATGAGAAGGACGTTTCCCTCCTCATCTGGACCACCACGCCCTGGACCCTGCCGTCGAACATGGCGGTCGCCGTCCACCCGGACGAGGTCTACGCCGAGGTCAGGATGTCCAGCGCCAAGGGCGCCGAGACCGTCATCGTCATGAAGTCGCAGGCCGAATACGTCATGAAGGCCGGCGGCTACGAGAAGTTCGAGGTCCTCGGGGAGAAGAAGGGCAAGGACATGGTCGGCATCGCCTACGAGCCGCCCTTCGAGATCGGCGACTGCCTCCGGCGCACCGAGTACACCTACAGGGTCGTGGACGCACCGTACGTCGAGAAGGACAACACCGGCCTGGTCCACACCGCACCGGGCTTCGGCCCGGACGACTTCGACACCGGCAGACGCTACGGCCTGGTGCCGTTCTGCCCGGTCGGCGAGGCCGGGCGGTTCACCGACGACTTCCCGCTGATGGCCGGCCGCAAGGTGCGGACCGTCAACGAGGACGTCATCAAATACCTCGACGAGAAGCACCTGCTGTACAACACCGCCAAGGTGAAGCACCGGTACGGCCACTGCTGGCGCTGCAAGACCCCGATCATCTACCGGAACACCCGCCAGTGGTTCATCGACGTCCCGGCCATCAAGGGCAAGATGCTCAGCGAGGTCGACCGGGTCAGGTGGACCCCGCCCTGGGCGGGCGCCGCCCGGGAGAAGAACTGGGTGGAGGGCGCCCGCGACTGGTGCGTCTCGCGCCAGCGGTACTGGGGCATCCCGCTGCCCATCTGGGAGTGCTCCTGCGGCGCGAAGAAGGTCGTCGGCCAGTACTCCGAACTGAAAGAGGGCGACGGCTACACCGAGGGCATGGACATCCACCGGCCGTGGATCGACAAGGTCACGTTCAAATGCCCGAAGTGCGGCGGCACCATGCACCGCATCCCGGATGTCATGGACGTCTGGTTCGATTCCGGCGTCGCCGCCTGGGCCGACCTCGGCTATCCGGCCAAAAAGGACGAATTCGAGAAGTGGTGGCCGCCGAGGTTCATCGTGGAGGCCCAAGACCAGACCCGGGGCTGGTTCTACACCCAGCTCGCGGCCGGCGTGGTCTCTTTCGACCGCGCCCCGTACGACGAGGTCATGATGCACGGCTGGATGCTCGACTCCAAAGGCCGCAAGATGTCCAAGTCGCTGGGCAATGTCGTCGAACCGCTGGAGGTCATCTCCCAGTACGGCGCCGACGCGTTGCGTTTCTACATGATCATGGCCAATGCCCCCTGGGAGGACACCTCCTTCCAGAAGACCGGCCCGAAGGACGCCTGGAAAGTGCTTAACACCTACTGGAACGTCGTGAACTTCGCCTCCATGTATATGGTCATCGACAAGTACGACCCGGCCGCCCACACCCTGACGGAGGTATCCCCGCACCTGCGGGACGAGGACCGCTGGATGCTCTCGCGGACCGAGAAGATGAAGCAGGCCGTCACCGACGGCCTGGAGTCCCGCGAGCTCCACAGGGTGGCCCGCGCCCTTACTGACTATATCATGGAGGACCTCTCCCGGTGGTACGTGCACCTCATCCGGGACCGGAGCTGGGACGAGGAGTCCAGCGCCGACAAGACCGCCTCGTACTTCATGCTGCACCGGGCTGTCATGGCCGTGGCCCTCGCCATGGCCCCGGTCTGCCCGCACATCACCGAGAAGGTCTACCGCAGCATGGGCGGCAAACTTGAGTCCGTCCACATGGAGGACTGGGCGCCGGCCGACCAGACGCTGTTCAACGACGGGCTCGAGCACAGCATGAGCCTTATCCAGAACATCATCGAGATCGTCGCCGCCGAACGGGCCAAGATGGGCTCCAAGCTCCGCTGGCCGCTCAAGGCCGTCTATGTGCGCGGCAAAGATGAAAAGGTCAACGCCGCCGTGAAGGTGTTCGACGCCGTACTCGCGCAGCAGGGCAACCTCAAACAGGTCCAGTACCTGGCCGCCGGCACCGTCGTACCGGGCCGGACGGATATGGCACCGGTGCCCTTCAGCGAAGGGGACCTGTTCATCGACTTCGAGGTGACCCCCGAGATCGAGGCCGAAGGCTACGCCCGGGAGCTCATCCGCCGGATACAGCAGATGCGGAAGGACCTGAAGCTCAATGTGGAGGACTCGATCAACTGCGAGGTGAAGGCCGAGCCGCACCTGGCGGAGCTCTTCACCGCGTGGCGGGACCACATCTGCGGCGAGGTCCGCGCCAAGCAGCTGTCGTTCACCGACAGCCCCGGCGGGGACGCCGTCAAGGACTGGGACATCACCGGCAAGACGGTGACGATCGGCCTCTCCAAGGCACAGTGAGGAAACTGTTTACGGGGAGATGCACTCTCCCCGCTTTTTGTTCGTCTGGCACATAAGATTGTGACCGTAATGCCAAAAGGGCCCGCCGGTCACTGCCCGATGAACAATTTTATTATATCTGGCACTTTGGCAACAGTGGGCCTTTCCGATACCTCGGCCGGGGCCACCCACTGGAAAGCCGTGTTCTCCCGGTTCAGCACCGGTTTGGCCTGCTCCGCCCGGAACAGGAACGGCCACACCCTCCACACGGTATTCCCTTCCCGCACCAGCACCGGCGGCAGGACGGCGTCGGGGAACCCGACGGTCAGTCCGGTTTCCTCCTTGATCTCCCGCCGCGCGGTCTCCTCCGGGGTCTCGCCCCGCTCGACCCTGCCGGAGACCAGGGACCAGACGCCCGGGAACGAGCGCGCCGCCGGCGGACGGCAGAGCATCAGCACCTTCCCGGCCGTCAGGATGACCGACGAGGCGGAGTCCAGGACCTGCACGTCCGGCAGTTCCACATACCCCCGTTTACCGTCCACGATGACCCGGTCGCCCTCGCGGATCAGCGACACGTCGACCTGGTCCGCCATCGGGATGGACGCGATGACCGCCCCGGTGGTCACGATGGTCTCCGCCGTCTGGTTCACGACCGCGGCCGGCGCTTTCCCGTGGACCTTCAGGTCGTACATGACGAACGACCCCACGGTCGACCCCTTTCCCTTGGGGAAGACGAAGACCTTCCCGGCCAGGTTCCCGGTCCGCACGTGCAGGTCCCCGGTGGCACCGTCGGCACCGCCCAGAAAACTGAACGGCTCGTCCAGCACCAGCGCCTCGCCTTCCGCCGTCCCTGGCGCGATGGCCCGTCCGTGCATGATCATTCTACCACCTTCAGCAGGTCGGCGGTCTCGCCGAAGACGACCTTCTGCGAGCACAGGGTCGGCAGGTAGTTTCCGGCCTTCGCCGAGTTAGTGGCCGTCCGCTGGAACATCCCCTCGATGGGCGCGACCACCATGCAGGTGTCCGCCAGCACCGGCCCGAACCGCTCCATCTCCTTCACCGCGTCCGGGCACTGGGCCCGGACCGCGGCGGAAGTGCAGAACCATATCTCGATGTCTTTCCGCTTCTTCTCCTTGCCTTTGAGCAGCACGGCGATATCGTTCATCTCCTTAGGCGACAGGTGGGGGCAGCCGATGGCGATCAGCTGCGGCTCGTCCGCCGTGTTCAGCTTTTCTTTGGCTTTCTGCCGTTCGGCCGGACCGATCGGCACGTGCTCCAACCCGGAGACGTCGTATTTCGCGGCCTCCGGCGTGCACCCTTCGGCATGCCACAGGGCCACCGAACCGGCGGCGGCCATGGCCGCCGACAGCGCCTTGGCCTCGTCCACGCCCGGCCGGATGCCGGTGAAGTACGGTACCCCGCCGCCCACGGCCATACCGACCGCCTGCCCCAGCAGCGAGTAGTCGAACACCGAATCTTCCATTTCGGAAGCATCGATGACCACCGTCGGCCGGCGGTTCCTGTCCAGATGCAGCCCGTAGTTGGCGGTCTTCCCCAGGATGGCCGCGGCCAGGGCGCCGGGGCCGCCCTCGCGGTTCGTGCGGGCGCCGATATACGAGTTCACAAAGGACAGGGCCGAGGACTCCGCCCACGCCACGTGGTCGCCGCACTTCGGCACGTTAGCGCCCAGATACGGGGTGCAGGAACAGGTCTCCTGCACGCCCATCTGCCCGTACAGGCCGATGATGCGCAGCTGTTTCTCCGCAAAGTGCTCGTTGATGTGCATTTCCCGCCAGCGGGTGCGGTCCATCCCGACCGGGTTGAGCGTCGACGGCACCGTCACCTTGGCGCCGCCGGCGGCCAGGTCTTCGAGGTACTTCAGGCCGCCGTCGCCGATCGTCTTGTACGAGGCGCCGGAGAGATGCGCCGAGGTGATAGGCACCAGGCCGTCCGCGCCGTAGATCTTGCCGAGCGCGGTCACCAGTTCCATGGCCTTCTGGGCGCCCGGCCCTTTCTCGCCGTCGAGCACCGCCTGCTCGTCCTTGGTCAGATACATGGGACGGACAATGGGCTCGGCGGTATTTGAGTTTCGGCCGGAAGGCAGAAGGGGCGCGGCACTCCGGAGTCGTTCGGAAATCAGGGCCGAGAACATCCGAGACGGCCCGGCAGACCTGCCGCCGTCTGTGCCGCGGAGCTCACACCGTCCTGCCCATCTCGGCGACAGCGCTCTGCGTCGGCAGCTCGATGCCGAGCGCGGCCATCATCTCCTTCTGGAGGTCGCTCGCCTTCTCCAGGACCCATTTCCCGTCGATACAGTCCACCCGCATCTTGCTGAGCTCGGAGATGACGTCCATGAACTCGTAACGGCTGTTCAGACCGGAACGCTTCACCTCCGCCTCCAGCTTGGTGCGGATCATGATGGAATGCAGTTCGTTGATCATGGAGCCGAGAGCGGACAGCGTCGAGGGGAACTTCCTGGCGCCCCATTCGAGGTCCGTCTTGAATATCTTGATGTCGTACTCGAACTCGTCCCTCCGTCTGGACAGGGAGACCAGCTCATTCCACGGCCGGGCGGTGTTCGTAATGAACGCAGACCTTCCGAACCGGCCCTCGATCTCGCGTATTCTGTCTTTCCTCTTCACCGCCCTGACGGACCCGTCCGCGGCCTTGCTGAGATCGAACAGGTCCAGGAACTCCCGCTGGTCCATGTTCAGGTCCAGCCGTTCCTCCAGGTCATCGCTCCATCTCGCGGCGGTCAGACGTCTCTCCATCTGGTCCAGAGCGGAGTACAGGGCCTCCATCTCGTCGTTGCGGCGCTTCTCGTTCAGGCAGACGATGTAGCGGAACGGGTGGTCTCCGATCTGCACCGCCCATTCCGAAACACGGAAGACGACACCGTCCAGCATGACCGTGTCCGTACAGTTCTGAACGGGGTCGTACGACAGCCCCTCCTGTCCCAGCGTGCTGTCCGCGGATATCTGGACGGTTATGTTGAAGCCTCCGGCCGCATACCTCTCCAGGTCCTCCCGCCCTATGGTCTCGTCCGCAAGGTAGAACTCTATGCCGCAGGGACCGAACGACCTTATGTCTCTCTGCACCACGTCCATCGACGGAACGTCGGTCCTCGTCCCGGCGGTGCTGCGCAGATAGAACGGTACCTCGGACGACTCGGAGTATGCCATCAGGATGTTTGCCTGGGGTATGCGCGAGAACCGGTATGACGTGTCCACACCGTGGAGGTCGAGAAACTTGAACGGGGTCTGAAAGGGGGTCAGTTCGAACACCACGGCCCGGTTGCCGTCTGCGAAGAGCCGAAACTCCTCCCGGCTTTTGATGTAGACCCCCTCGAGGTTGCTCAGCATCTCGCTCAGCGTTTTCCACTGGCTCCGGTAATCCATGCCGAACATCTGCGGAAGGAACGACTTGTTGATCTCCGTCAGGATCTGGGTCGGCGGCGACGTAAGCAGGGCCCGGGTTACGGCCATGGCGGTCAGGAACGTCCCCTCCTCGCGGCCGTACACCTTCATGAGGTTTTCCCGGAGGTTTATCCGGCTGGCCATGCACTCCATGAGATAGAAGTCCCCGAAGGACTTGCTGAACACCTTCCGCTCCGTGACCGCAATTAGGTTGCCGTCCTTGTCGCATTTGCCGATGTACTTCCTCTTCTGACGGGAGCCTTTCACGGCAGGGTCCCAGAAGGCTGTGACCTCATACAGGTAGTAATTGTTCCTGACCTTCTGAACTACGTTATATGACATTGTATCTAATCATAGTAACTATCAATTATTAATAATAAGTTATCATCATTGGATGGGCCAGCATATTGAAAAACGAGTTATCAACAATCCGTATGCCATTGTTTCTGAACACAGGATTCTAATAACACTGCATGATTTGTTCACACCTCTTAAAAGAGGAACAACCATGGAGGAAAAAATCGAACAGATCAAAAGCGCCATACTGACGTACAAGCTCAGGAGCATCGATGCATTGGTCAAAACGGCCTTGGACGCCGGGATCGCTCCCAACAGCATCCTCGATGACGGGATGATCGCCGCCATGAACGAGGTCGGGGAGGGGTTCAAGAACAATACAATCTACATGCCGCAGATGCTCATGGCCGCCAAGACCATGCAGAACGGCCTGGCCGTTCTCAAACCGTACCTGAGCAAGGGCTCCAATCGGAAGAACGGCGGCAAGGCCGTCGTGGGATCGGTCCTCGGCGACGTCCACGACATCGGCAAGAACCTCGTGGCCATCATGCTGGAGGGCTCCGGCTTCCAGGTGACTGACCTCGGGGCCGACGTTCCGTATCAGAAATTCGTAGAGGCAGTGAAGGCGGACCCTGACATCACCGTCGTCGCCGCCTCTTCCTCGATGACACCCACCCGGCCGGCCCTCAAGGACATCGTCACCAATGTCCGGGCGGCGGACACGAACGGCAGCATCGCCGTCATGGTAGGCGGGGCCACCATGGACCAGCAGTATTCCGATGAGATCGGGGCCGACATATACACCAAGGATGCGGCCAGCGCCGCAGAGCGGGCCAAAGAGATCGTAACGGGAAACACGATCAAATCTGTCTCCGAAAAATCCCGCAGCATAGCGCTCGCCGCTGAGAAATCGCTTGCGGACGCCGAGACCACAGAGGACCTGGCGAACACGGAGGAAAAGACCCTGCGGCACCTCATGGAGGCTCCGGCCAAGACCGCCCGGGCCGCACAGGCCGGCTGTTCCGACAAAGGACCGCTCTCTATCAAGGAGAACCTCGCCGAGACGCTCAAGCACGAGAAGGGCTGCCCCGACCGGTTCGTCGATCAGTACGAGTTCTTCGACGTCATGCTGATGGACCCCATCCTGGGTCATTCCCGTAACCTGACGGACGAGCTGTTCCAGCCCAAGTCCGAGTACGTGGACGGCTGGGGCGTGCACAACTCCATCCCGGCCGGATCCGGCGGTTCGCACCCCGAACACGGTCCGGGCAAGACCGTCCTGACGGATCTGACCAAATGGCAGGACCAGCTGAAGACCGTGCCGCCGACGTCCGGATTCACGGATGCCGAGTGGGCGGCCGTCAAGAAGGAGGCCGCAGAGACCGCGGCCGCCGGCAAGCACGTCGGACTGTGGATGGCCCCCGGCCTCTTCGAGCGCGTCCACTTCCTCATGGGCATGAAGGAAGCCCTGGTGGAGTACTACGAGCACCCGGAGGAGATGCACGACCTGATCGACTTCCTGACGGATTGGGAGATCAAGGCCCTCGACGAGGACATGGCGCAGCTTGGCGCGACCGTTCTGTTCCACCACGACGACTGGGGCACTGCGCTCAACTCGTTCCTGGACCCGGATACGCACAGGAAGTTCTTCCTGAAACCGTACCAGAAGATCTACCGGCACTTCAGGGACCTGGGCGGGGAGGTCGTCATCCACCACAGCGACTCGTGGGCGGCCAACCTCGTGCCTACGATGATCGATGTCGGCGCAGACATCTGGCAGGGCGCCATCGATGCCAACAACATCCCGCAGCTGATTGACAAATACGGGGACCGGATCGTTTTCATGGGCGGCATCGACGACGCCGTTGTCGACATCCCGGACTGGAAGAAGGACAGTGTCCAGAAGTACACGCGGCAGAAGATCGGAGAGAACGGCAGCATCAGTTACATTCCGTGCCTGACCCGCGGCCTGGGCGTCTCCATCTATCCCGGCGTGTACGACGCGATATCGGAGACCGTGAACCAGATGAGCAAGGAACGGTTCTGAGGCAGGATCTTGAAAGCTGACAGCACAGTCCCGAAAGTGAGCCGGTCCGGACTGACGGCGATCGTCTCCCTGTACTTCTTCAGTATGGGCTTCACTCTGGTCACGCCGGCCATGGCCGAGTTCGCCGCCGCATTCCCCGGCCGGGAGTGCTCGCTGATCAACTCCCTGCCCACCCTGTTCATCGGTCTGGCCGGCATCCTTCTCGGAAGGGCCGCCGGCCGCCGTCTGCCCTACCGGGAACTGGCCGTCACCGGCAGCGCCCTGGCATTGGTCGGCGGATGCCTGCCGGCCGTCCTGGGGGACTTCGGTCTCGTACTGGTCTGCCGTGCCGTCTTCGGCATCGGCCTCGGTCTGCTGATCCCCATGGCCAACATACTGGTCAACGGCAACTTTACCGGCGACCGGCGGTTGGCTCTGCTGGGGGCTGGCAGCATCGCCATGAACGCCGGCGGGATTCTCTTCCAGACCATCGGGGGCCTTCTGGCAGAGAACGGCTGGCAGATGACCTTCTGGGGCCACATCCTCTACGCGGCGGCCCTGGTCCTCGCGTTCTTCATCCCCCGGACGGAGACCGCTGCCGCCCCGTGCATGCACAGGTCCCCCCTGCCGAGGAAGATACCGGGGATACTGGCCCTGTTCTTCATCTACGGAATGCTTCAGTTCACGCTGATGACCAACACCGCGGCGCTCTTCGAATCCCGTAATGCCGGCGGGGCCGCCGTCTCGGGTCTGGCCCTCTCCCTTTTCACCCTGAGCGGATGCATAGGAGGCCTGATCTTCGGCATCCTTTCCCGCCGCCATCCCAAAACCGTCTTCCCCCTGCTGTTCGGACTTTCGGTGATCGGCCTGATCGCCATCGCCGAACTGGAGAGCCGCACCGGGATGATCCTCGGCCTGATGACCTTCGGTCTGGGCTTCGGAATGATAATACCGGCCTTCATAATGTGGGCCGGGTCCGTATCGACCCCGGAGGCCCTGCCGAAGATCACGGCATACGTCACATCCGTACTGTATCTCGGCGACTTCGTATCCACCTTCTGGATGAACCTCAACACCGCCGTCTTCGGCAGCAGCATCCTTTCCAACATCTGGGCAATGGCGCTGTTCTGTCTGATAGCGGCCGTGGCCATGACCGTCCGCAACCCTTTCGCAGGAACTGACGGATCATCCGGGTCCGGCCGGCCGGCAGGACCTCCGTCCGACTGAACACACCCACAAACGGTTTCCTTTGATCCAAGGGCGGCCCGAGACAGCGGCCGCCCGACCTTGTTTTCGGATTATTCCGCTTCGAACGCACGACCTAGCAGCCGGGGCGCGGACCAAGACTGCGACCGCCCCAACCGGCAGAAGGACAGCGAGACCCGGAACATATGGCTGCGGGTTCCGATGCCGTCAAGGTCGCGCTCTCTTTTGGCGGACCCGATCCTTCCTCGGCCGCTGACAAGCACACCGCCGAACCCGGTATGTTCCCGTCCACATACGGTGACTGTTCGAATGTTTTAAAAAAATTCAATGATCCTGTCGACTGCCGTCTCGCCGGTCCGCCCTGCTGATAAAAAAGAGAATGACCCGGTGGCAGAATTGGTCGGGAACCTGCTCCGGGCCCGTATGCCGGGTCATTGCCTGCCGCTGCATTCGGAATAAAGCGCGTTTTGAATCTTCCGGCTCCGTTTGGTTCAGCCTCGGAGACACCTGTGGGGACAGCTCTCTTCAGAATATTCCGTGGGGACTGCCAACGAAGATGACTGACGGTCAAAAACGGAGTTTAGGCAATACAGTCATTTGGAACAGAAGACACGAATAGAACCGTTAAGCAGGTACCTGAAACGAATTTATGGACCTTTCTCAGACAATATGACTGAACAATAGGCGGGCCTGTGGGGATTCGAACCCCAGTCAGAAGCTCCGGAGGCTTCGGTGATATCCAAGCTACACCACAGGCCCATTGTATGCTGTTTAAAGGTTTAGCGCCGGGGGGCCAGCCCCGGCATCGGCCCCTTCTGTGAGAGGGATGGAGCCTTACTATTTGGAACTTTGGAGAATTCACTCTTTCTTGTTGAACTCGGTGTATCCGCACTTGCCGCAGGATACCCGGTCCTTGTGGACGGCCATGAAGACGCCGGCGCCGCACTTGGGGCATACTGGCTTGGTCCGGACGAGCTTGCCGTCCTCGACCTTGTAGGCGTCGCGCTTCGACGATTCCTGCTTCTTCTTGACTTCCTTTTTCTTGTCTGCCATTGGGATCACTCCTTAGGTGCTTCGGCGGCCTTGGCGGCGGCCTTGGCGGCTTCTTCGTCCGACATGATGCCGTTCCTCTTCAGGAGGTACGGGTTCTCATAGGTGAGCGCGTCTTTCTTCGAGCTGTAGACCTTGGCATAGCCGGTGCTCTTGCCGATGCCGTACTCGCTGACGAACTCGGCGACGACCACGCACTCGCGCTTGGTCTTCAGCTGTTTCGCGATCTCCTCGGCAACGGCGTTGCGTCCCGGGGTGGCTTCCCGTTCGTGGTCCACGGTGAAGCGGACCTCCGTCCTGGCGTACAGGGCGTTCTCTTTTTTGCTAACGATCTCCATTTTCATGATAGCTCCTCCATCAGTCCGAGCATCTGCCCGGCCTTACGGCGTGAAGCACCGTCCGTGGTGACGGCCTTCATCCCTCTCCCGGGCCAGCCGTAGACGACCAACGCGCCGTCCGGGGCATAGAGGACGCACGGCAGCAGGGCCAGGTCCTCTTCCCCGTCGACGCGGATGATCTTTGCGGACCGTCCGGCCAAAGCGTTTTGCACGGCCTCATCGAGCGCGGACGTGATCGTCCCCGCCGGGTTGGCGACCGCGACCTCCGCCAGACCCTCGCGTCTGACAAGGGCGGCGAACCCGGTCTCCTCCCGCCGCTCCGTATAGCCGTCGTAGACGGCCAGAAGCGGCAAGATGCCGTGTTCTCTCACCGTGAGCGAGACCACGTCGCCAACGGTGATCATCAGTTTATGCTGAGCGTTAAGGGCGGAAAGCTCGCTTTCCGCCAGATCCTCTCCCCAGGGCTGCTGGAACTCCGCCCGTCTCGCGGGCGGCAGCCGGCGGCCTTTCATGGGGTCAGCGCACCTTCAGGGCGAAACGGCCGTTGGTCTTGATGCCCATCTTGTGCGCGATTTCCGACTTTTCCCAGTCGGCAATGGCGACCATTCCCTGCCATTCTTTGGTGGTGGGACTGCCGCAGCGGGGACAGACCTCGTCCTCGGTGATGAAGTTGCAGGCCTTGCAGGCGCGGAGCACGATCCGGGCGACCATCAGGCCTCACTCCCCTTGCTCTTCACGTCCTTGTGGACCTTCTTCTCCTTCTCTTCCGGTGCTTCTTTGCCGGCCTCCGCATCGGCGTTGCTGTGTTTCCTGGCATCCTCGTCGATCCACTCCAGTTTGCCGAGGCCGGGCTGACGCATGGTCAGGCCGATCTTGCTGTCCTGGGGGTTCTTCTCGTTCAGATCGACGCTGACGATCCGCGCACGAACAACATCGCCGACCGCCAGGTAGCGGCCGGTTTCTTTACCCACCAGCCGCTGGTTGACCTCGTCAATGTCGACGCGGTCGTCCATGATCTGACTGATGTGCAGCAGACCGTCCAGCGGCCCGAAGCGCACGAACGCACCGAAGCCGAGGACCTCCACCACGATGCCCTCGATGACCTCGTTGTCGCGCGGAACGAAGACGATCTGCTCGAACTTTACCGTCTGATAGACAGCACCGTCCCCGTGGACGATGCGTCCCGGACCGACCGGCCGGACGTTCCGGACCAGGATGGCAATCGATTTGTCCTCTTCCAGTTTTCCTTCGAACGTGTCGCAGGAAAGCGAGTCGATGACGTCGGCGATATCCTCGCCAAGCTCGGCCGGCGGGATGCGGACTATCCTCTGGGCCTCAGTTAACATGTACATGTGGCGGATCCTCTGGGGCGCTCTATCACGCGCATATATAAAAAACCATTTGACTCCCAATTAAGAAGAAAAGACTCCGGCCGGCGGACCGGCCAGGGCCGGGGCGGATCGCTCCGCCCCGAAAGGGTTTCAGGCGACGAAAAGAACGGCGCAGACCAGACATATGGTGGAGAGCAGTTTGACCAGCACGTGGATGGACGGGCCGGCCGTGTCCTTGAATGGGTCGCCGATGGTATCGCCAACGACTGCGGCAGCGTAGGTCGGAGTGCCCTTCAGGCCCGCCGCCTCGACCGTCTTCTTGGCATTGTCCCAGGCGCCTCCTCCGTTGTTGAGGAAGTTGGCCATCATGATACCGACGATGGTGCCTACCATGATCAGCGCACCGACCGCCTGATAGGAGCAGTCGGGGAACACAAACCGGTAGATGACACCGAAGCAGATCGGCACAAGGATCGGCAACAGAGCCGGAGCGACCATGGCCCTCAGCGCACCCTGCGTCGCGATGTCGACGCAGCGGGCGTAGTCGGGCTTGCTGGTACCGGCCATGATGCCGGCGTCGCTGTGGAACTGCCGGCGGACCTCTTCCACCATCTGACCGGCGGTCTTGCCGACCGCGCGGATGGCCAGGGAGGCAAAGTAGAACACCAGGGTGGCGCCGATGAGGCCGCCGACGAAGATGAGCGGATTGCCCAGGTTGATGTTGAACGTCGAAGACAGGGTCATGCCCTTGATCTCCGCGACGATCTCGAAGAAGGCGGCGAACAGCAGGAAGGCGGCGAGCGCGGCGGACGCCATCGCGTAACCCTTGGTCAGGGCTTTGGTGGTGTTGCCGACGGAGTCGAGCCGGTCGGTCCGCTTCCGGACCTCCTCGGGCTCGTTCGCCATCTCGGCTATGCCGCCCGCGTTGTCGGTGATCGGGCCGAAGGTATCCTCTGCGAGGATGAAGGCAGAGGAAGCAAGCATGGAGACGGTGGCAACGGCGGTACCGTACAGGCCCATGACCATCTTGTTGCCCGTGTCGGCAAAGTCGAAGGCGTAGTAGCCCAGGACATACGTGCAGATGATGGCGACACAGATGCAGATCGCCGGCAGGACGGTGGACTCCATACCGTTCGCGATACCCTGGATGACGTTGGTGGCCGCACCGGTCTCGGACGCTTTCGCGATGTTCCTGACCGGGGCGTGGTCGCCTGTGTAGTACTGGGTGATGTAGACGATGGCCAGACCGAGCAGTATACCGAAGACGGCGCAGCCGATGAAGTAGTACCAGTTGTCGCACAGGTCCTTCAGCAGCCAGTATACCGAAAAGGCCGAGAAGATCAACACGAGCGCCATGGTGACGTAGTAGCCGCTGTTCAGGGTCTTGATGACATCCGCGTCCTCGTTCTTCATGTGCACCGAGAGGATGCCGATAAGAGAGGCGATCAGGCCGAAGGCCATGATGACGAGCGGGAGGTAAACCCAGTTGTTGGAGGTAAGGAAACCGGTGCTGTCGATCTTGTAGACGGCGACACCGATGACCATCGCACCGATGATCTCGGCGGCGGTGGACTCGAAGATATCGGCGCCACGGCCGGCGCAGTCGCCGACATTGTCACCGACGAGGTCCGCGATGACGGCGGGGTTCCGCGGGTCATCCTCGGGGATGCCCTGCTCGACCTTGCCGACCAGGTCGGCACCGACATCGGCGGCCTTGGTGTAGATGCCGCCGCCCAGCTGGGCGAACAGCGCGGCCATGGAGGCGCCGAAGGCGTAGCCGACGACCGCGTGCATGGTATTGGTCAGATCGTCGCCGCCGATAATGGCGTTGTAGACGAGGATGACGCAGAAAAGCCCCCCGAGGCTGAGGGTAGAGACGGCGATGCCGGAGATGGCACCGCCGCGGAAGGCGCACACGAACGCGTCGTTCAGCGATTTCTTCGCGGACGCGGCGGTGCGGATGTTGGAATTGACGGAAACGACCATGCCGATGAAACCGGAGAGGACCGAGAAGCCCGCACCGATCAGGAAAGCGATGGCAACCTTGTAACCCATGTACTTCGAGAACGAGTCGACGAACCCGAGCGCAAACAGGATGACAGCGATAACAATGCTGATGATGGCGATCGTCTTGTACTGACGTTTCAGGTAGGCCATTGCGCCTTCCTGGATAGCGCCAGAGATCTTCTGCATCGCTTCTGTGCCCTTGTCCCGCTTCCAGATGTCCCGGAAGAAGTAGTAAGCAAAGATCAGCGCGATAACAGCGGCGATCGGGACCATAAACAGCAGATTGTCCATTGTAAGTTCAATCATGTGTTGTAAACCCCTAGATTGCTGGGGTCGGGATTGCCCTCAACGTATATAATTATTGAACAGCCGCGGAAAGAATACGACATACTGGAATAAGACCCGCGGTCAGACGAACGGACCGAAGCGGAGACCCCTCTCCGCGGCTGCCTCCGCCGCAGATACAGCCGTCAGCGACCCGTCCGGCGCAGGGACGCTGAGCATCGGGACCCGGTCGGCGTCCAGATAGCCGCGGCCGTAAGTCACGGCAGGGCTGAGGACAGTCTTTCCGGACACCTGGCGCACGACGGCGGCGCCCACGTCGCAGGTAAGCGAGAGAATCACGTCCGCGGCGGTCGCCGGCAGTCCGTGCACGACCTTTTCCGTCAGGCACGACGCGTTGGTGGCGGCAGTGCCGAGCACTTCGATACCGTCGCCCTTCAGTTCCTCGGCGAGCCGGGCGGCAGCCGCGGGGCCGCCGTAGCCGCCGCAGAGCCGGGCGCAGGTGCTGCAGGTCCAGATGAACACGGTCTTCCCGCGGAGCGCCGCCAGCAGCGCCCGGTAGTCCCGGTCGCGGGCCATGATGAGCATACCGGCGGCATCGGCTCCGCGCTATAAAAACCGCCTTACTGCCGGTCCATCCGCCAGAAGAGCGTCGTCCGTACTGAGGCTATCCGCTCGTGGACGACCCCGCCCTCGGCCAGGGCTGCCACGGCGTCCGCGACCTTATGAACCACCGCCGGCGTCAGCTCCGTCAGCGATGCCAGCTGCTCCAGGTGGTACTGCAGCACCTCGTGGACCGGCCGGTCCAGGGACCAGACGTCGTCCGCGTAGCGGTACTGCGGCCGGTAGCCGAGCCCCCGCAGCAGTTCGTCCGCGTAGCGGACCGCCTCATCGTCGTCGCTGCGGTCCTTCACCCCTGCGGCGCCCAGCACGGCCGCGCGGACCCGGTCCCGCCGGTGGGTGGGCTTCGTAAGCACTCCCAGCCCCCGGCAGCAGACGATCATCTTCTCGAACGATGCCGCCGAGCGGATGGCCGGCGACAGCCGGGCGTAGACGATGTCGAAACCGTCTTTCAGCAGCGGTCCGGCCGGACTGAGGACGTTCCAGTCGGCAAGTTCGAAACGGACGTTGTGCGCACCGGACCGAACGGCAAGGTCTGCCGCGGCCCGCAGCATGGCCGGCGAAATGTCGAGGCCGAGCGCCGTCTGCGCCCCCGCAGCGAGCCGCACGGTATACCCGCCGGTGCCGCAGCCGATGTCCAGGATCCGGGTCTGCGGACCTATGTGCCAGTTATCGCGGATCAGCTTCACGAAGGGATCGCTGTCATCCGGTACGGGACCGACCGCAAAGTCATCCGCCATCAGGTCCCACATCGCAGCCACCGGACGGCTGTCCCGCACCGGGTCGCGCCACTGCCGGCGGACCTCGTCAGGCTCCATGTTCCCGTGCCTGTTCCAGAAGCCGGTCGACCAGCGGGACGATCTCCCCCGCCGAGGCCGAATAGCCGGCCGCCCCGATCTCATCGCACCAGGCCTGGCTGCAGGGTGCCCCGCCGATGATCGCAGGGACCTTGGAACCGTCCTCGGCCAGCCAGCGGACCAGGTCCTGCTGGGCGAAAAGCGTGGTGGTCATCAGCGCTGAGGCGGCGATAACATCCGCGTGTTCGCGGACCGTCGTCTCGATGAAGGTCTGCGGGGAGACGTCGGCTCCCAGGTCGACGACCCGGTAGCCGGCCCCGCGGAGCATGGCAACGCAGACGTTCTTTCCGATCTCGTGGATATCGCCTTGTACCGAACCCATGACCACGGTGCCCCGGTAGGCGCCCCGGCCGTGGGCCATCACCGGGATCAGGACTTCCAGGGCCGCGTCCATGGTCTTGGAGGCCGCCAGGATCTGCGGCAGGTAGACCTTGCCGGCGTTGAAATCGTCGCCGATCTGTTTCATCCCGGCACCGAGACCGCGGTCGATGATGTCGGCCGGCGCGCAGCCCCGGTCCAGCGCCCGGCGGGCCAACTGGGCCGCCCGGTCGGGCTGGGTGTGTACAATGGACTGTTTCAGGTCCTCCATCAGTTTGGAATCGGCCGCCGTGTTCTCACCTCTCCGGGTCCGGGGCCGCTGTGCGGCCGCCGGACGCATATTGAGATATCGGGAGCGGTTTCTTTAAAGTTATTGAGAGCGCCGCTTACGGGTTCCCCTCTTCGCCAGTGCGGATGCAGATCGACCGTTCCACCGGCAGCACGAAGATCCGCCCGTCGCCGATGTGCCCGGTGGTCACATGGGCCCGCAGTGCCTTGATACAGGGCTCCACGAGCTTGTCGGGAACCACTGCCTCGATCTTGATCTTCTCGATCTCGTCCACGCAGAACTCACCGACCCGGGTGGTGAACCGCATCCCCGCCTGGGCCCCCCGGCCGGTCACATGCGTTATCGTCAGGGCGGGCGCACCCGCCTCGGCTAACGCGTCCTTGGCGTTCTGGAGCTTCTCCGGCCTGATCATTGCCACGATCATCTTCATCTTCTCACCTCACACGTAGGCCGGCTCACCGTGCTCGACGATGTCCGCCCCGATCTGTTCCTCGGCCGGCGACAGCCGGACGCGCATGACCTTCGAAAGCACCTTCATGATGATGAAGGAGATGACGAAGCAGTACACCAGCGTGAACCCGACGGCCGCGAGCTGCCCGCAGAACAGCGCCGTGCTGCCGGTGATCAGACCGCCGGTGTCCGTGTACTGGCTGGCGAAGATGCCGGTGGCGATGGCGCCCCACACCCCGCCGAGCCCGTGGATGCCGAACACGTCGAGCGCGTCATCCACACCAGATTTCTGCCGCATGAATATCACGCCGCCGTAGCAGACGCAGGCCGCCACGGCCCCGATGATGCAGGCCGCCGGCACGGTCACGTATCCGCAGGCCGGCGTGATGCCAACCAGGCCGGCGAGCATGCCGGCGCAGATGCCGGTGGCACCGATGCGACCCACGTGCACATACTGGATGAGGGACCAGACAATGGTCGAGACGAACGAGCTTACCAGGGTCACGGCGATAACGCTGATCAGCTGCCCGTTCACGGCCAGGCCGGAACCGCCGTTGAAGCCGATCCAGCCCACCCACAGCATGGTCGCGCCCAGAAACACCGCCGGCACGTTGTGCGAACGGAACTTCTGAGTGTTGGCCGACCGCTTGCCGAGCACGACGGCCGCCGCCACGCCGGAGATGCCGGAGCAGATGTGGACGACCGTCCCGCCCGCGTAGTCGAGAGTGGTCAGATAGCCGCCGGCGGTCGAGAGCAGGCCGCCGCCCCAGACCATGTGGGCCATCGGCGCGTAGACCAGGACGCTCCAAAGGGCCAGGAACGCCATGATCGCCGGGAACCGCACCCGCTCGGCAACCGCGCCCAGCACAATGCAGGCGGTGACCAGGGCGAACATGCCCTGGAAGAGCATAAACTCCAGGTCCGGCACGGTGTAGCCTAGGGTGCTGCCGTCCGCCGAGACCCCGTTCAGCAGCAGGGCGGACAGGTTGCCCACGACCAACCCGGAGCCGCTGAACGCCAGCGAGTAGCCGACCGCAATCCATACGAACCCGACCACGGCCATGGCCGCGGTGCACTGCACTATGCAGGAGGTCATGCTCTGCTTCCGGAGCATGCCGCCATAGAACAGCGCGATGCCTGGCGCCATGATGAACACCAGGCAGCAGGCGAGCGCCACCCAGAGCATGTCGACGGTGTTCATGGTGTCCGTCACGGCTGCCGCGGCCGTACCGGCACTGTCGGCGGCGACGCCGGGCGCGAACAGCACGGCGAGCGCCAGCAACACACCCAGAACGATGGTCAGTTTCCAAACGGCCTTCAAAGTTTTCCACTCCCGTTTGAATGAATCATTTTTTATCGAGACAGTAGACACATATCTAATCTATTTAACATATGCGTTAATTTTTACTAACCATTGACAAAAATCCAATGACTTTGCAAATACTGCCGTTAAAATCTACATAACACAGACTGCGCCGGCCGGTTGTTCCGGACCGTTCCGTCCGCCTTTTACTTGATAACATTTATAATGGTCGTAACAGTCGCACGTTCAGAGTTGACTTTATCATGGTCGCTAAAAAGAAAACTGAGGACGCCGCCGGCGACGCCGAGGTTAAAAAACAGCTCGAGAAAATTCCAGTCAAGGACATCAAGGTCACCAAGGCAATGACCGTCGACGACATGCTGAAGGCCATGGGCCGCTCCGGCGGTTTCACTTCCCAGAAGCTTGCCGACGCCACCGACATCGCCGAGAAGATGATCACGAAGAAAGGCTGCCTGCGCATCCTCTCCTTCCCGGCCTGCATCATGGCGACCGGCACCCGCGGCGTCATCGTCGACATGGTGAAAAACCACATGGTCGACCTGATCATCACCACCTGCGGCTGCCTGGACCATGACCTATCCCGGCTGTTCGCGAACTACTACAAAGGCCAGTTCCTGATGGACGACAAGATGCTCCGGGACAACGGCGTCAGCCGGCTGGGCAACGTCCTGGTCCCCGACGAGTGCTACGGCCTCGTTATGGAGGACGACGTCCTGCCCATGTTCGACGACATCTTCGCCGACGAGAAGACCAACAACGCGAAATCCCTGTCCACCCACGAGATCATTGACCTGGTCGGCGCCCATCTGGAACACGTCCAGGGCCACGAGGACAGCCTTCTCTGGAACGCCCATGTGAACCATGTCCCGATCGTTGTCCCGGGTATCACCGACGGCTCGTTCGGCTGCCAGCTCTGGATGTACTACCAGACCCACCGGAAGCTCCGCATCGACCTGTTCGCCGACGAGCAGATGCTCTCCGAGATGACCAACGAGGCGAAGTACACCGGCGCCATCATCATCGGCGGCGGCATCTCCAAGCACCACGTCATCTGGTGGAATCAGTTCCGCGGCGGCCTCGACTACTGTATCTACCTGACCACCGCCGAGGAGTACGACGGTTCCCTGTCCGGTGCCCGGATCCGGGAAGCCGTCTCCTGGGGCAAGGTCAAGAGCACCGCCAAGAAGATGACCGTCGAAGGCGACGCGACCATTACCCTCCCGCTCATCTACGCCGGCGTGGCCAACCGCCTGCTCTGAAAACGATCATGACGCCTGCGTCCGCGTCCAAGAAAGTGCTCGTGCTGCCCGGCGACGGCTGCGGCCCGGCGGTCATCGCCGCGGCCGAGACCGTGCTCGCTGCCGCCGCACCGGGGCTGACCCTCATCCACGGAGAGATCGGCGCCGTCGCCTACGAGCACACCGGTCAGGTCCTGCCGCCGGAGACCGCCAACTTGGCAGCCGCGGCGGATGCTATCCTGAGCGGTCCGGTCAGTCTCGCTCCGGCCAAGCCGGAGCAGCGCGACCCGCTGGAGAGTCTGCGCAAGCAGTTCCGGCTGCTCGCTGAGGTGCGGGAGTTCTACCCGCTCTGCGAATGGCTGGGCCACAAGGACCTGGACCTCGTCCTGGTCGGAATGAACCCTGACTCCGCCCTGTCGGTGACCGAGCTCGACCGCCTGGACGGCGTGAGCGCCGATTATTTCGCCAGCGCCGACGCGGATACCGCCCTGTTCGACCTGACGCTGCGGGTGGCCGAGCTCCGCCGGCGTCAGCGGATCACCTGCGTCCCCGGATCTGGCCTGTTCCCGGCCGCCGAGAAGCAATTCTCCGAACTGTTCACCCGCCACTTCGCGGCCACCGAGTTCGTCTTCGACACCATGAACGCCGCGGACGCCGCCTGCCGGCTCGCGACCGACCCCCGTTCGCTGGACGTCGTCGTCGCCGGTATGCTCACCGCCCCATCCCTCGCCGGCCAGGCCGCCGGCATGGCAGGCGGTGCCGGACTGATGCCCGTCGCCTATCTGGGCCAGAAGCGCGGGATGTTCATGCCGTCCCACCCGGCCGCGCAGCGGCGGGCGGACAGCGTCAACCCGACCTCCGCCATCCTGGCGGCCGCCTTCATGCTCCTGGACCTGGGAATGGACGACGCCTACCAGAACATCAAGAAGGCCGTCCGGGAAATGTACCGGACCGGCCGCGTCACTGCCGACCGCGGCGGCGCCCTCACCTCCCAGTCCTTCACCGCCGGCACGGTCGAACTGGTCCGCTCCTACGAGTGACCATTTTATCTACCCCTGTGCTGGTATCTTCCGTTCAGAGGAAGATTTTATGAAAGACTGCGGACACCGTGCGGCCGTAGAGGCCGCCCTGCATTTCGAGAAGGGGGACCGCATCCCTGTCAACAACTTCGCTCTGGTCACCGCGGCGCGGAGCGCCGGGGTCCTGGTCAAGGACGCCCGTTACGATCCGCCGGTGTCCGCGAAGGTCTCCATCGACTACGCCCTGAAGACCAAATCCGATTTCGTCAAACCGGTGCTGGACTCCCAGGTGCCTTTTGCCGACCTGGGCATGGACGTCCGCTTCCCGGACGACGACTACGGCTCCGTCCGCTCTGCCCTCGTCAAGACCGCCGAGGACGTGGACAACCTGGCGTTCTTCGACCCGAAAAAGACCGCCGAATGTCCGCATTTCACCAAATGCATAATCGACTCGCTGAAAATCTGTGCGGCCACCCTGCCGGAGGACCTGCACATCTGCGGGCTCTCCTGGGGCCCGATCACCACCGCCGGTTACCTGATGGGCGTGGAGGATATGCTCATGATGACCTTCGAGGAGGGCGATGTGGTCAAGAAGCTTGTCGCCAAGACCGCCGATTTCATCGCCGAGCAGCAGATCGCCATGTCCGAGGCCGGCGCCTCGCTGATGTGGATGGCCGACCCGACCTCGTCCGAGGACATCATCTCCCCGGACATGTTCGGACCCTATTCCGGCGATTTCATAAAGCAGACCATCGGCAGAGTGAAAAAAGCAACCGGCCAGCTGTCGTTCCTGCACATCTGCGGCAACTCCACCGACATCATGCCGGCCATCGCTGCCACCGGCGCCGACTGCTTCAGCTTCGACCACGCCGTCCCCATCGATGCCGCGGTCAAGGCCGCCGCCCACAGACTGCCGCTGATGGGCAACATCGACCCTGTTAAGTACATGCTTATGGGCACGCCCGCTGAAATCACCAGAGAATCGGACCGTATCCTGGATGCGGCCGCCCAGGACGGCGGGTTCATCCTTGCCCCCGGTTGCGAGACCCCGATCGCCGCGCCGGACGCTAACGTCGTCGCGCTAGGCACCGCCGGAGAGAACTACTGGAAAAATTAAGCTCAGAACACCGCGACTTCGGCGTCCTGCGACGCCAAGAACGCATTCGGACCGTTGTCCCGGGGACCCCTCCGGCAGTTCGCTTGGACCGACAGCGGCAGACGGCCGGTCCGCGTGAAATACCTCCTGCCGGTGACCAGAAGGTCGTTGTTGTCTGTCATTCAGGTCTGTCCCAGCCATCTCATTGAACAAGAACAACCGGATAACATCCTGATCGGTTAGGGCGACACGCCTGTCAGAATCGGCAGATCGCACGATAAGCTGTTCCCGGAGTTCTTCCCAGACTCCGCTGACCTGCCGGCCATTGGTACGCAGACCTGCCGGAAGACGGCATTGTCCAGAGTTATAACCGCTAGAAAAGTGTTCGGCCGGCCGGTAACAAAGATACCGTCGTCTTTTTCCGGTAACGTAATGCTCGTGGACACCAAGTGCCCTGGTACACAACCGGCAGAGGCGGCGCAGAGCCGCTACCGCACAGCACGGTCATCACATCGACCCGACGGTGACTCCGCTGGAGCCACTGGAAAGTCCTGAACTTTCGCAGACGGCCAGCAGTCTCACATTCGGCAACTGACCCCGTGTATGTCGGCATATCGCCGCGGCAGCGGAAAGAACTGCCTTCAAGCGAAACAGGAGGAAAACAAGTTCAGTGCAGCGGGACCGCCCGTTTGGCCTGCAGTCCGGCGATGAAGGACGCATATTCCTGCTGGGTGGCGACCTTCTTGCCCATCTGCTCCACCAGGGAGAAGACGTGCTCCACCGAACGGGAACCGTTCTCGATGTCCTTCTCGGGCTGGGCCACGCCGGCCAGGTGCCGCTTCGGCACCACGATCGAGGTGATGACGTTCGCCCCGGCGTTCAGCCGTTTCTTCATGCCTTCGGTCCCTTCGACGTCCAGCGTTGCCGGGATCAGCCGGTCCGGGAAGAGCAGCCGCATAACTGCGATGCATCTGATCTCATCCTCGGAACTGCCGAGCGCGTTACCGACCATCGGTGTCCCGGCCTGCGGCACAAAGGCCATGGCCCGAATCTGTTCGCATCCTTCAGCGCCCATTGCCAGGATCGTCTCGGCCCGGTCGCGGAGGCTCTCGCCGATACCGCACATCATGCCGTCCTCGGCGAGCATCCCGGCCTCGTGCGCCCACTTACGCTGGTTGGCGCGGAAGTCGTAGTCCTGGCCGATCCGCCGCTGGGCAAAGAGCGCCCGGTTGTGGGTCTCCTGGTAAACGGCGTAGAAGTTGCCGCCGGCCGCCTTCAGCCGCGGGAAAACATCCTTCCTCACAGCGCCAGGGGAACACATGATCGAGATGCCCAGGCTGTGCACCCGGGCAACGATGTCGAGCAGTTCCGCGTAGTCGTCGGCGTACATCTGCGGGTCCTCGCCCATGGTCAGATCGACCAGGTCGATGCCGGCATCTTTCAGATCGGCCGCCAGCTCGTAGATCTCCGCCGGTGTCTTCCGGTAGCGGTCGATGTCATTGGTGTGCCGGAAGTAGCAGAAGGTGCAGTTATTCTGACAGTAGGTCGAGAAATAAACGAATCCGTAGGCGTACAGTTTGTTGCCGAATTGCCGGTCGCGTTTCTCCCTGGCGGCCGCAAACAGTGCCTGTTCGTCGCTGCCGCGGGCCGTCAGCAGCGTTTCGACATCGGCAACCTCCGGCCCCTTGCCGTCTTGCAGTGCCTGCAGCGTTTCACGCACGTCCATGATGGTTCCTCTGATTGAGCATGCAACGTACTCCAGATATTAGGACTGTTGTGCCATCGTCTTAAAAAAATTATGCAATAGATCCGCGATTCGGACACTTGACTTTTCTTACGGCATGACTTCTTATCATCCATTGATTAAGATGTGGACACTGTTCTCCGGTCTTATCAAAATCTGGATGCGAACAGAGTCTTCTGCTGTCAATAGTTTTACCGCATTCGTCAATAATCGATTCAGATTACGGGAGAACAGTGTACATCTGACGAATTGATGCCCTCCGAATTCGAACGTTGCCTTCTTACATTCTCTATTTCATACTCTGCTTTCGGATTCATTTGATTAAATTGTGTCGAACCCATATGGATCAAAATGAAACAGACAACACGGTGCTTGAGTATTTTCCAGTCCTCTATACTCAACACTGGTTTAACGCAGGCATCAATCCCTTTGCCGGACCCTTTTTCATGATCTTATTCATAACGTCCTTTGGGACCGATGATCTGACAGTGTGTTCCGTTGCAACTGGCAAATCCACTAGCAAATGCCAGTCTGTCACTGTCGGCTGGAATCAGGATAGACTTTACGGATTCACTCCGAAATAAAATTCCACGGTCATACGCTGGTGGTCTCATGTCCTTTGTAGAACAAGGCCGAAACGCCGCATTCCGAAACGTATACCTGCAACTCTCAATCATTTTCTGTATTGAGGTAAATGCAGTGATTAAACTGAACTCCCAAGCACCATTGCGTCCCGTGAAAATGTTGATACTGTGTAAAGATAACGAAGCGTTTTTGGTCAACCCAGACACTTCGATATCGGTCTGATTTGGCCTCAGTCCGACAGCTCGATGCTTTCAGCGGTTCAACAACTGGCGTTACGATGTGTTATAATGCTCAGTCGGCAGTCGACTCAAAATGCCATGATCGAGTGAAACTTCCTGCCAGATCGGCAGTCGATCAGGCGGGTATTGCGTACAATGAGTTCACTTCTGCGCATAGAACTTCATGACATCATCGGCCGCATAGTCGATCATCCGCGAGAGCAGGAAACTCTGGTCGACGGCCGGGTTCGCGTGCTTCTGCCGGTAGTTCTCGTCGTAGTAAACACAGTCCACCAGACCGGAGAGCTTCGCACCGCAGTCCTTGGCGGTGTATACCTTGATTCCGATGGCCCTGCAGACCCGCTCGCAGTCGGCATCCGTGAGAACGACCTTATGCACATCGGCGATCCCGTACTGGCTGGCGTAATACTCGAGCTTCTTTCTCGGCATCATATGAATAAGAATCGCCAAGCGGGTATTTATGCACCGCAGTAAGAACTCCGAGCTGCATACTGCCTCTCGGTTCCGCGGTTCCACACTGTTATATATGCGGGCGGACTAATAATACGCCTTATGACCCAGACCGGGAACACCAAGGATGTAGACACATTGCTGGGAAACCCCCACAAGGCGATCCTCTCCATGGCAGTCCCCATTGCGATTGCCATGTTGGCCCAGGCCGCCAACAACCTGGTGGACTCGCTCTGGGTCTCAATCATAGGCACCGACGCCATCGCCGCCGTCGGATACGCCTTCCCCCTGTTCTTCATCATCATCGGTTTCGGCAACGGTATCGGCATCGGAGCCTCCGCTGTCATCTCGCGGCGGATAGGCGCGAACGACCGGGAAGGAGCCGACCGTTCCGCTGCCCAGGCCTTCATGCTGTCACTGGCGGCCTCGGCGGTACTCGGCGTCATCCTGGTCCTGGCCCTGGACCCGCTCATGTCGCTGTTCTGCACCGGAAACGTCTATGACCTTAGCCTCGCATACGGCTACCCGATTTTCGGCTGCAGCATCATCGCCGTCCACGTCGGCGTGATGTCCGCTCTGCTCCGGGCCGAAGGCGCCGCCAAACGTTCGATGAAATGCCAGCTCTACGGCGCGTTCCTGAACATCGTTCTCGACCCGATTTTCATGTTCGTCTTTGGCTGGGGAGTTGCAGGGGCCGCCTGGGCCACCGTCGTCTCGATGGTGCTCGGCATCGCCATGTCCTGTTACTGGTTCTTCAAGAAAAAGGACACCTATCTGGACATCCGGCTGCGGCACTTCCGGTTCGATGCCAAGGAGATCCGGCTGATCCTCAGCGTCGGCATCCCGGCCGCGCTCAACCTGATCATCACCTCAGTCTCGATCATGCTGATGAACGGCATCCTTACCGCGGCCGCCGGCAGCGACGGAGTTGCCATTTACACTGTCGCATGGCGGGTCCTGCAGATGATCCAGATCCCGATGATGGGCATCGGCGCCGCGCTGGTCCCGGTGGTGGCCGCCGCTTACGGCATGCGGCGCATGGACCGGTGCAGCAATGCCTACTGGTACGCCGACAAGCTCGCCGCCGGCCTGACCCTGTTGCTGGGCGTCATCATGGCGATTTTCGCGTATCAAATCGCGGGGGCGTTCACGACCTCCGCCGGCGACCTGCAGGGCGGGATTGCGCAGTTCCTGCGCGTCGCAGCGGTATTCCTGCCGTTCTCGGCCCTGGGCTTCCTTTCGTCGAACCTGTTCCAGGCCTTCGGGCTCGGTCTGCGGTCGCTGGTCATCATCCTGCTGATCAACCTGCTGCAGCTGCCCTTCTGCTATATTCTGGTCTGCCTGGGCAACGGCCTGACCGCGATCTTCTGGGGCGTCTGCCTCACCGAGATCATCGGCTCGCTGTTCGGTTTCACCTGGGCCGCGCACACCCTGCGGAAACTGTCCCGGTTGCCCGGGATGATCTCGGGCAGCGAGACGGAAGAGTGAAAGCGACCTTTAGAACACCGGCATCTCTGCCAGACAGTAATGATAAGAATGGTGCAAAGGACGTGATTTGAACACGCGGACCGCTAGGGACAAGGCCCTCAACCTTGCGTCGTTGGCCATGCTTGACTACCTTTGCAACAAGCATCCCGATAAGCACGCGCTTAATAAGTCTTTTGTCCGCCGCTGAGGGTTTTTTTTCGCCAACCCCTCAGAGCCAGCGACGGTAACCCGGTCCGAAGGGTTTATCAGATACCGCATCAGTGAGGGAACCGTCAACAGAGAGAGGACGGCCGACGGTAGGACCTCCGGGTCCGGCTGAGGAAGTTCCCTCCTCCACGGGCAAAGATGAGCCGGGAAATCCGGCACGGCGAGAGCCGTGGCAAGGGCCCAGAAACGACACAGTTCCGGTAAACAGGATGACCTGTCTGTCAGCGACGTTCCCGGAGACCTGGTGAAACGGCGACTCCTCATCGGAGCAAACTCATACAGCCGGGATGAGATGCCTGCGACCGGCGGGTAGAGCGCGTTAGTTGAATGCCGTCTGAAACAGAAGGGGGGCTACTACTCTCAGTTGACACCCATATCCAGTCATCTTTTAACGCCCCTTTCAATCTGTTTTCCGTCCTATTTAAACTTTCTTCACATCTCATATTTAAAACCCTCCTGTTTTCCTTCCCATCTTCCCACCTCGCTCCTTCCCGATCTTCCATCGAATCCGCGCTTCGCTTGGACTCCGACGGCCGCTAGAGTGTTCGAGGGAACGGTCGACCTCCGCGAACCTCGCGAGGGCGGCCGTCGTCCTCAGCCGGGCGTAGCAGTCCTCGGTGACGAGGTGAGATTTGTTTTAACGTTCATTGGCTGCAATACTGCGGTTGTTGGGCGACTGATGCTCATCCTTTCTGATAAAAACCTGAGAACAAAGAGCAAAAGAGGCATTTTGACAATGGCGATACCCATCCTGTTCGTTCTATCATTTGCTGCATCTGGCATTTAAACCAAAAAGATGAGCGAATTTTTAATTTTTTAAAATTTCACAACTTTATCCAAATCCAAAATCGAACCGATTATATAATCTGGCTTAACCTGTGAATCTTTCAGATCGCTTACGGTTGCTTCTCCAGACAATACAAGTACGGACTGCATCTTGTTTTTGTTTGCAAAAGCAATATCGGTATACAGACGGTCTCCGATTACTGCGATATCTTTGGCTGGCAGATTTAATCTTTTCATTGACAAACGCGCCATTGTATCTTCTGGCTTTCCGATTATTGTGGCCTTTACGCCTGTGGACTTTTCCAGAATCATGATGAAGGCCCCGATGTCTATGTCATACCCGTCTGATGAATTGCACAACATGTCCGGATGTGTTGCAAGAAACACAGAACCTTGTTTGATGTAATGGCCGGCTTTGTTGAGCTTGTCAAAATTGATTGTTTTGTCATAAGCCAGAAGTACGACATCCAGTGAATCATCTACGATGTTTATTCCACCGTCTATCAACTCACCTACAAATCCGCTCATTCCCAATGGCATAACTCTTGCATCAGGATATTTTTCCTTCAGATAGAACACGGTCGCTTCTGTTGCCGTCAACAGTTCTTCTCTTTTCAAATTGAAACCCAGTCTGTGAAGCTTACCCAGATATTCTTCTGAGCTCATTGACGAATTATTGGACAACACCAGGAATGGAATCTCGGATAATCTGATCTTTTCTATGATCTCCGCCGTACCCGGAATAATCGAGTCGCCTAAACACAGGGTGCCATCGACATCGATCAAAAGTCCTTTAATGCCATCCATGATTCACACTGCCATGTATCGTGATATTTAAAACGCTTTATATGAAATGCAATCAATCTGATTGGGTTTACAGTTGGCGGCATTTTTTAGCACTGGATATCAGTCCATCGATCTTAAATGAAACTGCTGACACAATTCATTTTCAATTCGCGTCTGATTTGAGTTTTTGTATCGAATCTCCCATTCTGTCTTCTCTTTTTCTTTTGATTTTTGTTGAGTTTCTGTTCCGGTGACTGCTTCTTCGACAATCCGGTTTAACAGCCTCTGTCTATACGTCTGAGCCCATTGGGCCCTGTCCTGAAGGCCCCTGTGTCCGAGAAGGCGGCGACGGTGCCGGTGTCATGGAGATTACGCGGATTTCGGATTTCCTGACATTGGCTATGTTCCCGGACGTCGAGTTCTGGTCGGCCGGCATCAGGAACCCGCCGACGATGCTCCCGCATTATCTTGACCGGACGGCGGCTATTGCAGTAAAAGATGTCACAGAGCATAAGGCGGCGATTGACCCTATCGCTACACTCACGACCGGTACACCGGAACGAGACAGAGGGTTCAGATTTCTGTCTGCAGAACAGCGCAGACCTTCCGCAAGCGGACACGGCCCCATACCGCACAGATTCTTTGGTTTAATGTGGGTTTGAAATTTGATGCTGTAAAAACCGGAATATAGGCATCAACAGACAGCTCGACTGCTGTTCACAGCTGACATTTCTCCCGGCACCTGTCTGGGAAGAGTTTTTCTCAAGCGAACCCGAAACTTAATTACCGCCGCAGTCATAGACTGCACATGGCTCTGGACTTCCGCATCAAAGCCGTCGGCTTCGACATGGACGGCACGTTCATGCACACCCGCGTGGACTATGTCAAGATGGACAACATCGTGACGGACGAGCTGCTGAGCCTGGGTGTACCCGAAACGGACATCGACCGGCGGGACGGCTCCAAAATGGCGATGGAACGGGGCATTGCCTGGCTCATTGTCCACGGCCGGGCGGACGCCGCCGCCGGCATCCGCGAGCGTGTCGGCGTCCGGGCGACCGCCGTAGAGCTGGAACATGCCGACGAGGCGGAGCCGTTCCCAGGGTCCATCGACACCCTGCGTCTGCTGAAGAAGCGCGGCTACCCGGTCGGGGTCCTGACCAGAGGCAGCCGGCAATACGCCGAAACCGTGCTGGGAAACGCGGGCGTGCTGAAGGAGTTCGATGCCGTCGTAGCTCGGGACGATTATCCGGAAGAGGACTCCAAACCCTCGCCGATGGCCCTCCGCCACCTTGGCAAACGGCTTGGCGTACCCGCAGAGAACATCCTGTATCTGGGCGACCATAAGGTGGACTGGATGACCGCGGATGCCGCCGGCGCCGAGTTCATCGGCGTCACTTCGGGCAGTTACTCGCAGCAAGACTGGGAGACGAAGATCGGCCCGCAGGTACGGACGATCGGCTGTGTCGGCGATCTGCGGGACCTGCTCTGATGCAGCCGGAATACGCCGGTGTCCGGGCGGTCGGTTTCGACCTTGACGGCACTTTGGCGGACACCCACATCGACTACCTTCAGCTGTGCCGCTGGGTGGAAGAGCATCTGCTGGCCGCCGGCGTGCCCGAAGAAGCCTTCGATTCTTCCTTCGGACCAAAACTCCGTTTGGACGACGGCAAACACTGGCTGACTGCCTGCGGCCGGGGAGCGGAGGCCGAGACACTGACCACCGCCTACAATCGCTTTTCTCAGGATCTGGAGATGTCTACCAGCAACCTGGACCGGGTTACGGCCTTTCCTGGTACGGCAGAACTTTTGGATCAATTAAAATCCAGGCATATCCCCTTCGGCATACTCACCCAGGGTTCGCGGATCTACGCCGAGACCATGCTGGACCGCATCGGTCTGCGCAACCGGGTCGGAACCCTGATCACGCGGGACGACTACCCGCCGGACGAAGCCAAACCGGCTGCGGCCGCCCTCGGCCACCTGGCATCCCGGCTAGGTACCGTCCCGGCCGACCTGCTTTACACCGGGGATCTCAAGATCGATCTGCTGACCGCCCGCAGCGCCGGCGCCCGGTTCGTGGCGGTCTCGTCCGGCGATATCGATACCGACACCTGGCGGAAGATCGACCCCGCGGTAACCGTTCTGCCGTACGCCACCGGAATCACCGACCTGCTTTTCTGAAAAGTTCACAGTTTGGGATAATCGCCCGGCCGCTTACTGCGGTTCATCCAGACATTGTCCTGCTTCAGCGGAATGTCCCGGTAGATCAGGTCCGGCCGGTCGCGGAAGCCTTCCTGCTCCCAGAAATCGTTGGCCGGGTTCTCCCGGAACACCACCGCGTCGGCCCCGCCGATGCCGTCCGCCCTCAGCGCTTCCAGGGACAGTTGCAGCAGCCGCCGGGCAAGCCCCCGGCCCCGGAAGGCCGGATCCACGATCAGATGATAGATGTGCCCGGAGCGGCCGTCGTTCCCGCAGAGGATGATACCCACTGGTCTTCCGTCGGCCTCCGCGGTAAAACAGGTGGCCTGGTTCCGCTGCAGGAACCGCTCGAAATACTCCTTCGAATCCTCGAGACTGGTGACGCCGATGCCGCCGGAATCCATCCACAGCCGATACACGGCCTCGTAATCTTCCGGCCTGGCCTGCCGGCAGACAGGTTCCACAATCACTCCCCGCTCTTCAGGAAATCCATACTGTTGTACTTGGCCATTTCCTGGGCCAGATGCTTCGAGAGCATCCCCAGTTCCATCCATGCCGCGTCGAAGATCGCGTTCGGGACCAGACATGGCATCGAGAGCGGCTGCCGGATGTCGGGATTTACGACCCGGCTGTTGCGCCATTCGACCACATCAGACATCTGGATAGTGTCACCGAGCAGGTCGGCGTACTCTTTGACGTGCTGACAGTCGCTGGCGATGCGGATCTTGATCGTGTCTCCGTCGGGCTGGAGCTCGGCAGTGACCTTGGTCGTTTTGCTGCAGGTCCGCATGTTCACTCTGATCTCGCTGGTCATGCGTCCGAAATCGTGCTGTATCGTATAAAGGCTATTCTGAAATTGCTTTTTCGGCCGGCAACCAGCGGTTTCAGCCGACATTTTATCGGTCAAAACTACCGAGAGAGCGGCTCAAAATTCTGCTTAAGAACTTGTAAGTAATCAAATATTAATAGTATTAATAAGAACAGTATAGACAAAGTTATAAATGTCCGTTAACATGATAGAACTAAAATACGTATATGTACGGAAATCACGCGGAAAAGTCTCTTTGGTCAAACAATTTCAACCGACAATATGGTTCATCTCTTGAGATTTATATGGATTATACAACCATCCATGAATTTGTGTTTATAGAAATCATACACTTGGACCCTCAGATCGGCTGAGCGGAAGACATTCTGCACAATCCCGGCGGTGGTTTTCCGATTAGTTAGTGTATAATACAACGCAATGGCGTCCGCCATCTAGTAGGCCCGGCCTGGCGGCGGACCTGTCGCAGCAAAGGTGGAAGATCAAATGACAACAATCGGCTTAGGCATCGATACCGGCGGCACCTATACGGACGCCGTCCTGCTGGACATGCAGTCCGCGAAAATCCTGAACAAATCCAAAGCACTTACGACCCGGGAGAACCTGGTCATCGGCATCCGGGGCGCCATCGGTCTGCTGGACCAGGAAATTCTGGCCAAGACCTCGATCGTCTCGCTTTCCTCGACCCTCGCCACTAACTCCATCGTCGAGGGCAAGGGCTGCCGGGTAGGCGTCATCTGCATCGGTCAGGAATTTGACGGCAAGATTGTCGTCGACGCCTGTGCCAACCTGGAGGGCGGCCACAACTTGGAGGGCGGCGAGCGTCATCCGCTGGACGACGATGCAGTCCGCACCGCGCTGCTGTCCATGAAGGGCAAGATCGACTGCTTGGCGGTCACGGCCTTCCTGAGCGTCCGCAACCCCGAACATGAGAACCGGGTCGCCGATATGGCCCAGAAATTGTTGGGTATCCCGACCGTATGCGGCCACGTGCTCTCTTCCAGTCTCGGTTTCAACGAGCGGACCAACACCGCGATCATGAACGCCCGGCTCATCCCGGTCATCGCCGATCTGATCTCTTCGGTCAAAGAGGTCATGAAAGAGTTCAAACTCAGGGCTCCGCTGATGATCGTCAAAGGCGACGGCACCATCATGAGCGATTCGATGGCGGCCGAGCGGCCGGTCGAGACCATCCTGTCCGGTCCAGCCTCGAGTCTGATGGGTGCCAAAGCTATCACCCGCCTGAAGGATGCGATCATGATCGACGTCGGCGGCACCACCACCGATATCGGCGTGTTGCGCGACGGTTTTCCGCGGTTAGACCCCGAGGGTGCCATTATCGGCGGACACCGGACCCGGGTCCGGGCGGCCGCCGTCACCACCTTCGGTCTCGGCGGCGACAGCCGGTTCGTCGTCAACGGCCGGGACATACACCTGACAGAACTGCGGGTTATTCCCATCTGCATCGCCGCCAGTCGCTGGCCCCGGATCAGGCAGTCGCTGAAGGCCCTGGCCGACACCTTTCCCAGCCGCGCCGCGCAGTCGTTCCGGATGAACGAGATCATCCAGGATGACGAGTTCTTCATCGCCTCCCGGCCGGTCCGCAACGAAACCATCCAGGACTGCGACCGCAAACTGTTGCAGTTTATCGCGGTAGAACCGTACACGTTGAAAGAGGCCTCCGACGCACTCGGTATCCACGCCTTCCTTTTCGACGTCGCCCGGCTTGAGGAGCTCGGACTGGTACAGCGGATCGGCGTCACCCCAACCGATCTCCTTCACTGCGAGGGCTCGTATGTGGAATACGATCGGGAGGCGTCGCAGTACGCGCTTAAGTATCTGTCCACCAAAGCCGACATTCCTATAGATGCCTTCGTGGCCATGTGCAAACAGATGGTCATCAACAAGATCGCCCGGGACCTTATGACCAACCTGATCTGCGAAGATCTGGAGACCGATAAACTGCAGCTCCAGACCGAGAAAATGGTCGATATGGCCATCACCGGCCGGCAGGCCAAGGACTTCAAAGTCGGCATCAAACTGACCAAACCGATCGTCGGCATCGGCGCCCCGGTGAGCGCCTGGCTGCCGCCGGTGGCCAAAATCTTCGGTACGGACCTGGTAATCAATGACGACAGCGACGTAGGCAACGCCGTGGGCGCAGTCAGCGGTTCCATCTCCGAGATGATTGTCATCACGATCCAGCCTATGCCCGGCGAAATGGGCGCCGATCCGGCCTGCCGGATCTTCGCCTCCTTCGGCAACGCCGAGAAGACCTCGCTTCGCGATGCCATCGCCTATGCCGAGGAGAACGGCAAGAGAGAGGTCCTGCAAAAGGCCAGGGCCTCCGGTGCTTTAGACCCGGTGGTCAGTTGCGATGTGAATAAGCACATCGTCAAATCGGCCGCCGACGGCACCTCTGTCTTCCTGGAGGCCACGGTCACCGTAACCGCTACCGGTAAACCGGCCATTCTTATCGATGAGAAGGAAGACCCCGAAGATTTATATTATCGCTCGTGAAATTTCTGACCGGGCCGTGTTTTTACGGCCCGGTCGGTAAACCTTTTCCTTCTTCACTACACTTAATGCAGAAGATATTTTCGACTCTATCGGCCCAATAAAACTCTGTTAAACTGTATCGTTCCTGTTTTGGGTCATTTTGATATTTACACCGGTATTCATTAAACGGTTCATGTTCGTATTAAATTTTAAATAATATTATAACACAAATAGTATATTTACAATAGTTAATTACAAATATTAACAACTTTTTGATCACTGGTCAATCAGATAGGCAGGTTTCTTTAAATACCGTCATACTTAGAAGTTGGTTCAAACCTATTTTATATATGGATACATAAACCATCCATAGTTGTGTTTTAAACTAACCTTGCAAATTCATTATCCACCCTGTGGAAACACAGGAGGAGGAAGCAAAAAATGACTACCAAGGAGGAAGTGCTGGAAAAACTCAGCAACGCCGTCTTGAAATACAAGCGCAACGACGCCATTGCAGCAGCCAACGAGTCGCTGACGATCGGCGTCAATCCGATCGACGCGATCAACGAAGGACTGGTCAAGGGCATGAGCATCATCGGCGACCGCTATGCAGTTCACCAAATCTATCTGCCCCAGGTCCTGACCGCGGCCAGCGCGATGTACGGCGGCCTCGACGTACTTCTGCCCAAGATACCGAAGGAGGAGCTCAGCGACGCCAAGACCGCAGTTACCTGCGTCGTCGAAGGCGATGTGCACGACATCGGCAAGAACATTGTAAAAACCATGCTCACCGCCGGCGGATTTGTCGTCAACGACCTCGGCAAAGATGTCGCTCCGGAAGAGATTGCCGAGACTATGGAGAATAACAAGGTCGACTACCTGTGTATGAGCACCCTGATGACCCCGACCATGGACAATATGAAGAAAACCATCGATATTCTCAAAGAAGACGGTTACCGGGGCAACTGCACCGTCACCATCGGCGGTCCGCCGACCTCGCCTGCCTTCGCGAAGGAGATCGGTGCTGACCATCGGGACAGCAACGCCCAGAACGCGGTCGGCTGGCTGAAGACCGGGAAGGACTGAACCGGCTATAAACCACAATCGATGCGATGGAGGAATAATATGGTCAAAGAAATGACGCACATTGAAAGAGCGCAGGCTGCGCTCAAAGGCGAGAAAGTTGACCGTCTTACCTGCTACCCGATCGCCTGCGGTGTCTGCCGGCGGCTGATCGGTGACGGCAAGATGACCTACCGCGATTGGTCCGAGGATCCTAAGAAATTCGCCGAGTCCTTTCTGGCCGGTCAGCAACACTATGGTTTCGACTTCGCCATCGGCCTGATGGACCTCTCCGTCATGGCCGGCGATATGGGTGCACACGTCCGGATGGACGAACAGAACACCCCGTTCGTCGACAAACATATCGTGAACTGTATGGAAGACTACGACAAACTCACGGTTCCGGATATCACCAAAGGCCGGACAGATGTTCTTATAAAGGGAACTGAACTGATTGCCAAAAAGCTCAACGATAAGGTCGTTACTTCGGCTTTTGTCGAAGGCCCTCTTCTGGCACTTTCGCAGACCGCCGGTGCCGAACGCTTGTTTATGGACATGTTCACCGACCCCACTCCCATTCACCGGGCACTGAAGGTCACGACCGAGTACGACGCCGAGATCATTAAAGCCATGGGCAAGACCGGCATCGAAGCTATTTGCTGGGATTACCTGTGGGGCAATTACGCCTGCCTCGGCGACGATGAGTACGGCGAGTTCGAAGGCAACGAGTACGCGCCCAAGCTGAACAAGATGGTCCAGGATAACGGTATGGCCGTGGCGGTCCACAACTGCGCCGACCTGCCGCACCTAAAGACACAGATCGGCAAGTTCAAGCCGGCCATTTACTCGATGGCTTATTACCCGCAGATCGAGGGATCCCCGACGGCCACCAAAGTCATCGAGAACGGCTACGCCGACCACTGCCTGGTTGCCGGTCAGATCGACCCGCAGCTCTTCATGCGGGGCACCGTCGAGCAGTCCACCGAGGTTACCAAGAACCTCTGCCAGGAAGTGAAGACGGCGCTCTGCAAACGCGGCCTGAAGTCACAGTACTGCATCGCCAGCGGCTGCGAGATTCCGCCGACCGAGAACTGCCGGCTTGAGAACATCCAGGCCGTCGTCGACGCTACCGCCGAATACGGCAAGATGGAATACTGAACCGATTCCGATCTTCGTTCAATAAACTGTTTCTACCTCTCCGGGTCAACAGGACCCGGAGAACCCCGTTTTTTCTCGATTCTGATGATCTGCGTCCGGACAACAACTGCGTTTTCGCGCTATCCGATCAGACCTGCCTGATGGTCTGAGACATCAGACCGCCATTGTCCGCAACGCCCTTGCTTTAATTTTAAAAATATTTATCATGTCATTAAAAGTAATACTTATATACAAAAAAAATCAAATGCTCGTTTAGTCCCCTGAATTTACCGTAATAATAACCATAAAATCACTCTAATTGAGCAGTCAATAAATTTCTTTATATAGTAATCAACTATTTTTTAAGTAATTAATACATTTTTTCATGGATTTATCAACCATCCATAGTTGTGCTTTAATATCAACCTCGTGAATTCATTATACATCCTGTGGAAACACAGGAGGAGGAAGCAAAAAATGACTACTAAAGAGGAAGTGCTGGAGAAGCTCAGCAATTCCGTTCTCAACTATAAGCGGAACGATGCAATTGCGGCTGCCAACGAGTCGCTGACGATCGGCGTCAATCCGATCGACGCGATCAACGAAGGACTGGTCAAGGGCATGAGCATCATCGGCGACCGTTATGCGGCCCATCAGATCTACCTGCCCCAGGTTCTTACTGCGGCCAGCGCGATGTACGGCGGCCTCGACGTACTTCTGCCCAAGATCCCGAAGGAGGAGCTCAGCGACGCCAAGACCGCAGTCACCTGCGTGGTTGAGGGTGACGTTCACGACATCGGCAAGAACATTGTGAAAACCATGCTCACCGCCGGCGGATTTGTCGTCAACGACCTCGGCAAAGATGTCGCTCCGGAAGAGATTGCGAAGACCATGGAACAGAAAAAAATCAATGTGCTCTGTATGAGCACCCTGATGACCCCGACCATGGACAATATGAAGAAAACCATCGATATTCTCAAAGAAGACGGTTACCGGGGCAACTGCACCGTCACCATCGGCGGTCCGCCGACCTCGCCTGCCTTCGCGAAGGAGATCGGTGCTGACCATCGGGACAGCAACGCCCAGAACGCGGTCGGCTGGCTGAAGACCGGGAAGGACTGAGGCGATTGCTATGGTTAAGACAATGACCCCTTACGAGAGAGCAACTGCCGCCTTGGCTAACGAACCCGTCGACGAACTGCCCGCCTACCCCCTGGCGTGCGCAATCGGCCGGCGTCTTCTGCCTCAGAAGACTACGCTGCGTGAGATGTCTGTCAACGCCAAAGCCTGCGCCGACTCCTTCATCGCCGCCGCTAACAAATACAAGTTCTCCTACACAGTTACCTTGATTGACCTGGCTGTTCAGGCTCACGATTACGGCGCAGAAGTCCGGATGGACGAGGAGAACACGGCCTTTGTTACCGGCCATGTGGTCCACAGCCCCGAAGACTACGAGAAGTTTCAGCCTTTGGACGTTACCAAGGGCCGGATCGCCTACCTGATCGAGGCCAACCGCCAGATTGCGGCCGGTCTAAAGAACAAGGCGTTCGTCGCCTGCCATGTCGAAGGTCCGCTCCTGGCTCTCTCGCAGAGTGCCGGCGCCGAGCGTCTGTTTATGGATATGTTCTCCGACCCCGAACCTGTACTCAAGGCCCTGACCAACACGACCGAGACCTGCTCCCGGATCGCTAAAGAGATTGCCAAAACGGATGCTCCCGCTCTGCTGTGGAACTTCCTCTGGGGCAACTACTCTGTGCTGGGCGACAATGAATACAAACAGTTCGAAGCCAACGACAAGTACGCGTACAAACTGATCAAGGAAACCCACGACCTCGGTCTGGGCTTCGCGATTCACAACTGCGCGGACATGCCGCATCTGGACACCCAGATCAAGCAGTACAAGCCTGATCTGTACTCCCTGGCCTACTACCCGCTGAATCCGTCCTCGCCGTCGGCGACTAAGGTCCTTGACGGCGGCTACGCGGACCACTGCGTCATTGCAGGTCAGATCGACCCGCAGCTCTTCGCCAGAGGCACTCCGGCCAAGATGGACGCGGCTGTCGGCAGTCTCTGCCAGGAAGTCAAGACCGGACTGTGCAAGCATAATCTGAACTCCAAGTGGTGCATTGCCAGCGGCTGCGAAGTTCCGCCCGAGCTGAAAACCCCGATGGAGAACATCCAGGCCTTCATGGACGGAGTGGACAACCACGGTAAGATGTCCTCCTGAACTGTGAACCGAACACCATCTGACTCCTCAAAAAACTTCTTTCCCGGGCCTTTCGGGGCCCGGGCCCTCCGAACCCTAACAAGATCCATATGGCCGCAGGCCCGGACCCTTTACAGTATGATAACCGAGGTGAAGCGAAATGAACTTTTACAGCAACATGAACGCATACGGCTTTTCAAACAACACAGTGGCATCCATCAGAAAGTTTAAATGCCCGCGGTGCGGCTTTGAGTTCTCATTGGTTTACGCCCGGGCGATTGCCTGCCAGGGTTGTTCCGAAGCTGCCAAGAACTGTCCTAAGGTTAGGTGCAACAAGTGCGATTATGAATTTTATCTTGATCAGACCCCCGATGTCCTCAATAAGGTTCAACAGAACACGCTGGCTAACCACATCTGCAAAATTGTCAACGACCGCAATGACGGTATCGGTATCGCATCGAACAACCGCTGATCTCAGTTGAAATCGATCGAGTACCGTGAGGGCGGAACCATCATTTCCAGGTTCAGCCCTTCACCGGGAACTCCGATCTCCCGATAGGCCGTCTTGTGCATATCGAGATACTTCCCGACCAGGAACATGTCCGGGCCCAGCACCGCCGGGTCGTCGGTGATGACTGCTTCTTTCTTTTCCTTGGGAATACCGTAACCGTTGTCCTTATAGCACACTACCAGCACTCCGTCCTTGATTTTGACCTTGATGCTCACGTTCCGTGCCTTAGTACGCTCGGAATACGCCATCAGGCCGGCAAAGAGCACCGAAGCGCCCCGACCGCCGATGATGTTCATGCCTTTGAGACGGTAGGACAGGTTCAGCGTACTGCTGGGATGGTCGGTCCGAAACATAGATTCGGCCCGGTCCACGCTCTTCTGCAGTTCGTACCAGGACTGATCGTCGTCGTTCAGCTGACAGTAGGACCTGACAAAGTTGTTGATCCGGTACAGAATGTCCGCATCCGCCGAAATGGCCGCCGTCTGCGGAGTTCCGCTACTGGACTGCATCCGCAGATCGTCTGTCAGAATATCCAGCTGATCGCACAGGTAGTTGTTGGCAGCCCGGTCGAAACCGAGTACGGTACTGCTGCCGCTCTTAATCCCTGCCTGGGCATCCAGACCGGCGACCAGCACGCTGAAACCGCTGTCCCGGTAGTTAGAATCGGTCAACAGGGAAACGCTGATGTATAGGTCCTGATTGGTACCGTCCGACAGAGGGACCCGCAGAATGTTCTTCCGCGGCGTCTTATCCAGCCGCGTAGCGACAGTCATGTTCATGATTGAGGCCACTGCGTCACCGCTGCATTTGTCCAGAGTGCTCTGCCGATCTTCCTCGTGCAGGCCCAGATAACGCAGGGCGGCATCGTTGCATTCGATGAACTCCAGGTCGTTGTTCAGAATGACAATTCCAAGCAGGGAGTTCTTAAGCAGCTGTGTGATCAGCAGATCGGGCGACGAGAAGATGTTCCGCGCAATGATCTTCTCCTTGTAGTTGTTGATCAGCCCGTCCATCATCAGCGTCAGCTGTTCCTCGTCCTCCAGGATGTACTCGTCAACCTAATTGGCCACGCCGGCGGTGGCAAGGACCGTTCCGTTGTGGATTACCGGAATCATGACGAACCGGTTAAGTTCGATGCCTGGCACCGGAATATTGAGCTCGGCCGGCCAGTGCTGGTCGCCGAGGTTCAACTTCGTCATGTCGTTGGTCCAAATGGCCCGCTTCTGCCGTACCGGCTCACCCCAGAGTCCGACAGCGTCCAGATCATAATATTTGTCGCAGTTGACCACATTCTGATGATACTCGTCCGGCCCCTGTGAATAGGCGATCAGCCGAAGCCGTTTGGTGTTGCTGTCGTAGAGCGAGATGTAGCCATAAACACTGTTCGTCAGTTCCATTGTGGTTTTGAGCACGAACTCTACGACCTCCTTGAACGGCCGGTCGGACATCTGCCCAATCTGTACCAGTGCCTTCAACCGCTTGACGTTGATGGTCTGCATAGTGGTGGCGTGCTTGTGCTCAGCGCACAGCACGATCTTCGAGGCCAGGTCCATATAGAAGTTCATAGAGGACGAGCTTTTGCTGATATAATAGTCCACCCGCAGTTCAAAC
This sequence comes from Methanomassiliicoccaceae archaeon UBA593, assembly GCA_002495325.1. GTDB lineage: Archaea > Thermoplasmatota > Thermoplasmata > Methanomassiliicoccales > Methanomethylophilaceae > Methanomethylophilus. Next base: position 40,769 of record DAEQ01000001.1, read on the forward strand.
GCCTTGATAGCCAGACTGGCATCGATGTTCGGCGAGACAATGATAAAAGGCCGCAGGTCGCCCATACGGGTCCGCATATTGAACACCCGAATCGCATCGAGCTTCGGCGGCTCGTGATCGCAGACGATGACGTCCACGTTGCGGTTGTCGTCCAAAGCGCTTTGTATGTCGGACTCGCCGCTGACCGGGATTATTGTAATATCCTTATTGACGTTCGTTACGTATTTCGATACCCGTTGTGAGAATGCACCGTCGGTGGTAACGAACAGCGCTTTATACATGACAGATATCATAGTTGCCTTCCTTTAAAAAATTAGGGTTTTAACTGTCGTCAATATCAATTGTTATGCAACAGATTTGGTCATGATGTACGGTTTTGACCGTTTTCCGGACCGATGACAACGGGCGGAAGAACGACATTGATTGAGATTGAGAGAATAATTAAAAAAGAATCCCGACCGGAAGGCCGGGAAAACTGTTTGATGATCCAGATCAGAGCGCGCCGTAACCGAGCACATGGACCCGGTCGGCGTCTTTCTCTTCCTCGAGCTGGTTGTACCGGAACCGCGCGATATTGTCCTCGAAGGTGGTGTTCTCGGGCAGCAGCTTCTTGACGGTCTGGAGCAGACCGCTCGCAAAGGTCATCAGACCGTGGCTCAGGCCGATGCCGAACCGGGTCAGGCCGCAGACAACATGGCCGGGGTTCATGACATCGTGGGGGTCCACAAAGGTCTTAAGAGCGCGCATATAGGCAACGGTCTCGGCATCGTGCATATTGTCCAGATTCCAGGCGAAGAACACGCCCAGACCGGTGCTGCGACCGCCGTAGACGGCTGCGCGGTCACCCAGGTAGAAGTTGAACGAGAAAGCGGTCATGCCGAGCAGGGACTCGTCGTCTTTGAAGTAGTAGGGCATGAACAGCGCGGTGGTCCGGTCGACAATCTGACCGATGACGCCGCCGACCTCCATCTTCATGACCTTAAAGCCCTCGTAGCACTCGTCGACGAACTGTCCCCAGTTCTTGGTGGGCACGATGACCTCGGCCGGAATCTCACCGACGCCGGCCTTCCGGGCGCGGAACTCATAGCAACGCTCTGACCACTCGTGGTCGGCGATGGCATCGTCGACCCGCTTGCCGCCATGGGCGGCCATGATCTCGTCGACCATGGGAACCTCGACGTCCAAGACCTTCTGGTCCTCCTGCATCGTGATCAACACGACGTTCTTTACGTCGGGCGCGGCCACACCGGCCTTGCGCTGGTTCGCGAAGTGGTTGTAGTCAGACCAGGAGATATGCAGGGGCCTGAGGCTGGCGTTCTTGGTAATGTCCTGGATGGCGGGGTCTGCGTCCTTCAGGTTCTCGAACTCGTAGGCCAGTGGCTTGATGACACCCATGGGGTACATCCGGAAAGTAACGTTGCAGATGACGCCGAGGGTGCCCTCGGAGCCGGCGAATAACTGGTTCAGGTTGTAGCCGGACATGTATGAGCCGATGTGGTCATAGCCGGTCTCGAGGACGGTGCCGTCCGGGGTGACGACCTGCATGTTCAGGATGTTGTCCTTAGCGGCGCCGTACTTGTAACTGCCGACGCCCATGCCGTTCGTCATAATCCAGGCACCGAGAGTGGCCGCGGGGAAACTGGACGGGTATGAACCGATGATGAAGCCCTTTTCCATACAGGTGTCGAGGACGGATTTCCAGGTCGCGCCGGCCTGGGCTTTGACACACATGTTCTCGGGGTCGACCGCGATGATGTTGTTCATCTTGGACGACATGTCGAGAAGGATACCGGCCGCGATTGGCATGCTGCCGCCGAGACCCCAGGTGGAGTTGCCGCGCGGGGTGACAGCGACACCGGTCTCGTAGGCCAGGCGCATGACGGCGGCGACCTGCTGGGTCGAGGTGGGCCGGACGATGACGTCAGGTACGTTCTTGAAGGCCACGCCGGCCTCTTTGGGCAGCGGGGCAAGATCGTGGCTGTAGAGCTGGCGGTCCATCTCACTGGTGTTGATGTTGTCCTTGCCGACGATCTCGGCAAGTTTTTCGATGATCTCAGGCGTGACCTCGCGGGTTAATTTCTCGGAATCCATAGCTATCGTCCTCCACCTCCAGTTGACCGAGGTGTGAGTGATTATGACGGTTGGTAGCCCTTTGTCTCTTATAATGATATTGTTTGGTCAGACTTTCCCAGCAGGGCCGATTCGGCCGAGTCCGAGACAGTTTGGCGGTCTCAGCGCGGGGCACTGCATTCGGAAATCGCCGGGCACAGACAATCGGACTGTCCCCGTGAAGGGATGCAGACCGGCCGCCGGAATCAGTTTAGCCAGGGCTTCCGCATCCACCCGAAACAGGTGGGAGCGGCAGTGGCAGTCCGAACAGCCGAAACCGGCAACGGCCGGGACCCCGCCGCTGCGTTCCGCCAACCGGGCAAGTTCGCATTCCGGCACAGGGTCGGGATACGACTCATAGGCCTCGACCCGGTCGGCGATGACGGTCAGATAGTCAATGTGCCACTTAAGTTTCTTGTTGTGCCGCAGATGGCGACCGACCCGCTGGTCGAGACCGCCGGCGGCCGAACCGACATAACAGTAGGTGCCCGCAGGGAAGCGGATGGATCCGAGGGCCCCGACTGTGACCTCGCGCGGCGCGGCCAGTGTAAGCACCAGAATGTAGGTGCCCCGCCGGACCGCGCTCATGCGGTCTTCTTCTTTTTGGCCGGCGTTTTCTTCTTCTTAACAGATTTCTCGGCAACCGGTCCGACGGCCGAAGCCGCCGGGGCCGCTTTAGCCGCCCGAAGACTGTCCTCGTAAGCAACCTGCGAGCGGGTCTTGATCCGTATCAGCATACTGCTGTCGTTGATCTTCGAGGGCGTGATGGAACACACATCGCCGAGCCGGCGGCCGTATACCTCCATGTTCTCGATGGCCTCGTGGTACTCGCTGTATGGGATCTTTGCCCGCAGTCCGTCGAGGTGCATGACCAGCGGCGCGGGCCGCAGGCACATATCGAGCGGCTCGTAGTTCTCCAGCAGCATCTTGATCTCGGCCGGATGGACGAAGAGCGGGTCCTCGCTGAGAGCCTCCTTCTTGTCCTGGAGCACGTCTTCGACCCGACGCCCGACCTCCTCCAACTTGGCCCGGTCGGCGGGCTCCCGCATCCGGGCGGCCTTCCGCCCAATCCCGTACACGATAGCACTGCAGGCGTCGTCCATACCGTCGGGCTTCGGCCCGCAGACCAGTACCGTCGGCACATCGAGCTGCCGTATAAGGTCCGCCTTGGCTTCCACGCAGGACTTGAAATTGCCCAGCATGAACACGCAGGCGTCGTACTCGTCGATGACCGACACCTCCTCGAGGTTGATCTGCGAGGTCAGCTTGCCCCGGCCCCTCGCCAGACCCATGACCACGGTGATGGCGCCGCACCGCCGCAGGTACTCCGCGATATCGCAGATCGGGTGCGGCATATGGTGCCGGCCGAGCGTAGGCCCTACGACCGCAATCTCCGTACCTGCCAGAGGAACGGCCTTGACCTGGCCGCCGATCTCCTTGCACAGGGCCTCGACGGCCGGCCGGTCCTCGGCCGGGATCGACATGGTCACCGTCAACATCTGGGCGCTCCGGCTTTTCACCAGCACCACCCCGCCGACATCCTCTATCAGTTCGAAGAGTTCGTCGGACCGGTAGATGCCGCCGTCGTACATGATCACTTCATACATGTTCCGCCTCCCCGACCATCCGGTCATGGAGCTCCTGGGCCTCTTTCAGCATCTCCGGGCGCATGATCTCCTCGGTGGCCACGGCAGTGATGACATTGTCACCGCTGATGACCTCCCGGTTGCGGATTCCTTCCGGCATGACCCGCCAAAGCGCACCGATGACCTCCCGGATAGGCTGTTCGGTGGACTCCACCGGGATCACGTCGACCTCGGCGGACTCTTCCACCCCCGCGACCTCTATGTTCAGCCGGTCCTCCTGTTTGACCCGTTCGCGGCCGTACCGCTTCCACAGCGCCGTCAGAGTGCCGGGGGCGTACGTCTCATCAACAATGCTGATGTAGACCGTCTTGCGTTCGGCCCGCGTAGAGGCGATATCGCCGATGGTCTTCGCCGCCTGCTGGGCCTTCATCTTTACAGAGATGATGAACATCGGGACATCGGGCTTGAGCACCAGAACCGACCGTTCGATCGACGCCAGTTTCCCGACGTCGAACATAATCTCCTCGTAGAGCGCCTTGTACATCTCGTTGCCGTAAGGGTCGGTGCCCGTCACTTCTGTTTCAGAGGTAGCCATGCTTCCGCCCTCACAGGAACCCGGAGCTGAGCAGCGCTCCGCCCACAGCCCCGATGTACTGGGAGTCCGGCGGAACGATCGGGCGCTCGCCCAGGACCTCGCCGACCGCGGTGACCAGACCCGATATGAGCGAGGTACCGCCGACCTCGATGATCGGATGCCGCACGTCGATCTCCTGCAGCTGCTGCTCATAGACCTGCTCTGCGACGGAGTGGCACGCGGCTGCTGCCACGTCCTCGAAGCTCTTGCCGGCACCGAGGTTGGTGACCAGGTCCTGGATACCGAAGATAGAACAGTAGGAGTTCATCTTGGCGTTCTTCCAGTTGCCTTTGTCGGCCAGAGCTCCCAGGTTCTCGATGGGGATCTTCAGCCGTTTGCTGGTCATCTCCAGGAAACGTCCTGAAGCGCCGGCGCAGATGCCGCCCATGGTAAAGTTGTCGGGCACGCCGTCCCGGACGGTGATGGCCTTGTTGTCCATGCCGCCGATATCCAGAATGGTTGCTTCGCCGCGCTGACGGTTGGCAAGCCACACCGCGCCCTTGGAGTTGACGGTGAGCTCTTCCTGGACCAGCTTGGCATTGAAGTGCTTACCAAGGTTGAACCGGCCGTAGCCGGTGGTACCCATGGCCTCGATGTCTTTCAGCTCCACCCCGGCCTGCTTCATGGCGCTCTCCAGCACCTGGGTGGCCGACTGCACGACGTCGCCGGACGTGGTCCAGTCCTTGCCGATGATCTTGTTGTTCTCCATAATGACGGCCTTGGTGGTCGACGATCCGGAGTCCAGACCGGCGGTGAGACCGGACTGCCGCTCCCGCGCGAGAAGCTCTTTCCGGGTGACGATGGTGACCAGCGCCTCCATCCGGGTCAGCAGCTGCGAGGCCTTCAGCCGCTCGGTGAACGAGTAGGTGACGACCGGGAGTTTGGTGTTCTCCTGAATGAACCGGCGGAGCTCGTTCCGCACGAGCGCCGCTTCGGCGCAACGGAAGCAGGTCGTGATAAACACCGCATCCGCATCGTATTTGCCGTCCGCAAGACTGACGGCCCGGGCGATCATAAGCTGGAGCTGTTGCGACCTCGGCCGGAAGCCGAACCGCTGCAGGGCCTCCTGGACCTGGTCGTAGGAAACGTCGGGATACACGATCTTGGCGCCCACCGACCGGGCGGCCGATTCGATCTCGAACTGGACACCGGAATATTCGGTACCGCAGGAAAGCTGGGCGACGCGGATGGTCATGCCTTCAACCCCCCGAGGAAATCCTTGATCTGCCCGACCATGGTCTTGGCTCCCGCCGCATCCGACGGATAGTTCACGTACAGCACCGGGATCCCGCGCCGTTTGATCAGATACTTGGTCATCTCGTTCGACCGGTCGCAGCCAACGCAGCCGAAGGAGAAGGGCGCATCGTTGATGACAACGGCCGCATCTGCGGCCTCGATCATCGGACCCCACAGGGAAAGCCGACCGCGGATGCCAGAGGGCACCTCGACGCCGGCGTACTTCAGTCCTTTCACCACGTCGTCCAGGGTGACGTTCATCGGCGGCATGTCCACCTCGATGTTGTCCACTTTCTCCTGGATCACGGCCATCGAGCTCAGCGGCTCGTGGCCCAGCCTCTCCACCAGATCAAACAGGATCATGCTGTTCGGCGGGTCGATAAAAACCTTCATCTGTATGCCTCGCAAATATTCTTGAGTTCACTGACCGGCAGCGGTCTTTTCTCCGCCGGGCGGTCGTAATCGTTTTCTCCGCGGTCGAACGCATCGAGCGCGCCCTGGATGAGCGGCAGTTCCGCCCATTCGGCCTCCAGCTGGGCAAAGCCCGGCCGGGTCCCGTGCTGGGCCCGGCAACGGCGGGGATCGCCCTGCGGATAGCCCCGGCGCTTGGAGAACACCTCGTTCCGGTACCGTTCGCGGACCAGCTTCATCAGCGCCGCAACGGTCTCGGGGGTGCCCTCGACCAGACATCCGTAGCAGGTCTCCTTGACCAAGAGACCCGTCACCATGGTGTGCACGTTCCTGACCAATTGGTCCGGCGTGACCTTGGAGTCGGGCGAGATCATCAGCAGCCTCGTCTCTCTTGCAGTGCTCATAGTTTTTCCTCCGTGATATATATGAACTGCTCGTCCTCGAGCCCGTCCAGTTTCGACAGGTCGTCCTCGAAGCGGCCGACCAGATTGGTACCGTAACCCTCTTCACCGGTCGGACCGTACTGCTTGCTGTCCACCAGCCGGATCCCGATCAGGCCGTGGTGCGGCCGGGACTGGTTGGTCATACCGATATCGCCCTTCCGGCATCTCCGGAACGGGTCCTGGGGGTACAGGTCCTGAGAACGGGCGTCGTCGCCGTAGAATGTTATCATCGCCATGCCAGGGTATGAGAACTGGACCCGCAGCTGACCGATCGGCTTGTGGCTCAGACCGGTGACCTTCTTGAAGTAGTGCAGGCTCTTCTCGTCCTTGTCGGACAGTTTGATACGGAAGACCTTGTCTTTCGGCACGCCCAACGTCTCTACCTCGCCCGCCTTCAACGCGTTCATGGTCTGCTCAGGGTTCTGGTCGACGATGACCGCCGCGTCGGCGGTGTCGCCGGTCCGCTTCTGTTTGATGCCGAACCGGGCGAGGAAATTCTCGCCGTCCTTCTGCGTCATGCCGACCGCCAGCGCCCTCGGCGGGTCGGTGATCAGCGAGATCCTGTCCCCGGCGTGCGCCCGGGCCGCCAGGACCATACCGGATGTGACGTGGCCGGCATAGCTCAGATTCGGGGTCATCTGCCGCCGTTGGCGATAAAGCATGATGTGGCCTTTACCGACGCCCTCATTCCGCACCATAACGGCCCCGACATCCCGCACCGCCGGAGGCTCGGACACCAGATCGGTGTCCATGTCGTCCCGGCAGCCCAGGAAGGTACCGGTGTCATCGGCCACGTCGATGTAGCCCCTGGCGTTGACGATGAGGATCTGCTCGGCGGCCAGCGGGTCCGCGGCCTCCAGTTTCACCTTGACATTGGTGCTCACCTGATAACCGTCCTGCAGCGGATAGGTCAGATCGGTGGTGACGACGGCGTTTTCCTTGTCGGTCTCGGACACGACCGGCCGGATGTTGCTGATGTGGTCGCCTTCCTTCAGGATGCTCAGCAGGTGCCGGCCGACGGTGATGCGGCCGATGCGGCCCGCACCCGCCCCGTATGCCCGCTGGTGCTGATTCCGGGCGATCATGACATAGGTGGTCTGATTATCGTTCCCGCCGAGCGAGAAGAAACAGTCGTACCGCCGCCAGTTGCGGGGGGTCTGATCCGCCTGGATATCGGATGGGAACGATCCGAAGGCCGCGATGTTGCGCGTGATCCACCGGGTAGTTACGCCCTCGATCCGGTCCACCATCTGGCGGAACCGTTCGGCGTCGGCGCCGTTGTCGAGATGGAGAATCATCTCCCCCTCGGGGGTCATCAGCGCGAAATCGTTGGTGGCGCTCGTGACCTTGCTTGTGGAAAGGACAATGGCAATGGCCGCGCCTTTGACACAGTGCTCGCCGGCGACCGCATCCTTCAGGGTCGCCTTCTCTTTGAGGTTCTTAACCTTGCCGTTGACAGTGACCTTCACTGCGGTCCCTCCTCGGTGTTCTCGGGCAGGACCTTCTGGATCTTGGAGGCGATCTCGTCAAGCTTGTCCTGCGGACAGGTAAGCCCCCGGATAACTCCGGTGACAATCTCCATGATTGTGCCCTTTGTCTTGATATCCTCGGGTGCCGGCATGACATTGCGGGTCTTGATGCCGATGGACGCGAAATCTTCGAAGTCCACCGGGCATTGGGAGACCACAATGGCCGGCAGGTCCACATTGCGCAGGATAAGCCGCGCCTTATAGATTATGTGCTGTTTGACATTCCCCAGATGGATGAGCATGACCTTGTACTCCCGGATCCGGTCGACCTCGATGGGGTCTAGCCCGAACCGGGTGCCGGTGGTCACATCCGGGGCATCGGTGGGAACCCCGGAGCCGGCGTTGATGACCAGCACCGAGGTGTTGATACCCTCCTCGCGGAGAGCGTATGTGATCTCGCACACCGGTTTGGTGATGTGCCGGCGGCCGGGGCCCATGGCGAGAACGACAACATCCTTGCCGCTCTCGGAGATCGTAGCCCGCTGGGCAAGTCCGCCGCCGATGCCAAGCCCCTGGGACTCCCGACATTCGACAAAGCTGAGATGCCTGCCGATCTGCTGTTTCATCTTACTCCGACCCCTCGGCTTCCTGGCAGGCGTCTTCCTCGTCGCTCCCCTGGAAGTCGAACTGCTTGATGATATCCTCGGGCTTGCCGATGGTAATCAACTTGCCGCCCCTCATAAAGGCGGCGCGGTCGCAGCAGTTCACCACGAAATCCATATCATGGCTGACGACGATGAACGTCTCGCCCAGGGTCTCACGGGCCCGCAGAACAGACTTCGCGACAATGACCTTGGTGATCGGGTCCATAGTGCCGGTCGGTTCATCGAGGATAACAATCCGCGGCTCTTTGATGAGTACCTGTGCGAACGCGATCCGCTGGCATTCGCCGACGGACAGGGTATCTGGATAGGCCTCGAGAATCCGCGGGATGTCCGTCTTCGGGAACCCGACACTGTCCAGCACCTGGATGGCCTTCATCTTCGCCAGTTCGGCAGGCATATTGATGCCGATACAGGTCGAAAGATTCTGTAGGACGGTGTCGAACGGGTACAGCGTGTATTCCTGATGGAGCACGCCGATGTACGGCGTAGCCCGGCCCTTGCCCGCGAAACCTTCCTGCGACATGTCTACCCAGTCATCGCCGATGCGGACCAGAACCTTGCCGCCGGTGGCCGGCGACATACCGGCGATCATCCTGGAAGTGGTAGTCTTGCCGGCGCCGGAGAGACCTACGAGCGCAAAGATTTCCCGCTCGTCTACCTCGAAGGAAACACCGTCAACGGCTTTTACAACACCGCGCACAACGGAGAAGAAATGTTTCTCGGCGTTCTGCACCTTGATGAGCGGCTGACCGATGTTCGTGATCTCCTGCTTTTCAAAATGGTAGCCTTCCATGAACTTGGCCGTAACGTCCTGAGGTTTGCCTTCCATGACAATCTTGCCGCAGTCGAGCCAGAAGGCCTTGTCCGCCATCTTGTTGATGGCCTCGGGCCAGTGGGAAGCGAAGATCATGCAGATGTTGTTCTTCTTGACATATTCGACCAACTTCTTGTGAACGATATCGGCCGTGTACGGGTCCAGTGTACCGGTGGGTTCATCGGCCAGGAAGAACAGCGGCTCCTTGGCAAGCTGCCGGGCCATGACGACCCGCTGTTTTTCGCCGCCGGAAAGGTCCCGGGCGATATGCAGGGTCCGGTGGGTCATCTGTACGAACGCCAGCAGTTCAATGGCTTTCTCGACCCGCCTGGGGGTGTGCTCATCGATGGCTTCTATCACGTTCTCAATGACGGTCTTGTCACCGAACAGCGCAAAGGTCCGCTGCAGCATGATGGCGATCCGGCTTTTAACCTCCTCACGGACCGGGTCGTACTGGTCCAGAGACCAGAAATCGACGTCTTTCCGCTCGGTGTCGCCGCCGCAGAAAGGACAGGATTTGCCCTCAATCGGCAGATCCATCCTCCCGCATTTGGTGCAGCAATTGACATGGTATGTGACCTTGCCCGAGTCCGGTTTATACTCCTCGCTCCCCCGGAGCATGTGCAGCAGAACACTCTTACCGGCAGCGCATTTACCGATAAGTCCGATGATCTGTCCGGATTTTACAGTGGCACTGAAATCATCGAGGACCGTGTTGCCGTTGAACTTCTTTGTCACATGCTCGATTGTGATAAGTTCGACCGACTTATTCATGAAATGCGAAAAGGCTCCTGAATATTTAGAATAGGCGGCCGTAAATTTGAGGAGCCAGCAACTGTTTTATCAAACGTATGTTAATTTCAATCCAAACACCCTGCGCATTTATATGGATGAATGTATTATCCATCCATCATGTCGGTCACCGATGGTAGACCTCGGATGGGCGGACCCATCCCCAAGTTCAACGATTATCACATCTGGAAATCCCTGTACTGTTTGACGATTGATGCGCCGGTCGGACGGAAGAAACTGGCGTCGCTCATCGGTATCGGCGAGGGCAGCACCCGGACCGTTCTGAACATCCTGCAGGAGAACGGCCTTATCACCGTCAAGAAGAACGGCATCACTCTTACACCAGAAGGCAAGGCCACCTGGAACTCAGTGCTCATGAACGTCTCGCCGCTGGTTGTCACCGCCATCACGATCGGCGGCGCCAACTGCGCAGTCCAGATCCCGCATTCGTCCAATCGGGTTAAGTATGGCTGCGAGGAGCGGGACACTGCCATAAAGGCCGGCGCGCTCGGTGCAACCACTCTGATCGTCTCCAACGGCATGCTCCTGTTTCCCGGCAACGACTACCCGCTGGACCCGCGGGCCGACCGGGCCATTCGGGCTGCTTTCCTGCTAAACAACGATGATACCATCATCATCGGCACCGCCGACACCCAGGCTGCAGCCGAGGAAGGAGCAGTCACAGCCGGGCTCAACCTGCTCGGCGGTCTCCGGCTCCGGAAGGATGACGGCGAAATGTTCAACCAGCGGAGTACCGGCGACGAACTTATCGCCCTCGCGTTCATGGTCCACGACCTCGTAGGCGGCCTGCCGGTCTGCGCCAAGCGGCGGGACAACCTCGGCATCCGGATTGAGAACGGCAAGGTCATCGACAATGCCTACACCGGCGCGGTCCTGGAAGAGGTACTCGGTATCGGTACCACCGTCCGGCGGGTCGCGACCTCCGGCCCCTACAAGGGTATCCGGGTCATCGTCACTCCCCTGGAGATGGACAACCGCGTCATCGCGGCCATCGGCGTGGTCGATGTTCGCACCATGGCGGGGGTTAACAACCTTATCCGCCTGCATTCCGGTGACGAACTGAACATTCACGGTAATCCTACGAACCGTCAAACGTAATAATAGCTGTGCTATAGGGAGCACTCATGACAGCAGACGGACCGATGACCACCGAGGGCCCCGAAAAACCACTCTCCGTCATCAGAGGTATGCGCGGCGTAGTCCACGCTTTCTATTTGGACCGGACGGTTCTGCAGCAGATGCGCGAAGAGGAAAAGAAGGTCCGCGCCGTCGGAGACATCACCGTCGACAATGTCGGATTCTCTACCGCCCTGACCAGACAGCACGTGATCGCCATTATCAAGGACCCTCGGTTCCGGCCGCCGCCCGAACCGACCGTCGAACTCTGCTCTTCGGACAATAAGATCATGGGCGTCGAGGTCTTCCCCTTTACCGCCCAGAAGTACCTAAACCGCAAGGATGTGGTCTGGCTTTCTGACGCCTTTGTCATGTTCCCCAGCGTGAACGGCAACGGTAGCGAGCACTTCGTCATGCCCTGCGTCTCGTTTCCGGAGCTCAACGCCAGCAACGGTTGCAAGGATGTCGTGTCCTGCAGTCCCGCTCCGACGTGCGACCTCATGATGCGGAAATACTACCAGTACCCGGACGACCCCAAGCTGGCTTCCGTGCTGGTCGGTTTCAACGAAGCCTGAATCCTTTTCTGGGGCCCGGCCCCCGGTCTTTTACCCTTTTTCCGCCACTGTTATTAAATCGGCCGGCGGCGCTCTGGAAATCCATGTTTGAACTCCAACGTTGTCCGAAATGCTCCCGCGCCACGGGTATCCGCGTCGTTCCGCCCGCGGCGACCCTGGCGAAGGTCATCCCGCTGATGAAGAAGACCGGCATGCAGCCGCCCCGGGACATCACCGGCAAGGACCGCATCGGCATCCCCGTCTTCGCGGTCGACCGGCCGGGCACCAAGCCCGGCGAGAAGGACCATTTCTACAACGGCAAGGGCGCCACCTGCGAGGAGGCCGAGGCCTCCGGGATCATGGAGGCCATGGAAAGATATGCCGCCGAACCGCAGGAGTCCGACGAGTTCGCTCACGGCACCTACGCTCAGGCCGCTGATATCGGTCTAACGGTCTGCCCCGAGGACCTCATCCTGCCAATGCCGTACCAGGAGGCCTGGCCCGGCCAGGACATCGCCTGGTGCGAGGGCTACGAGATGTTCCGGGGCTCCCGCTGCTGGGTCCCGGCCTGTGCAGTGTACCATCCGTACACGCCTGACGGGGACATGCAGTTGTTCCGTTCCCACACCAACGGCCTGGCAGCCGGTAACACTCTCGAAGAGGCCATCCTCCACGCCCTGCTCGAGGATATAGAACGGGATGCCTGGTCGATCGCCGAGTATCGGGAGCACGCCGTCAGGGACCTGACCGTCGACGACCCCAGCTCAGTGGCGTACCGGCTGCTGCAGAAGTTCCGGGAGCGCGGTGTCGAGATTCACCTGAAGGAGATCACTTCTGACATCGGCATCCCGGTTATCGGCGCAGCAGCGGACGACGTACAGACCAGGGACCCGGAGATGCTTACCATCGGCATCGGCTGCCATCTGGATCCGGAGATCGCGGCGATTCGGGCGCTAACCGAGGTCGCACAGAGCCGGGCGACCCACAAGGACGGCACCAAGATCAACGCCCGGCTGCAGAAGATCACCGACGACATGGGCTATGACAAGGTCAAGGCGGCCAACAGGCTGTGGTTCACCGACTGCCCGGAAAAAAGTCGGCTGAGAGACATCCCGAACCTGGCCACTGCCTATGTGTTAGATGACATAGAGGTCGTGCTTAAGCACCTGATGGATGCAGGTTTCGATATGGTGGTCTGCAACGACCTGACCCGGCCGGAAAACGGTGTGCCGGTCGTCCGCATGACCGTACCCGGGCTCGAGGTCTGGACCATGGACGGTCAGCGCGAGGGCGGCCGGCTGCAGGGGATCTGGCCGCCGCAGAAGTACGTTGGCGGTGCGTTGCCGTTCTGAGATTTTCCCGACGGGCTCAACCCGCCTTTTTAACTTATTTCAGAAACCGCGGGACATCCCGGAAAATAAAAAAAGCAGAAAAGCCCGCCGCGGTCCCGGACGTCTCCGTTCCCGCAGCGGTAAGAGGTTTTGACTGGTGCCAACCCGCCTGAGATCGGACGGGAGAAAAGGTTTGGTGCGAGCTCATCCGGCTCCGCCGGGAGTGATGTCCCCGATGTCGACGTCGTGCTCCATCTCATTGAGCTGTTCGAGGGCTTCCTCAGTGGTAGCGGCCTTGAAGCCGCTGCGGGAGCCGGAGCGCTCCTTGAAGGACGACGTGCGGTACTCCGACGGGTCGCAGGCCTGAAGGGTCACCTGGTCGTAGTAGAGCTTGGTCCTGTCCAGTTGCACCCAGACCCGGCCGTTCTCTTCCTTGATGTCGGTGATCTTCCCGACCGTCGCGGTCGGTTCGTACTTTACCACGTCGCCCTTCTTCACGTGATCATCCCTTGATGACCGCGGTCCGCTCGCCGGCAGGCTGGAACTCCCTCAGGCCGCCGCGTCCGATCTCCTTCGTGATGTTGGCGAAGTCGAAGACGAGGCTCTTGTCCGAGAAGGCAACCTTGATGAACGGGTTGGCAACGAACGCGTCGCCCCGCGCCAGGTGGGCAGCCTTGGGGATGCCCGCGTAGCCGGACATGTGTCCGACGTTCATGGCGTAGTTCGGGTAGTTCGGGCCACGGAACTCCATCGGCAGGCCTTCATCGGACCGGTAGGCGTAGGAGTTGGCAGAACCGCACTGGTCCTGCAGGTCGAAGCCGTAGAATCCGAGACGGCCGGTTCTCTCCTTGTGCTGGAGCATGGAGAGGTACCACAGGTTCAGACCGCAGTCAGCAACTCCGGTGGCCATTGCACCGGCGATACCGGTGGAAGCCGCAGTGACGGTCGCACGCTGAGAGCCGCCGAAGTGGGTCTCCATGACGGCCGGGTACCGCTCGTACATCTCAAGCGCGTAGGAGTTGATCTCGTCGCCGAGCTTGAACTGCTTGTCGTAGTCGTCGGGCTTGATGCCGCAGAAGCCGCCGTACTTGTCCTTGATGACATCTACCGCGTGGTAGGTGTAGTCCTCAAGGATGTTGTCGGTGTAAGCCGCGGTAGCGTACTGGGTGAATCCGACACCGCCGGACATGTAGCCGCCGAGGTAGATCTGGTCGTAGATGATGGCGCCGAGCGCGACGGTCTCGAGGACGGCCCGTGCGGGGTCGTCGGGGTAGACACGGTCGGACTGTACCATGTCGTCAAGGAATCCGAAGGTGATTCCTCCGGGTTCGTTGGGGCCTCTGGCACGCCGGGCGGGCATCATGCTGCCCATGTTGACAGACAGGTGTTTCGCGGAGTAGGCGAAATCAGCGATAGCGGCCTCTCCTGCTGCCAGTTTGTAGGAGGAGATGAACGCCATCGAGATCTGCATAGCTGCGTGTCTGGAGACGGTTGCACCATCCATCACACGGCCGACCATGGTCGGGACGCGGACGGCCTGCATAAGGGTCTTGCCCATAGCCTTCTTCAGTTTCGCAGCCTGGTCCTTCGGGAAGTTCTTGTTGATGTCGATCACGAAGCGCGGGTCGAGCTCGTCGATGAGCTCATCGTCGCCGGAGAAGACCTTAACATAGGAGTCCCAGACGAGTGCGGGGTTGCACTCCGCCATGTGCTCCTGAACCACAGCGCCTCCAGGCATGGTGTGGTTGACGGTCTCCAGGTAGGCGTTGATGGTCTCGGGGGTGACTTCTTTGCCCAGTCTCTTTTCGATAGTCTGGTGCGGAGCGTCAAGTCCGACGAGGACGGTCCTCCGGATATCATCCCAAGCCTGCTGGATGGCGGGATTGTTGATGCAGTGGAGGTCATCCGGCTCTACGAAGATGTCCGTGTGCGACAGCTGGTACGGCATCCAGGACCGCTGGCCCAGCGGGACGCCGATATCCTCGTTCATCATCGGGAAGCCACGTTTCTTCGCGATCTCGTTGGCTTCCTTCTGGAACTCTACTTTACTTTTCGACTGGTGCCAGCCGCCGTAGCAGTAGTACTTGGTGTTCATGTCGGTGGGGTCTTCCTTGAACTTCTTCCGGCATGCTTCCAGGAACAGCTTTTCCTTAGCTTTCTGTACCATTTCACTCACCTTTTACATCGAACGGTCTGAATCCGCCCATGGTTCTGAGCTTGTGGATCCGCAGACCGTACTTGGTCACTTCTTTGTCGTCCCTCATGTCAACGCCGTCGGCCCGGAAGATGGTCGTGCGCTTCTTGAGGTCGCTCATCGAGGCGGGTTTGCCGACATAGATCTTCCTGTCGAGAGGCAGGGCGACCTGGTCTTTCACATAGACGACCTCTTTTTTCTTGTCGTCCCAAATGTACCGCTGCCAGGCATCGAACATCAGGCCGTGCTCGTCGAGACGGCAAGCATGACCGTGAACGGTGGCGCCTCTGATACCGGTCAGAGCCGGGTCGAAGGTCTCGTTGTCGATGTATTCCTTGGCCAGCTGCTCGAGGTTCCGCTCGCGGACCTCGATGATCTGACGGCCCGAGAGGGTACCGGTGTCGATTCCTCTGTGCCGGGACAGGTACATCCATGCCCGCTGGTACGGAGAGATCGGCGCGAAGTAGACCGAGTCGGTAAACTGAATGTACCTGACACGGTCTCCGTGTTTCGCACCCTCGATCGGCTCGACCAGTTTTCTGATCGGACACTCGGGTTCTTTACCCTCCTCGATGGGGGGGTGGATGCTCTTGTACGCCTCGCCGGGCTGACGGTGACCCATCAGCCTGACGACATCGTCCATTGAGACATCCCGCAGTTTCTTCAGTTTTACCTTGGGATCCATGTACCGGCGCCGGTTTTTAGCGGGGGAGGTGGTTCCGGGGTAGAACTGTCTCTTATATTTCTCAGCCATAATCATGCACTCCTGTAATCATTGAGCGACGGTCTGTATTTGGAATACCTGCCGATTTCAAGGCTGTAGCCGTCCTTGATGGTGGCGTCGCAGACTTTGCGGACCTCCTCCATCACGGACTCGAGCATCTCATTGCTGTCCACTTCCAGTTCCAGGAAGAAGGCGCCGACCAGACAGTGAAGTTCAACCTCCTGATTTCCGACGTGAATCAAACGCCGTTCGGTGTGATCGTTGGCAATTCCCTTCGCCGGGCCGCTATTGATGACGGCCGGCAGGTTCTCGCCGTTCATGTTGATCTGTCTGATGTGTTCGATGACGTCCAGCGCATTGAGCACTTTTTCGGTGGTCTCGGCGCTGAGCAGCCTGTTGGTGAGAATACGGACCTCGGGAAGAGGTACATTCGCATAGTCGGCGGTAGGTTTCATTCACAGACCTCAGCACGCTCAGAGCTTGTTTTTGATCTTCTTGGCCTCTGCACCGACAAACTGCATCGGGGAGTTGAACTCAGGCATGTCACCGAAGACGTCTCTGAAGATCTCAGAGGTGGCCTCAGCAGAGAAAGTCTGGGTTCCGCCATCAAGACAGTTGGCGGCGGTGACTGCAGGGATAAGGGTTCCTTTTGCATGCCGGGTAACGACATGGTTACCGTGGAACAGTCCGGGCCCGCCGCCTCCGTAGATGGAGTGCGAGAAGAAGGACATTCCGACACCGACACCTTCCGCCCGGCCGTAATCGACACCGGGCAGCGAGGACTCATGCTCGAGCAGATCGTTGAAATACAGCACGGTTCCGGGAACTCCCTGAGCCGCACGGGCAGCACCGACGTTCACCATGACGGCAGCGACTTCGCCGACAGCGGCGTAGGCGTTCCACAGAGGGAGATCGTCAGTGGTGTACATCTTGTAGCCCGAAGGCAGAGTTTCCTTCACGCGGATAACGCCATCGTCGATAGCGCGTCCCATGAGGGTCTCGATAACGGTACCGACAGTGCCGGTCTTGCCGTTTTTCTTCACAATGCTGTACAGCATGTTGTTGGCGTTCAGACCCTGATAGGCGAGGGTCAGCAGGTGGCCCCGTTCGAAAGGTCCGACAGCGTCGCCCATCTCATAGGCCGCGCAGGTCTCGAAGATGGAGGACAGAGCAGTACCCTGCATGGCGTTCCTCTTGACAAGGGCAACCACGTGGTTACTCATGATATTACGCAGAGCGTAACCGGCACCTTCGTTGTTCTGCGGAACTTCGAGGATGGATTTGATGTTGGAGCCCGCAAAATTAACGGTCTGCGGGTATTTGCCCCAAACGGCTGCCTTGACCATGTTGGCTTTGTACATCGGCACTTTGTAACGGTCGATGATGGCCTCGGTGGTAGCGGCTGCGACAGTGGTGAATCCGGTCGTGTACTCGATACCGGCGTCAGCACGGTCTTCCGGGATGATAACGATTAGGCTTTTGCCGCCGTTTTTCACATGGACGACTGTGTCGTCGCCCTCGGTGACCTGTACCATTCCTTTGATGTCGTCGGCAATCTTCTTCGCGTCATCGACGAGCGGAGCGTTGATCTCCTTACCCTGGATGGTGTCGCCGGCAATCTTGCCGGTGGCGAGCGCATTCTGGATCCCCGCCAGGTTAACTGCGATGGCCCTCTTGGTAAGGGAAGCGATTTTCTGAATCGCTTTGTTGCGCAACGGACTGATGGCTTCCAGCGGCACATCTTTTGCGATACGTTTGCCGTAGTCGTCATACAGGTCGATTGTGTCCTTATATTTCGGCATTTAATACCTCCTTTTATTTAAATTCCGCAGAAAACGTCAATTTTCTGCGTTCCCCTTGCAGAGTTCTGTTATGGCTCATTTGTATATAAAGCCATTAGAAAAATGCGATTTTTTCGGAAAAACTAACATTTTTTCCGCACCTGGCCGAACGGACGGTTTTAAGACCGTGAAAAATGTTGTTTATCAACTAATATTTAATAACTTGCCTAAGTAACATCCATCGTAACGGAGACACACACTCAGCGCGCAAAATCACATTTGTTAAGAGGTTTGCGGGGCCGTACGGCGGCCCTGCCGAAACTTCAGTCCCGCTTGGCCTTGGTCAGCGGACCGGTCACGTAGCGGTCGAGATGCTCAACATAGCTGGGAATCCGCGCGTACGGAATACCGACGACCATCTCATCGGGCTTCATGGCGGTCTTGCGGCGGCAACCGAAGCAACCCATGGACATATTGGGCTTGCCCGTACAGATCGGGATTGCGGTCACGTCCTCGCAGGTGCACTGGAACGGAGCGGTGCTGATCTGGAACCGGCCGCCATGGACAGCGGTTTCCAGCGGGATCACCCAGTAGGCCCGCTCGGGTATGTCGACGATACTGACGGTGTCGGGCACGAAATCCGCGTCCTTGAGCGGACAGACCGCTTCGCCGATGGTCTTGAACGGTACGACCATCCGGGCGGCCTCCATGGCGGCGGTCGCCTCCTGGGTGTCGTGCATGCCGACACTGAAGTGGTGGGCCCCGGAGCTGACCTTCTCGGGGGTGGGCATCATGCCGAGCGCAGAGCCGCCGACATGGCAGGCCTCGTCTTCGGGATGCATAGCCAGGCAGGCTCCGTTCAGCGCCTGGAACAGGGCCTGGCAGTGGCTGTACTGCTGATCCGGCCGTTTCAGACCGGCCGGAAACTCCTCGCCTTCGCGAATCAGTTTAATCGCGACGGGCTCGTACCGGAGTTTCAGGATTGTCTTCAGCTTCTCTGCATACTCCTTGTTCTGCTCAAGTAAAGAGGACATGGCTGAGTGTATCGCCGCGAGCAAATAAAAGGACATCCGTTAACACCCCGAAATTATCGGCCATCATTTCATTTGTTTTACGTGAGTCTGACTATTAATGCAACAGTTTTTATGGCTTACCACGGATACCGCGGCCATGGGAAAACGGAACCTTATCTCGGTCCTTGACATGAAAGACGAGTGGCCGCAGCTGGTAGACCTTGCCATCAAGCTGAAGGCCGAGCGGGGCCACCACGGCGACCCTCTGAAGGGCAAGACCCTCGCCATGATGTTCGAGAAACCCAGCACCCGGACCCGCACATCCTTCGACGTCGCGATCACGGAACTCGGCGGCCATGCACTGTATCTGGACGTCACCAAGATGCAGATGGGCCACGGCGAGACCGTCGAGGACACCGCCCGGGTCCTCAGCCGTTTCGTGCACGGCATCATGTACCGCGCCTTCGACTACAAAATGATGGACAAGCTCGGCGAGTGGGCCTCCGTCCCGGTCATCAGCGGCCTCGATAACCTGGAACATCCGTGCCAGGCCCTGGCCGACATGGTCACCATCAAAGAGAAGAAGAAAACGTTCCGCGGCCGGAAGATCGTCTTCCTCGGCGACGGCAATAATGTGTGCAACTCGCTGCTCTACGCTAGCGCCATCATGGGTATCGACATGGTGGCCTGCTGCCCCGCTACCCGGATGCCGAACGCCGAGATCATGCTCGGCGCCGCGCAGATCGCCGAGAAGAAAGGCAGTAAGATTGTCGCCTCGCACGACCCCCAGGAGGCCTGCAGGGACGCCGATGTGCTGTACACCGACACCTGGATCTCGATGGGCGACTCCACTCCGGTGGATGAGGCCGTCAAGCTCTTCCAGATGTATCAGATCAACGACCAGCTCCTATCCATCGCCAAACCCGACTGCATCGTAATGCACTGTCTGCCAGCTCACCGCGGTCAGGAGATCACCAACGATGTCATCGAAGGACCGCACAGCGTCGTCTTCGACCAGGCAGAGAACCGCCTGCATGCCCAGAAGGCTGTCCTGTACACTCTGCTCAAGGACGACTGAAACTCACTTTCCCGTCTTCGGACGGGCCTATCTTTTATCATCTGTACCGCCGATGCCGATACCATGGAGAACGAACACAGCCACGGCTGCCTGGTCTGCGGCGAAGAATTGGTCTACGACGGGGTTCCGCAGGAGCGCGAATGCGTGGTCTGCCACCGCCGTTTCATCAGCGACTGCGCCTGCCCGCACGGTCATTACGTCTGCGACGCCTGCCACGAGAAAGGCGGCATGACGATGGCCCGGGCCGTCTGTCTGGAAGCAAAGGACCGCGACCCGCTGGCGATTCTGCTGCGGCTGATGGACCTGCCCGACGTCCACATGCACGGACCGGAGCATCACATCCTGGTGGGCTCGGCCCTGCTCACGGCCTACCACAACTGCACCGGAAAACTGGACCTGCCGACCGCCCTGACCGAAATGGCCCGTCGGGGACAGCAGATCCCCGGCGGCGTCTGCGGTTTCTGGGGCTGCTGCGGCGCGGCGATCAGCGCCGGGATGTTTATGAGCATCGTTACCGGCTCCACACCGCTGAAGGAAAAGGAATGGAGCATGTGCAACCGGCTCACCGCCCAGTGTCTGACAAGGATTGCCGAGCTCGGCGGACCCCGCTGCTGCAAACGGGATTCGTACACCGCGGTAAAGACCGCGGTCGAGTTCACCGCCCGGGAACTGGGCGTGCAGATGGAAATGCCGAAGAAAATCGTCTGCCGCTTCTACCCGCAGAACGCCCAGTGCCGGGGCGTCAGGTGCCTTTACAACCCGCACCATCAGTGAACGGATGCACCCAGCTGCTGGGCGACCTCGTCTTCGGCCAGTGCTAAAAAAGTCTCTTCTTTTCCTGGCGGGATGGTGGCGCCGGCGGCCACGCTGTGCCCGCCGCCTAATCCGCCGACGTCCTCGGCGCATTTTTTCATGACCGCCGCCAGGTCCAGCCCGCGGTCTGTCAGGCTGCGGGGCGTCCGTGCCGAGACCTTGATGCCGTCGTCCGCCTGGGCAAAGGCTATCATCGTCAGGTCGTGCCGCACCCAGTCGGCATTGAGCAGCATCCCCGCCACGATACCGACCACCGTTTCGCGGATGGCGTCGCCGGCGTCGAACCACTGTATATAGCGCCGCTCCCGGATGAGATGCTTGTCACGGACGTAGTTCAGCGCCCCGGCGATGTTCCGCCGGTGCTCTGCACGGTTCTGCTCCGCCTCTTTCAGCGCCCCCGCGTCGCCCAGGCAGAGCCGGGCCCCGGTCGCGGCGTCATCATAGCGGCCGCAGCTGTTCAGGATCGTCGCGAACTCCTTGGCATCACGCAGACCGGTGTGCGGCGGGTTATTCGGCAGGCAGTAGACCTCGCCGAACAACTGCCGGCGCTCCCGCTCGTTCGACAGACGTCCCAGCAGTGCATCGGCCACCACCGCCTTTTCGTCCTCCGCCAGGTCATTCCAGACCCGATTCCGACCGGCAGCGTCACGGAGCGTGATACCGAAGCGGCCCAGCAGATCGGCGCAGCCGTCCCGGTCGTCGGTGATGCCCTCAACCCGCGGTTCGCTGCCGTACTGCAGATAGGACAGCAGCGGCCGGGTCTCGCGACCGAAATAGCGGAGCCCCTGCCGGCAGACAACATCCCCGCTGTCCTCCGCGTCTTTCAGGATCGCCCGGTTCCAGCCGATCAGCCGTCCCTCTGCGCTGTCCTGGAAATCGCCGACCGCGCCGATCACGGCCAGTACTGCCAGGTCCCGGTTCCCGGGATCGACGGCCTTGGCGAGGAAATAGGTCATGCCTGCCCCGCAGGCCTCCGTGGTGCCGTCCCGATCCCAAAGATGGGGATTCAGCTGGTAGCTGCCGTCGAAGCCGTCCAAGGCGGTCTGCCCCTTCCGCCAGGCCGGGTCGGGGACGTGGTGGTCGGTGACGATCACGCCCTGCCGGGTGAACTGCGACATGTAGGCGCTGCCCAGGTCGCAGATCCATACTAACGCGGCCGGGCTGGAATTGATCATAGCCACTGTCTCCGGGGCGATCTTCTTCTCGAAGTCCAGTTTGAACGGCTTGCCCAGCCGCTCCAGCGTCCTGGCGGCGACCGCGGCCGCCGAGATACCGTCGGCATCGATGTGGGAGATGACGAGCACGTCGCGGGCGTTCCGCAGCGCTGCCGCCGCCCGCTGCGCCTCCTGCCGGAACCCCGGCCCCGGCCCTTCCGCCGTCTCTGCCGCCATGATGCGCCCCGTATGCCGCAGGCACTGATAAAGTGTCGGCGGAGGAACGGTTAAGACCGCACGCCGCATGTGCCGCCGCATGGGCGCAAGGAAACTGGAAATTGCCCCGGGGGTGACCATCACCAACGACCGGTGCCTGTTGCTGAAGGACGGCCCCACCGCCGTCCTCGGCGATCTCCATCTGGGCTACGAGAGCGCGCTCGAGAGCGAGGGCATGTTCATCCCGCGGATCAACACCGAATCCGTACGGGAGGCCCTCGACCGGCTGCTCGGTGAATACGAGCCGCGGCGGGTCGTCCTGCTCGGCGACATCAAACACGATTTCCGGCGTTCCAGTTACGAGGCCCGCGACGAGGTTCGGGAAATCATCAAACTGGTCAGCGACGCGGTGGAGACCGTCGTGATCCGCGGCAACCACGACAACTACCTCCAGAACCTGCTCGGAGATTTCGGCCTGACCGCCGTCGACTATGTCGACCTTATGGGCTGGCGGCTGGAGCACGGGCACGTAGACTCCGGACGGCGGCCGGTCATCATCGGCCACGAACACCCGTCCGTCCGCATCCCCGGCGAACTCAGCGGCGGCATGAAGCTGCAGTGCTACGTCTACGCCCGGCAGGAGGGCGTTCTGGTCATCCCGCCGTTCAGCCCTTTTGCCTCCGGCAGCGACCTCAATCAGGAGAGCGAGCCTATCCTCGCCCCGGCCCTCGCCGCCTGCGACCTTTCCGCCGCGGAGATTTACGGCGTTTCTGAGGTCGGCTTAATGGACCTCGGCCGGCTGGGTGACCTGGGCGGGCTGACCATCTGACCCTGCCGTAAAAACACAGTTCGGCCGTCCAGCGTCAGATTCGGCTCTCTTTGCTGAATGTGGCAAATCAATCACTCTAATCCCTTTTTATATCTTTACCGTATTCTCAGCCTTCAAGGGAGATACTAATCATGGCAATGACTCCTAGGGAAAGAGTAATCGCAGCTATGAACAAAGAGAACCTGGACCGCCCGCCGGTGGCCATCTTCACTCAGTCTGCAACCGTCGGACAGATGGACAAGACCGGTGCTGCCTGGCCTGAGGCCCATAAGAACGCCGAAATCATGGCGAAACTCGCCGCCGCACAGGCCACTGTGTTCGGCTTCGAGTGCTGCCGGACCTCGTTCTGCCTCACCGCTGAGGCCGAACGTCTCGGCTGCAAGGTCGCCGTCGTCAAAAAAGACGCCGCTCCGATGATCAAGAGCCACCCGTTCAAGTTCGACTGCATGGCCGGCGAATACGACAGCCCCGACGCTCTGATGCCCGTTGAGGACTTCATGAAGGAAGGTCGGGTCGCCGAGGTCGCTAAATCCTGCACCATCCTGAAGAAGGACATGGGCAAGGACTACGTAATCGTCGCCGGAACCACCGGTCCGTTCACCCTCGCTGGTCACATGGTCAGCACCGAGAACCTCATCTTCGGCATGATGATGGCCCCGGAGCAGGTTGACAAGTGGGTCCAGGCCGTTACTCCGATCTGCAAAGTGTACGCCCAGTCCCTGATCGACGCCGGCGCTGACGTCATTCAGATGTCCGAGCCGTCCGCATCTACCGACATGATCGCCCCAGACATGTTCCAGGAAGCCGCCGGCAAGGCTGTTAAGGACAGTCTCGGCAGCACCCACGGCGACATCGGCAACGTGCTCCACATTTGCGGCGACACCTACCCGATCCTCGACCAGATGGTCACCTGCGGCGCGAAAGGCATCTCCATCGAGGAGAAGGTCGACCCGTTCAAAGCTGTCGAGAAGGTCGGCAGCAAGACTGTCCTGGTCGGCAACGTCGGCTCTGTGAAGCCCCTGTTCCAGGGCACCGTCGATGAGGTCAAGCAGGGCGTCCTGAACTCCTGCAACGCCGGCTTCGACATCATTTCCTCTGGTTGCGGTATCGCTCCGTCGACCTCTGACGCCAACATGCAGATGATGGTTGACACCGTCAAGGCCTTCAAGCGGTAAAACGGCTGAAGACCCGGTAAACCCCTTACTGCGGGCCTTCCGGCCCGCTGGACTTTTCTTCTTTTTGTCCTTTTCCGACCTCTTGAGATAGGTTTATTTATTACCACGGGATGAAGGACCTCAACCAGATGGCTGGGATGGTGTAGCTTGGTTAGCCTAGGGGACTGTGGATCCCTTGACTCGGGTTCAAATCCCGGTCCCGGCCCTTCATTCTTCATTTTTACCGCGGCGGAGCCACGCTCCGCCGGCCGCATGACGGGCCGCGGCCTTAAATCAGCGTCCGCCGCAGGTGACAACATGGTATGGAACGGCAAACTGACGCAGCTCGACGCGAACCGGTGGATGATCCCTCAGGAAGAGTTCCCGGGCATGCGCACGGACGCGATCATCTACTCCAACGAGCGGCTGATCAAGACCGTCCTGAACGACAACTCCCCCCAGCAGGCCGCCAACGTGGCCTGCCTGCCCGGGATCGTCGGACCGTCGATGGCTATGCCCGACATTCACTGGGGCTACGGTTTCCCTATCGGCGGCGTCGCCGCCGTGGATGCCGATCAGGGTTCGATCTCTCCCGGCGGCATCGGTTTCGACATCAACTGCGGTGTGCGGCTGATCAAGACCGACCTCACCCTTGAGGACGTAGGCGGGAACGTGAAACCGCTGATAGACGCCCTTTACAAGAATGTCCCCTCCGGCCTCGGCTCCAAAGGCCTGACCCGGCTTGGACCGAAGGATCTGGAGGAGGTCCTGATTGACGGTTCCGCCTGGGCGGTCCGGCATGGCTACGGCTGGGAACGGGACCTGGAGGTTACAGAGGAGTGCGGCACCATGGCCGGCGCCATGCCTGAGAACGTGAGCGACAAGGCCCGCAAACGGAGCCTGGCCGAGTTAGGTTCTCTCGGCTCCGGCAACCACTTCCTGGAGCTGGATGTTGTCGATGACATCTTCGATGAGACCACCGCCAAGGCCTACGGACTGAAGAAGGGTACACTGACGCTTACCATCCACACCGGCTCCCGCGGCTGCGGGCACCAGATCGCCACCGATTACGTCCAACAGATGGAACGGGCTCTGCACGAACATCCCGTCGACCTGCCGGACCGGCAGCTCGCCTGCGCCCCGCTCACCTCGAAACTGGGCGAGAACTATTACGGCGCCATGTGCTGCGGTGCGAACTATGCCTGGGCCAACCGGCAGATGATCACTCACTGGGCCCGGAAGGCCTTCGAACAGGTCCTGCACGAACCGGCGGAGAATCTGGGCATGGACGTCGTCTATGACGTGGCGCATAACATCGCCAAGAAGGAGCGTCACACCGTCGAGGGCCACAGCCAGGACGTGCTGGTCCACCGGAAGGGCGCCACCCGCGCCTTCGCACCCGGCCGGAGCGAAATTACCATGTGCTACCGCGACTACGGCCAACCGGTGCTTATCCCCGGCGACATGTCTACCGGCACCTATGTGCTGGCCGGCCGGAAGGGCGCTATGGAACAGACCTTCGGGTCCTCCTGCCACGGCGCCGGCCGGCAGATGTCCCGGAAGACCGCCATCGAGACGCTGAACTTGGCCCAGGTCAAACAGAAGATGGCCGACGGAGGCATCTATCTGCGGGCGGGCTCGGACGACGGTGTGCTCGAGGAGGCGCCGGCCGCTTACAAGGATGTCAATGAAATCATCGAGGTCGTCTGCGCGGCCGGTCTGACGGCCAAGGTCGCGAAGCTCACCCCGGTGGGCGTTGTCAAAGGCTGAGCACTTTTTTAGCTGCGACGGTTACCGCGTCCCGGCACGATGCCGGACAGGAGACCACCAGCGACCAGCCGAAGGCATCCCGCGACTGCAGGGCCCTGGCAATCGGCGACGACCGGACCAGGGACCGGACTTTACCGTCCGGATCCAGGATCGAAACATCCGTCTTGCCGATCTTGATCTTCGAGAGCAGGGTCGAGGGCGACGGTGTCTCGACCGAGACCTGCCACAGTTCAACGCCGGCCTTGTCGGCGATCTCCTGCTCCAGTTCCTGCCGCTTCCGATAGGAGGAATTACGGGCCAGGAACGCTGCCAGGTCGTTGGAGGTATCGCTGCTCAGCACAGACACTGCCTTCTTGTACAGTACCCGGTTCTGCAGACACCTCACCAGGTACGACGGCACCCCGCCCTTGGCAATGAGCGCCGCGGTCAGATCGGCATCGTCCCACAGGTAAATCTCCTGCAGGTCCAGGTCCGCGGCCTCGACCGCCTTCGTAAGCATGCACTTGATAATCCGGACAGTCTGGTGATAATAGACTGAGGAGTACATCAGTGCCCGGGAGACCATGAGACCCTCGGCCGCCGGGGCTCCGCTGCGGGCGATGACAATACAGTCATTCACGACACGCATAGTGTCCAACAGCCGGTCGATATCGATGTTGCCCATAGCTACGCCGGTGTAGTGAGCATCGCGGACCAGATAATCCATCTGGTCGGCATCCACCGGCCCGTGAATGATCTGATGGATGTAGTCCTTGGAAGGGAAATAGGAGACGTTGCCGTCCAGGTCCAACTGGTTGGCCTCCTTGGGCGTCGTCGTCGGATAGGCAATGAGGTCGCAGACCTCGTCGGGGTCAACCCCGTGGGCCGCGATGACCTCGGCAATGGAATCGCTGCCGCCGAAAAGGTCTTCGTCCCGCCCCTGGTAGGTACGAACCTGTCCTTTGATGAGCCGACGGGCCAGTTCCATGTGGTCCAGACCGGTGCGGTCCTCCATAATCTCCTCGGTAGAATGGGAGAACGGCCCGTGGCATATGTCGTGCAGCAGGCCGGCCGTGCGGACGGCTAGCGTGTCCTCCTCGTTCAGTCCGATGGCCTCGGCCATCCGCCCGGCAAGGGCATAGGTGCCCAGACAGTGCTCGAAGCGGGTGTGGTTGGCACCGGGGAAGACCAGATTGGCCGACCCCAACTGCTTCACGCCGCGCAGGCGCTGCATCTCGTGGCGGTTCAGAAGGTCCAGGAAGAACCCGTCCACCCGGACGCCGCCGTGCAGCGGGTCGTGCACCGTCTTAACGCCGGCGGCCACTCACTCACCGGCCTTCCAGAGTTTGTCGCCCACATTGTGAATCGTCTTGATCGCTTTGCCGGACTGCTTGGCCTTCAGGTCGGCACCGGAACGCCGGGAGATCCCGACAGCCAGCGGCTGCAGGTTCTTCACATCGCGCACCCAGACCAAGTCTCCCTGCTGGATATCGGGATCGGCGTCCACAATGCCGGGGCCCATACAGTCGGCACCGTTCGTGAGGAACGGCACCGCGCCCATATCCACGGTCACAAACCGCTTTACCGGCCGGTACCTCAGGATGCCCCGGACGGTCAGGAACGGCTTGCCGTCGAGTACCAGACCGAGGATGTCGTTGCCGACGAACAGCAGGTCGAAATCGGTGCTCTCGGCCTGGTCGACCGGCTGGTCTTCCCCAAAAACGGGAACACCGAGAGCGGCACTGAGCGTGTCGGCGAGCACTTTGACCTCTTTACTTCTGAGCCTCTTCCGCTTGCGGATTCTGATGTCTGCCATGTTGACCGGCCATAGATGTGCCCTCATTCATAGTTTGGCTTTCGCGGCGGGAAATATCAGGGCATAAGGTAATATCGAGGGGATTCTGTCCGTACAGTCATGGGAATCAACATCGGAATCTGCGAGACCGAATGCGCCAAAGCACCTTGCCGTGAGCTCAAACTGAAAGTTTTGCGGGTCAAGGTACCGGCGGACAACCTGCTTGCCCAGTACGGCGAGAAGGACGAGAAGGTCTCGCTGGAGGACGCCCAGAAGGCCTCCGGCGACCTGGAGGCACTGATGAAGCGGAACCGGATCAACGCGGAATCGGATGCTATATACATGGAGAAACTGAAGAAGGATGAGGACGTTGCCCTGCTGAGGCCTCTGGCTAAAAGCATCCCCACCGGTTGGGTCCGCCTGGACAGTCTGAACGACACCCAGTGCGCCGAGGCCCTTAAGGCCGCGGACAAGGACGACCGGGTCACCGCCTGGGACGAGGTCTCCTTCGACGACATGAACGCCATGTGCACCGACTGTCCACTGTCATGGGACAAAGGCCGCGGCTGTCTCGGTGCCTTCGGCCCCGACAACAGCCAGCTGCCGGCGATCGCTCAGAAGGCCGGTTGCCCGCTCACGGCATCCGTTCCGGAACTGGCTAAGAGCGCCAAGCGGCTGACGCCGCAGGACGCCGCCGCCCTCCTTAAAGAAATAACGATGCTGCGGCCGGCCCTGACTGCCGACAGCAAAATGGCCGTGCGCCGGTACTCCGGCCCGCTAGACCGTATGGAAGCGGTCGCCAAGATCTCCATAGCGGAGAACTGCGGCTTCTACTTCTTCTGAATAAACTGTAATGAAAGAATCGCCGGTCCGGGTCCGAAGACCCGGCCGGACCGTTCACCGTTCCCTTTTGTCGGCAAGGTTCCTGACTGCCCAGGAGAAGTTCTCCGCCAGGTTGTCCATCCCTTTTACTGCATCCTTGTCTTCGGCATACTGGGGCGAGTTCAGAGCCCGGAACACTGGGGCCGGGGCCGCTCCTACGACGACCATCTGCGCTTGCATCATCCAGCGGATGAGTTCGGCGTAAGCGGTGTCGCCGCCGTCGTGCGCACACACTGTGAGCGCGCAACCGACCTTGCCGCGCAGGCCTTTGTCGCTCACCGACAGCACAAGCCCCGCCCGTTCGAGAAAATTGCGCATCACGCACGGTGTGGTCCCCTGGTAAGCCGGGGCCGCCAAGACGATACCGTCCGCCTGCCGCAGTTTGTCCAGGGTATCATTGAAACCGTCCTCTTCGTTGATACAGCGGCCGTCACCGCGCATCTCGCAGGTCCGGCAGTCGTTGCAGGGCTCCAGGTCATAGCCGTAAATCTGCTCCTGTTCGGTCTCGAAGCCGTCCCGGTTGAGCCGGTCCAGGAAGTCGCCGACGATATTGGTGGTATTCCCAATCAGCCGCGGACTGCCGTTGATGGCCAGAATCTTCATGCAGACCCATCTCCTGTCTTCTCCTTAACCTCTTTGCAGGGCACCGCCCCGCGTTCGATGACGTAGAGGATGTTGCGGTCACCGTCAAAGAAAGAGGTGACAACCCCCATCGGTGTCTTTTTGGGGTCCATCAGGAACTGGACGCCCTCGTCGATCAGCCGGCGGTGGAAAGTATACGGGTCGTAGACGCCGAGGTAGATGCCGGTGTTGATACCCACTTTATCGGAGCGGTACAGCCGCAGCGTAGCGGAACCCCTCCGCACCACCGCCTCCTCCGGACCGGCGTACAGCGGCGGCATGTGCAGCACATCCCGATAGAAGACTACCGCTTTCAGCGGGTCCCGGACCGGCACCGCCGCCATGAACAGGGACTCCGGCAGCCCCTCCGTCGTGTACTCGAAATCTTTTGCCCCGTGCGGGTCTCCGATAGGCATACCCTGATCATGACAATGACAGCTAATGAGTTTTTGCCAAGGTACCGCAGAAACCCTGCTACCTTCTGCAATTCAACAGCATAACGTCAAAAATAATTCCGGCAGTACTGTTTATCGCATCTGCGGTCTTCTTCTGCGTTCCGGAAAAACAGTGTGTCGACTAGTCTTCCGAGTGCTTCGGTTAAATAACCGATGACTTAAAAGTCCGACCGTCTCGGGGACCGCCGCCAGAGGACCTTAAGGTCCTTGAAGGCCGTGAACCGGCGCCGACCGTGTCATAACGCAAAATCATTTCCGGCCTTCGTGACGGCGCTCATATGGCAATTACGAAATCGTGAATGCCACTCCGATCACTTGACAGCGGTAGCGCTTGACATTACGCAGTATCGAATCTCCGCCTGACCGCTTACACGGATATCGCGGCCAGCATAGCCAGTCGCCGGCTACGCCTTCTCCTGGCGGAGACGGTGGTCCTGTTATCCGGAGGAGCTCCGGCCTTTCTCTCCGGCCTTTGAACGACTGCTAACCCAGACTAGTTTGACACGGTCGGCCGGCGGTACCGGCGATAACCCTTTATTACGTGCGTCCGATTCCCTGTCCAATCAGGTGTAACATATATGGCAAAACCGATCAGCGCCGAACAGATCGAAGAGGATACGAAACTCCAGAACAGTCTCTCGAAGATCAAACACGTCGTGATTGTGCTCAGTGGCAAAGGCGGCGTAGGCAAGTCGACCGTCGCCTCCAACCTGGCCGAGACCCTCGCCATGGACGGCTATCAGACCGGCATCATGGACCTGGACATCACCGGACCTAATATCCCCAAGATGTTCCACGTGGAGGATGCCCGGCTCACCGTCGAACAGGACAAGCTCATTCCGGTCATGGTCCCGCCTTCCCTTAAGCTCATGTCCATGGCCTTTCTGCTTCCTGACAAGGACTCCGCCGTCCTGTGGCGGGGCCCCGTCAAGATGGGTGCTGTGCGGCAGTTCATCGAAGATGTCAACTGGGGCGAACTGGACTTCCTGGTCATCGACATGCCGCCTGGCACCGGCGACGAAGCGCTGTCCATTGCGCAGCTCATCCCGAAGGCCGACGGCGCGGTCATCGTCACCACCCCGCAGGACGTTTCTCTGCTGGACTCCCGGAAATCCGTCACTTTCGCGGCCGAAGTGCACATCCCGGTCATCGGACTTATCGAGAACATGAGCGGCTTCGTCTGTCCTAAGTGCGGTGAGGTCACGGACATCTTCAAGTCCGGCGGCGGCGAGGCCACTGCGAAAGACATGAATATCCAGTTCCTCGGCAAGGTGCCGCTGGAAGCTGGCGTGGTCTCCTCCAGCGACGAGGGCATGCCGATCGTTCTCCAGGACCCCAAATCCAAGTCGGCCGAGGCCTTTGAGGCCATCGCTGCGAAGATTGTTAAGACCGTCGAGAGCGACACCGCCACTCGCCTGAAAGACCCGACCGAGAAAGAAGGGAAGCAATGAAGGTCGCGGTCACGGCCGAGGGCGACACCCTCGGTTCCTACGTAGCCGACGACTTCGGCCACGCTCCGTACTTCCTGCTCGTGGACACAGACTCACTCGACTTCACCGTCGTCGAGAACGAGTATGCTCGGGGCGACGGAGCGGGTTACAAGGTGGCCCAGGCCATCACCGGCCTCGGTGTCGGCGCAGTGTTGGTTGGCGGAATCGGCACGCACGGCACAAAGATTCTGAACGACGCCGGGATCCGTGTCGTTGCAGATGTAGACGGCACCGTAGAAGAGGTCGTTACCTCTTTCCGCGACCGGCTGGCCCTCGAAGCCAAGTTCAAGGACCGGGCCTGAAAGGCCCGGTTTCACCGTTTCATTTTCCAGCCTTTCCTGTTTATAAGAACCCTGTCATGTAAACGGGAGGTGACGGTGCTCCCTTTGATCCGCAGAGCGATCTGCCGCCGTGGTTCTTTTTCCATTTTGACAGCTCCCCGTATTTCTTTCTTTGAAATGTGACTCGTTCACCGGTTGATTTCGACTACACATTTATCGATTTGATTACTGCTGATAATTATCCTCACATCAATTGGTGAAATCAGTTAAACGCTTACACTGATCGGAAAACATACTGAAAACACGCAGATCTTAAGATTTGACTTGATTGAAGTCGGTTAAAGATGATTGATTCGACCGCAGTCGGAAAAAAGAGAAAACCGTTTAAGAAGGGGGTCAGCACCCCTTCTTTTCGCCCCAGATGATCTTGTGGAGCTGCGGCAGCACACGGACATCCAGCCGCCGGCTGACGACCTCTTCGGCCAGCATTTTGAGGTCTACGCCGCCCACCGGACTGAAGATCACGTTGGTATGCACCGGGTGCTCCCGCAGAAACCGCTCGGCGTAGTTCAGGTCGATGTGGTCGGCGATGATGAACTTCAGTTGATCCTTCCTGGTCAGCACCTCCAGGTTCGGCAGGTACATGCGGTCCTGCATCCCGGATGACGGGCACTTAATATCCATGCTGATGACGATCCGGTTGCTGTCGGGTACTGCCGACAGGTCCTTGGAGCCGTTGGTCTCAAGGACCACGGTCTTGCCGGCCGCCACCAGCCGCCGCAGCAATTCGGGAGTGTCCGGCTGTTCCAGCGGTTCGCCGCCGGTCACGCAGACGCTGTGCGCGTCGCCGATGATGTCCATGACCTGATCGACGGACATCTCCCGGCCGTCTTCCGGCCGCTGGGCATACTTGGTGTCGCACCAGGAACAATGGAGGTTGCAGCCGGCGGTCCGAACGAAGTAGGTTTGGAGGCCGATCGTAATGCCCTCGCCCTGGAGAGACGCGAAATATTCTACGACTTTCATTGCTGCACACCGTCCTCATACGGAATCTCGTCCTTGTAACCGGCCTCACGGAAGCCTTCCAACCGCAGCCGGCAGGAATCGCAGCGGCCGCAGGCCTTTTCCCCGCCTTCATAGCAGGACCAGGTCAGCTCCAGCGGGGCGCCGAGCTTCTTGCCCAAGCGTACTATGTCGGCCTTGGAGCAGCGCAGGATCGGGGCCACAATCCTGATCGGGTGACCTTCGACCCCGGCCTTGGTACCTACGGCCAGCGTCTTCTGGAACTGCTCCAGGAATTCCGGCCGGCAGTCCGGATAGCCGGAATAGTCGACGTCGTTGACGCCGAGATAGATCCGGTCGGCGCCGATCGACTCACAGAGACCGGCGGCTACGCTCAGGAACACGATGTTCCGGGCGGGAACGTATGTGATCGGAATCTCTTTGTCGAGCTTGCCCGGCCGGTTCTCCGGCACGGCGATATCCTTACGGGTCAGTGCCGAACGGAATGATGAAAGGTCCATGTTGACAACCACGTGCGCCACACCGTAATGCTTGCACACGTTCTCGGCCGAGACCAGCTCCTTCACGTGGCGCTGGCCGTAGCGGAAGCTCAGCGCGGTGACCTCACAGCCGTCCGCAAGGGCCTGCGCCAGGGTGGTAGTGGAGTCCAGACCGCCCGACAGCAGCACGACCGCCTTAGGCATGGAGAATCACCTCATACCATGCGGTCTGACCCCGTTCCTCGTCCAGACCGACGGCCAGACTGGTGACGTTCGGCGGAAGCTCGCACTCGGCCACCATCCGCTCGGTCATGAGCTTGGCCATCTCTTCGGCGGTGGTCGTGGGCACGTCAAGCATGACGACATCCATCTTGGGGAACATGTACTGCTTGCCGCAGGAGTCCACGTACACCGACTCGCCTTCGATGCGGATCTTCACGATGTCGGAACGGGCGGGCAACAGGATCATGTGGTCCATGCCGGCAGTGAGCTCTTTGAGCTTCTTCTTGAGCGCTACAAAGTCCATGACCATGCCGTTCGGGCCGATCTCGCCCTTCAACCGGAGGTGGACGATGTAGCCGTGACCGTGCAGCCGGGAACACTTCTCGTGATGCGGTATGAAATGACAGGCGGAGAAACGGATGCCCGAGTGGGCGCCGTCGATCTCGATAACGGAGGAGACCATCATTCCACCTCGGTCAGCTTCAGCGCGAGCGCCAGCGAGTCGGTGAAGTCCGTCTTGACCCGGGAGGTGTCCACAAAGACCTTCCCGGCGTTGATGAGCGGGGCGCCCAGCGCGGGCTCGCCGCCGATGAAGTGCATGACCCGGAAGATCAGGTTTCCGGCGATGCCGTCGGGCGCAATGATCAGGTCGGCCTGTTCCACTGCGTCCTCTATAAGAATCTGAGAATGGTAGGCGTCATAGCCCCTGGCAGTCAGCTGTTTAACGACCTCGCGAGCATCGCGGATGGTCTGGTCCACTACCTGGTTCCGGCCGTAGTCCTCACAGCGACCGCCGGACATGACCGCAATGCGGATGGGATTGACGCCGAGTTTCTTCATCAGGGCGACCGAACGCACGGCCATATCGACCTTCTGGTCGACTGTCCAGCCCTCGTCAATGCCGACCGGGGCGCTGAAGATAATCTTGTTGCGGTGCTCCATGATGACCAACCGTTCCAGGACCGGCAGGCCGAGCGCGGTCCGGACCAGCGGCAGAAGTTTCGAGGCAGACATGTCGCCGCGGACGGCAGCGGCGATGGTGCCGTCGGCCAGATCTTTGGCGAGCTTTTCCGGATCACGATAGATCACAATGTTGGGGTTGTTCATCGCACGGACACTGGTCTCGACGTATTTGGAGTCGGGAGCACAGCCGATGCCGACCTTAACATCGGGGAACGGACCGTTCATCAGGGCCTCGGACGTAAACATGAATCTGCTCAGTCCGCCGGATTATATAACCTTTATTTACGGCTGAAAAGAGAACATGCAGAACGAAGAACACCCTTCCGTCTTTCTCGTATCGCCGGAACCCGGACTGTCCGGATGATGTTTGTTCAGACTTTCCAGAACACTGTACATAACCTTGGGAAACCAATTCGTACTGGTTGCAGCCGTTTCCGTTTATCGGTTACAATAACCGATCATCGATTTTTCGGAACGGTACGAAACATTCACGAGATGCTGTCGAAGACGTAATCGTCCCAGGTGCGCAACCCGAGCACGGTCTCGGCCTCCGGGACCGTCAGCATCGGATGCACATAGCACGCGGCATCATCCATAGCGATCCGCGGGCAGGCCGTACTAACATAGGCGTCGACCCTGTACGGCAGCAGCGCCGCCGGCGAAAGTTCATCGGTCACCAGCCGTGTGACCTGCTTGCCGGCCGCCCGTAACTGTCTTTCGATCCGGTCGGCGGCCTCCGGCCGATACTGACCGACCTTACTGCAGACTATGACTAGGAACGACTGTGCGTTCCGCGCGGCCTCGATGGCGGCGAACCGCCGCCGCAGGATGCGGTCGCGGACACCGTCCACATTCCGCAGCTCACCGATGACCGGGTTGAACACCAGCAGCGGCTTCTTCACACCGAACGCGGCCGCCAGCGGGTGGAAGTCACCCTCGCCGAGGAACAGGAAGCCGTCCACGACCGGCTCCTCAGCCAGCGCGGCAGAGCAGTCGCAGCCCAGCACCTGGCCGGGATAGCACAGCCGGTTGTCCCCTTTTCCGATGACCGCGGTGCGGCCGGAAGCCTCGATAAGCTCTTTGGCCCGCGGCAGCAGTCCGATGTACTGCACCGAGGCCAGCAGCCCCACGCGGGCCGGCATTTTGTCCAATACGGCCTGCAGCGGACCGTCGATACTGACCTTCGCCCGGGCCTCCACATACAGCACGTCGGGATCCTGAGGCAGGTTGGGGATCGGCGAATGCCCAAAATGAACAAGCCCCTGAGCGTAGCGTTTGTAATGGATGAAAAGATCGCAGGCCCCGTAACAAGGGTAACCCAAGACAACTGCTTCCGCGCCGGTATCACGGAAAATCCGGTCTGAAAGCTCAGCGGCGCGGAGCTTCAGGCCTTCCGGCAACTGGAGGGCGACCGAGGTAAAACCCCGACCGCGGATCCAGCTTTCGATGGTATCGATCTGAAGATCGAACTGCATCAGTGAATGAGTTCCTGGCCTTTTTCGACGTCGATGTAGCACGGGCTCGGGATCTTCATGGAAGCTCTCCAGAGCGCGTCCTTGGCTTGAGCGACCTTGTCGGCATTGACGTAAACGGTGTAGATGGCCTGATTGCATTCCACCCGCGCCGCGGTGCCGACGGTCTTGCCGAAGGCCCGGCGCATACCGGACGAAACACGGTCCGCACCTGCGCCGGTCGCGAGTTTGTTCTCGCGGAGCACGACGTGGGGGTAGACCCGGACTTTCAGATGATAGGCGGAAGTGCCTACGCCGGTAAGCACCCGGTTGGCAGCGATACGGCCGGCCTCGATAGCGGTGTGCCGGACCTGGACCCGTCCTTTCACGCGGAGCGTAAGGATAACGGGGAACTCGTCCTCTTTCTGAAGGTTGCCCATGTCAAACTGGCTGATCCTGACCGCCGGGACACCGCCCATATACTCGCGCCGAGTATAGGCCTGTCCGGTGATCCTTCTGTACATCGATGCTGGCTTTCTTACCATGACTGCCACCTGTGATTGTTAATAGAGAGCGACAAACCCCAATTACTATATTAAGGCTATTGCCCGCCCTTAAACGAACAGTCCTTCCCCATAATCAGGTAGGATTTAACTGTTATCCCTCGGGTTTTCTGTACAGGGGAACTGCTGGCTCTGCGGCCGGCGGTTTTGTCCGGCCGCGGCGGCGGGTATTCTCATCGCACGCACGAGAACCTTTATATGAAACGGCGCTTGATGTGCCGACTATCATGGCCAAGAGGCATCTCTCCCGCAATGCGGTCAGGGACATCGGGACCGCGCGTGTCGAAACGCTGCTCCGCCTGTCCCAGGAGGCCGTTCGGGCGGGACGCGGCGACCGGGCCCGGCGTTATGTCGGGCTGGCACGGACGATCGGCATGAAGGCCCAGGTCTCCCTGCCGCCCGATTTCCGTTACTGCCGCCGCTGCCTCCTCCCCCTGATACCGGGACTCAACTGCACGGTCAGACTGACTGGGCACAAAGTGGTCTGCGGCTGTCGGGAGTGCGGCGCCGTTCGGCGCAGGCCGTATCTCAAGGAGCAAAAGAATCATGACTGACAGGGAAGCCAAGAAAGAGCTCATGCGGCGGGCGGCGTCGATAGACGCCACCGTGCGTGTGGGCAAAGACGGCCTGGGCGACCAGCTGCTGGAGGAGATCCGCCAACAGCTGAAGAACCGGCGGCTGATCAAAGTGAAAGTACTCAATAACAGCGACCTGGACGTATCCGACGCCGCGGCGCAGATTGCAACCGCGACCGAGAGCGTCGCGGTCGACGTGAGGGGCGGGGTCATTGTCCTCACAGACCGGCGGACGTGGGAATCACTCTGCCAGAAAAAGTTCTGAGAGCCGTTTGGTGATTGATTATGCTTGATATCGATGTGATTCGGGCCGACCCCGAGAAGATCAGGACCATGTTGGTCCACCGGAACAAAGACCCAGCGATCCTGGACCGGCTGATACAGGCCGACAACGAATGGCGCCAGCTGACCAACGAGAACAACCAGCTCCGGAAGACCCGGAACCAGGTATCGATGGGCATCGCCAAATTGCCGAAGGGCCCTGAAAAGGATCGGCAGATTAAGGAGATGCGGACGGTCGGCGACAAGATCTCCGCTAATGACAGACAGATGGAGGAACTAGAGGGTATCCGGACGGATTGCCTGCTCAATATCCCGAACATCCCCGACGCGTCCGTGCCTCTGGGCAAGGACGACACCGAGAACGTCGTGCAATACGAGTGGGGCGAGAAACGGGAGTTCGACTTCCCGATCAAGGACCACTCCCAGCTCATCCGGGATCTGGACATCATCGACTTCGACCGGGCTGTCAAGGTCGCCGGTTCCGGATTCTACTGCCTGAAAGGCGACGGTGCCCGCCTCGAGCGCGCGCTGATCAACTATTTCCTGGACATGCATGCCAAGCAGGGCTACCGGGAAGTTTTCCCGCCGGTCGTCGTGAACAAGACCGCGGTCATCGGCACCGGCCAATACCCTAACCTAAAGGACGACATGTACTGCCTTGAGAAAGATGAGATGTGGCTGAACCCGACCGCCGAGGTCCCGGTAACCAACCTGCTCAACGGCGAGATTCTCTCGAAAGAGGACCTGCCGATCAAACTGACCGCCTACCTGCCCTCGTTTCGGCGGGAGGTCGGCAAACACGCCGACACCAACGGCATCATCCGGGTCCATGAGTTCAACAAGGTCGAGATGGTCCGCTTCGTCGAACCGTCTACCTCATATCAGGCACTGGAAGAGCTCCGGCACGACGCCGAAGAGCTCATCCGGGGGCTCAAACTACCCTACCATGTGCTCCTGCTCTGCACCGGTGACATGAGCTTCTCGTGCAGTAAGTGCTTCGACTTAGAACTGTGGGCTCCCGCCCATCAGAAGTGGCTCGAGGCCTCCTCGTGCTCCAACTTCCTGGACTTCCAGGCTCGGCGCGCAAAGATCAAGTACCGGCCCGCACCCCATCTGAAGAGCGAGTACGTGCACACCCTCAACGGCTCCGGTCTGGCGCTGCCCCGGACGATGGTGGCTATTCTCGAGAACTATCAGAACGCCGACGGCTCGGTCACGATACCCGAGGTTCTGCGGCCTTACATGGGCGGTCAGGAAACAATCGTTCCGCCGAAGCACATTGTCGGTCAGAGCGCGGCCAAAAAAGAGTGAAAAACCCTTTGCCGGACGGGACTCCGCGTTCCGCCCGGATATTATTTTTTTTATATTTCAGAGCAACCGGGCCTTTTTCAGCCAGCGCTCCACCTTGTCTTTTGCTCCGGTCACTGCTCCGCCGCGGATTTCAAGGGACGGTCCGAACGATGCTTCGGGGCAGGCCTGCTTCAGGTCCCGCTCACTGGAACCCATCCCGCCGCCTTCATTGGTGCAGAGCAGCAGGACCTTCTTCCCGGCCAGCGTCTGGGCGTCCAGGAAGGTGCGGACCGCCATGGGCGCCGTGCCCCACCAGTTGGGGAAGGCCAGGATGACGGTCTGGTAGGCGGTGACGTGCGGCAGGCTCTGCAGGGCCGGCCTGGCGTTGGCGTGCAGTTCGGCCTTGGCCCGGTCGGTGCACTGGGTATAGTTGACCGGGTATTTTTCCACCGTCTCGAGCTTGAACAGGTCGGCACCGGTCAGATCGCGGACATACCCGACGACAACCTCGGTATTGCCGACGGCAACATTCCGAATGGCGCCGCTGTAACAGTTCTCCCCGGCACGGGAGTAGTAGACCACTGCGATGTCGGACATTTTACTTTCTCTCCAAATTAATGACACTGCGTATCTTATTCGGGTATAAATAAGTGACAGGAGGTCTGTAATTCACCGGGGGAAAGGCACCGCAGCTCAGATTTTCATCCCGTCAAACTCGCGGAGAATCTCGGCCGCACCGATACAGTCGCCGAAGCCGTTC
This sequence comes from Methanomassiliicoccaceae archaeon UBA593, assembly GCA_002495325.1. GTDB lineage: Archaea > Thermoplasmatota > Thermoplasmata > Methanomassiliicoccales > Methanomethylophilaceae > Methanomethylophilus. The sequence goes on from DAEQ01000001.1 coordinate 79,787, forward strand.
GGCTGAAGCAGTTTCCGCCGGATGTCCTGTTCACCGTCCCGCAGCCCCTGCGAGGACACGCCGTAGCAGATGGAGATATGAGCTTCCATCCAGGCACTGAGCAGGTCGCAGGCCTTGACCGCCCGGCCCCAGCGGTGTCTGCGGGTGCCGTCTGTATCCTCGAACGGCTCGTAGGACATGAACCGCAGGTCGTCCCGCCAGCCCTCCGGGATCAGCGGCATGATCCGCTTCTCCATCAGTTCGTGCTCCACACCTTCAAGCAGAGCCGGGAGACCGTTCACGTGCACTTTGACCGGCGAGATGACGTCCTTGGTCAGGACTTCGGGCAGATCGTGGTAGAGTCCGCTGTAGAAATCGTTGTACAGTTCGGAACCGGCGATACCGTGATCGAGGTCATTCAGGTAGGCCATGTCCGCCACCAGCAGCGAGTGCCCGAGTACAGTGGTGTTCGGGATCCGCGGGGTGCGGGCCCAGCGCTGCTGGAACCGCAGTTGGCCGAACACGTCGACGAAATCGAACGAGCGCTTGTCGGCCATGAGCTGCCGAACCCCGGCCAGATCTGCATGCTGCTCGATCTGCTCGTCAATCTCCCGGCGGGTGTCTTCGATGCCGTAGAGCGAACGGTTGGCGTCGTAGATGACGTTGAATTCCCAGCGGGTCGCCAGGTAGTGGGCGGCGCGGATAACCGCGTCCTCCCGGGTGTCTTTCGGCCCGTTCAGGTACTCTTCAAACCGCCGGCGGAAGGCAGCGTCGGTCACCGGTACAGCCCGGTCGAAGGCCTGCAACACATAGGTGTTGACTTCGGGTTCCTTCTCCGCAACGATCCGATGGAAAATCTGCGGTTTAAGGTCGGTCAACGCCACCCGCTGCAGGAATGAGAACAGTGTATGCTCGATGATCCGGGACCAATCCATGACATTGCCGGCATCCTCCTCATACCGCCCGAGCACCCAGGCAATGGCCGCCTTGTGGGCCTGTTTGTCGAGCTCGGTCAAGTCCAGTGGCCGCAGGTGGTCGTTCCACCGGTGCATGTTCACCGAATCGAAAAGATAGTACAGCATTGGCGCGTTTAGAGCCCGGCCCGCAGTCATTGTTCCTGCCTCATAGGCTTGTTACACAGGTACAGCAGTGCCGGCTCCTCGGCCGGTAGATCGGTACGGAGACACAGAGCCACCAGATAGCCGTCGGTCGCCGTACCCAGTTCTTTCCGGTAGAGGACCGATTCCGCATGCGGATCGGCCGGCGGGAACAACACCCCGACGAAACCGTTCGGCCCGACGGTCCGGGCGTCTAAGGTCTCCGCCTGCGGAGACAACTCCGGATGCTTGTTTTTCTTTTTCCCCGGCGCGGTCAGCACCGCCAAGTCAATCGTATATCCGTCCGTATCGACCTTTCCGCACATTTCCCGGCAAGCGGTCGTCAGCTCCAGGTCCTCGGTATCCCGACGCATCAGCCGCCGGTCGACCAGTATGAGAACGATGCCGACCACCATAAGCAGATAGGCGAGTTCAATGAACCGCTCCGTTCCGAGTGCGGGCAGGGCTGTGATGCCGGTGTACGTCAGCGTGGACAGAACCGCGAGCACGGTTCCGACGATAAGACATAACAGCCCGGACGGGCCGCAACGGAAAGCCATGTACTACCCTTAGGACAGCGACGGTATTAAACGATTGACCGTCAACCGGCTCTCGCGCGACTAAATGAATATAACGGGCTTTCCCTATCTCGGCCGCATGAACATGAAGACATCCGACCGTCTGGCGGCCATTCCGATGTCCGGCATCCGTAAGATGTTCGACCTGGCAGGTCCGGGATCTATTAACCTTGGCCTCGGCGAGCCCGATCTGGCGCCACCGCAGGCGGCCATTGACGGCATGTGCGAGGCCTCCCGGGCCGGCAAGAACAAGTACGCACCGACTGCCGGCATCCCCGAACTCCGGAATGCCGTCGCCGAGCGCTTCTCCCGCTTCGGCCCGCTCACCGGCCAGAACATTATCATCACTCCCAGCGGCTCCACCGCTCTTCTGGAGGCCACGCAGTCTTTCGTCGACCCCGGCGACGAGGTTCTGGTACCCAGCCCCGGTTTTGTCATCTACGCGCCCCACGCCAAGCTGGCAGGCGGCATACCGGTCGAATACCGCCTGACCGAAGGTGATTTCCAGCCCGATCTGGAGGATATCCAGGCGAAAATCACGCCGCGCACCAAGATGATCATTGTTAACACCCCGACCAATCCTACCGGCGGAGTAATCACCAAAGAGATCCGGGACGCCCTGGCAGACCTGGCCGCCGACCGCCACATCATGATCCTGGCCGACGAGGTCTACTGTGAGTTTATCTACGAGGGCAAGCACGAATCGTTCCTGCCTTACCTGGACCGCGCGCTGGTCGTCAACGGTTTCTCCAAGATGATGGCCGTGACCGGCTGGCGGATGGGCTTCATCGCTGCCAACCCTGAATGTATGGAAGCGCTCATCAAAATGCAGTATCACGTCTGCGCCAGCCCCAACATGCCGGCGATGTACGGCGTGCTCGCCGCCCTTCCCGGGATCGATCCGTACCTGGACCGCGCCCGGCAGGTCTTCCGGGCCCGGCGGGACCTCATCACCAAGCGGATCAATGAGATCGACGGCATGCACCTGATGCCGCCGCGGGGCGCGTTCTACGCTTTTCCTTCGTTCGACCTGAAGATGTCCTCGCAGGAACTGGCCAACCGGCTTGCTAAGAACGGGCTCATCTGTACCCCGGGCTCGGCATTCGGCGGTTACGGTGAAAAACACCTGCGGTTCTCCTACGCCGCCAGCGAAGAAAAGATCAATACCGGAATGGACATTCTGGCTTCTACCATGAAACAGCTCCGGGGGCAGGGCCTGTGAACGGCGAACTGGACCCCAACGCCGACCTCTTCAGCGGCGAGGACAGCGATGGTGATGACTCCGAAGAGCAAAAAGAGTTAGAATACGTCTATGGGAACAACCCCCGCCGGGTCTCTGCTCTCAGCGACCTCTGGTATCAGGACATGATGGACAGGATCAAGGCCATGGATCTTCCCTCTGAGGAAGCACGGCTCAAAATGGTCTTCAAACTCACCGCCGGCGGCGTGCTCGACATGCTCGCCGACTCCCAGGACCCCGACAACACACCGGACGTGATGACCGATTTCGACATCTTTCTGGGCATGGCTCTCACCAACAAGCACTTCGGTGTCGATCTCTTCAAAGAGGAACAGAAGGCCCTGATGACCGTCAAACGCGAAGAGTATCACGACGACGAGGAGTTCAAACGGGCCCTCGGTGACTTCGAAGAGGCCTGGTGGGACATTGCCCAGCCGGCACTGGAAGGCCGTACGCCCAACGATGCCATCAAGGAAACGCTCCACAGGTATGGACTGAACTGAATGATCGAAGCCACCGCCTCGGCCCCCAGCAAGTTCGTGATCCTCGGCGAACACGCCGTCGTCTACGGCGAGCCATCGCTCACTCTGGCCATCGACCTGCGGTTCAGGGTCCGGCTGCGGTATTCCGATGCATTCCGCGTCAACGGCCAGACCGCGTCGAACCGCAACACCAGTCCGCACATGCGCTACCTGTACGACCTGCACGGCGGCAAGCCGGTCTCCGCCTATGTGGAAAGCGACATCCCCTCCGGCTCCGGCCTCGGCTCTTCTGCTGCCCTTTCGGTGGCGTTCGCCGCCGCGCTGCAGGCTTTGGAAGGCCAGCCGCTGGACCGGGCTGCCGTCGCTAAGGACGCCTACGAGGCCGAATATTATGCCCAGGGACGTGGCAGCCCCATGGACACCTCGACCTCCGCCGCCGGCGGGGGCGTAGCCCTCAACATGCCGCACCGGAAGGAGGACCTGCTCTGGACGATCTCCAAAGAGGACCGGACCTGGGAGGTCTCCCGCTTCGACACACCGCCGATGACCTTCGTCCTCGGCAACACCGGCATCCGGGCCGCCACCGGCCCGCTGGTCGACAAGGTCCGGCGCTACCGCGAGAGCAACAGCTTTGCCGCCGGGATCGTCGACGAGATCGGTGACGTCACCCGGGACGGCCTGAGAGCTCTGCGGGCCGGGGATCTGGACGAGCTCGGGGCACTTATGACCTACGACCACAAGCTCCTGTCTATTCTCGGCGTCTCCTGCCCCGAGCTTAATTCGCTTGTAGATGCGGCCCTGCCGTACTCGTACGGCGCCAAACTCACAGGCTCGGGCGGCGGCGGGTGCATGGTGGCGCTGACCGACCGGCCGCAGCAGGTAGCCAAGGCCATCCTGGCCCACGGCGGGACCCCGTATATCGTCCACACCGGGGTGCCGGGCGTGACCGTCTCCACCCGGGAAGCGGGCCAGAAGCAGCGGCACCGGGGTCGGGGCCATCACGGCGAGAAGAAGAATGTCGACAGCAGGCGATAAAACCGCATCCTTTTGCGTTCTCCTTGATCTTCAAGAATAAAAATAAGACGGGCCGTAAGGCCCGCTGAAGGATTTCAGATCAGGTCCTCGAAGCCTTCGACGACCTTCGGGAACTTCTCCTTGACGACCTTCAGAAGGTTATAGACGTTGACCTCCTTGATGTCGGCCGTGGAGATCAGCTCGACGAGCTTGTTGATGGTATCATCGTCCAGCGTGGCCAGCCGCTCCTTGGCGTACCAGTTCCGATAGAGCTTATCCTCCATCCGGTCCCGCCACATCTTCTCGTATGGCATCAGGGCTTTCTTGGAGAAGTCGCCGGTCTTGGCGCATTCGGTCAGAACCTTGCCGGCGTACATGCCGGTCCGGCAGGCATGGCAGATGCCGCCGCCGGTGATGGGATCGATGACCCGTGCAGCGTCGCCGACGAGGATGATATTGTCGGCCACGGCGCAGTCCAGACCGGGGCAGGTGGATACGAAACCACCCATGACTTCCAGAGGCTGGGAGTGCGCGAACCGCTTGTCGTTGGCGATGAACCTGTCCAGATATTTCTTCGCCGCGCCGTTCTTCGCCTTGGTCCCGATGATGCCGATACCGACGTTCGCGGTGCCGTTACCCTTGGGGAATATCCACAGATAGCCGCCGGGCGCGACCGAGTCTCCGATGACGAACTCGCAGTAGTCCGGGGCGATTTCCGCATTGACCATCCGGTACTGCAGACAGGAGTCGATGTCGTTGAGTTTGAGGTTGGTGTCGATGCCGGCCCATCTCCCGATCTGGGATTCGTATCCGTCCGCACCGACAATGCACTTGCAGCGGATCTCGATGGGATCGCCCATCTCGACCGCCTTGACACCGACGATCTTGCCGTTCTCCCGGATGACATCGATGGCGGAGGTGCGGAGCATGACCCGTGCCCCGGCCTCGACCGCATCCCGGGCGAGGGCCTTGTCGAACAGGTGCCGTTCGAGGACGTAACCGACCTCGGCACCGGCCTTGGACTCGTCCAGCTGGAAAGAGGTACCGTCCGGCGATTTTATGATCGCGCCTTTCATGTTGGCCCGGATCCAGGCGGGGTCGGGCTTGATGCCGACCTCGTCCAGCCATTTCTTCGAGACGCCTTCGGCACACCGAAGCGGGGCGCCGATCTCGGCCTTCTTCTCGATCATCAGCGTGTCCAGACCGCCCTGGGCGCAGAACTTCGCAGCCATAGAACCGCCGGGTCCGCCGCCGACGACCAGGATGTCACAGGTAAGGGTCTTCATGATTTCGCCTCCAATCTAAGGGCAGCCACGGGGCAGAGCTTTACGCAGCGGCCGCACCGGTTGCATTTGTTGCTGAACTCAAGAACGCAGTCGTTCAGGAAGATGGCATTCTGCGGGCAGGAGCCGACGCACCCGCCGCAGTGAAGACATTTGCTCTGGTCCACGATCATGGTATTCACTCCTTCTTGTCCTCAGGCACTTCGCCGCGCTGGTCTTCGGGAACGATGAGCGCTTCCGCGATGGATTTGGCCTCGGTCTGATGGGTCTTCTTCCATTCTTCCACCGGAACGGAGAACTCCTTTTCGGTCGCGACCCGCATCTCGGGCCCGCTGTTGTAGGCGCAGAACGGAATGACCTTGCAGTCCGGGGTAACGTAGTGAATGGCGCATCTTCTGACCCGCTCGACGTCGTAGTTGAACGAGTCCTGGAAGTGCATAGCGCCGACGTACATCATCTTCCACGAGAACTTTGCCAGGGTCTCCTTGGATTTGTTGCTCATGACACTGACGATCATGTGGATGAACTCTTCCTTGCTCATGCCGCTGGGCATGTTCTTCTCGATCAGACAGTTCTCCAGGAGTTTCTTGACCTTAAGAACGGTAAGCTTCTTGAAGGCGGCATCTTCGGCCTTTTTGGCGATGTCACCCAGGCCGGTGGCGAACTTGTCTATGTCGATGAACTGGGGGAAGGGCACGACCTTTCCGTCATCCTGGATGAACAGGTACGTCGCCAGCCCGCAGTGCGGGTGAGCGGTGAGGGTGACCTTGTTCTGGCCCAGAATAACGGACGCGTAGTCCGAGACCTCAGCTACGACCGGCACCGGGTACCAGTCGTCCATGGTCGTGAAACCTGTCTGCTCGCTGATGTCCTTCGCGACATCGGTCAGGGTGATCCGGCCCTTGTCGATCTCCTCTCTGGTCATCCGGCCGGTAAAGGACACCGGCTGCAGGTTGACCCCGCGGACGACCCGACTGTATTTCATGGCATACCTGATGATATCGCCGAGGATCTTGTCGTTCATGCCGCGCACGACGGTAACGACCAACACGATGGACGGGCTGTGGCCGGTCTCGTCGCGCAGTTTGATGCAGTTGTCAATAACCGCCTGCTTGACAGCCACCATCTTCCGGCCCCTGGACCGCAGGTAGATGTCGTCGGTCAGGCCGTCGAACTGCAGGTAGATGGTGTTCAGGCCGGCGGCCGCGGAATCCTTCAGGAACTGGTAGTCGTGGGCGAACTTCAGACCGTTCGAGGCGACCATGACCTGGGCGAAGTGACGTTCTTTGGCAGCCCTGATGACATCGACGAACCGCGGGTACACGGTGGGTTCGCCGCCCGCGAACTGAACTGCGGTGCATTTGATCGGCTCCTCGGAACGAAGACAGTCGAGCATCTTGCAGACCTGGTCGTATTCCGGCTCGTACACATACCCGGCGTCGTTCGCGTTGGCGAAGCATATCGGGCAGTGCATGTTGCACCGGTTGGTCAGGTCGAGGTTGGCAAGGGCCGTGCAAGAAAGCATGTCGACCCGCTCGCCGTCTACCATGATATGGACGTTCTCACCGGGCTTCAGGGACTTGTCCATCGGGTTCTTCAGGCCGATACCGTCCTTGGCGAACTTCTCTGCTTTGAGATAGAGCTTGGCATCCGACCAGTAGACATCGGTGAACTTGCCGTGCTCCGGGCAGGTCTTGTCTATCATGACCTTGCCGTCTTTCTCGTAGACGGTGGCCTCAAGAAGTTTGCCGCAGTCGGGGCAGATCGACTGCGTCTTCTTCGGCAGACCGGTGGCCGCCGCATAATCCGTTGTGGTAGAGCTCATGTTAACGCTGGGAATACCTTTCCTATTATTAAATAGCGCACGCACGACGGTTAACAGCCGTGGGACAGCCTGTGGCAGTCGTCATGATAACTGCACCGTTAACTGCAGTCCCGCCCTTATATCCCGCCGAACCGCGAACGCCGGGCCATGACCCATGGACTGCACCGGAACCGCCGCGGCAGCCTGCCGTTCGCCATCGTGGCGGTGACCATCCTGGTGGTCGCCTCCGCCTACGGCATCGTTGCCGGGCAGCTGGAAGAGACCGAACAGGCCGATTCCCACATCGGCACCGAGATAGACGCAATCGGCCTGGCAGAGACCGCGACCGTCCGCTTCGTAGAGCGGGGGCTCGGCGAAATTCTCCACACTGTCAGCACCGACAGCACCCTGGGGGCGCTGGGGCCCCGGGAGGAGGCCTTCCGGGCCCTGGCCGCGCAGTGGTTCGCATTCCAGTTCCCGCTGGCGGATGGCGGGGTGCATGTTGATTTGCACAGTTATGAAGTGAAACTCACCGTCGAGACGTTGAAACTCGAAGGCCTGACCGTCGGCGGCGACGGCTGCCTGCCGGTCTATCTCCAGGCCGCTGGGACGATCACTGCCTCTTTTGTATCTGACTCCGGCCGGGCGGATGCGGAGCTCGCTTTTTGCTCCGACGGCAGTTGCGGCCTGCCGCTGGCGGCTGCCCAGGGTTCGCTGTTCGAAGCGGCGCTCAGCGGCGGCGGGTCTCTTCTGGCGCAACTGATGACGTATGAGCTCTCGTCCCTGGCCCAGTACCGGGTGCTGAACGGCTACGGCGCGCTGACCTCTGACGGCAGCAAAGGCACCAGCCAGATCCTCACCGCCGAGGACGCGGAACAGTCCTACCGCAGCGCGCTCAGTGCAGTCGAGACCCTGTTCTTCCGCAATAACGCCGACGGTACGCTCATCATCGGCGACACCGACCCCGCCAAGGCCTTCATCACTGGCGAGAACGGCATGGCATACATCGACCTCGACGCGCTCTACAGCCAGGCCCTGCTTTCCGCCGTCGACGACATCTCCACCAAATGGTTCGATTACTTCTTGGGCAACGCCCTGTTACGGGGCCTGGACATGGTCACCGACACCCTGGCAAACGCCTGGGAGACCTTGACCTCGTTTATCACCGGCCGGGATCCTTTCTCGACCGCCGATTATATCCGGGACGTACTCGGCAGCGCCGCCGACATCAACATCGGCATCGACGAGACCCTCACTTACAGCTGTGACAACAGGGTCTTCGGTTATGATTACTGGATGCCGGACGGAATCGTGCTTACTTCCACCGTGCCCTATCCGACCCCCGATTACCTGAACTCGGTGACGGTCACCGACTTCGCCGACAACTATGAGGAGAACACAAACCGCATCCGCGACCTAATCTACGGCATCGTCAGGGAGGCCGCCGATCAGGCGGCCGGATCTTCTCATCTCGGAACGATCGCTTTCAACGTTTACGAATCATCAGACCCGTTCAATCAGATCGTCGCTGACCGTCTGAGCGAAGCCCTCACTGGCAGCGATGCACTATTCGCGGAATTAGCCGAGGACGCACTCGGAGCAGAGACCTTCCCAGATCCTTTCACCGCTGCTTTGTACAATGCGATTATGCAGAACCAGGACGCTCTTTTCTGTAAGGGAGAGAGATTTTACCGTTATCTTACCGATGCCATCTATGCAGACCTGGCACCCAAATATGCTGCAGTTACAGACGGCTATGAACTCGGCGAGGATGCCAAGCAGTGCATTTATCATGACCTGCTCGTCAATTATCATTCGGCCGGCGATACCTGGTCGGACGAGGTCGACACTGCACTCACCCAACTGCAGGCCCTGCGGGACAAGGAGGCCGAGGACAGCAGCATCCTCCGTCAGGGTTTCACGGCCGCGCTCAAGGGCGGTCTCCTGGTCGTCGGCCACGGTGTGGACATAAAGTCGCGCATGGGACAGCTCTGCCACGAGGAACTAGCACAGCTGGACATGAACCCGTTTGACGGTGTGACCGCATTCCCTGACGAGGACGCATTTCGGGTGACCGACACGGGCGGCAACACTGTTGCCGAATCCCTGTATGTCAAAGACTACTCGGTCCCGAGCATCCAGATTGGCTACCCCGCCGATAACCAAAGCCTGTGCACCCATCAGACCGGCTTCCGCGACAGCGCCGGTGCCGCCTACTGCTCTATGTTCACGGTGTCCTTAACTGACACCCTGCCGTACACGGTCACCAGCACCGGCGGGCTCACGGCTGCGCTCGGCATCAGCGACGCCGCCGTCTCCGGACAGGCTGTGGTCAGTCTCGACCTGCAAATTCCTGTGATCAGCGGCTGGGAACTGGCCGGCGTCCCGTCCTACGACCCCACTGTCACGGTCCTGGACGATCTCCAGGCCGCGGCGCTCAAAGCCCTGGAGCCGATCATTGAACCGCTCCGCAAGGCCATGGCGCTGGCGCAGGAACTTCTAGATCGGCTGAAGGAAGCCCTCAGTCAGGCCGGCCGTTGGGCCGCCGACCGCCTGGCGAAGGTTTACGCCGCGATCAGCGAACCGCTGGAGGCTCTGGCAGACCTCATCGAGTCCGAGATCACCGATGCTGCCGGCAACGTGATTCTTGCGGCTGCCGAAAAAATCGCCGTCACCGTCGATGCCAATGCCAAACACCAGATCTTCGGGTTCAACTATCTGGGCACCACGGTAACGCTCACCTTCAACGCCGCCTCGCTCGTCAAGACCACCAAACAGGTCGTGAAGGCAGAGCTGGACACTGACCTCAACGGCACGGCGGTCCACACCTGGCTGAACGTAAAGGTCAAGGAGAAGAGCGACGGCGGGCCCCGCGCAGTCATCACCGGCGGTCTGAGCCTTACCGGAGACGGTTGGACGGTCACCGGCGATGTCGACCCACTGATGCTGTCTTCAGAACACCTGCTGACGGTCACCGGCGACGTGAACGGCACCGGGATCGATCTGGTCCTGCCGGACCTGATCCAGTACCGCGAAGCGAATCTCTGTCTCTCCGACGTCCCGGCCCTGGAAACAGTGCTCAGCAGTCTGCCGTCGCCCATTGCCGGCACCAAACTGATCGTGGACGCCGGCCTGGAGCTCAAGTATGCTGCCCCGTTCGAGTCCGGGGTCCTGGTGAACGAGTTCGAGTCCAATCCCGCCGGCGAGGACACTGACTGCGAATGGGCAGAGATCCTGAACGCCACCCGTACCGCTGTGGACCTCGAAAGCTGGACCTTGACCACCTCCAAAGGTCGGACCTATACCTTCGGCGCTGAGACCCTGGCGGCAGGCGCCCGTACATCGGTGGAGTTTGACGGTACCTTCCTGGTGAACAGCAACGAATACCTGGTCCTGAAAGATGCTGCCGGCACCGAACAGGACCGGACCCCTGCCCGCAGCGACGGCGGCAACGACGACCGGACCTGGCAGCGGGGCGCCGATACCTCGGTCGAGTGGGTCCTGGCGGAAGGGACCCGCGACGAACAGAACCGCGGCGGCCTTATCGGCACAGACGGCCTGCTGACCTCCGCGGCAATCTCGATCTTCGGCAGCGCCGCCTCCCGGGCAATGGGCGAGATGAAACAGCTCGGTTCCGTCGCCGAACTCGGGAATTTCTTCAAGCTCACCGTACAGTATGCGCTTGATGATGGAATCGACGGACTCGCCTTCTGCCTCGTTGAGGCGGGCATCTTCGTCTCTGCCGACGCGGCCGATCTGACCGGCACCGCCCGTACCGGCTTGCGTCTGGCACTGTATGCCGGCGAAGAGATGGCCGGCGACCTACTCCGTTACGTCGTGGGCCGCTGCGAGGAACTGTTCCTCAATATTGATGACCCGTACGCCATCGACCTCGGACAGGCCGTGCCCGAAGACCTGTATGTAGGCATGACCGTCTACACCGGCATCGCCCCTCCGACCTTCCTCGGCGACGTCTCCGATCTGCCGGACGTCCGGCTCGGCATCGACGTAGCCGCCAACATCTCGGCATTCGCCAGGATCTGCGGTCAGGAAATGGGTGACCCGGCAGTCACGGCCGGGATCCGGATCATCGGCTGCCCAACCTCGCTGGTCCCGTCGGCCCTCAATCCCGATAAGACAATGGAATCCGACCTCTGGCTCATGCGTCTGACTATCACCCCCGACGGCTGAGCACCGCTACCGGGAAAACCACTTAATACCGGACTCTGTCACCCGGAAAAAATTTGTTCCCAATCTCCTAATATACAGGGAGCGTATCTTGAAAGTCATATGCCCGGAATGAACTACAGAGTACCGACAGTCCTCACGGCCGAGGAGTTAATGGATAAGGCATTCCACCGGGCCTCCAAGATCAGCAAGACCGGCAGCGACGCCCTTGACACAAGAAAGAAAACGACACTTGCCAAGATCACGGCCGCCGGCGATATCGTCGAGACGACGCTCGTCACTTACATTCAACGGTTCCCGCGGATGGAAAAGCAGGACGATTTCTTCCCGCAGTTGGTGAACCTGGTCATCGGTATAGACCGCTACAAGAAGGCACTGGGCGCCGTCAACTGGGCGGCCGGCCGCACGGAACTCCTGAAAAACGGGGCGCTCCGCGAGGTCAGGCGGACGAAGGACCCGCACATCATAGAATCTATCCGGTCCGGCTTCTACGGCCGGCTCGGCTCGTACATCAATCAAATCAAGGACGACCTCCTGTTTTTACAGGGCGCCCGGGACAAACTCCGGCTGCTCCCTGCTATCGACCCGCAGGTCCCCACCGTCGTCATCGCCGGCTTCCCGAATGTCGGAAAGAGCAGCCTGGTAACATATATCAGCACCGCAGCTCCAGAGATTGCCCCGTATCCTTTCACCACGAAAGGCATCACCATCGGTCATATCGAGGACGACTGGCGGAAATATCAGATCGTAGACACCCCCGGCCTGCTTGACCGGACCTTTGAGGAGCGTAACGACATCGAGAAACAGGCCGTCCTGGCCCTCCGTTACCTCTCGGACATCATGGTATTCATCCTCGACCCCACCGAGACCTGCGGCTACACCCTGGAGAAGCAGGAAGAGCTCCTTCACAGCATTCAGAAAGGCTTCGAAGGCATCCCCATCATCGTAGTCGAGAGCAAAGCCGACCTCCTGAAACGGGACAATGACACTCTCCATATCTCCGCCGTCACCGGCGAAGGCATGCCGCAGCTGAAGGACGACATCATCCAGCGGCTCCGGGTTATCTTCCGTGCCCGTGCCGAAAAGGCTGCCGAGGCCGAACGGTTGGCGCATGAAGCCGAGCGGGCGGAGGCCGCCCGCAACGCCGCCGATGACGGCAGCGAGGAATGAAATGTCTGCCGAGGTCGCCGCCAGCGCGGAGATGAAGGCTTATTTCAAACAGCTCAACGACGACGCTGAGATCTGCTATCAACTGGCCGACAAAGCCCGCCGGGAAGGCAAGGACCCGCAGCTGACCACTGAGATCCCGCGGGCCGAGGACCTTGCCTCGCGGGTCGAGAAACTGCTGTCCGATTACCACGTCGAAGGCGTGGCGGACGACATCCGCCGGCTTACCGCCCAGTACGGGAACCGGGAGATTGTGGCCCTGAAAGTGGCACAGGAGTTCGCCCATCGGCCGGCCGAAAGCAAGGAAAAGACCCTCGACCGTGCGGTTCGGGTCGGACTGGCAGTTCTGACCGAGGGCATTCTCGTTGCCCCGCTCGAAGGTATCGCGGGAACTTACATCAAGACCAACCCCGACGGCTCTACCTATACTGACCTGGTCTTCGCCGGCCCGATCCGGGCCGCGGGCGGCACCGGACAGGCCATGAGCGTTCTTATCGCAGACGTGGTCCGCCAGGAACTCGGCGTCGGCAAATACGTCGCCACTGAAGGTGAAGTGGAACGGTTCGACGAGGAGATTCCGTTGTACAAACAATGTCAGCACCTGCAGTTCACACCGACACCTCAGGAGATCCACACCATCGTCAAGGACTGCCCTGTGATGGTGGACGGCGAAGGCACCGAACGGGTCGAGATCTCTGGTTTCCGGGACCTGCCCCGGATTGCTACCAATCGTGTTCGCGGCGGTGCCTGTCTGGTCATCGCCGAAGGCATGTGCCTGAAGGCCTCCAAGATCAAAAAGCATGTCGATAAGCTCGGCATCAAGGGATGGGATTTCATCCAGAACTATCTCGACCTGCACAAGGCGGTTGACACCGACACCGAGAGCAACAAGAAGGTCGTAGAACCCGCTACCAAGTACCTACGGGATATGGTCGCCGGTCGGCCGATCTTCGGCCATCCCTGCGCCGTCGGCGGTTTCCGTCTGCGGTATGGGCGGGCCCGGACCTCCGGTCTTGCCGCACTCGCCTATAATCCTGCGAGCATGTATGCCATGGATGAGTTCATGGCCATCGGCACCCAGCTGAAGATCGAACGGCCCGGCAAGGCCTGTGTCGTAACCCCGGTGGACTCCATCGAGGGTCCGATCGTCCTGTTGAAGAACGGCGACCTCGTCTACTGCGGTACGGTCGCCGAATACCAGAAGATCCGGGATCAAGTAGCCGAGGTCGTCGACAACGGCGAGATCCTTGTTCCGTTCGGCGAGTTCTGTGAGAACAACCACGTGCTCGTTCCCTGTGGCTATCCGATCGAATGGCACCGGGAGGAACTGAAAGCCGCCGTCGGCGAGGACCAGCCCCTGCCGGACGACTGGAAGGATCCCACTTACGCCCGGGCCAAGGAAATGTGTGCCCGGTACAAGGTGGCGCTCCACCCGAAGTACAACCTGTTCTGGTCGGACGTCAAGGTCGAGCGGCTCAACCAGCTGCGGGACGCATTCATCCAGCGCGGCTCGTTCAGCAAAGGGTACCTCTATCTGCCCAAGGAACCTGTCACTAAGCGGATACTTGAGGATCTGGGCGCCCTGCACAAAGGCAGCGGCGCGGTTGTCGTCATCGACAAGCAGTACAGTGAACCGATGATCGACTGCCTCGGCTTGCAGGCCGGTCCTGACGGCAAACTGACCGCCCGCACCGGCCCGCTCGCCGGTCCCGAGACAGACGTCACTGAGGCCGAACGGTCCCTGGCGGCTGTCAGCACCGCCGCCGGCTACAGGGTCATGGCCCGCGCCATGACCCGCATCGGCACCCGGATGGGACGGCCGGAGAAGGCCAAAGAACGGGCCGGCGCCCCAATGGTCCATGTCCTGTTCCCCCTCTCCGAGGAGAAGCTCGCAGTCCGCGACACCGCTTCGGCCATCAAGGCCCTGCACGACGAGTCCAATCCGCTCGACAACACCCAGCGGAAAACTCTCAACGTGGAGATGGGCGCCCGCCGGTGCCCTAAGTGCGGCGATGTGACCTACCGGTGTTGGTGCCGGAAATGCGGCTGTCATACCGACAGTTTCGACAAGCCCAAAACCGAGGACGGCAAGCCACCCACGGTGCCCGTGGACATCGAGACGGAGTACAACGATGCACTCGCCGCACTCAAGGAACCCGCCGGTAAAGAGACGCTCAAGTGCATGGACAAACTGACGTCCAAGCACAAGACCCCCGAGACACTGGAAAAAGGCATCCTCCGGCGCAAGCACGACATCTCGATCTTCCGGGACGGGACCATCCGGTATGATATGACCGACATCCCGATCACCCACTTTAAACCCCGGGAGATCGGTCTGAGCATTGAGAAGGCCCACGAACTGGGCTACACCCACGACTGGAACGGCGACCCCCTAACAGACCCCGAACAGATCGTGGAACTGAAATGCCAGGACATCATCCCCGCCCGCGAGTGCGGCGACTACATGGTCCGGGTGGCCCAGTTCATCGACGACGAACTGGACCTGATCTATCACCTGCCGCGCTTCTACAATGCTCAGAACCGCAGCGACCTCATCGGCCGCATCGTCTTCGGGCTGGCACCGCACACCTCTGGCTGCATCCTCTGTCGGATCATCGGTTACTCAAACGTGCTCGGCTGCTACGGTCATCCGTTCTATCACGCTGCCAAGCGGCGGAACTGCGACGGCGATGAGGACTGCATTATCCTGGCTCTCGATGCCCTGCTGAACTTCTCGCGGTCGTTTCTGCCGGACCGGCGGGGCGGTCTGATGGACTGCCCTCTCGTCCTGACCACTCGGCTGGACCCGAACGAAATCGACAAGGAGGCGCACAACGTCGACTGCCGCAGGTTCTATCCGCGGGAGTTCTACTATGCGGCCATGGATATGCAGGACCCGAAGACCATTGACAAGCAGATGGACCTCATCGGCGGCCGCATCGGCACACCCCAACAGTATGAGGGTCTGGGTTTCACCCATGACACCCATGACATCTCAGAGGGCCCGAAAAAGTCAGCCTACACGACCTTGGGATCAATGACCGACAAGATGACCGCTCAGCTCTCGCTCGGAATCAAATGCAGGGCGGTGGACGCCCGGGACGTGGCTATGAAGGTAATCAATAAGCACTTCATGCCCGACATGATCGGGAACCTCCGCAGTTTCGCTACACAGACCGTGCGCTGCACCAAATGCGGAACGAAGTACCGGCGGGTACCGCTCTCCGGGGTCTGCAACAACTGCGGCCACAGTCTGAACCTGACGGTACACGAGGCTTCGGTGCGGAAGTACCTTCAGGTATCGAAGGAGGTCTGCGAGAAATACGACCTCGACGACTACACCAAGGAACGGATCGCCATCATCGAGATGAGCATGAACTCGCTCTTCAACAATGACAAGATCAAGAAGTGCAAACTCTCCGATTTCTACTGAGAGAGAAGAAAAGTAAAAGCCGTCCGCTCCGAAAAAGAGACAGGTGGCTGTAATTGTTTGGATTGCTTCAGGCAGTCAGTGCGGCGACCTGGTCGTCGAAGTCCTTTGCCTCAGAGGCAAGGATTTCGAGCGCTTTGTCGAGGACCTGCTTCGCGGTCAGGGACTTGTCGGTCTCGAATGTGAAGAGGAAGTTGTGATCGTCACCGTGCACCTTGATGGCGCCGGCTGGAATCGGGTCTTCCATACAGGTCTTGCACAGCGAACATTTCTTCGCATCAATCACGACAAGTTTGCCGTCCTTGATGTCGAAGACATGCCGGGGGCACAGTTTCACAACCTGCTGCGCATCGGAATCGGTCTCCATAGCGGGCTTGATCTCGACGACCGGCAGGTAGGAATAGCCTACACCAAATGCGGCCTGCCACTTCACGTGCTGGCGGGCGGTTCCCATGACCGCGGTTGCATAGATCAACACGGCCTGGGTATCGGTGAGTTCGACAATCGGGATGAACTCGTCCTTGACCTTCAGTTTAGCATCGCCCAGCGGGACGAGGTCCCCCGAGAGCACCATGCCCGGCCCCGTTTTGTTGAGGCTGTACATGATGGTGCAGTTCGGGCAGCCTTCGCCACCGCATTTGCAGTCTTTCTGGAAGGTAAAGAGCGAGTAGTCGGTGGGCACCGGGATCATGCCGAGCCGGTGGGCGATGACCTCGTCGAATAGCGCGGTCATGCTCTCATATTCCTTGCCGTCGTCAGAGCTGATCGGACCAAGGTGGAACTCCACCTTGTCGATCGCCATTTTGGGAATGTCCTGAAGCATAGTGCGCCGCAGAGCATTAGCCATGGCGGGCGAGGAATCCTTGAGGATGAACTTACACTTGTCATCCTCCATCTCGATGATCTCGATCTGCATGTCTGAGCCTCCTCAGACCCGTCTGCCGCGGCGTCCGCCCTTTGGTTTGGTCCCGTCATGCGGGATGGGCGTGACATCCTCGATCCGACCGATCTTGAGGCCGGCCCGGGCAAGCGCCCGGATCGCGGCCTGGGCACCGGGGCCCGGGGAGACCGACTTATTGCCTCCGGGAGCGCGGACCTTCACGTGAATGCCGGCGATCTCCTTCTCAGCAGCGATCTCAGCGATCTTTTCGGCCGCCTTCTGCGCCGCGTACGGCGAGGACTGGTCCTTGGCCTGCTTGACGATCATGCCACCGGTGACTTTGCCCAGCGTCTCGGCGCCGGTAATGTCGGTCAGGGTGATCATGATATTGTTGTAGCTGGCAAAGATGTTAGCAATTCCCCATTTCGCGGTCATCAGTTAGCACCGTCCTCTGCAGTGATTCCGGCCTCTTCGGCGTCCGCCTTGGCGGCGGCCGCATCCTCGGCAGCAGCTTTGTCCTGCGCCGCGGCACGGGCTTCGGCATTGGTAGCGGCCTGCTGGGCCGAGATTCTCATCGGGTGGTTCTCGTCGGTGAAGGGTGACGCCGGGTTGTAACTGACCGAACTCTCCTCTTCGCGGGTAACCAGATATCCGGGCACAGTGACCCGGTGGCCGTTCATAAAGATGTGTCCGTGGTTGATCATCTGCCGCGCCTGCTTGGACGTGGTGGCCAGTCCTTTCTGGAACACGATAGTCTGGAGACGGCGGTTCAGCACGTCTTCGTCCTTCAGAACCAGGATTGCGTTCAGGTCACCGCCGGCGGCCGGCAGAATGCCCAGCCGGGCGCATTTTGCGACCAGAGCATCAGACTCGACTTTTGCCTGGGCATCGCCGGACCGGAGCCGGGCCTGAAGTTCCCGGGACTGTTTCCGGAAATTCCGGAGGAGGGACTCGGCTTTCCAGACCTCGGTCTTGTTCTTCAGGCCGTAGGTGCGGACGGTCTCGGCCTCGGCCTTGATCCGCTCGCCCTGCCAGGGGTGAGACGGCGTGTCGTACGCTTTTCTTGAGAATTTAGGATCTCCCATTCAGCTCACCTTCACTTCTTTGCCGCAGCGGCCGCATCGTCGGCCGGAGCTGCGCCAGCCACGGCATTCTTCTTCATGACACCTACGGCCAGGCCCTTCCTGCCGTTGGACCGGGTGCGCTGGCCTCTGACCTTATGGTGGGTCTCATGCCGCACGCCGCGGTAGCTCCGGATCATCTGCATCCGGTTGATGTCGTCTTTCTGGATAATGTCAAGGTCATTTCCGAACAGGTGCATGTCCGCGCCGGACTCGTAGTCCATCTGGCGGTTCACGGCCCAGGACGGAGCGTACTCGACGTAGCTGATCACGATCTTCTCGAGTTCGGAAATCTTATCGTCGGAAAGGGAACCGATCTTCGCAGTGGCGTCAATATTGGCCTTCCTTGCGATGATCTGGGAAACCCGCTTCCCAACGCCTTTGATACTCTGCAGACCGATAACGGTGTGTTTCTGACCGTCGATATCGGTATTGGCCAGCCGGACGATATAGTTGAAGTTCTCGCCTTCGGTCTTGGTCTTGGCTCCGCTCTTTTTGTTGGACGTCGCTTTCTTCTCTTCGGCGACCGTCTTAGGAGCGGCAGCCTTTTTGTTAGAGGCTACTGGTGCTGCCATTTTTCATTCCTCCGTAAATGTTCCTTCCGAAAAAGGAAAACTCAAGCGCAGGACCCCGCAGGGATGCGCTCTCAGTGTTCGTTTCCGCTGAGCGGAACGGGTCCTGAGTTTACGTAAGTCCGTGGGATGGGCTTTTTATTTAAATAAGTATGGTAGGAAACCCAGACAATACCGCTGCTCAGGCCGTTTTTACAGAAAAGGTACTGCTTCCTGCACGAGACCGTCTGAATCATGAAACCGGGCGGAATCTCCCAGCACCGTTTGTATCCTGGTCACCGGTCACGATTATCGCGTAATGCAACTACAACTAAATACCAACTGTCCTTCGTGAAGTTGTAATCAAGGGATAAGAACCATTGCCGATCTGTTAAATATTTACCATCCGACTCACTACATTTCAGATAAAAAATTAAAGTATAAAGGCAGATGATACGTCATGGGTTTTTTGACTGACAAGCCGATGATTGTACGGATTGTACCGATTATGTATTCCATTGTCGGGGCATTCATGCTATACACCGCAGTTGCCAAGCAGTCTGAATGGTATTTCACAACGGCATACATTATCGTGGCCGCAATCTGTTTCTTATGTCTTTTCGTAGTCCAGAGCCGCAAGTGGTATGCCTGGGAACTCTGTCTGGCTTCATTTGTGGCCTTTGCTGTGTGGATAGCTTTTGAATATCTGGAAACACGGGAGCTTTTCTGGCTGGTGGTAATGCTGACAGACATCGTGATCATGATTGGATGGCTGCCCAACTTCACCAGAAGATATTTCGATGCAGGCGCCTGAAATAGACTGACCGTAACATGACCGGTCCTGTAAAAACATATGCCGATCATTGATGTGTCCGACACATACTGTCAAACTGATGTTGAACAAGCATGATCCGGCCGGGCGGTGGACCGCAGCCCGGTCGGCTGAGTATGATGCCGACAGAAATCATCATAAGGCCGAGATGCTGCTGAAAGAGAATATCGCCGCGGTTTTCGCTGCATGTCGGGTCGAAAAGATGCCACCCTCATGACGTCCAAGGGAGTCGTGATCTTGAAAGCGTTCACAGCCAGCAACCTGCGTTTCAATATCATGCATGACAGGAATTCATCTAGGTCCGAATTGCCAATCCTTCCATCTGACGCAATCGATTTCTCGACTGGCGGGCGGATCGCCGGTCTGAATTTACAAATCGGACCGGATCCCGTCTAGGTTCACTTTGCCTCTGTCAGCCACTGAGCCGCTGCTGATACATGTACAACTTTGACTGCATACCACACCCAATACTGAACTGAATAGCTTCTGGCTGGATGACAGTCCATGTAATTTGCCAATAAAAGGCTTAGACGATGCTGGACGTTTCGTTTCACGGAAGTGCATTTCAAATAAATAATTTCACAAGGCTTAATTAGACATTTGTCTAATGGTAATCTATATAAGCGGCTATTTATTGCTATCTATTGGTGATTACTGTTGCTAATTGAGTATGCAGCCAATATCGCTAGTGCGGTGAGTGATTACAGTGCAAGTGATACAATATGGGTCCTTGTAACTGCAGCGCTTGTTTTCTTTATGCAGCCGGGTTTCGCTATGGTCGAAGCCGGTCTCACGAGAGCCAAGAATGCCGGCAATATTGCCATGAAGAATCTTCTCGACATGTGCTTCTCAACAGTCGCCTTCATTGTCCTCGGATTTACTTTGGCATTCGGGAATGACATCAACGGTTTCGTTGGTATGCCATCCCTCTTCATAACCAATTACACTTACGACTCGACCATCTCATTAGGCGCGTTCGTGATCTTCGAACTGGTTTTCGCAGGTACAGCGACAACTATCGTTTCCGGAGGAATGGCCGAACGGACCAAGTTCAAGTCGTACTGTATATACTCCATCATAATGTGCGCGCTTGTCTATCCGATAGTAGCTCATTGGGTATGGGGCGGCGGATTCCTCTATACGGACGGATACATAGACTTTGCAGGTTCGACGGTCGTCCACATGGTCGGCGGCATAACTGCTTTGCTGGGAGCTTATTTCCTGGGTCCGCGTATTGGAAAGTACGGCAAGGACGGCTCGGTCCATGCATTCCCCGGACACAACCTGACCCTGGCTACTCTGGGCGTCTTTATCCTGTGGTTCGGATGGTTCGGCTTCAACGGAGGTTCGACCCTGGCAATCCAGGGATACGGTGCAGGCGAAGCAGCAGGAGAGATCATCATCAACACCTGTCTGGCTGCCGCTTGCGGCACTATCGCCGCCATGTGTACGACGTGGATCAAGTTCGGTCATCCCGACGTATCATACACACTGAACGGATGCCTAGCCGGTCTGGTCGGAATTACCGCCGGCTGCGCAGTTGTTGATTACTACGGAGCAATTGCCATTGGTGCAATATGCGGCGTGGCCGTGGTCTACATTGCTGAATTTGTAGACAAGAAGGTCCGTATCGACGACCCGGTTGGGGCATTCGCCGTCCACGGAGCCTGCGGTGCTATCGGAACATTCTTAGTGGGCTTCCTGGCAACAGACAAGGCCCTCGATTACGGGGCGGGAGCAGGTATACTGTACGGCGGCAGTCTGCACCAGTTGGGCGTACAGATCTTCGGAATTGCCTGCATAGCCGCATGGGTCATCGTCACGATGGGGGCCGTTTTCTACGTGCTCAAGCATACAATCGGACTCCGTGTGTCTCCGGAAGCTGAGCTGTCCGGCCTGGACATCTCGGAGCACGGTCTGGCCAATGCCTATTCGGGCATGATGCCCGACCTGCAGTTGATCACCAGTGTCCCGGAAAAGGACGATGTTCAGATGGCCAAGGAAGCTGCTTCCAGCAATGGCGTTACCGTGGAGGACCACTCCGCACCGGAAAGCAACACTCCGCTGAAGAAGGTCGTTGCCATCACCCGGCGCGAGAGCATCGACCGGTTGATGAAGGAACTCAATGCCATAGGTATCGGCGGAATGACCGTAACAATGGTCGATGGATACGGGGCACAGAAGGGTCAGACGACCATATACCGCGGTGTGGAAATACAGAGCAAGCTCCTTCCCAAGATGAAGATAGAGACGATTGTTGCCAGTGAGAAGACAGACATGGTGGTGAACACCATCCGCAATGTTATCTACACTGGCAAGATAGGCGACGGGAAGATCTTCGTATACAGCGTCAACGAAGCACTGAGAGTACGGACCGGCGAGACCGGTGCCGCTGCAGTGAAGGCCGAGTCGCTCTGATCGTCCGTTTCCAAACTCTTTACCAGCCCTTCGGGGCCGGACCTTTTTTTTTCAAACTCCGCTGAAACAGATACAAACTTCGCGGCACTAACTTGATCAGGACATGCTGCGACGTTGTGCGGCATCTGAAAGAGTGGCCCCCGTCAATCGGGAGGATATTTACCATGGCAGACTTTGGTATGTGAACTGAAAAAACTCGGTCTTGGTACGGATGGTTCAATATTTCTGGTGAACGCTCCGTTTGTACACGTCACGGGCAGGACACTGACGGCACTCCTGCCCAATGCCGGCCGCACCGAAATTCCGGTACGATAATCTTACAGTACCTTGACCCTGCGGACCAGTGTCTCGTTTTCGTTCCATCTGTTCTGCGACAAATACCAATAAAACCGCTTTCCTTCAATATCCCGCAACCTCGTCTATGGCAGGTGTCGGTCCACGTTGGTATTCTGTGGCCTTCCGGTCCATCCGCCGGCTCTTAGCCGACATTGTTTAGTTGTTGGGCTGGGTATCTGTGATGCATCTATACTTGTGATTATATCTGCTTACCAAAACAATGGAATCGTTCTACTGCCGCCGCACGAAAACGGCGGAAGCTGTGCAACACGCCGGCTTTTTAACTTGGCCGCTGATGGCGTGGATTTCAACCCTGCCAATCCAGCGGCGACTGAAGATATAACCAGCAGTAATGTAAGTGCCGACGGCCGGATTCGAACCGGCGAACCGCTAGGGAACAGATCTTGAGTCTGCCGCCTTTGGCCAACTCGGCTACGTCGGCTTCTTATGACCCCCATTACGGGGGTCGATAAAAAGGTTGGTCTTGATTACGGCGCAGTGGTGATCTCGCCGCGGGCGCCGTCGATGTAGAATGTGTATTCGTGCTGGGTAACGGTGCCTTTGTTGACCTCAATCAACTGTGAAAAACTGCTCAGTACGCCCAGCCGCAGAAGTTTCTTAACATACAGTTCGGCTTTCGGGAAATCGCAGCTCCGGGCACAGAACGGCAGAGCGTGGAACTCGCCTTTCGCATAGTCCAGGAACTCTTTGGTTTTGGGATCCTCGACCTCTTTGTCCCGAGCGATAACGACGATATTGCCGGGCTTGCCGTTGATGACGTAGCCGCCACCGTCGGTCACAAAGGGTTCGATGGCCACAGTCATACCGGCCTTGATGGTGTCGGTATTGCCGTCGTCGTAACTTGGAACAGAGAGGCCCGCGTGCAGGTCCCACTGGGTAATCTGATGGCCGCAAAGGTTCTCGACAACCTTGAAACCGTCCCGTTTGACACTCATCTCGACCGCACGGCCAATCTCGTTGATCGGGACGCCGTCGCCGATGAACTCCGCCACAGTGTTCCGGGCGCGTTTGGAGGACTCGATGATCTCCCGGCGGGAGTTGGACCCGACCTCGACGGTACCGGCGGTGTCGCCGATAAACCCGTCCAAGAAACCGCCGCAGTCGATCTTCACAACGTCGCCGACCTCGAACCGGGACTCGTCATTGCAGGATGGGGTGTAATGAGCCGCGATCTCGTTTTTACTGATATTGCACGGGAAAGCCAGGCCGCAACCGTGCTCCCGAATGTACCCCTCTACTTCCTGCGCTACATCATACAGCTTCGCACCGGGCTTGCACAGACTCATGCCCAGCTCCCGGGCGGCGCCTGAGACCTCTCCGGCCTTTCTCAGTTTAGCTAACTCGTCTTCTTTCAGCATTGCAATGCTTCCTTGATCATAACTTCCGTAATGGCGCCCTGACGAATGATCTCATATTTATTGTCCATTAACCAGACGATTGTTGAGGGTTGGCCGAGCGGACTGGGGCCTGCATCCACATAAGTGGAGACCGCATCGCCGAGCTCCTTTACGGCCATGTCGATATTGACCGCATCGGGCTGGGAGTGGGTGTTGGCGGAAGTGGCAATGATCGGACCAGCGCGGCGGGCAATCTCGACAGCCAGTGGATGGTCCGGGATACGGACCCCGACCTTCTGCGAGGAGGATGTCACCAGGTCCGGCACATCGGGCTGTTTCTTGATGATGATCGTCAGCGGACCGGGCAGGAATGCCTTGATGAGCTTGTCGGCGTTATCATTGAGCACGGCGACCTGCTCCATCATCTTCTTATCGGCAACGGCGACCGAGAGAGCCATGTCGAACGGCCGATTCTTCGCCAGATAGAGATTCTTCACCGCCGTCTGGTTGTAGATGTCGGCCCCGATGCCGTAGACCGTATCGGTCGGATAGACCACCAAACGGCCGGCAGCGATGTCCTCCGCAGCGGTTTTGGCCGCTTCGATACATTCGTCGTTCAGTCCTTGGGAACAATCACACTTGACAATTCTCATTTCATAACCCGTCCATCATCTGTTGCGCCATGGCAACACTGCCGGCCCCGTCTGCGGTGGCCTCATCATGACCAGGATAAAGCGCAGTGATATTTACATTACTCAGTTTAACAAGCGATTCCCGCATGTCTTCGTTAGAACCGGTGGGGAGATCACAACGGCCGCAACCATGCCAGAACACTGTATCGCCGGAGAACAGCGATCCGGTCCGGCGGTCCCAGAAACTGACCGATCCGGCGGTATGACCGGGCGTGTCGATCGCCTCTAGCACATGATCTCCGATGTCCCAACAGTCGCCTTCTTGAATTGGCCGCAGGCCCGACAGCGGCGGGAATGACCCGAGCCCGATCGGTGACACCACTTGTTGGTTGCCGTCCCGGAGCGGCGGCAGATCTCTGACCCCGATGTATACCGGACACTGAAAACGCTGTACTACCGCCGGCACGCCGCCGGTATGGTCGGCGTGACAGTGAGTGAGCAGGACCGCCTTAAGCTCACGGTCGCCGAGCAGTGCCGCAATCCGGCCGGGCACCTGCGGATCGGTCCCGGAACCGGCATCCACCAGAACCGCGGCCGTGGGGCCCGACACCAGGTAGATGTTGGAACTGAATCCGATTGACACCTGTACGGCCTGGATCATGAATAGCTGACAGTATCGTCTTATTAGAACTTTAGGCCTAAAATGACTGACGCCATATTAAGAATGAAAAGAAAAAAGGATTGAAGATGAGATTTTTCACACGTAACCTGTTTGACTGCTAGATCACATCCAGCGGCAAAGACGTTAGTAAGCCAGGACTGAACACCTCGGCGAACCTCGGTGCTTACATCCGGCTTCTATCAAACCCGTCATATACGGATGTCTTATGGTGCCTCTTTTTCAAGGTGGCTTCGAGCTTAGATGCTTTCAGCTCTTATTCACTATCGCGTGGCTACTCAGCCTGCCTTATCAGACAACTGATTAACTAGAGGCGACGAATCCCTGTTCCTCTCGTACTAAAGGATCCTTCTCGTCAGGCACTTACAATTCCATCGACAAGCAACAAAACTGTCTCGCGACGTTTTAAACCCAGCTCACGATCCCTTTTAATGGGCGAACAACCCCACCCTTGGCAGCTGCTGCACCACCAGGATAGGGAGAGCCGACAGCGAAGTAGCAAGCCA
>DAEQ01000007.1 GCA_002495325.1 Methanomassiliicoccaceae archaeon UBA593
ATCGGTGCCTATGCGTTCCAGAGCTGTTACAATCTCACAAGCCTGGATCTTTCGGGAACAGCCGTCACGTCCATCGGAGACTGTGCGTTCCAAAATTCTGCGATACAGTACGTGGAGATGCCCTCGTCTCTGAATAACATCGGTGCCTATGCGTTCCAGAGCTGTTACAATCTCACAAGCCTGGATCTTTCGGGAACAGCCGTCACGTCCATCGGAGACTGTGCGTTCCAAAACTGTACTGCTTTGACAGCTGTGTCAGTCTTCAACTCACTCTCCATCGGTAGCGACGTCTTCTGCGGGTGTGGCAACTTGTCAGAGGTGTTCGTCACGGACGCGACATCGACAGATGCCAAAACTGTGCTTAAAACTTATTTCAGCAATAATGTATGGTCATTCGGAGGAACGAGCACTGTTACCATGTTAATAGTTGACAGCATCTCATGCAAAGACCAGATTGGAATCTGTATGGATTATCCAAAATATAAACTGGTATACTACGATGTGAATAATGAAAAATGCGCGCTCTACGAGTATACTTTGATTTATGGTGACAACGGCACAAGATCAACGACTGGCTGGGAAATATCCAACAACAAGGTGGTGGTGTTTGATCCGCAGACCACTTCTGCATCTGTGTCTGTCACTGTTTTGGACAATTCGGGTACGGTGACTTTTCCGACAGTCTATCACAAGGGAGAGGGACCGATCGGCTGGTACAGCAAGCCGTCTGGAGGGACAGAGTACTATGCCAGTACGGAATTTAAAACCAGCACAGTCGTCTATGCGCATTGGCCAGAAGATCCGGAATTCGAGTTCTGCAGAGTTCTCTACTTGGGCACTGTATGTGTAGATTGTTCGAACAGTACAACAGTATCTTACGATGCAGGTTCAACATATAATGGATATAATATCTATGGAGTGGTAAATCCTGTAGATGTTACTGTTTCGCTAAATGAAAATACCACAATTGACTTGCGTATAGACCCTAACGGTATTTCAGGGTCTTTCTTTTTAATTATTGAATTGTATGATCAAAATGGAAATACTTGCTACTGTTACTTGAATGTAACAATCCTGTCAGGGGCTTACTTTGTTGTTCCATGACTGTGTTTTTATGATCACCTTTAAGGAAATTTGAGATAACACTATTTAAGTGACATTATCATGTGATTGCTGTAGGAATTATCTTGCTTATTCATTTTATTTTCTTTATATGACTCACTTTACAGCTACAATACAATATACGATTGCTTCTATTCATGTGTTGTCAAGATTCCAGGCAGACGTTAACGAAACCCTTTGATTTTTTGATAAATTTACGGAAAGTGGCTGTATCTCACCCTGTTCCTCATATGGTCTTGTGAAACAGCAAAATCGCTCATTAATTTACATTCTCAGTCTCTGACGGTGCGTTTGTATTAATTCCTGAGTTTGATACTTACACGAAGTGAGTTGTTCAGCGCCTGCTGAAATTTGTGTGTTCTGTACCAATCCCTTGTATTCTCAATTGAAGATTTTCAATCAGAAAACTCTCGATTCTTGTCTGGCCAGGGCCTGTGGCCTCGGGACGGACGGTTTTTTCTTTAAGTTGCCAGTTATGCAACCGAAGTTACTGAAAGGCGCCTCTTTTCTGTCGTGGTCTCGGTCAGGACCACAAGTGAGGACGAACCCGGTTCTTTGGCGGGCAATTCTGCCCCAATCGGTCTGAACTTAAGATAAAGGAACTGGACCACAGATATACAGAGTAGGGCCATGAATGAGGTGAAAATGCGGCCTCTGACCAAGTACTCGAAAGTACATTCAGCCGGCCTCGTAAATCTCGTGCTTTAGGCCCTGGACTTCATCTCGATGTTATTTCTTGTGCGGTACAGCTCCGGCAACTCTGCTGATGACAACGGTCGTTCGTTATGAGAACGAAAAGCCCCCGCCCCCCATCGTCATCAGTTGACTGCCCAATCCATTGCTTCCGTCTTGATTCAGGCCTTCAACTGGAATCGGTATCTGAGCTAACGGTCACAAAACAGTTTAAGCTGCGGTACTTATTACACACCTCCAGCCCTGTATCGATGTTGCAGCGAATCGTCTGGTATTTTAATGTGCCATAACAAAAATCTCGGTATTGGCCGTAGACGGCGGCTGCAGACCGGTTCATCCGTCCGCAACCGCCCCCGTGACCTCTGTCCCGGTCTCTCCGGCCTTCTTGGGTTCCAGCCGGAACGCCTCGTCGAACGATCCCGCCTGTTCGAACTTTTTGACCAGGCCCTCGTACGGCGGGAAGGCCCCGCCGAAGCCCAGCACCCGCCGGGCCTTGGCCACCGCTTCCAGCCTCTCCTCCGACCACATGACGGAGACGAACCCGTTCTTCGACTTGGAATGGAAGTCCACGAACCGCATCGGATAGGAGACGCAGCCCATGTGCATGATGTCCAGGATGCGCCGGTAGAACTCGTCCGGAGTGTCGTAGAAGCTGCATTCGTAGTCGTAGAAGTTGTACAGGGCGTAGAACGAGATCTCGCGGCGGCCGAACCCTGCGTTCTCCAGCAGGTCGGCGGCCCGGTGGGCCGCCTCCTTCTCGTGTTCCCCGTCATAGGCCATCCTTATCCCTTTCGTCTTCAGGGAGGCCAGCATCTCGGCCTTCTCCCGGGTCATCTGCCTGGCGTCGAGGCCCTGGTTGAAATCGATGTACTTTCCGGTCTGCCGCAGCAGCTCCATCTTCTCCTTCCAGTCGGGCAGGGCCAGGAAGTTGTTGTCCCAGACGATGACCCGCGAATGCTCCGGATGGACGTGCGACCGGGGGTCGCTCAGCACGTTCCGCAGGCCGCCCTCCATGACCGGCACCATGCAGAAGGGGCACCTGTTCACGCAGCCGCGGGACGTGAAGAGGATCGAGCCGTCCCAGTCCTTCCACCTGTCCACCTGCTTCAGGATGTCGTAGTCCGGCATGTAGCGCTCGGCCTCCGTGTTCAGACCGACGTGTATGTTCACGTACGGGTGGTCCTTCAGGATGTCTTCGGGCATGAGCGATGCGTAGATCCCTCCGACACCGATCCGGGCCTCCGGGAACTTCTCATGATAGAACTCGATCGCCTGATGGACCGGTTTCCAGGCATAGGTGAACAGAGAGGTGATCTCGATCCGGCTCGGCTTAAAATCCCGGATGTCGGCAAGTCCGCGGACCAGTCTGACGTCATCCGCCAATACCCGGTGGTAAGCGGCTATCTTCATCAGGCCGAGCGGAGGATACCTCGAATAATAGGCCGGTTCTACAAGGAGCACTTGCATAAACAGATATTACGTAGACTGGAATTTAATCAATTCGTCTGGATGCATCATGACTGCCGTGTTGAACAGAACACAGGAACGCCTTTTCTTTTTTCTGTATCTTAAGATCGTTGAAGCAATACCCGCAGAAGAATGGCTGTTCACAGACTTGGGACTGTGTCTTGAAGAGATGATGCGGCCCGAAAGGTGCACATCGATGCGTCGTCTGAGTGGCGGCACAGATATTTTGGGGTCATTTTCGCATCCCAAGTGGTACGGTGGTACCTGGAGAATGCCACTGTTACACAGAACTGCGATTCGGAATAGGACTTTCTGTTGACGAAAAAATGCAGACTGCATCCGTATGGATTTAAACTCGAAGAACAGAGTGTTCAAAACGGTGATGCTGGCTTGACAAATAGGTGCAGTCGCCGGGATTCGAACCCGGGTGACAAGCTTGGAAGGCTTGAATCTTAACCAGCTGGATCACAACTGCGCAGAAAGCTCAACTGGATAAAGGTATTTAATTATTATCGGGCCCCGTCCGCAGAGACGGATCCGGTTTCTGACCGACCGACTTTTTATCTATCCGCGGATTAATGATGTCGCATGAATGACAGGCCGGTCTTCCGCGATGAGTTCGATGCCGGAATTTGGCATCAGCTGCAGGCGGCGCTCAGTGCCAAGGACCGTACCGAACGGCTCGAGAAGATCCTGGCCGAACTTAAGACATGCAGTGCGCCCGTAGCCGGACCGCTGCTGTCGGAACTGATCCGGGCCGTCGTGAAAGAGGCCTCCTCCGACTGGCCCGACCGGGCGGAGGTCCTGGTCGCGCTGCGCCGGCCGCAGGACGCCGGTCCGGCGCTGACGGCCGCGGCGGTCTTCTGTCAGAAGAAGATGTACAAACGCGCAGGTCCGATGGTCAAGCTGGCGGAGGCCGGTACCAACGTCCCCGGCATCTGTCAGGCCGAGGCCGCGCTGCAGCTGGCGGCCGGCGACAGGACCAAGGCCGCCAAGACCCTCCGCCGGGCGTTGCTCAGCGACCCCGGGGACCCTGCTACCTATGCCCTGCTTAAGCAGGCCGAGCCCGGTCTGGACTGGGACTGCCTGCTGGCCGCAGAACAGCTGGCGGCCGGTGAGGAGCCGGTCAAGGTCAAGGAAAGCAGTTCTTCCGAGTATACGCTCTATTCTATCTACCGCGAATGGTACCGGGGCGGCCGGGACGAGGCCACCAGCCGGTTGATCGCCTCCGCCGGTTACCGGGAAAAAGATCCCTTCTACTGTCTGGCTTCGGCGCGGATGTCGGCCGACGAAGGGGACTGGCATTCGGCCCAGATGATGTATGACGAGACCTGCCGCGCAGTGCCTGATGACGTCCGGGCGGCCTGCGAGAGCGGCCGGGCCCGGCTGGCGGGCGGTGATCCCGACGGAGCGTTGGTCCGCTATCGGCGGGCCGAAGCCTTTGACCCCGGCAGTCCTACGGTTCTGCGGGGACTGGCGGCCTCCTACGCCGCTATGAGCCGCAAAGGTGAGGCGGCGCAGGTGATCCTTGAACTGCTGGATTCCGAACTGGCAGGCTACGAGGACTACGTGAACGGAGCAGCGGCCCTGCTGGAGGCCGGCCATGTGCCCGAGGCGGAAGCGGCGGCCGAGGCCGTACTGCAGACATACCCCGGCGATGCTCGGGCCGGCATACTGCATTCGCAGAGCGAACTGCTGAAGGGCAATCTGCTGGGCGCCCTGCAGATCGCCGGCGAAACGGTGCGGGCCAACCGGAAAAACGCCGACTGTCTGGCCCAGCGTTCCTCTGTGCGGCTGGCGATGGGGCGGACTCGGAAAGCGCTGCATGATGCCAAGGCCGCTGTCGCGGCCGATCCCCGGAACCTTACGGCCCTGACCGCGCTCATGCGGGCGCGTCAGGAAGGCGGCGACGCGCCTGGGACCATCGAGGCCTGCCGGCAGGTGCTGACCCTTGATCCGGACAACGGACCGGCTCAGGACATCCTCTCGCAGGCGGAGTTCGCCCGGCAGGGCCTGAATGCGCCGTACGACGACATCGCCAAGACCGCCGGCACTTCCGGGGCCGAGAGTTTCATCAAAATCGTCTCTTCGCTGCTGTCCGAGCAGCGCTATTCGGAAGCGGCCCGGCTCTGCAAGGACAACGAGGAACGTTTCGGCGGCCTGGCACTGGTCCGCCGGCTCCGGGGGAATGCCGAGTACGGCCGCGGCGAGTATCTGAAGGCCTCGGCGGCCTATGCCTCGGCCGCGGTGCTGGAACCGGAGAACGCCGTGCTGTGGCATTCCAAAGGCATGGCCGACGAGTCCTTCGGCGACCTGGAGTCGGCCGAGGAGGCCTACGGCGAAGCAGTCTTGCTGGACATGAAGCAGCCCCGCTATTGGGTGTCCCGGGCGGTCATCCAGGAACGGAAAGGCAACCTGCGGGCGGCCGTCGAATCGCTGGATCGGGCGATTGAGCTGGATCCCTCCTCCGCTTACGCGCTGGTCCGCAAAGCCCTTATTCTGGCGCGTCTCGGCCGCTATTCTGAGGCGCTCTCGTTCCTGGACCTGGCGGACGCCACCGAGCCCGGTAAGGACGGTATCCGGCAGGTGCGGATGGACGTCTGTTTGGCGGCCGGCCGTTACAATGAGTCGGTGGCCCTCGGCCGGGAACTGTTGCGGCGGAGACCCGACAATCCGCCGTTGGTCACCCGGACCGCCCGGGCCTGTCTCCGGCTGGGCAGTCTACAGGAGGCGCGGAGCCTGATCGAGCACGCCCTGAGCGTCCATCAAGACGACGTCGACCTGCTGGCGGCCGCCCGCGACCTCTATACGGCCACCGGCGACAGTGCCGCCGCCCTGCCGGTCTGCCGGAAGATCCTGACTACCGCGCCTGACGATCTGACAACAAAAAAGGCATTGGCCGCTGCCCTGGAGACCACCGGCCATAACGTCGAGGCCCAGGATATCTACCGCTCGCTAGGCGCCGAACCGGAACCGGCGCCGTCCGCCGCCACGGCAAACGCCAGCCTTCAGGATCCGGCGGCCTTGTTCGGTATCGCGCAGTCGCTGATGAGCGCGGGCGACCTGACGGGCGCCGGCCGGATGGCTGACCGGGCCATGGCCGCCGACCCCGGCAATGTCGAGTTTATGCTCTTCCGGGCCCGGCTCTACAGGGAGACCGGCGACCTGCGGATCGCCGAGGCTTTTCTTTCCCAGTGCCTGATGCGGTCGTCCGAGGAACCGGCTCTCTACGAGGCGGACGGCGACCTGCGGCTGGCGGCCAACGACCTCAAGGGCGCGGCCGAGCAGTACGGCAAGGCGACGGAGCACGGCCGGCGGGACTCCCGGCTGTATGTCAAGCGCGGCCGGGTCCAGGAACAGCTCGGTGCGGCCGCGGCGGCCGTGAACAGCTATTCTACCGCGGTCATGCTGAACCCCCACGACGATGAGGCCTGCCGGCTGCTGGCCCTGGCCCAGTTGCGGGTGAAGAATGCTGAGGGTGCCCAACGGACGATGGAGAACTCGCTCTCGGCCGATCCGTCGGCCGCCTCCTACGCGGTTATGGCCAGGGTCTGTCAGGCCCGGAAGGACCGGGACGGGGTGAAAACTGCCTATGCGGCCTTCCTGCGGTACGAGAATGCCACCGAAGTGGACCGTGAGCTGATGGCCGCCGCGCTGAGCGGCAGCGGGATGCGCATCGAAGCCGGCTTTATCCGCGACCAGCACCGGCCCGCGGCGGCCGAGGAAGTCCCGACCCCGATCAAACGGGCGGCAGAGCGGCTGCTGCGCCGGGCCTATCTCCGGAAACAGCCGATCGACGATCCCGACCTGCCGGACGCGGTCGGCCTGGATTCCGACGGTGCTGCCGCGGTGAAAGCCTATCTGGAAGATATTCCCGATTACGGAGAGGTAATGCCCGGGACCAACGAGTTCGACCGGCTGGAGATGCTCTCGCTGAACGTCGTCACCCGGGGTCGGGCTGCGATGGAACTGCCCGGCGAACTGCCGCTGGAATGCGCATACGTAGCCGGCGGGGCGAAGGATGCCGACGAAGCGAAACTGCTGGTTGCCTATGTGCGTTCGGCCCTGGCCGGCCGGCTGCCCAAGGAGATCCCGGCGGAACTGATGCAGGCCGCGGCGAAATACACGAAGACGGACGAACTGACGGCAATCATGAAAAAAGAGAATGTCGGGGTCTATCGTGCCCGGCTGATCCGTTCCAAAGTTCAGTAATCGCCCATATCGGACTTCATGAACTCACGCATCAGGCAGGTTGCGTAATTGCCCTTGGGCAGACTGAACGAGACGGTGTAGTTGTCAGTGTCCGGTTCGGCCGCACAGGTCAGGTCCCGTACCGGACAGACGATCTCCCGTCTGCTGCCCTCGGAAGTGCAGTGAGGCAGTTCGGGCACAACGAAGTCCTCTGGCTCCAGATGCTCGCGGGCGATGACCGCCCGTTCGATCTCGCCCATCTCGCCCTCGGCAAACCGACCGGTGCTGCCGTACAGTGCCGCGGTGACATAGGCCTTGCCCAGTTTTACTTGGCGTTCCACCAGGTCGATGTTCGCGGCCGTGGTCAGAACCTGGTCGTCGTGGATGGGCACCCGGTCGGCATCCAGTGGCACGACGATATCGCCGACGACCGGCCGGTTCAGAGGCAGGCCGCAGCGGATGCGTTCGCTCAGCATGAGGTTGAACAGATATGACTGATAGGCATGAACGAACATCATCTGCAGGTTCGTCGGCAGACAGCCGATGGCGCCGGCCCAGTCATCCGGTTCCTCGATGAGGTGAGAGACCAAAGCCTTCTCGAAGTCCATGGCCGGCGGCATCAGCCTGATCAGTTCCTTCCAGTCGCTCCGGGTAGCCAGTTCCTTCCGGGCGGCAGCCGCTTCGGGTCCTTCGACAACGGCCGGAGCGGACAGATAGCAGCGGACCGCACCTTCCAGGTCGCCGCGGACGATCAGTTCGCCCATGATGTGGGTTATCGGCCGGACGACACCGAACCGCTGAACGCCGAAATAGTTGGGGAAGCCGCCGACAGCCGCCACTTCGCTCCGAACGGTCTCGAGGATCCCGGGGATGTCGGCGGGCACGGCTGTGCAGTGAGTGACCCGGATACGGAAGCGGTTGCCGATCAGGTCGCCGATGCGGACCGGCCGCCGGGCCGGATAGGGATTGGTGACGGTCATATCCTGCAGGTGGATCCGTTCCAGGTTCTCGGACGGCATCTGAAAGGACATCAGCTGGGTGGTGACCGCCCGTTTGTCTTTGGTGCCGGCGAAACCGATACGTTCACGGGAGATGCCCAGTTGCCGGGACAGCATCCGCACCATACGGTTGGTCTCCCAGTTGCGGACCTGGACGGTGGCGATGGTAAAACGGCCGCTTTCGGCCCGCTCTGGCGGGCACGATATTTCGTCGACGACGAAGTCCTCGGCCTGTTCTTTGAGCCGGCCGCCGGTGCCGGCGATATCGCTCATATAGTAAAGCATGCCGACGGCCGCTTCGGCTGTCTGGCATTTCCGGTAGCCCATGGGTTCACTCGGTCAGACCGGAGAAGTATTCGCCGACGGCGGCACAGGCGCGCTTCACAGCTTCGCCCGGCGTGCCGGCGCTGACCTTGATCTCGACTATCGGGTCGGTCAGGTCCGGATGGTCGACAATGTACCGGACGATGTCCACCTTGGGGTCCTTGTTCAGCTCGTCGATGATGGGTTCGACGATGGTGGTGCTGGCATCTTTCAGGCCGAGCTTCAGGCTTTTCTCGGTCTTCTCCATCACATAGATCTGCATAGCCGTCGCCATCGCACATACTATTTTAAAGGTTTGCGCGCGCAGGCTCACTTGTTCGTTTCATTGTCGCTGTCCGCGTCCCGTTCCTGGGCTTCCACGCTATCGGTATCGCGTTCTTCCTGCAGGCGGTAGAGCTCAACGATCTCGGCGGCAGTGGTGCATTCCTCCGGCGACTTGTCGTCCCGGACCCGGCCGGTGAACCGCGGAAACCGCAGACCCAGGCCGGCACCTTCTTTGACTGCGCCAGCGGCGATGGTATGGATTGGGCTGATACTGATATCGGCGGCCGTGACCTCCAGAACCAGACCAGGCTCGAACCAGACGTCGGGCATCATCTCGGCGTCCACGGCAGACGGTTTGCTTTCGGCGCGGTAGTGTTCGAGTCTGCCGGGCAGCGCCGCCAAGAAAGCATCGTCGAAGCCGGTGCCGAGCTTGCAGGTCGTGCCCCAACGGCCGGTGTCGGTATCGTAGGCGGCCATAAGCAGCGCGCCGTAAACTCCGGCCCGTTTGCCCATGCCGTAGAAGGCGCCGACGACTGTCAGGTCGAACGAGTCGACCAGGGCCTGCGTGTAGTCCTTTTTGTACTTGATCCAGAGGAAGCCGCGGGAGCCCGCCCGATAGATTGATTCCGGGCTCAGCGATTTGGCCATAACCCCCTCGCACTTGGCCCCGATGGCCTCATCGAAGAACTTCTGAGCGGCAACGGTGTTATCGACGATCGTGCGCACGGTGTAGTCGAGATGGTCGTAGCCGCCTGCGGGAGCCTTCCCTGCCGCGGCAAAGGCCTTTTCCAGTGTCATCCGCCGCTCGGGGTACGGACGCATGGTATAGTCGACGCCGTCCAGCAGCAGGAGGTCGAACATAAAGATCTTCACAGGAACGTCGGAGACTGCCTGGTCCATGCCGTGCTTTTTCCGCCGGTGGGT
The DNA here is from genome assembly GCA_002495325.1 of Methanomassiliicoccaceae archaeon UBA593. GTDB lineage: Archaea > Thermoplasmatota > Thermoplasmata > Methanomassiliicoccales > Methanomethylophilaceae > Methanomethylophilus. The sequence continues at coordinate 9,984 of DAEQ01000007.1, forward strand.
GACGTTCTGAAAGGGCAGCAGCGTGTCGTCCTCCGGATTGTAGGCCACGCACTCGCCCTCGATAATCGCCTCTTTGCCCCTGAGCTGCCGCTGGAGTGCGGCGGTGATGTCGGGGAAGTTCGGACTGAGATCCTCCTGGCGCCTGGAATAGAGCTTCACACCGGTCTTTGTAATGTGGGCCTGTACCCGGATGCCGTCGTACTTATACTCGAGGGCGCACTTGCCGTCCATGCGGAGCAGGATGTCGTCCAGTGACCGCAGCCGTTCGGCAAGCATGACCTTGATCGGGTTTGCCACGGACACCGGTATGGCCTGTACGGCGGCCACGCCGCCGGCTGCCACGGTCTCGGCGACCAGGCCCAGATCACAGGTGATGTTGAATGCCCGTTCCAGGTCCGGCCTGTCCTCTTTCGTCGCAAAAGCGGCGGCAAGGGCGTCCAGAACTGTCATGGTGCCGGCGCCCAGCCGCATCCGGCCGGTGACGATACGGCAGAGATAACGCGCTTCCAGCGGAGTGGCGTCGTGGAGCATCCGGGCGAGGTGCTTCATCTTTTTGTCCTGAGAATCGCGGCCGGCCGCGCCTTCGATGGCGGTGAGCCCCGAGATAACGCTGGTCAGCGTCAGCGGCTCGGAGAACAGGGTCATCTGCTTCTTCTTGGCGATAAGCTGTTCGGCGACCGTTCCCGGGTCGCCTTTCTTGATCCACAGTTCTTCTGCTTTTTTGTCGGAGCAACCGGCGACCGAGGCGATCGCTTTCAGCGCCAGTTTGTCGGCCATGCCGAGCTCCCGTGGATCGAACTCGGGATGAAGCCGGCCGCTGGACAGGTAGATGACCGCCCGGAGTTCGGTCGGTTCCACGGTGCGGAAGAACGCGGCAAGAATTTCTGCCATCTCCAGCCGGCTGTTGGTCTGTTCCAGCCGGTCGAAAACCTCCGCCAGCGCACTGAACTGCATGATAACCCGAATCCTCCCCTGTGATATGAATGTTTAGAACTCGCTGAGTTCGCTCTGTCCCGGCTTCTGAGACCGTTGCTTCTTAAGGTCGCTGCTCAGCTGGGTCAGCCGTTGGCGCATCAGCTCTTCTTTGCGGCGGCTGCTGTTCTCCGTGACCTCGTCCATAGTGCCCTTGGCGATAAGGACGTAGACCTCGCCGTCGTTCTTCCGGCCGGTCCGGCCGCGCCGCTGGATGGTGCGGATCTCGGACGAGATCGGCTCGTAGAAGATGACTGCGTTGGTGCTGGTGATGTCCAGCCCTTCCTCGCCCACCGAAGTCGAGACGATGACGTTGTATTTGCCCTTCCGGAAGTCGTCGATGATTCCGACCTGCTCCCGCTGTTTCAGGCCGCCGTTGGCCTGACCGATAAGCTTGCATACCCGGGCCCCGTCCACCAGGGCGAGTCTTTCCGCCAGGATGTCGCAGGACTCCCGGTATTGAGTGAAGACAATGACCCGGGGATTCCCGCCGGCGTGGAGGACTTGGCTGACCAGGCTCATCGTACGGGAGATCTTGGGGTGCTCCACCTTTGAGGTCGAAGCGATCTGCCAGACCTGTTTGTAATCGGTCCGGGCGCAAAGCTCCCGATCGGCTTTGGAGCCTTGGGGGGAGGCCCCGCCCTCGTTGATCTTGCCCAGATACGTCCGGAGGGCGCTCATACCCTGGGTCTCGGCGAGGTCGATGGCATGCAGGAGCTTAATGCAGATCGACTGTACAGACAGGCCCCGGAAAACCGTCATGGTCTTCTCACCCCGGTGCAGCCGGGCCTGCAGGTTCTGGCCGATGACCAGCATGTGGCGGGTGGACGGCGGCCAGTTGGGTTGGGTCAGACGCAGTTCGGTCAGTTCCAGGAAATAATGGTCGAGCAGTTTCCGCAGAAGGGCGGTAATGTCCGTCAGGTCCTTGGGCATGTTGACCTCAATGCGGTTGACATAGGTGTCATGAACGTACGGCGCCACGTCGGGATCGTCGTCCGCACGGACGTCGATGCGGGTGAGCGCCAGGTTCCGGCAGACCTCCTCGATCTTGTGCAGGTCGCTGCCGGGAGAGGCGGTCATGCCGAGTGCCAGCGCCCTAAGAGGTCTGTAGCGGGCCACGTCCACATAGGCGTAGTTGCCGGTGCCCCGGTGGGCCTCGTCGTAGACAATCAGTCCGATCTCCCCGAGGTCGTACGCGCCCTTGTCAAGGTCATTGGCAACCGCCTGCGGGGTAGAAACGATCAGGTCGCTGTCCTGCAGCACCGCGGCCCGTTTGGCGGGAACGACTGTCCCGTTCATCACGCCGACCCGGGCCTGTGAAAGGCATTCCGAAAAGTACAGCCGGTGCTGTTCCACCAGCGGTTTGGTGGGAGCCAGAACCAGGACCTTCTGCCTTTTCTGCAGCACTGCAGCCGCCACCCGCAGTGCCACTGCCGTTTTGCCCAGGCCGGTGGGCAGGATGACCAGGGTGTTCTCGCGCAGACAGGCCTGTGCCAGTGTGGCTTGATACCGCCGGTCTTCGACCTTGTGGAGCGTGATTCCGGGGGCGGTAACGTATTCCATAGACCGACTAATGGACGGCACGGTTAAATAGCTACGCTGAACGGCGTGGGCGGTAAAAAAATCAGAAAAGCGGAAAAAGACGATTGACGGGTTGCCGAAGCAGCCCGGGCTGTTTTAGTGACAGCCACCACCGCACGATTCGCAACCGTTAAAGTTCGGATTGCGGATCGAAAGGCCGGTGCCGAAGTTCGGGTCATCAACGAACTCAATGACGCAGTCCTTCAGGGCCTCTTCGGTGTCCTTGTCGTAGTACAGGTCGAAACTCTTAGCGGTCTTGTCGATCTTCTGGCCGTCGGCAACCTTCTGCTGGAAGGACATGCCGAACTGCGGACCGGAACAGGCGAAACCGGACAGGTAGACCTTAATTCCCCAGCCGATTTTCTGGTTTTTCTCTAGGAGTTCATCGATGAACTTCTCGGCATCGGGTGTAATCTGCACCATGAAGTAAACAACTCGGACTTAGTATAAAAGGTATATCGCTATTTTTTAGTTGCCTCTAATTATTGCCGCTCGCCTGTATCGACGTTGAACTGATGGGCGAACTCCCGGAACGCGTAAGACTGGGTCCGGGTCATAGCCATGAATGAGGCGATTTGCAGAGCCTCCAAGATTTCGTCCCGGTTGGCACCGGCCTCGATGGCGTGCTTCATCTGGTTATGTATGCAGTACTCGCCGCCCATTGCAGCCGCGGCTGCCGTGGCGATCAGATAGCGGGTCTTCCGGTCGAGGACGCCTTTGCCTTCGAGGACCGACCGGCTCACGTCGGTGTTGGGCAGAAAAAGGTCCGGCCGTTCCGACAGAACTTTATTCGCGACAGGGATAAATCCGTACATCTCCTGAATTTGGGCCAGTCTCTTTTTGGTTTCGGCCTTCTGCTGCGGGTCACATTCCATAACAGACAGAATCGCGTTGGTCGCTTTTAAGCGCACGGGTGAAAGAACAGGCCTTGAACTGCCCGGTTAACTGCAATGGCCGCCCTTTAACCGTCCTGAAAGGCACGTCGTGACCGCGGCGAAGCCGCAGGAAGACACAATGGAAGCAGACGACAATCTCAGACAGGCATTCGCGGCGGCCGGCAAAAAATACTCCTTCGATACGGTCGAGGCCCAGTTCGTGGCGTTCAAAGACTTCAAGGTCAGATGGCAGCGGTCCTATAAATGGGCCGATTTTCAGGTTTCCGATTATCTGGCGGACGCGCCGCAGCCGGTCCTGATGGGACTGGCGGAATCGCTTTTCCGCCGGATTATCGGGGAGAGCGAGAACGGCTATTCCGAAGAACTGTGCAAATGGGTGACCGATCCGCAGTTTTGCGAGCTCAAACAGCCAATCTATCTGCGCCGCAGCCGCAATCTCACCCGGTCCGCCGCCGGTGAGAACAAGTCGCTTCAGGCGGCCTATGACCGGCTGATCGGAACGGGGCTGGTCCAGTCGGACCCGACCCTTCGGCTGAGTTGGACGAAAGATGCGAACATCCGTAAGGTCGGACGCTGTTCGGTGTTGCTGCGGGTGGTATCGATCTCCCGGGTGCTGGATGCCGACGAGATTCCGGATTTCGTCTTAGACTACTGTCTCTATCACGAACTGTGCCATCTGATCCTGGGCTTCGATCCCACCGGGGCCCGTCACGGGCAGGAGTTTGCCGGGATGGAAGCCAAGTTTCCTCAGCAGAAAGAGGCGGAACAGTGGCTGCGCCGGTTATGCTTGTATCTGTGAACTGGCTTGGAAGCGTTGAGACCAAAAAAAGTGTTTCCCGACGCTAACACGCCTTTTCACGGTCCGTCGTTGACGACGGTCTCGAGGCACTGACTGACGCCGGGAGGGGGTATCGGACCCTGCGTTGGCTTCCGGTCATGGCTGCGGCGACGCGCCGCTGCTACCGCAAGAGCCCTAAACAAATAGGGACAGGGCCGCTGTATACCGCTCCATACGTGTGGTGTTCACGGATCGCACCCTCCGGTCGGAACGGCAGAGGAAAAAGCACGGCGGGACTAATAAAACCATCTGCCGTGTACTTCAGGTACGGCAGAAGCCGATTTTCACGGCCCTTTTGACCGTTTAGTGTTCGACACTGTCATATTCGTAACGAAAATGGCCAAAATGATACGATATTCGTAGAAATTGATTAGGTTTATTAAAGGGGATATTATACGCCCCCTTTATGATGGAATTCCTGAACCCCAAGTCCATGGCAGTCATCGGGGCATCCAACGACGTGAACAAGCTCGGCGGCATGATCATCAAGAACACGCGCGATGCGGGTTACAGAGGCAAGATCTACCCGATCAATCCCAAGGGCGGCGAGATCCAGGGGCTGAAGGCATATAAGAACGTCACTGAGATCGGCGAGCCGATCGACCTGGCGGTCATTGCGGTCAAGAATATCTTCGTGGTACAGGCGATCGAGGACTGCGGTAAGGCGGGCATCCATGCCGTCAGCATCCTGACAGCCGGTTTCAAGGAGGACAGCCCGGAAGGTGCCAAACTCGAGAAAGAATTGGTTGCGGTCGCGAAGAAGAACGGTATCCGTCTCCTCGGGCCGAACTGTTTCGGCAATATGAATGTTCGGAACGGGGTAAACTACACCTTCTCTCACCTGCTGCCGAACGCCGGCAATATATCCATCCTCTCCCAGTCGGGGGCGGTCGGCTCGTCCATCCTGGACTGGTCTTGCAGCAGCGGTCTGGGCCTGGCGAATTTTATCACTTTCGGTAATAAGTGCGACCTCGACGAGAGCGACTTCATCGAATACCTCTCCGAAGACCCCAACACCAAAGTCATCGGAATGTACACCGAGGGATTTACCAACGGCGAGAACTTTGTCAAGGCCATTGAGAACATGCCGAACAAGAAGCCCATTGTGATCTTCAAGTCCGGACGGACAGCAGCCGGTTCCAAGGCCGCCTCGTCCCACACCGGTTCTATCGCGGGCTCCGATGCTGTCAACAACGTCATATTCAAGAAACTGAACATCTACCGCGCCCGGGACCTCGATGAGCTTTTCGACGCGCTGATGGTGTTCTCCACCTGCAGTCCGATGCGTAAAGACGGGTTGGGCATCATCACGAACGCCGGCGGACTGGGTGTTATGTCTGCCGATGCGGCATTCACTTCGGCCCACGTCAAAGCGGCCCAGCTGGCTCCCAAGACCATCACTGCCATCAAGGCGGGACTGCCCAAGGTTGCCGGCATCACCAACCCGATCGATATCCGCGGCGATGCGGCTCCGAATGATTTTAGGACCGCTATCGAAGCGGTCATCAAGGACCCGGCCGTGGGCGGCCTGGTCGTTATGGGCTCGCCGTTGGACACCGCCGACCTGGTGGCTGTCGCCAGACTGCTGGTCAGTATCCGGGACGACATCCCCTATCCGACCACCGTCTGCTTTGCGGGCGGCAAGAAGTGCGCCGAAGCGGTTCAGATTCTCAAGGACGGCAAGTTCCCTGCGTATCCGACACCCGACCGGGCCGTGCGGGCGCTGGAAATCCTCCGGACCTTTGCCATCAATATGGACCGCCACCGGGATGCGCTGCGCGTGCCGCACGTTAACGGCCGCGGCGAAGTCAAGGCACTTATCGATAAGGCCTACAAAGAAGGCCGCCACAGTCTGACCGAAGAGGAAGGTAAGGAGATCTTCCGGGCCTATGGTATCCCGGTCCCCGGCGAGGCGACCGTGACCGAGCTCAAGGATGTGGCCGCCGCTGCCAACGGCGTCTGTTACCCGGCGGTGATGAAGATTGTGTCCCCGGACATCCAGCACAAGACTGATGTAGGCGGGGTCATCGTGGGTGTGAAGACGCCCGAGGAGGCCCGGCAGGCCTTCCAGAAGATCATGGCATCCTGCAAGGAGAAAAAGCCCGAGGCCCGTCTCGACGGCGTTTCCATCCAGCAGATGGTTTCCGGTCAGGAAGTTATCCTATCCATGATGCGCGATCCGCAGTTCGGTCCGGTCATATCCTTCGGTCTCGGCGGTATCTATGTCGAGATTCTGCGGGAGATCTCCCAGGCGCACGTCCCCATGACGGAGCAGCAGCTGGACGAGATGATTACCTCTACCAAGGCGTACAAACTTCTGTCCGGTGCCCGGAACACCCCGCCGTCCGACATCGAAGCGATCAAGGAGGTCATCCGCCGGCTTGTCCTCGTGGCCGAAGAGAACCCCGAGATCGTCGAGTTGGAGATCAACCCGGTAATCGTCGGCAAAAAGGGCGAAGGTTGCTGGGCGGTCGACTCGCTCTGTACGCTCAAGCACTGAAATCTCTTCCGGCCGGTCCGGGGTTTTGCCCGGGCCGGCGTTCACTTTATAAGTTGCGCCCGACTATGCAGACCCAATGACATCCGAGCTCATCTTCGTCGGCCTGGGCCTCAGCGGCGTCGACGGTATGACCATCAAGGCGCTGAACGTGCTGAAGACCTGCGACAAGATCTATGCCGAGTTCTACACGTCGACGCTTATCGGCGCTTCGGTCGAGGACCTGGAAAAAGTTATCGGCAAGAAGATCAACGTCATTTACCGCCAGCAGGTGGAAGAGGGCAGCGACATCATAGATGATGCGAAGAAGATGCGGGTGGCCTTCATGTGCCCCGGCGACACGATGCTGGCTACCACCCACGTAGACCTGCGGCTCCAGGCCGCCGAAGACCATATACCGGTGCGGATGTTCAACGGTGTCTCCATCTTCGGCGCCTGTCCCACGGCGCTCGGTCTGCAACCCTACAAGTTCGGCCGGACGGTCACACTACCGTTCCTGGAACGTAACTATCAGCCGAAGTCCCCGTACGACCATATCATGGAGAATAAGAAGCGCGGCCTGCACACGATGATTCTGCTGGACATCAGGGCCGACGAGCTCCGCTACATGACTGCTCAGGAGGCCATCGAATGGCTGATGAAGGGCGAGGAGAAATGGGGCGAGGGCCTTATCGATGACAAGACCGTGCTCTGCGTGGTTTCCCACGCCGGCGCCCTGGACGAGAAGATCAGTGCGGGCTACCCCCAGGACCTGCTGAGACGGGACCTGGGCTCGCCGCTGCAGACCCTTGTGCTTCCGGGTGAGCTCCACTTCATGGAGGCCCAGGCGCTAGTAGATCTGGCTGGCGCCCCGGCCGAGATCATAGACGACAACGGCGGCCACTGATGGTCCGCTGTATCCGGGTCCCGAAAGCGGCCGGCGAAAAGGTCCGCCGGGCGCTCATCGACGCCGGCGAGCTGGATCCCGGCCACTGCATTCGGGTCGACGGAGATTCTTTACTGATTCCGACGACCGGCGATGGCATGGGTTACCCGGTCGAGGACGACGAACTGAAAGCGCAAACGCATGCGCCCACGGACTATCGCGAGATTGCGGAGGTCCCCGCGGCTCTGAAAGACGAACTGCCGAGTTCGTTCGATACGGTCGGCGACATTGCGATCCTTAAGCTCGAAGAGCCGCTGCTGCCGTACCGGCACGCAGTGGGAACGGCCCTGCTGCGGGTTTTGCCGAACCTCCGCGCGGTCTTCTTGGACGGCGGAGTCAAAGGCGAGTTCCGCATCCGTGACCTGGAAAAGATTGCGGGCGAGGGCACGTCCGAGACGGTCCACAGAGAGACCGGTACCCGGATGCTCACCGACCCGTCAGTGGTCTATTTCAATTCGCGGCTGGCCAACGAACGGGCCCGGGTCGCCGGTCTGGTATGTCCGGGTGAAGTTATCATTGATATGTTCGCCGGGGTGGCGCCGTTCGGTACGGTCATATGCAAACATGCCGCACCCAAGGTGGTCTATTCCATCGACCTGAACCCGGCCTGCGAGCGTTTCATGCGGGAGAACATGCGGCTGAATCATATCGACAACCTTGTGCCCATCACCGGGGACGCCGTTCAGGCCGTCCGCGACCTGCCGTCGGCTGACCGGATCATTATGAACCTGCCGCAGATTGCCGACCGGTTCCTGGCGACTGCTCTGTCCAAGCTCAAGCCGACCGGCACGATTCACATGCACAAGATTCTTGAGTGCACGGAACTGCCGGTGTTCGAACAGCAACTGAAAAAGCAGATGGCCACTGCCGGTTACGAAATCCGTATAGTGCAGGTGACAGAACTGAAATCGTATTCGCCCACGATGAGCGTTTACGTTTTTGACATTCAGTCCGAGCCGCTCACTGCTTCGGTTTCAGTGTGACGCCGGTCTGGTTCTGATAGTGACCGCTGCGCTTCTCGTAGCTCTTCTCGGAAGGTGAGGTCAGCTCCTCGACCACCATCTGGCAGAACCGTTCGCCGATGGGAATCTCCACGGCGGTGTCGGCGGCGTTGTAAGCACCCAGTGTGAGAGTGCCTTCGAAACCGGCATCGACCTTACCGAAGGCGGCGATGACTCCTTTGCGGATCCAGGAGGTCCGCAGCCACAGCTGGGTGCAGAGATCGTCGCCCATCTTCACCCGCTCAATGGTGGAAACATAGAACATGGTCCGCGGCGGAATGGCGACGGTGCCAGTTTTCTGGACATCGGGGTTCCCGCGAATCGAAATCTCCGCAACGCGCAGATCATAGCCGTTGGGTGTGAGGCTTTTTTCGTTGTAGTCGCTGATCCCGAGACGGCCGCTCTTCAGGGCGGCGAGAATATCCCTGTCCGACAATACCGACATACAGACTCCATCGTGTTGCAGATAAAAAAACCTCACCGGAACCGTTGCCGGTCGGCGACGGTATTGAGTACCGCGTCTAGCAACCGCAGGGTGCCTTCCAGGCCTAGGGCCGGTGCGGCGATGGCGTGTACTAGTTGCGGGCCGGGCGATTCCACGGCAAAGCCACCGAGGGCGGTGCCGCGGACTTTAGCCGCGACCACCAGCGACTGGTCGGAGACCAGGAAATCAGTGTCGGTGTGTTGGGGGTCGTCCCCGACAGGGATGTGCCGGGCCGTGAAGTAGTCCCGAGCCCGCTGTTCCCATTCGTTCCCTTCAGGGCTATGCAGGGCGACGGGAATCATGCCAAGGTAGTCGTACAGGAACCGGGCAACCGCGTAGAGTGTGGAGCCGTCGGCCTCTACGGAGAATGTCCGGCCCCGCGGCAGCAGGTGATAGGCCTCGAGCACCGAAAGGGTCGCAGCGGTCCTTTTCCGACCTTTTTTGATCTCGACCAGAGCCGGGGATGGATCGGCCTTTACCGCGGTACAGACGGTCTTAATCCAGGTCTCGAGACTGTCGAAGCCGAGCGGAGCGCCGGCCGGTGAGACGGCATATGGAATACCAAACCGTTCTTGGTAGGACTGGGCGATCCGCACGCCGTATTCGGGATGGACGACGACGTTCAGTTCCGCATCGGCGGACTGGGCGATATCGGTCGTGCTCCAGCCGGCGCCCAAGACCCGGTTAACTCTGATCCCGCAACGGCCGAGCAGGCCACTCAGTTCGGCGCAGGTGTCCTCCCAGTTCAGATGCATGATGCTGAGCCCGACCAGGTCCACGCCGTGCTTGGCGACGGTCCGCTGCGGCGGTATGGCATCCAGAATAGCCAGGACAGCGTCCTGAAAGCCGCTGCCGGCGGTGCCGGAATAGGCGGCGTGATCGATGCGGACTGTCGGAATCTTCCCGCCGACCGCCGTCAGGTCTTCGCCGATGAGCGATGCTCCGGGAGAATTGACGATACCGATCAGGCCCGGTCCCATCTTTTCGACTTTGCCGTATAGGTCCTTCAGCCGTTCACCGGCCCCCTGGACGAACTGTCCGCTGTCCAGATAGGTACAGGGCAGGCGGGGCTGAGTGAAAAAGTACTGCGGTGGCAGGGACAGCATGTTCCGGGCCGCCGGCCCGCGAGTGCCCGGCCGGAACCGGTAAAAACTCTCCGCCAATGAAGCAGGATAGTATTTGCAGCCGGTCGGACCGTGAATGATTGTACTGGCATCGGCCACGCCCTCGAGCCCCATCAGGAGTCCGAGAAAGCTGTCCGGTCTCTCATAGTTCAGCGGCATCTGTCCTCCAACCCTCTTCCGCCGGTGCGAGCATTCCTCTCAGCCAGTCCTCTGCCAGCAGCCGGCCGGCGAACGGACCTGCCGGCGGGTTAAGCGGCAGTTTCGATTGATAAATGTGCGGATCGACCGCGGCAGTGACGGGGGTCAGCAGCAGATCAGGGTGGAGCCGGTCAATTTCCTGCAGGACCCAGGCGTTCTCGGACGGTTCCACCGGGACGAAGCCCGGTACGTCATCGGCCACGTCCAACCCGTCGATGTAGTCGGGCCGGTTCTCGACCCAGGCGCCGACAGTCCTTAGGCCGGCTGCGGCGGCGGTCTCAGCGATCCATTTGACGTCCCGGTTCACGGAAATGATGCAGCAGGTCTTGCCAGCGAGCCGGGCCCGGGGTTCGGTCATCAGGGCAGCGAACTGCTGTTTTAATTTTTCTTCGAGGGCTGCTGCTTCCTTTTCACGGTCGAAACGGGCGGCAAGATCGTTCAGCCAGGCGCAGGTCCCGGCCAGGCCGCCCCGGACGGGGGCGGCAAGTGTTTCCAGGCCGTACTCGTCGTGCAGGAAAACGCAGAGCCGGTCCGTAAAAACATCGGGATTTATCTTCAGGTTGACCGCAGCGCGGGTAATACCGCGGATATCGTCCAGGGACGAGATGCCGGGCAGACAGCAGTTCATCCGGAGGCCGAGCGATGTCAGCAAGTCGGTGATAGCCTGGACGTCCGAACGGCAGCTGCTGGACATTGTCTTGGTGCCGATCAGGTTCACGCTTTCCGGGTCTTTCGCGGATGGGGCCGCGAAGGTCCGAACCAGACCGACGCCGGCGTCGATCACACCCTGCATGAAGTCGCCGGCCGCGTTGCCATCCTCATCCAGGACAGCGATTTTCACCCCGGGATGGGCCCGTATGGTGTTCTCGGCCAGGGAACGGACATCGTCTCCAATGATCCCGGGCGGACAGGCGGTAACTATGGCGAAGTCCCGCCGTCCCCGGCCAATCTGTTCCTCCAGCAGAGCGCCCAGCGGTTTGGTCCCGCCGAAGATCATGGTATCCTCTTTCATATCGGTGCTGTGGACGTCTGGATCGGCGAACGACGGCATAGACTCGTATCCGCGCTGGCAGGCGCCGCGGGTACAGTTGGCGTCTAGCTGGACAGTGTATTCGGCGCAGCTCCGGGGCCCGTGCATCAATACGGTCAGACCGCTGACAGACGAGCAGACCGAACACGCGCCGGAAAAGGCGCAGCCGTTGAGCGGAGCGCCGAAAGCCGTGGTCCGGGCGCTGTACGGCCGTTGTTTGGCCGCGGCTGCCGCCTGGACCTCCGCCAGTTTGGCCAGCGGAACTGTAGGCGTCTTGCGGCCGAGGATCAGGCTCTCGAGTTCGCCTTCTGTCAGGAAGTGCGCGGCATACCGCTGTCCTTTCAGAACCGCGGCGGCCAATTCCCGGAAGGAATCGGCGATGGCCGAGTCGGGATAGAGTTCGACGAACGTTTTTCCTTCCTTTTCGGCGGCCATGAACAGGTTAGACCGGGCAAAACGAGCGATAATCGGGATGCCGACAGCCTTGGCGAAAGCTTTGACCCGGTCTTCTTCCTCCGGGTCCCCACGGCTGTTGAAGATGATGCCCCCGATGCGGTCAGGATTGTAGTTGGCGGTGCCGCGCAGGATATTGTTGGCAGCGTAGATGGACATGAACTCACCGGAGGTGACAATGTATACCGTGTCGGCGTTATCGTTTCTCAGCGGTACTGCGAAACCGCCGCAGACAACATCGCCGAGTACGTCATAAAGAGTCAAGTCCAGCGGTACAGTGCCAACGCCCAGGCTGTCCAGCAGTTCGAAGGCGGAGATGATGCCGCGACCGGCGCAGCCGACGCCCGGTTCGGGCCCGCCGGCCTCGACGCACAGGCACCCCTTATAACCGACGGCAACGATGTCGCCAAGTCTGCGGGCGTCCGGTTTAGTATTACGCAGATAATTGAGGACCGTCTGCTGTACTTTGCCGCCGATCAGCGCCCGGGTGGAATCATGCTTGGGGTCGCAGCCGATCTGCATTACTTTTATCCCGCGATCGCTCAGTGCGGCCGTGAGATTCGACGAGATGGTGGATTTCCCGATACCTCCCTTGCCGTAAATCGCAATTTTTCTGGCCATCAGGAAACACTTCTAAAGAAAAATATTGCCGCTCCTGCACATAGTCCTTTGCATCTTTGCTGTACGCTCGTGCCTATGGTTATTCCATCCCACTGTATGTGCCAAAAGAACTGTCCGTGCCGGTCGATGGATGCTCAATCCATTTTTAACACAGGTGGGAGAGGCTCACGCGAGCGCGCGAGTATAGGTTAGGTTAATATGGGGTCTCGGCGATGTGCGGCGGGATAATATGAGATATGAACCGAGAAAAGAGCTGGCGGGGCTTCCCAAAACAGTGCACGGGGGACAGGCCTGGCGGCTCAGCGGGGTAGAGGATTTCAGTCAGAACCTCAACCCGCTCGGTCCGCCGCCTGAACTGCTGGACGAGATCCAAAAAGTCCTGGCCGGCGTCGGCCACTACCCTGACGACAGCGCGTTGGCGGCCAAAACTGCTGTGGCGAACTTGCTTGGTCTGCAGCCCGAGAACGTGCAGATGGGTGCAGGTTCTTCGGAAATCATCCGCAACTTTCCAAATACCTTCCTGGAGCCCGGCGACCGGGCCCTGATGTTCTATCCTTCCTTTGCGGAATATGCCCAGCAGTGCCGGATTGCCGGCGTAGAGGTTGACTCTCTCCAATTGCTGCCGGAAGATGACTTTCGCATCGACACCGAACGGCTCTCCGTTGCGCTGCGCCAGCATCCTTACAAAGCGCTGTACCTATGCAATCCGAACAATCCCACTGGCCGCGTCGAACCCAGGGAGAAGGTCCTGGGGATTGTAAAAGAGTGCGCGGATCTGAACATTCTGGTGTTTCTTGACGAAACGCTGCTGGACCTGGTCCCCAACGCGGCCAGTGTTTCCTGCGCCGCAATGGTGAACGAATACCCGAACCTGGTCGTGGCCAGTTCCCTCACTAAGTCATTCGCGATCCCGGGGCTGCGGATCGGCTACGGCGTCGCGGTGCCCGAGTTCATCGCCGAGATGGAGAAGGTCCGGCTGCCGTGGAACCTGGGGCAGTTGGAGCAGAGCCTGGCGACGTACCTGGTCAGTGATCGGATGGACTACGTTACCGAAGGTGCCAAATTGCTGGAAAAAGAGAACAAGATCATGCAGGCCCAGTTGGATGAGGTCTGTTTCCCGGTCGGGCACCTGTCTGATTCGTTCTTCTATTTCGTCTCGACGGCCTCTCTGAAGGTCACCGGGGCTGAAATGCAGCACCTGATGCTCAAACACAATATCATGATTCGCGACTGTGCCTCCTTCGGGCCGGAGTTCGCGGACTACATCCGTTTCTGTGTCAAGGACCGGGAACGGAACCAGGCTTTCGTCGCAGCGGCCGAGAAGGTCATGCAGGCGATGGAGGGGCGCTGAAGGATGCCGCTTTGGCTTGATGCGCTCCTGATCGTCATCTGCGCGCTGCTCATCGATCGGTACGTCGGTGAGGTCTCCAACCGTTATCACCCCCTGCGGTGGATGGGGAACCTGCTGGATATACTGGATCGCCAGATAATAAATCGGGAGTCCCGCTGGGATGTGCTGTGGGGTTTTCTGGGTTACGTCCTGGTCCTGCTGGTCTTCGGCGGAATCGGGATGCTGATCTGCGCGCTGGTCCGCCATATGCTGATCGATGTAGGCATCTTTACGATCGGCCCGCTGACCATCAGCGTCGGCGAGATTGTCTGGATCCTGGTTGTGGCCCTGTTCTTCAAGGTCACCTTTGCAATTTTCGCCTTCCGGCGCTATTGCGCTCCGGTGGCGGGTGATCTGCGGCGGCACGATCTGGGCAGTGCGTCCGCCAAGGTACAGATGATGGTAAACCGGCAAACCAAAGGCATGGACCTGCCGCATCTGACGTCCTCGTGCTGTGAGACCATCTCCGAGAACCTGGTGGACAGTATAATCTCGCCGGTGTTCTATTTCGGGTTCTTCGGACTGTTAGGAGCCATTGCTTTCCGGTGTTCCAACCTCATGGACGCCATGTGGGGGCACCTGGACAAGAAATATTTTGTGCTGGGGCATTTCCCGGCCCGGCTGGATGATGCACTGGGATACATTCCTTCGCGGCTCTCACCGATCTTCGTGACCCTGGCGGCCTGGCTGATGCGGTTACATCCAAGGCAGAGCCCGCTGCGGGCGGCTCTCGCCGAGCATAAGAAAACTCCCAGCCCCAACAGCGGGTGGCCGATGACTGCTACGGCAGCGGCCCTGGGAGTCTCATTCCACAAAGAAGGTGTCTACGTCATGGGCGAAGGTCCGTACCCGTCTGTCGATGACATTGCCCGCTGTTATCATTTGATCGAGCTCACGGCAATCGTGTTCCTGCTGATCATCACCGCACCTATGGCGATGATCTTCGGGATTCACGTCCAGGTGTTTCTGGAAGATCTGCTCTGGGGGCTTTGCGGAGGTTTGTGAATGAAATATGTGAAAGCAACAGAGGTCCACGAAGAGGACCGTCACGAAGCGACCGCCGTCATCCGGCTCACGGAGAGGATGGAGGTCCTCAGCAGTGCCCCGCTCCATGGCGGTAATGCTGTGACCGACACCTTGTTCATCATGCAGGTTCCGCACGATTTCCACGATCCCGACTACCTTGGGCTACTGAAGGCTAAAAGCCGGCAGTATGGGCTACCGGAAGACGCCGTGGGCTTCATGACCGCGGCCGAGGTTAAGTACGTGTTCTCGACGGCAGAGCCGGAAGTCGCCGGCTGTAAGGTCTTCGTGGCTGCCACAGCCGGCGTGACCAACTGTGTCGAGGCCGGGCAGGAGCTGAAGGACTGGGACCGGAAAGAGGCCCGTTCGCAGGAAATATATCGGAAACTGGTTGCTGGGACCATCAACATCATCGCGGTCTCACCGGTCCCGCTGGCGGACAGTGCCAAGGTCAACCTGTTCATCCCGCTGGTCGAGGCCAAGACCCTAGGCATGCGGGACATCGGCTATCACGAGACCGGGACCACCTCGGACGCCATGGCTGTCGTTTCTCCGCGCGGAGAACTGGGCGAACCGTTCGCCGGGACGGGGGTCCCGCTGGGGCTGGCGGTCGCCCGCGGGGTCAGGCAGGCTGTAGCGGAATGTCTCCGCAAAAGGGGAGAACGGCCGAAGCCGCAAGACGCCCTGGTCATGCTGGCGGCGGCCGGTGTGCCTGCCAGCGATATGTGGGACTGTGCTTCGGTACTGGGGCTGGGCGACCAGCAGCAGGCGGACTTCCTGGAAAAACTGGCCGTGATGGCCGTCGATCCAGACGTCTGCGCGCTCATCATCGGGGCGCTGGCTGCTGGTCAGGCTTCCCACAAACAGTTGCTGTGCAATCAGGACGGTGATCCCGACAGTCTGACCGACGGAACCCTGTCATGTCTGCTGGCAGGTCGGATTTCAGAACAGCGCGGTGAGGACGCCGCCATGGACCTGGAGAACATGCGGCCGTTGAAAGGCCGGAAAATCTCCCGGGCGGTAGAAGCGGCCGCTTATGGACTGGCTGCCGGTGTGACCGCGATCATAACGGGGGAGAACGAGGAATGAACGACAGAGGGAAAGCGCCCGGATCGGCAGCCGCTGCCGAACCGGTGGAAAAAGGCGGGATAGGTTCCGCACTGAAAGGTATGCTCTCCTTTTTCACGGTGTTTCGGCTGAACATCGGGATGAAGGAGATGGACGCTATGGAGCGGAAGTTCGGGCTCGCACCGATTCTCGGTTTCCTGATAGGCTTCCTGACTTTTCTGGTCTGTCTGGTGCTCAGATATGCCCAGGCCGGGTGGCTGCTGTGCGCGGCTGTCGCTCTGGTCATGCCGCTTTTGCTGTCCAAGTTCCTGCATTTTGACGGGCTGACGGATTTCGGCGACGGCATGATCGTCTCTTCCGGCAAACGGGAGGACCATATCCGGGCGCTCAAAGACACGCTCATCGGTGCCGGCGGGTTCGGCGTGGCCCTGACGGTCACCCTGATCAGTTTCTGCGGCTACGCCTCGATGGTGTCTGTCGTCATTGCCTTCACTGTATGGCCGGTCGAAGTCCTGACGAAGAACGCTATGGTGATAGCGGCCGCCTGCGGCAAGCCGGGGAACGGTATGGCCGCCCGGCAGGTCAGCCGGACCGGCGGCCGTACTGCGGCCGTCTCCCTGGGGTTGTCGGTGCTGCTGCTGGCGGCCGTACTGCTGATCTGCCGGCAGTTGGCATTGTCCTGCGGTTGGTGTATGGTGCCGGTCGATCTGGACCGGGCCATAATTTTATACGCGGCGGCCTTCCTGGCCTCGTCGGTCACGGGCTTGCTGATGGCGCGGACGGCAAACCGGACCTTCGGATTTGTGAACGGCGATATTCTGGGCGCGACCAATGAGGTGTCCAGGGCGGTCATGCTGGCGGTCTGCAGCATTCTGACGGGACTCATGATGTCCGGTGTGATCTGAATGGAGGCCTTGATCAACGCCGGCGGCAAAGGGACCCGGATGGGGCTCTGCGGGATTGAAAAGCCGATGCAGGTCATCGGATCCGAACCCGCGATCCACCGGGTCGTTACGGCCGTCCGCGGCGCAGCGGGGATCGACCGGGTACTGGTCTCGGTCAGTTCCCATACCCAGGCCACCGAACGTTATCTGCAGGATCTGGGTGTCGAAACGGTCCGGACCTCTGGCGAGGATTTCATGGGCGATCTGCACGAAGCGTTCACGGTGATGAACGGAAAATACGTTTTCACCTGTCCCTCAGACATCCCGTTGCTGACCAGTCCGGCGGTAACGCAGGTCGTAAAGGCCTTCGACCCGGTGTAGATGGAATCGATGATCGTACTGGTCGATGCCGCAGTGGTCCGCGGCATGGGCGTGACGCCGTCTTACACCAGGAAATTGGATGATAAGGAATGGGTGCTCTCCGGCCTCTCGGTCATGGACCGGGAACGTACGCTGGTCGGCGAGTACCTGGAAGAAAGTTATTATCGGACGGACTGGCAGACCCTGGCGGTAAACGTCAATACCATCGAGGAACTGGAGATCGCCCGTCATCTGGTCTGAGCCGACTCAGGTGTCCTCGTTGTCCGAGCCAGTCTCGAGGGTCGGCTTTTCGGCGGTCTTCTTTTTGGCAGTCCGGGAGCGGAAGGTCTTGCCGGGGACCTTTTTGACGGGAGACCGACGGGCCTTCTTTTTCCGGTCGGCCACGACCACCGTGACCACTTGGCCGACACGGCCGTCTGCAGAAGCGGCCGGTGCCGCGGTTGCCTGGCCTTCGGCAGGCTTGGCCACTGCCGTCCGGTGCCGCTTGCGAGTCGGGCAGTCGATGTTAATGCATTCCCGCATGGTGCCCATTTCTACGATCGGCGCACCGCATTCGGGGCACGACTCGTACGTGGGCGTAATGGAGCCCCGCGGGCGCAGCGGATAGGTCTGCGTACATTTCGGCCATCCCGAGCAACCGGCGAACCGCCGGCCCGCCTTGGAGAACATGATCCGGATTGTGCCGGTCTTGCAAGTCGGGCACGGGCCGAGGTCGTTTTTATCGGTGTTGCTCTTGCATTTCGGGTCGATGCACTGCAGAGAGGGCGGCATGCCCTTCCGGATGACCTTGATCTGAGCCAGGCCGCAGACCGGGCAGACCGAATCGGTCATCTGGATCAGCGCACCCTTCGGCAGAGGATAGGCCCGGGTGCAGGCAGGGTAGCCGTTGCAGCCGATGAAATTCCCGTTCTTGGATTTCTTGATGGTCATGCTGTTGCCGCAGGTAGGGCAGATGCCCACGAACTGCTGTTTTTTCAGCGCAGCTTTGATCTCGTCACCGATGACCTGCGACTGGGACTGGATAGTCTCGGCGACTTTGTAGAGCATATCCTGAGATTCACCGACAACGTTGTTCAGTGTCCGTTCGCCGCTGGCGATGCTGATCATGTCGTACTCGAGCTTGGCGGTCATCTCCGGTTCGGTGATGCCGCCGCCGTGCTTCTCCAGCGATTTGGTCAGGGCAATGCCGCTGGCGGTCGGAACCAGGTAGTTGCCTTGGACGTAATTCCGCGAGAAAAGTTTGCCGATGATGTCGTGCCGGGTGGATTTGGTGCCTAACTGAAGTCTGTCCATTTCTTGGATCAGCGAACCCTGATTGTAGCGGTACGGCGGCTTGGTCTGCGACTCGTCCTCGTTCATGCTGCGCACGTCGAGCTTATCACCGACCTTCAGCGCCGGCACGCGGCTCTCCTGAGCCCGGAGATATTTGTGATAGTACTTTTTCCATCCCTCTTCCTTCTGAACGTAGCCCTGAGCCTTGAACGGTTCGCCGTCGACGTCTAGGGTAACGTCGGTGATTTGCGCCACAGCGTTGGGCGCGACGGTGGCCATGAACCGGCGGACGATAAGCTCGTAAAGCTTCCATTTGTCTCCTTTCATTTTGGCCGAGGTGGCGCCGGCGGTCGGATAGATGGGCGGATGGTCCGTGGTCCGCCGTTTGCCGCGCGACGGCATAATCTTTTCCTGTTTCAGCAATTCAGTGGCCTCGGCGGCGAAGTCGGACTTCTTCAGGCGTTCGAGGACGTTGCGGAGCCCCAGGCTGTGCGGATACTCAGTGTTCTCGGTACGCGGGTAGGAGATGTAACCGCCGGTGTACAAGTCTTCGGCGAGCTTCATGGCGGCCGACGGCGGGATACCGATCTTGTTAGCCTCGACCTGCATCATGGTGGTGTCAAAGGGCGGGGGACGGTACTCGTCCTTCAGGCCCTGTTCGTAGGAGATGACAGTCGCCTCCTTGACGTCCTTCACCTTGGCATACAGAGCGTCGGCCCTCTCCTGTTCCCAGATCTGACCGTCAGCGTGCTGGCCGCGGAAGGCCAGCATCCCGAAGCGGCCGTTGAGCTCCCAGAAGGGCACAGGCTTGAAGTTCTCAATCTCCTCGTTGCGTTCCACAAGAAGTTTCAGCGTCGGGCTCTGGACCCGGCCGACGGACATGAAGTTCTTGCCCACCTGTCCAGAGGACAGGGAGATCAGCCGGGTCAGTACTGCGCCCCAGGACAGGTCGACGATCTGCCGGGCCTCAGCGGCCTGAGCCAACTTCTCATCGGGGTCGACCAGGTTGCTGAAGGCGTGCTCCACCTCGCCTTTGGTAAGAGCGCTGAACCGGGCCCGCTTGACCCGGGCGAGATCGATGCCGGCAGCTCTGACGGTCTCCATGCCGATCAACTCTCCCTCCCGGTCGAAGTCGGTCGCGATGATGATCTGGTTGGCGCCGGCCGCCAGTTCCTGGATCTTGGTCAGAATGGACTTTACGCGGACGGTCTTGATTTGCGGGGCCCGGACCAGATCTACAGGCGAACAGGCGCTCCAGTCGCTGTACTGTTCCGGATAGTCGAGCTCCATAATGTGTCCGCGAAGGCTGACCACGTCGTAGTCGTCGCCGCCCGCCGTAAAGGTGAGCGAAGTGACGCCTCCCGCCGAAGCCGAGTGCGATTTGCCGTCGGAGAGGATGGTGGCGATCCTCCTGGCGGCGTTGGCCTTCTCGGTGATGATCAGAATGTTCATTGGGCGGCGCGACTGCTTACACTTTATTTAACGCTTGGCAGACCGTAGATAGAGTAAATATAGAAGACGCTGCGAAAATACAACCCAAATAAAGTGAAGGTTTATATGGATGGATGTATAGTCCATATATATGGGAATGCACAGCACCCTCTCCAAACTCAGAGAGCGCAAGGGAGTCATCGGAGTGTTTGTCCTGTCCGAAGAGGAGCGGCAGGAACTTGTTCGGGCCGAGGGCGGTATAATCACCTCCGGCGGAATGGGCTATGAGAATCGCGCACTGAAAGCGAGCACACAGAAAGAGGCCGCCATCTGCGTGTTTTCCCACGGTTTCTTAGAGGAGTCACGTGACATCCTGGTCGAGATGGCCGACAATGAGGGTCACATCTACGGTCACGATGTGCCCAAGAATATGCGCACCCGGGAATTTCCGAACGGCGTGTGGATTTCCGATGATTTTGTGGTCTACGGCAACCCGATTCCGAAAGAGGAACCGCACATCGTAGTGCTGCCCCAGCGCCTTTCGTTCCTCGGTCAGGATGAAGGCGTCTCCGATTCGGTGGCCTTCTAGCCGGCTCTGTCGGCCGACGCGGAGCTCAGAGCTCGGTATGGCATCGTCAACCAGCCCGATGTGACCTCCACCATTGTGGCGGTCGATTTCAACCGCTAAAGATTATATCAAGCCGACCGTGATACGGCCGTCATGGAGCCTGAAGAAGTGGCGGAAATGCTGCGTCAACAGCCGCAGACGGTTTCTGTCAGTATCATGGACCGGGAAGCGACTGAAGAGGCGCTCGGCGAGGAATCTTGTGTCGGTACGTCCTCAGGCATAGTGCTGGTAAACGAAGCGCTGAAAGCGGCCCTGAAAAAGAAGCATTTCATCTGCACTGCTTTCCGGGGATCCATCGGTTTTTCAGATGAGCACTCCATGCAGATGATCGACCAAACCGGCCGGGTCATCGGTTTCGACATCCGGCCAGAGGACCGCCACCTCTATGAGGACCGGTCCGACGTGGTCTGGCTCTCGGACGATTTCCCGATGTTCAACAGCGAGGCCATTAGCAGCGGCAAGGTTGAAATGGTCATGTTGCCCCGGCATCTTGCCTGTCTGATGAAGCCGCTGCCCGATCACGTCGTCGTGATACCGGCCACGACGGTAGACTGGCTGCTGCGTAAGCGGTTCCAGATTCCGCTGAACTGTCAGATTGCGACGTCGATCGTCGCGTTCTGAAATCACTGGCGAACGCCGACGTAGTGGACATGGCCGGTGGCCTGTGAGGCCATGGTGAGTTTGCACCGGAGCACGCCCTTCAGGGTGCCCATTTCGTTGGCAAGCTTTTTCATCTGCCCCAGTTCGCCCTCGACGGCGACGATTTCCATGCAGCGGTCATGGTCCAGATGAATGTGGATGGTGGTGCTGATCGCCTGCAGGGCTGCATGCTGGATTGTGGTCAGCTTCTCGGAAAGGCCGGTGGTGTCGTGGTCGTATACCATAATAATAACACCGCACACGTACTCGTGGTCGTTCTTCCATTCGGTCTCGGCCAAAGAGTCCCGGACAAGGTCTCTGATTGCCTCAGAACGGCTGACATAGCCTTTTTTGCTGATAACTTTGTCAAACTGTTCCAGCAATTCAGGTTCCAGGGAAACCCCTATGCGTGTTACTCCTTCCATAAAATTGGAAACGCTTTTCATACCTTAATAAATTTGTGCGAACGACATACGAGAAGAATAAACACTCACATGCCCCGTAGCAATGGAAAAAGCACAGGTCTTAAGGGTAAGTTCCGGCATGGCGTGGCAATGAGCGAACTCTCGACGCAGGTCGCGGCACTTTTGGACGGTGCGGTCGGCAGACTAACGGTGGGCAAAGAGGTTGCCGTGGCGTTCTCCGGCGGACTCGATTCTGGTCTGGTGGCGGCCCTGGCGGCCCGTCATGCGGCCCGTGTGACCCTGTATACCGCCGGTTTTCCGGCCTCGCCGGATGTTCGTGCCGCTCGGGAGCTGGCTCCGAAGCTGGGGCTGGAACTGCAGGTCCTGCCGTTAACCGAGACGGACCTGATCCCGCTGTTGCGGGACGAAATCGCCGTTACCGGGACCGCCAGTCCGCTGGTGCTTGCCTTCGAGCTCCCGCTGTTCCTGGTCCTGCGGGAATGCCGGGAAAGGACGGTGATCGGCGGGCAGGGTTCTGATGAGATCTTCGGCGGGTATGCCAAATACCGTAAACTGGACAATCTGGCACTGCGGGAATCCATGGCCGCCGACCTCGAACGGCTGATGGCGGAGACCCGGCCCCATGAGGCCAAGGTGGCGGCCCACTTCGGCCGTGACCTCGGCTACCCGTACCTAGACCGTGGACTGGTCGACCTGCTGCGGCAGACACCTGCCGCCGTGCTCAGGCCGCCGGACGACGACCGGCCGAAGCGGGTGCTTCGGGACGTTGCCGCCGATCTCAATCTGTCTTTCCTTGACCGCCCTAAGAAAGCTGCGCAGTATGGGTCCGGCTTTATGGATGCGGTACACCGGATCTGCCGGGTTCGCGGCATCACCTATAACGAGTTTGTCGCTGAACTTGTGCAGCATCGTTAAGGCGTTATCTTCTTACATCGGGGTGGATATGACGGCGGATATGAACAGTGAGAGCGAGCGACGGGAAAAGACCCTCAAATGGCTCTACGGTCTGCAGATGCATGGCATCAAGCTCGGGCTGACCAATATCAAAGAGCTGCTGCGGCGGATGCACGACCCGCAGAAGAACTATCCGATTGTCCACGTAGCGGGCAGCGACGGCAAAGGTTCCAGCAGCGCCATCATCGCTGCGGTGCTGCGGAAATCGGGTTATCGGGTCGGTCTTTATACTTCCCCGCATCTGCTGAATTTCAACGAGCGGATTGCCGTCGACGGACAGTTCATTACCGACGATGAGGTTGCGGACTTCGCCGCGGCGCTCCGTCCCCACATCGACGACATGGCGGAGAGCGGGCTCAGCTGTACCTTCTTCGAAGTTATAACCGCCATGGCGCTCTGCTACTTCCGGGAGAAGCGCGTACAGTACGCAGTGCTGGAGGTCGGTATGGGCGGTCGTTTCGATGCCACCAATGTGGTAACCCCGGCGGTAAGCGTCATCAACAATATCAGCATGGAGCACACCGAATACCTGGGCGACACGATTGAGAAGATCGCGATCGAGAAAGCAGGCATTATCAAGCCCGGGGTGCCGTGCGTCACAATCAATCCAGAACCGGCCTACGGTATTATCGCGGCTGTTGCAGCCGAACGCGGAGCACCGTTAACCAGGGTGCAGGCGTCCGACATCACTGTCAAGCAGAACACCGCCGCAGGGCCGGTGTTCGATTACGGCGGGGAGGAGTACCGGGTGGCAATTCCTGGCCGGAACGAAGCCAAGAACGCCGCGCTGGCAATTACGGCCCTTCGGCAGCTGCCGGAATATGCGGACCGCATCGCACCGCATGTGCACGAAGGGCTGGCCGCCGTCCGCTGGCCCTGCCGGCTGGAACGCCAGCCGGGGACCGAGGTCATCGTCGACGTGACCCACACCAAGGCCGGTTCCGATGGATTGGTCACCGACGTCCGCGAAATCTACGGAAAGGTCGTCCTGGTGTTCGGGGTTCTGAAGGACAAGGACGTAGAAGGGCTCTGCCGGAACCTGGCGGCGATCGCTTCCGGAGTCGTGGTTACCCAGCCAGTTACCGAGCGGGCGAAGCCGGCGGCGGAGACCGCGGCCGTGATGCGGAAGTACTTCCCGGCGGTCGAGACCGCGCCGACCGTGGCCGCCGCCCTGGCCCGGGCCGTCGAACTGAAAGAGCCCGGCGAGATGATCCTGGTGACCGGTTCTTTCTATACTGCCGAGGGAGCGCTGAGATGTCTGGGCCGGACGTCGTACTGATCCTTGACCGTCTTGCCGCGGTCTACGGGCAGGGCGCCTATCCCGGCCGGTCCCCGGAAGGTCTGAGTCCGGCCTGGCCGTGCGATCCCTTTCATGTGCTGATCGCCACCATTCTTTCTCAGCGTACCAAGGATGACAATACCCGGAAAGCCTCGGACACTCTGTTCGCCCGGTTCGGGACCGTGCAGACGCTGGCAGCGGCCGATCCGGCAGAGGTTGCCGGGCTGATCCGGCCGGCCGGTTTCCCCCAGCAGAAGGCAAAGGCCATAGTGGCCTGCTGCAGCGAGCTCTGCACGCGTTTTGGCGGCAGAGTGCCGCCGGCGACAGAAGAACTGGTCACCCTTCCGATGGTCGGCCGGAAGACCGCGGCCTGCGTCCGCTCGTATGCCATGGGTCTGCCGTCCGTCTGCGTGGACACCCATGTTCAGCGGATCGCCAACCTGATGGGGCTTGTGCACACGGCCAAACCCGAAGAGACGGAACAGGCATTGATGGCCATTACGCCGAAGGAGCGCTGGTCGGACATCAACCGCTACCTGGTTCGCCATGGGCAGTTGACCTGTCTTCCGCGGCATCCGCACTGTGAACGCTGTGCGGTCCGCGACCTGTGTGCCTACGGCCGGGAGCACGGTGATGACCGATCCGGCCCTCCCGCGCGATGAGTATGCTTTTAACCCTCACGCCGATACCTGCCCGATGCATGAGGCCACAGTGATCGCCAGTGTTGTGGACGCGGTACTGACGGAACTCAAGAAATACAACGTGAAAAAGGTACACACCGTCACACTGACCATCGGTGACCTCACCCAGCTCGGCACCGAGCAGATGGAGTTCGCCTACGAGGTCCTGACCAAGGATACCGTACTGGAAGGCTCTAAACTGGCGGTCGAGCCCGAGCATATCGTTCTTTCCTGCAAGAGATGCGGGTACAAAGGCCCTGCCAGAACCATCGACTTCGGCGACAGCACCGAACACAACATTCCGGTCCTGTCCTGTCCGCAGTGCGGGGGCGAGGTGGAGGTCGTGGCAGGCCAGGCCTGCTGCGTGAAGAACATGGATATTGAAACCGGTGACGATTGATGTTCAAATACAGGGACGAAGCGACCGCGAAGAAAATCATCGCGGCCATCAAGGATATGGGATTGAAGAGCAAGTTCATGCACATCTGCGGGACCCACCAGGACACGATTGTCAGGTTCGGGCTAACGCCGATGCTGGCCGATGCCGGCATCGAGGTCCGGCAGGGCCCGGGCTGCCCGGTGTGTGTGACCACGGCCGCCGAGATCGCGGATGCGATCACTCTGGCGCGGAATGGCGTGACCGTGACTGCCTTCGGCGACCTGATGCGGGTTCCGACCACCATCGGCTCGCTTTTCGATACGAAGGGCGAAGGTGCCGACGTGCGGATTGTCTATTCTATCGAAGATGCCGTTAAGATGGCGCGGGAGCAGACCAAACCGTTGGTGTTCGTAGGCGTCGGGTTCGAGACTACCGCTCCGTCTACCGCGGTGCCGCTGCAGAAGGGCAATCTGCCTGCCAACTTCAGCGTCTACAGTTGCCACCGGGTCTGTCCGCCGGCGATCCAGACCCTGCTGGATTTGGGAGAGAACCAGATTGACGGTTTCATTATGCCCGGTCATGTGGCGGTCATAACCGGATTGGACATATTCTATCCGTTCCGGGACAAATACCACATCCCGCAGGTCGTAACCGGCTTCGAACCGCTCGACATGCTGATGGCTTGCTATATGCTTACAAAGCAGCGCTTCGAGGGCCGGGCCGACGTAGAGAACGAGTACTCGCGGCTGGTCCGCGAACACGGCAATCCGATCGCCAAGAAGTTGATCGCAGATACTTTCAACCCGGTGGACCGCGCCTGGCGCGGATTCCCGGTCATCCCCAAGTCGGCGCTGGTTCTAAAGCCAGAATTCGCCGACCACGATGCCACCAAGGTCCATGCCGACATACTGGCCAAGACTCCGGAGGTCGAGGCGGAGGCCAAGGGCTGTCTGTGTGGCAAGGTCCTTCGGGGCATCATCGACTCCCAGCAGTGCCCCATGTTCGGCAAGGCCTGCACTCCGGCTTCGCCGCGGGGTCCGTGTATGGTCTCGGCCGAGGGCAACTGCAACATCGCCTACCGGTTCCGGGGAAAGGTGTGAGAAATGCTGCCGAAGGCGTTCCCCAAGGCCCCGACCCTGGTGCTGGTCATCACCAACGATTCAACCGTCTTTCTCAGGGACGGGATCGCCAGTGCTTTCGAGATGTTCGGCGGCCGGGCCCAGGAGGTAAAGAAGACGGCCGCGCAGCTGGACACGGCCAAGAAGAAGGACGGCAGTAAGCTCTGCGAGGTGTCGTTCGGCATGGTCACCAGCCGTTTCGGTTACGTACCGGCCGACTACACCGTGATGCCGTACCCGGCCGCGACGGTCATGGCCAAGAAAGAGGACTACGAGCGGGTCCAGGAAGAAAAGGACTATCTCGGGAAGATCAACTACACCTCAAAGATCTTCCCGAGATAGTCCTTTTCTTCCTGGACCCGCTCGTAGTCCTCTTTCTTGGCCATGACCGTCG
>DAEQ01000006.1:0-309419 GCA_002495325.1 Methanomassiliicoccaceae archaeon UBA593
ATCAGACAATGGGCGCTCCACACCACGATCGACCGCATCGAGGAGGCCTGAGATGTTCGGCCGCCTGAAGAGATCCGCGAAACATAAGAGGATCCTCTCGAAGAACGAGCGCATCATCCTTGTCGAGACAGAACACGAAGACGGGTTCGTGGAGAAGAACCTCACTACCCTGGACCGCATGGAAAAGGAATGGGGCCCAGAGTACGAGTACTACGTCAGGAACCAGAACCCCGGCCAAGAGAGCACGCTCACCGAGCAGGTGAAGAAGCACGGAGTGGCCATCTTCGATACCAAGTACCGCACGATCACGGTCTACCAGATCACCAACGCAGACGAGGTGGCCAAGATGGTCCGCGGAGATTACGACGATCCTGACTTCGTGTGCAGGACCGACGGTGTCGAGGCGGAGTTCACATGGAGGCCAGATTACGCTCC
Source organism: Methanomassiliicoccaceae archaeon UBA593 (assembly GCA_002495325.1). Lineage (GTDB taxonomy): Archaea > Thermoplasmatota > Thermoplasmata > Methanomassiliicoccales > Methanomethylophilaceae > Methanomethylophilus. The sequence continues at coordinate 436 of DAEQ01000006.1, forward strand.
GGAGGAAGCTCACAGCAAGATGAGAAAACTCGGCATCCCAGAAGAGTTCTACATCGACCGCGGGAGATGATCAGCAATGCCAGTAAAGCCGCCGTATCTGAAAAGGAATACGGGAAATGTTCAGCAAATTGAGAAACAAGTGCCGCAGCGCACGCAGCAAGGGAAAGAAATGCAAGGTATTGAGATCGAATAACAAATGTAGGAATACAAACCGCCACAGTCTCTCCGAGAGACTGATGGAATACGCCAAGATCGATACGTACGACTATTGGGACAATTACGACGACGATTGGATCTGCGTCGACGAGATGTACCGCAATCTCGGGGATCCGGCATGGGTAGATTCAACGGTCTCGCAGATCGTCGGAGACCTTGAGGAATGGGATTCCAGGGGATACAAGGAAAAGGAGTACAGGCAGCTCGTCGGCATCACCAGGAAGAACATCGTTGAACTATTGGCTGATCTGAAGGCCTACAGGAGAGGACTATGAGCTTCCTGAAGAAGCGCAAACCCCTTACGAAGACGCAGAAGCGCCAGTACATCGCTATGGCCGGGTCCATAGCATCAACCCTTTCCCTCCCTTTGGCGGTCATCGCGCTGCTGAACGAGAAGCCGGGCGTGACCGTCGAGACGGAGGATCCTGAAAGGATAATCACCAGGCTCCGTGAGGCGTACGCGAACAACCAGCTGCAGTATGCGGAGAGGTACTCGGAGGCGGTGCAGATCGTGTGCAAAAAGTACGGCGTCGGAGTGGACCGGCTGAACAGGGCGATGGCCAGGGACCCCGTTGTTGCAAAAGAGATCTACGCGACAATGGACAGGGAATTCGAGAAGGACATCAGAGCGTGGAGAAAGAAACTCGGATGAGGTTCTCTCCATGGCCCGCGATATCCATTTCATTCGCATTTACTTTTATTAGGGTAGTCCAGGTATGATCTGATGAATCCGTCGATGTCGGGTTTCACAGATGCCAATGCCGACTTTCCGGAATCAGAAGTGCTGCACTCTGCAAGATCCATGTATATCCTGTCGATATAATCCATATAGGGCCTTTCGGATGAATCGAACCATTCGAAGCCGATGTTGAACATCCGATCCTCGGGCATATTCTTCATTTCTCTATCTATGACATCAACAAGTTCTGAGAACACCGATCTGATGATCGCGGACAAACGATCTAGGTTCTTTTCTCTCTCGACCGATTGGTCGTTAGCGAAGATCTCTCCCTTGATCTGATCGATATCGTCGCATACTCCAACGACCTCTTTGCACATGCTGCTGTAGGAGTCGAGGTACGTGTCGACGGCAAAATGCACTCTGGCGAATTCTATCGAACACGCGCATAGGACGTGGACATATCCGAAGCTTTTCACATCTCCGATGTGGAACCTTATTCTTTTTACGAGTTCGAACAGGAGTTCGTATCTGTCGGGACTGCAGATCATCGCCATCGTAGCGAGCTGTTCCAATGCCTGGTAATCTAACTTAAAAGTGTTCTTCTTCCCCATCTCGATAAAATGTTTCTCTAAAACATCGAGGATGTCGAAATACAACAAGTCGAATTCTTCCGAGGGGACATCGTCGATTGCATCGCTCCATTCTGCACAGGCGCGTGAAAAATCCTTGCCGATCAACGATCTTCCTTTCTTGAATTCTCGTTTCCAACCTGATGCATTCGTGAGCAGTCCCATGAGGTCGGGATGCCCACTGGGGGATTTTATTCTTGCTACAGGATGTTTGGTAAAAAGGAAAAATCACGGATTTCATGAACCTGCTGATTTATCACGAAAATTATCAGGCTGAAGGGTCGAAATGTACAGTATCGTTCATTTTCGGGCCTGATAATTCTGAATCGTTTTGTACCGTCAGGGGCACTTGGGGGCATTTTGGGGGCATCGTCGTTTTTTACGAAATTCGAAAAACCGAAAAAATAAGTGGTTCTTTATAAGCTCTGACGCTCATTGTATATAAAGATATTGGAGCCACCTTGGAGATTCGAACTCCAGACCTGCTGATTACAAGTCAGCCGCACTACCGGGCTATGCAAAAGTGGCCTTGTACGCGCCTATAGCCGAGTTCATATTATTTATTTTCGCTGGGACCGCCGTTTCTGGGAAATCGAGATGATAACCTTTATTATAAAGAAGGTAATCGCGCACCATTCAACCGATATCTCCGGTGATTAAAAATGGCAAACGACGCTAAAAAAGTCATCCGCCTTGACTACAAGGCCTACATGTCCGATTCCAACAAACTGTACGACACGACCGACGAGGCCGCGGCAAAGGACGCCGGCATCTACAACGAGAAACTTCACTACGCCCCGATGGCCTACATCGTTGGCTCCAAGAAGCTCTTCCCCGCTCTGGACAAGGCCCTTGAGACCGCCGCCATCGGCAAAGAGATCGAGGTCGCCGTACCCTGCGAAGAGGGCGCCGGCGCCCGGAACCCCAAACTGGTCGAGACCTACCCGGTCCGCGAGTTCTACAAGCAGCAGATCAACCCCATGCCCGGCATGCAGGTCAACCTCGGCAACCGCAACGGTACCGTTCTGACCGTCGGCGCCGGCCGCGTGAAGGTCGACTTCAACAACCCCCTCGCCGGCCACGACCTGCTCTACAAACTGACCGTGAAAGAGGAGATCACCGACCAGCAGGAGAAGGCCAAGGCCATCGTCGAGGCCGACTTCGGCCAGGCCGACGGCTTCGAGTTCGCGTTCCCGGCCGGCAAGGTCGCCGTGACCCTTCCCGAGATCACCAAGTTCCATCAGGAGTGGCCGGTCGCCCGGTTCAAGGTCGTCTCCGACCTACGTGAGGCCTTCGGTGTCGACACCGTCGAGTTCACCGAGGTCTGGACCGCCGCCAAGAAGGACGAGGCCCCGATTGCTGGGGATGCCGCCCCCGCTAAGGTGGAAGCTTCTGCGAAAAAGGAAGCTTCCGCCAAAGAAGAGTGAACTGGAGATCCGGCGGGGCTCCGGTCCCGCCTTTTCCGTTTTTTTGAAAAGCAATTCTGTGGGCGAGTGGCCTAGTTTGGATAGAGCGGCGGCCTCCTAAGCCGCAAGTCGGGGGTTCGAATCCCCTCTCGCCCGCCATCTTCCTTAATGCTGCCGTTTCTGTCTTGACCGGACGGTCGGTTCAGCCGCTTCGGAAGGTCGGGACCTGCTTTAGGTGCGGCCGGAGCATTTCGAGTGCAGGTGTCGGACAGTTTTCGATTCCCCGTCGCGCTTTCGTTTTCGGTGAATAGACCGCCTGCCGCGACCGGCGGGCGGGGTCGGGGTTCCGGCTGAGGGCCGAGGCCGCAGGCAGACGGTGGCCTCGGTGTAGGTCGGACGGACATAATGTTGCGGAAGGAAGTTGCAGATCGCGTAATTCTCCCATCCCGAGAGCGGATCGGACCCGGTTTTGTTCTTCATGTGTAAACCAATCGGTTTACAATCGAAGACGGCTGAGGAACGATCTCCGATCACTGGCAGCAGTCGGGCCGTCGGGGCGTTATAATTTATAGTTCCGGACAGATGCCGTCATTCAGAAGGCCGCGGTAAGCGGCAAGAACGGAGCCGATCATGTTCTGCAGCCGTTGCGGTGCATCCAATGCGGACGGGGCGAAGTACTGTGTCAGCTGCGGTGCGTTGTTAGAGCCAAATCGGCCGGCGGATGCCGACTGGCAGCAGGAGAACCGCGGCTGGACCATGCTAATCGCCGGGCTGGCTGTTGTCGGTGCCCTCGCAATCGTGGCAGTTCTGCTGTTCAGCTGACAGTTGTTGTTAACGCCTGTAGTTGACACAATGTAATTTGGCCGTTCCTGCAGTCATATTGCACATGTTCGTGGTGGGATTCTTAACCTTGTACGTGCGATGTTTATGCGGGAAGACGAATAATGGGCAGAACCAGGAGCGGAGGCAGCGTCTTGGCCGGTCGGGCCGTGACCACAGGCAGTGTTTACGTATGTTCACGTTGCGGTCATACCTGGGTGGCCAGAAAAAAGGACGGGTTGCCGAAGAACTGTCCGAAATGCCGTTCCACCGTATGGATGAAGGATTACCACATCTGTAAATGTGCCCGTTGCGGCCATCAGTGGGGCACAGTCGATCCCGCGCCCAAACGGTGTCCTCAGTGCGGTACGAACCGGTGGGGCCGGGCCCCGACGATCTACAACTGTCAGCGGTGCGGTTACTCGTGGGCATCCAAACGGGCCTGGAAACCGAAACGTTGTCCCCGCTGCCGTTCGACCAGGTGGGAGGTGTCCCTGTCGCAGGAGACACCGTGGACCCGCCGGCGGGTAGCGAAGAACAGTGCAGCGGCCGAACCGGTCCGGACCGATCTGATTGATCGGTATGAGGCCGGAGCGACAGTCACGCAGATAGCGATTGCCAGCGGTTCCGCGTTCAGCGAGGTATATTCCGCGGTGCGCAAGGCGCACCCGGGCGAGCGCATCCGGATCTGAGTACGTACTTTCTGTAAAACGCGTATGACGGCAGAGGCGCCGATTGCGGTCGGCATCTGCCTGCTGCACGTCTTGGGTTACGAAGCGGTGCGGGCCCGTTACGACCGGGAGAACATCAGTTCCGGGAACCGTCTTCGCCGGGCCGGGTTTATCGAGACGGGCAGGCAGCCGTTGCCTGACCCGCAGACTGGCGTTCTGCGTGAGTGTGTTCACCGAGCACCGGCAGATCTGAGCCGGACGAGACCGAAAGAGGTCATATTGTCGGTCCGGTCCTCGATGTTCTCGCGGACCAGGTACAGGCCGTAGTGTTCGCCGGCGTTCCGGCGGCAGACTGCGGCGGTGCCGGGCGGGAACTTCCCTCCCGCCAGATATTCGGCGGCAAGAGCGGTGTCGGCGCAGTCCGTCAGGACGGCGGCCGGGTAGAGCTCCTTCAGATGCCGGGCAATCTGGGCGAGCGCCTGCGGGTGGGAGGCTAGCCGGACGATCGGGTCGCCCTTCTTAGGCGAAAAGATGCAGTGGTGGATGGGTACCGTGACCGAGTCCACGGTCTCTACGTCGTTCCGGCCGGCCAAGGCCTCCCGGGTCTCGCTGACGGCACCGGCGGTGATGTTGCTGAAAGCCAGGACCCCCCAGTCGATCTCCCGCCGGTCGAGGGCGCCGATGACGCCGGCTGCGGAGACCAGCGGGACGAGGATCGGTGCAGTCCAGTTTTGCCGCTGCGCAAAGGTTGCCGCAGCCTCCTCGGAGTTGGAGAAGGGGATGCCCATGTAGCCGATCCGCACTGCCATGCCCGGCCCATAGCGGTCGGCTAATAATCATTTTCGGTCCAGGAGCCGCCGTCCGGGGGCAAATCTTATGTAGCCAAGCCGGATGGGCGGTTCCTGTTAAAATGACCGATGCCAGATACGGGAAGTGCCGGGTGTGCCGGTTCTGCGTGCATTCCGAGAACGACTGGGCCTGCATGATCAAATCGAAACTGGTGCACCCGGGCGACAGCTGCGAACGCTTTCGGCCGGGCAGCTGCGAGAACTGCAACCGCGTGAAACTCGATTTCGACAGGGCCACCTGTACGGTCACCGGGGCGGAGACGGACATCCTGAGCGTCTGCGACCACTACGACCCGGACGGCCGGCACTCGTTCGACGGTCAGTGATTTGCGTTACGGTTGCGGCTGCCGAGCAGGGCGTTCTTGACGCTCAGCTTGGCCTCGCTGCGGCCCTCTATGGCCTTTTTGGTGGCGTCCGGCAGGCCATAGAACACAATGTTGTCGGCAATGCCGCGGCCGCTCCGCATCTGCGGACGGACCTCCTGATAGGCGGTCTGCAGGGACTGCAGGGCCTTGTGAGCTGTGGCCGTGGCGTCGTAGAGGTGGTCGGTCATGTAGGCTGCCCGATTCGCGAAGCGGGGACAGTCCCGCAGGAACGGATTGTAAGTGCCGTCCCGGTAATCGGACTCCAGGTCGTCGAAGGCGTCCATGACGTAGACGGCGGCGGTGAGCGCAGCGAACAGCCGGCGCAGCGCCGGAGAGTCCGCTGGCCCGGCGATCCTGCCGAGCGGCGCCGCCAGGGCCTGGCCGAACTCCGTACCCATCTTCAGGGCGTCGGTGCAGCCTGCCAGCTCCAGATCATGCAGTGCCAGAAAACCATTTTCAACGGTCTTGTCGAAATAAGGGTAGTCCTGTTCTGCCTGGGCGATTGCCCGACCGAGGGCCACGCCGATAAAGTCGGTTTTCAGCGACGGTTTGTCGACCCGGTCATCGTAGAGCTCCCATTTCGTCAGCAGGACAGTATAGCCGGCCATCTGCCGGAGCAGGACAGAATCCGCCCGCGGGGCGCCGAGCACACAGAATGGGGTGTGCCGGGTCGGTGCGATTTCCTGCTGTTCCCCGGCGACTGCGTTCAGGACCACAGTGTTGAAGGTCATGTCGTAGTTGACGGTGGCCGTCGACATCAGGCCGTATCCTGCTTTCAGCTGATGGCAGGTCTCGCAGTAGTACCGCCGGTACGCAGAAAGGTCGGCGGCGGACATTCGGGAGTAGAGAGGAACAGTGTAGCCGAACATGCGAACAGTGCTGAGGAGGGGTTCGAACCTTTAATATATTTGTAAACGGTACCCAGCGGTATTCAGTAGCCAGCATACGGCAAAGGTGGAATTGATGTTACATTCGGTCGATGATTTACTCGCTTCTTATATGAGCCAGTCTCCTGTTGCCTTCACGGCTTTCGCAATCAAAACCGGCAAAGAGGTCCCGCCAGACTACAACCACGACCACGATGTTGCGGACCACTACGGCGACGACAAATGTGAATACGGCTGCTGTAGCGAAAAAGGCTACTGCGCCACTCCGGCCCAGCATGCGGCCTGCATCGGCTGCATCGTGTTGTGCTGCGTCTGCTGTTGCTACGTCACCGACGGCTTCAATGGCCTCTGGACGTACTGGCCGTTCTGAGTGCGGACTGGCCCTGGTATGAGCCGTCTGCTCTCGGTCATCATCAAACCGACCCTGACCTGCAGTATGGACTGCCGCCACTGCTACCACCCGCCGACCGAACGGGCGCAGGGCGGACGGATTTCCTTCGACCGGCTCGACCGGCTTTTTTCCATGATCTCCCGCGAGTATGACGCGGCCTGGTTCATTTGGCACGGCGGCGAACCGCTGATCCTGCCGCTTTCCTTCTACAAAAAGGTCATCGAACTCGAGGAGAAGCACTTCGGCGTAGCCTCACATCGGGTAGGCAACACCATCCAGACCAACGGGCTGGCGCTCAACCGCAAATTCCTGGTCTTCTGCCGGGACAAGCAGATCAACGTGGGGGTCTCCCATGAAGGCCCCTGCGACGGGTTGCTGCGGCCGGACGGTGCCAAAGTCGATAAGATTCTGCGCGACATGAACCGGGACGAACGGGTATTTTCGGTCAGTGCGACCATCTGCCGGGGTTCTCAGTCCCGGCAGCGGGAGATCTACGAGTACTTCCGGGATGCTGGGATGACCGTGTCCTTCTCGCCGGTCATCGCGGCTGGCGAGGCCGCGGTACACCCGGAGCTGGTGCCGGACCCGGAGGCCTATGCCGCCGAGAGCAACGCGCTCTTCGACGAATGGCTGCACGACCGGGATGCCCAGGTCCCTCTGCTCCCACACTACCTGTACCTGCTTTCAGCCCTTGGCGACCCCCAGCCGGCCGACTGTGCCCACACCTCCTGTCTCACAAAGTGGCTGTGCGTCTACCCGAACGGCGACCTTTATCCCTGCGCCAAGGCCTGCCCTGCGCCCTATAAGCTCGGCAATCTCGACGACTTCCGGCATCTGGGCGATGTGTTCCGCACCCCGGGTTTCGTGAAACTGCTGGAGGGGACGGTAGCCCGGCGGGAGCAGTGCCGTACCTGCCCGATCTTCGACTATTGCGCCGGCGGCTGCAGCGTGGATGCCTGTTACGAGGGCGGGATCGAAAAGAACGGCGGGAACGCCTGCCGGATTTACCGGACGGTCTTCACTCATGTGAAAGAGACCGTTGACGGCATCCTGAGGGACCGGCCCGACCTGCAGCAGTACAACAGTTTTGTGCAGGATGCGGTGCTGGGCAAATTGGTCAATCCGCTGTACGGCAACGGTAACTGAGATTTTTTCTTCAGTTCAATACGCCGATCGCGCTGACCATGATGCGGACGCCTTTGGGGAGCGCCGCGGCTGCGATGCAGGACCGGGCCGGATAGGGCTTGGCGAAGAAATCGGCGTAGATTACGTTGACCTGGGAAAAGTCGTTCATGTCTGTCAGGTAGACGGTTACGGACACGACGCCGTCGGCTTTGACGCCGGCGGCGGTCAGCACGGCCCAGAGATTCTTCAGGGCCTGCCGGGCCTGATCTTCCAGAGACTCGGGCACGGTGCCGGTGACGGGATCTACGGGGATCTCGCCGGCGGTGAAGACCAGGTTCCCGGCCACCAGGGCCTGAGAGTACGGACCGGCCGCCACTGGGGCCTGCGGGGTGCTTACTTCGATGACAGTCATTTCAATCACTCTCGAATGGCGCGCGGCCGATTTCGTTCACGTCGTACGGCGTGCGCTGATATACGTAATAGTTGAGCCAATTGGTGAAGATCAGAGTGGCGGTGCTCCGCCAGCGGACGATCGGGTCGCGGCCCGGATCATCGTTCGGGAAATAATGCCGGGGGACCTGGGGGTTCATGCCCCGTTTGAGGTCGCGGTCGTACTCGAAGGCCAGGGTCTTGGCGTCGTACTCCATGTGCCCGGTAATGAACACCTGGTTGGCTTTCTCGCTCACCACAATGCCGACACCCGCTTCGGCAGAGTCGGCGATTATATGCAGATGGGGATTCCGATCGATATCGGCGGCCCGGACCTCGGTATGGCGGGAGTGCGGGAACCAGAAGAGGTCGTCGCAGCCCCGGAGCAGGGGGTCGTCAGGGATGACCGCCCGATGCTCGAACACCCCGGACATCTTGTGCGGGAGCGAGTACTTCGGGATGCCGTAGTGATGGAAAAGGCCGGCCTGGGCGCCCCAACAGATGTGGAGCGTGGAGAAGGCGTTGGTCACCGACCAGTCCATGATGTCGCACAGTTCGTCCCAGTAGTCCACGTCGGTGAAGTCGATGTTCTCGACCGGGGCGCCGGTGATGATCATGCCGTCGAATTTCTTGGCCTTGACCTCGTCGAACGTGTAGTAGAAGCGGTCCAGGTACGCCTGGGAGGTGTTCTTGGACACATGTGTGGCCATCTGCAGGAGGCGGATATTCGTCTGGAGCGGGCTGTTGCTGAGCAGCCGCATGATCTGAACCTCGGTCTCCACTTTCGTGGGCATGAGGTTCAGGATCAGGATATCCAGAGGACGGATGTCTTGGGTGTCCGCCCGGCCCTCCCTCATGACGAAGATGTTTTCGTCCTCGAGGACCCGGGCGGCGGGCAGGTCATCCGGTACTTTAATCGGCATATTGCCCTTCCCTTAAACACCACTGGTATATTGTTCCGTCGTCAGCCGGTCAGTCGTAGATGCCCGTGCTCACGTACTTGCCGCCGCCGTCCGGAAGGATGGCAACGACCGTTTTGCCCGGGTGTTTTTTAGCGATTTCAATGGCCCCCCACACATTGGCACCGCCGGAGATGCCGGCAAAGATGCCTTCTTCGCGGGCCAGCCGCCGGGTCATAGCAATGGAATCGTCACCTCTGACGGCAACGATCGTCTTGACCGCGCTGCGGTCGAGGTTGCCGGGAATGAAATTGGCGCCGATGCCCTCGATCTTGTGGGGACCGGAATGGCCCTCAGTCAGCAGCGGGCTCTCGGCGGGCTCTACACCTACCGCGACAGCGGAAGAGCCGGCGTCCTGCAGAGCGTAGGCGATGCCGGTGATGGTGCCGCCGGTGCCGAAACCGGCGACGACATATGCGACATCCGGCAGGTCGGCGAGGATCTCCGGACCGGTAGTGGTCCGATGGATGGCCGCGTTGGCCGGATTGCCGAACTGATCGAGGATGACGGAATGCGGAATCTGGATATGCAGTTCGTTGGCCTTGTCCACAGAGCCCTGCATTCCCATTTTGCCAGGAGTCAGAACCAGCTCCGCGCCGTAGGCTTTCATATAGGCCATGCGCTCCTTGGACATTGTGTCGGGCATGGTCAGAACCGCTCTGTAGCCGCGGACGGCGGCCACCATGGCGATGGCAATGCCGGTGTTGCCGGAGGTCGGCTCGATGATGGTGTCGCCTTTTTTCAGTTTGCCCTTGGCCTCGGCGTCGTCGATCATGCTGAGCACGGCGCGGTCCTTGATGGACCCGCCGGGGTTGCCGCCCTCGATCTTGACGTAGACCGCCGTACCGGCGGGAGCGACCTTGTTCAGTCTGACCAGCGGCGTGCGGCCGATGGTCTCCAGGATGTTGTTGCTGATAACCATGTTAGACCTTCAAGTTAACAATAGATAAATAGTTTTGTCGAACCTAAATCAGTATTCGATACCGCGCCGGGCGCCGACGCCTTTGGCGAACGGGTGTTTGATCATCTTCATCTCGGTGACCAGATCTGCGTAGTCGATGACCGCGGCGGGGGCATGACGGCCGGTCAGAACGACCTCGATGTGCTCCGGCCGGCCCTGCAGCATGGAGATGACCGCGGCCGGGTCAAGCAGTTCCCAATCCATGGCGACATTGATCTCGTCGAGGATGACCAGGTCATACTTGCCGCTGTAGATGAGTTCCTTGGCCTTGGCGAAAGTCTCGGCGGCCACTTTGAGGTCGGTAGCCCGGTCGACCCGATGGCCGTTCATATGGTCGAGTCCGAGGGGCAGAAACGTGAAATTGTCGAAATGGCCGACGGCGAGCTGTTCGCCGCAGCCGGCAGCGGGCTTCAGGAACTGCAGCATCAGAACGTTCAGACCGCACCCGGCGGCCCGGAAACCCAGACCGAGCGAGGCGGTCGTCTTGCCTTTGCCGTCGCCGGTGTAGACCTGGACCAGGCCCAGCTGTTCTTTTATATCGCTGCTGCACGCCATACTGTTGATAATCGTCGCGCACGTAAATAGGACTATGCCCGCAACCGGAACCGGCCGCTACATGGATCTGTTAATCACCAGTTTTGTTTCGGAAAGATCAGCACCGGTACACGCAGCCCCGGCGATATCTGAGAATCTCCTGTCAAAGCAATGCAGAAGCCGCTGCCGGGAGTGTTCGGATGGGCAGCGGTGCGGAGATCCGAGATCAGATCAGGACCCGGATCCAGAAGATTATAGCTATGCAAATGCTAACCGGAGGCATCTGGACAATAAACAGACAGACCTTCCAGGCAGTATACAGCGATCTGCAGAAGGTCGGATATCTTTTTATCGTTCCTGCGGAATAAAACGACATGGACGGAACTGGGTACACGGAAAAGCAGCAGAGCATCCTGCTGGCGGCTACCTGTACCGGTTCCATCATCAATCCGCTGCTGTCGACCATGATGAACCTGTCCCTGGTGTCGATCGGGGACGAGTTCGGCGTCGGCTCCCGTTTTCTGGCGCTGGTGAACACCGTCTTCTTCCTGGCCTCGGTGGTCTGCATGGTTCCGCTGGCCCGCTGGGCGAGCATCAGCGGCCTGAAGAAGGTCTTCCGGCTGGGCACGGCGCTGATTGCCGTCGCAGCCCTGGCTGCCGCGTTCAGTCCTTCGTTCTGGTTCCTGCTGGCGATGCGGTTTGTCATGGGCGCCGCCTCGGCGGCCGTGGTATCGACGGCCGTAACGATGATCATCGAGGTCTTTCCCATCCACCGGCGTGGCTGGGCTGTGGGCATGAACACCATGGTGGCGTATCTGGGCCTGGCCCTGGGCCCGGTCATCGGCGGAACGCTGTCCGATCTGATCGGCTGGCGGGCAATGCTCGGAGTGATCGCCCCGTTCGCGCTGTTCTCTCTGGCCATGAGCGCCCATTTCCCGGCGGAGATCCGGTTGACGCCCGGCGAACGCATGGACTATAAGGGCACCGCGCTCTGGTGTGCGGCCATCCTGCTGTCCATGTCGGGTCTGGTCGGTATTACCGATATCTGGGGTCTGCCGGTGCTGGTCCTCGGTCTGTTGGTACTGTTCATCGCCTGTCGCTACCTGCTGCGCACCCCGCAGCCGGTGCTGCAGGTGGCGATGTTCAAGGGGAAACTGTTCCGCCGCTCCTGCATTGCGACCTTCCTCAACTACGGCGGCACCTACAGCGTCTCTTTCTTTCTGGCGCTCTATCTGCAGAGCATCGGCGAACTGTCTGCCACGGCGGCCGGGTTCATCCTGCTCATCCAGCCGCTCATCCAGTCGCTGTTGACGCCCCGGTTCGGCGCTTTGTTTGACCGGATAAGAGACCGGCGGATCCTGCCGACCCTGGGAATGGCCGTGTTCTGCTTGGGGCTGCTCCAGTTCCAGTTCCTGACGGTCACCTACAGTCTGGCGCAGGTGGTGCTGATCCTGGTCACGCTCGGCGTGGCGACCGGCATCTTTGCGGCGCCCAACACCACCACGGTGCTGACCGCGGTGCCCCACGAGTACCAGGGCGAATCCTCTGGGACGCTGGCGGTGGTGCGGCAGGCCGGCATAATGTTCTCCATGGCGTTGGCCATGGCCTGCATTGCGGTCATCATGGGATCGGCGGACAATCTCAACCCGGCCACCTGGGACGAGTTCGTGGACGTCATCCATCTGGACTACGCGATTGCGTTCGCCCTCTGTCTGGTAGGTACGGTGCTGTCCTGGGCCCGCGGGAACCAGTCCTCGGCGGACCGATAAGGTAAAACAACCCGACGTGTTCAGCAGGGCAATGGAAAGCGAGGGTTACACCGCAGCGGAACAGCGCGGACTGCTGCTGGCTACCAGCATCGGCACCCTGTGCACGCCGCTGATGTCCACTATGATGAACCTGGCGCTGGTTCATATCGGTAGCGAGTTCGGCGTCGGCTCCCGTGATCTGGCGATGGTTAACACCATTTTCCTGCTGGCGAGCGTAGCCGCAATGGTGCCGGCTGCCCGGCTTGCCAGTCTTTACGGTATGAAAAAGGTCTTCGCGTCCGGTCTGATCATCATGATGGTCTGCGCGCTGCTGGCCGTTTTCAGTCCTTCGTTCACGTTCCTGCTGCTGATGCGGTTCCTGCTGGGCGTCGGTTCGGCCTGTGTGATCGTTACCGGTATCGCGATGGTCACCTATGTGTTCCCGCTGTCCCGGCGGGGCTGGGCGATCGGCGTGAACACAACCTCGGTGTACCTGGGCCTGGCGCTCGGTCCGACCGTCGGCGGGATCCTGTCGGATGCTGCCGGCTGGCGGTCGCTGTTCGTCGCGGTGATTGTCATTGCCGGTCTGGCACTTGTGGGGCTGCTTCTGTTCCGGCGGGAGGTCGTGCCGACCCCCGGCGGCCGCATGGACTGGCCCGGTGCGGCCCTGTGGGCAGCCACCATCCTGGTGCTGATGTACGGCGTCATCAACGTGACCTATGTCTGGGGTCCGGTTCTGGTGGTCATCGGGCTGGTCCTGCTGCTGATTACCTCCCGTTACCTGGCCCGTCGGGATCAACCGGTGCTGGAAACCAAGATCTTCCATAACCGGCTCTTCAGCCGTTCCTGTATTGCGGCGTTCATGAACTACGCCGTCTGCTATGCCGGCAGTTTCTTCCAGGCGCTCTATCTGCAGAGCATTGGCGATCTGACGGCCACCGAGGCCGGTCTGCTGATGCTGGTACAGCCGGCGGTACAGGTCCTGCTTACCGCCCGTTTCGGAGCGCTCTCAGACCGGCTCAGCGACAAGCGGCTGCTGCCGACCGCCGGCATGGCGGTGACCGCCGCCGGCGCCGCCCTGTTCCTTTGCTACGGTACGGTCTGCAGTTTCCCGCTGGTGGTCTTCCAGATGGTATTGCTCGGACTGGGCATTGCGCTGTTTTCGGCGCCCAACACCACGGTCATCATGTCCTCGGTGCCTCTGGAGCTCCGGGGCGAGGCCTCCGGCATGGTGGCGGTGGTACGGCAGACCGGGATGATGATCGCCATGGGCATCGCTATGGCCTGCATTGCGGTTATCATGGGCTCCACCGACAACCTGGGGCCGGCGATGTACGGGATGTTCGTCACCACCATCCGGCTGACCTTCGCCATCTCGCTGGTGCTGGCCGTGATCGGGGCGATTGCATCCTGGACCCGTGGCGGTGACCCGTTGGCTGACAAACCTTAAATAACATCGCGAAATGCCAGGTCTATAATGGGAAACGCGCCGCGGACCCGGACCCCTGCTCAGGAAAATTTCGATTATCAGAAAGTCATTGCCGTAGTCGGCCTCGTCCTGATGGCGCTGAAGTTCTTCGCCTACTTCCTGACGTCCTCGGTAGCCATCCTCACTGACGCTCTGGAAAGCATCGTCAACGTGGTGGCCGGCGGTATCGGCCTGTACGCGCTCTACCTCTCGGCCCGGCCGGCAGACCGCACCCATCCGTACGGCCACGGTAAGGTAGAGTTGATCTCCTCGTCCGTCGAGGGTACGCTCATCGGCGTGGCCGGTATACTGATCATCTTCGAGTCGGTGGACCGCATTCTCCACCCGGCAGGCATTCGCCAACTGGATATCGGTATCATCATCGTCGCCTTCGCTGCTCTGGTGAACTTCCTGGTGGGCTACCGGGCCATCCGCAAAGGCCGGAAGAACCACTCGCTGGCGCTGGAGGCCAGTGGCAATCACCTGTGCACCGACACCATGTCTTCGATAGGCATCATCATCGGTCTGACGGCCGTGGTGGTCGGCGGCTATCTGGGCTACGACGTCGAGTGGCTCGACCCGGTCATGGCGCTGCTGTTCGGTGCGCTCATCATCATTACCGGTGCCCGGGTGCTCTGGAAGTCCCTCAACGGCATTATGGACCATGCCGACGACCAGTTGCTGCGGGAGGTGCTGCGCAGTCTGAACCACAACCGCACCGACGTTGTCATCGACATCCACCATCTGCGGGCGGTTCGCTACGGCATGAGCCTGCATCTGGACATCCACATGACCGTGCCGCGGGAGCTCTCGGTGAGCGAGGCCGCCGGGCTGATCGACTGGCTCACCGCGGGAATCCGGAAGCAGTTCGGCGACGAGGTGGACATCACCTTCATGGCCGACCCCTGCAACGCGGACTCCTGTCCGTTCTGCTCCAAGGACGACTGCGGCTTCCGCGCCGCTCAGTTCCGCCACCGGGCGGTCCTAAGCGTGGATAACGCCGTCCTTCCCGAGCCGCTGTCCGCGGCGGAAGAGGACGGACCGGCCGAGTGATGGTTTTTATCGGAGCCCGCGGTTACCCCCATTATGTTAGGCAGCAAGGACAGGGACCCCGCCAAGATCAGGGCGGTCGGCCTTACGAAGTGGTACGACGGTCTCGGCGATTTCAACCGGGTCAAGCTCGGCCGTTACCTTGAGTATGCGGACGCTTCATCGGCCGATACTTTTCTGGTGTCTGTCGCCACCCAGGCTGTGAAGGACCACAACTACGCCTTCGCGGCGACGGCCGCTCGGTACGCCGCCGAGATCCTGACCGACCCGATCAGTCTGTTCGATGCCAATGAGCAGCTGGTGCTGGCTCTGTTCAACCTGAAGCAGTATGACGAATGCGACGCGGCCTGCGAGGCCGGACTGGCCCGGCTGACGGACAAGGCCGTGATGGCGCACGTCAAGGGCAAGAAAGGCGTCCTGCCGGAGGCCCTCAACTGCCGTAACTACAAGCTTAACGTCGCTGTCGGCATCCACTACGACTACGACGAAGGCGACCGCATCCTCGACCGGTTCCTCGAGCAGGGTCTGATCAACGCGGAAGAAGCGGCCTGCCGGAAGCAGAGCATTAAGATCTTCCGGCTGCAGAAGACCTTCGACGGCATCTTTGCGCTGAAAGAAAAGGACGAGCCGGCTCAGTGAAACAGGCTCCGCCAGGCCAGTTCCGGGGTCACGTTGACCGCGGGCTCCTCATACGGGTGCGTACTGTCGATGGCTTTCAGCACCGCGGCGAGGTCTTCCCGCCGGACGACGAACTCAAGGTGCATCTCCGATGCGATCGTGATCTTGCCGGGTGCCCCGTCATAGGGATGGGAACCTGCCAAGGTCTGCCAGGTGCCGGTCACGGGGTAATAGGTGAACGACCGGCGGTAGCCGGGGTACACCGGTGTCATGACGGTGTCGATCGCGTCCATCAGCTTTTCCAGAAACTCCGGCGGAACGGCGACCGCCACGCGGTAGACGGTCTCACTGGCCGGCACGGGCATCGCGCTCCGCAATGATCGCGTCGATCTTTCCGAGACGCTGCTGTTCTTCTTTCAGCGCCTGTTTGGCCAGTTTCCGCAGGTAACGTACGCTCAGCAGGGTCGCCAGCATGGTGATGGGCGGGAAATTGTAGAAGAAGCCGCCCACCAGGCCGGTGGCCTTCTTCAGGTCGCTGATGCTGATGATCTTGGCGTAGAGGCGGTTGTCCTCCATCGGGTTCAGTTTGTGCCGCAGCGCTTTGTACATGAGCTTCTGGCCGCCCCAGACCACATCCATGCTCCATTCCACCTGGGTGAGCACCGGCGCCGGCATACCCATCGGCACGGTCTTTTTTTCCAGGATGGCTTTCCGGAACTCGTCCGCGGTGCGGCCTGGGAACTCCGTCCAGTTGTAGCCCGTGGTGAACTTGGAATGGGCGTCGCTGCCGGACAGGTCCGCCCAGCGGCCGGGATAGCGGTCCATGATTTCACGGGCGAAATGGTTGGAGTACCTGTCGGGGTGGCCGCCGTTGATGGTCTCGAAACCTTCGAGGGGCAGGTCGAAGATCTTCTCCTGCATCCCGGCTACGTGAACGCTGAACGGGTGCGGCGCGATGGCCAAACCGCCCTGTTCGTGGATGCGGTCCACCGCTTCGGCGGGCGAGAGCCCCAGGGGCAGCCGTTCGTTCAGCCACAGGCCGATGACCTCGCCTCCGTTGGTCATGACCTCGTCGCCGACAACGACCTGGATGTCATCGAACTTTCTGGCGTATTTCTGGGCAACGAAACCGCCGGCCGTCTCGTTGTGGTCGGTAATGCACAGGACATCCATGCCGTTCCGGCGGGCAGTGTCCACCTGCAGGGACGGCGGAGCGACCGATTCCGGGAAGCGGAGCGCGCCGAGCATGTTGAAGCCCGAATAATACGTGTGGACGTGAGTGTCGGCCCGCCCCATCCTTTCCATATCTAACGATATACAAGCATTTGTATTAATTTTGTTGGGGGTTAAGCCAGATTTTTTTTTGACAGGACAATTGGGTTGCCGTTGCGATTCAAACCACAGGTTAGACGTCTTCAGAGCCATCGTCGAGGACATGAACGTACCTGCCTCCCCTGCCGCTAACCACCTCTGCCGAAACACCGTAAACTGCCGCGATGTTCTCAGGGGTTATGACCTCCGACGGAGTTCCGAAGCCGTATGTACAGCCGTCCTTCAGCATTAGGACCCTGTCGGAGTAGCGGATGGCGAGGTTGAGGTCGTGCAGGGCCACCAGTGTGCCGGCATGCTTTTTGCTGGCGATTTCTCTCATTATCCTGAGGGTCATCAACTGGTTCCGCAGGTCTAAATTGTTCGTGGGCTCGTCCATGATGTAGTACCGCGGATCTTGTACCAGAGCACGAGCGATGGCTACCTTCTGTGCCTGACCTCCCGAAAGGTCGCTGACATTCCTGTCGAGAAGGCTGTCAAGTTCAAGCATGTCGATTGCTTTTTCCGCGGCGTCGAAATCGGCCTCGGAATACGACCAGCTGATATAGGGTGCCCGGCCGATCAGAACCGCATCGAAGACCTTCATCCCATCGCAGGACGTTTGCCCCTGCGGGACATATCCGATTGTCTTTGCGAACTTCTGCCTGTCGAAGCCGGAGACTGATATCCCGTCTACGGTAATCATTCCGGCGCGGGGCGGCAAAATACCGCATATGGTTCTGATCAGGGTAGATTTGCCGCTTCCGTTGGGGCCCAGTACAGTTACAGTCTCTCCTTTTTTGACGGAGAGCGTGACATTCTTCAGGACCTCCCGCTTTCCATAGCCCTGAAACAGATTTGCAATATCAAGGCTCATACGGACACGTCCTTCTTTTTGCGGGTTATCAGCCAGATGAAGAAAGTTCCTCCGAGCAGGTACATGAGTATACCGACCGGCAGTTCCTCTGGACGTATTACCATTCTGGCCAATGTGTCCGAGACCAGCAGAATGAGCGCGCCGAGAGCTGCCGATGCCGGCAGGAGATATCTCGTATCATTGCCTATGACCATCCTGCACAAGTGCGGGGCCATCAGGCCGATGAATCCGATGATTCCTGTGAATGCGATGCAGACGGAAGTGACAAGAGCAGAAAGGATCAGGCCGTTTCTCCGCAATTTGACCATGTCTATCCCCAGACTCTCGGCCACATCATCCCCCGCCGACAGGACATTGATCCGTACCGACATACTCCACAGGAGCAGGAAGACCGCCACCACGACCGGCCACTATAAGATCCACGCTCCAGGTGGCATTCCACATACCGCCCATGAGCCAAAGAGTGATCTCGCGGAGGGCGTCATCATCCGACAGGTACTTTGTCAACGACACTCCGGCCTGAAAAAGATAACTGATTACGACTCCCGCCAGTATGATGGTGGAACGGGAGATGTCGCTGCGTCTGGACAGCAACAGGACCAGGCTGATGCTGGCAAGTCCACAGAGGAAGGCCATGACTGCGATCAGAAGATTCTCGGCGTAGAACTTGATTCCAAAAACAAGAACGTAACCAGTTACTGTGCCGCCGAAGACTATGGCCATTGCGGCACCGAAAGATGCCGCTGAAGAAAGTCCCAGGGTGAACGGACTGACAAGAGGATTGCGGAGGAGCCCCTGCATGACCGTACCGGCGATGGCCAAACTGATTCCGCACAGTATGCAGAGCAGTACCCGAGACATCCGGCTGTTGATTACAATCTGGGAATACCAGTACCGTTCCGGCCCAGCTATTGCTGAAGGAAGGAGGGCATGTCCGATTGCCCTCAGGGTATCTGTAACCGGAATATCCACAGATCCTATGCTCAGGGAGACAATCGTTGCGGCAACCAGCAATAGTACGGTGGCGGTGATGAACAGTTTCTTCTTCCGAGCAGAGGATTCATAAACCGTCTCGAGACGGCTCCGGCAGGCGGAGCCGTCTGCATCCGGGGAATGTTCTTCGTGCTCAATCTCCATCGTTATCCTTTTCACTGGGCGCCGATATTCTTTACTAGCTCGGTATAGTCCTCGGAAAATCCGTATTTGTCATTGAACTCATTGACCAACTTCAAAGCATCAAACCCTGTATCGATGCCGAAGGCCTCTGCCAGGCAGACATATCCGACGTAGTCGCGCGGTCCGGACAGAACGTCCGAATCGATAACGAACACATGGCCTTCCGTAACGGCGGAAAGTTGGTTGTAGTCGATGCTCCCGCCGCTCTGTACGAATGACTCATATGAGGCCTCCAGACCGGAACTGCCGGCCCTGATGAAGATGTAATCTATGCCGGTATTTTTATCGCAGTCGAGAATAGCGCCGGGGTCGGGAGAAGAAGTTACCGCTTTGCCAGAGTCTACGTTCATGTCTGCGAGAGCATTGTGGCCGTGAATGGAACTGACAATCTTTCCGAGTTCTGAGTTCTCATTGTAATACCTTCCCATGCTCGTGAAATACATGAGATATGAGGGATCGCCAGAACAGCTCTCCGAAAGTTTGAGGACCTGGTCCTTGACGGAGTCATAGGTTGAGACATATCCGTCATATGCATTTTCGGCGGAATCCGAGTCCATAATTTTCACAAGCTGTTCAACATCATTGAGCATGGTCTCCCCGTAACAGTCCAGCCGTAGAACGGTAATCCCGTAGTTGTCTTTTAGGGCCTGTTCAGTGGCCGAAGACAGTGACCTGGCTGAGGATTGGGAAACAACGATGGCGGCTCCCGATTCGGCAATCTTCTCCCCCGACGGGGTCTTGTAACTTCCGACGTCGAGTACATTGCCATAAATCTCACTCAGAGACGAGATCGTGGCGCTGTCGGCAGACACCACCCGGTCCTCAACGCCGAGAACCTCGAAGAACTCGGCAGCATTCGTGTTGACTGTACAAATGCTTGTGACTGGGGCCGTTACCGTGACCTGATTTCCCAGGCTGTCTGTAATCGTGACATCATGAGGCGATGTTGTCTCTTCGGATCTGTTGTCATGATAGATGTAGGCCGCTGCGCCAGCGGACAGCAATAATGCACAGGCAATTATCACGGCCAGGATGTTTCTGCTACGAGGTGTCATACAACTCTCATAACACGAGTTGTATTTTAGTGTTACTAAATCCCGATAATCCGAGATGTAATTCTGTGAAAAGTTGGAAGTTTTCGGTTTTTTTGCCTTTTTTATGCTTATGCCGCTGAGCCTGTCCAAATTCTCTATATTTTATATGTAAACCGGTTAAGCGCTGCATTTAGGCTCTTCATATTCTTCGGCGCAATGTGCCCTTGTTTTATATTTCCGATGAGAATCCCTGATCGTATAGATGTTTACAGGATCGGTTGGGCTGAACTTCGGTAGCTGACTTCGTTTAACAGTTTCGCTGTCTCAGATCTTGTAGATACTGTTGTAAACATCATGGATGCGTGGTTTGCGATGTGCCGCCGTTCCTCAGATGTGTCTTGTTTATGTCCGGACCATTCGCGGCAGTATTGCGTCAGAGCAGTTTACAATGCCACGTCCTACACCGCTTCACTTCTGTTCCTGCGAAAGTCTTCGAATCGGCATTTTTCATATCTGTGCATTCCGGCTTGCACTGCGGAGTTCTCATCTGGCGCACCCGAATATGGAACTGACCTTCTTCTTTAATAGAAAAAACCCCTGACGTCGTGCATGGAATGGGCCCTGTTCGGTATTCCGATCGGCATCGTGCTGCTGTACTACTGCGCCGACTGGCTGGTGGACGGCGCCAAGGCGCTAGCGCTGCGGTTGGGCGTTACGCCGTTCGTGGTCGGTCTTACCGTGGTCGCCTTCGGCTCCGCCGCGCCGGAGACCGTGACCGCGCTGGTCAGCGGGAGCAACCCCGAGCTTATTGTGGGGAACATCGTTGGCAGCAACATCGCCAACGTTGGCCTGGCCATAGGGCTGGCGGCACTGATCACGCCGATCGCCTGCGATTTCAGGAGCGTGAAGTTCGATCTGTTCTGCATGATGGCCTTCATGGTCCTGATGACCCTGCTCTCGCTGACGGGGATGCTGAGCTGGCCCCAGGGCCTGGTCCTGCTGGCGGCGCTGGCCGTATTCATCGCCGAGGTCTTCCGGCACAAGAGGGGCGACCCCAATGCCGAGAAGGAAGCAGAAAAAGAGGTCGGCTCGCCGACGCTGGCGGCCTGGAAATGTCTGGTGCTCATCGCCGTCGGCATCCTCGGCCTATACGTCGGAGCCCGCTGCTTCATCGCCGGCGCCGTAGACCTGACCGGCCTCTTGGGCGTCTCCGACCTGCTCATCGGCCTGCTGGTGGTCGCGGTCGGCACCGCCCTGCCGGAACTGTGCGTATGCCTGATGGCCGCCTGGCGGCACGAGAACGAGCTCGCGGTCAGCAACATCGTGGGCAGCATCATCTTCAACGTGGGCTTCGCGCTGGCGCTCGGCATTCTTTTCACCGACGTGCCGGCGGGCGGTTACGTGCTCACCTTCCACCTGCCGCTGATGCTCCTCATGGGGCTGCTGCTGGTGCTGATGGTGCACCGGCATAACGACGTCAGCCGCGGCGAAGGGGCGCTGCTGCTGCTGATATACATCGCTTACGTGGCGGCGATGATCGCGTTCCCGGTTCTGACACAGGGCGTACTGTGATCACTGGCTGGCGTAATAGTACTCACCGTCGGCCTTCTGGGACCGGTCGAGGTTCGAGCCTTCCTTGTTGATCCGGGGCCGGTGCGTGTCCGCGTCCCGCCGGAAGGTGATGTCCACCGACTTCAGGAACTTGTTCATGCCTTCCCGCATCTTGAACGGCCCGTCGGCGATGCCGTGCCTGCCGGGCTCGCCGCCGAAGACCATCAGGGAGTCCGAGACCATGTCGATGAAATAGATGTCATGGTCGACGATGAGCGCGCTGCGCCCGGACTTCTCCATCATGCCGCTGATGCACTTGGCGGCCTCCATGCGCTGATTCGAGTCCAGATACGCCGAGGGTTCGTCGAGCAGGTAGATGTCCGCGTCGGCGGCCAGGCACCAGGCGATGGCCACCCGCTGGAGCTCGCCGCCCGACAGGGTGCGCATCTCCTTCTCCATCAGGAACTTGAGGGCGAGCGGGCCGATGACCTGCGTCTGGAAGAGCCCGGAGGAGACGGCCTCGTAGTTGCGGGCGTACAGGTACTCCTGCACGGTGCCGTCGATGTCCTGGGAGATGTACTGCGGTTTGCACGAGACCTTCATGACGCCGTTGACGGTGCCGGTGTCCGGTTTGATCTCGCCGGCCAACATCTTGACGAACGTGGTTTTACCGGTAGCGTTCGGGCCGACAACGCCCACGGACTCACCGATGCGGACGGTGCCGCTGTGCACCTCGAGCTTGAACTCGCCGAAGTCCTTGGAGACGTTCTCGAAGTCGATGAGCTCGGGGGTGTTCCATTCGCCGGCGGGGGCGGAGACAGCGAACTTGATGGGCTGGTCCCGGAAGCGGATGTTCTCCTCGGGGAGATAGCCGTCCAGGTAGACATTGATGGCCGTGCGGACCTGACGTGCGAGGGTGAAGACGCCGTACGCCCCCTCGGAACCGTAGACCAGGCTGACGTTGTCTGCCAGGTAGTCCAGGATGGCCAGGTCGTGTTCGATGACCACGACGTACTTGTCGGCGGCCGCCAGCTGTTTGATCAGCCGGGCCATCTTGACCCGCTGGTAGATGTCGAGGTACGATGTCGGCTCGTCGAAGAAGTAGACGTCGGCGTCCTTCATGACGGTGGCCGCGATGGCCACCCGCTGGAGCTCGCCGCCGGAGAGCTTGTCCAGGCCCCGGTCGAGGACACCGGTGAGACCGAAGGTCTCTGCTGCTTTCTCGACGGACATGCGCTCCTCGACCTTACCGAGCAGGTCGCGGACGACGCCCTTGACGGACTTCGGGAGCCTGTCCACGTACTGAGGCTTCATGGCGGTGCGGATCTTGCCGGCATAAACGTTAGACAGGTACTCGTGCAGGTCGGTGCCGCCGAAGGTGTTCAGCGCCTCCTCTTTCGTGGGCGGATCGTCGTAATGGCCCAGATTGGGAACGACCAGGCCGGACAGGATGTTGATGGCGGTGGTCTTGCCGATCCCGTTGGGACCGAGGATGCCGGTGATCATGCCCCGTTTCGGGACTGGCAGCCGGTACAGCCGGAAGGAGTTCTCGCCGTACTGGTGGATCATGTCCTCCTTAAGTTCGTCGGCGAGACCGATGATCTTGATGGCGGTAAACGGGCATTTGTTGACGCAGATGCCGCATCCCTGGCAGAGCGCTTCGTTGATGACCGGCTTGCCCCGCTCGCCGGTCTCGATGCAGTTGACGCCCGTCCGCATCAATGGGCAGAACCTGATGCATTCGTTGAAACATTTCTTGTTCTGGCATCTGTCCGCCAGCACCGCCGCTATGCGCATAATGTATGTCCTCATCGCGCGGTCTCTTATAACCTTATCTCGCGCGGGCGCGGGCTGTTTATATCCTGCGGGAATACGGGCCTGTATGGAAGGGACAGGAACAAAAGGGGTGCGGTTGCTGCTGGCGGACCCGCAGCGCTCGCTTCCTGTCCTTGCCCTGCCGCTGATCGTCGGACTGGTCGTCCAGAACCTAAACAGCGTAGTCGACGTGATGTGGGTGTCCTGGCTGGGAGGCGACGCCATCGCCGCGCTCAGCCTGGTCTTTCCGATGTACGCGGCCCTGACCGGCATCGGGGCCGGACTGGGCATCGGTGTGGCCGCGGCCGAAGCCCGCGCCATCGGCGCGGGGGTCAAAGAGACGGCGATCAGGACTGCGGGACAGACCTTCACGGTAGCGTTCCTGTTCGCGTTGGTGTGTTCGCCGCTGCTGTTCGTCTTCGCCGGGCCGATGCTGGGCTTCTTCGGGGCCGGTGATGTCACCGGCGAAGCGGTGGCATACGCGCGGCCGATCTTCGTCGGACTGTTCTTCCTGGTGCTTTCGCCGATGGCGGCCGGCATCCTGCGGGGCGAGGGTGCCACCAAGCAGGCCATGTACATCCAGGCCTTCGGAGCCGGCGTCAACATCGTGCTCGACCCCCTGCTGATTTACGGCTGCGGGATGGGCGTGGCCGGTGCCGCCTGGGCCACGGTCGTGGCCTCCGCGGTGCCGGTGTTGCTCTGTCTGCTGTGCTATCGGAAGGACCAGATGTACCTGCGGTTGCGGAAACGGGACCTGCGGCCCGACCTGGCCATCCAGAAGGGCATCCTGACCGTCGGGTTTCCCCAGGCCGCCGAATACGCTGTGATGGCTCTGTGCAACATCTTCCTGAACTGGGCCGTTCTCGCCGTGGGCGGCACCAATGCAGTCGGCATCTACACATCGGCCTGGCGGGTGGGCTACCTGGCGCTCATCCCGGCCCAGGCGCTGGGCGGGGCCGTTGTCTCGGTCTGTGCCGCTGAGGCCGGCGGCCGCCGCTATCAGCTTGTGCGCCGGGCGTTCCGGTTCTCGGTGTGCCGTTCGGTGTTGTACACCGCGTTCTGCGCTCTGGTGCTGGCGGTCGGGGCCGGCGCGGTCGCGTGGGTGTTCACCCAGACCGCAGACCTGGTCCCCCTGCGGACCGATATGCGGAACTGCCTGCTGTTCCTGGCCCTGCTGCTGCCGGTCATGTCCCTGGTCTACATGGGCAGTGCCTTTCTGCAGGCGCTCCGCCGCTCTGGGGTCGCATTCTACTCTTCGCTGATCCAGAACGCCGTCATGGCCGTTGGCTATTTTCTCGCTGCCCGGACCTTCGGCACGCTGCTGTCTATCTGGGCCGCGATGGCCGCCGTAGAGATCTTCGGCGGTCTGCTGATGGCCTATTTGGCCTGGCATGTGCTCCGCGGAGTGCTTCGGCAGCATCCTGCAGACACCGTTGCGTAACCTGTACCCGCGTGCTTGTGCGCGTTATCTTTATTACGTTAGAGGAAGGTTGGCCTCATCATGTCAAAGGTCTGTATCAACATCGCCTGGCCGTACGCGAACGGCCCCATCCATCTCGGGCATGTGGCCGGTTCCCTCCTGCCGCCTGACATCTTCAGCCGCTACAACCGGCTGCTGGGCAACGAGGTGCTGATGGTCGGCGGTTCGGATCAGCACGGCACACCCATTACTGTCACGGCGGAGAAAGAGGGCGTCCAGCCGGTGGACATTGCCGAACGGTATCACAATATCAACAAGAAGGCCATCGAGGACCTGGGCATCCAGTACAGCCTGTTCAACAAGACCCACTGCCCCACCCACTACGAGGTTACCCAGCAGATCTTCAAGAAACTGCTGGCCAAAGGCTATATCTGCACCAAAGACGAGGACGAGTACTACTGTCCCAAATGCAAACGGTTCCTGCCCGACCGGTACGTGGAAGGCACCTGCCCGAACTGCCACGCCACCGACGTCCGCAGCGACCAGTGCGACAACTGCGGAACCACTTTCGTCCCCGGCGACGTCATCGACCCGCACTGCACCCACTGCGGCACCCGCCCCGAGGTCCGCGCTTCGAAACAGTTCTTCCTAAAACTGAGCGTCTTTGAAAAGCCCCTGCTCGACTACTTGGCCACCAAGGACTTCTGGCGGCCGAATGTCAAGGCTTACACCGAGAACTTCCTGAAGGGCGGCCTTAAGGACCGTGCCATTACCCGGGACATGTCATGGGGCGTTCCCATTCCTGTCGAGGGTTGGGACGACAAGGTCATCTACGTGTGGTTCGAGGCCGTCATCGGCTATCTGAGCGCTTCCGAGGAGTACTCCCGGATGATCGGCAAACCGGACTACTGGAAGGAGTTCTGGGAGGACCCGGAATGCCGCCACTACTACTTCATCGGCAAGGACAACATCCCGTTCCATTCCATCATCTGGCCCGCCATCCTCATGGGCGTCGGCGGCCTCAACCTGCCGTACGATATCCCGGCCAACGAGTACCTGATGTTCAATGGCGGTAAGCTCTCCAAGAGCCGGAAGGGAACCGTCTCCGACGTGGAGTCCCTTATCCCGAAGGACATCCCCCACGTGCTCCAGAAGTTCGACCCAGAGGCCATCCGGTACTATCTATCGGTCATCATGCCGGACACCCACGATGCGGAGTTCTCGTGGGACGACTTTCAGACCAAGGTCAACAGCGAGCTCGTCGCCGCGCTGGGCAACTTTTACCACCGGGGACTGAGCTTCACCTACAAGAACTTCGGCGAAGTGCCGGCGGCCGGCGAACCCGACCCCAAGGTCACCGCTGCCCTGACCGCCGCCAGGGAGGAGATCACCGGTCTGCTGTCGCACTGCGACTTCAAGAAAGCCATCCAGGCCGTTATGCGTCTCGCCCACTTCGGCAACGAATACTTCGACTCGGTCAAGCCCTGGACACTGTTGCGTACGGACAAGACCGCCTGCGGCCGGGTCCTGTACGAGAACCTGCGGATTGTCAAGGCGCTCTGCATCCTGGCCTGGCCGTTCCTGCCCCGGTCTTCCGAAAAGATCTGGGGATACCTGGGCTGCACTGAGCCGCTGGAGAAGACCGGCTATGCCGGTATGCTCACGCCGCTCCCGGCGGGTCAGAAGCTCAGCGAGCCGGTCCCGGTCTACGCCAAGGTGGACCTGAAGGTCCTCTATCCCGAGCTGTTTGCCCAGGAGAAGAAGGCCGTGCCGGCCCAGAAGCCGGTCCCGAATGCTGCCTGCGAACCGTTCGATGCCTTCCGCAAGCTCGACCTCCGGGTCGGACAGATCGTCGAGGCCGGGGACCATCCCGACGCCGACAAGCTGTTCCTGCTCAAGGTGGACCTGGGCGAGAAAGAGCCCCGGCAGATCTGCGCCGGACTCAAGGCCTACTACACCGCGGACGAGATCCGCGGCCGGAAGGTCATCGCGGTCGCCAATCTGGAGCCTCGCCCGCTCCGCGGCATCTTCTCCAACGGCATGCTGCTGGCGGCGGACGACGAGGACCAGGGCGGTCGGACCGTTGCGCTCCTGAAACCGTCTAAGGATGTACCGGTCGGCACCCGCTTCGACTGCGGGTTCGGCGGCGAGCGCAGCACGATCAACTACAAGAAGGACTTCACCGCCGTGACCATGAAGGTCTCTGCGGTCGTAGAAGGCCGGTTCGTGTCTGAGGACAAGACCATCGAACTGCCGGCCGGTGCCCCGACAACCGTGGCGGCCGTTCTGGACGGCGGTAAGGTCATCGCGCTCGGCGACGGCAAAGGCTGTGTGGCCACTGTCGACCGGGAGCTCAAGAACGGAGCCGGCGTCAGATGATCGCGGACCTCCACGTCCATACCAACTATTCAAAAGACGGCCGGTCCACCCCGCAGCAGGTGGTGGACCGGGCCGTCGAGGTTGGGCTGAAATGCGTGGCAATCACCGACCATAACGAGTTCCGTGCCTTCAACGATCTGAAGGACAACGGCAGGGTCATTATCATTCCGGCCGAAGAGGTCTCGTCGAGCGAGGGCCATATCGTGGCCCTCGGTATCGATCGGCAGATCCCCCGGGGTCTGGGCATTCAGGAGACCATTGACGCCATTCACGAGGCCGGAGGCTACGCTTTTGCCGCTCATCCGTACCGCTGGTGGTCGGGCCTGGGCGAGAAGAACACTTTGAAATTTCCCTTCGATGGGGTGGAAGCGCTCAACGCGCGGTCGGTCCCGCACGCCAACCGCAAATCGATGGTGCTGGCGAAACGCATCGGCAAGCCGATCACGGCCGGCAGCGATGCCCACTCCCCGAGCCGGATCGGCTGGGGCAAGGTCACCCTGCCGGATACGGTCACGGACTGGCAAGGCGCGGTACAGGCGATCATGGCTGGACAGGCAGTGCCCGAGAGTGTAAACCGTCATCCTCTGGAATCGCTGCGTTACGGGTTCAAATCCATCGGCGAATGGCTGCTGCGCGGCTGTCGTCGGATGTGAAAATTCTTTTTGTTTTAACTCAAACGAAACTGAAGAATCCACTGCCGATAGGGCTGACTGGTCAGATCGCCGATGCAGATAAGGGCGTTGTCGTCGGCATTCTGGCAGTTGACGGTGACCCGGCAGGGACCGTAACAGAACGAGGCAAAGGATGCGTCGGTGAAAAAGTAGATACGTAGTCACTTTACGCGGTTGTAAAAGAATCTTCGCCGGAAAGAGTTGGGTTGAAAACGGTGTTGTTGCCGAGCCGGCTAATGTCGGCGACCGCCGCTTTCAGGTTCTGGTTGCCGATGTAAGGTTGAACAGAGAAGTACTGCCTTCAGGGGCACAGAAGTCGCCGTCGGCATAGGCCGGATGTCGCTTCCCCCGTTTACTGCCATGATTGCGTTGGGCATTTTGCCGACATCGGATTATCAGATGCTTTTCGAACTGTCGTTGTCATTGGCAATGAAGGTAAATGCGCCGTATGATATCGATAGTCAGCACAGAAACGTACAATAACACGAACATTTAAGAGGGAGCCGTAACCGCGCAAAGCGGTCACGCTTCGCTCATTGTCGGTCGTTAGATGCATGCTCCTGAGAGGGTGACCGGTGCGGTCATCTGGTTGACGACAGATGTGTCTTTTCTCTTCCCGTATATTTATTTGTCGTCTGGTGTTTTCATTTTGAAGTATTGCCCAATTTTACCAGTCGGTCCGCTTTGATTGGAAGCCAGTCGGTTTAACCAACTGCAGCTTATGATTATAAGAAGCGGACAATCTGACGGAACAGTGTCGGTGTCAATCAGAATAGTAAAAAAAATTCTTCGGGGCAAAACCCCGAAGAAAAAAGTTGTTCAATCTGCATTTATCGGGTAGAACCCGTAGGTCCCGTAACCGCTGACATACTGACCCAGATAGCTCGAGTATACCTCACCGTTGGAAATCGGTTCGAGACCGACCGCCTTGTAGGTGTCGTAGGTCGTCTCACAGGCATAGTACGTCACGCCGTAGACTTTCTGGGACAGGACCTCGTAGTTGAGCTGGCTGTAGGCCGGGGCTGTGTATGAATCCAGGGCTACGCCGGCGATGGCGTGTCCTGGCAGTATGCCAACGGCGGCCTGGTATCCTTCGGCCGTGAAGATCGCGGCGCAGAGTATCGAGGTGTCCTCGCAGTCCCCGCCGCCGTTGAAGATCGTCTCGATCGGATAGGCGTAGTACTCTTCCTGACCATAGAGACTGATGTCGTAATAATAAGTATAGCAGATCTGCACGAATGCCAGGGTGAAGTTCGCGAACGACTGGTCGAGAGCCGTGGACCCGTAAGCCTGGGCATACAGCTCCGCCAACTGGTCGGCGATGCTCTGGACCTCCTCGTCTACGACGACGAAGTCGGTGACGGTAGACCAGACGGTGACCGCCCGGGCCTGCATCTCCGAATAGGTGGTGGCGTGGCTGTCATAATAATCTGCATAGTCCACATCTACAGTCATCTCATAAGTGCTGCCGTCGTAGGTCCAGGAATAGTAAGCCTCAATGTCGAGAGTGCCGATGTACTCAGTCACGTTACCGTCGCTGTCAGTGCAGTCGACGGTAACTGTATAGTTCCCGTACTGGGGAAGGTACCAGGTAAGCAGACCTGCGGTTTTGGTGACACTGGTGAAGGTGATGCTGCCTGATTCCTCGCTGAGGGTCCAGACGTAACTGGACGAGACAGCAGTGACCGCGCTGCTGAGCGTGATCACTAGATTGTTGTTGCTATCAAAGGTGGCTGTCAGATAAGCGGTGCCATCCTCGCTGTAGAAGCCGTTGCCGAGATAGACGGCCATCTGCTCGTCGTCGTTCAGGAGCAGGACCGTGTCGGTGCTGTTGTTGCTTATGACTGTGTACTCAGGACTATCACTGTTGTTGTTGACCGCCAACACTATGACGGCGGCGGCCGAGGTCAGAAAAAGCAGGGCGACCGCGACCGCGGCGAGCTTCCGGAACGGATGGCCGCGGGGCCCACGGGAGCCGGAGGTTGTAATCGGTTCTTCCGGCAGATCATGTTCATCCATGACATAGGCAAAAGGATTCGTCGGTTCTTTCGGAGCGAAGGTCGTTGCGGTGCTGTCGTCGGCTGAGGTGGCCGGGACTGAGCAGGTGTAACCCTCAAGGCTGCCGCCGCAGAAACTGCAGAACCGCGCACCTTCATCAGGCACAGGTTTACCGCAATGGGGACAGAACATAAAACCTCAGTGGGTGGGTCAGATATAAAACTTCTTGATTCACTGTCTGAATGAAAAAATTACTAAACAAAAATAGTAAGCAGCAAGATAAGGTTCTGAAAAAAAAACGAAGGAAGGCCGACGGCCGGGGGTCTCGGCCGCCGACGGTGAAAGAGAAGGTTTCAGGCCATCAGGCCGGCATCGCGGAGTTCGGCGGCGATCTTGTCGACCGCCCGTACGACGTCCTGCGGGACCTTGGCACCGGTGCAGACCATTTTGCCGGAACCGAACAACAGGACCACGACCTTCGGGTCGTCAAGGCGGTAGACGAGACCGGGGAACTGCTCGGGCTCGTACTCGACCTTCTCCAGACCCAGGGTGATAGCGACGGTGTTCAGATTGATCTCCTGGCCGAGGTCAGAGGAGGCGACGATGTTCTGCACCTCGATCTTCGGTTCGATGGTGATCATGATCTCGGCCTTCTCCAGGTCTTTGGCGACCTTGGTGATGGCGGCCTTGACCTCGTTGTAACTTTTGCCGCCGGTGCACACGATCTTGCCGCTGCGGAACAGCAGGGTCGCGGTCTTGGGTTCCTTGAGGCGGTAGACGAGACCGGGGAACTGCTGGGGATTGTATTCCGCACCCTCGAGGGAATCCTCGATCTTGTTGAGGTCGAGCTCCTGACCCAAAGAGGTAGAAGCCACGACATTCTCGATCTTCATGTTGGCCAAATAATCACTGCAGTAGCCTATTTATAAGGTCTTTATAAACGTTTCTTATATAGAAGGCCGGCGGCCAGTCGGGGGAACCGCGTTTACGCTGGTCGAAATTGTGAGAAATGAGAGTCGAGAGGGAGGGTTGAACTCCCGTATTCGGATCTGCAGTCCGACACATAGCCGCTGTGTTATCTCGACTTCAGACATCCCCATCGAATGAACGTATTAAACCGTTTCGCGTTCAGAACAGTTTCCGGCCGCGGGCGAAGGCCTGATAGCCTTCCGCGGTGCGGCCGCACTGACACAGCAGTTTGCCCAGAGCGTACCAGGAGTCGGCGTCGTCTGGGTCTTCCGCCAGATGCTCCTGCAGGTGGCGTATGGCGCCGACGGTATCGCCGCTATTGGCGAGACGGGCGCTCAGGGCCCGGCCACCGCTCTCCTCATCCAAAATCCGGAGCATCTCCTGCCGGGCGCGGTTCATAATAACATCCATGGCGTTCTCGGAGAGCCAGGGGTAGCGGTTCCGCATCATCCGGCGGAACGGCAGGGTCTTCTCCGGGACGACCTCGGCGTCCGGGCCCCGGAACAGGTCCCGCGGCACGTTCACGGTCATGCTGCCGTGGGTGACAGTGAGATAGTTCTCGGGGGCGCTGATGCGATCACCTGAAGGTGACCAACCGGCCGCATTCGTCCCGTTTGGCGTGACCGAACTCTTTCATCTTTGCAATCTGCTCGCCGGTGAAAACCGGGCCGTCGCGGCAGACCCGCTGCCCGTTCATCACGCAGCAGCCGCAGACGCCGGCGCCGCACTTCATGTGCCGCTCCAGTGACAGCTGGCAGGGCAGGTGCAGTTCCTGGCAGGCCTGGAACAGGAAGAACAGCATGATCTCGGGACCGCAGCCGATGACGCAGTCGTACTGCTTTTCGGCGCATTTCTCCCGCATCAGCTGCACGACGTTACCATGGAAGCCGAAACTGCCGTCGTCGGTGGCGAACCAGACGTTGCTGGCGTACTTCAGGGCCCGGTCCCGCAGGATGATGTCCTGTTCAGAGCGGGCACCGATGACGGTGTCCGCACCGGTCTCTTTGATCGCAGGAAGAACCGATGCCGTGCCGACCCCGCCGCCGACGATCAGATACTGTTTGTCGTGCTGCAGGTCGTAGCCGTGGCCGTACGGTCCGCGGACCCGCAGGATGTCCCCGATGGTGAGCTCGTGCAGGCGCTTGGTCGAGGGGCCGATGGCCTTGACGGTCACGGCCTTGATGCGGCCGGTCTTAGACAGGGACATGGGGATCTCTTCCATACCCGGGGTCCAGATCATGACGAACTGCCCGGGGAAGGCCTTCTCGTCCCACTGGAACTCGAAGGTCTTGGTGTCATAGCACTCGTCGGTCACGCCGATGATCTTGACGAAATCACTCATGGGCCACACCTACCATGTCCGCGATGCTCTCGTAACCGTTGTCACCCATGAACTCCTGCAGTTCCCGGTTGATGGTCGCGAAGACCTCGGGTCCGTCCTTGGCGATGGCGCTGCCGATCTGGAAGGCCCGGGCGCCGGCCATGATGTACTGGGCGGCATCCCGCCAGTCGCTGATGCCGCCGACGCCGATCAACGGGATGCTGACCGCTTCGTACAGGTCAAAGATGTCCCGTACGCCCACGGTCCGGATCGCCGGTCCGGAGAGCCCGCCGAAGCGGTTGCTCAGGTACGGCCGCCTGAACTCGGGGGAAATGACCATGGCTTTCAGAGTGTTGATGGCCACGACTGCGTCCCCGCCGCCGTCCTGGACAGCGAGTGCGATATCGTTCAGCAGGTGGGTGTTCGGCGTGAGCTTGGCCCAGACCGGAATGCTCACGGCATCCTTCACCGCAGCGACGATCTGTTTGACCAGCGGCGGGTCGGTGCCGACCTCCATCCCGTAGCCCTTGGCATGGGGGCAGGAGAGGTTCAGTTCCAGGGCGCAGGCGCCGTAGTCTTCCATCTTCCCGGCGAGCTTGGCGAACTCCGCTGCGTTGGCGCCGAAGATGGAACCGACGATCTTGCCGTGTGGCACGGCCTCCCGTATTTCGGTGCCGAACTCCTCGATGCCGGGGTTGGGCAGGCCCATGGCGTTCACGAAACCGCCTTTGACCTCAGTGAAACACGGGTTGGCGTGTCCCGCCCGCGGCTCGGAGCCGATAGATTTGGTCACAACGGCTCCGGCTCCCGCCGCAAGCATCCGGACCATGGAGGCGCCGGTCTCGTCCATGATGCCGGAGGCGACCATCCCCGGCTTGTCAAGGGCGAGTTTCCCGATTTGGGTCTGCAGTGCTGACATTATTCCTCCGTATGTTCGGTTGGTTAAAATAATGCGCGCAGGGGCGGGCGCAAGAACTTATATTGCCCGCGCGTGATGGCGCGGGCATGGACATGGCGGCATACCGGCAGGATTTCCCCACGATGCGGGCGGGCAAAGGCGTCTACCTCGACAGCGCCTGTCAGGCCCTCCGGCCGGACAGCGTGATCGCCGCTGTCAACGAGTACTATACCCAGTGCCCCGCCTGCGGCGAACGCAGTGTCCACTGGATGTCCAACATGGTCTCTGTCCGGGTGGACGAGGCCCGGGAGGCGCTCTGCCGGTTCTTCGACGGGGCCGATCCTTCGTCTTTTATTTTTACCAGGAACACCACTGAGGGCCTGAACACCGTGGCCTTCGGGTCGGGGCTGAAGAAAGGCGACGCGGTGGTCACCGGCGACGCCGAGCACAACTCGAACTACGTGCCGTGGCTGACCCTGCGGGACAGCGTCGGGCTGAAGATACGTCTGTCGCGCTCCGGCCCGAGCGGGATCTTCGATCTGGAGTCGCTCAAGGCCGCCATGAACCACGACGTGAAACTCGTGGCCATTGGTCAGTGCAGCAACGTTACCGGCTGCGTGGTGCCCATCAAGGACATTGCCGAGATCGCCCACGATTGGGGAGCGCGCATCCTGGTGGACGGTGCTCAGGGCGCCCCGCACCTCGCAACCGACCTGAAGAAATGGGACATCGACTACTATGCGGCCTCCCTGCACAAGATGTGCGGTCCGTCCGGAATGGGCTTTCTGTACGGGAAACCGGAATGCCTGCGGGATCTCCGGCCGTTGCTTGTCGGCGGCGGGACCGTGGGCCTGGTCACCTACGACCATGTGGACTTTGCGCCCTCGCCCGACCGTTTCGAGGCCGGATTGCAGGACTATGCCGGTATCTTCGGTACCAAAGCGGCCCTGGACTACCTGACGAAGGTCGGGATGGACAATATCGCCGCCCACGACGCCGACCTCATGCACTATCTGTTCGAAACGACCCGGAAGGTCAAGGACCTGGTCATGGTCGGACCGGACGAACCGGCCCACCGGTGCGGTGTGTTCTCGTTCAACATCAAAGGCATGGGCGCCCACGACGTGGCGATGATGCTCGACAGCATCGACGGCATCATGGTCCGCTCGGGTATGCACTGCGCCCATCCGTTCCATGTGGCCCGCGGGATCGAGGGCAGCGTGCGGGCGTCGGTGTACCTCTACAACAATCACGAGGACATCGACCGGTTCGCGGCCGCGCTGAAGAAAGTGGCGGCAACCTTCGGCGACTGAGCAATTCCAGAGAACTGCCGTTTCTGGTAAGTTCGACAACATCGTTGTAGGACAGTACGAACGATTCCAGACCGTGGGCCACCGCGGTACGGTATTCTTTTCCACTGCTATCGATCAAACTCACGTTCTGTCCGGCGATCTCCAGCCGGCAGCCGGGACCGGGCAGGATATCGCTGCCCCGGAGGGTCAGAACGTCCGTTTCTGACTCCCAGAAACGGTCCAGAATGGCCGAAGCATGATCTGCGGCGGCGGCCATTCCGTCGGCCTCCTCCTCTTCGAAAAGGGCTGAGACCGGGGCGAATACCGCCCCGAGCATAATGACCCCGCAGATGATGACAGCGACGCGGGAGAGCGTGAACTCGATCATTGAACGCTCACCGTCACGCCGTAGACGCCGTCGAGGTTCTGGCAGGTCAGGATCAGGGTCACCGGGCCGGTGACGGTCAGGGCGTCGCCGAGCAGCCGGATCGGCGGCCGTTCGAGATAGGTCTTGGTCTGTTCGACACCCCGGGAGTAAGCGGTTATCGAATAAGCGTCCCCGCCGGTCCCGCCGATCACTACCTCGCAGTCGGGGTCGATGTTCACGTCGACAGTGCAGGTGCTGCCTGCGCCGGCGTAGTAGACCCGGGCGGCAGCATTCTCAATGCGGCCGATCTCGGAATCCGCCGCCGCGATGTCGGTCTCGGTCTGGAAATGCTCGATGGCCGTGACCAGCGGAGGGACGCAAAGGCCGACGATCAGGAAAGCGATCGCCAGCCTGAACGGGAGTCCCATCACGCCCCTCCGGTTGTTCATCCGATCACCGGGACCTTTACGGTGGTTTCACCGTAACCGCTCATGGTGACGCTAATGGTGATGAAACCGACCCCGCCGCCTCTCATAGTGATATGCAGTTTATCCAAGGTACAACGGCCATCGTCCGAGGTTGTACCGTAAGCGGTCGACTCTCTGTCATTTTCATCTTCCACATGAACGTTAAGTCCAGACAGAACGACTGTAGCGCCGTTGAGCACGTTGCCGTCCTGATCGGTCACATATACGACGATTACGCCATCGCTTGTTCCTCCGTCGGTAAGAACTATCTCTCTGGCCGTAATCTCGGAAGCTTCTGTTTCAATGACGGAGTCTTCAGTGGCATCGATTCCCGCGTAAACTTCTACGCCGCCGATGGAATGGGGCGTTTCGATGTTACCCATCCAGCCGACCAGAATGGCCGTGGCCATCGTGGCGATGATGATAATGATCATCAGCTCCAGCGGGAGGCCTTCGATGCCGCCTTTCCGGTTCATCTTCTTCCAAGTTCTGAAGTGTGTCATGGTCAACACGCTATTGACCACGCCGCCGGCCGGGCATAAAAGGCAGGGACTGCAGTTAGCCGGGCAGTCAGAGGTCGCAGGAGCGGAGCACGGTGTGGGTGGCGCCGTACGGGGACAGTTCGCTCTTCATGACCAGCACCGAGGTGCAATAAAAAGATGCGAACTCCGTGTCAGCGTACTTGTGCATAAGCGGCACCATGTTCGGCCGGCCTTCGACCCGGGCCACCGTCAGATGGGGATTAAACGGCTTTGGATCGTACGGGATCTTCTGCAGACCGAAGCGGCGGGAGAGCTCGTCGGCGATCGCCGCCAGCGGAATGGACGTGTCCACGCCCACCCACAGCACGCGCGGGGCGCGCTCGTTGGGAAAGGCGCCCATGCCCCTGAGACGGACCTGGCCGGCCCCGCGGCCGTTCACGGCCTTGTCCACGCATTCGCCCACCTCATCGATCCGTTCCTCCGGCAGGTCGCCGATGAAACGGAGCGTGATGTGCAGCTGGGCCGCGACCGCGCGGTGGACCCCGTGCACCAGTCCCAGGTCCTTCATCAGCGGACCGAGGCCTGCGGAGTTCGGTACCGGGATAGAGACGAACGTCCGAACATTCATAGCAGATCATAAGGTTCGGCCGCGTATAAATGACTGGCCTTTTATACTGCATCTGCGGTTTGTGATACATGACCATTTACGAGGACAATTCTCTTCAGACACGGATCGTCAACAAGTTGCCGACCGTAATGTCGCTGCTCTGTTTTGCAATGGCGCTGGTCGTCTACTTCGTCCGCTGCTGAGCGGCGGTTCAAAACTTAAAAAAAGAGTCCGCAGGGGATTGTGACCCCCCGCGGTTCACTCTTTCTTCTTTTCCTGAGGTTTGTCTTTGGCCAGCAGTGCCTTGGCGGTGGCGTTTCCCGCGGCTGCGGCCTTGGCGAACCAGGCCTGTGCCTGATCCTCATCCTTCTCTACGCCGATCCCGTCCGCATAGTAGCGGCCGAGGATGAACATGGCGCTGGCATCACCCTGCTCTGCCCTTTCCTTATAGGAGTCGAACGGGGTCTCTTCATGATACTCGCACTTCTCGCCGGTGCGGGCGGCGAGGATCTTCTGTGAGAGTACGTGGCCCTGACCGGCGGCCTTCCGGTACCACCTGAGGGCCTCGGTCTGGTCCTTTACGACCCCGTGGCCCTCGTCGTAGCAGTAACCGACATAATACTGACAGAATACGTTCTTGTTTTCGGCGCCCTTCATGAACCACCCGAAAGCCTGGGTCTCGTCGACCGGGGTGCCTTCGCCCTGGAGATAGCTCTCGCCGACGAACAGCTGCGACTTGATGTAGCCGTTCTTGGCGAGCTGCAGGTGGAGTTCGAGGGCCTTGGCCCGGTCCCGCTTCACGCCGCGGCCGCGGGCATAGCAGTCCGCGATGATGTACTTGGACTTCAGGTAGCCGTCGGCGGCCGCGCGCTCGCAGAGGGCGAAGCCGCGGGTCTCGTCCCGCGGAATGCCGGCACCCGAAATGAGCGCCGAGCCGGCAAGGTAGGCGGCCTGGGTGTTCCCGTGGGCGGCGCTGCGCAGATAGTAGGCGAACGCGGCACTCGGGTCCTTGCGGAAGCCGTAGCCCTGAGCGTAGTTCTCGCCGGTGGTAAGCTCGGCGTAGGGCTGGCCGTAGTCGGCCGCCTGTTTGAACCATTCTGCGGAGAGTTTCCGGTTGAGTTTGACGATCCGGCCCTTGGCATACAGCTGCGCGAGCATGATCATGGCGTCGGTGGAGCCTTTTTCCGCCGCGCCGGTCAGCATCTTCACGCCGCCGTCGGTGCTGCGGTCGGTGCCGATGCCGCCCATCAGGCAGCGGGCCATGCCGTAGTCGGCCTCTACACAGCCGATGGTCTGAGCCACCAGATACCAGCCGTAGGCCATGTTGCCGTCGGCGGGGACACCCACACCGTCCATGTAGCAACGGCCGACCTCGTACTGTCCCATGGGGACCTTTTTGTCCGCCAGGGCGGTGTACAGGGTGAAGGCGGCCTTGGTGTCTTTCGGAATGCCCAGGCCGTGCTCCAGGCACCAGCCGTACTTCAGCGTGGCGCGGAGACCTCCCCGGTCGGCAGTTTCCTTGAGCAGTGCAGCGCCCTTTTTCCGGTCCCGGGGAGTGCCGGTGCCCCGCAGGTAGCAGAGCGCCAACTGGCATTCGCCGTCGGCGTTATGGCCGCCGGCGGAGGCGGTGAAGTATTTGAACGCCCGGTCGGAATCAAATGCGGTGCCGATCCCCAGGTCGCAGGCCATGCCGGCCAGGTACTGAGCGGCGGGGTCGCCGGCGGCGGCCCGCTGGGTGACGCAGGCGAACATGGCCTCGTCAGTGGGCAGGTCAGGGGTGCCGGCAGCGTATTTGACCAACCAGTTCCGGGCCGGTGCATAGTAGCCGTTCTCGGCGTAGACCATCCAGAACAGTGCGTCCTGGGGGTCCTGTTTGACGCCGGCGGCGCCGGAGGCGGCGAACTGTCCCGCCATGTAAGCGGCGACGGGGTGGCCCAGCCGGGCAGCTTTCAGATACCATTCATACGCAGAAGCGTCGCCTGCGGTGTCATTCCCGTCCACGGCATAGGACTGAGCGAGTGCAAAACAGGCCTCGGCATCTCCTGCTTGGGCTTTAGCGAGTAACTCTTCGGATTCTGCCATTGCCCTCTGAACAGGCTGACGATTATAAAAATACGTGTGACCGGGCGGACGGCTCAGGCGGGTTCGTACAGGCCCCGGAGTTCGGCCTTGGCGAGGATGTGGTTCTTGGCCACCTTCGTCAGGGCCTCACAGGAGAAACCGGGTTTGAGCGCCGGTTCGAAATCGAGTGCGAGCACCCGCAACACGTAAGTGTGCGGCCGGTCCGACGGACACGGGCCGCCGTAAACCGAGGAACCGCGGAGGTCAGTGCCGTGCCCGTTCCAGCTGTTGGCCCCCTGGATGATCCTGCTGTCGGTGCGCGAGGCGTCCGCCGGCAGGGAGGAATACTTCAACCCGGCGACCAGCCAGTGGACCCATGTAAAGCCGCAGGTCGGCCGGGAGTCGGGGTCGTCGAAGATAAGCGCGAAGGAAGCGGTGCCCGCCGGGGCATCGCTGATTTCCACTGGGAAGGAACGGGCCGGCATGCCGGCGGTCCCGAACTCGGTTCCCCTGCTCCCGTATTCGTCTGCGATGCGGCCGTTGGTGAACGCGGCGCTTGTGACCTTCATAGGTACCTGTATGGCGTTCCGCGTATTCATATTTTTAACGAATACTGCGGCCCCTCGACCTTCTCGATGTGGCGGTTGCGGAAGTACAGAGCCACGTCGATGATGACCAGCAGCAGGTCGATGAGGTAGAACACCATGACATAGTTGATATCGTGGCTTACAATCTTGTTTATGATGCCGCACACGTACCCCAACATCACGATGTACTCAAACAGGACGCTCTTGCCCTGAGTTGTGCGCGAGACGTACGAGCGGTAGATGGAAAACGGCCAGGCGGCGGCAAAGCACGCCAACATCAGTGCTTCAAAAATCCCGACAATCATTTGTATCAGCCGGGAATCTCCCTAAGAAGGAAGAAGTTTAAAGGCTGCGGTGGTACCAGGATTTAGTTAATCCTTAACAGATGGTGACCAGTTCGTACTTCACAGTACCGAAACCGATCTTTTCCGCATGGTCGAACGTGTCCTCGGGCGAGGTGCCGGGGTTCACACACTCAAATATGTCCGCCGGGCGCCGGCCGTGGCAGGCCTCCGCCAACTGGCTGCCGGGGACAATGGTCTGCCGGTTGGCCAGATCGATACAGGCCCGGTCGAGGGCGACCGGGTCGGCGCTGGCGAGCATGCCCACGTTGGGGATGATCGGAAGGTCGTTCTCCGGGCGGCAGTCGCAGCAGGGCGCAATGTCCGTCATGATCGAGAAGTGGTAATTCGGAATGGCGGTGCAGAGTGCTGCGGCGTACTCCACAGTCTTCTGGGTGACGCCCTTGGGGCCCTCATTCAGTTCGGCCTCGATGGCATCGAACGGACAGGTGGCGATGCACATGCCGCAGCCGACGCACTTCTGGGGGTCGATATGGGCCTTCTTGCTGGTGACGGTGAGGGCGTTCTGGGCGCAGACCTTCAGGCAGGATTTGCAGCCGCGGCAGAGGTCCTGGCGGACCGTGGGTTTTTCGGAGCTGTGCAGTTCCATCTTGCCGCGCCGGGAAGCGCAGCCCATGCCCAGGTTCTTCACGGCGCCGCCGAACGACATCATTTCATGGCATTTGAAGTGCGTCAGCGAGACGAGGATATCCGCGTCGGCCACGGTCCGGCCGATCTTGGCGGTCTTGGTGAGCTGACCGCGGGGTACGGGGAGATTCACGTCGTCTCCGCCTTTCAGGCCGTCACCTATGATGATCTGACAGCCGCAGGTGGTCGGGTTGAATCCGTGCATCTGTGCGGTCTCCAGGTGGTCTATGTTGTTCTTCCGGCCGCCGACGTACAGAGTGCTGCAGTCGGTGGCGAAAGGGTAGCCGCCGTGGGCCTTCACGAACTCGGCGATGACGCGGACGTACTCCGGCCGCAGGTAGCCCATGTTGCCCCGTTCTCCGAAGTGGAGCTTAATGGCCACGAACTTGCCGGTCATGTCCATTTTTCCGAAGTCGGAGCGCTCGACCAGCCGCCGGAACTTGTCAGGCAGACCGAAGTCGAGCTTAGTCCGCATGTTGGTAAAGAATACTTTTGCAGTTGCCATGAGCGGACGTAGGTGGCTTCGGTTTATTAAGCTTATTACAGACACGATGTCACTTAATTACGGCGGAACAGCTGCGGTCGGCGCCGGAGGCCGCGGGGCGGTTTGACGGATAAGGCGGGGGTTGTCGGTTTTGACGGAGTTTTGTCGGGTGGGGATACAAAATTAACGGCCATTGGCCGGTTCTCAAACTACTTAAAGAAATCCCGGAAGCATTGTTTCAAATATGATAACTCGTTAGCTGCGCTTACCCCAAAAAGGTGTCTGAAGAGGTGTACTAAGATGTATACGATGAGTCCGTTCGCGGGAAAGCTCCTTTCCGATGAAGAAGCGATTGCGAAATACAACAACGAGAAGCAGTGGGGGCTGCTCGTCAGTATCGACCTGGGCGAGTGCGACCACCAGAAGATCTCCTCGAAAGAGACCATTACTCAGTTTGCCATTGATTTGGCCAAGGAGATAGACATGAAGAGATACGGCGAGCCCGTCGTTGTCTTCTTCGGTGATGAACCCAAAGTGCAGGGTTACTCTTTGATGCAGCTCATCGAGACCTCCCTGATCTCCGGTCACTTTGCCGAGGACACTGACCGGGCCTTCGTCGACGTGTTCTCCTGCAAAGAGTTTGCGCCGCAGAAGGCCGCGGAATACGTGAAAAAGTACTTCGGCGCGAAGAAGATGCAGTACAGCATCTCCTTCCGGGATATCTGAACTGCCGGCCTTGCCGGCGGTTTTTCCGGAGATTGGACCCGGCCGGACGGGCGGGCCCTACATCTCCGGCCCTCATTTTTCCTTTCTGTGTCACTTCCGTTGTACCGGTGCATCCAGGCCGATAAGTTCGGTCCTGCAGAGCCAGTCATCCGAGCATTTATGAATGTCTTGTAACGTCGTTATTAAATACTGCCGTTTACCATTTTGTCCATATGTTGGTATCAATCTTCAATGGGTCTCCCAGAAGAGAAGGTAACACCTCGGCGTTGGTCCAACAGTTGGCCGCCGCACTGACGGCCCGCGGGGCTGAGGTGGAGATCGTTCCGCTTTTTCAGCTCAACGTGCTCGGTTGCAACAACTGCGGCCGCTGTCAGCACGAACGGCTGCCCCGGCACTGCAGCATCGACGACGACATGCTTCAGCTGTACCCGAAATACCTGGCGTCGGACGTCTGCGTGCTGGCCTCGCCCATCTACATGTGGCAGTTTACTCCGTGCACTCTGGCGTTCATCAACCGGCTGCACTGCCTGGCGCAGTCCAGCGACTTCAGGTACAACGAGCAGAAAGGCCGCCTCCTGGCCGCTGCCATCACCATGGGCGACGAAAAGGAGGTCGCCGACTACGCCGTGGGCGGGCTGAAGGAATTCTGCGAGTTTTACAGCATGAAATACCTCGGCGACGTCCGCGTGGACCACGCCGATCGGGACCAGATCCTGGCTAGCGGAAGCGATCGCGAAATCGGGGCTCTCGCCGACCGCATCATCGCCCGCGGTCAGTCGTAAGACCGGTTGTCCGTCACGTGTTTGGCCTTGCCCTCGAACCGTTCAAGAGTGCCGGGCAGGTTCAGTTGGACGACGGTCTTGAGGTTCAGGATCTCCTTGAGACGGGCCTGGATCTGCGCCGAGTAGGCATTGATCTTGTTCATATCGTCGGTGAGGTAGTGTTCGTCAAGTTCTACGTCCACGACCATCCTGTCCATGTACCGCTCGTTGGTCAGCGTGATGTGGTAGAACGGCGCCAGGAACGGCATCTCGCCAATGACGCTCTCTATCTGCGACGGGAACACATTGATGCCTCTGACCACGAGCATGTCGTCCATCCGGCCCGAGATCCGCGCCAGCCGCGGATGGGTGCGGCCGCAGCCGCACTTCTCCCAGGTGAGCGAGGAGACATCGTTGATCTTGTACCGGATCAGCGGGAAGGCCTCCTTCTGGAGCATGGTCACGACGATCTGACCCCGTTCGCCGTCGGCGCAGGGATTGCCGTCCTTATCCAGGATCTCCATATAGCACAGGTCGGCCCAGACATGGGTGCCCTGCTGTTCGGTACACTCCAGGAACATGGGGCCGTAGAACTCGCTGGCGCCGTAGCAGCTGTAGGCCTTGATACCCGTCCGCTGGTATAGCTTGTCGCGCATGCTCTCGGACCAGGGTTCACCGCCTGCGAGGGCCATGCGGACCTTGGTGTCCCGCCGGATGTCGAGGCCCTTCTGGTCGCAGACGTCGGCGATATGAAACATGTACGAGGGGGTGCCCGCGAGGCAGGTGACCGGGAGGTCCTGCATCAGCTGGATCTGCCGGTCGGTGTTACCGACGCCGGTGGGCAGTACAGTGGCGCCGACGCGCTCGGCACCGTAGTGGGCGCCCAGGCCGCCGGTGAACAGGCCGTAGCCGTGCATGTTCTGGAAGACATCCTTCCGGCTGAGGCCGAAGGAGGTCATGCCCCGGGCGAGGGACTCCGTCCAGTTATCGATGTCCTTCTGAGTGTAGCCGACGACGGTGGGATGGCCGGTGGTGCCCGAGGAGACGTGAACCCGCACGAGGTCGTCATACGGCCGGACGAACAGCTTGTCCGGATAGTTGTCCCGCAGGTCGGTCTTGACCATGAACGGGACCTGCCGGAACTTGGCGAAACTGTCGATGTCCTCCGGAAGCAGGTTCACCGAGCGCAGTTTGTCGTGGATGAACGGCGAAGCGTCGTACATGGTCCGCAGTTCTCTGCGGAGCAGGCTCAGCTGCATCTTCTCCAGATCCTCGCGGGGCATCGTTTCCAGTTCTCTGTTCCAGAAGGGCATTGTTTCTCACCGATTTCGGGTCGTGTCAATGAATGACACGGATTGGATTCGTGATTGGGGCGACCCTATAAGTAATATGCTACCACAGCCGTGAAAAAAAGGGCCCACCAGCGCCCGCGAATCACCAACGGTCACTGACCCTTGCGGATAATAACGCTGTCGGGTCGGTATGATGACAGGCGCCACATCCGTCTCAGCGGTTGCCGATGACCTCACACTGCTTTCTGACCAGCCGTATGGCGTCGAACGAGCAGTCCTTCAGGTACTTGCCGCAGCCGGTGTAGCGGCCGGTGGTCGTCAGTCCTGCCGGTTCGGACTCGGTGCCGCCGAAACGGGTCCGTTCGAGTTTATGAGCGCGGTGTTCAGAGTCGGTCTTTTCACTCATACATTTGTCGTAATCAATCTGCTGACGCCGGCGCAGTACGAAAGGCGGATACGTTCCTACAGGCGATCGGGCACAGACAAGGCCGATCCGAAAAAGGTACGGACCGGCCAGAGAAGTTTGGCTTACGGTAACTGGACAGTGCCGATGACCCGCAGTTTGCCGGCGTCCAAATACATGACAATGGCTTTGTCGCCGGACTTGTGGATCAGTTCTGATTCCAGCGTGAGCGTGACGTCGGCGCCCTTGTCGCCGGCCGAGGCGTCCACATGGGCCGGGACCATCTGCATCCAGTGGCCGACATGGATCATCATGCCTGCCTTGAGCGGAGTCCGCCAGTACTTGCTCATGGCGACGGGGCCAGCAATCTGTTTGGTCATCTTCAGCGTCGGGTCGGTGGAGCAGACGTATCCCCGGTCGAGCTCGTCTGACTCGATGCCCTTCAGCGCCAGGCCGACGTGGTCGCCCTTGACGCCGTCGTCGCAGTCGATGTCGTGTTTCTGGATCGAGCGAAGGATGACCTCCTTCTGCAGAGGCCAGACGGTCATCTTGTCGTGTACACGGAACCAGCCGTCCGCCACGGAGCCCAGCACGACGGTGCCGACGCCCTTGACGTTGAAATGGCTGTCCACGGGGCAGGAGCCGCAGCTCCCCTCACCCGGGACCCGGTGCTCGGCGGCGGCCATGCCGACAAGGTCGCTGCGCATCTGGCCGGCGTCCTCGGTGCGGAACTCGTAGTGTTCTACGGCGGTGCCGGCGATGAGCGGTTTCAACTGCTCGGGCTGCAGGTAGTTCCGCAGGACGATCCAGCCCTTGTCCCGGCCGGCGGCGTCCAGCATGACGATGGTCTCGCCGAGCGCGGCGTCCAGCGTCTCGACGGTGAGGACGACAAACTCGGACATGCCCACAGCGTAGAACAG
Organism: Methanomassiliicoccaceae archaeon UBA593; assembly: GCA_002495325.1. GTDB lineage: Archaea > Thermoplasmatota > Thermoplasmata > Methanomassiliicoccales > Methanomethylophilaceae > Methanomethylophilus. Next base: position 45,097 of record DAEQ01000006.1, read on the forward strand.
CGAGGACAGTTTGTCGGGGTATTTGGACGGCTCGATCAGGGTGATCGAGTCCGCACCCTGCTTGACCTCGTAGAAGGTCATGTCGGAGACAGTGCCCTTCTTGCCGATGGCGGCGGCCAGGCCCGGCGCGCCGACCATAGCGATGTTGAGATTGCCCATGCTTTCAGATCTCCGCCGCGCGGATCAGGGCGATACCGGCCTGCTGGAGGACGGTGATGGCCTTTTCGGGGTCGTCGACCCGGATGAACAGGCCCTCGACCTTCTTTCCGGTGAAAGCATAGCCGTACTCGATGTTGATCCCGCCGTCGCCGAGCGCCTTGGCGGGGCCGTAGAGCGAGCCCGGAACGTCTGTGATCTTGATGCCGATAAGCTGCGTCTTGCGGACGATCAGGCCCTTGGCCTGCAGTTTCTCGCAGGACTGGTCGGGGTCCTCGACGATGGCCCGGAGGATGCCGAACTCGGTCGATTCCGCCAGGTTGCAGGCCTTCATGTTCACATTGCAATCCTTCAGGGTCTTCGCAACAGCGGCCAGTTTGCCTGGAACGTTGTTAACGAAGATCGACAGCTGCGTAATAATGTATTCGTTCATTGCCGATTTCTCCTTCAGATTTTTCTTTTGTCGATGACCCGGCTCGCCTTGCCGTCGAAGCGCGGCAGCTCGCCCGGGGCCTTCAGCTCTACCTGGACCGCGATGTTCAGATACTTCTTGAGCTGTGATTCGATGTGCGCGCGGAGAGCGATCATGTCCTCCACCTTGTCGCTGAACGTCTCCGGGCGGATTTCCACCTGGAGGACCATCTTGTCCAGGTCCCCGTCCCGGGTAACTATGATCATGTACTGGTCGCCGACCTCGGGGATCTGCAGCAGCGTGTACTCCACCTGTGACGGGAACACGTTGATGCCTCTGATGACGAGCATGTCGTCGCACCGGCCGGTGATCCGGGCCAGACGCGGCGAGGTGCGGCCGCACTCGCAGGTGTCGGTGTAAAGCGTGGTGATGTCCCGGGTCCGGTAGCGGATCATGGGCATGGCCTCCTTCTTGAGCATGGTGACGGCCATCTCGCCCTCGTTCCCGGGCTCCAACGGTTCGCCGGTCTCCCGGTCGAGGATCTCGACATACATTATATCGCCCCAGACGTGGACACCTTTCTGATATTCGCATTCGCTGAACATCGGGCCGGCCTGTTCGGACGTGCCGTACAGGTCGTAGGCCTTGATGCCCAGGTCGTTCTGGATCCGGGTCCGCATGGGCTCCGACCAGGGTTCAGCACCCAGGAAGGCCTTCTTCAGGACCATGTCCCGCTTCCAGTCGTAGCCGAGCTTCTTGGCGGTGGTGTCCAGGTGGATGAGGTAGGACGGGGTGCAGGCGATGGCGGTGACGCCCAGGTCCTTCATCATCTCCAGCTGGCGCTCGGTATTGCCGGTGCCGGATGGCAGGACGGTGGCGCCGACGCGCTCGGCGCCGTAGTGGGCGCCCAGGCCGCCGGTGAACAGACCGTAGCCGTAAGAGATCTGGATGGTGTCATCGGGGCCGAGGCCGCCGGCGGTGAAGGACCGGCAGAGCGCTTCGGTCCAGTAGTCCAGGTCGTTGCGGGTATAGGCGACCAGGGTTGGTTTGCCGCTGGTGCCAGAGGAGACGTGGTACCGGACAATCTCGTTCTTCGGGACGGTGAACATCTTGTCCGGGTAGTTGTCCCGCAGGTCCTGTTTGTACATGAACGGCAGCTTCGTGATGTCCTCGATGCGGTTGATGTCCAGCGGCGTTACGTTCTGGGCCTTCATGTGGTCGCGATAGAACTTGTTGAAACTGTAGAGATTGTTGACGAGCCTCTTGAGCTCACGGTACTGGAGCTGCCGGAGCTGATCTGCCGGCATGCACTCGATTTTGGGATTCCAGAACATCTTGCGACTTCCTGTTTCTGAATGCTCCCAAAGGAGTTCTTATTATTAATGAGTAATTTGCCTCCGCAATGAACGACGGCGGACAGCGGGCGGCCTGGGAACATCTCTACGCGGCCCAGGCCCGGCCCTGGCGTGGTGCGGCGGACCTGGACATGACCTGCCTTCCGGCGGGGACAGCAGTGCTGGACTTAGGGTGCGGAAACGGCAAGACCGCGGCCGCGCTGCTGGAGCACGGCTGCCGGACCACCGGGGCCGATTGGTCGGTAGCGGCCGTAGCCAGCTGCAGGCAGCGGTTCGGCGGTCGGGCGGAGTTTGTGATTGCGGACGCCGCCCGGCTGCCTTTTGCGGACCAGACGTTCGGAGCGGTGACCGCGGTGCACCTGTTCGAGCATCTGGAGGATGCTGCGGCCGCGCAGGCCGCAGGGGAGATCTACCGGGTGCTGGTGTCGGGCGGGCTGTGCCTGTTCCGTTCCTTTGCCGCCGGGGACATGCGGGACGACGGCCGTCCGGCCGCCGTCCGGAACGGCATCCGTTACGTTTACCGGACGGAAGCGGACTGCCGGCGGCTGTTTTCGGCATTCGAAACGGTCGCCCTGAGTACCAAATGCGAACCAACCCGGTTCGGGACCGTGCGGGTGCGGGTCGAAGGGCTTTTCCGCCGGCCGGTGTGACAAATCATTTTTAAGAGCGAGCATGATGGTGCCTTCATGGCAATGAAAGTAACTCCGCCTGACTACGGTGACAAGCCCAAACGGACCATCGAAGGCGTGCTCAAGATAGTTGCGGCCGTCTTAGCGATCAGCATTGTCGCCCTGCTCTGCCTGTTTTTCAACAACTACGCCGCTCTGGTCTTCGGCGCGGTCGGTCTGGTCTTCGGCGGTTATGCGATGAACCTCGGTTACCGCTACGGCGGCGACAAGAGCAAGGTCTGCGTGGCAATCGCGTCCGTCGGTCTGATCTTCTCAGTCATTGCCTTCATGCTCGGCTTCGTCGCCGTTATCTGAGTGAGGCCCATGGCGCTATACCGCGGCAAATATATCCTCCCGGACCTGGACAAGATCACGCCCGAGATGGAGAAGGACCTGGATCTGGCCTACGACATCTGCGAGGCCTACCGGGAGGAGTTCCCCTGCGAGATGTGCGGACGCTGCTGCCACCAGGCGAACATCATCGTCCGGCCGGAAGAGGTCGAGCGGGTTGCCGCGGCCGGCCAGGTGCCGCTGTACGATTTCATGACCCAGTGGGTCTACCGGACAGAGGACGGCCGGATCCTGTTCAACAAGGAGCCCGATGCGCCCTGCCGTTTCCTCGGCAAGGACAGGAAATGCACGATCTGGCAGGACCGGCCCGAGATCTGCGACGATTTCCCGTACCTGGTCTCGATGTTCATGAGCCGGGTATACCTGGCGATAGTCAACCCGCAGGTGGATATTCTGCGGATGATCGCCTACATGGACGATACATGGCCCTGCACCCGCGAGATCAAAGCGTCCATTGTGGACCGTGTCGCGGCCGCGCGGAAGCAGCGGGCCGCACGGCTCAGCGCTGGTGCCTGAGCGCGAACTGCTGGAACGCCGGCATATAGTTCTCGGGGCGGATAACGTGCCCTTCGCCCGGGATACGCAGTTTTTCGCAGTCGGGGATGAGGGCCGCCAAAGCGTCCCCTTCTTTCGGTTCGACCATGATGTCCTCGGTCCCGTGGACCGAAAGCACCGGTACTTTCAGGGAACGGGCCTCGCCCGTGACGTCCATGCCGTCGATCGCCCGTAGCTGTCTGCCCATGCCTTCGGCCGTCGGCAGTACGGGCAGACGGGGCGTCCGGCTCATGACCTCCATGCCCCGGAAGTAGCCCTCCGGGTGGAGTAGGACGTTCAGTGTCCGGCCTACGGCCTCCGGCGGAACCGTCCCTTTGCTGTAGGCCTCCGCCAGCCAGTTCAGGACATAGGCGGCCCTGGCCGGCCGGTGGCGGTAGGAGGAGACCAGGGTCAGTGAGCGGGTCCGCAGCGGGTAGCGCGCGGCGAAATCCAACGCGATGTGGGAACCCATGGACCAGCCGAGGATGTGCGCCGAGAAGAGACCGAGCAGGTCCATGATTGCCGCAGTGTCGTCCGTCAGGTCGGCGATGGTGAAATCCCCTCTGTACTCGGTGCGGCCGGCGCCCCGGTTGTCGAGGATCAGCACCTGACAGCGGTCGGCCAGCAGCGGCAGGGCCCTGTCCCAAAAGCCGGTCGTGCCGCCCAGACCGGTCAGCAGGACTACCGGGATGCCGGACTTGCCGTGCAGCTCGTACCAGATCTTGGCCCCGTTCACCGACGCGTACGTCATGCTTCCGCGGATGGCCTGCTCCGATAAAAACCATGGCCGGGTCAGTAGAGCTCAAGGACCACGTGCAGATCTCCGCCGTAGGTCAGCAGATAGTCGGTCTTGTAGCCCGAGACCGGTGTTCCGCATCCGCTTCCGAGGGTCAGCGTTCCGCCGGGCGCGGTAACGGTCAGACTGTAAGTGTTCGGCCGGCCGCAGGCGGCGTCCAGCACCTGTGTGAGAAAAGTTTCGGCGGAACCGTCGTCTAAGGTGAGAGAGGCGGCGGTCAGGTCGGCGATTGTGTAGGCGCCGCCGTCGGCATCCAGGCCGTATTCGGCCGGGGTCGCGTTGCCCAGGAAGACGGCGTCCGCTACGTCAGCGGCCTCCTGGGTCGGTCCGGGAGGCGGCCCATCGGTGAGCGAGATGACGGCGACAGCCAGTCCCATCAGGATGATGAAGATCATTGCGTCGACCACGGCCGTGATCGCCCGGCGGTCGTGCTTCAGGCGCATACGGCCACCTCGAACACAGTGGGCACCACGGTGCCGTCGTCGGCCTTTACGTCTGCCAGCCAGCGGTCGCCGGCGATGCCGCCGGTCAGCGCGCCCAGGCTCCAGATTCCGGCTCCCAGTTCGGGGGAACCCGGCGCGTAGCAGCGGACGGTGATGCCCGCGTAGCCCCAGCGGTCCATTTCCTTCTGCAGTGCGGAGCCCAGGTCGCCGGTGTAGGCTCTGTCTGCGATGGTGATGCCGTCGGCGGCGTTCCGATCGAAGCCGGGGATTTCTGCTGCGTCCTCCAGCGTCATGGCCGCCAGGAACCCGGTGAATGCCGTGAGCACCATGATGACGGCCATGGTGGCCACCAGGGCCTCGAGGAAGCCGATATCGCCCCTGCGGTCGCTGATCATGCCGGAAGGCTGGTGTTGCGTCTGCATAAAAGATGCGGACTGCAATTAGCCGGTCAGTCCGTGCCGCGGAGATAGGCACCATAGTTGATACCGCCGCACATCTCCACCAGGGAGGTCTTGGCGCGTACGTTGTCCTCGGCGTAGGCCTGGGCCACCGCGGCCGCCAGAGTCTCGGGGCGCTTGCGGACGTCGATGCCTACTGATTCGACACCGAAAGAGCCGATCTCCTGAAGATACGGTAGGAGCATCAGATCGGTGGAGTTGAGAATATGCGACAGCCCGTGGCCGTCCTTGTAGACCGGGAAGCGGTAGGTCCGCTCGTCCTGCAGGATACAGTTGCGCATTCCAGGGTCCCGGGTGCACATGAGTTCGGTGCGGCCGAAGGCCATGACCTCCAGCCGGCCGGGGTAGTGGGCCGCCAGGTTCTTGATCTCGTCTTTGGACAGTTCGACGGAGAGCGTCGTCTGCCAGAACGGCTGGTGGAGCTCGGCGTTGAAGGTGTTCATGAAATAACTGGCGTAAACCCGGTCGCCCTCCTGCGGAAGGTACTGTCCCGGGGTGTTGATCATCAGCGGGTAGCCGTCGGTGTGCAGATCCCCCAGCGGCAGGAAGCGGGGCGCGAGGGTAACGCATTCCACGTCCGCCCGGGCGCACAGCTGCCGGGCCTCCGTCAGTGAGTCGTTCATCTCGAAGTAGACCCGGTCGGCGTACGGCAGCACGGCCTGAAGGTTCCGCAAAGAGCTGACATAGAACGACATCTCCGGCAGTTTCACCTTTTTGCGGATGACCGTCCGCGGCTGCACATGCAGCCGCGGCCGCTCATGGGTGCCTGTAAGGCGCGGTGGGTCGCCCACCAGGTTCTTGATCACATCGATACGGGGGTCATAGGTCCGGTAGACGTCGTAGGTGCCGTCGGGTACGTCGAACGGGGCGGCCGCCCGACCCAGGGAGCTGAGTTTGAAGCCGCCGACCTTGGTATCGCCCTGGTAAAGTGAGATACCGTCGCGGACCGCTACCGGCTCCTTCAGATCGGTCGTGTCGAAGTGCCGTCCCCGGAACTGCGCCTGCCCGAGGCAGAAGCCCCGGTTGTCGGCGTACTGCTGCTGGACCGGCGAAACCACACCGCCGAAGTAGCCCTCAGCGAAACCACGGTTGAAGACCGTCTTGAGCAGGGCGTCGTCCGCTGCGTAGGATGCGGGGTCGTCGCCGCGGTTGGCGGCGGCGTATACCCTGGTAGCCAGATACGCATAGGCCTGGCTCCGCATCCGGCCCTCAATCTTGGCGGAGGTTACCCCGAGCTCCTTCAGCTTAGGCAGCCATTTTACCGCGTAAAGGTCGGCGTTGCTGAGCTTGTAGCCGGTGGTGCCGTCCGCGGTGTACCGCTTGCGGCAGGGCTGGGCGCACTGACCCCGGTTGCCGCTGCGGCCGCCCACGACACTGGAGAAAAGGCATCCGCCGGACAGACAGTAGCACAGCGCGCCCTGGACGAAGACCTCGGTCTCTACCGGGGAGTCAGGCACGATTTGCGCCAGTTCCTCGAAGGTCAGCTCGCGGTTGAGGACCGCCCGGCTGATCCCGTTCTCGGCACACCATTTCAGGCCGGCCGCGGAGTGGATCCCCATCTGGGTGGAGGCATGCTTGCGGATATCCACCGCGTGGAGGGACTTCAGCAGCCCCAGGTCCTGAATCAGGACGGCGTCCGCCCCAATATCGGCCAGGAACTTTACAAAGGAGACGGCGTCGTCCAGTTCCCGGTCCTTGATGAGTGTGTTGACTGTCACATAGGCCCTGACGTGGCGGTCGTGCGCGTAGCCGACCGCGCCTTCGAGCTCCTTATCCGTGAAATTATCGGAGAAGGCCCGGGCGCCGAACACCTTGCCGCCGAGATAGACGGCGTCCGCCCCGCCTTTGATCGCAGCGACCAGACCTTCTTTCGAACCGGCCGGCGAGAGTATTTCCATAGTGAGTCCAGCACCGTTGCTTTATAAAATCTTTAGGAACACATTTGAGAATTATATATGCGTATATGTTTTCGGTCGGTTCAAGAGAAAACTGCCTGATTAACTGCAGCATTGACCTTTATTACCTTCGCAGCAGCCATCGGTTCTGTATGTCATCATTATCACTGCCGAAACTGCTGCCGAAGGGAAAGACCGTCCCTGCGGTCCCGCAGCCGACCAGGGAACTGGACAGCACAGGGATCCTGCGGATCGACTGCCACGGCTGCGCCCAGTTGCCTGACGTGGGTTCGCCGGCGTGCGTTCGGTGCATTGTGGACGCGGTGGCCGAGCTGGGCGGCGCCGACAGGATCCAGTTGCGGACCGGCAAGGATACGGAGATTTCCGGTGTGGCCGCTGAACTGCTCTGCGACCTGGCCTCGGTGAATCGGGTATCCCTGGACGGGAACAGCGAACGCCGCTGTGCCATCTGTTCCCGGGCGCCCCAGCGGGTGATGGCCGCAGCCTGGACCGATTTTCCCGATCCTTCCTTTGCCGCCGCCAGAGAAGGGCTCTACACTGCGCCCGGCGACGGGTCCGGTTGCGCGGCCTGTCTTCAGCGGACCCATTCCGCCCTGGTCATGGCCGAGCGCAACATGGACCGGGTGAGGAAGAAGGCTGCGGAGCTGGCGGCCAACAGAGGGGGGCCTGGATGTCGTTGAAGGATCGGCTTTTCCGGGACCGGCCGGTCGTCCGGCGGCCGCTGCCCATCTGGCAACCACAGGCCGCCGCAGCCCGGATCCAGGGCGTTACCGCACCGCCGCCGGAGAACCCGGGGTATTCCGCGGACGGCGGCCCGACGGCCGAGATGCCGCCGGCATACATCCCCGGCGGGGACAGTCTGCCTCGCGTTCGGCCAGTGGTGACCAAAAGTACGTTCATGGAGGATTTTCGGAAGATTGTCGCCGACCACGTGCGGATAAAACCGTCTTATGCCGATTGCTGGCTGATCGGCAGCGTCGGCGAACTGGAGACCATCGCCGAATATGCTACACCTAACGGACGGGTCGTCATCGGTACAGTTGCAGACGGCGAGACCGAGTACAACCTAACGCCTTCCGAGTATACCAACTCTGATGCGCTAAATGCCGTCATTGAACGGGCCATTGCCGCTGTCCGCGACGATTTCCGCCGTCACGGCGGCCGGACCGACCGCCCCTCGGTGACAGCGGTCGCCCGCGACTGCATCATGCGTACCGCCGACTCGGTAATGCTGGCGGCCGGCGGCGACCCAGCGGCCTTCGAGCAGCTGCTGGACTGCATGTGCGATACCGTCTACCGTTACACGGTGGGACTGGGGGTCTTCGACCTCCTTCTGGCCGATCCGAAACTGGAAGACATCTACATCGACGCACCCTGCGACCGCAATCGTATCCATGTCACCATGTCCGGTGTCGGCGGACTGAACAGTCATGTCCGCTGTCGGACCAATTTGGTGGTGGACCGCCGGGAGGTCATGAACCTGATCAATGTGCTCAAGCGGGAGAGCGGCCTGCCTTTCTGCGAGTCCAACCCGATCCTGGAGACCGATATGCCCCGGCAGGACTCCCGGGCGACCGTAGTCGGCTATCCGATGAGCCCGAACGGCGACGCCGTCGCCATCCGGAAACATTCTAACAACCCCTGGACCCTGACCCGGCTGATCGCCAACGGCACCATCGATGCCATGACTGCCGGTCTGCTCTCGTTCCTGGTGGACAACCACTGTACCTTTCTGATTTGCGGCGCTCGGGGTTCTGGCAAGAGCTCGCTGCTCTCAGCGCTGCTCTTCGAGTTTCCGGTCTCCCAGCGTATTCTGACCATCGAGGATACCATCGAACTGCCCGGCGAGAAAATGCGCCGGATGGGCTACAAGGTGCAGTCGATGCTGGTGGACGAGCGGATCGAAGGCAGCAGTCTCTCCCGTTCCGACGAGGCCCTGCGGGTCTCCCTGAGAATGGGCGAGTCGGCCATCATTCTCGGTGAGGTCCGGGGCGTCGAAGCCAAGACTCTCTATCAGAGCATGCGGACCGGCCGGGCCGGCAGCTCCATCATGGGCACCATCCACGGCGATTCCGCGCGTTCGGTCTTCGAACGGGTTGTGCATGACATGGGCATTGCGCCGGAAGCCTTCATGGCTACCGACGTCCTGGTGACCATCGGCACATTCCGCGATCGGGTGACCGGCGCCCAGGTCAGAAAGATCAGCGAGGTCGTCGTCACCGCCGATCGGGCCGGCGAGTTTCTGCCCATCAGCGGGACGGACCCGGCCTTCGCCTCGCCGGTGATGCGGCGGGTGCTCTCCTCCTCGATGATGACGGAGAACGAGATCCGCACCGATATCCAGATCAGGGCGCAGCTCAAGGCATTCCTGGCTGTCATGGGCACCAGGTACGGCGAGGAGTACTACGGACCGGAATGGGGCGCTGCGGTGAACGAGCATCTGGCCAAAGCGATGGGCCGGTCGGCCGAGGAGGTCCTGCGGTCGTTCCGGGCCAAATTCCACCAGCAGACCGGCCTAGATACCGAGGTGAGCGGATGAGCGAGGCCCAGGTTTCCGAACGGTTACGTACGCTGATGGCCGCCGGGGTGAAACCGGCCGCCAAGACGGCGAAACTGCGTACGCCGCTCCTGCTGAACGAAGCCCCGGAGGTCATAGGCATGATGACCGTGGCGGTCGGCAACGGCGGTTCGCTCGATCAGGCGGTCCGCGATGTGGCCGCCAATGGACCGAAGCTCAGTGCCGGCCTGTTCAAGGCCGTGGTGGACGACGCCGACACCCGGGTGAAGGCGGACATGCGGTTGGCGCTCACGCGGCTGATCTCATCCCTGCCGCCGGGCACCGCCGGCTACCGGATGGCCCTGCACATGGTGGTCTCTGCCGCCGACGCTCCCGACCGGGACGAACGGGAGCGGATGCTCCGGGAGGCCTCCGACATAGCGCTCACCGGACTGAAAGAGGCCGGCAAAAGATATAGTGCTTCGCTGAACGCGCCGTGCATGACCATCTTTGCGCTCGGCATCATGGTGCCGATGGTCATGATGTCGATCCTGCCGATGCTGAGCATAGGCGGTCTGTTCGGACCGATGCCGTTCAGTCTCGGGGAGATCATGGGGCTGACTCTGGTCATCGTCCCGGCCGCGGTCGCGGCGGTCATCGTTTCGATTAAGAATCAGAACCCATTTCTGGCCACTGGAAAACCGGACCGGGATCTCCGTCCGGCCCTGCCGTTGCTGGTTGCCGGGCCAGCGGCCGTTGCCTTTTGGATGATCGGATTGGATTCGGCCGCTGCCGCCTGTCTGGGGCTGACCGCCGGCGGTCTGCTCTGCGCGGCTGCTGTATACCGGCCGTATATAGAGGAGAAGGAACGGGAGAAACAGGCCCAGATCTTCGAGGATGCCGTCTTCGAGATGGGCAACCGGCTGATCTCGGGCGACAGTTTCGAGGACGCAATGGTCCGTTCGCTGGCTCTCCGCGGCGAATGTGCCGAACTGGCGGAAAGTCTGCGTCGGGAACTAGACATCTGCCGGGGCAACGTACCGGCGGCCATCCGCCGGGTTCTGGCGCCGGTATCCCCGGCTGTAGCCGAGATGGTCTGCGGCATTCAGCGGGCGGCTGTCAAGGACCTTCGCGACGCCGGTCGGCTGGCGCTGACCGTCGGCCGGCAGTTGCAGGACCAGGAGGCAGTTCGGCGGTCAATCCGTTCCGACCTGAAAGGCATGACCGACACCATGTTCGGTACGGCCTCGGTGTTCGCCCCTCTGGTGTTGGGCATGAGCGTGGCGATGCTGACGCCGCTGACCAGGATCTCCTCTGAGGTTGATTTCAGCGGTACCGCACTTATCCTCACCATTTATCTGGCAGAGCTCAGCGTGCTGATGGCCGCACTCATGTCGTTCCTGGACGGCCGCACCAGTATCCGGGATGTGGTCCGGCGGTTCGCTATGATGCTGCCGGTGGCGATGCTGGTCTTTGCCGTTTGTATGCGGATTGCGTTTTAATCGTCATTCAAACATCTTAATCTGACTTTATCGTATTAACGATTTGAAAGATTTTAGAAACACCGTTTGTACCGATGTACAAAATCATTGGAAAATCTAACACGGCGCTGTTTATGTTAACGGCATACATGCGATGTAAGAAAAGTCAGTCAGAAGAAACGATTACCTGAAGCAATTGCATGCAAACAAAAACGTTACGGATGTGGCCAAAGTGATTATAGGAATGCATCGTTGCGGTAAGTCAACGCCTCTGAAGCAGTACAAAGATGACCTGAAGTCCACGGGTCACAGACATCAGTATCTTTTAAATCAATCTTGAAGGTATGAAACCGGAGCGGTCGGAAGGCCGCTCCAGCGGGAATGGTTTTTACTCGCAGCGGGTCCAGCCGCAGGTGCGGCAGACGTTGCAGCCGCCCTGGAAGGTCAGTTCGTCCCCGCATTTGGGGCAGGGGTTGATGATCTTCTTTTTGGGCTCGGGCTCGGCGGCCGGCGCGATGAGCGTGGCGCCCTTGACCTGCCGCTGCATCTCGTCGTACATGTCGAGCAGGGCCCAGCCGACCGCCATCGGACAGCAGGAACCCTTGCTGGTGTCCTTCTTGGTAAATGTCCGCACTACGAACGAGGGGCAGGAGCCGCAGGACTTCAACTGGTCGACAATGGCGTTGATGTCGCACCCGCTCCGGGCGGCCAGTGAGATCATCCGCGACAGGCCGATCATGAAGTTGTTGCAGCCGCCGGTGGAGCCTTTATTGAGATAGGCCTCCATCAGGTCGCCGGTGACCGGGTCGAAGAACGCGGTGCAGTGCAGACTGCCGCAGCCGGTCATAAGCTTCCGCTTCTTGCCGATGACGTTGTCGGACACGGTCTTGATGACGCCGCGCTGGTTCTGGCCGGGCACAGCGGCCGCGATGGCCTGTTCCTTCTTGGCCTCGGCGCTCTTGGCCTTGGCCTTCTTCTCCTCGGGGGTCAGGATGCCCAGGCGTTTGCATCCGTCCCGGAAGACGGTGACGCCCTTGCAGCCGATCTGCCAGGCGTACATATAGATGTCATAAACATCTGCTTCCGGGAACTCGTGCGGCAGGTTCACGGTTGAGCTGATGGAGGCGTCGATATGCATCTGCCAGGTTCCCTGCTGGACTAACCGCTTCTTGTAGTCCAGGTTCTGGGCGGTGACGAAGTACTCAGGCAGCTGGCTGTCGTCCTTGAGGCCGTGGCTGTCGATATATTCCTTGACGACCGGCGGGTAGACCGTGTAGAACTGATCGTGGTCGGACAGAGAGGTGGTCCGCCGTTCGAAGTGGGTGGCGAAGATGGGCTCGATACCGCCGGAGATGCCCAGCATGGTCGAGAGCGTGCCGGTGGGGGCGATGGTCAGCAGTTGGGAATTGCGCAGACCGTACTGCCGCACCAATTCCCGGGTCTCTTCGGAGGTATTCTCTATGAAGTACGGCGAGGCCATGACGAGTTCGGTCCGGCATTTGGGGAATTTGCCGCGCTCCTTGGCGAGCAGGGCGGACTCCCGGATGGCGGTGTCTGCCATGATGAATCCGAGTTTGTGGCAGTAGTCCATGGCCTCTTTGCTGCCGTAGACCAACTTCAGTTTGATGAGCATATCGGCCAGGCCCATTATTCCCAGGCCGATCTGGCGCCAGTTGGTGACGCTTTCCTGCTGTTCTTTCAGCGGGTGGAGGGGTAAGCCCTCGTCGAGCACGTCGTTGAGCGCCCGGACGGCGATGCCGACCGCGTCGCGGAACTCCTCTTCCTGAAACTCTCCGTCCCGGACGAAGGCCGACAGGTTCAGACTGCCGAGCAGACAACTGCCGCCGGCGGGCAGGGGTTCTTCCGCGCAGGGATTGGTGCCTGCGAAGGAGTAGTCGTCGAACTCGCTGAGCAGGTTCCAGGAGTTGATCCGGTCCCAGAACAGGCAGCCGGGCTCGCCGTAATCCCAGTTGGTGTAGCACAGTTTCTTGAAGAAGCCGTAGGCGTCGAGGTTCTTGGTGACGGCGTCCTCGGTCTCCGGGCGGACAAAGGTCTGCACGAAGGTTTTGTGGTCCCGGACGCACTCCATGAACTTATCCGTGACGCGGATGGACATGTTGGCTTTGGTGACCCGGTCCACGTCCGTCTTGACCGCCATGAACTCCTCAAGGTCGGGGTGTTCGCAGGAAAGGGTGAGCATCAGGGCGCCGCGGCGGCCGTGCTGCCCGATCAGGCCGGTGACCAGCGAAAACAGATCGGTGAATGAGACCGCGCCAGAGGTTTCTGATGCGGTGTTGTTGATCTTAGCGCCGCGGGGTGCGAGCTTGGAGAGATCGATACCGACACCGCCGCCGTAACTGAACGTCCGGGCGGCCTTGCTTGCGCAGTCGAAGATCGACTCAATGGAATCCTCCGGCGGGGTGATGACGTAGCAGTTGGAGAACGTCACTTTAATACCGGTCTTCTGCAGGCCCCGGTTAGCCAGGATACGGCCGCCGTAGAGGAACTTCTTCTGGATGACGAGGTCCTTGGCCTTCTCGTCGCCCTCGGTGATCCGGTCCAGCCACTGGTCGAACGTCTCGCCGTTGTGACAGTATTTTTTGTTCCAAATATCGATGCCAAGCTGATTGTCGGTCCCCAACCATTGTTCGATTTCCATAGAGTGCACCTATCGTCGGCATCATGGGTTCGACCGTAAATAAGGCTGATGTTGGATGGATTCGTTTGTAAAGGCGGGGCCGTTTTAAGGTGCGGAATGTGGTTTTTAAGCCCGTTCTGACTGCCATCAAACAGCTGTCGAAGTGCCAGCCGTACGGTCTTTTCAGAACAGTTTGGATAAATGTCGGCGCAATCTTATTAAGGGGGGAGCGGATTGGGGAATCTAACATTCGTTCCTCCGGCGCGGATGCGTTTTCGGTCTTATTGAACGGAAGGTACAAAAAAATGAGCGCAACTGATGCTGAATCGTCTCCCAACGTCGTCAAGACGGGCACTGTCACTGTCGGAATCAAAATCAAGGACGGGGTCCTCCTCGCTGCTGATCAGCGGGCCACGATGGGCAATTACATTGCGGGTAGCCATGTGCAGAAGGTCTATCAACTTGCCGACAACCTCGGGATGACCATCTCGGGCAGCGTCGGCGATGCGCAGCTCATGATCCGTTACATGCAGAGCGAGCTTGCCATATACAAGATGGAGAAAGGCGCACTCATCACCGTGCAGACGGCGGCCACGTACCTCGGCCGGGCTATCCGCGGATTCTACATGGCGCCGATTATCGCCGGCTACGACAAGACCGGCGGCCACGTTTTCAGCGTCGATATGGCCGGCGGTGTCCTGGAGGACGATTATATTTCCTCGGGATCGGGCGAGATTCTCGCCTACGGCGTTCTGGAAGCCCAGTACAAGCCCGGCATGTCCAAGAAAGACGGCATAGACGTCCTGATCGCCGCTCTGAACTCCGCCCGCCGCCGGGATGTATACAACGGCGACGGTATGATTATGGCCTACATCGGTCCCAAGGGCTTCGAGTGGATTCCGCAGGAGGACCTAAAGGCCCGTTATGCTGAACTCGGCTTCGCCTACCCGAACTGAGTCCGGTTCCAACTTTTTTTCAAACTTTTTCTTTTCCTTACTAAGCTGGTTGAGAGATGAACCCGGATAGACTGTTTGACAGCCTGAGGGAACAGGTTACTGATCTGGTCCCTCATGAGATGGAAATTGCGAGTATTGAGTTTGAAGGCCCCGTCGTGGTCATTTACACCAAGAACTACGACGAGTTCTCCGGCAACGCCGAGTTGCCGCGTATGCTGGCCCAGAACCTCCGCCGGCGGGTGGACATCCGTCCCGACCCGTCGCTGCTGGAGGACTCCGCCAAGGTGGACCAGAAGATTCGGGCGCTTATCCCGGAGTCCGCCGGTCTGTATGACATCAACTTCCTGGACGAGTCCGGGGAGGCGATCGTCGAGGCCGTCAACCCCAACGAGGTCATCGGCAAAGAGGGCGAACTGCTCAACGAACTCAAGAAGGAGTCCGGCTGGAACGTGAAGGTCGTGCGCGCGCCGCCGATCCCCTCCAAGACCGTCTCTGACGTTCGCGGCTACCTGCGGGCCAACGATGACGAACGCCGGACCATGCTGAAGAATGTCGCCCGGCGGCTGGTCCGCCAGACGCTTCCCGGCGAGCAATGGGTGCGGGTCACCACCATGGGCGGTTTCCGCCAGGTCGGCCGGTCGGCCGCTCTGCTCACCACCCGGGAGAGCAAGGTGCTCATCGACTGCGGGCTCGATCCCGGTTCCGACGCGACGCCATACTTCGCGATCCCCGAGGCCCAGCCGTTGGAGGACCTGGACGCGGTAGTCATAACCCACGCCCATCTGGATCACTGCGGCACCCTGCCGGCTTTGTTCAAGTACGGCTACAAAGGTCCGATCTACTGCACTCCGCCGACCCGGGACCTGATGGCCCTGCTGCAGCTCGACAACATCAAGCTCAGCTACGGCGAGGCCAAGAAGAATCTGTACGACGCGAAGGACGTGCGGAAGGAGATCCTCCATACCATCACGCTCAAGTACAACGAGACCACAGACATCGCACCCGACATCCGGCTGACCTTCCACAATGCCGGCCATATCCTGGGCTCGGCCATAGCCCATTTCCACATCGGCGAGGGCCTGCACAACGTCGCCTTCACCGGCGATACGAAGTTCGAGAAGACCTGGCTGTTCAATCCCGCCACCAACAAGTTCCCGCGGCTGGAGACTCTGGTAATGGAGTCCACCTACGGCGGTCACAACGATATGCAGCCGTCCCGGGCGGATGCGTCCGAACAGCTTGGCGAACTGATCAAGGAAGCGCTCTCCCACCAGGGCAAGGTGCTCATCCCGGTCTTTGCCGTCGGCCGTTCCCAGGAGGTCATGTTGGTCATCGAGGAACTGGAGCGCACCGGTAGGATCCCGCCGGTCCCTGTCTACCTGGACGGTATGATCTGGGAGGCCACCGCCATCCACACCGCGTATCCCGAGTACCTGAACAGCACCCTGCGCACCGAGATCTTTCAGAAAAACGAGAACCCGTTCCTCTCCCCGATCTTCCACCGGGTGGAGACCTCGGACATGCGGGAGGAGATCTGCCACTCGCCGGACTCGTGCATCGTGCTCGCGACCAGCGGTATGATGTCGGGCGGCCCGGTACTGGAGTATTTCCGGGAGTGGGCGGACGACGAACGCAACTGGCTGCTCTTTGTCGGTTACCAGTCCGAGAACAGTCTCGGCCGGACCATCCAGCGCGGCCGGACCGAGATCACCCTGCCGGCCCGCGGCAAGCAGATCACTGTGCAGATCAAGATGAACCGGGAGACCGTCGACGGTTTCTCGGGACACTCCGACCGGCATCAGCTGATGAAGTTCATCTCCACCATGGAGCCGCGGCCCAACCGCATCATCATCGGTCACGGCGAGGACCGGAAGTGCACCGACCTGGCCTCTTCGCTCTATAAAAAGTTCAACATCCAGACCGTGGCACCTCAGAACCTGGAAACCATCCGCCTGCGGTGAGACCATGAGATCAGTTGTTGCCATGACCGGGGCCTCCGGCAGTATCTACGGCATCCGCTTGCTGCAGGAGCTTCCCGGTGAAAAGATCCTCGTGATGTCCAAGGTCGCCAAGGCCATTCTGCCTGTGGAGACCGATTACACCCTGAAACAGGTCGAGGCCCTGGCGGATGCGGTATATCAGGATGACGACATGTTTGCGCCCATCTCCTCCGGGTCGTACCAGTATGACGTGCTCTTCGTGGCGCCCTGCACCGAGTCGTCGGTGGCCAAGTTTGCCTGCGGGATCGGTGACACGTTAATTTCCCGGGCGGTCATGTGCGCCCTGAAGGAGCACCGGAAAACCTTCCTGCTGACCCGGGAGACACCCAAGGACGCCATCATGCTCGAGAACGAGCTGAAACTGGCCCGGAACGGGGCGATTATCATGGACGCCAACCCAGGTTTCTACCCGCACCCTAAGACCGTCGAGGAAGTGGTTGATTTCGTGATTGGCCGCTGCCTGCAGATGGCCGGTGTGCCCCAGGCGCTGTTCAAACCCTGGAACGGTCGTCAGGACGAGTAAGCACGGATGAACCGCAAATGCTGAAAACCGAGATGCTTTTGCGACTTTCAAATGGACGATGAACAGACCGCTGCTGTAACTGTGGCCGCTGCCATTGTGGCGGCCGGGGCCAGTTGTTATGTTGGCAACTCCGCATCAGACCGGCCGGAAGCGTCCGGCCAGGTACTGTTCATCAGGTCGAACCGGCGGAGGAAAGCAGCGGTAAACCGCTGGATAAGGTTTTGGCGACCGACAAGCGGATCTATGATCACACCGACGTGACCGATGCTGTCATCGCTCTGTATTTATCGGGTATCGTGGACGGTCTGAACACACTGGATCGGCATCTGCATCTCGGATGACGGCACCGTCAGCGGGCACGTGAAGAAACCGGTCTTCTCCGGGGCATGACGGAGTTCCATCGGGCCGAGGTTTTTCAGACGATGTTGCCGGCCGCCGGGGAGTTCAACGACATGGATCTGACGGATGTCAACGATGGCGATATCGACGATGTCGAAGGCTGAGTTATAAATTATAACAAGGCCCCGGTCGTAAACCGGCCGGGGTCAGTTCATTCCAGATAGATGGCGGGACGGCCCGGTACAGCCACATGGGCCTTGTTCTGCGGATCATACTTCGCCGTATCGTCTGCGCTGTAGACCGCAATCTCCATGCCCAATTCGCTGGCGATGAAACCGCAGGCCGACTGCAGCAGGGCGGTCTCATTCAGATCTGCCACCGGCTGGCGGGCGGCTGCGCCGGCATGCATGACGTCGACGGCGGTCTTCTTGGCGAACTCGGCGGTCGCTTTGCCGTTCTTCCGTAATTCGAGGTTGGCCATGCATTCCTTGGTAAGGGCCGGAATGCTCAGTTTACCGGCGGTCTGGTCGGCGAGGGCCATCTTCAGGACGTCAACCTTCCAGGCGGGCGAGGTGTATATAACAGCCTTCTTGGTCTCAGTCTTGGCGATCTTGCGGATGGTGTTCACATCGCCGATGACCTCCTGAACCAGGTCTTCGCCGTACTCGGCGGCGGCGGATTGGACACGGGAGTCGGCGACCGGCAGCTGGGCGGCGGCGACCAGGCCCTCGAAGCCGGCCTCGTGCCACAGTTCCTCAGCCACGTGCGGAGTGATCGGCATCATGGTGTTGATCCAGATGCGGAGAGCCTCGCGGATGGTCTTCTTGTCCTTGCCGCCCCGGCGGCCGTACCAGCGTATGTCGTTGGTCATATCGTAGTATACGACGGTGGCCATCTGCCGGAGGTCGTACTTCTCCATGGCGGTGCGGATCTCTGCCAGGTGGGTGTTGAACCTGGACAGCAGCCAGGCGTCGATGTCGCCGGCCGGAACGTCGGTCTCGGCGGCAATCAGGTCCTCGACCACGGTCATGATACGTTCCAGTTTCTGGCGGTACATGAAGACGATGTCCTCATCCCATTCCACGTCCACGAACATGGACGCTACGTGGGCGTAGTACAGCCGCATGCTGTCGACGCCGTATTTTGCCGCAGCGCCGGGTATCGGCTGCGCGCCGCCCTTGGATTTGGAGATCTTGTCCTTGTTCTTTCCGGTCACGTACCAATTGACGATGATGCCGCGGGGCTGCATGCTGTCTGGCAGGATGGCCCGGTGGTTCATCAGGAAGACCGGGAAATGGACAGTCATGTGCTCTTTGCCGCCCAGGTTGATGTCAAGCGGGTACCAGTAGTGGACGTCCGCCTTGATCTTGTCCAGCAGCGTCGTGTCAATGCCGGTGGCAGCCGCGACGGCAGCCGCGGTGCCTTTTTCAAGCACTACGTAGTCGAAGAACTCGGGCTTCATCTGCTCGGGTTTGATTCTGCCTTCGTTGGCGTACAGAGAGATTGTGTAGTACAGCGGGTAGAGTGTCGAGTCCGAGATGGCCTCAATGGTCCACTTCGGGTCGAACGGGAACTTCGTGCCCAGCCAGTTACCCAGCCGGACGCAGGCCCGTTCCCGGAACCAGTCCAGAACGCCGCCGACGTTATCGTAGTACTCCTGAGGGAAGATCTGCATGCCCTTACAGTGCTCTTTGGTCCTGGCGGTGAGGTCGGCGTTGCCGTAGTCGATAAACCACTGGTCGTCGATCCGCTTGATGTGAACCCGGCGGCCGCACCGGCAGACAACCTCTTCGGTCAGGTCCCGGAAGAGTTCGGCCTCGCCGCTGTCCAGCATGGCCTGCTTCATCTTGTCCTTGGCCTCTTCGACCCGCAGGCCCGCGAAGGCGCCGCAGGTGTCCTTCATACGGCCCATGTGATAGCCGTCTTTGTATACCTGCTTCTTCGCCTCTTCCATGAGCTCCCTGACCTTGGCCGGGTCCTCGACGTCGGCGATCTTCATTTTCTCGATGATGGTCTGGGCCGGGAATTCGCCGTAACCCTCGATGCTGATGATCGAGACCGGTTTGACGCTGTCGATGAGCTTTTGGGAGAGTCCGTACTTCACGCGCAAGGCCGGGTCCTGCTTGACCTTTTCCAGGGAATCCCAGTCGTCCGGCGCATCCGACGGCACGGAGGTGACCAGGCCGGTGCCCACGTCGGGGTCGACGAAGGCGGCCGGGAACACCGGGATAAGCTTATGAAGCATCGGTGCGCGACACTGCCAGCCGATCATCTCGTCGCCTTTGACCTTACCGATGGTAGTGACACCGTCCATCTGTAATTCCAATTTCTCGGCAGCCTGCGGGGAAACAACCCAGATCTCCTTTCCTTTCTTGATCTTCACGTATTCCAGGTCCGGCCGGGCCCAGAAGCAGACCTGGCCGAAGACGGTCTCCGGCCGCAGGGTGGCGGCTACCAGATACAGCTGCTGCTCCTCGCACCAGAACTTGAGCAGGGTGTACTCCTGTGTTTCCGCGTTGCCGCCTTTGGACAGGTCGGTCTCCGAGGGATCGACGGCGACCGGGCCGCAGTTGGGGCAGAACGGGGCATAGTAGGGCTTCTGAATAAGCAGGTTCGCGGCCTTCAGCTGGCAGAACTGCCACTCGATGAACTTTGCGTAATCTGGGAAGAGGGTACATGTGAACCGCCGCCAGTCGGCCAAGAAGCCGAACCGCTTCCAGTATTCATTGACATAGACTCCGTTGAAGAACTTCACGACTGCCATCGGGGATGTGAGGCCAGCGAGCTCGGCGTCCGTGCAGCCGTTCCGTTTCAGGTAGTCGATGGTCTTGGGGTCCTGAGCGTGAATCTTGTTGTACAGGCTGATAGCACCGTTGCCGGTGGCATGAGTGCCGACCGGGAAGAGGACATTATGGCCCGTCATCCGCTTGTAGCGGCCGATGGCATCGGCATAAGTGTAGCCCCGCAGGTGTCCGACGTGGAGGTAACCTGTCAGACCGGGGTAGGCGAAGATCAGCATGAACTTCGGCCGGCTGTCCGGTTCTGCTTCATTAAGTTTCTGATCGGTCCAGGCCTTCTGCCATTTTTTCTCCATCTCGGTATAGTCACGGCTCATGGAATCCCTTACAGTAGTCGCGCGCATGCATCTTAGTTAGTTAAAGGTATCACGACAGAAAGACCTGTGAAAGTGGATGTTCTGTCTGACAGCCCGGGTCCGTGAAACCGTAAGACAGAAAGAAACTCGTCGTCTAGAGTGTTTGTCTTACAGAATCATTTATAATACTATGATGACAATATCTCTTTCAGAACAGAAGAAACAGTCGCTGGCTCGGCAGAAGTTTCTATCGGACAGAAAAAAGCGATTGTTCTTCCTGAACCAATTTTGTCTTACGTTCGTAAGACAGGTATTAAATAGTTGTGAGCTCAATGTCTTACATGCAAGTATTGGGATGGGACCTACGGCTTGCAGAAACAAGGCGATCTGAATGACGAACGACGACGGAACCAAGATCACACTGCGGGTGTCCCCTGAGGACATCCAGCTCATGGAAGATTTCATGAGCGAGCACGAGATAGGCAACCGGTCTGACTTCATTCGGGACGCAATCCGCGGATACATCGCGAACAGCAGAACCTCACCGGAGATGGATGCGGATGGGATTTACGTTCGTCTTACGGGGGTTCAGTTGCAGACCTTGGAGAATATGCGCAAGGACGGGACGATCTACGACGCTGAGAGCTATATCAGACAGCTCGTGGCGGTCGACATAATCCCGAAGGAAGCGCTGGAAGACTCCAAGGCCCGGTCTTTCAAGGCTGCGCAGCAGTCTTCGCGGAACATGTGATTCAGACCAGCCAGTCAGAAGGGGTGAGGGCACAGTCAGGGATGGGCTGACCCGCATCTATCGGGGGATGTAAAGATGGCAGAAGCAATAGTATATCAGACGATTGGCAGCGACCTGTCCGAGTCCGAGGAACCGCGCATTGCGGTGATCGGCATCGGCGGCGCCGGTTGCCGGACCGTTTCCATGATCTACGGCAGTGACAGTCGGGTTCGCACGATTGCGATCAATACCGATCGGGCCGCTCTGCAGCAGATGCGGGTCGGACTCCGGTTGCTTGTCGCCAAAGATGCTGAACTGCTTCATCAGAATTCCTCTGCTGATGACGGCCTGGTTATTACTTCGGCCGCCGGTTTCGATAAGGCGGTCTGCAAGGCGGTTGCCGGTATCGATCTGGTAATTGTGGCGTCCGGCATGGGCGGACATGCCGGAACCGAAATGACCCCGATGGTGGTCAATCTCTGTGACCTGCTCGGGATTAAGACGACTGCGATTGCGGTAATGCCGTTCTCCTTTGAGAGCAGCGACCGTCAATTGGTGGCCGCGGATGGCTACCGGATGCTGCATGCAGTTTGCAAGAACCTGATCCAGGTCAAGAACGACATGGTGCTTGATGAACCGCTCAGCTCGGTGAGCGACGCCATGGACAAGGTCAACCGGCATATCGTCGAGTTGATCACAAACGAGATTGAGGACTCATATCGGGTTGTCCGCGACGGTGTCAGCCGGAGATCGGCCAAATTGCGCGAGGGTGCCGACGCCGGCTCGCAGCCGCTGATGGACGCGCCTCAGGTTCTCGGTTTCTGAAACCTCACATTAATGCGCCGGGCGGAGATTTTTCCTTCCTGCCCGGCGAATCGCACACTTTCCTGTTCCGCAGTCCGCGATATTATTATTACCGATGGGCGCGGTATTTTCTTTCGGCTCTGATATCGGGATGTTTTTTCCCGAGCCGGAAGGAAGGCCTGTGCATGAAGCTCGGGATTATTGCCTGCGATGTGCTGAAGAACGAGATCGAGTATCTGACCAAGTGCAATCCGCATTTTGTCTACCGGGAGTACCTGGAGTTCGCCATGCATGAATATCCTGACGAGATGCGGAACACCATCATTGACAGGATCAATGCGATCGTCGGACAGGTGGACGCGGTCTTTCTGGGCTATGCGCGTTGCGATTCGCTCGACGACATCGACAAAGCGGTGAAGGTGCCGACGGTGAAGATTGCCGGTTCTGACTGTATCGAGGCACTGCTCGGGCCAGAAGAGTATTATGCCGAGAAGAAGAAATGCGCCGGTACATGGTTCTCCTCGCCCGGCTGGTCCGAACAGGGCGTGAACGGGCTGATAAAGGAGTTCCACCTCTACTGCATGGAAGGGTACAACCCGCAGTTCTTCCTGGACATCCTGTTCCAGTCCTACGAGCGGTGCCTGTTCATCGATCCGGGCATCGGGAACACTGCCGAGTACCGGCAGGAGTCCGAGGATGTGGCCAAGACGCTCAAACTGAAGCACGACTGCCGGACCTGCGGACTGGATAATCTCAAGGCGGCTATCGCCGCGACCGAGGAGCTGGGCCGGCAGGCGGATCTCCGGCGGATGCACTGCGCTCAGTAAAATAAAAGAAAAGGCTCGGACACGGCCGGGCCGAAGAGTTTATGTTCAGGACTTATCCCGCATGGCCGTATAGCCGAGGTCGAAGGCCTTGGCGTTGAGGTCCTTGAACTTGGGCGGCACGGTCTCCAGCAATACCTGCTTCAGCAGTCCCTTGTCCAAGGGGAAGCCCTTGGCCGCGGCCACGGCGCCGATCATGACGGCATTGGCTGCGACGGCCTTGCCGGCCTGCACAGCGATCTCGGTGGCTTTGATGGTCATCAGATGATCGTTCTCCTTCTTCACGGCGGCCACCAGTCCGTCCACGTCAGGGTACGGTTCGTTGCCGGCTGCGACCATGGCGGGGAAGATCGGGTCCAGGTTCATCAGGACGGTGGATCCCCGATGGCCTAACGGCAGGGAGCGGACGGTCTCCACGGGCTCGAAGCCCATGATCAGGTCCGCGCCGCCGGTGGCTTCCAGCGGGCTGTACACCTCGTCCCCGAAGCGCAGGGTCGAGAGCACGCTCCCGCCCCGCTGTGCCATGCCGTGGACCTCACTCATCATGACCTTGTGGCCGGCCCGCATGGCCGCGTTGCCAAGGACCATAGAGGCCAGGAGTACGCCTTGGCCGCCGACGCCGACGATTTGCACGGAATACTTCATTGTCTCACCCCGATGGCTTCCTTCGGACAGACGCTCGCGCACATGCCGCACCCTATGCACTGCGTCGGGTCGGTCTCGACGGTGCCGTCCGGCCGCTTGATCAGGGCCGGGCAGGCGATCATCTTCAGGCAGGTGTAGCACTTGATGCACTTGTCCTTGTCCACGACGCAGGTCTTCTTCTCCAGCCGCTTCTCCTTCCTCAGGAGCAGGGGGCAGGGGCACTTGGAGATCACGACGGCGACGCCGTCGAACACCAATGCGTCCTTCATCACGGCAACGCAGTTCTTGACGTCGTACGGGTTGACGGTGCGGATGAATTGCACGCCCAGTCCTTTGACGATGCTGGCAATGTCCACGGCCTCGGTGTTGACGCCGCCGAAATGCCGGCCGGTGCCGGGGTTCGGCTGGTGGCCGGTCATGGCGGTCGTCCGGTTGTCCAGGATGACCATGATGATGTTGTGGTGGTTGAACAGGGCGTTGGTCAGTGGCGGCACGCCGGAGTGGAAGAACGTTGAGTCTCCGATGAAGGCGATGGGCTTCTGGTCGGTGACCTGAGCGAAACCGCCCGCGGCCCCGGCGCCGCCGCCCATGCAGATGATGAAGTCGGCGGTGTGGAACGGCGGCTGGACCCCCAGGGTGTAACAGCCGATGTCCGAGCAGTAGACGACCGGAGTCTTATCAACGGCCTTTTTGACGGCGGCATACATGCCCCGGTGGGGACAGCCAGCGCATAGGGAAGGCGGGCGGCCGGGCAGGGTGACCGATGCCTTGGGCATTGGAACCGGAGCCGGCTTTATGGCAACCAGGTCCTTCAGCCGCTGCATGGTATCGGGCGAGAACTCCCATTCCCGCGGGAGGACGCCGTCGCGCTTGCCGTGGACCAGTACGTTCAGGTTGTGCTGGGCGCAGATCCGGAGGACCTGGTCCTCCAGGTAGGGCTCGAGCTCTTCGACCACGATGACGAACTTCTTGCCGCGGATGAAGTCGGCGGTCTTCTGTTCCGGGATCGGATTGGTGAAGCCGAGCTTCAGGATGGAAACGCCGGCGACGTATTCCTTTACGTAATTGTAGGAGACGCCGGAGGTGATGATACCCACGTCGCTGCTGCCTTCGACACGGTTAAGCGGCGAGGTTTCGGACAGCGCCAGGGCCTGTTTGTTCTTTTCCAGCAGCCGTACGCGGTTGTGAATGGCAAACGCCGGGATGTTGACGAAGTGCGGGTCATCCTTCTCGAAGTGTCCCTTCAGCGGAGTATCGGTGCGGAGCTTTCCGAAGGTCACGATGCCCCGGGCGTGGTTGACCCGGGTGGTGGTGCGGTACAGCACCGGCAGACCGAGCTTTTCCGAGACCTCGTAGGCGGCGGCCACGAAGTCTTTGGCCTCCTGGGGGTTTGACGGTTCGACCATCGGGATCAGTGCCAGGGTGGCATAGTACCGGTTGTCCTGCTCGTTCTGGGAACTGTGGGCGGACGGGTCGTCCGCGGACATGACCAGCATCCCGGCTCTGACGCCGGCGTAAGCGAGAGTCATCAGCGGGTCGGCGGCCACGTTCAGGCCGACGTGCTTCATGAAGACGAACGACCGGACACCAGAGGATGCTGCGGCGGCGGAAACCTCGACGGCGGTCTTCTCGTTCGATGAGAATTCGAAATACATACCGGCCCGTTCGGAGAGTTCTTCCAGAAGGTTGCCTACTTCGGAAGAGGGGGTCCCGGGATATGTGGAAGCAAACTTGACTCCCGCCTCGAAGAGGCCGCGGGTGATGGCCTCGTTTCCGAGGAGAAGCTCCTGCTTGCTGTTGCCCAGCAGATCTGCCATTATACATTCCTCAACTGTTGGGGGATATCACAGTGGCGTTTAATTCGGTTTCTATGCTTTTGCAAGGAGAAAGGATAATAATGAAAAAGCAGGTAGGTAGAGACGGGCAGGGGTAGCCAAGCTAGGAAAAGGCGCAGGACTTAGGATCCTGTTCTTAGTGATTCAGGGGTTCGAATCCCCTCCTCTGCACCATTTTTCCAAGCCAGCATCTCTTTTCCGAAAGCTCAATCCAAGGGGGGTTCGAATCCAATACCTCTGTACTATTTTTCTTATCTTTGATCGTTATGGGAACAAAACGATCAGCAGATTTCTGACACGATTTTGGCGGTGTCATGGTCGAAGACCAGTAAACGGTCAATTATTTTGGGCGGGACAGGGCCTGCTTGTTCTCGCAGGTAATCACGATGAACAGATGCATGATGGCCGACGGCATGTTGTAGCCGACCCCGAACTCCAGGTACAGCACCTCATGTTCAGTGTGCTGTTCAGAAATCGGAGTACTTTTCCGCCGTCTGTCAGCCAGTCTTCCACTAAATTTTCATCACACCGCAGATTCATTATCAGCTACCGACCGCAGAGCAGGCGCCGCGGTACCAATTTCGGAGATCCAGTGAGTGATCGGGTAGGCCTGTATTACCATGAGCGGGCCAGACCTTCATTGTTGCAAGTGGGATGATAACAGGCACACCGGAAGAGTCCGTAGTCATCCTGGGTGTAGAACAGCTGCTGTTTGTAGAATCCGGGTTTCTGGAATCGGTGGCCTATGTTGATGACAAGGCAGTCTGGTTTACAGTGACAGTGCCGCGGCGGCATAGCGGTTGAGGCAGATGAAATTGACGCTGTTATCCCACATCGATTCCGTACCAGGAAAACAGGAGAAGTCAGCAAGATGTCTGTCGCTGTACCAGTGTTGATAGTTCCTGTACTGAAAGTTCTCGAGAAACTTTGGTCACGCCGCATTCAAAGCCGGCACTGGATAACAGGCCGTCGCGACCTGATCCTGTACTGTGAAACAGAATAATCCGGAAAGATCAGTGCTGACAGTGCGGACAATAATAACTGCTCCGTTGACCGATGACGGTGCGTACCAACGGCATGCCGCAGCGGACACATGGTTCGCCGGCCCGGCCGTAAACCAGCAGTTTCTCGGCGTCCCGCTGTTCAACTCCGTGCTGGACGTCATACTCGCTGATGCTCAGGCAGTCCTTGGCCACCGCAGCGGCTAAGATCTGTTTGATCTCCCGGGCGATCCGACTCAGTTCGGCCGGGCTCAGCGCGCAGGCCGGCCGGTCCGGTTTGATCCGAGCAGCAAACAGGATCTCATCGGCATAGATGTTGCCGATGCCGGCTACGGTATGTTGGTCGAGTAGACAAGTTTTGATCGGACATTTTCTTCCGCCGAGCGCCGCGGCCAGTTTCTTCGGGCCGAAAGCCCGGGACAGCGGTTCGGGGCCGAGCTTTGCCAAACCGGTGCAGTCGTCATGCTCATTCTTTTCCAACAGCCAGAACCGGCCGAACTGCCGCTGGTCTAGGTAGCGCAGCTCGGTGCTGTTATCCAAGTTCAGGATGACTTGGGTGTGCTTTTTCTGCGGGGCGTCTGTCGGTACGACCAACGGCAGGCCGGTCATGCGCAGGTGCAGGACCAGTGTGCCCCCGTCGGTCAGTCGGAGCAGCAGGAACTTGGCCCGCCGTTCTACGCCGGCGAAGGTCTGGCCGGTCAGCCGTATAACGAAGACTTCGGGCGCGGGATGGGCGATAATCTTCGGCCGAACAACAGTAACTGCGGTCACTGTCCGTCCTGTGAGCAACCGGTCCAGGTAGTGCCGGACCCCTTCGACCTCGGGCAGTTCCGGCATTGCCGGTCACCGAGCGATGACAAAGGCCAGGAACACCAGGTCGCACCCACCATCGTTGATGATGCTGTGCGTGTGACCATTGGGGCAGTAGTGCACCAGGCCGGTAGCCAAACGTTCTTCTTTTCCGTCGATAATTGTTTTGGCGGCCTCCTGCAGGACATAGATGATCTCGGCGTTCGCCTCATGCTTGTGCAACCCGATGGAGTGGCCGGGCGCCAGGGTATTGCGCATCAAGCGGTTGGCGCCGTCGATGTAAGCTGCCGAGCGCATCTCGCCCCTGCCGTCTTTGAAATGCGGCAGGATTTTCTCTTCAATGCTGTCGAAATCAATCATGACCATGATATCGCAACCTTGAATGGTCAGAAAAAGAGAAAACACTATCTGTTTTCCGTGTCATTTCTGCCCATATGTTTGACGGCAGGGCCAACATCATCGATATCGACGACAAGAACAAAACGGTGGTCTTCGACCTTTACAGACGGAAGAAGATCTCCGGCTCCAAGCTCGGGCCGATCCTCGGGATGCCGGGGCCGGTCAGTCCGTTCAAGGTTGCCTGCGAAATGGCCGGCATTTATCCCGGCGACAGGGCGAACAAGTACATCGACGCCGGTAACATCCTGGAGCCAGTCATCCGCAAGTACGTGCGGGACAACCAGGTGCCGCTGGCGGCCGCGCTCGGGCTTCCGGCCGGCACACCGGTGATCGTAGAAGAGCCAGTGCCCAAGGAGACCTGCGGCTACGACCACTTCCACGACAATCCCATCTTCGGCGGGATGGTGGACGGCTACCTGGTCTGGGGCGGGAAGCGCCAGGCGGTGCTGGAAATCAAGACCTCCCACGAGCGGGAGAAGTGGCTGGATGCAGACTGCAAGGTCACGGCGGTACCGGACGCTTACATGATGCAGGCCGGTCTGTACGCCTGCCTGTCGGGGCTGCCGCATATTCTCTTCGCGGTCGGGTTCCTGGAGGATGATGATTACGCCCGGCCGAATGCCTGGGTACCTACGCCGGAGAATACGTTTCTGGTGCCGAAGCCCTGTCCTGACATGTCCGGGCCCATGGCGCAGGCCGAGCAGTGGTACAAAGATTATATCGAGGCCGGTGAAACCCCCGAGTGGACGGACGCAGACCTGGATGTGGTAAAGTATCTGAAGGCCTACGACCCCAATAAAAAACCGCGGAATGGGTCATACCAGGGCCGCCACCGGCACTGAATGAACTTTTCAATCTTTCTGTATATGAAGAAAGGCCGGGAGACAGGTGCCCCCGGCCGGTCTGTTCACTGCTGGCCGACCAGGCGCAGCGTATCGTACTTGTAGACCTTTTCCGGGCAGACGAACTGGCAGCGGTAGCAGGCGGTGCCGAGACAGTGCTTGGTCTCAACCGTGATGGTCTTGTCCGGACCGACGGTCAGGGCGTGCTCGGGGCACTCTTTCTCGCACTTCTTGCAGCCGGTGCAGCCCGGCATCTTTCCGACCAGCTTGGTGCCGATATCGTGGACGATGGTCAGACCTTTAGTGCCCAGGTCTGGGATGTCCCGGATGACCATCCGGTGCACGTTGGCCCTGCCGTGGGGCTTAGGCAGTTCCTGGATACCGCTGGCGACGTTATTCTCATTGTAGGCGGTCATGGCCATACCCTCGTCCCAGTAGCCCAGTTCTTGGGTGTAGATCTGCTCGAACACCTTGTCGGACGCGAACATGACATGGTTTGCCCGGATGCTGTTGGCGGTAGCCTGCAGTATGTCCAGAAGCTCAGGATTCTTGAGCAGGTCAACGGCCAGGGCCAGTGAGGTGTTGCCCCACTGGTAGATCTCGTTCGAGGACGGCGGGACCAGCCCGACATCCCGGGCCTTGATCGCATCCACGTAGGTGCCGGAGGCACCTGCCATGTACATGACGTTCATGTCGGCGAATTTAATGCCGGCGTGCTCCAGGAGAGTGAAGTGACCGGCCCGCATGGCGCCGATGGCCTTGGCGGCCTCGGAAATATCATGAGAGTCGATGTAGATCCCGTCCTGGAAGTGCATCTTGCCGTCTTCGGTAGTTAGCTGACCTTTCTTCCAGAGGTGGTCGTACTGGGTGGCGACGGCAACGGCTGCGATCACACCGGTGCCGGTGATACCGGTGGCCTTGCCGTGCATCGGGCCTTTGTCGGTCACCTGGTTGAGGTTGAAGTCGACCATGTCGCCGGACTGCGGCGTGATTTGGTCGTCCAGCACCTGACAGCGCCAGGCAAAGTCGTAGTCCAGGTCGCTGATGGCGCCCGGACCGGCCAGCATACCGCAGGCGATGGACTGGCCTTCCATGGCCGGGCCGGCCGCGGCCGAACCGGTATAGATGTCGTCCCCGACCTTAAGGGCCATCTCGGCGTTGGTCCCGTAGTCGGTGACCATGCAGTTCTTCTTCTGCTCCAGGAAACCGGACTTATACATCATGGCCAACGCATCGGCGCCGATCTCGTGGCGGATCGCGGGCGGTACGTACAGTTCGCAGCCGTCCGGGACGTCCATGCCCACGTCCACGGCAGAGAAGACGCCGGCGTCCCTCTTTTGGTCTTTAATGCCCCGGGCTTTATGGGCGTTCTCACCTGCGAAGGCCAGATCGTCCACCGGAATGCCCTGGAACAGGGAAAGTTGGATTGGGTTGCCGCAGATGGCGACCCGCTCAACCTGATGCAGGTCGATTCCCAGGGTCCGGATGACCTTGTTGACTGTATCCATCACAATATCATGGGCAATCTTGTTACCAACGTTGATACAGAAAGTAAGATGATCCATGACGTTCGCGCCGGGCAGGGGGTGACATTCCGTAACGGACGTAGAAATGATTTTTCCGTCGGAGAGGTCGACTGCATGCGCCCGTGTACCACTCGTCCCCATATCGAGCGAAATTCCATAACTCATATTGTTCCTCCAGTTTTTTTCGAAAGTGTTCCGAAAGAGATATCATTGACACGTTCACCGCAGTATTTTAACCGTTCCATCCTGCCGAAAGTCAACATATCGTAGATTGACCGCTCAAGAAAATATTTTCAGCCAATTTTATTATATTTAAAAAATTTGCAAAATATGTCCTTTTAAAAATAATAATATTTATAATCTATTAAAAACAAAAATTAGTATATTTTATTATATAAATAGATTGTCCTATATTAAAAATTTATGGATTGTGGTTCCAACCATCCATTGGCATTTATACCGTTGGTTTAAATTACGGTACCAACCGGTTTAGCAAGATAAACCGGGGATCGGAGGAAAAAGAATGATTAGCAGCAAAGGTGTGGATTTTTCCAAAATCCTGAAACGCTACGACATCTCGCTCCAGAACGATATGACCCCCGAAGCGGCCGCCAAGAAGATGCTCCCGAAGGACCCCATCTTCAAGGAAATCGCTGAGTGCGTCATGTACAAGAAGTTCAAAGAGATCGGACCTGTTGTAACCAAAGCTCTCAAAGAAAAGAACCCGCTCGACATCATCAACGACGGTCTGGTCGCTGGTATGGAGGTCGTGGCTAAACTGTACGCAGACCATGTTTATTACCTGCCCGACATCATGATGGCCGCCAAGACCATGGAGATCGGCATTGCGCTCGCCGAGAAGCAGATTCCCGGAGGCCGCGTTACCAAAGGCACCGTCGTTATGCATGCTGCCGAGGGTGACCCCCACGACATCGGTAAAAACATCGCCGCTGTTATGACCCGGTCTGCCGGATATACAGTCATTGACATGGGCCGTGACGTTGCCGTCACCGACTTCATCGATGAGATGAAGAAGACCAAACCGCTGTTCGGCAGCGGTACCGCTCTGATGACCACCACTATGTCCGCTTTCCCCGCTGAAGCCAAGCTCATGCAGGAAGCCGGTCTCACCATGCCTCTGATGGCGTGCGGCGGTGCGGTCAACCGGGATTACGCCAACTCCTTTGACCTCGGCATTTATTCGCAGAAGGCTCCGCAGACCCCGCTCATCGCCCAGAAAATCCTGGACGGCTATGACTGGAAGAAGATCCGCGAGAACTGGGACTCTATTGTGAAGGGTGAGTGAAATGTCCGTTACCAGATACACTAAAATGGCCTATGACTGCGCCGACGACATGGTCTTCGGCCGTTGCAAACATCCGATCTCCTATGGCTTCGGTCTGAAGATCGGCGCCGGGGAAGTTATACCAGAGCTAAAGTATGCGCCCCGTCCCGGAACCGAGAAGGACCCGGCCAAACTGCGGAAAGAGTACATTGACTACATCTCCACCGATGCTCTGAACCGGGCGGTCACCGCCGGGTTCCCGAACGTGCAGCTTGAGACCGAGTGGGTTTCCCAGATGAATCAGGAGAAACTCTCGGCTCCAGTCGTTGCCGGCCAGAAAGAGATCTGCGAGAAGTACCACGAGGAGTACGGCATCAACTGCGGTGTCCGTCAGACCATCCCGGACCAGAGAGAGGCCGACAGAGGCCTGCGCCTGGGTCAGGACACTCTCCATTCCTACCCGGAGAAGTTCTTCGAATGCTGCGACATCGCCTGCGAGAACGGTGCTGACAATCTTTCCGTCGAGTCTCTCGGCGGCAAAGAATTCGCCGACTATGCTGTTACCCACGGTGACATCATCGCCTTCCTGTTCGGTGTCGGTTACCTGGGCAGCATCGACATGGAGTACATCTGGCAGCAGATGGTTGATATCGCGAAGCGCAACCGGTGCGTAGCCGGCGGCGACACCGACTGCTCGGGCGCCAACGTGGCTATGTTCATGGCCGGCGGCTTCCTTGATAACGATGTTCAGCGGACCTTCTCTGCCATTACCCGGTGCATCGCGGCGGCTCGTACGCTCGTTGCTTGGGAATGCGGCGCCACCGGTCCGGACAAAGATTGCGGCTATGAAGGCGTCATCTGCAAAGCCATCGGCGGCAAGGCCACTTCTCAGGAAGGAAAGAACTGTCAGTGCGCCCACTGCGACCTGCAGGGCAACCTGACCGCTCAGTGCTGTGACCTGTGGTCCAACGAGTCCGTTGAGTACCATCCCGAGTTCGGCGGCACTTCTGTCCAGTGCTGGCTCGGCAGTCTCGGTTACGAGTGCTCTCTCATGAACACCGCATTGCAGACCGGCCAGGAGAAAACCCTCCGTGACCTGTATATGATGTCGGACCGCACCCGGGGCCCTGAGGCCTACGTGCTTGCCTACGACCACGCATACGAGATCGGTAAGGCCATTGCCGCCAACGGCAACAACCTGTACCTCCGGTCCAAGGCTGCTGCGGAAAAGGCCATTGAGATCCTCAAGAACGGTTACAACACCAAGGAGCTCATGCTGACCAAGAAGCAGTACGATGTTCTCATGGACGCTGACAAGCAGATCTCCGCTCTTCCCACTGAGGAGGACAAGTTCGTCGAGGACTGCGTCAAGAAGTTCACCGGTGTCGTGCCGAACTTCAACATGAAGAACTACGGTCTCTGAAACTGTAAGCTCGTGACATACCAAACCTTTTAACTCCCCGGCTGGTGCCGGGGAGCACTTCCTTTTTTTTTTGCTTCCTTCAAAAAGGCGGCACCGACTGGCTACCCAGCCGATGTCCGCTTCTGTTACTGTCGAGATTACTGCGGAAAAGCAGTTCCCCGTATGTCGACCGGGGTGGTTAAAAACGGGCCGGGATAAGGGCCGGCCCGGTCCCGTGGATAGTTTACTCGTCTTTCTGATGCGGATGTTTGTGCCAGAATGATTCCTTTTTCTTGTCCTGAGCTGCCTCTTCCTGACGGCGTTCTTCACAGGCCCTGCAGTGGCACTCCCCATCGTCATGATGGTGGTGCTCATGGTCATCATCATCGTCGAAGACAGCGTGACCGTCCTTGTCGTGGTGATGGTGGTGGACGGAAGACGGGTCGAACCGATATTCGATGCCGCTCTGATCGATGGCGTCCATCATTATGTGCAACAACTCGTGCTCGTCGACGTCCAGTACTGCGCACATGAAGTCGAAACGGGCATTATCCATCGGGGGCAGGGTGCCGTGGTGTTCGACGCCGTTGTCCATATCTATCAGGTTCAGGGTGATGCCCCGGCCGTTCTCGTCGAAGACGGCGGCCTTAATATGACCAAGCAAGCAACCAGATTCGCCCTGGACAAACTTGCCGACCTGTATGAGCACGTTGGCGAGGCGGGCCTCAGCGTCCGAATTGAAGTTTTCGAAGGTACCGGTCAGACCGACCGCAACGCCGCCGGCCTCTTCCATCGAAGTGTGCTCGTGGTGTTCATGGTCGTGACAGTGGCATTCGTCATCGTGATGATGGTGCTCTTCTTCGCTCATTGCATCATCTCATAGACCCTGTCCAGATTCGTGCCGTCTTTGACAGAGACCGGAACGATGTCCTTTGCCGGGAAGCGCTCCTTCAGCCAGGATGTGGCATCGTTGATCTGTTCGGGAGTAGCCAAATCGGACTTGTTGATCAGAATGAAGTCAGAACCTGTCATCTGCCGGGTGAAGAACTCTTCTTTTTTCTTAATCAGGTCGTTGAACCGCTGGATGTCCGCGATGCCGATAATGATGTCGGCATCTTCGTCGATGCACGATTTGTGAACGATGTCCTTAACCTTGTTGGGCAGGGCAAGTCCGGTCGGCTCAATGATGATAATATCCGGATCTATATCGTTCTTGATGTTGGTCAGGGCGTTGGTAAGGGAACCGGACAAGGTGCAACAGATACAGCCGGAGGGCAGTTCGATGGCGTCATAGCCCTGAGCTTTCAGAGTCGCTCCGTCAACGCCGATCTCACCGGCCTCATTGACAATGATGGCGACCTTCTCTTTGCGTTCGCTGTACATCGAGGCAAGTTTCATCAACAGGGAGGTTTTGCCGCTCCCGAGGAAACCACCGAGAATATAAACGTACATGGGATGCCAATGCCCGCCGTCATATTTATTTCTTAATAGTTCACATGCGCAACCGTACCGACTTAACACCACGATACTGTCTTATATCCGTGCATCGCTGGATCTTTAAGAAGAGGGAAGGGAAACGGCCGAGAAACAGCTCACACAGGACGCGCTGACCATGCTCGGCGACCCGCGTCGGGCGCTGCGGATGATGGCCGCACCGATGCTCATCTCCCTCTTAGTGGCACAGCTCAACACCTTTGTCGACACCTTCTGGTGCGCGGGGCTGGGCGCCGTGCCGCTGGCGGCTGTCGGGATGGTCGCTTCGATCTATCTGATTCTGGCCGGCATCGGCAACGGTGTCGGGGTCGGTGTCTCGGCTTCCTTGGCCGCCAAGGTGGCCAGGCGCGACAAACCGGCCGCTGATGCAGTGGCGGCGCAGGCGCTGGTGTTCATGGTCCTGATCGGACTGCTCTGCATTCCGATCTTTCTGGTCATCGGCAACCCGATACTGCTGGCGGCCGGCGGCAGCGAGATGTATCCCGACTGCCGGGCATATGCGCTCCCGTTCTATCTCGGCGCGGCACTGATCGTCATCCAGGGGGTGGCAGCCGGCATTCTCCGCGGCGAAGGCGCCGCCCGGAAGGCTATGGCAGTCCTGATCACCGCTGCAGTGTTCAATATCGTCTTCGATCCGCTGTTCACCTTTATCTTCAACTGGGGCATCGCAGGTCTGGCCTGGGCAACGATTGCTGCTACCGCGTTATCGCTGCTGCCGTTCGTCTACTGGTATTTCATCGCTCCGACGCATACGTATCTGGACATTCGGCTCCGGGATTTCCGGTTCTCCCGGCCGCTCCTGCGTGATTTCCTTTCGATCGGTGTGCCCAAGGCGGTGGAACTGGATATCATGGCCGTTGTCAACTTTGTGCTGAATTTCTTCGTGGTCAGTTGCGGCGGAGCCGTCGGCTATGCGGTCTATGTCACCTCGTGGAGGTTCACCGACCTGATGCTGGTGCCCTCACAGGCCATCGCCGGCGCTCTGGTGCCGATTTGTGCGGCTGCCTTTGGCCGGTTCGATTTCAGCAAGATGCGGACGGCATACGGAATAGCGATGAAGTGGTCGTTGGTCATCGCGGCGGTCCTGGCGATGTTCATCTTCCTGGCGGCGCCGTGGCTGATGATCATGTTCACATACACCGGAACGGCGGCCGACTTACGGGAACCGCTCGTTCACACCACCCGGATCTTCCTGCTGATCGGGGTCATGTACTCAGCGGTCAACATATCGTCGTCGTTGCTGCAGGCGTTGCGGATGGCCAAGAACTCCATGTGGAGCACGCTGATCCGGAACCTGCTGCTGATCGTGGTCTTTGCGATTACCTCGCTGTACTCGCTGGATGCGATGTGGTGGGGCTTCGTGGTCTGCGAAATTATCGGGTTGGTGCTGATGGTGGGCTGGGCAGAGGCGGGATATCGGAAACGGCGGGCCGAGAGCGGTCGGGCAGGTTCGTCCTGACGGGCTCTTTCTGCACTCTCAAAAACATTTTTTTGTCGGTATAGAAAAAGGGTATGTTTTTCTATGTCCTTTGCGATGGTGACTCATCTGGAGTAACGGGAACAATGACAGAGATCACAGAGGGCACCTGGTTTGCATACCAGATGACTGCCACGGAGTCGGGTAAAAGCCGTTCCGATGTCAGTATCGAAAAATACACTATCGCGAAGATATCAGCGGATGGTGGGTGCATCGTGGTCAAGAATATCAACGGTGCAGATGTGGACACCCTGGAGACCAAGGCCGACGACGGTTCCTGTATCTTCTCTCTCAAAGGCCTCGAAAAACGCGGCTCCGAGAACATGAACACGGCCTTCGGTCACATCTATGTCAATATCTACGAGACACCAGATCGTTCCGGCGACTCGGAACGGGTATTTCTCGGTAAGGACAACGTGGTATTCCGGGATATCCGTACCCAGGTACGGGACGGCAGCTCACTCTATACCGAAACTAGAGAACTGAGCTGGACCAATATGAAGCTCTGAACGGCTGTTTTTTTTGGCTGTTCATTAGGTTTCATTGTTTTTCCAAACAATATCAAAAATGTAAGAAAAACGGGGAAGGTTCCCCCCCCGTCGAAGTGGTTTGTGCGGTCAGTCCTTGTACTCTTCGGCCTTGCCTTTATCCCAGACGGTGACGCCGCTGGTGTCGAGGTCGCCCAGGCACTCCTTCGAGAATTCGGGTTCTTCGATGCCGGCCTTCTTCTGGGCCCGGTAGTCCTTGTAGGCGGCGAAGGCGTACCGGCAGAGCAGCAACACCGCGGTCATGTTGGCGATACCCATGCACGCCATGAAGACATCGCAGATATCCCACATCAGGTTCAGCGGGATGATACACGAGATGAACACGATCGCCACAATGATGCACTGCAGGACCAGGGTGTACCTCTTGTTATGGGTCAGGAACTTGACGTTCGATTCGCTGATCGAGTAATAGCCGATCAGGCTGCTGAACGCAAAGACCACCATAAAGATGGCCAGTAGCGGCGGGGCAATACTTCCCAGGAAGGACTCGCTCATTATATATTGTACCAGCGGAGCTTTGGTCAGGCCGGTGCCGAGAATGTAGCTGTAATCGCCGAAGGTCAGAATGACGAAGGCGGTGGCGGAGCAGACCAGCAGAGTGTCGATAAGAACGCCCAGGGACTGAATCAGGCCCTGCTTGACCGGGTGCTTGACCTCGGCCGCAGAGGCGACGTTCGGAACGGAACCGATGCCGGCCTCGTTTGAGAACACACCTCTCCGCAGACCGGTCAGGATAACGGTGCCGATGCCGCCGCCGACCAGTGACTGTGGGGTGAACGCATCTACGAAGATGGCTTCGATAGCCGACGGGATCATACCGTAATTGATCGCGATAACGATAAGGCACAGGACCAGCCAGCAGAGTGCCATGGCCGGGACCATGTAGTAGGAGGCCCGGGCGATCCGCTTAATTCCGCCGAAGATGATGAACGCGGTGATGACGGTCAGGACGATCGCGAATATCAGTGTGTTATTGCTGAAGTCGAATGCTGCAATGAACGCGTCGCTGGCGCTGCCGGCCTGTACGCCGACGAAACCGATGCCGTAGGTAATGACGGTCAGGACAGCGACAAACAACGCATAGCGGTGTTTCTTCAGACCGTTCTTGATGTAGTAGGCCGGCCCGCCCACATAAAGGCCGTGAGTTTCCTTTTTCTCCTTAAAGATCTGTCCGAGTGTGCACTCCATGAACGAAGAGGCCGCACCGATGACGGCGAAGATCCACATCCAGAAGATCGCGCCGGGACCGCCGGTAACGATGGCAGCGGCGACACCGGCGATATTGCCGATGCCGATCCGGGCACCGAGACCGATACAGAAAGCCTCGAACGACGAGATTGATTTGCCGACGGAGCTTTTCTTTTCGCCGGTGAAAGCCAGGTGTCCGGCCTCGCCGACATGACGGAGCTGCATACCCTTGAGTTTGATGGTAAAAAAGATTCCGAAGCCGATCAGGAACACGAAAGCGATGTACCAAATATTAACATCGATGACGTTGTTGACAAAAGTGTCGGCGTTGTTCAAGACATCTTGGAAACTGATATTCACACTACCCTGTTCACTAGAATAGGCCAGATATGCGAAGGGCCGTTTATATTCATTTCGCGACACAAACGCATATTTGCCCAGTTCAGTGATACAACCGGATAAAAACGGGGCGGGAGGAAAACGTCCTCCCGCCGGGAGAGATTTCAGTTACCCGCGTTGGCCTTGTCAATTGCGCGGTTGATCTCGTCGCGGAGGCTGTCCGGCAGGCCCTTGATGCCGCCGACCAGAAAGCCCCGGATAATCATACTGACTGCGTCGTCCTCAGACAGGCCACGGGACATCAGGTACTCGATCTGGTCCTGGGCAATCTTGCCGACCGCCGCTTCATGAGTCATCTCGACGTCGGCGAGGTGGGCCTCGAGTTCGGGGATGGCCTCGGTAACACCTCCGTCTTTCTGGACGATACTGCGGCATTCCAGATGGGCTTTGATGCCGGGCGCATTGCCGACCAGGCGTCCCCGGGCGACCATGCTGCCGCCGTAGGTGATGTTCCGCGAGAGAATCTCGGCACCGGAACGCGGAGCATTCAGGAACGCGCAACCGCCGGTGTCTATATTCGAGTTCTCATGGGCGATGCACATTGTGTTGAAACTGCACGAAGCGCCCTCGCCTTCCAGGAAGGCCGTCGGATACGATTGCACCGTACCGACCGGGTCGAGTACCACATAGTTATTCACGTACCGGGCGTTCTTGCCCAAGCGGGCATTGGTCCGTGGCCGAACAGCCGTCTGATCGCTCCAGCTGTGGATCATCGAGAACGACAGTGAGGCATTGTCGCCGATGTAAATCTCCGAAACGCCGACATGCAGGGCGTCATTGGCTCCGTGTACGGTGGTACAGCCGGTGATGATGTCCATCGATGCATCGTGATCGACGAATATGATGTTATGCAGATTCTGGATCCCTTTATGCTTGCTTAGCATCATGCACGTTTGCACTGGATATTTCAGATGAACGCCTGGTTTGACGTAGATGAAGTAGCCGTCCGAATCCTCCAAATAGGTCTTGGCGGTATACTTGTCCTTGGTCGGGTCCATGACATTCCAGCTGAGCTTACGGGCCCAGTCGTATTTTTTCAGGGCGGTCTTGGTGTCCATGATGTAGAGCCCTTCCTGAGCCCGGTTGGAGCAGTGGCTCATGCCGTTATCGATGAACAGGATGGTACCGTCCCGATGGGATTCGTCAACGGTCACGCCGACGTTCTCCATTTTCTTTTTCAGGTCCTCGGGAGTGTCATCGAGTTTCCCGATTTGTTCCGGATGGGTCTCACCTTCGCCGAACTTGTCGATGTCTACCGAGGGGCCGAAAGCGGCCTCCTTGCCGAGGGCCTTCTTCACAGAATTTTCACGTTCGTCCGACATGATTTGCAGTCTCCGTATCCGTTTTCCTTGATATCTTTGAGCAGTTCGCCGGGCCGGCCGCTGCAGCGGATCGTCCCGTCGATCATGATGTAGGCCCTGTCTGCACCTATGTAGTCCAGGATCTGCCCGGTGTGAGTAATGACCAGGGCCGAGACCCGCTGAACCGGGCGACCGCAGGTCGTGCTGCCGTAAATGAGCTCGTGCACTTTACGGCCGATCAGACCGATGTTCTCCAGGTCCACGCCGGACTCCGGCTCGTCGAGCATGACGAAATCGGGGGCCTGGGCCGACAGCTGGAGCAGTTCGGACCGTTTGATCTCGCCGCCGGAGAAGCCGACATTGATATCCCTGTCCATGAAGTCCTCCATCTTGAATTCGGCTTCGTGGCCGGTGCAGCCGTGGCCGTTGGCCGCGGTGACCTTGACCAGATCGCCGAGCCGGACGCCGGTAACGTTCGGCGGCCGCTGCATCATCATGCCGATGCCCAGGCGGGCCCGCTGGTCGACGGTCATTTGTGTGATGTCCTGACCTTTGAAAAAGATGTGGCCGGAGGTTATCTTCGTCTGGCCGTATCCCATGATGGAGGCGAGGAGTGTGGACTTGCCGGAGCCGTTCGGTCCGAAGAGCACGCAGGTCTCGCCCTCTTCCATACTGAAGGTGACCCCCTTAAGGATCTCCCGGTCGCCTGCCTGTACATGCAGGTCCTTGATCTCGAGAAGTGACATTACGGACCTCATCACGCTTACGCTAGTTAAGGGTTACCTTAACGAAGTTAACTATTGAATAGCGTTTTATTAACAGCACACAGCGGCGTCTGGTTACGGACGGGCTCAGGCCGAAGCCGCCTTCCGCTGCAACCGAGCGCTTCCCAGGTAGAACGGGATCGACGCCAACTGCGTGACCAGGCAGAAAACGATCATGAGCGTCAGGTCGTTGTCGTACAGCCAGCCTGCCAGCCAGCTGCCGAGGAACCAGCAGATGCCGAAGGAGGTTTCGAAGATGCCGAATCCGGTGGAGCGGTTCTTTTTGGGGACGATCGAGGTCACCGCGGACTTGAGGATGGACTCCTGGGCGCCCATACCGACGCCCCAGAGCACCACGCCGGCAATCAGGGCCGGGAACGAGGTCATGCCGAAGATCAGATACACGAACGGAGCGGCGATGGCGGTCGGGATGATCAGGGTGGCGATGCCCAGGCGGTCGTAAAGGTAACCGCAGAGGATGGCGGCGACGGCGTCCACGCCCATGGCGAGAGCGTAGAGCAGCGGGAGCTCGTCCGAGGACATCAGACCATTGTTTAGCACGTGTATGGTGATCAGCGGGAAGTCCAGGAAACCGGCGGCGAAGACACTGATGCCGATAATGTAAATGATGAAAGTCCGGTTGAGCCGGAACGGGGCCGTTTCCTTGGTCTCGGGTTCGAAGTTCTCCGGATTGGGGAAACGGTTCCGAGCATAGAACAACAGCAGGATAGTGACGACGGCCGGGATGGCCAGCACCGCAAAGCATACGCGGTAGTCCTGTATAAGGCTGCCGGAATCCTGCCAGAGCAGGATGGCGTACAGGATGATCGGACCCAGGAAGGCGCCCATCTGGTCTAAGAACTCCTGGATGCCGAAACTCTTGCCGGCACCTGCCTGCTTGGCGGCGAACGACATAAGCGTATCCTTAGACGGCTTCTTCAGGGCCTTGCCTACCCGCTCCATGATGACGAAGGAACAGGCCAGGACCCAGCCGTTGTCCGGGACCAACGCCAGCAACGGCACGAAGATCAGGTCGAGGATGTAACCGACGATGCAGATGGTCCAGTACTGGTGGGTGCGGTCGGCGAGCCAGCCCGAGAACAGGCGCAGGGCATATCCGAGGCACATGCCGAGACCGGAAACGAAGCCGATGGTGGTGGCGCTGGCGCCTGCCAAACTGAGAAAGGCACCGAGAATGCTGTTCGCGCTCTCGTGTGTCATATCCGAGAACATGCTCACGATGCCCATCAGCAGGATGAAAGCCCATGCGCTGCCTGCGGCGACCCGTAACCGGCGGTCCATTCTTAACTCACTGGACGGTCATGGCAGGATTCGACCTTAAAGATATTGTTCGATGCCGTTCGGAAAACGTTTATCGACAAAAAGATGTAAAAAAGGCGCCGGTGATTCACCGCCGATGGAAGAAACGGCGGAGATCAGAGGCAACGGCGTGGCAAACGTCACCGCGCTGCTGTCACCGAAAGGGGTTAGGTAGCTGCTGCTCGGCCGCCGTCGGCTGGGCCGTACCGTGCTGCTAGATGCGGTAGCCGCCGAGATCGCCAGTGCTTGGCCCGGCATTCCGCTGGTCCAGGTTCGGACGGGGTCGGTTCCGCTGTCAGACCTGGTCCCCGCCGGCGGACCTGCTGTTTTTCTGATTTACAGCCTGGATGAATATCCTGATCTGGAGGAACAGGCTGCCGCGCTGCCGGCCGGTACGGTGGTCCTCTGCGGTCAGGAGCTCTGCCACCAGGTCCCGGCCGTCTTCCGGCTGCGCTGATTTAATAGCAACAATGTCGATGCCCAGAGTATGACGGTGCGGGAGATTTACTTCGCGGGCGGATGTTTCTGGGGCACTCAGAAACTGATGGACATGGTGGCTGGCGTGACAAGCACCGAGGCCGGTTTTGCCAACGGCGATCCGGCGCTGAACCCGTCTTACGAAGAGGTCTGCCGGCGGCGGACCGGTTATCGGGAGACCGTGCATGTCACTTATGATCCGGTCAAGGTCAGTCTGGACTATCTGGTCTACGTTTTCTTTGCCTCTATCGACCCAACTCTGGCCGACCGGCAGGGAAACGACTGCGGGCCGCAGTATCAGACGGGAATTTTCTGGACCGACCCGGAGTCGGAAACGGTGGTCAAACGGATCGCCGCGGTCGAGGCCCGGCGCTATCGGCCGTTCCAGGTGCTGCTGGAACCGCTGCGGGTCTTCCGCCGGGCGGAGGAATGCCATCAAAAATATCTGAACAGCAATCCCCACGGCTACTGTCATATCGACCGGGACCTGTTCCGGCAGGTCGCCGACCCGGCGTTCGATCCATCGGTTTACCGGCGGCCAGCAGAGCAGGAGATCAAGCAGCAGCTCACGCCTGAGCAGTATGCAGTGAGCCAGGAGGCCTCGACCGAGCCGGCCTTCGACAACGATTACGATGCCGAGTACCGGCGGGGGATCTTCGTGGACCGGGTCACCGGTGAACCGCTCTTCCTTTCGTCGGACAAGTACAACAGCCACTGCGGATGGCCGGCCTTCACGAAACCGCTGGATCCCAACGCTGTAGTCTTCCGGGAGGATCACCAACTGCCGCTTATGCGGATTGAGGTGCGCAGCCGTGTCGGCGACAGCCATCTCGGGCATGTCTTCTTCGGCGACAAAAGCTCGCCGAACGGCATCCGCTATTGCATGAACAGCGCCTCGCTGCGTTTCATCCCTTATGAAGAGATGGAAAAGGCCGGATATGGGGCCCTGATGAGACTAGTCGGACCCAAGCGCAAACAGTGGCGATCATGGTTTCGGCAGCGCTGCGGCAGCATAAGAACATGTGGCGGCGATCTTCAGTCCTTCTTTCTCGGCGAAGGTCTCAGCAGCGGCGATCATTTGCTGGGCGATTCCGCGGCCCCGGCAGTCCTCGTTCACGAAGGTGTGTTTGACAGTCAGCGTACCGCGGTCGATGACATAGGTCAGTTCGCCGATCTTCCGGCCCTGTTCATGTGCCTCAAAGCGGGCATCGCGGCAGAAATGCAGGATCTCCGTCTCCATGCTGTCTGACATAGTGCGGAAGCTTGTCAAATTATGCCTCAAGAGCGGCGGGAAACGCCAAATAACGGCTAAGACCGTAGGGTAAGCGTGAATTCAAAGGAGGCCATCCTGGAAGCGATGGCAGGACACCGGATCGCTGTGCCGCCGGCCGCCGTTTTTACGCAGTCGGCCACCATGGACCTGATGGACCGTACCGGCTGTGCCTGGCCGGAAGCCCATTCCGACCCGGACCGGATGGTCGGGCTGGCGCTCGGCATCTCCCGTTTCTGCGGGATGTCCTCGGCCAGGGTACCCTTCTGTGTTTCGGCGGAAGCCGAGCGGCTCGGCTGTCGGGTCCGTATCGGCGGCCGGACAGCCGGTCCGATGGTGGTCGCTTCGCCGTACGCTCCTGCCGATCGGTCTTTCGGGACCGTGGTAGACCCGCCGGAGCTGATGAGCGAAGA
Organism: Methanomassiliicoccaceae archaeon UBA593; assembly: GCA_002495325.1. Lineage (GTDB taxonomy): Archaea > Thermoplasmatota > Thermoplasmata > Methanomassiliicoccales > Methanomethylophilaceae > Methanomethylophilus. The sequence goes on from DAEQ01000006.1 coordinate 88,468, forward strand.
AGAGTTCTCGACGGGCGGCCGGACCGCGGTCATTCTGGCGGCCCTGGAAAAGCTGCACCGGCAGCACGGTGGGGATCTGGCTGTGGTGGCCGGTGTTACCGGACCGCTGACGTTGCTTACCCAGCTGCTGGGCGCAGAACCGATGCTGTACTCGATGGTGACCGCCCCTGCCAGTATCCGGGCATGGATGGTCCGGCTGGAACCATTGCTCAACGGCTACATCCAGCGTTTATCCGACGCTGGCGCGGACATCGTGCAGATGGCCGAAGCTTCGGCTTCGCCCGATCTGATCGCCCCGGCAGACTTCCGCCGTTTCGCCGGCGATTATCTCGGCTGCCTGACCGGAGTAAAAGGGGCATACACTTCGTTGCACATCTGCGGGGAAGCGACCGCAATCATCGAGAATATGGTGCTGACCGGGGTCGACGCACTGTCTCTGGACTCGCACGTGGACCCGCTGGTGGCCGCCGCCGTGGTGCACGGGCGGGCGGTACTGATCGGCAACGTCGGACCGATCCGCGCGCTGATGACCGGAACGCCGACAGAAGTGAAGCAGGATGCCCGGGCGGCCGCGGCCGCGGGGTTCGGGATCATTGCACCCGGTTGCGGGATTCCGGTGACGACGCCGACCGCCAACCTGCAGGCATTGGCACACTACGCGGAAAAAGATTGAAAAAGAGACGCCGCCGACCGGCGGAAGATGTTTCAGCTTATCTTGATGATGACGTCCCGTTTCAAACCCAGGCCCGCCGCGGCCTCCATGGCCTTGACCATGCCGCAAGGGACCGGGCAGGCGGCGTGCGGCAGACAGTCGCCGGCCGTCTCGTAGACCTTGGTCTTATTGATGGGCTTCGTGAACTCTTCCATCGGAGAGATAGTGCCGATCTTCGCCAGCAGTTCCTGGACATGTTTGCATTCTGCTTTGCCCTGATAAGCGATATTGCCCTCATCGTCCATAGTAGCGGTAATGGTTGAGTGCAGTCTGCAGACTCCTGGGTCGACATCGACGGTACATTGCGAGGACATGATAACTCCGCACTGAAAATCATCAATTGTCTATATTTTACCATCGATGCCTCGGGATTGGATAGGTTAATATGTGCACGGGCTATTGAATTTTCCATGCAGCCCAACATGCAGAAGCATCAGCTGACGGAGGAAGAACGGGCACAGTTGCTCAAGACCGCGGCCGACGGTGTATTGGCCACCGTTAACGCGGACGGCTCGCCCTACGGCGTGCCGGTGCAGTTCGTCTGGATGGACGGCCGGATTTATATTCACGGCCGGGCCGCCGGGCAGAAATACGAAAACGTGCAACGGGATGGCCGCTGCACCTTCACAGTCTACCGCAACCTCGGATTGCTTATGACCGGCGAGACCGCCTGCCGCACGACCACAAAGTTCGAAAGCGTGATCGTGACCGGCAAGGCCGGACCGGTGACCGATGAAACGCTTCGCCAACGGGTCGTACGGGCAATCAGCGACAAGTACGGCCGGGCCGGCGTAGCCTTTCCGCCTGAAGCGGTTGCCCGCATCGGCATTATCGAAGTCGTCCCGGAGACGGTCACCGGCAAGTACGGCGGCCGGTTCTGAAATAAACCGCGAATACCGTGCCGCCGGCCGGATACCGGCGGCACGGTCGTCTTCTGTTTTACTGTTTCTTGCCCTGATTCCTGACCGCCTGTTCCTTGGCGGCGATGGCGGCCTGGTCGCCCAGATACCGTTTGGAAACGGCCCTCAGATCGTCATCCAGTTCGTACACCAGCGGTACGCCGGTCGGGATGTTGATTCCGACTATCTCTTGGTCTCCTATCCCGTCCAGATACTTGACGAGGGCGCGGATGGAGTTGCCGTGGGCCGCGATGAGCACACGTTTCCCGGCGGCGATGTCGCGGGAGATGACGGACTCGTAGTACGGGACCGCCCGGGCGACGGTATCCTTCAGGCTCTCGGTAAGCGGGTGGCCGGCCGCCGGGGTGTTCCGATACCGCCGGTCGCGGTCGGCGCAGCGTTTGTCATCTGGCTCCAGCGCCGGCGGCCGGACGTCGAACGACCGGCGCCAGACATGTACCAGATCCTCTCCGTATTTGGCCGCGGTCTCGGCCTTGTACAGGCCCTGCAGAGCGCCGTAGTGCCGTTCGTTAAGCCGCCAGGTCTTACACACAGGGATCCAGGCCTCATCCATGGCATCAAGCACCAGGTCTGCGGTGTGGATAGCCCGGCGCAGATAGGAGGTGTAGCAGACGTCGAACGCAAAGCCTTCCTGTTTCAGCAGTTTGCCGGCCGCCACGGCCTCTTCCCGGCCTTTGTCGGACAGGTCCACGTCCGTCCAGCCGGTAAAACGGTTCTGCTTGTTCCATTCGCTCTCGCCGTGCCTGATGATGACCAACTGTTTCATGTCCGGTTCCTGAGGGCCGCCATCGTTTTCTTAATATTATAGCTCGCGCCCAGTGATTACATATGATTATAATCAGAGACACCTATGTAATTCCGATAACTATGAATTCGTCGCTGCTGTTTCCGCTGGCAGTGCTGGTCATCTTTGCGGTGATGATCTGCGTCTTCAGCGGGGTCAAGATTGTCAAACCCTACGAACAGGCCATCTACATGCGCCTGGGAAAATTCGTAAGGGTGCTGAACCAGGGTCTGAACGTCGTCTGTCCCTTGGTGAACACGGTCGTCAAGATAGATCTGCGGACGGAGGTCATGGACGTCCCGAAGCAGGAGGTCATTACCAAGGATAACTCCCCGGTGGGCGTGGATGCCATAATCTACATTAAGGTCACGGACCCTAAAAGCGCCTTCTTTGAGGTCATCGACTACCGTCTGGCCACCGTGAACCTGGCACAGACCACCCTCCGGTCGGTCATCGGCCAGATGGAGCTCGATGAGATTCTCTCCAGCCGGGAGCAGATAAATGTCCAGCTTCGGGACACTCTCGATGAGAACACCGACAAGTGGGGTGTCCGCGTTGAGACCGTGGAGATAAAGGAGGTCGATCCGGCCCGGAAGGTCAAGGATGCGATGGAGGAACAGACCTCCGCCGAGCGGAAGCGGCGCGCTGCCATCCTGGAGGCCGACGGTCAGAAACGCGCTGCCATCTTGGAGGCCGAAGGCAAGAAAAAATCCCGCATACTGGAGGCGGAAGGCCAGCGCCAGTCGATGATTCTCGAGGCCGAGGGTCAGCGGATGGCCACCATCCTGGATGCCCAGGGTGAGGCCCAGAAGCTGCGGATCATGTCCATCGGTGCTGCCGCAATGGACTCGAAGGCCCTGTCCGTGCTGAGCATGGACACTCTGAAGAGCGTCGGTGCGGGCCAGTCGTCGAAGATCTTCTTCCCGATGGAACTCACGCGGTTGGTCAACGGCATTTCCGACTATGTGGGCAGCGCCCAGAAGGTGCCCGACCGGGAGGTCGCGAAGCCGGAAGACATCAAGCAGGCCGTCGGCGACCCAGACGTCATGCTCGGCCCAATCCCCACCCCGGAGGATATTCGGCAGGAGACGGACGAGTTCAAGAAGACCGTACAGGCCGAGATCTCGGAGTCGAACGAGATCGCCGAGAAGTCCAAGGCTCCGAAGGTGTGAGCCATGGACCCGGTCGTCATCGCGCTCGGACTCATCGGCCTGGGGCTTCTGCTGCTGATCATCGAGGCCTTTATGCCCGGAGGCTACCTGGTCATTCCGGGTACGGTCTTCGTGATCGTTGGTATCATCGGATTCGTCTTCCCCGACTTCCTGTTCACTTGGAAGTCGCCGCTGGTCGCAGCGGTCGTCGCCATCCCGGTCACCGCTGTGACGGTCTGGGGCTACCGGCGGCTGGGCCGGCCGGAACCGCCCTCGACGACAGTGGCTGATTCTCTCGTGGGCAAGCAGGGCACGGTCGTAACTGCCATAGAGCCCGGCAACATGAAAGGAAAGGTCCGCATCGGCTCCGACATCTGGAGCGCCGAGGCGGACGAGGCAATCCCCGAGGGGACAGCGGTGTCTGTGGATGCCGGTTCCGGAGTCCACGTCCATGTGAAAAAGCTCTGATCAGAAACCGGCAGCCCGGCCGCGCTGATTGCGCTGCTTCGGGCTGCCGGCGATACGGCCGGTCAGCATGCTGTTGATCAAAAAATCGTCCGTTTCGTATTCCTCGGTGCGGATATCGGTCTTGAGGCCGAAACAGGATATTTTCAGTATACCGGGTAAGTCCAGTCAGACGCAGGCATCGGACTTCAAGGTTGAAGGTCAAGGCGTCGGCACTCTCCAGCATCGTCAGGCCGTTTCGGAAGATCTGCTGGGCAACCATTTCCCGGTAATCGGGTTCGGCCATCCCGGTACCTGTTGATCGCAACCGGGATTTTATGCGGCATCCTGACCGTGAAGCCGGCGGCGGCCAGGTCCTTTTTTGAGCGTCAGGTCGCAGCGGTGTTCGGTGTCACAGAACAGCGGTCATAGGACACGGCCATATGCCGAACCTTACAGGTCATCATCCAACCTTTCGGGCGGGATCATGGTCTCCGGGGCCGGAGCGTCTTTCATCATCCATTCGATGATGTTGTAGAACTTAACTCCATCAGGCATCGGCAGGTCCTTGTCGGCGAAGATGATCCGCCGCTTGCCCTTGTCGTTGATCCGAAGTAGTGCTTTCGCCGCGGCCGCAGCCTTGGCGGGCGTGTAATGGTCGGCCACCATGAGGTACAGTTCTGTGTCGCGTCGCCGGGCGAAGAAGGTGATCCGGTCATTGCCGTTGATGCCCCGGCTGACCATATAGCTCCGCCGGAGCAGTTCTAACTAAACAGCATTTTGGTAGCGAAGACAGTCGGGCGGGTCCGGGTAACTATCCTGCAGGGCGTTCAGCAGTCCGAGGTCGACACTGTAGAAGATCTGCCCGAGCTCGTGCAGGGGTCTCCGGTGTTTCAGGTCATAGGCGTTGATATAGACAGCCAGCCGTTCCTGTCTGACGATCTCGACGTAACGGGTCACCTCGCGGACCGTCAGGCCGGTCTCGGCGGCGATCTGCTCGGTGTTCACCGGTTCACCCTGATGGCGGAAGATGCCGACCAGTACGAGCTGGATGCGGTCGAAGTTAAGGTCGTTATACCGCGGCAGCAGATCGTGGATCCGAATGTCTTCGATCAATTCTTTCAGCCGTTTTTTCTTTTCTTCTTCTGACAGGTTGACGTCAACGGTCGGCAGGCCGCCGAACAGCATGTATTCCCGGAAACGGGCCGGGATGTCCAGTTGTTTTTCCGGCGGATAGGTCCTCAGGAACCGTTCGAACAGCAGCGGGCGCACCAAGATCATGACGTACTTTTTCGGCATTTCACGACCGGCCCCTATGGCCTTACCGCTGGAAGTAACCACGGTGACCTCTGCGTTATAATTCGTCAAAACATGGTTGCATGTCTTTGTCCAGGAGTCCGGCCTGCCGACGCCGTCCAGGAACACGTATGTCAGTTTGCCGTCGGTGGGCATGTGGTGATCAAGGTATGCGATCACGTCCTCGGTTTTCTCGAAGAAATTGCCGAAAGTGTTCTCCAGCTCCATGTAGACAATGTGATCGGACGGGACCCCCCGTTCTTCCAGGGAGGCTATGTACTCTCTGATCACCGTGGATTTGCCGCAGCCCCGAATGCCGATGAGCACACGTACGGTGGCGGTGTCACCTTCCAGCTCGATAAGACGGCTGATATAAAGCGGGCGAGAGACCGTTTTCTTAAGTTTCATTGTCACCCCTCGAAATCGAATGACAGTCAGACATCCGCGCCTGTCTATCGGCGTCTCGTACTGATTGAAACATTTATATCCTTTGGTTCGATGGCGGACGTACTGAATGGGCAAGTAGATCAGCCCGGTAGATCGCTGCCTTCGCAAGGCAGAGGCCGCGCGTTCGAATCGCGCCTTGTCCACCTTCAACATCTGGCTAGGCCTTGGTTTTTCCTTTTGGAGACCCTTTGGCGGAAGCTGAGTTTTCCAAGTATCTTTTGAAGACCTGCCAGCAGACCGCAGGCACGCTTCGGGGGTCCGATCATGCGTGAAGCACTGGAGATGATGCCCCGGCTGATTCGCCCCGGTGTCTACGAGTGCGAACTTTCTCCGGGCACGGTCTGCCGTCCGTACGCCGGGTCGCATGCCTGCCCTGTCGTCGACGAATGCAACTGTACGAGATGCGGACTTTGGCAGGTCCGGTATAACAACCCTTGAGATTGGTCCGGCAATGCATTGCATTTCCGTCAGGACGACACTCGGCACTGTTTGTCTAGGCAAGCGCATTGCGGACCTTGTTTCTTAGTTCGGAGAATATCTTGTCCATCTTAGTTTATCAGAATTGTTATTCACAGATCGCTTCACATATTTGTTCGCAATTGTGGTGTTCTGATTGCAGCAGTTTTTGCATTGATTTCCGGTCGTATGTCCCTGCCATCGGAGTTTTACAGTCAATGCTGCCGGCTGATAAGACCTTCGATAATGATTGGAATTGCTGCCGCAGACACTGTGATGCCGATCGGGGCCGAGATGCTGTCTGTCGGCTTGATATCGGCGTATGCCTTGATTCGGATATTGCGAGGCTGTCGGTGCCGGCAAACTCTGGTCGGATGTCGCCCGTTTGACGCGGTAACGCAGATCTTATCTGAGATGACAGAGTCGTAGGCCTCTGTGGCAATGTACACACTGAGACATATGTCGCTGTCCGAGTCGTTTATCCGGTCAACCACAGTGAACTGATCAGCAGCAATCATTACGTGTTGGTAAATGGGACCGACAGCAACGGCAATGATGTTGCGGTTTCGTTGCAGATTTTTGTGAAGTCGACCATAACGAAGAAATTTACCCGAGTTTACAACCTGCGTATGTACTTGTTCGATCTGGAAATCAGCTATTCCGATTACCAGCACTACGTAGACCTCTGCTGGAACAGCGAATGTTATGCTATCGGAACAGCACTGCCAAAAACACGTTCATGATTTAACATTCCTTAACACAGACGAGTACGACGAGTATCTAACGTACTTCAAGAATCAGATTGGCAGTATGAATGCACAGGAACAGCTGAACGTTCTGCTGACCATATTCGGCAGCAACTCTGTGCTGTGTACCGCGACAGTGCGGCCCAAGGTGTGAACGGATACTGATAATTCCTGCTGGAGATTCTGTTTATGCAAACCGGAGATTATGGGGGCGCCTCGATTCTTTTTGCGGCAATCGCCAAATGCGTAAGATGTAATCCTACCCTGATCCTGATAGACAGGCATATGGCTGCCGGAATGTATTTGCTACCTACAAGTGATGAAGAGCCATTTTTCCGAGCCAGCACAGATAATTCGGCCTACGCGGCAGACGGTCATACGTACTGCTGTTGCGGGACCATTGCCAAGGGCCGAGGGATCGGCTGAGCGTCCTCCGATGTCGGCAGCCTGAAAGTCGTCGGAACCGCTTAAACATTTTTTGGAAGTTATGACTGCCGATGATTTTTACTTACCCAGCATCCGTACCAAAACCTAATAGCGGGCAGGTCGTTAGAAAAACATTGCCGGTCCGCCGGTGCGGCCGCCGAAATCATGATTCTGAAGTATCTGTCCAAGAAGGAATTGGCACCGGTCATACCTATCGCCGTGCTCACGGTGCTTCAGGTCTATCTCGACCTGCGCATCCCGGGCTACATGGAGCAGATCACCAATGCACTGCAGATGGGCTCTGCGTCTGCCGTAGTGCAGGAGTACGGCCTGCGGATGCTGCTATGCGCCTTCCTGAGTCTGGCCTGCGGCATTGTAACCGGCTATCTGGCCGCCCGGACCGCCGCTTCGCTGGCGCGCACCCTCCGCGCCCGGCAGTTCGACCGGGTCGAGTCCTATTCCAAGGAGGACGTGGGCAAGTTCTCCGCCGCCAGCCTGATCACCCGTTCCACCAACGATGTCTACCACATCCAGCTGGTGATTGCCCGGCAGCTGCCGAACGTGATCCGGGCGCCGGTTATGGCTGTCTGGGCCATCGTAATGATCGCCGGCAAGAACTGGGAGTGGACCGCCGCCACGGCCGCGGCGGTGCTGGTCCTGCTGGCCGTCGTGACCTTTGCTGTCGTCCGTTCGGTCCCGCGGTTCCGGAGGGTCCAGTGGTTGACGGACGGTATCAACCGCACGACGATGGGAAAGCTCGTCGGAGTTCGGGAGATCCGCTCATACAATGCCGAGGGCTACGAGGAGCAGAAATTCTCCCGGGCCAACGATGCCCTGCTGGAGAACAGTCTCGGTACCGTCCGCATCATGGCGCCGATGATCCCTGTTGTCTCATCGCTCAACAACTTCCTGACCCTGGCAATTTACTGGATCGGCGCGGGGATCATTCAGAGCACGGCTGCGCTCGACGGCAAGATGTTCCTTTTCTCGGATATGATCGTGTTCTCGTCGTACGCGATGAAGATCATCTCGTCGTTCATGATGATGTCCGGTTTCGTCCGGAGCCTGCCCCGGGCGACCGTTGCTGCCAAGCGGATCGAGGAGGTCATCTCTACCGCTCCTTCCGTTACGGATGGGGCCGGAAACACTGTCGGAATCCCGACGGGCCTGATCTTCGATCACGTCTCGTTCTGTTATCCCGGCACGGACCGGAAGGTGCTGGACGATGTCAATTTCCGGGTCGGGCCCGGGGAGACTGTGGCAGTAATTGGCTCCACCGGTAGCGGCAAAACCTCACTGATCAGTCTGATCCCCCGTTTCTACGACGTCACGGACGGCCGGATCACTCTGGACGGGACCGACCTCCGCAACTACCGTCTGGATGACCTCCGCGGCCGGCTGGGTTACGTACCCCAGGAGCCGGCGATTTTCTCCGGAACCGTCCGCTACAATGTCAACTACGGGGCCGGTGCCGCCGACCGCACGGAGGCGGACATCTGGCGGGCGTTGCAGGTCGCCCAGGCCGCCGACTTCGTCCGCGAGACGGAACACGGATTGGACACCGAGATCTCTCAGTACGGCCGCAACCTTTCCGGCGGACAAAAGCAGCGCATCTGTATCGCCCGGGCGGTCTGCCGGGCGCCACATCTGTATCTTTTGGACGATTCCTTCTCGGCTCTGGACTTCCGGACGGACCGGGCTCTGAGGGCGGCGCTGCGGCAGGAGACCGCTGGGCGGAGCGTGCTCCTGGTGGCTCAGCGGATCGGGACGATTATGGATGCCGACCGTATCGTGGTCCTGGAGCACGGGCGGGTCGTCGGCATGGGCACCCATCAGGAACTGCTGCGGCATTGTGCGGTCTACCGGGAACTGGCCCGGACCCAGCTGGGCGTGGAGGCGGTACCGTGAGCGCTGATCCGTACGGTCCCGTCCCGTCGCCGCCGGCCGGCCCCCGCTGGGCCCGGCGCACCGCCACCAAGAATCTGAACGGGGCGGTCCGGCGGCTGTTCCGTTACATGGGCAGTTACCGGCGCAGCATCCTGTTGGGCATCGTGTTCGCGCTGCTGAGTTCGGCCCTGGCCCTAATCGGTCCGCAGTACTTGGAACAGATCACCGATCTCATCGCCGGTTCGATCCGGTCGGAGACTGCGGTCGACCTCGTCCGCATCGGTGGGATCGTGCTGTTGCTCCTGGGCCTGTATGCGCTCAGTATCCTGTTCTCATACTTGCAGCACCTGATCGTGCCGTCCACCTCTCAGCGTCTGGCGAACAAGCTGCGGCAGGACCTCTCGGCCAAGCTCGACCGGCTGCCGCTCAATTACTTCACAGGGGCCAATACCGGTGACCTGATGAGCCGGCTTACCAACGACGCCGACACGATCGGTGAGTCCTTCGGTCCCGGCATTACCATGTTCATCAGCTCGCTGACAATGGTCGCCGGGGCGCTGATCATGATGGTCTACACCGACCCCCGCATGGCCCTGGTCGCAGCGGCCCCCGGCGTGTTCGGTTTCCTGTTGATCTTCGGCCTGGTCCGTCGGTCGCAGCCCTATTTCATCGGCCAGCAGCGGGACCTGGGTGCCCTCAACGGGCTGGTGCAGGAGGTCTATTACGCCCTGGACATTGTCCGGGCGTACGGCGGCGAAAGAACCTCAAAGGACCGTTTCACCGTAATCAATGAACGGCTCTGGCAGAGCGGGTTCCGGGCCCGGTTCATATCCGGCATGATGCCACGGCTGATGGGCTTTGTCAATAACCTGGGCTACGTAACGGTCTGTGTCTTCGGCTCGATGATGATCATCGACGGGTCGATCGGCTACGGCGTCATCGTTGCGTTCATCGTGTACGTGGAGCAGTTCACCCACCCCATCGGGCAGATCGCCGATTCCTTCTCCGACCTGCAGTCGGTGGGAGCCGCTGCCGAACGGGTCTTCGAAGTGCTGGACGCACCCGAGATGGACCCAGAGCCGGATGCTGTCGCGTTGCCGGCGCATATCTGCGGCGAGGTGGAATTCCGCGACGTGCGCTTCTCCTATGTACCCGGACAGGAGATCATCCATGGCTTTTCTCAGCATGTGGCGGCCGGCCAGAAGATCGCCATCGTCGGACCTACCGGGGCCGGCAAGAGCACCATCGCCAATCTGCTGATGCGCTTCTACGAGACCGATTCGGGCGAGATCCTCATCGACGGCATTCCAACCCGGCGGATGCCCCGCAACTATGTCCACAGTCTGTTCTGCATGGTTATGCAGGACTCCTGGCTGTTCCCGGGCACCATCCGCGAGAACATCGTCTATGCCAAAAAGGATGTGTCGGACGAAACGGTCCGGGCGGCCTGCCGGGCGGTAGAGATCGAAACGTTCGTCGAATCCCTGCCGCAGGGTCTGGATACCCCGGTCGGCGACACGGACGAACTCTCCGCCGGCCAAAGACAGCAGTTGGCACTGGCGCGGGCGCTGGTAAAGGACGCGCCGATGATCATTCTCGACGAGGCCACCAGTTCCGTCGATACCCGGACCGAACAGCACATCCAGCGGGCCATGGACCGGCTGACCGCCGGCCGGACGTCGTTCGTTATCGCCCATCGGCTCTCCACCATCGTTAACGCCGACCTGATCCTGGTTGTACGGGACGGCAATGTAGTGGAAAAAGGCACTCACCAGGAACTGCTCAAGGCGCACGGTTTCTATCGGGACCTGTTCGACAGCCAATTCGCCGACTGCAACTGAGCCGGTTTACAGTCATTCTGTCAGTAGGCGTAATGACCTGTCGATTGCCTTTGCAGGCCGAATCGGTTTTCACTTCAGACCGACGGTACAGCCCGGCCGGCGTCCTTGCTGCAGGTTTTACAGGCGCGCGGCGTCTCGAACCGTTGCAGTCGCCGTACTTGCCTCGCGGTCAGGTGATGCTGCATTCACTATTGTTTCGTCGCCGGCACAGATCGCGCATCCCATCTCCTACGGTATGTTGCCTGATCGACAATGGTTTAAGGATAATCGATCAGTCATTCAGAACGGAAAAAACAGCCTCAGAAAGCTGTTCGTTTTAAGAAAAGAGGCGGGAACGGCGACCGGTCCCCGCCGGACGGTTTCAGTGCACGTGCTCCGACTTGAAGTACGTCCTGACCTCCGGCCCCACCAGTAGCCAAAGGGCGATGATGATCATCAGGGCCGTGGGGATATTCCACAGTGTAGCGGTGATCAGACTGGAGATCAAGATCAGTATGGAAAAGACCAGACCCAGATACCACATCGTCTTCCAGCCGACCCAGGAACCGTAACCGATCATAATGGAGAGCAGGCCGTTGACCATCAGGACGACCGCGGAGAGCGTGTCGCTCAGGCCGGCCGACAGGAAAGACGACTCGGAGACATCCATCACGGCCAGGATGAAGAAGTAGAGACCGCTGATCACGAACAGGGCGGTCATGACGGCGACCTGATGCGGAGGGCGGTACGGTTTTTTAATCATAGGTCAGAAATGGTACTGTGCCTATAAAATAATGTAAACGAAAATAAATGGGGGATCCCCGTCGAAAAAAGTTTATTTCAGACATTGAACAAAGCCCTCACGTTCGGCTTGAACAGATGTCGGAGGACGATTGTGCTGACAATCGGCAGGATGATGCCGATGTACCGCACGGCCTTTCAGCCCTGCCGGATACTGTAGCTGATGATCAGGCAGACCAGACCGATGACGATGTTGCCTATGCCGAACTCTGAAAGGTCGAGATTTCCAGAGAAGCCGATGGATCCGAAGTCGGCCCGGTGAAACCGAGCACCCCGCACACAGTGCGGAGAATGGCTATCGGCAGGTACAGGCCGCCGGCGACGGCCACGACCGATGGACAATATAAACTTGCCATAACGGCGAAATCGTTTCTCTCAAGTATACATCATTACAAAGTGAAAATATTGTAAGACAGTTGCCGGCCGGAGGCTGCCGACAGCTGCATTCTCAGCACTTCCGGCCGAGGTCGTAGGCCTGCTTCAGATAGGGTGTCCCGTCGATATCGCCGATGCCGGCAACACCGGCAGCAATGACCATTCCCTTCTCGCGGCAGTCTGGGATACAGTCGGCGGTAAAACCGCGGAGCGCCGCGATCACCGGTTGGATATGGTCGGCATCCGGATCGAAGGCAGAGACGAGATAGTAGTAGTCCCGGTTACCCAGTTCCAGATAATACGGGCAGGAACGGTCTATCAGGGTCTTCAGTTGGGCGGAGACGCTGTAGAAGTAGGCCGGGGTCGCCAGGGCAATCACGTCGGCGTCCAGCATCTTATGCATTACTGCAGAAGCATCGTCTTTGATGGTGCATTCGCCGCGGTGGTTGTTACAGTGACCGCAGGCCCGACAATAGCCGATACTGTAATCGGACAGGCGGATCAGTTCCACCTCGCGGCCGGCCGTGCGGGCGCCGGCGGCGAACTGCTCGCAGAGAGCCAGGGAGTTGCCTTCCCGGGGACTGGAAGAAATGATCAGTACTTTTTTCTGTTTTGCCATATTTAATCACCGGTTCTGAATTTCATTGAAGATCTGCAGTCGCAGTTACCGGTTCTCAGGGCCGGAGCAAGGCTGAAAAGCATACCGACGAAGGCCGGGTCGCTGCGGTCGGCAGACAGCCGGAAGTATGGCATGTCCAGGTTCTCTGCCATATGTTCTTTATGGGCGGACTTCGGGATGACCGTGGCATCATTATGAGTCGGAAAGCGGAAGACGGTTTGCGCCGGGTTCATGTTTTGTGCGGCGCCGATCCCTTCTTCGTTATGGTGGAGCCGGGCGGTATCAATCGGCCGGCAGCCTGCCGCCGGTATTTTTTCACCGTTGTTGAGCGTCGGATGTTCCATAAAGGTCCCACTGCACTGCTCTTATTTAATATGTGACGGGGTGTCATCAATTAACGTACTTGCTGTCAATAACAATGATATATATCAGAAAACAATGCCCCGGATATGAAACCGTATCGGCGGGCCCGGACGGAGGAACAGATAGCCGACCGTTGCGACGGAATCATCGCTGCGGCCGCCGATATCTATGCCTGCGAGGGCTATGACGCCGTGACCTTCCAGGCCATTGCGTCGCAGACCCCGTTCACCCGGCCGTCTATCTACCGCTACTTCCAGACCCGCGAAGAGGTCATGCTAGAACTGCTCCGGCGCGACTATGCCGGCTGGTATGCCGACCTGCAGCGGGTCTTTGTGGCCGATACAATGGCTTCGCGGGAGGAATTCTGCCGGTTGCTGGCCGGGACGATCAGTTCCCACCAACGGATGCTGGCGTTGATCTCCATTAATCTGCGGGCGATCGAGACCGAATCACGGCCTGAACGGTTGCAGGGATTCAAGCGGCTGTGCCGCGATTCCATGGCCTATCTGCTGTCCCGGGTAGCGGTCTACTTCCCCCGTTCGACCGCCCAGGCCAGGGACGATTTCTCCCAGGCGCTGATGGTCATGTTCTTCGGGCTGTACCCGAACACCCATCTGACCTCGCAGCAGATTGCCGCAATGGACGCCGTGGGCATGTCGCACAAGCGCGATTTCGACGGACTGTGCTACCGTTCGCTACTGCTGATCACCTCCGAGTTCTGAACTTCAGGCGGCTCGGTCATTGCGACCGTTTTTGTTATATCTGGGCAGTTTTGTTACAGATGTCAGTATTCTCAACAGTTTCGGCAACAGCACCCGGATTAGGGTTGCGGTAACAGCAGTAATGTTTGCATTTCTGGCATTCTGATTCTTAATTTTCGAGAAAGGAAAGTTGAAGCACTGAAACAAAAAACAAACATCATCTGAAGGTTTCGACGGAAACGATGAACAATATAACCGCTCGGGACATCCAGAGACTGTCATTTTCTGGTCCAGATAACTAACATCGGAGCCATAGACAGTTACTTAGAAGGCCGATTGCAAGGATGCAAAAGTGATTCCAAAACAGACGGCTGAGAGAAACCACGATCGTATTTCTGTCTACAGATTGAGCGAAGGCTGTCAACAACCGGATGATGTTTGATGTTATGAAAAAACGGTTCTGTCGGCTCCCCATCTTAAAATTGAGCACCATATGGTGCTCATCGCAGTTTCAATTTCAGACAACAAAGGAATCTGTCTGGGTTCTTATTTTGATTTATAGTCATTAGTAGAAAACTAATTAAATTAGTTTTTATAATATGCGGTATAGTATGAATACGAAAAGAGGTCTGGATTCACAAACCATCTTCAACGCAGCAGCAGAACTGGCTGAAGAAAAAGGACTTGAGAATGTTTCGTTACTTCAGGTCGCGGAAAAGCTGGGTGTCAGGTCTCCATCGCTCTACAATCATTTGAGCGGGTTGCAGGAACTGTCATCGGGCATTGCAGAAATCGCCATCAGCAGGCTCGAAGACGCCGTCCGCAATGCGGCAGTAGGCAGATCGAAAGAGGACGCGCTGACAGCGATTGCCGGTGCATACCGTAAATTTGCGAAAGAGAATCCCGAGCTCTATAAGGCGATTTTGAGATTCCCCACATATAATGACAGCGGTGTTAAGGAGGCGGGCCATGCCCTTGTCCGCATTCTGTACCAGGTGATGAAGCCATATCATTACAGCAAAGAAGAAACGATTGATTTTGTTCGTGGGTTCCGCAGTGCACTTCATGGTTTTGTCTCACTCGAAGAGGCGGGTTTCTTTCAGAGTGCTGATGCCAATGTGAATAAGAGCTACGAGCGTCTTGTTTCACGTCTTATATCGACTTTGGATACAAAAGGAGAGATCTGAATGTATCAGTACATGGCGCTGCCAGTCATTGGATTTGTGGTAGGTCTGCTGATTATATCGCTGGGAGGCGGAGGAGGGGCCATTTATGTGGGGTTGTTGACCACCTTGTTCGGCATCCCCCCTGCCATTGCGGCATCAACCTCTCTTGCGACAACGATTCCCACCACAGCAGTGGGAACTTTCAGTCACTGGAAAGCCGAAAACATTAACTGGCATCTCGGACTCACAATGTTGACGGGGGGTGTGGCTGGATCCATCATAGGCTCTCTGTGTTCGGGATTTTTGCCGGAAAGCCTGTACAGCATGGTCATCGGCATAACCCTGTTGCTGCTTGCGCTGCAGATCCTGGTTTCGTATATTAAGAGAAAAGGCAATTTACGGAAGAATGTTCAAGAGGACGATCGGACAGATGAAAGGTCCGATACTGTTAAAGCAGTTTGTTTCGGCCTACTTGGTGGAATCATGTCGGGGCTTGTCGGTCTCAGCGGCGGCGGCCCGATTATTGCGGGTCTCATGATCCTCGGATGTCCGGCACTCGAAACAGTAGGTACGTCGGTTCTTGTGCTGTTTGGCATAGCCGTTACTGGGTTTGTCACTCATCTTGGGATTGGAAACATTGACTGGGAACTTGTGGGATTGCTTACAGTTGGTACCGTATGCGGAGCTTTTGTAGGTCCGGTTCTTCTCAAGCATTTGAACAGAGAGAAGCTGGAGAAGACTCTCCAGCCGTTGCTTTTCATTATGTTGGTAGTCATGGGTGGAGTGGAGGTACTCGGGTGATGTGTGAAACGGTCATGTCAAGCAGGCATAATGAAGGGGGTGGTCTCGACATATTTTCTAATCATCTGCCTGGATCCCTGACCTTTCTTCATATAAAGAGAACGGGTCCAACCCGTCCTTCCATTCAATATTCGGCTCTAAACTTACTTAACAGTACATTATGTCACACATCGTTCCGCATTAAATGCTTTTAAACATTGCATTGTGTGGTTCTCAGATTTGTTCTCTGACTTTTATTGATTATTCAACAGAATCTGTTGATTGAAATGTTTTAACATTTTATTTCGAATCGAATTAAAATAAGTCTGTTCTGTAGGTGACCGAGCAATTTTGTTATAAGTGCCGTCGTAATGCGAAAGCTATTGCCGATTGTAAGCAAAAACGCAGGGAGAGCAGCAGACGGCTGGATTCCACCAGTCATTTTATTTACAACGGCCATGCCGGAGAATGCGGCCTATTGGTCTCAGTCCAGCGGACGGCCCTGTGGACAGGTTTTTGTTCGAATCACTGAAAAAAATCAATTTGTCCATTTCGCAGTTGCCGTATTGCATTTGCGATATTCGGCACTGTGGCATTCAGTTGTCTGTCGATGCAGAGCCACTTCCGCTGAAATGCCATTGTGACTCAAACAGTTCGGATTATTGACAACCCCTGAATAACAAGAAAGATGCAGACGCTTACACTGGATATGTTGGGATAAATTATATCGGTGTAACCGGTGGTCGCGCATGGTTCTCAAAGACATCGACAGGATCAATCTGGATTCAGGAAAGAGTCCTCTGCGGGTCACAATCCATCTGTCAGGGAAAAACTTCAGAACTATAAACGAGACTTTTTGACTAATCTTATTCTCAAGAATGCATCTCGGGTATAACCGTTGCGGATTCTGGATATAGAAACGGCTCGGGTTTTTTTACTATGCATTCACAAAAACGGGACGCGTCGTAATAGGTGTCAATTAAATGTCAAAAACAATTGCTGAGCCCAAGGTCAATGCTAGGATCGAAGGAGCAGGTAGATTTTAGGCGGATGAATGCTGACGTGGTCCGTTTCTCTGACAATACTTTTGACATGGTTATCTGCCAGAGCGTTGCCTGGACCTTTGAAAAACAATCTGCAGTCGCCACGGTATTTTCTGATATGCAGTCTTCATTCCGTGCTTCCCTCGCTGCCGTATACCTCTCTGAATATCCTGAAGGAATACGACTGCGACCTTGTCATGGACATGTATGAGCTTATCAGAAGCGTTTCTAGAACCTCGTCCCTGCTGGCTCCTGCTTTAAGTGCATTGTTCATCTGCAGTCTTATGCAGTGCTCCCCTCCCAAAGCGGCCGCGGCGGAAAGTGCCAAAAGATACCTGGTCCTAGAATCGAAAGATGAATCCTTCTCCATTATCTGCGTAGCTGCATGTACCACGGGTATGAACTTATCCGGCCTTTCGGAAAGGACCTCAGTCACCAGTGGCACGGATCCGTATCTGCTCTTTATGGCATTCAGCATCTTGCCGGTCTCTTCACGTTTTTTCGGATCGCATTCCATGCACTGACATTTTATTACGTGGTTATAGTCTTTTTCTGAAAGAATACACGATGTCGAATACCAGACGGTTCTATATTCGGCCGGATGTTTTCCACCTCCTATCTTTTTCCGGTTCTCGCTGTTTCCATCATGCTTACATTCTGACGGCCATGGGTTTCACGGCTGCATGGTATCAGGGTATGCCGGGACTAAAGCTAATGGCATCGAACGAATTGAAGTTCTTCGATTCCTATGAAGATCAACCAGATTGCTGTGCTTTTTGCGGCAGTCATTATCTTTGTCCGGGGCGGACTTTCCGGTTGTCAGGTCCACGGTCAAGACCGGAACGGATCTTTTTCCATGCTCCGATGACTCTGTTCTTCGGTCTGCATCTGCGCACCTGTCCTGCGGAACGGCGGATTGCCGCGATGAACGCTGTGGGCCCGTCGTATAAAGACCGTGCTGATGACCTCTGTTGCCGCACCCACTGGTTACCTCTGAAATGTGACAGAATCAGAATGAGACCGCAGTGACGGCAAAATAAATGATGAAGACCGTTGTCAGTGCATAAATGACCGGGCTTACCTTTTTGCAGCGGCCGGTAGCCAGCATTCCGACGGTATAAAACAACAGACCGAAACCCATGCCATCGGTAATGGAATAGGTCAGCATCATGAAGGCTATAGTGCCGACGGCGGTCAGGGCGGCGACGGGGTCCTGCCAGTGCAGGTCCTTCAGGGTGGTCATCATGATGACGGCCACAATGACCAGGGCGGCTACTGTGCACGGGTAGGAGACAACGGAGAGCACCGGCCAGAGGAACAGTGAGACCAGGAACAGTCCGGCCACGGTCAGGGCCATCAGACCGGTGCGGCCGCCGGCAGCGATGCCGGTGGTCGACTCTGCGTAACTGGTGACCGATGAGACGCCCAGTACCGCACCGCAGATCGTGCCGACGGCATCGGAGACGAACGGTTTGTTCCCTTCCTTTAGGTCGCCGTCTGGCTCCAGCAGGCCGGCTTTCTGACCGACCGACATGATTGTGCCGGTGCTGTCAAAGAAATCGACCAGCAGCATCGAGAAGATGATCACTATGAACGAAAGGTCCCAGGGGACGGTTTCCAGGCCGGTCAGAAAGGCCCCGACATCCGGCATTTCCGGCACGGCGAAGAGTTCCGAGGGGACGTCAATCACGCCGATGATCATACCGAGGGCTGCGGTCACGATCATGCCGATGAAGATGCTGCCGGTTATCTTCTTCAGATAGAGCACTACCGTCAGGAAAATGCCGAAGATTGCCAGGGCCACTGCAGGGTCAGTCAGGTTGCCAAGGGTGACCAGTGTGCTGGAACTGGCGACGATGATGTGCGAACCGTTGAGGCCGACGATTAGCAGAAAACAGCCGATACCGGCAGCGATGGACAGCCGCAGATCAGACGGGATGGCCATGATCATGGCCCGCCGGATCTTTCCGACCGAGAGGATGAAGAACAGCACCCCAGCCACGAATGTTGCCGCCAGGGCCTGTTCCCAGGTGTAACCCATGGCGAGGACGATGGTGTAGGTGAAGAATGCGTTGATACCCATGCCGGGGCCCTGGGCAATCGGGTAGCGGGCGTACAGCGCCATGACCAATGTGGCAACGGCTGCTGACAGCACGGTGGCCGTGAAGACGTGGCTGACGTTCATACCCGCGTCGCCGAGCATGGTCGGGTTGACGACCATGATATAGGACATCGCCAGGAAGGTGACGATGCCGGCCCGGACTTCCCTGACCGGGGTGGAACCTCTGGCGGTGATACCGAAGAATCCGTCCGCCCGTTCGGCCAAGCTCATGAGACCGACAAGCACCCGCCATGATTTGGACTTGTCGGGATGTCAGACATAAAGAATATGTGCTGTGCCGATGTTGAGGTCTTCATGGGTGAAACAGTGCTGATCACCGGGGTCACCGGCGGTCTGGGTCAGGCCCTGGCGGCGGAATTTGCCGGCCACGGGTATGACCTGGTGCTGACCGGCCGTAGCGCTGGCAAGTTGGAAGAACTGAGCATGCAGCTGACCGCCAAGTACGGCTGCCGCTGCCAGACCGTCGCGGTCGACCTGACCGATCCGACCGCCCCGCAGTGGCTGTTTGACCGGACAGAAAAGGCCGGTCGGCCTGTCGACGTGTTGGTGAACAATGCCGGTTTCGGCGATGTCAGTGCCTTTGCCGCCAGCGATCTGCAGAAGGACCGCGATATGATCGCGGTGAACGTCTCAACTGTGATCGCTCTGACCCGGCTATTCCTGCCGGCGATGCTGATCCGTGGGCACGGCGGGATTCTCAATATCGCTTCCATGGCAGCCTTCGAAGCCATGCCCGAGTGGGCGGTCTACGCTGCCTCCAAGGCTTTCGTCCTCTCTTTTACCGAAGCGCTGTACGAAGAAAACCGGGGCCGCGGGCTGCATTTCTGTGCCCTGTGTCCTGGTCCGACCGCTACTGGTTTCGAGCACGCTGCCGCAGGTGCGGCGGGTTCCAAACTGTTTGCTGAGACCGCTGATGCGGCGGAGGTCGCCGTCTTTGCCTTCCGTTCCTTCACGGAAGGAAAGATCATCGCCGTGCCGGGCGCCAAGAACCGGCTGGAGGCCATGTGCGCCGGCTAGTGCCGGCGCGGCGTGGCCCGTCGGACGGTCGTCCGGTTGCAGCGCTGATCAGTCGCTCTCGCCTTCGTCGAACTGACTGTTGTACAGGTCGCAGTAGAACCCGCCCTGCGCCAGCAACTGGTCGTGGGTGCCCTGTTCGATGATGCTGCCCTCCTTCATCACGAGGATGAGGTCGGCGTTGCGGATGGTTGAGAGCCGGTGGGCGATAACGAACGATGTCCGGTGCTGTGTCAACCGGTCCATGGCTTTCTGGATGGTCCGTTCGGTCCGGGTATCGACGGAACTGGTCGCCTCGTCTAGGATCATCAGCGGTGCGTTTTGGACCATGGCCCGGGCGATGGTCAGCTGCTGCCGCTGGCCGACCGATAGCGCTGAACCGTCGTTCAGCACGGTATCGAAGCCTTGCGGCAGGGTCTGGATGTAGTGGTACAGCCCTACGGCCTGGCAGGCCGTGACCAGCCGGTCTTCGGTGACGCCTTCCTTGCAGTAAACGATGTTCTCCCGGACGGTGCCCCGGAAGATCCAGGTGTCCTGCAGCACCATGCCGAACTGCCGGCGGACATCCTGCCGAGACATGTCCAGGGTGGGGACCCCGTCGATGAGGATCTCGCCCGAGTCGGCCTCGTAGAACCGCATGAGCAGGTTGACGATGGTGGTCTTTCCGGCCCCGGTCGGACCGACGATGGCCACTTTTTGGCCGGGCTGGATTTTGGCAGAGAAACCGTGAATGATCTCCTTGCCCTGATCGTAGCCGAAGTGGATGTTGCGGAACTCCACCGCCCCCTTCACCGGGCCGATCAGGACCGGCTTGTCACGTTCATCTTCCATTTCGGGGGTGGCCAGGAAACCGAACACCCGTTCAGCAGCGGCTGCAACCGACTGCATTGCCTGGAAAGCCTGGCCCAACTGGGCCAGCGGCTGAGTGAACAGCCGGACGTAGATCATGAAGGCGACGATGACGCCGAATGTGATGCTTCCGTTCAGGGTTAGCACGGCACCGACGATGCATACCATCACGTAGCCGAAGTTACCGACGAAGTTCATCAGCGGCTGCATGGTCCCGCCCAGGAACTGGGAGCGGAAGGCGCTCTTTGCCAGCAGGCCGTTGATCCGGTTGAAGGTCTGCTTGGCGGACCTTTCGCCGTTGTATACCCGGACCACGTCGTGACCGGCGTAGACCTCCTCGACCAGGCCGTTCATGACACCCAGGTTCTGTTGCTGGAGGTTGAAGAACCGCTGGGAGTAGTGCATAATGCCGAACATAAGGAAAACACCGAGCAGTGTGGAGAGAATGGCGGTCACAGCCATGGTTCCGTTGGTCCAGAACATCATGATGATCGAACCGAACAGCAGTGTTAGCGCCGAGACCATGGTCCCGAGGCTCTGGTTAAGCGACTGCCCGATTGTATCGGCATCATTGGTTACCCGGCTGACCAGGTCGCCGGTGCTGGAGCGGTCGAGGATGCGCAGCGGTACCCTGTTGGCCTTGGCTGCGATATCGCGCCGAAGACCGGAAGCCGTCTTCTGGGAAAGACCGGCCATGATATAGTTCATGCCGAAAGCGAACAGAGTGCCTATCATGTATACCGCCAGCACCTTGACTGCCAGAGAAACGACTGCGTCGATATCGACTTTGTTCGGCGGATTATTCGGCAGGTAATTTGTTTCAATGGCATTTCCAATGATGTTTGTAATATCACTGATTACGTTCGGTCCGTACAGCATAGTAATCGAACTAAGTGCGGCCATGATTAGCGCCACGATAAGGGCGGCGCGGTACTGGTGCATATAATTCAATAACTTCTTCCACGCGTCGCTGAAATTTTGTGGCTTCTCACCAACACCCGAAGGTCCGTGTGGACCGCGCTGCCTCTGCGAAGACTTTTTTTCGGTCATAGGTCTAGCTCCTCGGCCGACAGCTGAGACCTGGCAATCTCCCGGTAAACCTGACAGCTGTGCAGTAAGTCCCGGTGGGTCCCGATGCCGGCCACCCGGCCGTTCTCCAGGACCACAATACGGTCCGCATCCATGATGGTGCCAATCCTCTGGGCAACGATCAGTGTGGTCACGCCGCCCGCATCTTTCTTCAGCGCGGTCCGCAGAGCCCGGTCGGTCTTATAGTCGAGGGCCGAGAAGGAGTCGTCAAAGATGTAGAACTCCGGCCGGCGGCACACTGCCCTGGCGATGGCCAGACGCTGTTTTTGGCCGCCGGAGAAATTAGTGCCGTACTGTGTGGTGGGTGCTTCCAGCCCTTTTTCCCGTCTGGCTACGAAATCTGATGCCTGGGCGACCTCTATCGCCTGGCGGACGTCGTCTTCGGTACGTTCCCCGGCAGTGCTGCCGTAACGGACGTTGCTGTCGACTGTACCGGTGAAAATGATTGCCTTCTGGGGTACATAGCCCATTTTGGCGTGGAGCGCCTCCTGGGTATATTCGCGGACATCGAGACCGTCGACCTTCACACTGCCCTCCGTGACATCGTAGAACCGCGGGACCAGATTGATAAGGGTGGACTTGCCGCAACCTGTGGAACCGATGAAGGCGACCGTCTCGCCTTTCTTGGCGGTGAACGAGATGTCCTTTAGCACGTAATCTGCCGCGCCAGGATACTTGAAACCGACGTTGCTGAACTCGATCTCGCCCTTGCGGCCCGTTGGGGATTCCGTTGCCGGGCCGTCTTTGACGATCGGTTCGGTATCGATAACCTCTTCGACCCGGTGGCCGGCGACAATGGCCCGGGGCAGAATGAAGAAGATTATGACGGTCAGGATGAATGCCGAGATCACCTGCATTGCATAGGCCGAGAACACAACCATGTTTGCAAAGATGACACCCTGTTGTATCGAACTGCTTGCATTATTTATCAGATAAGCTCCAATCCAATAGACGGACAGGGTTAGGATGCTCATGATCGCGGTCATGGCCGGCATCATCGGGGACATGGCCCGGTTGATGTACAGGTTGGTCCTGGTCAAGACGCCGTTTGCCTCGTCGAACTTATGTTGCTGGAATGATTTGGCATTGTAGGCGCGGACGACCCGCTGACCGGTAAGGTCCTCGCTCAGAA
Source organism: Methanomassiliicoccaceae archaeon UBA593 (assembly GCA_002495325.1). GTDB lineage: Archaea > Thermoplasmatota > Thermoplasmata > Methanomassiliicoccales > Methanomethylophilaceae > Methanomethylophilus. The sequence continues at coordinate 111,611 of DAEQ01000006.1, forward strand.
CCCGGCCGACATCATCAGTCAGATCCTGAATCCGGCGGATTTTGGGCATAACGTAATGCAAAATCAGTCCGACCGCGGCGGCCATGATTAAAATGGCGACGGCCAGCGCCAGGCACCATTCCAAACTTTTGTCCGAGATTTTGTAAATGGCCCAGACGGCCAGGATTGGTGCTTTTACCATGACCTGCATTCCCATAGCAACTGCCGTCTGGATCTGCGTGATGTCGTTCGTCGAACGGGTGATGAGACTGTCGGTGGAAAAGCGGTTCATGTCAGCGGCGGCAAACGACTCCACTTGGTCGAACTCAAGTGCCCGTAACCGCTGACAGAGTGAGGCGGCGATCCAAGCGGCGATACCGCCGGTGATTAAGGAAGCTGCGAGGCTGCCCAAAGCACAGGCAATCATCTGCCAGCCCTGATTCATGATGTTGGCAGTAGTTCCATGAGACTCGATGATGGTCGTGATCTGTGTCATGTAGTCTGGAATCTTCAGGTCCAAGTAAACCTGGACCATAACCAGCAAGACGACGACACCGATCAGCGCCCACTGTTTTTTAGTCAGATATCTCAGAATCATGAACGGCTCCCCGGTGTGGCTGACTGCCGGATGTTCAGCAGCATTTTGTGCATCAGCCGGATCAGTTCGGCCTTTTCCTCAGAAGTAAAATTAGCGGTCAGCTCTTCTTTGGTCTGTTTGAAGCTCTTGATCAATGCTTCCCGGACCTCGGTGCCCCGCGGAGTCAGCCAGACCCGATAGACCCGGCGGTCGAGACTGCGGTTCTCGATGAAATCGCCAGCCAGCAGCCGTGAGACAGTACGTGTGGTCAGTCCCCGGTCGACCATCATTTCGGTCGATAGTTCTTTGAGGGACAGCCCTCCGCAGTCGCCGATTTCCATCAGAAACGGGCCGTCCCCCGGGTTCAGCCCGTAGGTACTAAGTACCGCTTCGGTCCGATTGCGCATATAGCTCTTCATGATATGCGGAGAGACCATAACCCGTGATTCTTCGCTCATGAACAATTGACATATCAATTGTATATTTAAGAGTTGACAAGTCAATTCATCAGATGAATAATAAACCCGACTGTATCGTAATATGGATTTTTTTCTATAAGTTTTGCAAGAGCGCCGTGATCGGATTTCAAACTGTGCGTGATTTGTCCTGCAGGATTCCGTAGACCGGTAACACGACCTGCCTCCCGCCATACGTGGCCAGGTATCTGTGAATATAAGAATAGGTGAGACCTACGAATAGTTGGCATCATCATCCGATTAATGGCTCTTTTAAACAAATCACGATTAGATGGTGTTGAAATGCTACTTTGTTTGAAGTTATTTGCGGTCGACAAAAAGAAATTCACGAACGAGGCCGGCATGTTCATTCCGGCAATGAAAACTCGATCGCCGTCGGATCCCGCAGCCCGAGGTTTCCGAATTCCCGCGGGGTCTGTCTGATGCCATGTGGCGATACGACTCCAAAGACGACCCCGAATGCAGAGTGTAGCTCATCAAAGTACTGAGGTCAAACCTGAAACCAGACGGCGGCCTGGTCGCAATGCTGGCCAAACCGTCCAACGACGGACTGAACCAGGCCTCGGTCGATTGCGCCGCTCTCAAGAAACGGCAACCTTGAAATGCCAGGAAGAAGTGTGTCCGGAAATCTCCGGCCGAGATCTGGAAAGTTTGAAAAATTATTTCCCGGGGCCTAAATCCCCGGGTTTTTTATTCATCCAGAACAGAACGGTCAGTTCATCACGTTCTCTTTCTCGAGCTCGCCCAGAATCTCTTTCCGCATCGCAGTGCACTCGGGCGATGACCGGTCCCGCGGCCGCAGCCAAGGCACCTTGACGATTTCCTTGATGTGAGCCGGCCGCTTCGTCAGGACGACGATCCGGTCGGACAGGTACACGGCCTCGTCAACCGAGTGGGTGACGAATATGACCGTCGTGTCGGTCTTCGCCAGCATATTGACCAACGAGGCTTGCATGATGTTCCGGGTCTGTGCGTCCAGTGAACCGAACGGCTCATCCATCAGAATCACGTCAGGCTTGGTTATCATGGCACGGGCGATGCCCACGCGCTGCTTCATCCCGCCCGATAACTCGTGAACCCGAGAGTTGGCGAAGTTCTCCAGGCCGACGGCCTTGAGGTACCGCATTGCGCGCTCCTTCCGCTCTTCCTTGGGTACACCGGCGATTTCCAGACCGAACTCCACGTTCTTCCGGACGCTGCGCCATGGGAACAATGCGAAGTCCTGAAAGACCATGCTCCGGTCCGGACCGGAGCCGATACACTCCTTGTTGCCGATCATGATCCTGCCGCCGGTCGGTTTGAGCAGACCGGCGATGGCGCGCAGGATGGTGGTTTTGCCGCAGCCGGACGGACCGATGATCGAAACCAATTCGCCCTTCATTACGTCGAGGTTGAAATCCTGAATGGCCACCGTCTCGCTCTCGTCGGTCTTGTAGACCATGCTGAGGTTCTGAATGGACACCAGTTTTTCACCTTTGGATATACTCTTGTACTGTTCGGTCCGGTGCGGATCCGAGTGTTCAAGCTGTTCGATCTGCAGTTCATCCAGGGATTTGTTTTCCGTTTCTTCGGCAGTCATCAGACATCCATCCCCATTCTCTTTGCAATGAACTTGTGCACATATTCTGCCACACCGGTGGTCAGCAGACCGAGCACGGCGATCACGATGATAGCTGCGAACGCACCCGGCCAATAGCCTAGCGTGGCCTGTTCGGACAGGAAATAGCCAATGCCTGCGAGGGTCGGAGCGTACAGCTCGGCTGCCACGATGCACATCCAGCCGATGCCGAGACCGACCTTGACACCATTCATGATGTACGGGACGGTTGACGGCACCATTACTTTGACGAAGATCTGAGCGCGGGAGGCGCCGAGAGTCTTGGCCGCGTCCAGGAGCGAACTGTCGATTTTACTGACACCGAACACCACATTGGTTAGCAATGGGAAGAAAATACCGATGAAGACAACCAGGATCGGACCGATGGTATAGTTGATCGCCAGGATCAGGATTGGCGCCCATGCTATCGGTGCGATGGGCCGCAGGATCTCGATGATCGGTGTGGCGAACTCGTTCAGGGTATTGAACGTGCCCAGAATCAGACCGAGCGGCACTGCGACCAGCAGCGCGAGCAGAAAACCCTTGAGGAACGTCCCGAGACTGGCGCCGATGTAAGACCACAGTGAGATGTCGGTCACGGTATCCCCGTTGTTGACGAGGTTGACCAGGGCATCCCAGGTCTCGCCGGGGGTAGGGACCGCCGGCGTGTTCGCCAGTATCGACAACACCCACCAGGCCTCTACGAAGATGACCAGCGAGACGATAACAATCGCCGTCTGCTGGACCGCCCGGTGGTATTTGTTGTGCTTATCGTACTTGAATTGGTACATGGCTCTCACTGGGTGATCAGCTTGCTGTTGATCGTGGTGATGGTGGCCGGCGGGGCGCCCAATAGGCCGAGCTGAGCCTCACCGTTCTGCAGGGCGACAGCGACACCGGCGCCGTTGGTACAGGAAACCAGATGGACATTGATACCGTAATCTTCGAAGAAGCCCAGGGCCACGCCGACGTGCAGGGCGATCTGATGGATATCGCCGGCGATGACTGCCACATATACCGTAGCGGTCGTGACGGCGCTGGTCGGTATCTCATGATTGACAACGTAATTGAGATACGAGTCATCGACGAAGGTATCGGCGAACTGCGCGGCGGCGATCTCTCCTTCGGAAGAGAAGCCGAGCGAACTGAGCGAGTTCTTCAGACTGCCCAGCATGGACAGATTTTCGGTCAGTTCGGCGATATCGTTTTTCAGACTGGTCAGGGTGCCGTCGGCATCGCCGTAGGTGTAGGTGATGTTGTTCAGGGCATCCTTGATAGTTGCTTCGTCGATGCCTGCGACCCGCTCGACGCAGATCGACACCAGTTTCTGGTAGTCGGCATTCTGCGGATCGACCTGGCCGGCGGCCAGGGCTGCCTGAACCCACTCGACGGACTTTACATAGCCGGCAAGGAACTGTTCGACCGTGTCAGCGTTGCTGTTCACGTAATCGCTGGCCCCGGCCAGGACGCAGCAGGTGTGGTTGGGGAACAGATCATTGGTCAGAGCCAGGCCGGTGAACCCGTTGTCGTCGTTGACAATCTTCGAATACTGGGGTTCCCAAACTATCCCGCCCTGGATCTGAGTGTTGGCCTCAGCTATGGAGGCGCTGGTCACGCTGCTGTCGTAATAGACGCAGCCGCAGCCGGCCGATGTGTTGGAATTGGCGGCGTAAATGGAGAAGGTCAAACCCATGCTCTGGACCAAGCTCTGCATTTGGATGTGCTGAATAGAAGTAGGGCCGGGGGTACCCATGACCAGTCCTTCCCAAGCTGCTGCGTTCGCCGTATTGACAGAATAGGAACCGTCGCTTTCGACCGTGTAAAAGGCCGAGGTACCGCCTCTTTCATACAATACGTCTGAGTTGATATAGACTCCAGACCCTTCGGTGTTCACCCGGGCCAGGAGCGAATAGGCAGTGCCGGTGTCCTCATTGCCTTCCAGGCTGCTGTCGTAAGCGATGATGGCGCCCTGCCCGATAAGCAGTACCGCGATGATCGCAATTGTGGATATTGTGGTTTTATTCAAACGCTCGCTCTCCGTGTTATGGAGAGGACATTTTGGTGTCCCGTATATTATATGTTTGGGAAATTAATTCCAAAATGTATAAAATACATGCGCTGAGTTTTCATTTGTCCAAACGAGCAGCAGTTGGACAATCCGAGCAATCGTCAGTTTAACAGCTCCAGTTGTCCAGATCAGATGCTCGAGACCATCCGATCGCCGCCCGTCAGAGCTGCCGTGATCTGTTTGCCGATCAGTTTGTCATAAATCTTGATCAGGCTACCGACGGCCACGGCCGCGAAGATGGTGCCTTCCCGAACGTCGACCAGGGTCCTGAACACGATCAGGGAAATGACCGTAGCGCTGATCACCAGAGATGAGTCTACGCAGATCTTCATCTTGGCGAACGGTTTGTTGAACTTCAGCGAGATGGCTGCGGCCAATCCGTCGCCGGGCATCACCAGCACGTCGGACTTGAGCGTCAGGAACACGCCGAAGGCGACAGCAACCGCAGAGAGGATGCACAGCACCCACTCAAGGATGTATGAATCGGTCTGAATCCAGCGACACAGCCACATGTTAATGTCAATGAAGGCGCTGAAGACCAGCAGACCGGGCAACTGCAACAGCTGACTTTTCCTGTAATCGCACCGCAGAATCACGATCTGCAGCGCAATGAAGATGAGGTTGACCAGAAACGTCATTTCACCGATGGACAGTGGGGTGAAATCGGAGAGCACGGCCGGCACAGTAGAGATCGGTGTCGTCCCGAGCTCCGCCTGCTTGGAGAGGGCGATACCGAAACTCATACAAAAGACCCCAAACAGGAACACGACGACCCGTTTGGCCAATTCTCCCTCCGACCGTTTCATGGGGGCGACCCAAGAGATCCTTGTTCATAATCATATTGTTTTTGCACCTGTCTTCTTCAAATAATAGAAGCGGATAGGCCGCATTATGACTAACGTATGGCACGACATCGCGCCGGAACGGATCGACCCCCACCATTTTGTGGCCTACATCGAGATTGCCAAGGGCAGCAAGGTCAAGTACGAACTTGACAAGGCCACCGGAATGCTCAAGGCGGACCGGATCATGTCCACATCCACTCAGTACCCGTGGAGCTACGGCCTGATCCCGCGCACCTTGGCCCCCGACCACGATCCCCTCGATGTGCTGGTCATCAGCAGCGAGTCCATTGCGTCGAACACTATCGTAGAGTGCCGGCCGATCGGTATCCTGCGGATGATCGACGGCGGCGACCAGGACGACAAGGTCATTGCGGTCTTCCCTAAGGACCCGTACTTCGCCGAAGTGCGCTCCTACAGAGAGCTCCAGCCCCACATCTTCGATGAGATCCAACACTTTTTCTCCGTCTACAAGCAGCTCGAGGGGAAGGTTACCCAGGTTCAGGACGTCGAGGATGCAGAAGCCGCCCGGCAGACTATCCGCGACTGTATGGACGCCTATAACGAGAAGTATCTTGCTCCGAAGGAGTGAAAAACCATTTTCCGTTCCCCCGGTCCCAGCGGGGGCGGATACTTCTAAATCCGTGGGGACCGATTACAGTTTCATGACTACTCTTCCGAAAGAAGTTCAGGAATATTTCACCGCTCACAAGGAGAACTACAAGTACTTCGCACTCGCCACGGCCTCGAAGGAAGGCGTGCCGAATGTGGTGCCAATCGGTTTCCTCTGGGTAGAGAACGAGCACGAGATCTGGGTAATCGACAACTATCTCAATAAGACCCTGACCAACATCAAGGAGAACCCGGTCGCTTCCGTCTATGCCATCGGCGGCGACGGCCACCAGTGCGTTCAGGTCAAAGGTGCGGTCCGCTACTGCACCGCCGGTCCCGAGTACCAGAAGGCTCACGACCTGGCCAAAAAGAAGAACGAGATGTATCCCGCGAAGGGTTTGGTGCGGATCATCGTCACCGACATCTACAACACCACGCCCGGCTCCGATGCTGGCAAAAAGTACTGATCAGAATTAAAAGCCGCCCCGGACTGTAGCCGGTCCGGGGCCGCTTCATTTTTCAGCGTTTATTCTTCCTGATTGGAATCTCTCACCCAGACGGTGGCGGCGGCTATGGCGGCCCCGAAGAAGATGAACAGCAGGTATACGAAACTGTGTACGGCGGCCCAGCAGAAGGCGAAAAGCGCCAGGCCGACGATTCCGCCGAGGACCGCCGCATACTGAATCTTCCGTTTCCGGTAAGGTGACAGAGTCATATCAGATCTCCTGTCCGAGCGCCGAAGCCACAGCGTCGACCATCTTGTCCACGATCGGCCCGGCAGCACCGGTGTATGTGGCCGGGTTCATCACGGCGGTCAGTTCCTGCTGTGTCATAAGCCTGCGGATGTCCTCCCGTTCCCAGAGGGTGTCCTTCAGATCGCATTCGCGGTTCTCGGCGACCATTGAGGCTTCCCGGACCGCCTCATGGGCGTCCTGCCGGCCCATCCCCTTGCCGACCAGCGCCATCATGACCGGTTCGGCCATGATGAGACCGTGGGCAGAGGCAATGTTCCGCAGCATCTTGTCCCGGTGGACGTTCAGGCCGGTGAAGACCCTGTTCATCTTATACAGCATGTAGTCGATGAGCACGAAGACGTGGGGCAGCGTAAACCGTTCGGCAGAAGAGTTGGAGAGGTCCCGCTCGTGCCACAGCACCTGGCTTTCGAAGGTGGGAGTAACGAAGCTCCGCAGGACGCGGGCCAGACCGCAGACGTTTTCGGAGTTGATCGGGTTGCGCTTCTGAGCCATGGTCGAGCTGCCTACCTGGTGGGCGGCATCGAAATACTCCGAAACTTCGCCGATTTCGGACCGTTGAAGATTCCGAACCTCGGTGGCGTACCGCTCGAGCGAAGTGCCCAGGGCTGCCATGAGGCAGACGAGTTCGGTGTAGCGGTCGCGGCCGACGACCTGGGTGGCGGCCGGTTCATAGGTCAGACCAAGGTCGGCCATTACCTTGATCTGGATCTGCAGGCAGTTCTTACCGAGAGCGGCGCCGGTCCCCACGGCGCCGGCCATCTTCCCGGCGATGACGCGGGGCTCGATCTCCTGCAGCCGTTCCCGGTAACGTAGCAACTCTGCCAGGTAGCCGGCAATCTTGAAACCGTAGGTGATCGGGATAGCGAACTGAGCGTGGGTCCGACCGATCTCGAGGGTGTCCCGTTCCTTCTTGGCCAATTTAGCCAAGGTCAGCAGCAGAGTGTCCACATCCTGTGCAACGATGGCCAGGGCCGCTTTGATCTGCAGTGCGGTCGCAGTGTCGACGATGTCATTGGAGGTGGCGCCCAGATGGACATACTTGCCGGCGTTGCCGTGGCATTGCTCGGTCATCGCCCGCACCATGGCCATAAGGTCGTGGTTGGTCTCCTTCTCGATCTCTTTGATCCGCTCGACCTTAACCACATCCGCTCCCGCCACGCGAGAGATCTCGGCAGCGTCGGCCTCGCTGATCTCGCCGAGCGCGGCATGAGCCCGGGCCAGGGCAGCCTCTACCTGCATCTGATATTCGATACGGCTCTTCTCGGAGAAGATGGCTTTCATTTCTGGCCGGCCGTAGCGGTAATCAAGGGGACAGACGTAATCGCTCATGTTAACTCACGGCGTCGGATTCAGTATGTTTATTTATATCTTTTATACGGGCACCGTTTCACTGTCCGCGGAACACCCAGGCACTGGCACCCGACTTATCAGAAATGCTTATAAAGAACCCGCCTATAGAGTGGTTCAAAGTGGACCATGCTTTGAATCATGGTCGGTATGACTAATGAGTGATGTTTTTATGGTAGATGTGGAGGACGTAAATCAGGTCGATTCTCAGGAAGAGAAGCAGGAGACTGTTGCTGAGCCGCAGGCTGAGCAGGTTGCCGTTGAGCAGCTCGTTGCTGAGCCGACTGCTCCTGCTGCGGAGACTGCCGCCGATGAGAACGATGACGGCGAGCCGACCGAAGCTGAGAAAGCCAAACTGAAGGACCTTGAAGAACAGCGGGCCGAGCTGAACAACGATGCTGAGAAGCACCGGATCAGACGGGATGAGCTTAACGCTGAGACCAAGGACTGGAAGAACAAGCGGGACGCGCTCAATGCCCAGGTCCGTGCTCTTGTGGATGAGGCCGGCAAGAACCGCGAAGTCCGTGACGGATTCAACCAAAAGGTCCGTGAAGTTAAAACCGTCCGGGACGAGTGGAACGGCAAGGTCTCCGAACTGAAGGATAAGATCCGCCAGCTCCGGCCCGAGCCCTCCGATGACCGTAACGGCGAGGTTTCCGTCAGCCAGATGAAGAGAGAGCTTGAGCGCCTGGAGCGCACTCAGGAGACCCAGTCCATGGAGGCTGACAAAGAGAAAGCCCTCGTGAAGCAGATCTCTGTGCTCGCCCGGCAGATCGAAGAGAAGGAAAAGACCGATGAGGGTGATGACGCCATCCGCGATTTGGTCCAACAGCTCCGCGACGCCAAGGCCAAGGCCGAAGAGGCTCACCACGAGGTCTCTGTCAACGCCGAACAGGCTCAGGAAGCCCATGACAAGATGCTCTCGCTCTACCAGCAGGCCGATGCTCTACGCAAGGAAGCTGACGCCGCGCAGGCGAAGTTCGTCGAATGTAAGCAGGCTGCCGATGAGGAGCACCGCTTGCATATCGAGCAGATCAAGTCCGTGCACGAGATCAGCAGAAGCGCTGACGGTATCAAAAACAAGAAGTTCATGGCCCGCAAGAAGCGCGCGGATGTCGAGTCCAAGAAAGAGGCCAAGGAGATCTTCGAGAAGTTCAAGAACGGCGAGAAGCTGAGCACCGAAGACCTGATGACCCTGCAGAAGTCCGGTTACCTCTGAAACTTTACATCAAACCCTTTTTCCTGCCCCGGTCTGTCGGGGCAGGTTTTTTTCCTAGTTTGGCGGCGATAATTGAAGGCGCTGTCACAAGAGTTCGTTAATGCGACAACGGCGATTTAAATCGGCATGTTCAGTCCGAGTTCAAACGTATCGTTTGTATCAAATCGATGATCGGGCCCGTCGAACAGTACGTCAAGGACAGACAGGCGGAGATCTCAGTCGGTTGTGTGCGGCGGTCTCTCACACTGATGGTCGCAGTCATGAATGCCGTTCGCTTAAGCAGATCTGCGTAAACTTTGGGACCTGCAAAAGTCAGATGACCAAGTTCATCCCGGAGAGTATCGTCCAGATTTTAGTGAAGAACCGCGGAACTTTTACGGGCTTGGACTGTAACTGACGGAAAGGCCGGGTTACCTTCAAGCTGTCCGGGGGTGTGCTGATGCCGGCGTTGGCACTCGAGGTCGACCGGGCGGTCTACGGTGACGTGTTAGCCGAGAGGCTGATGACCGTAGAGAACGTTGTTTCTGTATAAATCAAAACGGCGCCCGGGACCATGCTGGCCCCGGGGTCGGAATAAGCGGTTTGGTTCAGCTCGAGGGTGTTTCGGTCGGGACCTTAGGCTTGGCCGGCACAGTCACGGTGTAGGTGACCTTGACCGTATCCGGAGCGGTGTATTCGTTCTTCACCGTCAGGCACTGCTTCGGGCAGGACTCGGCACAGTAACCGCACTGGACACAGGCCATCCGGTCGATGGTCCAGGTCCGGGCTGTTTTGTCGATGGTGATGGCGCTGGCGGGACATTTACGGGAGCATATCCCGCAGAGAATGCACCTGTCCTGATCGATTTCGATGTGGCCCCGGGTGGCCGCGTACCATTCCCGTTTTTTGACCGGGTACATGGCGGTGGCAGGCTTTTTGAACAGGCTCGAAAGCACATTTCTGATCATTTTCGGCATGTTTTCACCTCTCCGTGCAGCTGACACAGGGATCGATCGTCAGCACGATCATGGAAACGTCGTTCAGATCGCAACCCTGCAGGACTTTGACAATCATCGGGATGTTCGCATCGGTCGGGGTCCGGACCCGAGCCCGGTCGAGATATTTGGTACCGTTGCCGACTACGTAGTAGAAAGCATCGCCGCGGGGCTGTTCAATCCGCATAACGTATTCTCCTTCCGGAGCGGGACCTTTGACCGGCACACTGACCGGTCCGGCCTGAATCTTGGCCACGGCCGCGCAGATGATGTCAATGGATTGGAAGACCTCTTTAACCCGTACTTTGCAGCGGGAATAGCAGTCCCCGTCCTTTTCCAGTATCGGCGCGAAGCCGAGCTCCTCGTACTTGCCGACACCTGTACAGCGGACATCGTTGTTAACCCCCGAACCGCGGGCAGTGGGACCGACCGCGCCCAGTTCGACTGCTTCGTCGGTAGAGACCTTGCCGACTCCGCACATCCGGTTCTTTACCGACTCGTCATCGATGAACACGTCGCAGATACGTTTGAGCTCTGGCCGCAGGGTTGTGACCTTGTCGGCGATTTTCTTCAGGGTCTCGTCGGAGATGTCGCGGTGCTGGCCGCCGACCTTGGTGAATGACAGGATGACCCGCCCGCCCGTGGTCGCCTCGAAGATGTCCAGAATCTGTTCCCGGATCCGCCAGCAGTTCATGAACAGGCTCTCGAAGCCCATCCCGTCGGCCAGCAGGCCGAGCCAGAGCAGATGGCTGTGCATCCGCGAAAGTTCGAGGTAGATGGTCCGCAGGTACTGGGCCCGTTCGGGGACCTCAATGCCCATCAGTCCTTCGACCGCGCCGGAGTAACCCCAGCTGTGGCCGAAACTGCAGATGCCGCAGACCCGCTCCATGATGTAGTTCATGGCGTTGTAGTCGTTCTTTTCTACCAGTTTCTCTAGGCCCCGGTGGATGAATCCTAGCGAAGGCACTGCCCGGACGACCTTCTCGCCGTCCAGTTCCAGATCCAGATGGATCGGTTCCGGCAGAGCGGGATGCTGCGGACCGAAAGGTACAATGGTTCTTTTTCCCATGTCATTCACCTCCTTCGGCAGTCTTCGGCTCGGTCTTCCAGGGCGTGGGCTTTTCCAGCTTGAAGAAATTGCCCTTGTAGTCCAATACCAGGCCGGTGAAAGTAACACCGAACAGATCGTGGACCTCGTTCTCGTAGATGAACGCCGCCCAATAGTACTTGGAGATGCTGGGAGCGGTCATGTTCTGGGGGACGGTTACCCGGAAGTTCTGCAGGTCGAAATCCTTGTCGAACGAGTAGAGCAGGGTGGTGACCCCGTCCTTCGACCGGGCGCAGATCTGCTCAATGCGGTAGCCGGCCTTTTTCATCTCGTCGGCTTTGCTCTCGATGGCATCGGGAGTCAGGGCCGTGATGTGCTGTTCTTTGTACGAATGGATCATGGTTTTGCCTCCGCGGCAGGCGGAGCGGCCGTAGCCGCCTTGCCTTTTCCTTCTTTTTCCGCTTTCTCTTTCTCAGCCAGGATGGCAAGGCCTTTGACGACGCCATCGATGATCGCTTCCGGACGGGCCGCACAGCCTGGAACGTAGACGTCGACCGGGATGGCTTTGTCGACACCGCCCAGGACATTGTAGCAGTGGCGGAACACACCGCCGGTGCAGGCGCAGATGCCGACCGCAATCACTACCTTCGGCCCGGGCATCTGGTCGTAAAGCTGTTTCACGACCGAGATGCTCTGAGCGTTGACAGAGCCGGTGATGAGCAGGATGTCGGCCTGCTTTGGATCGCCGGTGTTGATTATGCCGAACCGCTCGATGTCATAGACCGGCGTTAGGCTCGCCAGTACCTCGATGTCGCAACCGTTGCAGCTGGAGCCGTCGTAGTGCAGGATCCACGGTGATTTTGTCAGATATGTCATGTCATTTCCCTCCTTACAGTACCCACAGCAACAGGGCGATGTTGATCAGACCGAGGACGGCCGCAACCGCCCAGGAACTCTTCAGGACCACCTGCCATTTCATCCGGGCGAAACTGTTGTCGATGATGATCTCCAGGAAGAACGACAGGAACGCAAAGATGAGGCCGAGGATGTAGCTCCAGAGCGTGCCGTTCGCGAAGAACAGGAACACGACGCCGAGCAGCAGCACAGTCTCGAACCAGTGCGAAACTTCGAACACTGCCAGGGTCTTGCCGGAGAACTCCGTGGTCAGACCCTTGACGATATCCTGGTGCGCATGTTCGGACGTGCTCAGATCGAACGGCGACTTGCGGAACTTGATGGTCAGGATGAACAGGAACCCGAAGAACAGGCCCAGCATCGGCCACAGCGCCACGCCGCTGCCGGTAAGGATGTCCCACATCTGGTAGCTGCCCTTGGCCAGGTAGAACCCGATCATGGTCAGCAGGAGCATCGGCTCGTAGGCCATCAGCTGGTAGATCTCCCGCTGAGCGCCCACCTGGGCGTACGGCGAGTTGCACGAGTAGGCGGCCAGTACCAGGAACACATCGGCCAGGGTCGAGGTGAACACCACTATCAGCAGGTCACCGCCGGCGAAGAAGATGCAGCCCGCAAAGATCGTGAACAGGAACGAGCACAGCACATAGTAGTCTACGACCTTGTTGACGGCCAACTGGTCCTTTTCGATCAGCTTGCGCACATCGTAATACGGCTGGAGGACCGGCGGACCGACCCGCCGCTGCATCCGCGCCGTAATCTTCCGGTCGATTCCAGACAGCAGGCAACCGATCGCCGGTGCCAGCAACAGGAACAGGGCCACTCCGATCAGCGAATACCAGTTCATAGAGTCACCCCCGCCAGGACCAAGGCGAAAGTCACCACGATGACCAGCACGGTCATGACGACTCCGATCTTGTCCATCCTGTCATTACTGAACCACGACTCCATGTACCAGTTACGCAGCGTGACATTGACGGTGGCACCCATGGAACCGGTGTAACTCTGGTTGTCGCCGTTGTTCAGGCCGGCCATGTATATGGAGCTCTGCGGTTTCTTCGACTTGTTGAGGAGCGCGATCGGCAGGATGATCAGCAGGGCCAACATGGCAAGCAGGATCCAGACATACTCGGTGCCGAAGATTGCCAGGAACGCTTCCGGCGGGTTGCCGAAGACATGGATCAGGTACGGCGAGACAATGTACTCGGAGAGTAGCGGGAAGCCGAAGCAGACTGCGATGACCAAAACGGTCAGGATATCCAGCACTGCCCATTCGTCCTTGTGTACGGTCTTCTCAACGTTCTCGCAGTGGGCTACAACGCCGACCAGTTTGCCGAGCCACTTGGTCCAGTAGAAGGAGGTCACGGCGCTGCCGAAGATCAGGCAGGCTATGAGCACCAGGTTCTCGGACTCGACAAAAGTGGTGAGCGCGGCCCACTTGGAGATCAGCATACCGAACGGAATCAGGAACATGCCGGCTATGCCGATGATCATGATCGCGGCGAGTCTGGGCATGCGCTCGAACAGGCCGTCCATGTCCTCGATGTTCCGGCTGCCGATATGGTGTTCCGCTGTACCGACGCTGAGGAACATGAGCGATTTCGTGATGGCATGGAAAATCATGAGCAGGATACCGGCCCAGACTGCTTCGTAGGTCCCGACACCGGCGCAGGCCACGATAAGACCCAAATTGGCGATGGTCGAATAGGCCAGGACCCGCTTGGCATTGCTCTGGGAAACAGCCGCCATCGAAGCCAGCAGGAAAGTGAGCGCCCCGACGGTCATGACTGCATAGCCGACAATGTCTTTACCCAGCAACGGTGCCAGTTTCAGTAGCAGGAACACCCCTGCCTTGACCATGGTAGACGAATGCAGTAGCGCGGAGGTGGGGGTCGGAGCCACCATGGCACCGAGCAACCAGCTTTGGAACGGCATCTGCGCGGCTTTGACGATGCCTGCCAAACAGAGCAAGGCCACAGGTAGCACTACATCGATGCCGGAAAGGCCGCACTCCAGCAGCTTGTCCATTTCCACGACATGCTGGTCGCAGACGAACACCGCGATGGCAACGATGAACGCGATTCCGCCGATGATGTTCAGTTTCAGCTGCAGGAAAGCGTTGTGGATGGCCTCGTCGGTCCGGGTGTAGCCGATGAGGAAGAAGGAGCAGAAGGTGGTAATCTCCCAGAAGAAGAACATCCACATGAGGTTGTTCGAAAGCACGATTCCGAACATGGCTGAAAGGAAGACATACATCACGAAGAAGAACCAGGGCCGCCGATCTTTGCTTTTGTCGTGGGCCTGAAAATCTTTCATGTAACCGACTGCGTAAACAGTAATCAGGCTACCGATGATGCCGATGATCAGCACCATGATCATCGACAGTTCGTCGATGTAAAGGTTGTGGTCCGCGGTCAGGCCGCCTGCCTGTGTCAGTTCGAACCAGGTTCCGATGGCGGTCTGGATGACGGCCAGTACCGGCGCGGCCCATTTTTTATATTTATAACCCAGGCAGATCACGGTGATGCACAGAATCACCTCGACCGCGAACATCAACGTCCCCAGCGGCTCCCAGGAGAAGTCGAACATGGTGGTGCCGTCGTTCAGATACCGGCATACTGTGTACACGGAGGCAATAATGATCGCGGTTGCCGATACGTAGACTAGCGGGGCTCTGACCCGGTCGCTGCGTATCAGCAGAAGCAGGATTGCTATCACCAGTGGAAATAGCAAGAGGAATGCAATCGGACTCATACGAGTTTTGAGATTGTTTTTGTATATGCTTGTTTGGTCAAGTTGATTGCCGTTAAATTACTGGACAGTTAAAATTTCTAAGCTAATTGGCCATTAACGGTCAGATTGATGATTTCATCAGTTATCGACCGTTTGACAATTTTGCATACTGTATAATCAAGTCGGTTTTCAACATTCATTTATAGGAACGTTGTTGGGGATAACAGCAGGACTGCGACAGGGGCCGAGGATGTTGTTTATATCACAGTTGTCTCTTTCACCTGCGATGGAAGAAATCGGATATCTGATGGTGCAGATCTTCCTGCTCCTGTTCCTGGCGGAATCGCTGGGCATGTTGCTGAAGAAGGCGAAGATACCCGAAATGGTCGGCTATATCCTGGCCGGCATCATTTTCATCAACCTCACGATTTTCGTTCCTCTTTCAGCAGTTTGATCCATTTCGATATCGCCGAAGTGGAGGGGGAGAGCGATCATTTTCTCAATGTCATGGGGCAGGTCGGCCTGGTCTTTCTGATGTTCGGGATTGGACTGGAAACCCGGCTCAGTGAACTGCTGGACATCGGACGGACGGCATTGATTGTGGCTCTGTTCAGCATCGCCGTGCCGTTCCTTGGCGGATTCCTGGTCTACTTCCTGTTCGGCAGCGACTCCAACACCGCGGTCATGGTGGGGACGGCGCTGTTCGCCTCTTCGACGACCATCACCGTGAACCTGCTCTCGTACTATCAACTGACCGACACCCAGGAAGGCAAGACGGTCATTGGAATTTCTATCGTCGTCGACATCCTCTGCCTGATCCTGCTGGCGGTCGTGACCAACCTGGTCAGTCCGGTCCATGGTCACGCCTGGTGGATGAACATCCTGATCATTCTGGTTTTCATTGTAGCGGTCTTCGCCGCCATGGCCCATCTGCGGCACAAGGCGGCGCACCGGTCTGACCTGTTGGACCGGTTTTGTTCCGCTGTGCCCCGGCCAGGCAGCGAGTGGTTTGTCCTGGCCTGCCTGGTCTGTTTCGGACTGACTGCCTGCTCCTACCTGGTGGGACTCTCTGGTATTGTCGGAGCGTTCTTAGCTGGAATGTTCTTCGCCGAATACGAAGCCGCTTCGCGCATCCGGGAGCAGTTCGACACGCTGACCCGGTTCCTGCTGCCGTTCTTCTTTATCTATGTCGGACTGCGGCTGCACTTCGATGTTATGGGTCTGAACGCCCTGCTCATGGCCGCAGTGCTGGTGGTTGTCGCACTAGCGACGAAGTATGTCGGGGCTTACGCTGGCTGCCGGGTATGCCGGATGGAAAAGTCCCAAGCCAACTTTACTGCCATCTGTACATTGGCGCGGGGCGACATTGCCATCATAGTGGCTACCTTGGCCCATGAGATCGGACTGTTCTCCACCAATCTGTACGCGGCGGTCATTATCATGGCCGTGTTCACGCAGATTCTGGTGCCGATTATAATGCGCCGGGCCGGTATTCCCGGTCAGGCCAGCCCCTAATGTCGCTGTGACTCGGATTATTATGATTGGGCCAATTAAAGCTCGGTAATTAATAACTAATATCTCAATAGTTATTAATAATAACATTGAATTCAAATGTTAATTATTAATATAATTGTAATCTTTTAATAACAGAATCTGTTAGAGCATGTTGATGAAAAAATCATCGATATTCCTGATCATTGTCGCAATCGTGGTTCTTATCGGGGCCGCGGCTGCTGGCGTTGTTCTTTCCAAAAACAACGGGGACAACAACGACCGTGAGACTGTTACAGTAACTATGGGCTGGGAAGCCGAAATTATTGAAGATATCGCGGGCGATGACTTCAACGTCGAGGTTATGTTGCCGGCCGGTACCAGCCCGCATGTCGTCTATTCCACTCCTTCCAATGTGGCCAACCTATACAACTCGGCCGTCTATTTCGAGGTCGGTACAGATGTCGAATGGGAGGTGGCCTTCCTTGAAGATGTCAAAGAGGACATTCCCGATTCCGTGGAGATCGTCAACCTGTCCGAGAGTATTGCCTATGTCGGAATGATGTCTGAAGAATACGGTGAGGGCGACGAGTACGACGCTCATATCTGGACCTCCCCCGAGTATCTGACCGAGATGGCTAAGGTCATTGAAGAAAAACTGACTGCCTTGAACCCCGACCATGCCGGCGAATACGCTGCCGGCCTGGAAGGATACACTGCCGCCGCCGAGAAAGTCGGCGACGCTATGCAAGCGCTGGCCGACAGGTATACAACCAGCACTGCGGAGTCCCCGTATGTTGTCATGGTCTGGCACCCGGCCTGGGTCTACTTCCTCCAACAATACGCTGCGGACTACGGTATTTACTTTGATATGGTCTCCGTCGAGTCCAACGGCGATGTCACCGCCGATAAGGCGATCGAGATCATCGAGAACAACAACGGCTCGGCGATCTTTGTCTCCGGATTTGACGAAGGCAGCACCGATGCGGTCAAAGAGGTCATGGAAAAGAACGGAATCACCGTATACACCATCGACCCTACCAGTGAAAATATGTTGGCCGCTCTGACTGAATTCATCGGCGATCTCGATGGATATTTGGGCGACCTCACCGCTACGTCTTCAGAGTGAGTCAAATGGCCGACCCCATTGAGATCAGCGACCTGACTGTCGGCTATAACGGCCGGCCGGTCCTGCGGAACATCGATCTGACCCTTAAGCCGGATGATTTTCTGGCTGTGATCGGTCCCAATGGAGGCGGCAAAACCACTTTGTTCCGGGCCATCCTGGGCCTGCTGACGCCGATGAACGGTACCGTGAAGGTCCTGGGCGAACGTCCGGAGACCGGCGTGAAAAACGTCGGCTACGTCCCGCAGTTCGGTACATTCGACCGTTCCTTCCCGATCCTGGCCGAAGAGGTCGTGTTGATGGGTCTGCGGGTCCACAAAGGCCTGCGTCCTTTCTATTCCAAAGAAGAGAAGGAGATGGCCGAAGCGGCCATGGAATACGCGGAGATGGAGAACTTCCGTCACAAGAAGATCGGCGACCTCTCCGGCGGCCAGCTGCAGCGGGTTTTTCTGGCTCGGGCACTGGCTCCTCACCCGAAGGTTCTGTTGTTGGACGAACCGACCGCCAGTCTGGACCCGTCTATGAAGGACTGCACCTATGACATCCTGCGCAAAGCCAACCTGGAAGGGGTCGCGGTCATGCTCATTACCCATGACATGACAGGCCTTTCCCATGACGTCAAACGTCTGGCCTGTGTGAACGGCCGGATCATCGTCAGCGACCGGCCGGAGATTACCGAGGAGATGGTAGAACTGGGTTTCCATTGTCCGCCGGAGTTCCTCCGTTTCTCAGCTAGAGATACGCACGACCACACCTGTTGCGGGAAGACCGTCCTATGATCAACAGCATTCTCGATTATCTGTCAATCTCGCTGGTCCAGAACATGTTTGCCGCCACGCTGCTGGCCTGTCTGCTCTGCGGGGTCGTCGGCACCTATGTGGTCGTCAACCGGATGGTGGCGGTCACCGGCGGTATCGCCCACACCACATTCGGCGGCGTCGGTTTCGCTTATTATATGATGTCGGTGTTCCTGGTCAGTTGGATGACCCCGATGGTCGGCGCCCTGATCTTCGGTGTGGTCGCCGCGGTCATCATGGTACTCTGCCGCCGCATTACGGACCTCCGGCAGGATTCGGTCATCGGTGTGCTCTGGTCGGTCGGAATGGCGTTGGGTGTCATCTTCATACAGTTCACGGACCGTTCGGTGGTTACTCCCGCTTCGTTTGAGACGATCCTGTTCGGCAACGTGCTCTTCGTCGGCACCTCTACCCTGTACATAATGTTCGCGGTCGGCATCGCTGTGCTTGCCATCGTCGCTTTCCTCTTCCGCGACCTTCAGATCCTGACGTTCGACGAGGTCCAAGCCCGCCTCTCGGGTATTCGGGTGACGGTGATGAACCTGATCCTGTACATCCTGATCGCCGTGACCTGTGTCCTGGTCGCCAATGTGGTGGGGATTATCATGATCATCGCTCTGATGACCATCCCGGTGGCCACCGCCAATCTGTTCACTCACAGCATGAAGAGCCTGATGGCGCTGAGCACCGTGCTGGGCATGATCATGTCTGTGATCGGTCTGTTCGCGGCACTGGCCTTGGACACCCCGCCGGGAGCGACCGTAGTCCTGGCTGTCGGAGCGGCCTTCGTACTTGCACTGATCTATCACCGGCTGCAGCTGAGGGATGCCGCAGACGAGGAGGCCAAGGCCTGAACCGGGAAGGCCGGTATGCAGTCAAAGATTCCTCTGTCGGGTGTCGGGGCCTCCTGTCCCTAGGTTGGACGGCCCCTGCGCCTTTGCTGTTTTGGTTGTTTCGTTGTGTTTTAAGTGTCAAAAGGTACTGTCAATCCAGCGAATGTTTAAATAAAACGTAACTAATGAGAGTATACGGTTAGGCTAGTCCCGTAGAGTGCATCCCATCCCTTCTGACTGGCTGGCCTGACCCCCTTTTACTCGTTTTCCTTTCATCTGCCTGGCTCGGCCACAGCGTTGCTTTTGTCCGATGTTCCGCCACCTTTCTGTTAAAAGTAATTATATAGCGTCCGCCCCATGGGTTGAACAATGGCGATGGACGGATTGGGAAAATCCCTCAGAGGGGTTCTGGACAAGATCAACGGATCGGCATCCGTGGATGAGAACCTCATCAAGGATGTGTCCAAAGAACTGCAGCGTGCGTTGCTGCAGGCCGATGTCAACGTGCAGCTGGTCCTCCAGTTGACGAACCGGGTCCAGGAACGGGCACTCAACGAGAAACCCGCCGCAGGTAAGACGATGAAGCAGCATGTGACCAAAGTCATCTATGAGGAATTGGTCGCCCTGCTCAAGAACGGCGAGCCGCTGGCCCTGAAGCCGCAGACCATCATGCTGGTCGGTCTGTACGGTCAGGGTAAGACCACCACGGCCGGCAAACTGGCCAATTATTTCATCAAGAAAGGGTTCACCGTCGGCCTGATCGGGGCCGACGTCTACCGGCCGGCCGCCTATGACCAATTGAAACAGCTGGGCGAGAAGGTCGGGGCCGACGTCTACGGCGAGCCCGGCGAGAAAAATGCGGTCAAGATTACTAAGCACGGGCTCGAGAAATTAAAGGACCGGCAGGTCCGTATCATCGACACCTCCGGCCGGCACGCACTCGAGGCCGACCTGATCAAAGAACTGGAGGACATCGCCGATGTCTCCCGGCCAGAAGAGTGCATTCTGGTGCTCGATTCCCAGGTCGGTCAGCAGGCCGGACCCCAGGCAGACGCCTTCAACAAGGCTGTCGGGGTCACCGGGGTCATCCTGACCAAGATGGACGGCACCGCCAAAGGCGGCGGTGCTCTGTCCGCTGTGGCCACCACCGACGCACGCATCGTGTTCATTGGTACCGGCGAGCACATCCGCGACCTGGAACCCTTCGATGCCGACCGGTTCATCTCCCGGTTGCTGGGCATGGGCGATCTGGCGGGCCTGGTAGAGCTGGCCAAGACCGAGGTCGGCCAGAGCGACGACATGGAACAGCTGGCCAAGAACATCATGTCCGGCCGCTTCACCCTTACCGATATGTATCAGCAGATGAAGGCGGTCTCCAAGATGGGGACGCTTAAGAAACTGGTCGGTATGCTGCCCGGCATGAGCAACATGGAGGATAAGATCGATTTCGACGCTTCCCAGGCCCGGCTGGCGAAATACCGGGTGATCATGGACTCCATGACCGTCCAGGAGAAGGACGAGCCGAACCTGATAAAAGGGTCCCGCATAGACCGGATCGCCGGCGGCGCCGGTGTAGCCCCCAAAGAGGTCCGCGACCTGCTCAAGCAGTACAACCAGAGCCGTAAAATGATGGGTACCGTCTCAAAGGACCGCAAGATGCGGAAGAAGATGATGAAGCAGCTCGGCGGCATGAATCCGGACGACTTCAAGGACGAAGGCGACGACGGGACGGCCTCCTGATGCGCTACTTTGTCATCACCGGTCACAAGGCCTATACCGACGGCAATTTCAAGCTCGATGACATCGCCGGCGGCGCCGGACGGCTGGACATTCTGGTCCGCTGCGTGACCGCTGCGTTCTGTCTCAGCCACAATCTGCGGAAGGACGCCGAGGTGTACCTGGTCTTGGAAGGCGGCGAGGATCCGCCCAAGACCGTCCGTTTCGACGGCCAGCGGGTACGCTATCTCAATCCCGATGAGCGGAGTACCGCCTCACTCATCCGCAACGCCCTGCTAAAGAAGATACCGCCGGGCGGCGAGGCCAACTCCTCGCCGGGCGTTTATGTCTCCCGGCGTTCGTTTGCCGACGTACTAACTGAACTGGCCCCGAAAGGTTCCTTCGTGTATCTGAAGGAGGACGGCACGGACTGCCGGCAGTTCACCTTCCCCGAGAACCCAATATTCGTGCTTGGCGACAATCACGACCTGACCGCGGAGGAGGAAGGGCTGCTGCTGACCCACGACCCCGCCCGCATCAATGTCGGGCCACTGAGCCTTCACGCCGACCAGTGCCTTATCCTGGTCCAAAACGAGTTGGACCGCCAGCAGGCCGTGGTCCCGCGCGAATAACTATTTTATCGCGGGCGTATATCTCGCTGTATGGAAGACCACCCTGTTAAGATCCCCCAGCACCGGCACTGCCGCAAGTGCGGCAGAGCGTTCGTCGGCGAGGGTGATTACTGCTGCGAGGAATGCAAACAGCAGGACGGTGCTGCGGCCAAGAAGAAGATCCGGAGATACATGCTGTTCATCGCCGTGGTCTGGATCGTCACTATCGCGGCTGTTATAATCATCGGGGTGTGAGCTTTGATCGCGGCCGTGGCCGGTACTTTCGATGTCCTGCACGACGGCCACTGCGCACTGATCCAGCGGGCTTTCAAGCTCGGTGACGAGGTCATAGTCGGTATTACCAGCGACGAGATGGCTGCCCGCGGTCGGCAGGTCTGCAATCCGCTCTACCTCCGCCGGCAGGCGTTGGAAGAGTATCTCCACGGCATGGGTAAGCCCTGGAAATTATTCGTACTGTACGATGTTTACGGCCCGCGGGCCCAGATGGACCGGGTCGGCGTTCTCGTAGTGTCGGCCGAGACCGTTCCCGGTGCCGAGGAAATCAACCGGGACCGGGCCGCCCGGGGTGTCTCTCCGCTGAAGATCGATGTAGTGCCCATGGTAATGGCCGCTGACGGCTTCAAGATCAGTGCCTCGGCGATTATGGCCGGGCGCTACGGCCGCGACGGGGCCACCGGCGGCGTGAGCATTGCAGTGGGATCCTGCAATCCTGTCAAGGTCGAAGCGGTCCGGGAGGTCATGGAACAGATCTTCGGGTCTGTCCGTATCACGGCGGTCGACGTGCCAAGCAGCGTCCCGGAACAGCCGTTCGAGGACATGACCCGCACCGGGGCCGTCCACCGGGCCGAAGGTGCGATCGGCGATCACGACCTGGGCGTCGGCATCGAGGCCGGTGTGTTCGAGCGGGCCGAGGGTCTTTATGATTTCCAGTACTGCGCGGTCATAGACCGCGAGGGACGGCTGACCGTCGGGATCGGCCCGGGTTTCTGCTATCCTCCGGCGGTTGCGGAACTTGTTCGGGGCGGTCTGACGGTCGGCCAGGCCATTTCCAAAATGTGGCCAGGCAGCGAGGTCGGCCGGCAGCAGGGTGCGGTCGGACTGCTCAGCGACGGACTGCTGGACCGGAAGGCCCTGACCCGGCAGGCCGTGATTGCAGCCATGATCCCCCGCATCGGAGGTGAAAAAGTTGCTTCACATTCGCGAAATAGAACCTGATTCCCCTTATCTGATTGACGAATGCAAGATTCGCGGGTACGGCTCCCGCCTGCTGGTCCCGGACAGCGAAGCCGATGTCGTCGCTGCGGTCAAGCAAGCGGCCACCTCCGGCGTCCCGCTGACCGTCCAGGGAATGCGGACCGGCATGTGCGGCGGCGGCGTGCCCGAAGGCGGAGACGTACTTACCACAGAGAGAATGGACCGGGTCACGGGCGTCGGCCACGACAAAAGGGGCTATTTCCTGCGGGTCCAGCCCGGCGTGACTGTCCGGCAGCTCAACGAGTTCATGCGGAAGAAGGGCTACGCGGTCCTGCCGTCCGTCACACCCGGTGCTACCGAGGCCCTGACCTCCGAAAACGAGCCGTTCTTCTACCCGGTTGATCCGACCGAACTGAACGGGTCTATCGGCGGCAACATCGCCACCAATGCCTCCGGCCCTCGGACCTTCAAGTACGGTCCCACCCGGGACTGGGTGCGGCGGGTGAGGGTTGTACTGAGCGACGGCAGTGTCCTCGACCTGGTCCGCGGCCAGCTGCAGGCGGCCGGCCGGCGTCTGACAGTACCCTTTGCCGACGGCCCCCGGGAAGTCCAGCTGCCTTCTTACCAATACAATCGTCAGGTAAAGAACACCGCCGGCATGCTGACTGAGGACAACATGGATGCGGTTGACCTTTTCGCCGGCAGCGAGGGCATCTTCGGCATCATCACCGAGGCCGACGTCTGGCTGGCCCCTGCCCACCCGCTGATATCCAACATCGTGTTCTTTCCGGGCGACCGCGATGCCTATGCCTTCGCCCGTGACTTCCAGAACTGCGGCGTCATGCCTGAGTTTCTGGAGTTCTTTGATTCCGGCTCCCTTAACCTGATTCGGGCCTCCCGGAAGGACGACCCCCGCTTCACCGACATGCCCGATCTTCCGGACTATGCCGGTTCGGCCCTGTTCTTCGATCTGCTGTACGGTCCGGACCTTCCGGTGCAGTACGCCAAACTGGCGCCGCTCATTGCCGCCCATGGCGGCAGCCTCGACCGCAGCTGGTGCGGCTACGAACTGAAAGACCGGGAACGGTTCTTTGCCTTCCGGCACTCGGTCCCGCAGACCATCTTCGAGTACGTAGCCCGGCTGAAAGGCACTTCGCCGGGCATCCACAAGATGGGGACCGACATGTCAGTGCCCTTGGACCGGCTCGACGAGATGATGGCCGCCTACGACGAAGTACTGAAGCGGCACGGCCTGGAATATGTGATATTCGGGCACATCGGGAACGGACACCCCCATGTGGAGATTGTTCTCAAGAACATGGACGACTTGGTTGAGGCCAAAAAGGCTTACACCGAACTGGCGGAACGCGTCATTGCCCTCGGCGGGTCGCCCAGTGCTGAACACGGCATCGGCAAACTGAAGACCGACTACATTCGGTTAATGTACGGCGAAAAAGGCGTGGCCGATATCCGCAAGGTCAAGGAGACGATGGACCCGCAGTGGATCCTGAGTCCCGGAAACATGGTGGTCAGATGAGATTTGTAGTGGCAGTGAAGCAGGTCCCCGACACAACCCTGATTAAGGTCGACGAGAACGGCAGCCTGATCCGGCAGGGCGTCCCGGCAATCCTGGACCCGTATGCGGAACACGCGCTTGAGACTGCGCTTGCCGTGAAACGGCCCGGCGACATAATTACCGTTGTTACCATGGGGCCGCCGCAGGCCGCAGAGACGCTCCGCCGCTGTCTGGAGATCGGGGCGGACGAGGCCTTTCTACTGTCCGACCAGGCTTTTGCCGGTGCGGACGTCCATGCTACCGCCAGGACCCTGGCCGTCTTCGTTAAGCGGTTCGCGCCCGATGCGGGTCTGGTCCTCTGCGGCAAGCAGGCCGCCGACGGTGACACCGGCGAAGTACCGGCCGAACTGGCGGCCCAGTTGCAGGTGCCGCAGTTTTGCTATGTGACCGAACTGTCCCGTGCGGACAGCGGGTTCACCGTTGTGCAGGATTACGGGGATGAGATCCGTACCTGCCGGGTACCGGCTGTGGCGGTGCTTTCAGTGGCCGAAGGCGATCTCAACCGCCGCCTGCCCTCGATCCAGCGGTTTCTGGATGCACAGAAGATCCCTATCACCACCCTGGGCCGGGTGGATCTGATGCTGGGAACCTTTTCGGTCGGATTGCGGGGCTCACGTACCAAGATCGTCAGCACTCAGACCGTCCGTACCGAACGGACCGGCCGGGTCACTGACGGCACCGACCCGGTCAAAGCGGCCCTCTTCCTGAAGGAGGTGCTCTGAACGGGTTGCGATTCTTGCCCCAACGGTTCCTGTTCCGGCGGGGTCTGTAGCAGCAGCAAGGGCGGTCTGCCGCCCGGCATGCTCGAACGTTATAAGCTTAACCAGTCTCGGGCGGACGGTACCCTGGTTTGGCTGGAAATCGAACATACGCCCGACGGCACCCCCTGCCTGGCGGACGTATCAAAGGAGATCCTCGGCCGCGTTCGGCAGTTGGATAATTCGCGGGTATTCGGGGTGATATTCGGACACATTGAGCTCAAACCGCTCTATCCCGAGATCTTCTCCTACGGTGTCGAGACCCTTTATGAGGTCCACGAACGCCGGATGGTCCGTTTCCAGCCCGAAGCCTATGCCGAGGCGCTGGCGCAGATTGCTGTGCGCATTGAACCCGCGGCCATCCTAATGGGCGCCACTCCGCGGGGTCGGGAACTGGCACCGCGCACCGCGGCCCTGCTGGACACCGGCCTTACTGCCGACTGCACCGGTCTGCAAGTAAAGGACCGTGACCTGCTGATGACCAGGCCCGCCTTCGGCGGCAACCTGCTGGCCACCATACAGTGCACGACCTATCCGCAGATGGCCACCGTCCGGCCGGGCACCTTTCCGCTGCCGGCGCCCGAACCCGGCCGTGAAGGTACCGTCATTTACTGGCAGTACTGCGGCCAGGCCTGGAAGGACATCGTCAGCAGCGAATCTGTCGTTGCCGCGGCTGACGACGATATCTGCAAGGCAAAGGTACTGGTGGCACTGGGCGCCGGTGTGAAGAAGACCTCGCTGCCGGTTGCCGAATCGGTCGCCCGGAAACTGGGCGGCATGGTCTGCTGCTCCCGGAAACTGGTAGAAAAGGGCTGGTTCCCCGCTTCCCGGCAGGTTGGGCAGTCCGGCCGCAGCGTCGCGCCCGACCTGTACCTGGCCTTCGGCATCTCCGGATCGGTCCAGCATCTTGCAGGCATTGCCTCGGCCAAACGGATCGTGTCGGTCAATACCGATCCGGAGGCCCGTATCGGCGAAGTGGCCGACGAGATTGTCGTCGGTGACGCCGACGCAATACTGAAAGAACTGGATAAGATCCTGTGATCATTCGGGGACCTGTTCGTGACGGAAATGGGACAGGGCGGCGTCCAGGACCTTCTGGGCATGGCCGTCCACCTTCACTTTGGTCCAGATCTCTTCGATCCGGCCGTCGCGGCCGACAAGGAATGTGGAGCGGATGGTGCCTTCCACCTGCTTGCCGTACATCATCTTCAGCCCGAATGCCCCGCACTTTTTGGCGAAAAGATGGTCCGGGTCGGCCAGCAGTTTGACCTTAAGGCCGGCAGCCGCGATGAATTTCTGGTGCGATGCCGGGGAATCGCCGCTGATGCCGAAGAGCGGGATGTTCCGCAGCATGAACTTGGGATACAGGGCGGTGAAGTCCTGGGCTTCTTTGGTACAACCGGTGGTCCGGTCCTTCGCGTAGAAGAACACCACATACCGCAGTCCGGTCAGTCCGGCCGAATCGACGGTCTCGCCGTTTTCGTCTGCAAGGACGAAATGTGGGAAAACGTCGCCAATCTGCATCATATCAGCTTTCCGGTGCGGGCAGCAATCAGGCTGCTCAGGTCCAGTTCCAGCATCAGTATGGGGTGTGTCATCTCGAAATCGGTGATGACCTTCGGGGCCACCTCGCCGAAGAATCCCAGCTGCTGGCCGCCGACGGTGATCAAAGCACCGCGGCCGGGTATGAACGTCGGGTAGTTGCAGGATTGGAAGGCGTAGTCGGTGCCGAGCTCGCGCAGGACCGACTCGGTAAATGATTTAGCCTCAGTGAACGGGGTCTTGGAAGCTGCTTTGAGCGCACAGAGATGCAGGACGGTCTTCTGGTCCCGGACCACGAAGCCGACTTCGAAAATCTGCTGGGGCAGATCGCGGTGCTTGTTGTGCCGCAGTATACGCATCAGACTGGGCATCAGATAGGCGCGCAGACAGGTATGGTCCTCGGTGATCGGGTTGGTGACGTTGACAGTCTCCACCGCCGGCAGGCCGGAGATCTCGAACTCTTCCCGCTGGTTGCTCAGGGTAAGAGTGGTCAGTTCGGTGTATCCGAGACCGACCAGGATATCCTTGACATTCTCGCCGAAAGCGGTCTCGGGCAGCAGTGCGCCGAACGTCTGGTCCAGCGGCCGGTCCCGTCTACCGTATTTCTCGAACCCGTAGCCGATGGAGACGTCCTCGTAAATGTCCACGTCGTGCATTATGTCGGCCCGGTAGGCCGGGATGACGGCGGTAAGTTTATCGCCCTCGCAGGAGCCGTCCATCCCCATCCGGCGCAGGGCAGTCACGGCCTGTTCGCCTGCAAGCGGAATTCCGATGAAGCGGTTGCAGTCGCTCAGCGAGACCGTCCGGCGGACAGGGTCCAGCCGCGGCGGATCGCTGATATCGATACCCTGCATATTGACACGGCAAATCTGGCCGCCGCGTTCGGCAAGCGAGGTGACGACGACGTTGAGGCAGGTCTCCACGGCCTTCCAGTCGAAACCAGTGACGTCGATGAAGAGGTTGGCGGTCTGTGTGGTGACTGCGGTAAGCGCCCCGTTGATGATCGGCGGAAACGACAGCACCCGATTCGTGGCATCAGTGATGATGGGGTACTTCGTGTATCCGTCCAGCAGATGGGCGTAGGCCTTGCCCTTCTCGTGCTTCTCGAGAATTTCGGCCAGGTCCATCTCCTCAGTCTTGGCCAGCGGCACGAAGCGGATACTGTGCGGGTCGACGGCATGATAGGTGAACGGCGGGGTCACCTTGTCGAGGTCGTGGATGCCGATGGCGACTTTTGACCGTTTACGGCCGACGGTAATGTGCAGTTTTTCCTGCAGTTCCATCATCGAGCGCAGGGCCTCGTCGTTGATTCTTACATTGAACACGGCCGCACACAGGAAGCACGGCCGGACCTCCCTGACGCTGGGATCGACAACGGCGGTGATGTCAGAATCGCCGACTGTGTAGGTTTGCAGGCCCGGTTTAATTCCCAGGAACGCCCGCATGCCGCGGGCGATGCCTTCGACGCTGTACATGTCCGGGCGGTTCGGGAAGAACTCCACCGACATGGCATCGGTACCGGCGACGTTGTCGCCGATATCCGAGCCGATGAGAGGAATCTGTTTGAGAATCTCCTCCTGGGACACGTCTTTTCCCATTAGTCCGACCAAATCTTTGTAACTGAAGTTGATTACTGGCATTTCTTATCCCGTCCCAATTCCTGATGTGCTTTGCCCAGTTGACCGGCGGCCTGGGCTGCCAGCGTGGAAAGTTCGCCAGCCAGCACGGTGGCCGCCACGATCTCCCCGAACTTCCGGGCCTTACCGGCCCCTCTGCAACCGATGATGCTGAGGGCCTCGGCCTGTGTGGGCAGACCGGTGCCGCCGCCGACGGTGCCGACTTCGACGGCCGGAATCCGCACGCTGATGTACAGATCGCCGTTCACATCCTCGCAGTCTGTCAGTGTCAGGCTGCCGCCGACTACCTGCGCCGGATCTTGGCCGGTGGCCAGGTACAGCGCCGCGACCATGTTGGCCGCGTGAGCGTTGGCGCCGAGTTCACCGGCCAACGAGGATCCGATAAGGTTCTTGCGGATATTGGTCTCGACCACGGCGGCCGCGGTTGTGTGCAGTTTCTGCTCGACCAGGGCGGCGGGGATCAGGGCCTCGGCGACCACGGTCTTGCCCCGGCCCTCGATCATGTTGATCGCGGCGGGCTTCTTGTCATTACAAAGATTGCCGGATACCGAGACCATGACCGCGCCGGTCTCTTTTTCGATATAACGGCCGGCGGCCTCGGAGGCAATGGTGGCCATGTTCATACCCATGGCATCGCCGGTCTCAAAGGAGAACCGCAGGTACAGATTCCGGCCGGTCGGAAACCGTTCGATCCGGCACAGTTTGCCGTGGGAGGTGGTCGCGTTGGCAGCGGCCTTGACCTCATCTTCGTGGGCATCCAGCCATTCCAGCACCTGGCAGGTGTGGGCCAGGTCCCGAACCCGGAACACCGGGGCGCGGGTCATATAATCTCTGAATATCTTTGTCCGGGTGCCGCCGGCCGCGGTGATGACCGACATTCCGCGGGACACCGAAGCGATCAAAGCGCCCTCAGTGGTGGCCAGCGGGACCAGGAAATCGCCCTCGGCGTATTCACCAGCGATATGAATTGGCCCTGCATAGCCGAGCGGGATCTGTACGGCGCCGATCATGTTTTCGACATTGTGCGCGGCATCCTCTGCTTTGAAGCAGTATTTGGCGATCCGTTCGAGGCTGACCCCGGCGTACTGTTCGACCGCAGCACGGCGTTCATCCACATCGGCGTGGGAGTGGCCCCGGTTCTTCAGACCCGTACCGTCTGACATGCATCATCCATAGCGAGATTGTTATTAAAGTTACGCGCGCGTGTTCACGCGCATTTGGATTATGCTATAAATCTAGAATACAGATTTCAGTCCTGCTCGGCATCACGGAAGAAGGCAGCGGCAAAGAGCGGATAATGCTCGGCCGAGATGTTACCGCATTCTAACTCGACCCGGCGGCTGACTTTGTAAAGCCGGGAGTTTTTTTCAATTGGGAACGCTGTCCGTTTTTTATCTGATTTGACCTCAATCACGACAATTCTCTTTCCGGTCTCGGCTGTAAGGTCCAATTCCAGCGCATTCTGTCCTTTTTTTCGCAGCAGTGAAGCGGACGGCCGCCTTATTCGGAACATCTTTGTCCCAGAGGAACTCCTTAAGACCCAGGGAATGCGTGGTGATGCACTCTCTATGGTCCAGAGAAATGAGCGACCCCGGTTCTATCAGATTCTGCCGTTACCGAAGTTCGGATCGATCCCGATAAAGAACCGGAGGTGGTCATGTCATACCGTCCATCAATCAACATAGAGTTCAGAGCGCTGCAGGTCTGAGTGCATTCCTGGATTTTATTCAGAGATATCAAAGTCTTGCCGAGGACAAACTGCCCTGACCGCAGTCTGGCTTCGGCATATCGCCAGTTCGTTGAGAACAGTGTCGGTATCGATGTCGCCGCCGAATACTTTCGCAGCCTTCCTGCCCTCATTGAAATTGATTTCTGCCGCTAGCCGAAAATGACCAAACACTGATGTTTACGGTCTTTCTGAGCCATAAGACGGCCGCAGGTGTTCCGACTCAAGACTCAATATACTGGAAATCGCATCCGAAAATACTTGTAATATTATACAAAGGGTTTGTAAGACCTACTGTGACTAACCGTACTGAGACTAACCGTACTGAGTTTCTGCAATAGATTGTAATTTTATGCAATCTGTTCCAATTGCAATGATTGCATTCTTTCCGTCATCAATGGGATGAAGAGTGTTTTTGGGTCAACCTTCAAATAGTGCCGTTGTATTAGATGGCTTCACGGACCTCAGGTAAGCACTCTGTGCCTGCCTGCCGTGGCAGGAATTTCTCCTGCAGGCCGCGCGGGGGCTTCGGCCGAACGCGCGGAATGGCTTTGATTAGGATTACTTTTAGCAATGCTTTTATATCGGTCATGCCTATGCGGCCTTGCTGCCGCTCAGAGTTCCGACCCTGTACGGTGAGAAGGATTGAACAATGGTAACAGTCTATGACGTTCCCGCTGAGAAGCTCATTCTCAAAGTGGCTGAGAAGCTCAAAGAGAACGATAAGATCGTACCTCCCGACTGGGCTGAGTTTGCAAAGACCGGTGTCCAGGCCGAGAGGGCCCCGGTCCAGCCGGACTGGTGGTATACGCGCGCTGCCTCAGTTATACGGAAGCTCTATGTGAAGGGCCCGATGGGTACCTCGAAGCTCTCTGCCGAATACGGCGGATACGTTGACCGCGGCGCCAAACCGAACCGGGCCGTCCGCGGAAGCCGGAACATCATCAGGAAATGCCTGATCCAGTTGCAAGATGCCGGTCTGCTGGTCGCCACCAAGGACAAACAGGGCCGCGCAATCAGCCCCGCCGGGCAGTCGATGCTCGACAACGCGGCGAAAGAGGTTTTCGACGAGACAAAGAACTGAAGGTGATTGGCATGGAAGAAGATCCTGAATTGGAAGCACTGAGACAGAGAAGAATGGCCGAGATGCAACAGCAGCAGTCGCAGAATGCGGCTGCCCAGCAGCAGAAGGCCGATCAGCTCGAGGCACAGAAGCAGTCCATCCTCAGGCAGATTCTGACCCCCGAGGCGCGCGACCGCTTGGCTAATATCAAGCTTGCCAACCCCGAGCTGGCTAATTCCGTTGAAATGCAGTTGATCAGATTGGCCCAGAGCGGTCGTCTGAAAGGCGTGATCACGGATCCCATGCTGAGAGAGATCCTTCAGCAGATGGTCCCTCAGGAGAGGGAGATCCATATTGAGAGGAGATAAACATGTCAACTACTAAGCCTCCGGCAATGAAAGAGCGGCTTAACAAAAAGGTCAAACAGAACCGCCGGGTCCCGGCCTGGGTCATGCTCAGGACCAACCGGCAGTTCCTCAGGCACCCGAAGAGAAGATCGTGGCGCATGGGCAAACTGAAGGAGTAAGGAGGGACACACATGGCAGACGAAGTAACCAGAATCATGATGATCCCGCTGCGTGGAGCCCGTCTGGCTCCCCGGTCCCGGCGGACTGAGCGCGCAGTGAAAGAGGTCCGGGCCGCGATCATGCGCCATCTCAAGGTGGACGCAGAGCACGTCTGGATCGACAAATCCGTCAACGAAAAACTGTGGGAGAACGGCATCCGTAATCCGCCTTCGAAGATCATGGTTAAGGCCGTGAAGTTCGACGACGGACTCGTCGAGGTTTCCTACGTTCCGCCGGAGCCCAAACAACTTGATAAAAAGAAAGAAAAAGCGAAGAAGGCGGAGTGAGCGCATGTCGATGAGGCTTTCGCGGGTCAACGGGACCTTCAACATCGGGGTCAACGCCGCGGTCAACGAGAGTCTCGCGTTCATCCCCCCAGACGCCGAGCCCTCTTTCCAGACCGATCTGGAAGAGGCGCTCGGGGTCCGGGTCTACCGCACCACCGTCGCCGGCTCGCACGTGCCGGGCTCGCTCATTGCGATGAATTCCTACGGCGCCGCCGTCTCCGAACTGGCGGAAGAGTCCGAACTGGAATACATTCGGAAGGATCTGCCCGTCGTACTCATCCCGGACCGGCTCAACGCTGCGGGAAACAACATCCTCGTAAATGATAACGGGGCCCTGGTCAACCCCGAGATGGGGGACAGTGCCGTCAAGGAACTGGCGCGCCTGTTCAACGTCGAGGTCGTACGGGCGACCGTAGCCGGCGCCAACACCGTCGGTTCGCTGTGCCGTTGCACCAACCGGGGTTGTGTATGCACCACCGACGCCACCGACGACGACCTGGCCGTCATCCGTGACGTGCTGAAGGTCGATGTCGTGCGCACTACCGTCAACCACGGCGTCCAGTACGTCGGGGCCGGCGTGGTCGCCAACTCCACCGGTGCCTTAATCGGCGATCTCACCACACCGATCGAAATGAGCCGCGTATCCGACGGGCTCGGGCTCTGAGACCGGGTTTCTTCCCGGTCCCGGAATTATTTTTCCTGTTCTCAGCGGTCAAAGATCCAATAGCCAGTAAAATCGGTCAGATCGTCAGCCAGCAGTTCCATCTCATTGCCAACGTGGACAAAATCGTCCGCGTTACGTCCTCTCGTGAACGCCGCCAGCGGAGAGAGTGGCAGAGTAATACCGCCAATGCGGAAGTCGGTAGGTACAACGACCTTGGCATCGACCATCCGGACAAAGGTGTTGACCTGCGCCATCGGCATGGTACCGTACTCGCCTACGGGTACAAAGAGGATGTCGGCGTGATGCAACTGAGCCAGGACTTCGGGGACCGGGATATCGCCGAGACAGCCTGCGCAGGCGATCCGAATGCCGTCCATCACGAACATGTATATGGAGTTCGCTCCCCGCTCGGCGCCGTAGCACTGATCGGAAAACGACGGCAGAGCGTGGAAGCAGAAACCGCGTTCATTGAAATAGCCAATGACGGCCAGAAAATCTTTGTGATTGCCCTTGATCGCCCGGAAGGCGTTCCGGTCATAACTGTTGTGGGAAGACAGTACGATATCGGCGGAAGCGGCCGGCGGCCAGATTCCGATGGATTTGCCATCGTGCGGGTCAACAACCACCCGGTGGTTGCTGTCGGCAAACTCGAAACAGGAATAGCCGTGCCACCGGATGAACACGGGTCTGACATGGGCAAGCTCATATTAAGTTTGGCCCGAGGGCAGATTTTATCAACGCCTTTCGGTAGACAGCTTCAGACAGACAGCAGACAGTCTATGGGATTTCTAAAATACCACTAATCCGATAATGAAGCAATGAAGAAGACGCTCATTCTGGTCGTCGACCGGGACGATGACTTCGGCGCCAAAGGCCACGTCGAGACTCCGGTAATCGGGCTCGACGGCTGTATCGGTGCGGCCACGGCCCTCGGCTCCGCCGACCCGGAGGACTCAGACACTAACGCGCTCTATGCGGCCATCAACATCTACCGTGATCTGGAGCAAACGGCCGAAGAGATCCCCGAGATCGCCCTGATCTGCGGAGACCAAAAGGTCGGACACCGTTCAGACACTGCTCTGGTGGGCGAACTTAACAAGGTGCTGGACCAGATAAAGCCCGATCGGGCCATCCTCTGCGGCGACGGGGCCGAAGATGAGTACGTCTATCCGATCGTTTCCTCGCGGGTACCGATCGATTCGGTCCGGAAGGTCTACGTCAAGCAAGCTCCCGGTGTCGAGGGTACTTTTTACATTATCAACAAGACCCTCAACGATCCGCAGAAGCGGGAGCGGTTCCTCGCCCCTCTGAGCTGGGTGATCGTGCTGATTTCACTGGTGTATATGTTTGCCAACATTTTCCGGGCAGACGACCTGATCAACTGGTTCCTCGGCTCGACCACCAGCATCATAATGTTCATCATCGGCATGCTCATGCTGCTCTATTCGTACAACATGTTCGAACGGGGCCGGGCACAAGCTGACAAATGGGCTGCCCGGGCTAAGGCCGGCAGTCTGTCGGTCATCTTCCTGATTGCGTCTGCGCTGTTCGTGATGTTCGGGTTTGTGGTCGGCGGCTATTCGCTCAACGACATCCATACGACCAGCACTGCACAGACCGTCTCTTGGTTTATCTACAACTCGATCTGGCTGATACTCTTCGGTATCATGTTCTACCTTACCGGCGACATGCTCGACCGGTATTTCAGCAACAAGAAGGTCAAGTACAGCACGATCACCTACTGCCTGGACATCCTGGCGGCCGGCCTGCTCATAACCGCTTTCCTGGACCTGCTGCAGTCCTACATGGGACTTTACCATGTCAACCCGCTGATATACTCCCTGGAGTTCACTGCCGGTATCGTCACCTCCGTGATTGCGGCCGCTCTCCAGCGCTGGATGCAGAAACTCAGAGGCCGTTCGCGGGAGGAACAGTCTCGTGAAGTTCAGTGAGTGGGAACCAATCTACCGGGCCGTCTGCGCCGATTTCGGCTTCGATCCTGCTCTGGACGCTGAATCTGTGCGTATTCTGCGGGCCGTTACCCCCAACTCAGACCTGACCGACGAAGACGGCATCGCGCCGCTTATCGGTTCAACGGTGACTGTCTGCGGAGCCGCTGCCGTGCTTGAAGACAATCTCCGCCGCCGGCCGCCAGAGGGCACGCTAATTGCGGCAGGTTCAGCCGCCGGACGGGTTCTGGCAGTCGGCCTGGAACCTGAACTACTCGTCACCGACCTGGACGGCGAGATAGGACCCCAGCTGGAGCTCAGCCGCCGGGGGACACTGACGCTTATCCTCGCTCACGGTGACAACATGGACCTGGTCCGGCAGTACGCTCCGCTTTTCCAGGGCCCCGTGGTTCTGACCTGTCAGGGCAAGCCGGCTGGTATCGTCCTGAACTTCGGAGGCTTTACGGACGGCGATCGCGCCGTCTGTCTTGCCCGGGAATTCGGGGCCCGGAAAGTCCTGCTCGAAGGTTTCGATTTCGACCATCCGTATCCCAAACCCGGCACTGACCCCGCCAGGAAACTAAAGAAATTGCAGTGGGCCGCCCGCATCATCGGTCTTTCCGCACCTGACCTGGTCCGGCCGTAAGGCATATAACCTGCGGCTTGGTACCGAGGTCCCGCTATGAGCCTGACCGCGTGGATACTGCTGATCCTCCTTGTCGTCTATATCCCGCTGTGGCTGTGGGTCTTTAAATCGCCCAAGGCCGTCAAGTACGGGCTTGAAAAATATGGGCCCTGTGTCAAGATCAATACTCGTTGGGGCACTAAGCTGATGCGGATACTCGGTCGCTTCCACCGTTTCTGGCGGGCCTACGGTGTCCTCTCACAGATTCTGGCCTTCATCCTGATGGTCGAGATCGTCTATATTATGGTAGTAGGCATCATCAACCTGCCCTCGTCCATCACCTCCGGCGGTCTGGGCATCGAATACGCTCTGGCCATCCCGGGCATCAACCCGCTCCTGCCGTTCTGGTACACACTCATCGCGCTGATTGTGGCCATGGTTCTGCACGAGCTCGCCCACGGCATGCAGACCGTCAGCAACAAAATGCGGGTGAAGCATACTGGTATCCTGCACTGCGTCGTTCCGCTCGGCGCGTTCGTCGAACCCGATCAGGAGGATGTGGACAAGTCCAGCCGCCGGGTCAGACTCGATCTGTACTCGGCCGGCATCGCAACCAACTTCATTGTCGGCGCCATCGCTTTTGTCCTGTTCGCCAACGTCATGCTCGGTGGCATCTCCTCGCCCTATGCCGACAGCGCCGCCATTTATTACGAGACCGGTGACTCCCCCGCCTATGAGGCGGGCCTGCCGGCCGGCGCCATAATCCTCACGGTTGACGGCGAGGACTTCACCTACTCAACCGACCTGAACGCTTCTTACAGCTGGTCGCCCGGTGAGGTGGTCACTGTTGTCTATCTGCTTGACGATGGACAGCATACTGCCTCTTTCCGCTGGGGCCTGTATGTCGAAAGCGTGGTAGACGGTTCGCCGGCAGACGATGTACTGAAAGCCGGGTGGATACTGATATCGTTTACGTACGAGGGCACGGTTTACGAGATGTACAGCGCGAATCTCCTTACCACATTCATGAACATGACTGCCCCCGGCGATACCGTGACTATCGCCTACATCTCCGCTGATGGCAGCACCAGCGGAACGACGGACCTGACCCTTGGAACCAAGGGCGATGTCGGTTACATCGGTATCCATACTACGACCTCAGGCATGTCATTCATCACGCCGACCGTCCTGCTCGAGACCGCCACGAACCCGTTCTACGGGGCCAGCTCTCTATCCGAGTATGCCACCGGCGCGCTCACCTATATAGCACTGCCCTTCGAGGGCTTCTGCCCGGTTCCGGCCAGTGTGCAGTGGTGGTATGGCGAGCAGACCTGGGGCTTCTGGGAAATCGCGGAGTTGCTCTACTGGATCTTCTGGCTGGACATCATGCTGGGTGTCTCGAACGCCATCCCGGCCTACCCGTTCGATGGCGGATTCATCTTCCTGGGTTGGCTGGACAGGTTGCTGGAGAAGCTGGGTATGAAGGACAAGGAAAAGCGGGAGGCTGCGGCGAACCAGTTCACCAGCAACCTGTCATTTCTGATGATCTTCTTGTTCGTCCTGTTGATCCTGGCCGTAGTGTTGTGATTTTCAATATATGATGGGGTCAGCACATTTGACCGGCCGCTGTTTGAACTGTTCGTTGGATCTTTGAATTAAACACCGCGGACATACGGGAGAACCGACTAAAAGAAGAAACAGTAAATAAAGGTGTCACGGAAGTCCGCCCGCAGAATTTGGGATGGATGCACGGTGCCGTACAGGGCCGTATTCCCTGTATTGATCGGTACTCAAGCGGACTTCCAGTGTGCAGATTCCCATCCACTGACACCAGATGGCTGGCTGGAATTGATTACATCTTGTGCATATAAAGAAATTTTTGAACTGGAACTGGTAAAATGTTAACACATATTTGTTATCAGATTGCTTATCTGATAGATTACCGTCGATTAAATCCAGACATCTGTCTGCTCAATTGATGTAAAATTATTTCCGTAAAAGTTATAATATAAAAATCAATCGGCACAGCATTATAACTCCCTAATCCGCTGAGACAATCATGTTCAGTCCCGAAAAGGACCTCAGCAGACTGATTGTCGAGTCACTAGGCAAGGACGGCAAATCAATCAGTTCGCTCGACAAGGACCTGACGGAAAAGGGGATCAAAAACCACAGGCTGGTGCTGACCGGCTATCTGCGGGCGATGAAGGACCTGGGGTTCCTGCGGGCTCGGGAAGTGCCGCCGGCAATCATTTACACGCCGGCCAAACAACTGCCTGAATCGCTCTATCAGACGGTAAAAAGACAGTGCCGCCGGCTGAAAGGCGTCGATACTGATGAGGTCATCCTTTACACACTAAACCGCCTGTTCAAAAGGCCGATTTTCGAATCGGAACTACACCTCGCCGATGTGATGCGTCCTCTGGGCATTCAAGCTGATGAAAGTGCGGTGAACGAGGCCAAGAAGATCCTGCGGCGGGCCGGTAACGTAATCCCGGCCGACAACGCCTATCTGCCGGCTAAAGAATACCCAGACATTTATCCGGATATCCTGGCCGCCATCGTACTGGAGGAAAAAGACAGCTACCACCTGGTCATGGGGACCAAACAGACGAAGCTCATATGAAGCAATTCCGTACTGAAATGTAGACAGATTATTATTACAAAGGTGTTATGCCATGGTTATGGGTCTGAAAGAGGTCATCGAGGCTATCCGTACCTTTCCGGGCGTGACCCGGAAAAGCCGGATCCACGAGATTGTCGACCTGCTGCCGACCGACCGCTTCCCAGACATTGCGGCCGCCGAAGGAGAAGATGCTGCTGCTGTCGAGGACGGTGACCACTACACACTGTTCGCGGTGGACGGCATCATGGAATCATTGGTCAAGGCCGACCCGTACATGGCCGGTTATTTTGCTGTTCTGGTAAATGTCAACGACATTGCTGCGATGGGCGGCCGGGCCGTGGCCATGGTCGATGTCATGTCCACCACCGATGAGCGGATCTGTGGCCGGATGCTCAAGGGGATGGAGGAAGGCGTACGGCGCTTCAACGTACCGATCGTCGGCGGTCATACCCACCCTGATTCCAATTATCATGCCATCGACGTCGCCATTATCGGCATCGTACCAAAAGACGACATTATCCTCAGCAGCACCGCCCAGGACGGTGACGATATCATCTTCGTCATTGACCTCGAAGGCCATTATCCCAAAACCACTCCCTTTTGCTGGGAGACCACGCTTAGCCGCCCGATCGAAATGGTACAGGAACAGATGCGGACGGTAACACAGATAGCCGCCGAACATCTGGTGCACGCCGGCAAGGATATGAGCAACCCCGGCTCCGTCGGTACCCTCGGCATGCTTCTGGAAACATCGGAGATGGGCGCCACTGTCGATCTGAACAAGATTCCGCGGCCGGAACATGACGAGGACCTCATCCGCTGGCTGGAAGCCTATCAGGGCTGCGGCTTCGTCTTTGCCGCCGCCCCCGAGCATTCTGCCCGGGTCCTGGAGCTTTTCAAAGCCTGTGGCTGCGCCGGGGCTGTTGTCGGCAAGGTCGACAACTCCCGCCAGCTGAAACTTACCATGAACGGCGAGACGGGCGTGCTCTTTGACTTCCATCATGACATCATCACCGGCTGCCGGCCGAAGCAGCACCCGGGGAAGATTTTATGAGCACCGCGGTTGTGGTGATTCTCGCCGCCATTGCGGCAGTTGTCATCGGGATCCTGTTCTTCAAATACGACCTTCGGCACAGCGACCTGTGAAAGCCACAGCCGGTTTTTCAATATGCGGGTCGGTGTTCCCGCCGCTCAAAAGGATTAAAGTGTTAGGCACACGGAGGTGGACATCGCCTCCCCAAGCAGGGGGACCGCATCGCGTCTCAACCCTGCAACCCCGCAAACGTCAGTAGTTCGGGGTAAGGCTGCTCCCGTCAGGACCTGGCCCGGTCCCCCCGATTAACCGAGCCCCAACGACCCTCCGGCCGTTCGGACTCGACACTCCGACTCTGCAGGACAAAGTCTCATAGTTGCTTTGCGGGCCTGTCGGTTCAGCTTTGCCGCCCTCCGCAGTCGCCTCTGCTGTGACGATTACAGATACAGGGCACGCCAAGCTCCCCGGTCAAGCCTAACAGGTCATCTAAAGGCGGAGCCGTATTTAATACATGGCCGCAGGGTCGGACGGGCCGGGGCTTTTGGCTGCCATGGCCGTGTCATTTCCTAGCATGACATTAAATAACACGTGTTCATATCGGAAGTATAATCGTGCTAATTGCTAGCACATAGCAGGGGTTACAAAATGAGTTTCTTCGGTCTGACCGATCCGTACATCTGGGGCGCTTACGTCGCCTGTTTTCTGTGCGTAATTGTATGCTGCGCTATCGGCCTGATGGTGAAAAAAGACACCGGTGAGGAGGAGGACGAATGACCGCCGGCGTTTCGATACCGATCTTCATCGGAATGCTGGCGGTCTTCGCGGCTGTCACTGTTGGTCTGGGGTATTTCGGTTACCGCAATACAAAGAACAACGAGTCGTTCCTGCTGGGCCGGAACAAAACCAGCCCGCTCATCATCGGACTGTCTTACGGCGCCACTTTTCTGAGCGCTTCGGCCGTCATCGGTTTCGGCGGTCAGGCAGCCACCCACGGTCTGTCTATGATGTGGCTGTGCTTCCTGAACCTCTTCGTGGGCCTGCTGGTCGCCTTCCTGGTGTTCGGCAGCCGTACCCGGCGGATCGGCCGGAAACTGAGCGCCTCGACCTTCGCCGACCTGCTCGGCAAGATGTACAACTCCAGGGGCATCCGGTTCTTTACGGCCGCGCTGATCATCGTCATGATGCCGATTTACTGTGCTGCCGTCCTGAAAGGCGGGGTCAACTCGGTCGCGGTCATCACCGGCCTGACCGACTACTACGATGTAATCCTGATCCTCATGGCGGTCATTGTCGGCGCCTACGTCATCTACGGCGGCATCATCGCCGTCATGTACAACGACGCGCTCCAGGCCGGCATCATGTTCGTCGGCATGGCCGTCATCCTGGTCGTCACGTTTTCTGCCCTCGGTGGCGTGACCGATTCCTTCACCGCTCTGTCCGAACTGTGGACTGGTTCGGGAGCCGCCGGCACACTGGATGGTTTCAACGGCTGGACCAACTTTTCCGATTTCGGCTCCAACGAGTGGCTGTTGGTCGTCACCACCTTCCTGATGGGCGTTGGCATCGGTGCGCTCACCCAGCCCCAGTTGGTCGTGCGCTTTATGTCCGCCAAAGACGATCATATGCTCGACCGTTCCCTGATTATCGGCAGCATCTTCATGCTGGTCATCGTCGGCACCGCCTACACCTGCGGCGCCCTCAGTAATGTCTACTTCATGGAGAACCAGGGCGAATTGTCATATGCCTATGTCACGAATACCCTGGGCCTGGGCGTGGACTTCATCATTCCGCAATATATTCTTGAGGTCTTCAACGGGGTTCTAGGTGGTGACTTCTTTGTCTGCCTGTTCCTGCTCTCGCTGGTCTGCGCCTCAATCTCCACCATCAGCGCACTTATGCACACGGTCGGCGCTGCCGGCGGTTACGACCTCTACACTCTGGCTAAGAACCGTCAGAAAGAGACCGTCATGGACTCCCAGAACGTCCGGGTCAACCGGATATGCACTGCGGTGATGATGGTCGTCGTCGTGGTCTACTGCTATCTGATGCCCAAGGACATCATCGCCAAAGCCACTTCCCTGTTCATGGGCATGACTGCCGCCGCACTGCTTCCCTGCTTCTCTTACGGCCTGTATGCCAAGCACCGCCGGGACAGGCGGGCCGCTGTCGCCAGTATTACCGCCGGTACGGCCGTCTATCTGTTCTGGACACTGTTCATCAACTCCAGCGGTTCGGCATTCCTGCCGATCTGCCGGTGGCTAACCGGCAGCCAGGTACTGTTTACCGGCTCGATCATGTACGTCGATGCCATAGTGATCGCTCTGCCGATCTCCATCGCGGTGATGGTTATCACACTGCTAATCGACCGCCGCACTCTCCGCAGCGGCAGTCCGCAGCCGGCCGAAGATTGAGCAAACCGGGGCCGGGCGGCCCCCTTTACTTTTATTTCTTTTGGCTCAAAAGGGTTTATGTGCACGTCTCTGTTAGGTGGGCTCATGGAAGAGAAAGCGCTGGAGATGAGCAACGTCTCCGTCATCCGTGGCGGGAAAACCATTCTCGACCATGTCTCGCTGGAGATCGGAGCCAACGAGAACGTGGCGATTATCGGACTGAACGGATCCGGTAAGACCACCCTGCTCAAGCTATTGCGGGGAGACGTCTTTCCTTATGACGATGCGCACGACCCTTATCGGATGCGGATCTTCGGCGACGAACACTGGAATGTCTTCGACATTCGGTGCCGGATGGGTGTGGTCTCCATGGACCTGCAGGACCGGTTCCTGCCGGACACTACTGTCTATGAGGTCATTGCCTCGGGGTTCTTCGGCAGCCTGGACGTCTACAAGAACATGAAAATCACGCCGGGCATGGAACAGCGTATCCAGCTTCGGGCTCAGGAGATGGCTATCGAGGACCTGCTGACCCGGACCATTGAGGGCCTGTCGCTGGGCGAAATGCGCCGGACGCTGATCGCCCGGGCTCTGGTCACCGATCCCAAGATGCTTGTGCTGGACGAGCCTATGACCGGCCTGGACATCGTGATGAAGTCCAAGTTCCGGCAGATGTTCGATCTGCTGATCGCCAGCGGGGTGAGCATTGTCATGATCACCCACGACCTTACCGATATTCCGCTGAGTGTAAAA
The DNA here is from genome assembly GCA_002495325.1 of Methanomassiliicoccaceae archaeon UBA593. Classification (GTDB taxonomy): domain Archaea; phylum Thermoplasmatota; class Thermoplasmata; order Methanomassiliicoccales; family Methanomethylophilaceae; genus Methanomethylophilus. The sequence continues at coordinate 153,734 of DAEQ01000006.1, forward strand.
CGGATCGTCATGATCCGGGCCGGCAAAATTTTCGCCGACGGCGATAAAGACCGGTTACTCCGCTCGGATAAGGTTTCTGCCCTGTACGGTGCACCGATCACCGTTGAGTGCACCCGCGGCATCTATCGTATGTACCTGGAGTGAACGGTATATAAGCGCGAACAGGGTATCAAGTACCGAACAGAGGTGAGAGGACGAGATACATCTGCCGGGAATGCGGGAACGAGATACCCGCGGACGCCGATTTCTGCTATCAGTGCGGCGCATTGAAGAGCAAGGCAATCACCATCAACGACCAGGGTATCCTGGCGCCCGAGAACGGTCTCGTCTGCTCCGTCTGCCACGACGTCAGTCCGGCCGGCTCTCAATACTGCGCACACTGCGGTGCGGCCCTGCCGGCCGTCCAGCAGCCTCAGACGCTCCTCGTTCCCCATCGGCTGACCGCCCGCGACTATGTCGCACTGGCCTTCGGTCTCATTCCCGGCCCCGTCAACGTCTTCGGGCTCGGCCACCTGGTGATGAAGAAATGGTCCAGGGGGCTGATGTACCTCACCATATCGGCTGTCATTCTGTATGTCCGCTGGTTCACGCCCGGTATCTCGGAGAAGGCCATCCTCATCGTCGAATTGCTCGGTTTTGCCATCTACCTCGTCCAGTCGCTGGAGCTGCTCGGGCTGGTCATGCGGCCGGACGTCCAGGAGAAAGACAAGGGACGGGATCAGTGAATGACCGACGACTGGACCGAGAAGTACCGCCCGCGGTCGCTGAACGGTATCGTTGGCAATCCTGGTGCCGCCGCAACCATGAAGGCCTGGGCCGAAAGCTGGAACAGCGGGACCCCGGATAAGCGGGCCCTGCTCCTGGTCGGTTCTCCCGGCATCGGCAAGACTACTTCGGCCGAGGCCCTCGCCCGGGACATGGGCTGGGGCATCGTTGAGATGAATGCCTCCGACCAGCGGACTGGCAACGCCATCCACGCCGTTGCCGGCCGGGCCTCGCTGGCCAATACCTTCGGGGACGACGGCCAGTATCTGCAGGCCAGTGCCGGCGGTCGGAAACTGATCGTTCTGGACGAGGCAGACAACCTTTTCGGCAACGCCGATCGGGGCGCGATGCCTGCCATCAACGAACTAATCCGCACCACCAAGCAGCCGTTGGTCCTTATCGTTAACGACGAATATGCCCTGACCCGCAAAAGTGCCGCGGTCAAGGGAGGCACCCTGCGGATTGCCTTCCGTCGGCCCACTTCTGCCACAGTCGCCGGTGTCCTCAAGAAGATCGCCGCCGCCGAGCATGTCACCGTCTCGCCGGAGGCTCTGATCAAGATCGCCGCCAACGCCGGTGGGGATCTGCGGGCGGCCGTGCACGACCTGGAATCTCTGGCCCTCGGAAAGACCGACGTGACCGTCAATGCCGCGGACCAGCTTTCTGCGCGGGTCGAACGGAACGACATGTACGATCTGATGGGCGCGGTCTTTCGCCACAGCGACCCGGCCGCTGCCAGACGGATCCTGCAGAACTCGGACACCGATCCCGGGACCGCCGAACTCTGGCTGGACGAGAACTTTCCGTATGAACTGCGGAACACAGGTGATCTGGTCCGTGGGGCCGAACGCCTTTCCCGGGCCGACATCTATCTCGGCCGGGTCTCCCGGCGGCAATACTTCGGGTTCTGGGGATATGCCAACGACCTCATGACCTATGGGATGATCGACGCCCGTCACAGCGACAGCAAGTCGTTCGAGCGTTTTCGCTTCCCCATGTACATGTCCAAGATGGCCCGTTCCCGGGCCGTCCGGGGCCTACGGGGCGCGCTCTGCCTGAAACTGGCCGTTTGGATGCACACCTCGACCAAACGGGTGCAGAACGACGTCCTGCCGTATCTGCGTCTGTTGGCCGTCCGCGACCCGGAAATTCAAATCACGCTGATCCGTGAGGCCAGGCTGGAACCGGAGGAACTGGGATTCCTCATTGACCAGAAAATGGATTCCCGCACCGTCAAGAACGCTTACAAAACCGCAGAAGCCGAGACCGAAGCGGCCGTCAGGCAGCCGGCCCCCAAGAAAAAGCGGCGGATCGCCAAGACCGCTCCTCTGGAATCGGATACAGTCGCAGCAGTTATGCCGGCCGCTCTGCCGGTTCCATCTGCACCGGAACCGCTGCAGGCTGCAGAAAAAAAGCCCTCGGCTCCGGCAAAAAAGGTCCAGAAAAACCTTTTCGATTACTGAGGTGAGCAAAACGGACGAGCAATACCGTCAGACCCTGATCCATCAGCAATACCGCATCTACAAAGACCACGCCGCAGTCAAGCTCTGCGGCTGGCTGAAACAGAGCATGCTGCGGGGCCGTCACTGCTACAAACAAGACTTTTACGGCATCCAGACTCACCGCTGTCTTCAAATGACCCCGGCACTTAACGAGTGCACCCACCAATGCCCGTTCTGCTGGCGGATCGAGGGACAGGATTTTCAGGTCCGTGAATGGGCCGAGCCCAAGGACATGCTCGACCATCTCATTGCCTACCAACGGTTGCTTATCTCGGGATTCAAAGGTGACCGGCGCTGCGACCCGCAGATGTATGAGGAGGCCATGAACCCCAACCAGGTGGCTATCTCCCTGGCCGGCGAACCCACTATTTACCCGTATCTGTCAGATTTCATCAAGGAATGCCACCGCCGGGACATGACGACCTTCCTGGTCACCAACGGGACTCTGCCCGAGCGCCTTGCAGCCCTGGATACCCTGCCGCGGCAACTTTACGTCACCGTCGCCGCCCCGGACGAAGAGACCTACCGTCACGCCTGCCATCCAAAGATCCCCGACGGCTGGCAACAGATCCGGAAAACCCTGGAACTCCTGCCGTCTCTGGACACTCGGACGGTTATCCGCCACACCCTGGTGCAGAACATTAATCTGTTCCGGCCGGAGGACTATGCGAAACTGGACCGGATCGCCGACCCAGACCTTGTCGAGCCCAAAGGCTATGTGTTCGTGGGCGGTTCCCGTCAACGGCTCACCGTGGACGAGATGCCTTCCTTCGACACGATCAGAGCGTTCTCAGAAAAGCTCGGTGCTGAGCTTGGCATGGAAATCATTAAAGAAAAAAAGGACAGTCGCGTCCTGCTACTGGGCCACCGGGGCATAGAAACCGATGTCCGCCGGGCCTGGGCTAACGGACTGCCGCCGTCGCCCCGGACGGAGTGGCTGACGGCGGTCCGGACCGTTTAAAAGTCGAACGAAATATCGATTACGCCGCCGGCCAGCAACACGATTATGATGACGTGCAGTAACAGGAAGGCATAGACCACTTTGAACTTGAGCTTCCGGGTCTTGTGATGGAATGCTTTCATGCCGAGTACGGCACCCCAGGGTCCAAAAAAGGCCAGAGTGAGGAGTGTTTTTTCCGGCGTGCGCCATCCGTTGTTGATGGCCTTGTGCTTGTCCCATCCGAACGCACCGAAAGCGATCAGGTTCAGCAGCACATAGACAGCAAGCAGGACCAGGCCTGCCCCCGTCATGCCTGGAGCCTCGCGATGAACGCGTCGACATCCTTGCTGATGCCATCTTCGTTCTTCTCCCCGCTGTCCGGGAAGAATGTGGCGTCGGCGATACCGAGGTCCTTGGAGATGGCCGTGCACTGGGCCTCTCCTTTTTCCGCTTTGTTCATACAGCAGATAAATAAGATGATGGACTTTTTCTTGGCAAGCTGGTCTTTGTTGGCTTCCATAAAGTTCACGAGCGCGCCCAGGGGCTTGCCGAAGTGGACCGCGGTGCCGAGGATGACCCGCTTGTACTCGGATATGTTGATGACTGTCTGTTTCTTCAGGTCGAAAGTGTCGGCGTTCAGTGCTTTGGCGATGTAGTTGGCGGTTTCCCGCACGTGTCCGCCCATCGACGTTGCATAAATAATGACGGTGTCTGTCAATTCCCAATCCCTTCGGATTGATATATGAAAAGGAACGTAAAAAGGTTAGGCCGGGCCGGAGCCCGGCCGGGAAGTTTCAGAGCTGTGCCGCCAGCTTTTTGGCCTCGGCCTGAACCTCGGGCGTATCGGTCTGCTGCTTCATTTCCTTGTCCGCAACGACGATCTTGCCGACCGGCGTGAAGCCGCACATGCCGCACTGCTTGAGCAGTTTGTCACCCAGAGCCACGGCGCCGTCGTAACCGCTGCCGCATGACACGACCACCGCAGCTTTCTTGCCGGGTGCCAGATTACACTTGAAGTCACCGCTGAGGAAGCTGAAGAACCGGTCGGTAACCAGCCTGAGCTGCGCCGCCGCCTCGCCGAAGTAGGTCGGAGTCGCCAGCACGATGGCCTCGGCCTCGCGGATCTCGTCCAGGATCGGGGCGGTGCCGTCTTTGACCACACAGTGGCCGGCCTTCTTGCAACCGTAGCAGGACTGGCAGCCCCGCAGGTTCTCGGTCTTGTTCAGAAAGATTGTGTGAACCTTTTTGCCGGCGGTCTCGCAGTTCTTGACGATCTCTGCCGCGATCTTCGCGCTGTTCCCGCTGATCAGTGGGCTAGCGCACAGCACAATGACATCGTATTTTGCCATGATAGATCACTGCGACTCCCTAATACGAACTACCACAAGTATAGTTCCATTCGACTGGCAAAGTATGTGTATTCCCCTGCTTTTATCTCACTCATATGTCGTATGAGACCGCTATCATCACTGAACGTGAATGTGCCGACCTCCGCGCCAAATATGCCCCGACCTGCTTGTATACGGCCAAAGCGGACCTGAACGGTCTCTGCATTCAGCTGTATACCTCCGACCACGAACATCTGGACATGTGGCGGGACAACTTCTACGCCGCTTCGGACTGGACCCGTTCCCACGCCCGCCTGTTCTGCGTCGCTGATCCGGCCCAACCACTGCATGTTGACTATGATCCCGTCTCGTCCACCGCCTTCCTGTACAATTTTACATATTACGGCTGGGTCAAGAGCATTGCCCTTGGCGTGGCCGGTTGCCTGCTGGAGACCGAGCACGGGGTATACTCGGTCCACGGCGCGGCCCTGACCTATAAAGACCGGGGCATCACCTTTATCGCTCCGCCCAAGACCGGCAAGACTACCCAGTCATGGGGGCTCCTGTGCTCGCCGGACGCCTGCCTGATTTCCGATGACTGGTTCTTCGTTACTTTCGGCAGCCGTCGGCCGCACATTCGCGGTTCTGAGAAGAACTGCTACATAGACGCCGACATCGGCGATGTCTGGGAAGAGTACAAACCGTTGATCAAGAACGTCAAGTTCGACCAGAACGGCCGGGGTATCGCCAACATTCGCTGGGTGACCGGTGTCTCGTCGGTGGTCGCTACAGGTTCGTTGTACTATGTCATTCTGCTCCAGCGGGAACCGGCCGATCCGGACACCGCGCGCGAGCTCTCGGCCCATGAGGCCACCGAATACATGCTGGCGCACGATTTCTGCAATCCGCACCAGCTTATCCGCGACCCGTTCCGGATCTCCCTGCGCACTGCTTTCTTCAAAAAACTGTTTGGATTCTGCCGGACGTATTTGGTGAATACCACCGGCACTCCGCAGCAGACACAGGCGGCCATCCGCCGCATCCTCGAAGGCGATAACCACGATCGGACCTAAGAAAAAGGCCGGGACCGCCGCGGGGTCTCGGAAACAGGACAATTATCGCTCCGCAGCCGCCGTCGAGTCCCGGCAAGGCCACCGGATGTTCCTGGTCTCGATGTGCATGATCGTCGCAGCCTTCCTTCTCATCGAGATTATCCAGTTCATGCTGTACCGGACATGGGGCGACGGGCAGCTCCATCTTATCAACCTGGCGGACAACACCTTAGCCTTCGTCATCGGCCTGGCAGCCATGGACGCTCTATTATATTGGAACAATAACGAACGCAACAAGCGGAACGAGACCCGGGCGATCATCCGGTACAACAGGATCGTCCAGCCTACCATCGACCTCTACCTTGCGCGGAAGAACATGGTAGTTACCCCGGCCAGCAAGAAAGTCCGTAAGTTCCAGGTACTGACCGTCACGGACGTACGGGATATGCGTGACATGTACAGCGCATCCGATCTCATTGCCGATGCTGCGGTCCCTCGGATCGACGCCTTTCGGACCTATGAGGTCCGGTTGAACGACGCCATGATGAAGATGGCCGAAGACATCGATTTCATCCATCACCCCGAGCTCTGTGACGCCGTGATGCGGTTCATCAACGCCGCGACCTACGGAGCTTCGGCCCTGGATGCAGTGGTCGGTTATGGCACCGGCGGTATCCGGACCGGCCGCACCACGATCATCCGGATGATGAAGGACGAGTCAGAGGACGGCACTATGGCCGCCGCAGCCCCCGAACTGAAGAACGTATACCTTGTCCAACAGATGATCCATGAACAGGAAAAGTCCCTGCGCGACTACCTGGTCGCCATGAAGGAGATCAACGGCGAGGATCCGGACCGCACCGTCCGTACTCAGGAATACGAATGAAAGACCACCGGCAGAGGCGTCCCGAGTGCCAGCCGGTCGGGGGCGGTCCGACAGGTGTACGCAACCACGTGCACTCCGGCCCGGACAGCCGCGTTCAGCGCCATCCCGAAGGCCGGCATCGTCCGGTCGTTCGGTTCGAAATGCGTTGCTTTTTCCATTTGCACCAGCAGGATTACCCAGCATTCGTATCCGTGACCGGCCAGCTCCGTCAGTTCGGTTACATGCTTGAGCCCTCTGACCGTGGGGGCGTCCGGGAAGTACACGGTGCCGCGGTCCTCAAGGGTCACGCCTTTGACCTCCGCCAGCACCCGGTTCCGTCCCTTTTCGGCGTAGAAATCGAAACGGGAATCTCCCAACCGGTACTCTGGCCGGACCAGCGTACAGGGGCCGACGATCTGCGGGAAGAACTCCCATACTACTTTGTTCGGCGCCTGCGAGTCTATGTTGATGAGCAGGCCCCCTTTTTGGACCGCAATCAGGTCCCAGGCCGTTTGCCGTCCCGGGTTGGCGGCGGCCGCCAGCACTACCCGGTGACCTGAAACCAGTAGTTCCCGGCAGCGGCCGGTGTTATTGACGTGACAGCGCAGCATTTCGCCGTCCGCTTTGCAGTCGGCAATAAAACGATTCGGCCGGCGGATGAAGACTGCCCACTGAACCCGAGGATAAATCATCAGTCCGGCCACTGCGTTCCGCAGATAAATACAGCCGCATTTCTGCAATATTCCTTATGTTCAGTTCGCCATTATGTTGTGATGGAGATCAGATTGCCGCATCTGTTCAAGAAGGGTGTCATACAGGAACAGGTTGCCGACGCCGATGCCCAGTACCAGCTTGCCCTCCGTTACAGCAAGGGCCTCGGTGTCCGGCAGGATGTGGACAAGGCCGAGAAACTGTTCCGGGAGTCCGCTCAGAACGGCTGCGCGCAATCGCAGTTCATGATGGGTGTGCTCAACGATGCGGACATCGGCCGGCACAACGCTCCGATGGCCGCCAATGAATGGTATGCTCTGGCCGGCAATGCCGGCAACAGCGAAGCCCAGTTCAACCTCGGCTACAATTACGAACACGGGATAGGCACCGAGGTGAACATCAACGAAGCGCTGCACTGGTACCGGAAGGCCTCGGCCCGCGGATCCGGCAAGGCCAGTTTCTGCTTGGGCTGTCTTTTCGCCAGCGACGGCCAGGTCTGCGAATACGAGAAAGGCTACCGCTATCTGGAACTGGCGTTCACCCAGGGCATGCCGAAAGCCGGCTACGTGCTTTATGCTCTGTACAGCACCGGTGTCGGTCTGCCAACGCCTAACAGTTTTCAGGCACAGAAATGGCTGAAAAAGGCCGCCGCGGCCAAAGTCCCGGCCGCTATGTTCGTCCTCGGCCACCTGACGCTCTACGGCAGCGATTACGTGACCAAGGACGAACCGGAGACCTGGCGGCTGATGGAGGCCGCGGTCCTGGGCGGCTGTCTGCCGGCTATGACCTCGCTCGGACTAATGTACTGTTTCGGTCTAGCTGGCAAAAACCCGGACTTTGCCACCGCCTACAGCCTGTTGCATACCGCCTCGGTTTGCGGTGACACCAGTGCCACCGCTGCGGTTGCAATTATGCGGCTGCGGGGCCTGGGCATCACTGAGGAACGGGACCGGGCAGTCGATGACTGCCGTAAAGCGGCCGAGGCTAACGACGGCTGTGCCCAGAACAATCTGGGCGTCCTCTGTGCGATCGGCATTGCCGCCGGCGGCCGGGAAAAGGCCGAAAAGCTCTTCGCCCAAGCCTCGCAGAACGGCTGTGCCCGTGCCGCCGAGAACCGGGCGGCCCTGGATCAGAACGGCCCACTCTTCTTCGAACTGGCCAGCGGCAGCATCACTCTGAGTTTCCCTTCCGACCCGCAGACCGAGGGATCTCTCGCCCCGTCCAAAAAGACTGCGTGATTAACTGTAGTGCCGGGCGTTTATTGCCGCGGCCGAGTTCTTCTCATCATGGATGTACCTACGGAAACCGAACCTATGAGCGAAAGGGAGGCAGCTTACGAGCTGTATTTCTGCCTTTATGACCTGATGTGCCTTTACGCCAGGCAGCATGAGATCTGCTACGGCCAGAAACTGCCGGGAATTGACCGTTCGATCGCCGAGATCGGTGCGGAACTGCAGCAGTTACGGACGGAACTGACCGCCGGCGCCTGAACAGAGGGCCCGAAGTCTCAGGGGCGCGTCAGTTTGGCATCGAAGCGGATGCTCCGTTCAGTGTCGAGACCGGCGAATTTCACCACGTAGCAGCCTTCTTTCTCCGAGACCCGCACGATGACCCCGGACCCGAACACCGGGTGGACCACCGGATCGCCGGGCTGCAGCAGATTGTTCCGCCGCCGCAGCCGTGCCTCTTCGGCGACAGCCCGGATCTTGGCCTCCTCGACCAACGCGCTGTCCAGTTCTACCGCACAGTCGAGATGTTCCTGGCCGATCTCGAACAGGAACCGTGACGGCATCCGGAAGGCCCCGCCGTTCGACAGACCGCCTGCGTCCGTCAGATACAGTGCGTCGGCCGCCCGGGTCATGGCGACATACATCAGTCTCCGCTCCTCCTCCATGGCATCCACGCTGTCAGTCTTGCGGCTGGGGAAGATACCTTCGTCCAGACCGCAGATAAAAACGTAACGGAATTCCATGCCCTTGGAGGTATGAACGGTCATCAATTTTACCCGGTCCGCCTTCTGGTCCCGGTCAGCGTCGGTGAACAGAGCTACCTGAGCAAGAAAGTCGTTCAGGGTCGCGTCCGGATCTTCCCCGTACTCCATGACCGCGCGTTTGAGCTCGGCCACATTATCCAACCGTTCCTGGTCGCCCTGTAGCCGCAGATGGCGTTCGTAGCCACTGGTGTCCATGATCTGTTGCAGCAGATCGCCGAGATTGATCTGCTGCAAATCCTGACGGGCTTTCTCTATGCAGCGGACGTATTCACTGGCGCCGGTGCCCCGAAACAGTTCCGTTCCAAGATTCGCTTTCAGTGCTTCATAGAGCGTCAAACCGTTGGCAGCTGCCCGCCCGTCTAGGAATGCCAGTTTCTTCCGGCCGATACGCCGGGGCGGGACCCCGATAGTCCGCCGGAAGGCCAGGTCGTCACCGGTCGCCACCATCCGCAGGTAACAGACCAGGTCCTTGATCTCTGTCCGGCCGTAGAAGGCCATGCCGCTGTAGATAGTGTACGGAGTTCCTTTCCTCACAAAGCACTCCTCGAACGAACGGGACTCGTGGTTGGCACGGTAAAGCACCGCGCAGTCGCTGTACCGGGCCCCCTCCGCGGTCAACTGGGCGATCTGCGCCTGGATCCATTCGGCTTCGGCCTGCTTGCCTTCGGCGTGAAAATACAGCAGCCGTACACCGGTCTCCCGGACTGCCCGCAGCGTTTTCGGATAGCGCATCCGGTTGCGGGCAATGAGTGCGTCGGCCGCCGCCAGGATCTCCGGGACCGAACGATAGTTCTGGTTCAGCACCACGGTCCAGGCGGTCGGATAATCCTTGTCGAAATCCACGAACATCTTTATGTGGGAACCCCGCCAGGAATAGATAGTCTGGTCGGGATCACCGACGATGAACAGATTGCGGTGCCTACCGGCCAGCAACTGTGCCAGACGGTACTGCCTGGCGCTGACGTCCTGAAACTCGTCCACCATGACATATTCCATCCGTGCCGCCCATTTCTCCCTGACGGCCGGGAAACGGTCCAGAATATAGACGGCAAAGTTGATCAGATCGTTGAAGTCCAGACCGAAACACTTCTTCTGCTCGTACAGGTAGCGAAGGAAAATCGCCGTGTCACGGTTCTCGGTCTGCTCATACTTGGCCTTCAGTTCTTCGTTGTTAAGCAGGTAGATGTCGTCGATGTAGTTCACGGCGTTCAGTTTCCGGGTCTCAAGAATGCCGTCGACCGCCTGCTGGACCGTGAGATCCCGGGAGGTCAGGTGCATGTCGTCGAAGACTTTCAGCAGCAGCGCCTTGACGTCCTCGTTATCCAGGATGACATACTCCTTGGGATAGTTGAGAACATTGATGTCTTCCCGCAGTAACTGGACGCAGAACGCGTGGAAGGTGCAGATCATTCCCAGGTCCAAGTCGCCCAGTTCCTGCCGGATCCGCTTCTTCATCTCGTTGGCGGCCCGGTTGGTAAAAGTAGCGCAGAGGATATTGCGGGGAGCAATGCCCAGTTCGTCTACCAAATAACAGTAACGGGAGGTCAGCGCCCGGGTCTTTCCCGTACCGGGGCCGGCAATGACCCGCACATACCCTTCGGTGGTACGGACCGCCTGGGCCTGTTCGGCGTTGAGCCGGTCCATAAAGCCCATTCAGGCCTCCGGCCGGGCTTTCGCCCCGTGGCCGATGGCATTCAGGGTATGCGAAGCATCGGTGTCCCCGTGGGCTGCAGCCGCCTCCAGGAACATCCGTCCGTTCTTCTGGTCCCGGAGCATCCCCTCGCCGAAGAACAGCATGCAACCCAGCTCGTACAGTGCATCGGCATACCCTGCCGCGGCAGCCTTCTTCAGCCAGATCAGAGCTTGGTTCATATTCTGCGGCAACAGGTGCTGGCCGGCCCGATACCATTTGGCCAGCTCCACCTGGGCGCCGCGGCAGCCGGCGTTGGCCGCCAGCGTGCATAGCCGGACGGCCTCTGCATCGTTGGCCGGCAGGCCCCGGTCGCCGGCGTAGAGCAGCGCCAGGAAATAGGCAGCGTCGCTGTTGCCCTGTTGAAAGGAGTCCCCGAACAGTGTTGCGGCTTTCTCCGGGTCTTCAGGGACACCGTCGCCGAGCATAAACATCAGACCGAGGTGCAGTTGAGCCTCAGGATTGCCTTGGTCCGCCGCCAGGCCGAACAGCGCAGCCGCTTTGGCCTTGTCCACCGGGACGGACATCCCTTGATAATACATCCGGCCCAGTACATAAAGGTCGCCAGGGTATTTGGGCGGCGGCACTTCCCGAGCCGCAACGGGCGGATTCTCTTTCTCGGACATAAGCCCTCATGGATACGGCCGTATAAATCCACTTTCAGACTATAAAAATTATAGGCGCGGGAGGGGAGATTTGAACTCCCGGGGTGAAACACCACCGGTTTTCAGGACCGGCGCCTTCGGCCAGGCTGAGCTACTCCCGCTTCTGCTGATTATCTCTCAGTCCTTATTTAACGTATCGGCAGGAACCTCCGGCAAGGCATCAATCTCCTGCTGCAAGGTCTCTGTTGGTGGCCAGACCTTCTGCAGATGGCCTGACATAATCGCAAACCAAACCGATTCGATCAGCAACGAGATCACACAGGGTAGCACCGCGCCGGGGCTGTCCGCCAGCAGAACCAAGCACATGGTGGTCGCCAACCCGGAGTTCTTCCACACTGCAAAGCCCATATAAACTACGGCGTTGTCGCGTTTGGCCCCGTGCCGCTTCATTACGCGCAACATGATCAGGCTTACGGCAAACGTCCGGAACAGGCAGGCAACGACAATCAGTCCCACCAGCAGCGGGTCTCCCAGCATATAGTCCCGGTTTTTGCCGACCGAGAGCACGATTAACATGAACATCATGAAATTGATGAACACGACTTTGGCGTCCCGATTGATTTTGAACCGCTTCAGCGGAATATTGGCCAGCAGGGGAACCGCGATAAACAGCAGCACATACTTGAAGATCTCCAGCGGACTGATGGCGTCGCCGATCAGCATGGTGGTGAGCAGCGGGGTTAAACCCAGAGAGATCAGGTATATGACGGTCATGGACAGTACGGCCATAACCATGTCGCCCCGCATGAACAGCGCCACCGTCAGCACCGAGACGGCGCTGGGCACCGCGGCCAGCATCACCCAGCCTTTCCAGACGTCCGGATAAGGGCCCATGAAGAGCAGCCCGACGGCCAGCGTCAGACCGGTACAGATGCCGAAACAGGCGAAGAACGACCAGAAAATCGGTTTCTTGTCCTTGGCAAAGTCCGCCCTGTGAAAGGACAGCCCCTCCATCGCGGCAATCATCTGCAGCATGAGCACGACGATTACCAGGGTGGAGACGACGGAACCGAGGGAGCCGACCGCGAACGCGACGACCACGGCGGCAAGCACCCAGATCCGGAGGTCCATCAGGACATTCTTCAGCGGCATAACGCCCGGGGTTCATATTCGGCAGTATTTACAGTTATCCAGCATACGGTGAAATACTCAACTGCCGTGAAAGAAAGCAACCGCCTCGGCAATAGGGTCGTCGGAAGGCTGGGCCTCCAGTTGCCGGGCGTCCCGGGCAGCCCGGTTGTCCAGGATAACCGCCATGCCCCGGTCGGTCTCGGTCCTGATCAGCCTGCCGATGGCCTGCCGCATCTTACGGACGGCCGGGACTTCGCTGGTATAGCGCCAGCCCATTCCGGGTCCGTATTTCGCGTCGTACAGGTTTTTCATCGCCTTCAGTTCGAGGGTGGGCGGCGGATAGGGAATCCCGACGATCACCGCGAAGCACAGTTCGTCGCCGGGAAAGTCCATACCTTCGGCCACCGAACCACCCATGACGCAGCAGAAAACCCCTTCCCGGCCCCGCCGGAAGGTATCCAGGGACTTCATCGTCTGCCGCTGCCGGCCGCCGCCCTCCTCCCAGAACAGTGCCTTGTGTACAGCATCCTCCAAATATGGCCGGAAATCACGCATAAGCCGATAGGACGGGAAGAATACCAGAGTGTTCTTGTCAACTGTATTGCAGAGCTCGGCGACCATCCGTTCCAGCCGTGGCTGCATGTCAGGGTTGTCATGAAGGTCCCGGTAGTTGGTGGTGACGTTCTTGGCGTAGATCACCTTGCGGTTCGCAGCCGGGAACGGCGACGGGTAGGTCCGTGGGATGGCATTCCTGGGCAGGCCCATAACCTTCGCGTACTGGTCCAGCGGCTGCAGGGTGCCGGACATATGCACCGCGCCCGGCAGGGCCTGCATGAACTTTACAATGTCTGCTGGGTCAATGCATGAAGCGGTAAGGAACTCTCCGTCGTCCCCGGTCCGGACTGCCCGGACGTAGCGGTCCTGAGAGGAGTAGGTCCACAGTTTCAGCAGCTGGGCGAGCTCCAGCACCGGCGAGGACGGTGAATCCGAGTCGGCTATGGCTTCCGCCCTCTTTTCGCCCAGTTCGATCATCCGCTCGACCGCCCCGTCGAGCCCGATGGTGTTGATACCCAGCCGCTGAGTGATGACCTCCTCTAAGGCCCGGGCCGGCAGTTCGGCCTCTTTCTTGCCGAAACCGACATATTTGGTCGCCAGTTCCCGCATGGCGGCCCGCACTGCACGGATCAAGTTGTCAAGGGTCACGCCGGCGGTCACCTCGGGCTGGCGGAAGGCTTGGCATTCGTCCAGGGCGGACATTACGAGCCGGGTCGTGATGGTGAAGCTTTCCTGCTCCCGTACTGCATCCATCAGGTTGTGGGCTTCATCCACAATCAGCACCAGACCGCTGGGTTCGAGCCCCAGATTAGTCAGGAAGGTCTCGCGGATGTCATTGGAGATAATGTGAATATATGGCGCGACGACTACGTCAAAGTCCTTCATGATGGTCTTGCGGGCCTCATACGGACATACGCTGCGTCCTTTGCAGTAGGCATCGAACTCGTCGGACCGCGGAAAACGGGTCCGACAGAACTGTTCGATATCTCCCAGTTGGGCCTGAGCCTGCTCGTAGTACGGGCAACCGCCGCTCTCGTGGCGGACACTCCGGGCCTTGCGGTCACTGCAGATGGTGGAAAGTGCGTTCGGCGACAGCCGGTCGAAGTCCGGCCGGGCCATAAGCAACGGACATGACTTGCTCCGACCGGTCAGTGTAATCCCCGAGACCGGCTGGAGCTGGGAGATTGCCCGCAGTTCCTTCATGACCTGATCGGACTGTGAGATGGTCCGGGTCAGGTAGATGATCTTCTTGTTCCGGGGCCGGGCGTGTTCCAGAGCACCGGCCAGTGAAACGATGGTCTTACCGGTACCGGTGCCGGACTCGATAACGATGTGCCGGCCCTGATCTAGCGCCGAACGGATATCCGAAATGATCTGCAATTGTTCCGGCCGAGGTTCATATGGCATGAACGGCGCATCGGTGTTGACGTGGGCCACGACCTTCGGGCCGGGACCGACCGGCCTGACCGGACCGGAAGTACCATCCAGGGACCAGCCGCACTCGCTGCACCTGGTCTGTCCCGGCAGGATGAGATTGCCGCAGTGCTGGCAGAAGGAGGTGCGCATGCGCGCCACTAAGCCTGTCAGGGTTATAAGACCTGCGAGGGGACTGCCGAAAGTACAGAAACTGAGACTTCATTCATCGGGACCGTCAACGTCCCGGTCGCCAAAGTCATATTCCTCGGTGCCGTCATCGATCTGCTGGTCCCGCATGTATTCGCGGGCTCCGTCAAGATTGATGGCGACCTGCCGCATCAGATGCCGTTCCGCCTTCTTCATTTCGTTCTTCCGCATATATAACTGCGCCACCTCGCCATGGAGGTTGGCCAGCAGTTCGGTGTCGTCAAGGGCGTTCCGCTTCAGCATGTCCTCCATCAGGTCGATGGCCGCCAGCCGGTCGGCTAGATACGGCTCGGTGTCCTGCATGTCGTCCTCGACATCGCCACGGGACACGTACGCATAGACCAGCTCGAGTTCGTCTTCCAGCTTGCCGGCCTTCTTCAGATCGGTGGCCACCCGGATCGTCTCAGTGAACTCTTCCCGAGCCCGGGTGTTGTTATGTTCGTCCATGGCCGCCTGCCCTGTCAGGTTACAAGCTTTGGTGTAACAGTTCCGCGACCAGTTGTCATCATTACCCACCAGATAGGACAGGGCCTTGTCCAGAAAGGGCGCGGTCTCGACCGGATAATCGGCATCCAGCAGGTCGCCGGCCACGTTCAGGCACATCTCGACGGTCTTCTTCCGGTCATAGTACCGGGAATTCTCCCGCAGTTCTGGAACCCGGGCCGCCGCCGCGATGTAGTCCTCCTTCATCAGCCCGGTATCGTCGTCGTTCCGGAGCTCGCCGCGGGACACGTAGGCCTTTACAAAACAGCCGGCATCTACCGGATGGCCCGAGTTCTCCAGTACTTTGATCAGCGCCACGGCGTCGTCGAAGTCTGTAATAGCCGAAACGTAGGATTCAAGCAAAGACAGCACGCTGCCCCGATTGAGGTAGGCGTCCAGCAGTTCCTGCGAAGTTCCCTGCGGCTCAAGCGCGTTGACCTTGTCATTGTATTCCTGCAGCGCCTGCTCGAGATGCTCGTCGACCATGACCATAATTGGTCCATGTCACTCGGTCGTTTTAATATCTTGCCGTTTTCTCGGTATTATTGACGGCCGTTGACTGATTTTTACCAAGATCTGTATAATCCTGTATGGCCAGATACAAACGAATAAACTTTGAACCAGTATTTTATTGGCAATACAATTTAAATATCGTACAGGATATGCCAGTATTGGTTGTGGTCCGGAGATTTATCCGCGCACTTTAGTTCCGGACTACACCCACTTTGCTGTTTTCTTTTTCTTTCGTTCTGAAAGCATAGCCCTAGTTCATTGTACCATATTTACTATTATCTACGAAACAATTCGAAAATCGACGATTACCGATTATTTCCATGCTTTCGAAAGATTTTATTGCCATGGACATATGCACTTCCATGGAACAGAAGCGCGTACTTGCGATCCATGACATTTCCTGCGTCGGCAAGTGCTCCTTGACAGTCGCTCTGCCGATCATCTCGGCCACCGGCATTGAGTGTTCGGTCATGCCCACGGCCGTACTTTCAACACACACCGGCGGCTTCGTCGGCTATACCTACCGGGACCTGACAGCCGACCTCGACCCGATTGTGAAACACTGGGAGACTCTGAAAATCCGTTTCAACGGCATCTACACCGGTTTCCTCGGCTCATTCGAGCAGATCGATATCGTTTCCGGTATCTTCGACCGCATCGGCAAACATGCACGTATTTTTGTCGATCCGGTCATGGCCGACAACGGCGAACTGTACAAGGTCTTCCCGGATACTTTCCCGCAAGGCATGAAGAAGCTCTGCGCCAAGGCCGACTTGATCATGCCGAACCTGACCGAAGCAACGCTACTGCTCGGCGAACCGTACAAGAAGGGGCCGTACACCAAGGACTATATCGAAGGTGTGCTCAAGCGGCTCTCCGCGCTCGGCCCCAAACAGGTCGTGCTGACCGGTGTCTACCTGAACGAAGAGGACCTGGGCGCCGCCTCCTACGACCGCGACACCGGCGAGATCAACTACGCCTTCCACCGGATTATCCCCGGCTATTACCACGGCACCGGCGACATCTTCGGCTCGGTCATCGTGGGCTGTCTCATGAACGATGTGCCGCTGACCCGGGCAACGGAAATCGCCGTAGACTTTACCTGCCGCAGCATAATGCGGACCTGGGAGGCCCGGACCGACGTGCGGTTCGGTGTCAACTTCGAAGCCGGCATCCCCAAACTGGTCCAGGACATTGGCCTGAAACCAGAGTGAAGCGGTCCATGATGCAGTTGGAACCCATCGTGAGCGCCCAGGCCGAGGAGCTGTCGGCCTTCGCTCATCCGATCTGGATGGAAGTGTTCGGGCCAATGCTGCCCGGCGGCAACAGGGAGGCCGCCTACTTCGCCGACAATTGGCAGAGTCCGGCGGCCATCCGCCAGCAGATGAACGAGGGGCTGTCCTATTTCTACTTCCAGATTGACGGCCAGCACGCCGGCTACTGCGCTGCCCGGCCGGAAGGCGTCTCGCTGTTCGTCAGCAAACTGTACCTCCTGCCGGCCTACCGCGGCAGGGGTCTCGGTACCGCTATGATCGGTCAGGTACTGGACTGGGGCAAGAAACAGGATCTGCGCAGGGCCTACCTACACGTAAACGTGCATAATGCCAGGGCAATCAAGGTCTACAGGCACAACGGTTTCCAAGTCCAGGAACATGTCGTCACTAAAGTCGGTGAATACGATGCCGACGACTATGTCATGGTCCGGACTATTTGAAAACATGAAAAAAAACGTTCAGAGGCCCGGACGGAGCAAACCGAAGTTCGTTTTTCTTCTTTTTGATGTTTTTCTTCGTATCCTTAGCACAGGACGCATTGTCGGCATCCTTCGTCTTTTGGCCTTGTATTCGCAAGCCATAGTTTCAATGTGGCATCTGCGTCTACATGCATCATAAAATCCTGTCGAATCCCGATTAACCATGGATTATGTTAATCGCAGTAACGGATGATTTTAAGTCAGATAAGGTTACGGGGGCATCATGTTCATACCGACGACCGCCGCGGAGGTGAAAGAAAGAGGCTGGAAGAGCTTGGACGTCATTCTTGTTTCTGGGGACACCTACCTCGACAGTTCCTATAACGGCAGTGCGGTCATCGGACATTGGCTGATCGCCAACGGTTTCCGCGTCGGCATCATCTGTCAGCCGGACCTGCAGAGCAACGCCGACATCACCCGGCTGGGTCAGCCGGAACTGTTCTGGTCGGTCAGTGCCGGCTGCGTAGACTCGATGGTGGCCAATTATACCGCCACCGGTAAGTTCCGGAAAGACGACGACTTTACTCCCGGCGGTTTTAACGATCGGCGGCCGGACCGGGCCTGCATCGCCTACGCGAACCTTATTCGCCGCTACAGCAAAGGAAAACTGATTGTTCTCGGCGGCATCGAGGCGAGTCTCCGGCGGGTAGCGCATTACGACTACTGGTCTGACAAGGTCCGCCGGAGCGTGCTGTTCGATGCCAAGGCAGACGCTATCACCTACGGCATGGCGGAACTGGCCAATCTGGAGCTGGCCTCCTGTCTGCGGGACGGGCGGGACTGGCACAGTATCTGCGGACTCTGCTATGCCGATCATAAGGCCCCGGCAGGCTATCTTGAGATGCCGTCCTTCGAAAACTGTGCCAACGATACCCGCAAGTTCGGCCGCGCCTTCCGTCTCTTCTACGAGAACTGCGATCCCCTGACAGCCAAAGGCCTTTACCAGGCTCATGGCGACCGCCTGCTGGTTCAGAACCCGCCGGCCCGGCTGTTGACCCAGACGGAACTGGACCGCGTTTACGAACTGGATTACGAGAACACCGTCCATCCTTACTATGCCAAGGACGGCATCGTTAAGGCCCTGGACACCGTTAAGAACTCTCTCACCAGCCACCGCGGCTGCTACGGTGAATGCTCCTTCTGTGCCATCGCCGTCCATCAGGGCCGGACGGTCGTCTCCCGTAGCGAGGACTCCCTGGTCCGCGAGACCGAGCGCATCGCTGCTCGGCCGGGTTTCAACGGCATCATCTACGACGTCGGCGGCCCGACGGCGAACATGTACGGTATCGAATGTCCGAAAAAGCTGAAACAGGGCGCCTGCAAAGACCGGAAATGCCTTTGGCCGCGGCCCTGTCCCTCGTTGCCGCTGGACCACAGCCGGCAGATCGCCCTGCTCGAGCGGCTGCGGGCGGTACCCGGCGTGAAACGGGTGTTCGTTACTTCGGGCATACGCTACGACATGGTAGTCTTCGATAAGAAAGCGGGCCGCCGCTACACCGAATGCCTGGCTGCCCACCACATCTCCGGCCAGCTGAAGATCGCGCCCGAGCACGTGTCCGCCGAGGTGCTGGAACTCATGGGCAAACCCGACTCCAACGTGCTGTTGGACTTCAAGGATCAGTTCGACGAGACCAACCGCAAAATGAACAAAGAGCAGTTTCTGACCTATTACTTTATGGCCGCCGCTCCGGGCTGCGGCGATCGGGACATGCAAGAGCTCGACCGGTTCGTCCACACCGAACTGAAGACCAATCCCGAACAGGTGCAGATTTTCACCCCGACCCCGTCAACCGTCGCCACCCTGGAATACTGGACCCGGCGGGACTATTACGATCGCCACAATGTCTGGACCGAACACAGCAATCCGCGGAAACAGGCCCAGAAGGACATCATCACGGGGCATCACCGTGCCGACCGTCGATTCCCGTCTGACCGCAATGGCGACTGCGGCCGGCCGCGAACACGGACTGCAGCGGGTCGACGGCTTTTTTGTCTTCTCCAAAGAATTCGGTTTCCGCTGGACCCAGCAGGGCCGGCAACTCGATCTGCTCGTTTCCGACTATCTTCAGGACGCGCCCGATGCAGCCCTGAGCGACTTCGTGACCGGCACAGTAGGCTATATATGCTCCAAGCAGAGCCGCTTCGGCCCGGCCTATCTGGCGTATGTAACTTCGGACACCTACATTCTGGCAAAACGCCCGGTCTACCTGCGGCGCAGCCGGAATCTGACCTGCACCGACCAGGGAGTGACACGGAATCTCTGCGATGCCGCCCAGCGGATCATGGACCTCGGACTCATCGGCCCTCACGACCTCGACAACGCCTTTCTGTCCTGGACGGCCGCGCCCACCTTCCGCCGGCTCGGTTACTGTTCGACCATGATGCGGGTGGTGGCAATCTCCAGCGCCTTCGACAACGAGAACGTGCCCGAATATGCATTGGACTACGTCGTCTACCACGAATGCCTGCATCTGCGCCAAGGTTACCGGCCGTTCGTGCACCGCCATCACGATGCCGAGTTCCGCCGGCAGGAACATCTATTTCCGGAATGGCGGACCGCCGAGAACATTCTGAAGAGTCTGGCTCGGTACTGAAATATTTGAAAAGCTATAAAATCGAGAAAAATTGAGAAGTTTAGGGGTCCGAATGCAGGTTCGGACCTCGAAGGAATGATCCTCCGAGGAGAATCACTGCTTCTTTGCATCCTTGGCGTCGGTTGCCTTTGCGGCTCCCTTCGTCTTCTTGGCTTTGCATGCCATGAATAATATGCATGCATATCCAGTATTTAGATTCGTAAAACCTACTAAAAGCGGATTATTTACCAAAATCGGCGAATGTCGGATATTTTTTCGACACCTTAAATACTGAGAAGCCTCATAATGCGCCACACATGACAGCAGGACCGACACCTGACGACGGCAAGGGCTTCGTACTTGAGACTGATGACGGCGAGATCGAAGCTGACATCCACGAAATTGAGGGACTCGCGAAGCAGGGCAACCCCGCCGGGCTCTACGCACTCGGGATGGCCTACCTGTTCGGATGGTACGTCAAACAGGATTCCGGCAAAGGCTATGATTGCCTGGAACAAGCTGCGGCTAAGGGCAATCCGGACGCCAAGGCCCTGCTGGTGAAGATGTTCTTCGAAGGCGATTATTACGGTCTGTCTGAGGAAAAGGCTGTCCAGTATGCCAAAGAAGCCGCCGCGGCAGGCGTCTCTGACGGCCAGCTCTACTACGGAATCGCACTGATGGACGGAACCGGTGTTCCTCAGGACAATGTGGCCGCCGCCGCCCAATTCCAGCTGGCGGCCAAACAGGGCAACGCAGAAGCCCGGAACTCGCTTGCCTACCTCTATCTGGAGGGTGACGGCGTACCCAAAGACGAGGTCAAGGCCTTCCGGCTGTTTAAGAATGCCGCCTCCGCCGGCAACGTCAATGCCCAGTATCAGACCGGTGTCTGCTACGAGACCGGTGTCGGCTGTACCCAAAATCTCCAGAAGGCCCGGGAATGGTATGAAAAGGCCGCGGAACAGGGGGATGGCGAGTCTATGGACCGGCTGGGAATATTGTATTTCAACGGTTCCGACAACTTCAAAAAGGACCCGCAGCAGGCCTTCGAGTGGTTCCTGAAGGCCGCCGGTCAGGGACTGCCGGACTCTATGTACACGGTCGGCTGTTTCTATGCCGACGGATATGGGATTGCAAAAAACCTGGAAGAAGCGGAAAAATGGTTGAAACTGGCTGCCGACGCTGGCCATCAGACCGCCGCCGACCTGCTGAAACATTTACAGGACCAGCATCCGCAGCCATAAAGACAGTTTTTCGGTTGGACGGCCAACCTGTTATATTGTCGTGCACCCATCTCGTAATTATGTCGGATGAAGAAGACCCCTCCGCCGTATACGATCTCGGCATCGCCTACTGTACCGGCGAAGGCCGGCCCAAGGACAGCCGCGAAGGCGCCAAATACCTGCAAATCGCCTCCGATCAGGGCTACATACCGGCCAAACGGGACCTGGCCACGCTTTATCTGAACGGTGACGGCGTACCTCTGGACGCCAAAAAGGCCTACGTTCTGATGAAGGAGGCCGCTGATGCCGTCGATCCAGCCGCCCTCTACCGTCTGGCTCTCATGTACGAGAAGGGGCTCGGTGTGGAAAAAGACCTGTACGAGGCCCTCAAACTGATGGCCTATGCTGCCGGCACCGAATACGAAGGCGCCGAAGAAGACGCAGACCGTATCGAGGGAATCATCGACACGAATCGGGCCAAACGCCTTAGGTCCCGGCCAGTGCTGAATCTCGAGGTCTCCGACGTGGACGTCGAGGCGGCCTGCTGCAAGAAAATGCTGGATGCTATGCTGGCCGGTGACATATACGTGGCCGAGACCTTCGAGGGACCGGAACTGCTGACCATGGATGAGGACGGCATCGAAACCGCCATCACCAAATGCCCGTTCTGCGGCAAGCCGGCCCGGCGGGTCGCCCGTGACAAGCAGTATTAAAACACACGCGGGTGCAAACGTCTTTAACGTGCAAATACTATCGTCAACTACAGTTCGGGCTTTTGCTCGTACGAGGATGATTAAGATGGATGGGGAAATTGATGCCGTTGCGACGGTTAAACTGATGCGCTCGGTCATTGGCCGCAAGATCATGGAGATCGACGATTACAACTCCAAGGCCGAAAACGCCACCGGCGAAGAGGCCGGCAAGATGGTCGACATGATCGAGTTCCTGAACTGCGACATCGCGGGTTACAAGACAATCGTCGACGACCTCAAAGACGGTTCCTGCGACTACACCGCCAATCTCGGCGAGATTGCTTCCCTGCCGGCCAAGTCGATCGACCTGTATAACAACTTCTATCTGCCCTCGCTGACACCAGAAGACCACGCTGACGAAGAACAGGCCATGACCCTGAAGGGTGTTTACGCCCAGCAGTTCGCCCGGATCTATGCTACGAAGGTCGGCCGCACCGCGCTGACCAGCGAGATGGCCGTCAATCTGATGATGGCGGACGACAACATCGCCGCCGCAATCGGCCTGGCCGTCCTTGGCAATCCCGAGATTCTCGACGCGCTTAAGAACGAGAACGCGACACAGAACCAGTAAAACATTCAGGGGGCCTCGGCCCCTTTTTCACTTTTTTTATTAGATTATAAAACACAACCGTAATGAACGGGAAGGCCAATGCGGCATGCATGTTTGCCAATGCGGTCGCGAATGCGATGCAGTTCACCCGTCCGCTAATCATCTCCACCCGCCAGGTGGACGGAACAGTCAGTTCCAATGCTGCCACCTTCTTCGTAGTGAATGATGACGGGTGGATCGTGACCGCCGGCCACGTGTTCGACTCCTTCGTCAAATACCAAAGCGACAGCAACAAAATCAAAGAGGTCGACGCCCGCAACGCCGAGCTCCCGTCGCCGGCCAAACACGCCGGCACCGCTCTCGAACTGCCTCAGGGCCTGAAGAAAGACCCGAAATGGCTGACGAACCATTCGTTCTGGTTTGGCTGGGACGGCGTCCGCCTGGTAGACGTCTATGTCAACCGCCAGATCGACATCGCCGTCGGCCGTCTTGAGGGTTTCCAGCCCAAGATGATCACACAGTATCCCGTCTTCCGCGATCCAACCACCCTCCGGCCCGGTACCAGTCTCTGCCGGTTGGGCTTCCCGTTCGCCAACGTGAAATCGGAATTCGACGAGAAAAGGAATGCCTTTCATATCCTGCCCGGCTCTCTGCCGCTGCCCTTCTTCCCGAACGAGGGCATGCACACCCGGAACATGACCAAAGGCAAAAGCAAGGACGGAAACTTTGACCTCCTCTATGTAGAGACCTCAACCCCCGGTCTGCCTGGACAGTCCGGCGGCCCCATCTTCGACACCCGCGGCATGATCTACGCCATGCAGGTGCAGACCGAACACATCTCGCTTGGCTTCCAGCTGCCGCCCAACACCGAGGACCATTCTCAGAATATCAGGCAGTACCTGAACGTCGGGCTCGGTGTCCATGGCAAAACGGTACAGGAGGTACTGAAGTACCGGCACATCAGGTTCGATACTGAAGCCAAGAGCGAGGGCAACGAAGGAGACCGGTTCGTCATCAATTGAGCTGCGGTTGGCAGTTGCCATACATCGGGTCAGACTGCCGATTGGGATGTTTCGCTCACATATGCATAATTATTAAATAAGATGCTTTATTTGATTTATTATTTTCAAGTGATTAGATAAATATCAAAATGACTGACATTCTGTCATTTTCAAACATTTTTGCCCCGAATCTCAATATAATGCATAAAATCAATAATAATTAAGTAAATAACTTAACAATAATTATTATTTACAAATTAAAGTACACTGCAAAATCACGTTGTTATTAATTATTAAAATTAAGCAACTAACTTAACTAATACTCAACATCTACAGTTTTTACAAATATGTGTCCAAACTATTAATTTTGCCGTAAATCCTAAACTTTTTCAAAATATCGGGCAAAAAAATGCATATTACGCTGAAAAACTGCATTTATTCTGTCAACGACGGACTCCCGAACCTCTAATTGGAATCCTGTTTTTGCCCTGTGAAATCGGGTAAAGGGTAAAAAAAACGCGATTTCGATTTCATTTCCTGATCAGAACACAGAACGGCAGAATGTCCGGTTCGGACCAAGGGCAAAATAACCACGATTATGATTTTATGCACTGTAACACATCAATAATTGAATAGATGATAATTAATCAAGTAATAAACGTTACAACAGCTAATTAAATCAATGTGGTGTAATAACGATTGAATTTACATGAGATTTCAAGAATGCCCGACACTTCGAAACGGCCTCGGATCGGACTGATTTTACCTTTGATAATCCTTCTGCATTTCATGAAACAGTACATGGTTCATATTAATTAAGTTTAATTCATTACATCCACAACTATTTTGCATTAGACGTGAGTATCTGCAATTGTTGTTTTGATGCAAGCATTTCTTCTGATCGGGCATTCGAAGTTCTCTGTATCCTGAATGTGCTCCGGTTGCGGCTTATCAAACCCGAACCTGCGATAACTTACAATTAATAATGACAATAACTTAATTAAATTAATTAATGTTGGTCTTACCATGTTCCTCCAAGAACAAACAAAAAGAGTCAGTGATCTGCACTTTTTAATATGACTGCGTAACGGCTCTTTTTCTGGATAATCTTGCGAGTTCGGTAAAATGTGAAATGTAATGCCCTGTCAACTGTCTGTCAGATCATCGGCATGATCAACCTGATTTTTTTCATTGGTAGATATTATCGGCTGACACAAGGCACGGCCGACTCCATCATCACCGCCGGCTGAAAAATCATGGCTGCGTTGCTGATCTGGCCGATGAAGGGCAAATTTGGAATTGACTCTGTGTACACGTACCGCCTTTCGCGGGAAAACGCAACGATGCCCGTCATTCCCCGCATCGTTACTTTGAGACACCGTGGACTGATTAACGAATGCAGATGCCGGTTTATTCAGAACAAAGACCGAATTCACATAGAGAATGAACGGATTCTAAACAAAGTTCCCTCATTTTTACAGCAAACATTTTTACCGATGAAAACAGAACCGAAAACCATCTTTCATCCGCATCCTGTTTCTTAAGAACCGATACAGTGAATATCTGAGCATTCGATTAAATCTATGAAATGAGCGCCCGGTTCCAGAACAAACATAACGGATTCATCCTTAATCGGACACCGTGAACCGCCATTTTTTCTCCCGATCATCGGGCGCCGCCCGGCTGATGCCGACCCGGGTTCCGACCGTATAAGAAAACACAGTACCGTCGTCCTCCAGCCAGAGACCAGTTGCCGGCGTCAGCGGCTTTCCGTGCAGCTCCAGGGTTATATTCATCGCGTTACCGGTCAGACCGGGTCCGGTCGCACCCTCTACTCCTCTGATGAGAACACCCTCTGGATGCTCCGCCGGCCCGGTGACCAACGTCAGCAACCAGTACATGTGACAGCGATAGACGTAGGCCTCTCCGCCGGCATGATAAAGCACTTCCGAACGCTTGGTCCGGCCGTGGCTGGCATGGCAGGCTGTGTCCTCTTCACCGTAATAGATCTCCGTTTCGGTAATCCGCCATTTGATCACCGTACTACTGTCAGCCCGACGGCAGAGCATTAAACCCAGCAGTTTCGGGGCCAGCTCTTTTGCGGAGCACCTGAAATATGCAGGCGGCAGAACTGCGGCCATCTCAGACCGCCTGGCCCCGCCGGTTGGGCAGCATATGCAACATGATGTACAGCACCAGAGATATCACCGCAATGAGGATCAGCATTTCGTACATGCCGCGGTAGCCGACAGATGCGATCAGCAGACCCAGCAGAATGGGACCCACCCCATAACCGAGGTCGTCGCCGCAGTTGAAAGTGGAGATAGCGATACCATACCGGGCAAGCGGAGTCTTCCGAATGGCGATGACCTGTCCGATGGCCACCAGTGTGGCCACGTGCAGACCGATGCAAAAACCGGCAGTCAGCAGTTCGACTGCACTGTCGGCGTAGGCCAGCAGCACGAAACCGGCGATCGCGATCACGAAGGTCGGAATCAGCACCTTGTTTTCGCCGTAACGGTCGTACAGCCGCCCCAAGCACAGCCGGGCGATCAGGGTTGCAGCGGAAACCGCCACGAAGAACCAGGTCGCAGCGCCGGCCAGGCCAATCTCCTGGCCATAAGGGGAGATATAGGTCAGCACGCCGGAGTAGGCCAGAAAGAACGAGAACGAAATGACGGAGATCGGCAGCGCCGTCTTCTCATAGAGGTTTCCGAGCCGGAACTGCTTCAGTTCCGCCTTCTGTCCGGCGCTGAGTGCCAACGGCTGGTCCCGCAGGAATACCACGGTGAGTGCCCCGGCGAAGGCACAGAGCGTGCCGATCAGGAAGATCAGCGGGTAGTTCTGGTCGGTCAGCAGGACCATGCACAGCAGCGGACCGACCGCCGAACCGACGGTCATGCTCAGCATGAAATAGCCCATCCCCTCGCCCCGCCGGGACAGCGGGAGACCCTGCGACAGCAATGTGGTGACGGCGGTGCAGGCAGAACCGTAGACAATACCGTGCAGCAGCCGCAGCACAATCAGCCCGCTCAGGCTGTCCATAACAAAATAGACCAGAGACATTAGCGTAGACAGCGCCAGCGCCGCAACTGCCACCCGTTTCTTACCGAGCAGCTCCAGACGCCGGCCGATAAAGATCCGCGCCACCAGATCACCGATGATGAAGATGCTTGCCGACAGCCCGGCCGCCCACTCTGCCGCTCCGAAAGTGTCGACAGCGTAAGTGGACATACCGGTGTAGAACATGAAGAAGAAAATTGTCAGGAAGAAATAACATACTGAACACAGCAGAAAATTGCTCGTGAACAGTTTCTCTCCGGCCATAATCCTTCAGACCGCCGCAGATATAAAAGCCAGCGGTCCCCGCTCAGAGCAACGACAGCAATGTTAGATAGGCCGCGGCGATGGCCAGCGTGACGACGGCCACGGGCAGACCGATCCGCAGGTAGCGCCACGCACTTAGATGGACGCCATGCTTGTCGCCTTCGTCCTGGACGATGAGATTGGCAGCGGCACCGATGAGCGTAGCATTGCCGGCGAAGGTCGAAGTAACCGCCAGGGTAATCCACAGCACCATGTTATCCGCTGGCAGCAGTTCGCCGATCAGCATTACGGACGGCACGTTGCTGACCAGGTTGGCCAACACCGCCGAGAATACTGTCAGACCGGCGACTGAGGGCACTTCGCCGTTACCCAGACCGAACAACCCCGAGAGCGAGTCCAGCAGCCCAGAGGAGACCACCCCGGCGATGACCACGAATAGACCGATGAAAAACAATAGGATCGACCAGTCCACGTGCTTCGCTACATAAACGGCGGCCTCCGCCTTCTTGGTCATGACCACCAGCAGCGCCAGGAATCCGGCGGCGAGCGCAATCTGCCAAATCGCCAATCCGATAAAGCTGGAGACTGTGAACAGAACCAGCGCCGCAGCGGTGATGCCCAGCACCGCGTACAGCCGCGGCCGGTTGACCTCCCGAACCGGGATAAATTGGTCGGTCATGTCGACGATTTCAGTGATCTGCTTCTGATACAGCCGGCCCAGCATCAAAATGGCTACAGCCATGCAGATCACGGCCAGCGGGATGACCCGGACCGAGTATTCGGCAAAACCAAGGCCGGCCATAGCTGCGACCAGCGCATTCTGCGGATTTCCGACCACTGTGGCGGCACTGCCGATGTTGGCGGCAATAAAAACCCCGACCAGGTACGGTGCCGGATCGGCCCGCATCCGCACACAGCACCGCAGGACAATCGGCGCGAAGATCAGCACAACGGCGTCGTTCAACATGACCGCTGCCAGCACCGCAGTGATAATCATGACACCGGTCAAAAACCGCTGCCGATCCCGGAACCGCCGCATCAGCCAGTCCACAATAATCTCGAAGAAACCGCAGTACTCCAGTGCCGCAGTGAGCATCATCATGCCGAGCAACTGCAGAAGCACCGGCATACTGATAAACGAAACGGCTTCGCCGGGAGTGACCACGCCGCACAGCAGCATCAGAGCACCGCCGACCATGGCAGCCACATAGGTTTTGATCCGCCGTCCGCGGAACTTACGGACGGCAATCAGAGAATAAGTTATCAGAAAGATCAGCAGGGCCGCTGTGAACTCGTAAGACATACCGGCCCCGCCCTTCTTCTGCCGTTACTGTTCGGCCAACCATGCGGCGGCGACCACGACGACCACGACGACCATGGTGATCACCATAAACCAGGCCATGAGCTTCTTTTTTTTGTCAGGAGACATATAGGTGCCGACAAACGTCACTTTAATATAGTCTTTTCTCGGACACTGTCTTATAATAAAGATAAAATAAGAGGTTTAAGAACGGAACGGTTCCGCTCAGATGCACTTGATCTTACCTTCCAGCGCCAGCGAGTATGCCAGATAGATGTTGAACAGAAAGTTCAGCAGCGCTGAGATGCCGATTAGGTAATGCCAGTAATCGCCGCCAATAATACCGCTGAGACCTACAGTGACGAAGACCAACGCAGTGGTGATTAGCAACAGGGTCATGGTCTTGAATGTATGGATGAGCATCGACCAGACAACAGCCAGTACATATGTGAGCGCAAAGGTCAGCATCACGTAATCACCAAGCGGGTAGGCCACGATCGGCAGACTGCAGAGCCCGACCATCAGCACGCCGTATCCAACCAAGCCGAATACGACATAACCGAAACTGCTCCGGAACTTATAGGACTTGAGTGATACACTCAAAATCAGGATGCCGCCGACCGTAAAGAACAGTCCCATATTCCAGACCGAACTGTTGCTGTCCAGCAGACTGTAGATGGCCAGGGGCAACGAGATGGCGGCAACAAAGAACAGTCCCATAGCTGTGGGGTCGATGTTACCGCTGTTGCAAGTATTTTCTTCAGACAATTATTTTCCTCCGAGGACTTTCGTCCGTATAGAAAAACTCTTCAGTCGTATTAAAATAAGATGCATAAACGGACAACAACCAACTATCTGGACTTTTTCCGATGTACATAAATGTCAAAAGGTGATAAAGAAAAGATTGTTTTATCAATCTCAACAAAAGTATAATATAGAGGTTAAAGAGCCATTTAAGTCGTCAGCATTATCCAAACAGCGATTTCCCGCCGTTGAGAGCCCTGATCTCGGTCGGCATGAGTGTATATCGAACAGTTAAGGTTCTTCCGGAGCCGGGCACAGTATGTGGTCTTGAATATTGCCACGATGTCGCGTTAGATCGGACCGCATTACCACCTGGGCTGCGGCCTTCCTGTGGACCGTGCCGATGCAGTTAAATACCGGACCCGCAAATATCGGCTGCCACCCTTCGGTGAACGGTTCTCGTGATTCCATCTTGGTGCTGTGCACGGCCATAATTCGTTACAGCCGTCCCTGACCGGAACAGTCGTGAACTTCAACTTGATTGACGACCGGCACCGTTTCGCATTCACCTAGAAACTGCTGACAAACCTTTAAAGTTGGAAACGCCGAACACCCAGGTCGTGTCTGTCCACAACATTTCCCACAGGGTCTGGTAAATCGCCGGTGTCTCCGGGTACAGCTCGTAGGCCGCAGAGATCCATACAACCGGTATCCAGTTCCCGCCGGACGGCAGCAATCGCCTGTTCGACTGCTCCACAATCGGCTTCAATACAATCCGGTTTGCCATGATGAAAAGTTTTTTGCGGGGCATGTCGCAGATATTCGGGGCCCGGCCGATCTCGGTTTCATTTCCGCACATGTGCGCAGTATCAAAGGTTCGACAGCCTGCGACCATTGTCCACCCGACGTCTGCTCTTACTGCGCACTCCGCATGTCCCATGTCAACCGGCGGCGGCATCTTTGTCCGCTGTTAAGTTCCAGATATTCTGTGAAAATCCCCATATCGCTGCGGATCAGAATCGAAATCGTTCTCCGGCAACAGTTTCGGCTGCCGTTTTTTGGGGTCTTTGGCCTTCGCGGCCGACATCTGCTGGACCCGATTGTAGTCGGCTATATTGACCGCAGGGCGCGCGTAATGGCGCATAAGCAGCCCGTCCCACCGCAAATAACCGGCATAGATCGGATTGTGCAGGACCGCACTTACACTGTATACCGTCCAGGGGTTACCTCTTTTGGTCAGCACTCTCCGCTGATTGAGCCTGTAGGCGATCATCGCCATGGTGGTGCCGCTCAGGTAGTCGGTGAAGACGCCGGCCACGGCATTCAGTTCGGCCGGTTCGGCCAGCAGGATACCTTTCTCCAGCAGGTAGCCGAAGGGTGGGTTGAAGCCCAAGGTGCGACTGGCCGCCGGGGTATTGGCCAGGGTCTCGGCCTTCTCCTTCATACCAATATAAGTCCGTTCGCCGATCTGTTCGGACTCCAGTTGGGCGATATTCTGGATCATGCTGACGACAAACCGTCCGACCGCGTTGGAGGTGTCCAGTGACTCGGTGGCGGAAACGAATTTCTTATCTTTCCGCTCCAGTTGGTCCATCATGTTCATGAAATTACGGGAGTTCCGGTGGATCCGGTCCATCTTCAGGACTATCATGACGTCCCATTCTTTAATCTCCTTCAGCATCTGCTGGTAGCCGGGCCGGCGCGTATTGCGGCCGGAGAAACCGTCATCTTCGTAGACACGGTAGACCGTCAGACCGTGGGCGATACAGTAGTTGGACAACACTTCCTTCTGCGCGGCTAAGGAATAGCCCTCCATGGCCTGCTCCTCGGTGGAGACTCTGACATAGAGCGCCGCCAGTGTCATGGCTGGACTCACACAAGCGGACCGTTGACCGACTCATACTGATCTACCGAGATTATGGCTTCCTGCGTGCCCGGACGGAGGATACCGTTCCAGTCCTGGTAACCGGCATAGAGCGGATTATGCAGGATATTGCAGATGGCCTGACGGCTCCAGGAAACCCCCGTCTTCGACGGGATGTTGGCATTGTTGAGATTGTCGGCAATGGTCTGCATGGAGCAACCGCGGGCATACAGGTCATAGATCCGGCGGACGATGGCCGCCTCGGCGGTGACCACAACAAGCTGGCCGCCGGCATAAAGATAGCCGTACGGTTGGCCCGAGCCCATCGGTCCGCTGCCGGTCTCAGCCTTCTTGGTCATACCCAGCAGCACCCGCTCACCGATTTGCTCAGACTCCAGCTGAGCGATCCGCTGCACGATGTCCATGACAAAACGGCCCATGGCCGTGGTAGTGTCGAACTGTTCCATTAAAGAGTCAAATTCCTTGTGGTTCTTCTCCAGGTTCGCCATCATATTGGCGAAATTGACGCTGTTCCGATGGATCCGGTCCATCTTAAGGACCAGCAGGACGTCCCAATCGGCCATATTATCCATCATCTGTTGGTATTCCGGCCGGCCGGTGTTCGTCCCGGAGAATCCTTCGTCACGGTAGATGCCGGCGATGTCCCAACCTCTGACCTTACAGTAAGCGGTCAGCCTCTTGGTCTGTGCATCGAGCGAAAAGCCCTCACGGGCCTGATCCTCGGTGGAAACCCTAACGTAAAGTGCGGCACGCATGCCCTTCCCATCCCGGTATTAAAATACCCTTCACGGTAATTAATGGTTGCGACCGGTCGGACCAGACCGCAAAAATAGCGCAGACAATGCGTCAAAAAGAGATCGGGGGCCCGAAGGTCCCCAAAGGGGTTTGAAAACTCACATCTGGGGCATGCCGCCCATGCCGGGAGGCATTCCGCCGCCCACGCCCGGAGCACCCTGCGGCGGGGTCGGGGGAGCGCGGCGAGAAGCGATGACATCGTCGATCCGCAGGATCATATTCGCGACCTCGGTCGCGGAGTTGACCGCCTGCGTCTTCACCCGGAGGGGCTCGATGACGTCTTTGGCGAACATGTCGACTGCCTCGCCGGTGTCCAGGTCGATGCCGTAGCGGGGGCCGTCCTTATTCTTCTCGTGAGCGTTCTTCAGCTTGATGATGGTGTCGATCGGATCGATACCGGCGTTCTCGGCCAGGGCCCAGGGGATAATCTCCATGGCCTTGGCGAACTTCTCGATAGCGAGCTGTTCCCGGCCGCCGACAGAGGAAGCATACTTCCTCAGGCGGAGACTGAGTTCGATCTCGGAGGCTCCGGCACCGGCGAGGACTTTGCCGTCCTCGAGAGTGATACCGACGGTCCGAATCGCGTCGTTGAGCGAGCGCTCGACCTCTTCAATCACATGCTCGGTGCCGCCGCGGATGAACAGTGTAACTGCCTTGGGGTTCTTGCAGCCGGTAACGAAGGCCATACCATCCTCGCCGACCTGCTTCTCTTCGACACAGGCCGCGTTGCCGAGGTCCTTGGGGCTGATCTCGTCTACATCACCGGAGATGGTGGCGCCGGTAGCCTTGGCCAGAGCCTCGAGGTCGCTCTCCTTTAACCGCCGATAGGCCATGATGCCCGCCTTGGCCAGGTAGTGCTGGACGATCTCATCAACACCTTTCGTGCAGAAGACGACGTTGGCACCGGCCTTTTTGATCGATTCAACCATGCCTTTCATGGTGTCCTCTTCGCTGGCGAGGAAGTCGTTCATCCGGTTCGGGTCGGTAATCTGAATCTGCGCGTCAATCTCAGTCTTCTGGACCTCAAGTGGACAGGAGAACAGAGCAATCTTCGCATTTTCCATTTTCTTCGGCATGCGGGAATGGACAAGCTCCTTATCGATGACAACGCCCTGCACCATGTAGGAATCGGCTATGACACCGCCGACCTTCTTGACGATGCGGATGTTCTTGACATCGACCCGGCCGTCCTTCTCGGCCACGAAACAGGTGGCCTTAACGATCATATCGGCCAGATGCTGTTTGTCGGAGTCCTCGCCCACCGATTTGCCGGTAAGAGAAGTGTCGGCAATCTTTTTGAGTACAGAGTCGGTCTTGGTCGGGATAGCAATATCGTTCAGAATCTTGACGGCCTGCTCGGCGGCCATGTTGAAACCGTTGGTGATAACGGTAGGATGCACATTGGAGTCGATAAGTTCCTCGGACTGCTTGAGCAGTTCGCCGGCCAGGACAACAGAGGTGGTAGTACCGTCGCCGCACTCGGTGTCCTGTGTCTTGGCGACCTCAACCACCATCTTGGCGGCCGGGTGTTGGACATCCATCTCCTTCAGGATAGTCACCCCGTCATTGGTGATGACGACATCGCCGATGGAATTGACCATCATCTTATCCATGCCCTTCGGTCCGAGCGTAGAGCGGACAGAGTCGGCTACGGCTTTCGCCGCGTCAATGTTGTTAAACTGGGCCTCTTTGTTTTTGGTCCTTTTGGACCCTTCTTTCAGGACAATGATAGGCTGGTTGCTGTTTCCGTACATAGGATGCTCCCCTACTTACGAAGTAGAGGTAATTTTGTCCTTCTATATAAACATATCTCAACAACCAAAAGTTACCTAGCTGAAACAGAACGAGAGCCAGGCGATATGTTCGGTCCGACTGCATCAAACATATGTTAAACTGTCAGAATACGTTCTGTACCTTCAGACCGGCGGCGGTGAGCAATTCCCAAATCCGTTCCCGGGCCCGTTCGGAACCGCAGATTCCCATACGGCCAAGACGGGCCTCCAACTGGGGCCGCAGGTTCAGCGCGTCAAGACAGGCCCGCTTCACACCGGTAGCTGCTACCGCATCGCAGAACTCTTCCTCGTGCCCTTCGAGATGGTCTAGAACAGGGCCGATGAGGACATAGCAATCCACACTCGCCGCAGAGAGCTGCCGCAGAGCTTCCAGCCGCCGTGCGGGCAGCGGTGCTCCCGGCTCAGTTATCTTCGACCGATTTTCGTTTAGCCCCGTGACAGTCACGCCGACCTCGCCCGGGCCGGCGGCAATCAGGTCCAGGTCCCGCAGGATCAAATCGGACTTGGTATGGATGTGAGTACGGTAGCCCCGGTCCCGCAGCACTTCTAGACACCGCCGGGTGAGTTGGAACCGCTTCTCCGCTCCCTGATAAGGATCGGTCACTGTCCCGATGCCGATAGTCCCGCTGATGCCGGGCAGTTCGGCTGCCAAACGCGTCACCACGTTGGCCTTGACCCGAACCACCCGCCACTCCTGCCAGTCGGTGTGGGTAACCTCCGGCGCATAACAGTATATACAGCCGTGCTCACAACCGCCGTAAGGATTGAGCGCATAGTCGATGCCAGGCAGTCCGGAAGGACTGAGTGCACGCCGACACTGTACGACATGATAGACCCCGTCCCACGCATCGCGGTTGACGAATTCGATCAGTTCTGCAGTGCCCTCGGTCATTGAGAGTACAAGGCGGCCGCGGCGTAAATGGATTTCTTCGCAATCCGGCCCCGGGCGGCCCAACAGTATTTGTAGATGAGAGAAGAATGCCGCCGCCGGTGAATCATATGTTCGAAAAGAACGGCATTACCACTGTCGGTGGCTGGCTGGTCATCATGATCCTGATGTTCATCCCTATCGTCGACCTTGTCCTGCTGGCTATCTGGGCCTTCGGCAGCGACAACACCGATCAGTCGCGGAAGAACTGGGCCATGGCCAACCTGATCGTCGTGGCCGTCGTCACCGTGCTCCTCATTATCGCGGTCACGATGGGCATGTTCATCTGAGAAATCAGAAAAACTCTTTCAGGGAGGCTTGCCTCCCTTCTTCTTATTATCATCTCTCACATGAGATTAGTGTTTGACACTGCCAGGCCTTTCATGATCGTAAATCTCGGCTGCATGCCGGCCGTAATAGTCCTCGATCCGCCGCTGGACGAAATAGTCGGTCAGCACCCCCGAATGTTTGATCCACGTCCGGCGCTTCAGATCCATGACCGAGTCAATGTAACCCAGCGCTCCGTCGACAGTGTCGAACTTGTACGGCGGCTGCGTCAGGGCCATCCGCACGTTTTCCCGCACGTTCCACACACCGACCGGCATGACGTAGCCGGGATGGGCCTCCCGGCAGACCACCGCACCGGCGGTCCGGTGCTCTTTCTCCAGCAGTTCGTTCACTGCCATCCGGGCCGCGTAGTAGCAGCCGCCGATCTGCGCGTAGTCCGTCCGGCCGCCGAACAGTTCGAAATCGTTCATTATCTCCACATCCCGGCCCACCGGGTTCCAGGTGGTTTCCGGATACCATGCCTCGATCAGCTCGTAGCGCCAGGTGGTCGGCAGCATTAGAATGCACCAGCGGTTGTCCAACTGCTCCCAGTGGTAGATGCGGAACTCATCGATGGTCGGGTAGTACTTAGTATGGGACAGGAAGTCCTTGCCGATGATGTCATCCACCGCGGTGATACTCCACCGCGTCGGCACGAAACGGCGCCGTTTGTCGGCACCCATGGTGCCTACCGAGAACGCCTTTTGGATCTCGGAGATCAGCGTTCCGTTCCGGTAGGCGGCTACCACCGCATCGGCCGCCCGCAGGTCGGTGTCGTAGTAGTTCTTTTCCAGATTCCGTTCCCAGCGGCCGTTGCCTTTGACCATGTTCTCCAGCCGGGCCGAGGGCCCGAACGGTTCTACCTCGTCGTCCAGGACCAGCCTGCCCCGGGGGCGTTCGCGGAAATAAGCTTCCACTGCCACCGGTTTTTCGGTCAGCGCCAGTTCCTGAAGATCGCAGGCCAGTTTCGATTTCCGGAAGTTCACGGCGTCGATGCGCTGTTTGCCCCTGACCAGCCGGAACCGCATATCGACGATGTCATCGATGGACTTGCCGTTCCAGCGCTCGGGCTGGTCCATGATACTGGTGTCGCCGAACTCGCCGGGCACCAGAGGTCCGACGTCGACTTTGGGATAGCCGTAACGGCCGACAAATACCGCCGGAGGGCTGCTCCCGGCCAGATCCCGCAGGTCGATCACAGGGCGGGTCCGTTGCTGGGCATAGAACTTGATCATGAGAGGACAGCGAGATCTGCCGCACAGCAGATGGGCGCCCTTGCAAACGACGCAGAGACCGGACTTGACCGTCCCCAGGTCCTGCTGCAAGACCTTGTCGAAAAACCCGCTCCCCTCAGCCATGGTGGGCGATAGGGGTCGGGGAGATTAATAACCTGCCAGCAGACCGGAGAAAAACTGGAAGCATGAGACAACTAGGTCGAAACCTGGTGCAAGGGGTCATCTCATGCTTGATTTTTATAACCGCTCCGTCCTATTTCAAATATCGCTAAAAAAATGCATTTTTTCAGTGACAAATCAATCTTTCTGAGGGTCAGGCAATAAGTCGCTTAAATATAAGACCATGATAAAAGTTTTTACTGATTTTGAAGTAGATTAAACCAATTCATGAACCTCGCGGAGACGCAAACCGAAAACCGCATTGAAGTCATCGCGGACGGTCTTAAGCTTCCACATCTGCATGCTGATATCCTTGACGGAAGTCAGCCGCAGGACGGCCGACCCAGCAGAAACAGAGACGGCCAGCCCGGTGACGGCGCCGTTGCGGCTTCTGTCCAGGATGTCGGCAATCTTAAGCAACAGTCCGCACTGACGGACTGCCGTAATGTCGGCCTGGTCCATGCCCGTGAAGTTTTTGGAGTTGGGACCGGGCAGCGAGTTATGGTGGAAGCGGGCCATCAGGGCCATCTCCTGCAGTTCCTGGCTGTCGAAACCGGCCAGCGCCGCGTTGATAATGATCGTATAGGAATGCACACTGTGCCGTTCATAACTGATGAACTCCCCGGCATCGTGCAGATCGGCAGCATAGCCCAGCAGCTCCCGCCAGGAGTCGCCGAGGGTGAGTACCCCCTGAAGTTTCAGTGCGTCGAATAGTGCCAGGGCATACCGGCGGACTGCGGCTGAATGCTTGGTGTCACAGCCACAGCGGGCGGCCAGCGTCCGGACGGCGGATCCCCGTACGTCGACGGAGGTCCCGCCGTGAACGGCCAGATAATCGGCCTGCAGACCTTCCCGCAACCCTTTCGGACTGATCTCGATCAGGTCGATGCCCAACAGGGCCATCAGCTCCTCTGCGACCGCCCCGCCGCCGATGATGATGTCCGCGCGAGAGACGCTCAACTTGGGCACTTTGGCCCGGGCGGCCAAGGTGCGGCTGCACAGGTCCTTCATTAGCACGGTAAGCTCATCATACCGCAGGTAACTGGCGTCACCGTCGGTCCGCCGGGCGGCGCAGACGGCTGCCAGAGCCATGAGCGTCCCTGAAGAACCGACCGCCCGGGTGAAACCGAGCTCCCGGACCCGGCCAACGGTACGGTAGGACTGTGTGTCGACCTGCCGCCGCAGGGCGTCGTACTGCCGGGCAGTGACCGGCTTGTGCTGGTCGATGCCCGAACCGTAGGCC
The DNA here is from genome assembly GCA_002495325.1 of Methanomassiliicoccaceae archaeon UBA593. Taxonomy (GTDB): domain Archaea; phylum Thermoplasmatota; class Thermoplasmata; order Methanomassiliicoccales; family Methanomethylophilaceae; genus Methanomethylophilus. The sequence continues at coordinate 191,075 of DAEQ01000006.1, forward strand.
AGCCGGATGGCACCCAGACTCAGACTGTCCAGGTACAGGTTCTCGCGGCCCTCGGCCACGGCGACCTCGGTGCTGCCGCCGCCGATATCCATCAGCAACGTCCGCTCGGGGCAGTTCGGCCCCAGCACGCCCAAGCGGATCAGCCGGGCCTCCTCGATGCCCGGAATGATGCGAAGGTTGATCCCGCAGGCACGGGCCTCTTTCAGCAGTTCGCCACGGTTCTCTGCCTCCCGGGCGGCACAGGTAGCCACGGCCACGATATCCCGGGCGCCCATGCCGCGGGCCACCTCGGTAAACTGCTTCAATACCAGTCCGGTCTTTTCAAGGGCCTCGGTATCGATAGCCCCGTAAGAATACAGGCTTTGGCCCATCCGGACGTTTTCTTTGTCCTGATAGATCGGCGTACCGAGTGTACCGGGCAGAAAGCGGACCACCAGCATATGAATCGAGTTGGTTCCCACATCGATGAAACCGGCGACCGGGGCCTTCTCATCCATGCCAGACGCCCCGGTTCTCGATAAACCATTCCTGCGACCGCAGCCGTTTGGTGCCGGCCTTCCGCGGCGGGATCACATATGTCCCATCCGACTGAAGGACCCGTGCCTTGACGTTGTCCTCCAGGTTGATTTTGAGGATTTTCTCGCGGATCTGCATCAGCATCTCGGGATCTAGAACCGGGAAAAGGACCTCCACCCTGGCGATGAGGTTCCGGGGCATCATGTCAGAGGAGCCCATGTACATCTTGGGGTTTCCGTCATTCTCGAAGTAGTAAATGCGGGAGTGCTCCAGGAAACGGTCAACAACGCTGGTTACCCGGATGGTCTCCGAGATCCCCTTTATGCCCGGCCGCAGGCAGCACAGACCGCGGATGCTGAGGTCGATACGCACACCTGCGATGGAGGCCCGATAAAGTTCGGCTATGATGTCTGAATCGATCAGCCCATTGGCCTTCATGGCGATATAAGCTTTACCGCCCCGTTTCTGGACGGCAGCCTCGTTGCGGATGAGGTCGATGAGAGTGCTCTTCAGCGTGATCGGTGCCACCAGCAGGTGCTTATAATTGCGGGGGCCGAAGTAGCCAGTAAGTGCGTTGAACAGCTCGCCCACATCCTCGCCGATCTCCTGGTTAGCCGTCAGAAAGGAGATGTCCGCATACTGGCGGGCGGTGCTGGCGTTGTAATTGCCGGAGCTCATGTGGGTGTAGCGGACCAGATGGTCGCCCTCCAGCCGCACAACCTGCAGCAGTTTTGAATGCACCTTCAGATCCACCGGCCCGTAGACCACGTGAACACCCATCTTCTCCAGTTGCTTGGCGAGCGCGATGTTGTTGATCTCGTCGAACTTGGCCCGGAGTTCCATGAGCACAGAGACGTTCTTGCCTTTCTCCTTCGCCCGCATTAGGGCCTTGATCAGTTCAGGGTTCTTGCCCAGCCGGTACAGGCAGATCTTGATGCTCTGGACGTTGGGGTCGTTCGCTGATTCTTGTGAGAACCGGATGACGGTCTCGAACGATTCGTACGGATGGTACAGGATCCAGTCCCGGTGGCGGATGGCAGTAAAGAGACTGGGGCTCTCGGCAAGTTCCAGCGGCACGTACGGCGTTAGCGGCGGGTCCTTCAGCGCCGGGATGTTCAGCCCGGCGATGTCCCACAGGTCGGTGTGGAACATGCACTTGGCCGAGGTCCTGGTAACCTGCTGGTTCCGCAGTTTGAGGTTCTTGGCGAACACAGACACCAGATCCTTGGGCATTGCCTTCTCGACAACCATCCGGACCGGGAAGCCGCTGTCGCGGGTATCCAGCGAGGCTTCGACGGCGGACATCAGGTCGCACGCCTCATCGATAGTGACCTTCACGTCGGCATTGCGGGTGATGCGGAACATGTACGATCCTATGACCTCCAGGTCCGGGAACAGGGCACCCATGTGAGATTTGATCATTTCTTCCAGCGGCAGGAAATCCCGCCGGTTGCCCTCGGTGGGAATCTTCACGAAACGGGGCAGAATACCGACCGGCACCTTGACCCTGGCATAGAGGATTTCGCCGTCCTTACGGCGCAGTTTAACCGCGATGTTCAGTGAGTCGTTGGAAATAAACGGGAAAGGATGGGAGATATCCAGCGCCAGCGGCGTCAGTAGCGGATGGACCCGCTCGGTATAGTAGTCGTCGACCCACATCTGCTGCTTATCGGTGAGCGACTGGCTGGTGGGGAAGCGGATATCTTTGGCAGCCAGGGCCTTTTCCAGAGCGTTCCAGCATTTCTCATAGCCAGCCACCAGACCGCGCACGAACTCATTGATTACGGTCATGAGTTCGTCTGGATCCTCGTAGGAGTCGGCACCGATGTTGGTGACCCCGCCGGTGCCGAAGCCGAGAAGGCCAGGCACTCGAATCATGTAGAATTCGTCCATGTTGCCGTAGCAGATGGACAGGAACTTGACCCGTTCGAGCACCGGGTTGCTGGCATCCATGGCCTCGTCCAGGCACCGGCGGTTAAACGCCAGCCATGAGACCTCCCGGTTGATATATAGCGACCGGTCGTAGAGGTCGCAGGAAGGGCGGTCGGCGGCGCCGGCCTCCTGTACGGTGATGTCCTTGGCAGCGGCCTTCATTTCCGTTTCCGGACCTCCACCGATTCGCCATGAGCGTGGAGCCCTTCGGCCTCGGCAAGAGTCTTGATAGTCGGTGCCAACGCGGCCAGACCCTCGGGCGAAAGCATCTGGACCGTAGAGGTCTTGCGGAAATGGGCTACGTTCAGCCCCGAGTACATGGTAGCATAGCCGGAGGTCGGCAGTACGTGATTGGTGCCGGAGGCATAGTCCCCGGCGGCAATGGGCGTATAGGGACCGACGAAGATGGAGCCGGCGTTCCGGACCTTGGACAGCACATCCATCGGATCCCGGACCTCAAGGCACAGGTGTTCCGGGGCAATGCCGTTCATGGTCTCGACGGCCAGGTCCATACTCTTGCAGATGATATAGCCGGAGTTCTGGCAGGCCTGAGCAATGATGTCCCGGCGGGGTTCTTCGGCGACCTGCGACTCGATACACTGCCAGACCTTACCCGGCAGGGACGGGTCGTCAGTGACCAGCACGAAGGCCGAGGACGGCCCGTGCTCACCCTGGGCAACCAGATCGGCGGCCACGAACTCGGGAACGGCCGAGGAGTCGGCGAGCACCGCAGCCTCGCTGGGACCGGCTGGGAAGTCGATCTCCACGTCCTTCTGCAGCAGAATCTTCGCTGCGGTGACGAAACGGTTTCCGGGACCGACGATCTTCTGAACTGGTTCGATGCTGTCGGTGCCGAGCGCCATCGCAGCGATGGCCTGGGCTCCGCCGACGGTGTAGACCTCGTCGCAGCCGGCGATGTCCAGCGCCACCAGGGTGATCGGATTGACCGGCGCAGGAGTGCAGCAGATGACCTCGTCTACGCCGGCAGTCTTAGCGGCCACCACGCACATGAGCGCAGTGCTCGGGTAGGACGCGAGCCCGCCGGGGATGTAACAGCCGACCCGCTCCAGCGGGGTGCTCTTGACCCCGAGGGTGATGCCGGGCTCGACCTCGGTAGTCCATATGTCCGGCGGCAACTGCATCCTGTGGAAGCGCTGGATGTTGAACGCAGCGTTCTCCAGTTCGTCGACGACCTCCTGGTCAACCTTGTCGTACGCCCGGTCGATTTCGTCCCGGGAGACCTGAATGTTCTTCAGGTCGACCTTGTCGAACTTCTTGGTGAACTCCCGCAGGGCGTCGTCTCCTTTGGTGCGGACCTGCTCGATAATCCCTTTGACCGTGTCCATGACCTCGTCGGTCTTGGACACCCGGTTCTGGTGCCAAAAATCCTCGCTGATCTCCTTCCATTCCGTCAGTTCGAACTTTCCGGCCTTAGCTGCTGCACCTGTCATATGTCCTTGATTGCAATCATTGTTTTATATGTTAGCGCAGCGCGCGTCCTGTAGGTAATTGAGATCCGGAGCAACGGCAAAAGCCGTCAGTCAAACCATATTCGGTAGAAAGACTATTATGGACGCCGACAATTGTAGAACGCTGAGCAGATGAAGATTGTCATTGTCGGTGCCGGTAATGTCGGCCTCGCTTCCGCGGAGGCGGCCGTCAGAAACAACGATGTCCTGGTTATCGAAAAGGACTCTGCCAAGGCAGAGATTGCCAAGAACACCCTGCCGGTATCTGTTCTCAAAGAAGACGGGAGCAACCCCAAAACTCTGAAGAACGCGATCGAACGGATTAATGCCGACGTAGTGCTCTCGGCCGTTCCCGACGACGGCGCCAACCTTTTCATCTGCATGTTGGCCAAACAGATCAAACCGACGGTGCAGACTGTGGCCTGTATCCGCAACCCCGACTATCTGAGCGGGGAGAACGGCATGGCGGGTGTGGACCTGCTGATCTCACCCGAAACCATAGCCGCCGACAAGATCCTCCACCTTGCGCTGATGGAGAACGCCGTTTCCTACGACGATCTTCGGGTACAGGATCTCTGTCTGGTCACTTACCGGGTGGAACGGGACCACGACCTCGTGGGCAAGGTCCTCATGACCACCGACCTTCCTCAGAACTGTTTTGTTGTGGCCATATACCGGGGTGACGAGACCCTGCTCAACGTCTCCACCACTGAGTTCCATGCTGGCGACCGGGTCTGCGTCCTGGCCACCCATGAGGGAGCAATAGAGTTCAACAAGCTTATCGGCATCACCCGTGAGGCCCGGGAGTTCGTCATCCTGGGCGCCGGACCGATCGGACTGACGGTCGCCCGGGCATTGACCGCCGACCCGAAGAAACGTTTCGTCAAAATCATCGAGAGCGACCTGGCCAAATGTCAGGAGGCCGCCCGGCAGCTGAGCGACGCCATCGTCGTCCACGGCGACATTGTGGATCCGCTCATCCTGCAGTCCGAACGGGTCGACCGGGCCGATGTGATAATTACTGTCTCCAGCCACGATGAGCGTAATCTGCTCGCCAGTTTGGCCGCCATGCGTTTCGGCATTCCGAAGATCATTACCCGGTACACAACAAAAGAGTACGACAAGATCTTCAAGTACATCGGATTGGAGTCCATTGTCGGTTACCATAAGGTTATCATTAACGAGATCCGGAAATACCTGAACGCCGAGGAGAGCGCAGTAATCGTCATGGAACAGCCTGGAGACTTCTTCTTCCGGATTAATGCCGATGAGAGCACTCCGCTGGTAGACCAATACCTTGGCGACCTGAACCTGCCGGGAGGGGTCCGTATTGCCGCTGTCGTCCGGGGCAATCAGGTAATCTTCCCCACTCTGAGCACCAAGTTCGAAAAGGGCGACCGGATCATGCTCTATGCCCATGACGCCGACCCGTCCCAGCTCTCTCGGGTCCTGGGCCATCAGACCCCGGAGCTGTGACAATGCTCAACGACGTCCGGCGGCAACTTAAACGCCTGCAGCGGTGGGAGAGCGGCACCGTCAAGATGCTGGGCATCGTCGAGCTATTTATGACTGGAATGCTCCTGACCGCCGCGGTCTACAGCCTGGCGGTCGGTGAAGATGCAACGGTCTTTGCGTGGCCAGGCTTGATCCTGCTGATCCCGAGCCTTTTCCAGTGTCTGTTCTTCCACACCGGCCGGACTATGGCCCCGGCGCTCGGCATCCTGTTCATCGCCGAGACCTGGCTGATAGGTTTCTGTGTTCTGTCTATACCGTTCTGGCTTTACGGTTTCACACCGGTCGACGCGTTCTTTGAAACAGTCAGCGGCTTCACCACCACCGGCGCCTCCATCGTCGCCGACATTGAAGCACTACCGTCCGGGATAATTCTGTGGCGGGCAATGATCCAATGGGCCGGCGGCATTACAGTCGTGCTCATCTTTACCTTCCTGCTGCCGGCGCTGGGCGTCGGCAGCAGCGGTTTCGTCTCGAACGAGTTCGTCGGTTCGGAGTCCGACACCTACGCCTCGCGCATCACCAGCCGGGCTTTCCGGTTCTTCGAGACCTACGCCCTGCTTACAGGGGTTGAAATTGTCTTGCTGACCGCCCTGGGAACCGGTCTCTTTAACGCTGTCTGTATTTCTTTCTCCACTATTCCGACCGGCGGCCAGCTGCCGCTGAACGATAGCATGGCCAGTTTTAGCGTTTATATCCAGGCCGTCACCTTGGTGTTCATGGTCCTCGGGGCCACCAACTTTTATCTGATGTTCCGGGCCCTGTTCCACAAAGACCGCAAGTCCCTCGTCCACAGTCAGGAACTACGGAACATGCTCGTCTGGTTTGCGCTCTGCACCGTCATCATCACCGGCCTGCTGCTGTATCAGGGCGGCTACGGCCTGGCCGATCTGACCTCGCCAGCAGCCCGCTCCTACCTGTGGCAGTCGGCCTACTGCGTGGTCTCGGCCGGCAGCACGACCGGGTTCGTTATCGTGGATTACAAGTCATGGCCGCTGCTGGCCCTGATGTTCCTGATTGTACTGGAACTGGCAGGCGGCATGTCCGGCTCGACCTCGGGCGGTATCAAGATGCACCGGCTGATCGTGCTGCGTTCGTACATCGCAGGCGGCTTCCGGCGGATGATCCACCCCAACGCCGTCACCACCGTACGGCTCAATGGCCAGGCCCTCAGCGACGACGCAGTCAACTCGGCCATCTCGACTATCATGCTGTTCATTCTCACCAGCGTGTGCGCCGTAGCAGTGCTGACGTTCCTGGAACCAGGCCTGGATCTGATCAGTTACGTCGGCCTTGCCGTCTCCAGCATCACCAACACCGGTATTTCGGTCGGCACCTACAGTTCGATGGACAGCATGGCGGTCCTGGGGAGCAGCACTAAACTGTTCATGTGTCTGCTCATGTGGCTCGGCCGTATGGAGCTGGTCATGGCCATGATGATGTTCACCAAGAACTTCTGGACCGATGTTCGCCTGAGTCTCGGCTCACAACACAATCTGAGTGCCAGACGGCCGCTGTCCCGGCCGCCCCAGCGGCGACAGCAGCCATGGTCATATCTGCACTGGCCGCCGATGAGAAAAGAACAAAAAGTGGTTTTATTCGGCACGGCGGCACATCGACAGGATCCGGAAGACCGCCGGGTTGCCGGGCTCAATCTCATTGATCGCGCCCACTGCCACCTTGGCCTCCCAGTAATTGCCCTTGTCCGCAAAGCTGTAGCCTATGGTCTCCAGCGCCCCGAGGTGCTGGTTGCTGAGCTGCAGGGCCTTTGAGGAATAGGCACCAGCGGCGGTAGAGTTGTTGTTGACCCACTGGTAATATGCCATCAGGGCGTATCCGTCGGCCGTTTTGGTCTTGACCTGTTCCCGGGCAAACTTCAGCGCATCCTTCCTACGGTCGGCCAGGACCAGTGCAGAGATGTAGCACCGGCCCGCGGTATAATCTGTCTGGTCTTTGAGCAGCGCTTCGGCACAGGCAATGGCCTTGTCGTGCCTGCCCAGCGAACCTAGCACCTGGACCTTCAGAACCCGGTCGATCTTATCCGTCTCCTGCATGGCATCCAGTTCGGCCAGGGCCTCGTTGTCCCGTTCCAGACCGTGGTCGACCGCGGCCCGGGCCCGGCGGACCTTGTCGGAGGGTTCCAGGTCGGCGAGCAGCCGGTCCGCCTCCCGCAGGCAGCCGAGACCGATCATTCCGGAGGCAACCTCATACTGCGCGTCCGGAACGGCAGGGATGTGCGTCATGAGCACTTCGATGACGGCGGGGAAATCGCGGTCGTCACCGATGGTCCGCAGGGCCGAAGCGCAGGTCAGCAGCAGGCCGGCATCATCCTGGTGCTCGGAAGCCAGCTGCATGATCTGCGACTCCGCAATATCGTTCTTCTCATCCTTGATGCTCTGCCGGATCTGATCAAGGGCTTCTTTCGTTTCCATTAACGGCGGATTCGGCTTCCCCCATAAATACTGAACGCCGTCCCGCCGTCTTCCACTGCGGTAATAACTATAGATCTGCAATCGGCCGGGATCTGATAAATTAACGACCGTTTGTCTTATTTAGAACGCCATCGTCAAATATCGGCAGACCGATAGCTGTATCGGGTGCTCAGCCGTGCAGTTAGAAAAGATCAAAGTTTACGGGCTTTTCGGCGAATATAATTACGAGATCGCGCTCAGTCCAGGCAACCTCACCTATCTCCACGCCCAGAACGGCATGGGTAAGTCCATGGTCATACGGCTGGTCTGCAACATTCTCCAAGGCAATTTCGAAGAGGTCAGGACCTCGCCGTTCGAGCGGATCGATCTCTCCTTCGACAACAACACCGCACTGATCGTCGAGAACCGCAACCAGGAACTGCTCGTGCAGATACAGCGGAATGAGATCGAGGAAGAGGTCTCGGCCGAAGAGGTCCGCCGGATCCTGCCGGTGACCTTCATCGGACCGGAACGGATGTACCTCAACGACGCCAACGGGCATCTGGTTCCGGCACTGCCGGTCTACATGACGGAACTGGCCAATAACATCCAGCAGGCCCAGACGGACTCCGTACCCCGCCCGGTTCCGAAAGAGGGCCGCAAACAGGTGACAGACGCCGAGCTGGACACCTGGTTCCGGGACCTGGAAGCCAAAGTCGAGTTCATCCGGCAGGCCGGTTTCGCGCCGGAACTGCCGTCGGGCTTCCGTTTCCCGCCGAGCCGTTATGAGATCAGCCAGTACCGGGACGACTATTTAGACCTGGCATTTTCGCTCGAGGACTACGTCGACCGCTATTACCGTTTCGCAGAGAGTATCGTGGTCTTCAAGGACATCGTCAACACCATCTACGTCGACAAGTCTGTGCAGATCAACGAGAAGGGCTACCTGGAGGCCCGCATGGACCGCAGCGGCACCGTCATCCCGCTGAACAAGTTCTCCTCTGGAGAGAAGCAGATCCTGCTGCTCCTCTACCAGCTTCTGTTCCGGTGCGAACCGAGCTCGCTGGTCATCATCGACGAACCGGAGATCTCACTCCATGTATCCTGGCAGCAGCAGCTGGGCAAAACCATGGCCGACGTCGCCAAGCTCCGCGGTTTGCAGTTGATCATTGCCACCCACGCTCCGGCCATCATCCACGACGATTGGGACCGGGCCGTCGAGCTCAAGGACATCAAGGGTGCCGCCGATGAGAACCGATCTATTCAGCGCCAATGATCTGGCGAACGAGATCAGCATGATGCGGGCCGCCTACCGCGGCACCGTCCTTGTGGTCGAAGGCGTCACCGACAGCCGGCTCTATGCCAAATACACCGACAAAGACCGTGTCCGCATCATCATCGCTCATTCCAAAGACAACGTCAAACGGGCCGTGACCGAATGCCAGCGGCGGCACGACCCCGCCGTGCTGGGTATTGCCGACCGGGACTTGGACAGTATGATCGGCCGGAGGACCGACCCGCCAGTGTTCCTGACCGACAGGCATGACATGGAGTCGATGATCATCTGCTCCTCGGCTCTAGACGATGTGCTCACCGAGTACGGCGACCGGGAGGCACTGGAAAAGTTTGAGGCCAAGTACGGGCCCGTCCGCGAGGCTGTCGGCCGGGCGGCCTGTCCGGTCGGTCTGCTGATGTACATCTCCTACCGCCAGGGTATGAACCTGAGTTTCAAAGACCTAGACCATACGGAGTTCGTGGACGGGCATAGCCTGTCCGTCGATCTTTCCCGGCTGATCTCACAGGTATACAGTCAGTCGATGAACCAGATGTACTCCAAACCTGCCGTTGCAGATTCTGTCCGCTCGCTCATGAAACAGCTGAAAGATCCCTGGGACGCCGTCCGGGGCCATGACGCCGTAGCCGTACTGGCCATCGGCCTGCGGAGCGCCTTCGGTTCCTACAACGCCAAAGGTATCCGGGAAGGGGAACTCAGCGGCGCACTGCGGCTGACCTACGATTACGAATACTTCAAGAAAACGATGCTGTACGCCGCCACCGATGCCTGGTCCCGTGAACGCGGGGTTGCCCTGTGGCTTACCCGTCGATTTCTTTGAAGTCCGCCCGCTGTTCACCGCCGTTCACGGTAGCCATTATGGTTTGCACTTTGCGATCGCTGGCATCGAGGATCTTCCGGCAGCGGTCGCGCAGGGCAATGGCCCGCTCGTACACTTCCAGGCTCTGGTCCAGGTCGAGTTCGCCGCCTTCCAGTTTGGCCACCAGTTCTTCGAGGGCCTTCATGCTGTCCTCGAAACTCATCTTCTCCACATCGTCGTTCGTCATTCGCTAATCACCTTTTTCTTGACTTCCGCTTCGGCCCGGCCGTCGCGCATCCGCACAGTAACCGTCGCGCCTACCCGCAGTTTTTTCACCGAAGTAATGGCCCGGCCGTCCGCCCCGGCCACGAAACTGTAGCCCCGGGACAGAACGCTGTAGGGACTGAGCGCTTCCATCCGCGCAGAAGCGGTCGCCGTGCCGGCGCGTTTGGCCGCCAGCAGGGCCAGAACGGCCGGATTCAGCCGACCGGCGGCGGCAGCATAACGCTTGTGCATGCGACCGACCTCGGCATTGAGCGCCGCCCCCAAACGGGACGAAAGTTCGTCCAAATGCATGGCGAGCAGGTCCACCCGCTCCCGGGCCCGTTTTGGGTCCAGCTTGGAATCCAACACCGAAAAACGGCTGCGCATAAGGTCCACCTTCCTGGTCAGGGCCTTGTTCAGCCGCCGGGTGTCATCATCCATCTGCCGCAAGATCTCCTGTTTGTTCCGAACCGCCAGTTCGGCCGCGGCCGTCGGCGTTGCCGCCCGTACATCCGCTACGAGGTCGGCGATCGTGAAGTCCGTCTCGTGGCCGACGGAAGAGATGACCGGCACCTTCGAGGCGGCAATGGCGCGGGCCACCGGCTCTTCGTTGAACGCCCACAGGTCCTCGATAGATCCGCCGCCCCGGCCCACGATTATGACGTCAACACCGGCGCGGTTGAGCAATTGAATGCCGGCTACGACCGAGGCCGCGGCACCCTCGCCCTGAACCTGGGCCGGCGCCAGCAAGATATCTGCCGGGAACAGCCGGCGGGTGGTCGTGATGATGTCGTGGATGACTGCCCCGGTCGGCGAGGTTACCACTCCGATAACCTTGGGATAGCGGGGCAGTGGCCGTTTACGGGCCGCGGCAAACAGCCCTTCCGCCTCCAGCTTGTGCTTGAGCTGCTCGTACTGCAGGTACAGGCTGCCGGTACCTGACGCCCGCATGGTCTCGACGATGAACTGGTAGGAGCCCCGCTCCACATACATGTCGATACGACCGAAGGCCTGGATCTTCATTGAGTCAGCCGGCTCGAAGTCAAGGCGGGCACGGGAAGAACGGAACATGACCGCCCTTATCTCGCTGCCTGGATCTTTGATCGTGAAATAATAGTGACCGGATGTGTAACGCTTCACGTTGGAAAGCTCGCCTACCACCCATACGTTCTGCAGCGCCGGCGTAGCACCAAACAACCCCTTGACGCGGGTGTTGAGCTCCGTGACGGTGATAGCCTCGGTCATGATTGGCTGCTTATGCCCTGCACGTTCATAGAATGTTCGACCGAACCGGCCCTCTGTATTCGGCCATAACAGCGCTAACAGCGGCAGCCGCACCTGGATACCATGGCGGCCATCATGATCGTCGCCCCGTTCCCGGTCGTGTACTTCCTGTTCACCGGCCGGATAAACTGAAGTTCCGAACCGGCAGACTGTTTAAACTGGGAGAGACCCCCGGCCTCTTCTTTTCACCTGTCATGTATACACTGCCGACATTTTGCCATCCGACAAAAAAATGAAGGCCGATTCCGAACTCCCCGTTCACAGCGATGTTTTATGTAGGGCCGCGCACTCAAACGGCCATGGAAAAAGAGGATCTCCGGGGGATCGTGGCGGCCGACGCCGAACCTTTCATGGACAACATCCTTCCGATGGTCAATGCCCCATACTGCGTGGCCTGCGGTCTGCGGCCGGTCAGCATCACCCGTGATCGGGTGGTCATGCATAAGACAGTGCTGCCATCGGACCGGAACAGCAACGGCTTCGCCCATGGCGGGGCCATATATTCGCTCATGGACCATACATTCGCCATCCTGTCGAACATCGAGGGGCCCGCGGTCGGACAGTCCACCTGCGTCAACTTTTACCGGCCCGGCCGGGGCAACGAACTGGAGGCCGAGGCACGTTTTATTAATGTCTCAAGGTCTATCTACAGCATCGAAGTGCGGGCGACGGGCGACGGCAAACTGATCGCCTCCGGCACCTTCAATGCCTTTCGGCTCAAGGAGATCCATAAATGACCAGATTCTGTCCCCAATGCGGCCGGGCCGTGCCTGATAACGCGCTGACATGCCCCAACTGCTACGCGAAGATTCCGCGGGACCGGAACTACGCCGCGGACAGCGGCAACACGGGCACGTATTACGAACCGCCCCGGGATCGGTCACAGATTGGCATCAATAATAAAAGCCATCAGGTCACCGTGCTGCTCTCGACTATCCCGGTCATCGCCGGGTTCCTCGGATTGGGACAGATCTATCAGGACCCGCACCGCGCCAAAGGCTACGTGTTCCTGATCCTCGGACTTTTCGTCTTCTGGACCATGGTGTTCATGATTGTCACTCTGTCTGGCGCCGGTCTCGCTTCCGCGCTGCTGCTGGGCATCGCCACGGTGATGTTCGCACTGATCTACATCTCGATGGCCATCGGTGCCTTTGTCGACGCCTGTATGGACTCGCTCAAACTGTTCAAGTTCCGTTTTTGAGTAAAAGCTCAGTATTTGCCGCGGGCCCGCAGATCCAGCAGTAACTGGGCGGTCATCTGCGCCAGTGCTAGCGCGCTCCGGTCGCGGCCCACGTTGGCGGGATCGTTGCGGAAGGTCCGGCGGTACGCCTTGACGATAATACCGGGCTCGTCCCCCGGGGTCTTGCAGCGGAGACTGATCGACTGCCGGATCATCACCGAGGGCATGATGTGTGTCTCCAGTGTCACGTCCCACGGGTCGTTGACCAGATATTTGGTAAACTCCTGCCGTATATCGTAACTGGTCACATACTGTCCTCTGATGACGCCCTTGAGCTCCTTGGCCGCCTGGACCTCGGGAATGCCGTCGTAAATCTCGGCGATTTTCAGACCCCGGGCCTCGGCGTAGTCGAGCTTCGACCTGCCCAGATGGCGGGGATCGTAGTAGATGTTGGCATGATAGACCGAATCGAAGTCACCGGCATCGACATCGACGGAGCAGACTCCGATTGAAAGGATCTCGTCATACGGGAAACCGGCTTCTCCGTCGGTGATGGTCTCGATGACGAAAATACGGTCGGACATGAGACTGAGATAGAAAGGCCGCGGATAAGATAATTACGGCCGCGGGGGCTTGTCGGCAACCGATCCTGCCTCATCTTCACGCACTGCTGCGGTCTTTTCGGCCGGCGTGGGACAATGACCGCGGACGGCCACAACATAATATTCCTGCCTGTATTCCTGATGCGCCTGTTCCTGTTCCGCGGCAGCATCCCGGACACAGCTCAGACGGTACAGACACAGATCGAGGAAAAGCCAGCAGAGGACAGCGATCCCGCTCTCGAGATAGGGCGAACGACCGCCGGCCCGGGCGGCGATAAAGACCGCCCCGGCCACAAAGGCCAGGAATACATTGAGGGTAGCACCGAGGAAGAGCGCCAAAGCCTCCTGCCGTCTGGTCAGGGCGGCCGCAGTATCAGACCTCCAGCCGATTCAGGTGGAACCTCTGGGTCTCCCGGTCCCCGGCCGCCAGAGCGACCAGCTCCCCGAGGTATAGCACGGGTTTGCTGTGCGGCCGGGAATCATACATGCGGAAGCACATGGGACAGCCAACCACGATGGCGTCGGCCTCGGCGGCTTCGGCCTGCCGTTCCGCCATCAGTTCGTCGGCGATGCGGGGAATGGTTTTCCCGCAACAGCCAAAGGGGTTTCCAATGGGCCGGGCGCCGGTAGCCCGGACGACCGCCTCAAACTCCTTGGCAAAGATCTTGCCGGAGCAGCCGGGCTGCAGCGCGACCTTCAGGTCTGTGCCGGGCAGCTCTTTGATCCGGTCGAGGTAGTCTGCCAGAAACACCGAGAGATGTGTGGTCTGCACCCCGCTCCGGGCGAGCTCGTTGGTACAGCCCGCGCAGATGGTCACGATGGGCCTACCGACCCCGGAGTTCTCCATCCGGTGCTTGTAAACATCCCGCTGGGCATCGGTCAGGCTCCGCAGGGACAGCGGGTACATGCAACAGGTGTTTTTAGGCAGCGCAGAACCGTGCACGCCCACCGCATCCAGGGCCCGTTCGGTCGCGTACTGCAGGAACGGAACCTTACATACGGTGGTACATCCCGGCATCAGAAATATGTCTTCTCCGGACGGAATGCCCGGCAGACCGTCCCGCCAAGAGGGATCGGCCGGCGGCATCACATAGCCGGTCCTCAGAAACACACCCGGCACCTCCAGGCCCAGAGCCTCGGACTTCCGATACATCATGACCTGTTTCGGGTCAGTGGTAGGGCAGACTTCGGTGCAGGCCCCGCATCCGATACAGTCTCTGACCTTACCGCCCTCTTTTCCCGTCATTACCAGAAAGGGGTCGCAGCCGCCGTGGGCGTGAGACGGGCAGGCATCACTGCAGAGGCCGCATTCGATACATCTGGCCATCAGGTCGGTGATCTTCTGCGCATTGACGTTCATCGGGGGGATAACATCTTCGGGGGTATAAGTGCCTTCATGCCTGACTGGCATCCCACCACAAAGTGGCGATGAGCGGATCGGACACGTCATACACCGTCCCGTCCACTTCCCGAAACCGCAGGCAGTCCCGGATTGCCTGTTCCTGCGCCGAGGTGAGCGGGCTTATGCTGCGGGCCCCCTCGACATAGGTCACTACAGCGTCCGCCGGGGTCAGCCGCTGGTCCCGGTGCCGGCGCTCATAGAACAGGTGCGGGTCCCGGTTCTGACGCCACAGCAGATCCTGGGCGAAGAGCAGTTTGTCGGACTCGGTATTCCCGTCGGTGCCGATGATCTCGTAGATCCGGTCCCAGATTGGGTTGTTGCGGTTCACATAGCCGGTCAGAAAGCACATACCGGCCGCAACCGAGGTCATCTTTGCAAAAGTGACAGCAGAGTTGATGGCAGGTGTCATATGTGCCATAACAAGACCGAACTTCCCCAGGGCCGCCGGGTCAGCCGCAGCCCAGTCCAATACCTCGTATTGGGCGTTGGTCAGACCCAGCGCGGCGGCCTTCCGGTTTGCCCGCGCGACCATGGCTGAAGAAACGTCGACTCCGCGCACCGAACACACATGTCCGGCGAGCGCCAGTGAATGGACACCAGTCCCGCAACCGATGTCCAGCACGTCCGTCCGGGCCGGGTCGAGCCGACCTTCGCGGAGGAGCAGCGCAATGTACGGGTCGTCCGGACCGGACACGGCAAAATCGAAATGCTCTGCCCGGGCGTCCCACACGGCCCCGGCGTTCCGGGTTTGCGGTGCCCGCCAGCGTTCCGCAATCTCTTGCAGTTCCATATCCGCCTTATTACACTAGTGACCTAAAAAGATGGAGTGGAGATACTCTCAAATCAGGGAATGGCCCATCAGGAGGTATATGAGCAACGCAGAAAGGCCCACGGTCGCCGAGTTCGAAGCAGCCATCGCCGATCATAAGGAGAAAATTGCCTCGTTGGAAAAGGCCATGATGGATAGTCCGGACTCGAACCGGAACGTCATCCTTCAGCCCGCACTGCGGACCAACCGGAACGAGCTCGCCCTGCTCGAACAACAGCTGGATATCGCCCGGCGGCAGGAAACGGGTCCGATCTCCGACGAGACCGAGCTCCGGCACAAGATCGCGGTCACGGAAAAAGAGATTAAGGAGACCGACGAGAAGATGAGGCAGGCCACCGGGGTCGACGCCGAGAACCTGGCAGTCTCCTGCCGCTTCCTGCAGATGGAGCTCAACCACATGGACTGCGAACTGGCCGAACTGACCCGGCCGACCGAAGCCGTTTCGATGCCGGAGACCGCGGCCGCTGCACTCCCGACTGCCGCCGAAAAGGCACTGGCAGAACTCCGCCGGAACAACGAGGCCAAGACCCGCATCATAGCCGACCAGAACAACCACATCGCCGAACTCACCAAATGCCTCCGCACCGCAGAGGCCCGGCTCGACGGCTACGAGGGCGGCAATCCGGCTGCCAGCCCCCGGGTCACGGTCACCGCAAATCGCCTGCGGGAACTGAAAAATGAGAACCGCGCCCTGCAGGCCGAGAATGAGGACCTCAAGTCCCAGAACCTGATGCTCAACTACAACATCGCCGCCCTGACCGGCCATTGCAAAAATATGGACGAGCACGCCGACCACCTGCAGGAACATCTGCTGGAGACCGCCAAGCGGGCCGAGACTCTCGGTGCCCAGGTCGAAAATCTCACCCGGCAGCTACACAAGCTCGAACAGGACAACGACGGGCTGCAGACCGCGCTCGAGGCCGAGAAAGCCAGACGCTGACCCCGTTTACACCCTGTCCCCGTCGACGTAGAAAGTCGTCAGAATGACCGCACCCTTCCTGTTTACCGCATACCCGGACCGACGGCCGCCCCGGCGCTCAATCCACCCCGCGGCCAGCCAATTTTCGATATAGTTACGTTGATAATAAACGGCCTCGTTATTGGCCGTCCCCGCTTCCCGCCCACGGCGGGACCACAGCCCTGCCGCCTTGAGCGCATCCACCATTTTCTGAGCTGTCACGGCCTGACCCTGCGCGCTCCGTTCGGCAAACACCCGCAACGCCCGGACCAGTTCCTCATCGGGGGTCTCGATGGTAAAATCGGGAAGCCTTTCTACTGTTTTTACAGTCTTGGTCATGCCGACCGGGTCGGTTCCGTCGTAGAACACCTGCCGAACCTTCTCGTCCGGCACTTGAAAACGGGCGGTCTTGACAAAGAACGGTTTTACATTTTCGTTCATCATCGAGGCGATGGCCGCGGCGGTGATGTATTCGGACGTCCCGGCCGCGATGTTCACGTAGATCTCAGGCGGAACACCGTCCGGAGCCTCCCGTTCCTGACGGATGATGGAAGCCACCGTCCGCAACATGACATGAAAGTCGGTCACATCCCGATTGACGTCGACGATTTCCGCGTCCGGAACTTCCTGGCAGATCAGTTCGCAGGTCCGTGCATAGAATTCTTGGTAAATGTTTAGTCTCGGGTCGGCCGGGTCCCGGATGTAGTGGATCAGATACACCCGGTTGGTACCCCAGTAGGATACCGGGTCGCTGACTTTTACCGTTTCGAACGTCACGCATGCGATCATTACCCGCTTCAAACGTCCCTCCATCTGGTCAGCCCCGTTTTTTTTACTTCAATTACACTAATTACATCTATTACATAATATGTTATAAATATTTCTCGCACCATGAGTTTGACATACACGGCCGACGTACCCGACCGCGGAGGGATAAAATGAAACAGAAGAAGTTCGCGCAGGAGGTTCGGCATGCTGACCCCGAAAAGCTGGAAAAGATGTACCAGGATCTGCTCGGCCATGAGTCCGATTACGGTACGCGGATCCAGCTCGATACCCTTTCTATCCTGATCGGTACCGAACGCGCCGAAGAACTAGGCCTGGACTGGTACGACAAACAGGCTCAGAAATTGGACCGCCAGAAGTATCGGCTGCTGACCGGTTATGGTCAGTGCCAGGGCCTGCTGATGGCACGTGGCAACGACATCGTCAGCTGCTGCTGCGACAAGATGGCCAAGGTTGTCGCATACGGTCACGTACACTACTTCGATGGCCGCATCTTCATCCCGGGCTACCCCTCCGACCCCTGTGAGAAGGACGGCGCCATCTATATCCTGTCCAAGAACCGCGGTTATACGGTTAACAAGTGCCCGTTCTGCGGAGCGCCCATAACCGAATGTCTTCCGATCCGTAAGGACAGGAAGAAGACCGTTTTCGAAGACCCCGCCGGAGACAAGACCGACGGGAGGCAGTGACCGATGCGGGCCGCCAAGAACATTGACGACCTGTTCACCGAGGTTCGGAATTTCGATCTGGTTCTTACCAACGATGCGCCGCTGGCCACCGCTCTCAACGCCAAGATCGACCGGCCGATGATCGGCGGGTTCGCCTACACTCCGCGGCAGATTGCCGCCCAAGAACAGATCCATGTACTGGGCCGGGGCACCCTCACCGACCTGCAGCTGATCGCCGCCATCGCCGACGAGACCGGCTACGACCTCAAGTTCATCCACAGCGAGGTCCAGAATATCCGGCAGATCCGGGCCTACACCCAAGACGTCGAACGCTATCTGTATACGAAGCGTTCCCATAATGTCTACCATTCGTTTGTGCACCAGCCGACGATAGAGCGGATCATGGATGATTTCGACGCCGGTAGGAGCGATTTTTTCGCCGACAAGAAGGTTGCGGTCATCGGTCTCGAGCTGTTCGATGACCTGGACAAGCATTTCATCCCCCCGCAGTTCACGGAGATCGACATCTTCAAAAAAGGTAAGAACTGCCAAATCGACACTGTTTACGCGGTCGGCAACGACCGGCAGATTGCCGACAGCGCGGTCGACCTGATCGATGCTTCCCGCGTCACCGATACCGCCATCGTCATGGATGCCCAGGGCTCCATCGCCGACGCCGTTCGCGCCGCGCTATACCGGAAAAAGTTGCCGTTCAAGAACTCCCTGACTGTCCGCGACCTTAGTCAGGTCCGCGACTTTATCCAATTCCTGACCCTGGCGATCGGTTTCGACACCACTCGCGTGGGCGACGTCCGCGAACTGTTCTCCGCCTACGGCGCCCGGGAGAGACCGGGCTTCAACGGCCAGGCCGACAACTATCTGCTCGGCCGGACGCAGTTGGGCGACCGGCCCGACGCCGCCACCGCCGGCCTGATCGACCTGATGCGCCGTATCGGCGACCTGACCTTCGGCGAGGTCGCCGAACAGGTCACTGCCTACACCCCGCGCCAGCGGCCAGCTCTGATCCTGTTGCTGGAGGACCTGCGGCTAACCGACACGAAGGTCACGCCCGAATTGGTGAACACCGTCGCTTATGCCGTCAACAACATCTCGGACCTGCGGCAGAACGAGCAGATCCCCGAAGAAGAGAAACACGGCGTGCTACTGGCAGACTGCCACCGCTCGGTCTACGTCGACCGGCCATTCGTTATCTATCTAGGTCTGGATGACGCCTGGACCGACCGCACCGCACTCGGTCAGGATTACATCGACCCCGAAGACCAGGAAGAGAAGAACGCCGTCCGGCTGACCGTCCTCCTGCAACAGGGAACCGCCCGGGTCTACGCGGTCCGGCCGGTCACCAACGGCCGGGAGACCTGTCCCTGCCAGACCTTCGAACGGGCCGAGAAGGATGCCGGGACACCCCGGCCGATCGCCACGTTCGGGGACCTGTGCACCAAACTGGTGCACGGGACCTGGCATACCGACGCGCCGCTGCAGATGCCCCAGCGCTGCGAGGTGTCTCTGGAAGCGGCTGCTGACCTGAATTGGCAGTTTTCCAAGAGCACCTACGACCATTATGCTGATTGTCCGCGGGCCTTTCTGTTCAGCGAACTGTTGCCTACACCCGATTCTGACCGGTCCGCCTTCGGCAACTATCTCCACGAGTTCGCGGAGTTTTATCTGTGCTATCCCGAAACCGTCCGGGAAAAAGGCCTCGACCATTATCTGGACTGGCTCGACAGGGTCTATTCCGGCATTTCCAGCAGTTGTCTGAAAGAGACCGACCGCAGCCGCTTCCGGATCTGCCTGACGAACCTGATACGCTACATAGACCGGGTCCGGCCCGCTCAGGTGCCGCTGGACCAGGAGAACACCCAACGGCCGCATCCGAATGCCCTGATGTCTGCCGAGAACTGCTCGCACTGCAGCAGCCTCGCCGAGACCGAACTTCAGTCCGGATTACATTCGATCTTCGGCAAGTTCGACATGCTCGCAGACTCCTCCGTCGTCGACTACAAAACCGGCAAGCCGAAGACCGTCAAGCAGATAGGTCAGGCGCTCGACCCGGACTACCGTTACAATAAGGAGTTCCAGCCCCTGATCTACCTGGCGCTCCTGCAGGAACACCTGCGGAAACAAAAGCGTACCGGCGACGTGAGTTTCCGGCTGCTGTATGTCACCGACAACCTGGTGGCTTCTGCCACCGACCAGGCCTTCGATATAGATGCCAACACCCGCACAGTACGGCTTACCGGCCGGTCGCAGGACGATGTCCTGCTGGGTGCTGAATCAGTGCTGAAAAAAGAGCTCACAGCTAAAACATATGACGGTCTGGTCAACTGCTGGGAGTCTTTTACTGCCGCCATCCAGGACTTCCAGGCCAAAGAAGACCGCCTGTGCACAGAAAATGACGCCTCCGCCATTGCCGCGGCCCTTCACTTCAAAAAGAAAACGGAACAGAAAATGGTGACCGGGGCCCTGAAGAAACTGACCAAACTGCGGGCCGAACCCCTCATACCGTCCGATCCGAACACCATCACCGTGACGGCCCTTCACTTGGATAAGTTCCTGGCCCAGGTTGACCGCGACCACCAGCAGGCCTCAGTTATCCGCCAGAGGTCGCTATACGGCTGCCCGTTCAGCCCGACTATCGGCTGCCAGAACTGCATCTATTTCAAGGCCTGCACCGACCCGGCCTCCGATCACGAGAACGAGGACCCGCAGGAGGCGGACGAATGACCGGCCTGAATCCCTCGCAGCAGGCGATAGCCGACCGGACGGAGGGAATCATCGTCGTCGACGCCGGCCCCGGTACTGGTAAGACATATACCGTTGTCGGCCGGTATCTGAACATCGTGAAGAAGCGCGACGTGAAGGGCCGGGACGTGGTCCTGCTGACCTTCACCAACAACGCCGCTCGCGAAATGGAGGACCGGATCCGGAGCCAGACCGTCGGCAAGGTACCGCCCGATGTCGAGGACAAACTTAAGAGCATCCGGGTAAGTACTTTCGACGCGTTCTGCCTGGCCACCGTCCTGGACTCCCCCCAGTCCCTGAGCGATTTCCTCGGCATCCGCGAGACCCTCACCCACGGCGCCCGCACCGTCGAGAAGGACTCGCTGAACAAGATCTACTTCCGCCAGGTACTGGACCGGTTCCTGACCGGCCACGCCGCCGAATATCCGGACGCCGCCGCAGTGGCCAGCGAGCACGCCGATGCTCTTTATCAGGTGATCGCCAAGCTGATGTCCCGTGGCATCGTGCCCCTTCGCCGGGGCTGGTTCGGCGGTCACGACGGCCGTGATCTGATCGGCGACCTGCCGGCCGTCCGTGAGGCCGTATCAGAACTGCCGTCTGTCAAGAAGAAGGACCCCCTCCAGTGTCCGCTGCCGAACCCCGAACAGTACCGCGACTCGCTGCTGGCCGCCGGTTTCGACCTGAGCGGGACCGACCTGTTTCCGAATAGTCTGCGTACAGCCGCGGCAGACGAGGACCGCACCCCGCTGCTGGCCCTGGTACATGACGTCTATTTCGAATTTATCCGCCGGAGCATTGCCGACGACCGGCTGACCTTCGGCCTTACCGCCTGTTTCGCGTTTCTCATCTTGTACAGCGACGACACTGCCCGCCGGCGGCTGTCCTGCCGCTACCTGATGATCGACGAGTTCCAGGACACCAACGCCAACCAGCTCATGATCGGGCTGATGCTGCTGACCGAACCCAACCTGTGCGTGGTCGGGGATTGGAAACAGGGCATCTACAGTTTCCGGAACGCCACGGTGGAGAATATCCTTTACTTCCGGGAGCGGACGGCCGCGTTACGGAAGTTCCTCAACGAGGACCGTCCGGCCGACCGGCGCCGGGTCCCCTATGCCCTCGGCGAAATCACCGAACTGCCGCTGGTCGAGAACTACCGCAGTTCGCAACTGATAATCGATGCGGCTTATGCTGCGCTGTATATTCCTACCAGATCGGACGAAGAACTGGACCGGGCGACCCTGGACGGGCTGGTCACACGCATCACCTCCGCCCGGCCGGCCATCGGTACAGCCACTGCGCTGGAGTGTGTAAGCTGCCCGGACAGCGACAGCGAGCTTGATGAGGTCCTGCGCACGGTCATCGGATACGTACAGCATAACCAGATCTGTGAGCCCGATGGCACTTTCCGGCCGGCCCGTTTCGCCGATATCGCGGTCCTGTGCCGGAAGACTGCCACCTGCCGCGCGCTCTACGACCGCTGCGGGACCTGCGGAGTTCCGGCCTTCCTGCAGGGCGACATGGAAATCATGCGCACCCGGGAGGGCAAGCTGGTATTGGCCTGGCTGAAGTACGTCAACAACGATTTCGACCGCTGGGGAATTGTACCGATCCTGGCCGACCTGGGCTATCCCGCCGCCGATATCCGGAATATGATCGCCCCTCCTGACGAGAGCAGGCGGCTGCCCATTCCGGACGAGGTCACCAGACAGCGTAAGGCTCTCCGGCAGAAACGGCGGCGGATCACTGATCTGGTCTCCTCGATCTTTGCCTTCTACGGACTGAACAACGACGTGACGCAGGCCATCAACACCGTGCTGTCGTCTTCCCACCGGAACTCACTGCTGACCATCTCCGATCTGATCAACCTGATCGAGAACGACATCGCCACCGACACACGGTACACCGTCGACGGCCTCCCAGACCGGGACGCAATCACTATCCAAACCGTGCACAGTTCCAAGGGACTCGAATACCCCATCGTAATCATCCCCGCACTGGACCGGGGCAGTTTCCCCAACACCAGGGGCGACACGGACGTGTATCAGTTTCAGCCGGTCACCGGTCTCCGCTGCCGGCGGGCGGTCGTCCACTTCGCTGGCCGGGAGCAGTCGGTGCAACCTTCCTGGCAGACGGCCCTGGTGAACCTGGCTTTCCCGCCAGACCGCAGCGAGGAACGGCGGCTGCTCTTCGTCGGCATCTCCCGGGCCAAACAGTACGTGACCCTGATCGCCGGCAGCAAACCGTCGACCTTTTTCAAATACTACGCCGAGGAGGGCAGTTACCCGGTCCGGAAGGCCGGCACCGTCCCGCCCCATTGCCCCCGCCTGAGCGAACTGAACCAGACCACCCCGGTCCCCGTGGTCCCGGCCTTCGCCTCCCGGCGGCGGTCACTGGGCGTCCACGATATCCTGCGGTTCGGCGACGAACAGGAGAACGCCGGCAGCGGCGACGAGGTCTGCGGCAAAGGCATGGAGTACGGCACCCAGATACACCTGCTCGCCCAGAAAATGGCCGAGGGCTACGAGCCGACGGACCGGGAAAAGACGGACTACCCGCAGCTGACCCGCGTAGCCGCCGTCCTGGCAGACATCAACGCCCGGCACCCCGACCTGATCTGCCCTGAGATCGAATGCTCCCTGCCGGTCGACGGTCAGAACGTCACCCTTCGGGGCATTATCGATCTGCTGGTCGTCTTTCCCGACCACGTGGAGATCCATGACTGGAAGACCGACGTGGAGGACCGTTTCGCGTCTGAATACCGTCTCCAGCTCAGCGTTTACGCCCATGCCGCAGCCGGGTTCTATCCAAATCACCCGCCGGTCACCTGCCACCTGCAGTGGCTGACCAGAGAGACCACCGAAACATTCACCCCGTTGCCGCCGGCCGCCATAGCGGAACGGACCGGAGAGATCCTGGCCGCAACAGACCCGGCCGGCCGCGCGTAACCTTCTTTATAAATGAACCCATAAGGTCTGGATATGGAAGAACGCGGACTGACCACGGCCGATGTCCAGGAACGGACCGCCGCGGGCAAGGTCAACTCCTACGAGTCACGCACCAGCCGCAGTTATGCGAATATCATTTTTGGGAACCTGTTCACCTCATTCAACGTGATACTGTTCATTCTGGGCGCCGCACTCGTCTTCTTCAAAGAGTATATCAGCGCCGCCTCCGCGACCGGCGTCATCCTGATTAACGTCCTCGTCGCTACCGTCCAGGAGATCAAGGCCAAACGGCGGCTGGACAAGATCGCTCTGCTCATGCGGCCGAAGGTCACCGTTCGCCGGAACGGACAGATACAGGAAATCGACCGCGCCAAACTTGTCATTGACGACCTGGTGCATCTGACCGCCGGCGACCAGGCTCAGGTGGATGGCACTGTCCTCGAGGAGCACGGTCTGGAGATGGACGAGTCCCTGCTGACCGGCGAGTCCGGCACCCGGCGGCGGCATGCCGGCGACGAAATCTATTCCGGTGCGGTCTGCGTCGCCGGGAACTGCTGGTTCCGGGTAACCATGGTAGGCCAGGACACCTTTTCGTCACAGATGCTCAGCTCCGCCAAGAAGTTCGAGAAGAAGCGGACCCCGCTGCAGACCGAGACCAATTCGGTCACCCAACTGCTGATGGGCATCGCGTTCCTCTACCTCCTGTTGATGGTTATTCTCAATCTGATCCACGGCCGCGGGTTGGTCGTCTCGCTGAACATGGCCGTGGTTATCCTCGACATCGTGCCCATAGCCTTATTCCTGCTGATCACAATCACTTATATGATCGCCGCTGTCCGCATGGCGAACACCGGTGTCCTCCTACAGAACTCCAGCGCGGTGGAGTCCATGAGCCATGTTAACACCGTCTGCATGGACAAGACCGGGACCATCACCACCAATCATCTGGTCTTTGACAGCATCGACTACCTGACCGCCGACCAGGCCGGTACCGACCGGCTGATCAAATGCTTCGCCGGCAACACCTCCAGCCGGAACCGGACCATCCAGGCTCTGGTCGGGCACTTCGGCGAAGAGAAGTGCGCTCTGCAGGACGAGATCCAGTTCTCCTCGGACCGGAAGTACAGTGCTGTAAAATTGCCGGATGGAAAAACCGTAGTCATGGGGGCCTGGCCCTTTCTGAAGGAACAGGTCTCCAATCCGGCCGGCATAGCAGACAGACTGAAAGCGCTGTCCGACAAAGGATTGCGCTCGGTGGTCATCTGTACCGGCGACAGCGCCCCACTGCATCAGGGCGACGAACCCGTCCTGCCGCCCCTGACCGCCCTTGCCGTCATTGCCATCGGAGATGAGGTTCGGCCTGACTGCAAGGAGATTCTGGGGCAGTTCGCCGCCAACGGGATGGACGTCAAGGTTATCTCTGGCGATGACCCCGAGACCGTCGACGCCATCTTTACGCTCGCGGAGATCCCTGGCGCCAGGAAGACCATCTCGGGCGAGGAGCTCGCCGATCTGCACGGCGTCGATTACCAGCAGACCGTATTGGAGACCAACATTTTCGGCCGGATGAAACCTGAGCAGAAAGAGGAGGTCATCACGACCCTCCGCGGTGCGGGCCGCTACGTGGCCATGGTCGGTGACGGCGTCAATGACGTCCGTTCGATCAAAAGGGCCCAGGTCGGCGTGGCACTTCAGACCGGCAGCGGCGCCGCCCGCGGCGTGGCAGACATGGTCCTGGTAAACGATGACTTCAAAGCGCTTCCGCAGGCCATCCGCGAGGGCAAGCGGACAGTCAGCGGCATGCGGGACATCCTCAAGCTGTACCTGGTGCGCAACTTCACGCTCTCGCTGCTGGTGTTCTTCCTGCTCATCTGCCTGAACAGCATGCCGATGATGCCGATACAGAACACCTACTATGCCCTGGAAACCGTCTCTTTCGCCGCGTTTCTGCTGGCCATCTGGGCCCAGCCGTCGGAGAACAGCGACCTGGTGCTTCCGGGCGTCATGCGTTACGTCCTGCCTATGTCAGCGCTGATCAGCGTGTTTGCGCTAGCCCTCTACGCCGCCTTCTACCTGAGTACCGAATACGGACTGATCGATCTTACCGCGGTCTACCAATCAATGGCCGACACGATGCACTGGTCACTGGCAGAGACCATGGACCATCTTGGCATGGACGACCTGACCGAACCGGCGGAAATCAATGCCCGCAACGCCATGCTGATGTTCCTGGTAATGTCCGGCATCTCTCAGCTCTTCCTGCTTTTTCCGCTGTCCCGGCATTGGTCGCCTTCGGGTCGGACCACCAAGGACGTCAAGCCCACGCTGCTGGCTTTCTTGCTCTACGGCGTGATGATGCTGCTGTACTCTGTGCCGGCGGTGGCGGTCGGCATAGTCGGCCTGGTCATCTTCCCGGCCGACTACGTGGTCCTGTTTATCGCGGTCACGGCGATCTGGTTCCTGTGCGCCCTATACATCCTGCGGCGGCCGATCATGGGTCATGTTGCCGACTGGTTCGACCATTGGATCCGG
Organism: Methanomassiliicoccaceae archaeon UBA593; assembly: GCA_002495325.1. GTDB lineage: Archaea > Thermoplasmatota > Thermoplasmata > Methanomassiliicoccales > Methanomethylophilaceae > Methanomethylophilus. The sequence goes on from DAEQ01000006.1 coordinate 217,221, forward strand.
CACAAACTGAAAGAGGACCTGGCTAAGGAATCAGCCGGCGATAACGCCGAAAAGGAGAGCGCCGATCAGGACCGGTGACGGGCTCCGAGGAACATGGGGTCGTAGTGCCCGTCGCGGTACATCTTCAGCATCAGATGCGCGGCCACCCGGGCGTCCGAAAGAGCGCGGTGGTCCTGCTTACCGTGGATGCCGGCGGGGTCTTGTCCGTCCATCAGGTGTTCGTAGGCATAATCCAGTTTCGGATAGCGGTATTCCTTGACCCGCGGATCCATCGCGGGCAGTTTGCAGAGGTCGCTGGCAGAGAACATGATGTCCCGAGCCTCGAGGAATTGCCGCTGCAGGTTCCACGGTTCCCGGTAAAGAAACTTGTCCAGATCGTACTGGACATTGTAGCAGGTAACATAGCGGCCTTTCAGCAACCGGGCGACTTCCTGCCGCACCAGACGGAACGGCTTGGCGGCGGCGACCATGTCGACGGTCAGGTCGGTGTTCTCGAAGATCCATGCCCGGCACATCTCGTCCGACCATTCGGTGACGTCGTAACCGACGATCGAAGAGTACACGTCGGTGACCGTGTCTGCGGAAAGCACTGCCTCACAGATGCCGACGTCCACAACCAGGTCGTGGGGACCTCCGGTCAGCCCTGTGGTCTCTGTATCCAATACCAGAATGTGGTCGGGCCGGCTGAAATCGTCAAGATTGAAAGTCGTCATCGTGCTTATCAATCTCTGTCATGTCTCTTTCCGTAATAATGGTTCGCCGCAGCCAATATCAGTTCGACCGCCACCACCGCCAGAAGCAGGCCGAGCCACGGATAGGTGCTCAGTACGGCCTCGGTCCGGTCGGCAAAACCGGGCGCGGTGTTGTCCCGTACAATCAGGGTATCCGGATTGAACACCAGATAAGCATCACAGTCGATCCCGGCGACTATAAAATGATACCAGTCTCCGTCTGGCATCGGCCCGGTGCAGGTGAAAGCATAGGCCGCCGAAGCATCCTTCAGATATGGCTCGGCGCAGAAGTATACGCCCAGCAGGGTGACATCGTAAACCGCTGAACGCAGCCAGAACTCCGCCGTGCCGTCCGCATCAGCGGCAACCGTGTCGATCTGCCCCGGGAACCGGACCTCAATGCCGTACTGTTGCTGGTAGGAGATCACGGCACCTTCGCTGACGTCAGCGGCAGGCCCGGCAGCGAGCACCAGCGGGGCCGCCAGCAGCAGGACAGCCGTCAGCACGATCGGCGCAGAGTGCATGCTTATCACCACCGGATTGTAGGTTTATAATTATTATTTCGCGGCCGGTATATAGGCGGAGCGCTGTACGAGGTTCATGGGCGCCGGACTGCAGAGCAATGGAAATACCGTCTGGGTGGCAGCAGGCACCACGGTCGAGCAAGCCGCACTCCGCGCCGGACTGAACCCGGAAGCGTTTCTTTTTCTCATTGGCAGCACTCCCGTGCCCATGGACCGGCCGCTGAAGGACGGTGAGACCGTCCTGGCCCTGAAAGTGGCCTCAGGTGGATAAACTGGCGATCCGGTCGAGAGTCGCTAAATCCAGACCCGCATCCGTGGCATCCGCCAGCAGCCGATCCAGGTTGTCCAGGAAAGCCTGGTGCACGTCCTGGCCGCTCAATCTGCCCTCGGTGTCGGACATCGAGTCCTCCGCCGGAAAACGCAGGGCGCGATACGGGACCACCCCCAGACAGGGCATGCCGGTAAGTTCGGTGATCCGGTCGATACCGTACCGGAGGATGACTGCATCGCCGCGGAAACGGTTGATGATAAAGCCTTTCAGCAGCGGCCGGACGTCCGGCGGCATCAGCAGCCAGGTCCCGTAGATCGCGGCAAACACCCCGCCCCGTTCGATATCGGCGACCAGCACCGCCGGCACCTGCCGGAGACGCATAAGCCCCACGTTCGCCAGGTCGGTCTTCTGCAGATTCAGCTCCGCCGGAGAGCCGGAACCCTCGCAGACGACAACCCCGCAGGAGTCTTGCAACCGGTCGAAGGCCGCGCCGACGGTCGCCAGAACCTTTTCCCGGTCCATCGGCCGCGTTGAGGAGAGGTCCGCCACCGGTTTACCCAGCAGCATCAACTGCATGGTGCCTTTGCCGGTCGGCTTGAGCAGAACCGGATTCATCTCGATCGTGGGCTCTAACCCGCAGGCCCAGGCCTGGAAAGCCTGCCCCATCCCGATCTCCCGTCCGTCGGCGGTAACATAAGAGTTGAGTGACAGATTCGAAGCCTTGAACGGCGCCGGCCGGGCACCGATCTGCCGCAGATGGCGACAGTAGACCGCGTTCAGGGTCGTCTTGCCGGCCCCCGACGCCGTGCCCAGGAAAATAATTGCTTTCATAGCTCCCCTCTCAGCAGTTTGCGGAAGAAAGACAGATCCAGCGCACTCTCGAATCCGTCCGCCAGCCGGTCAAGGTTCCGGTCGACCTCCGCCGCATAGTCCTTAGAAGGCGCGGCCGGAGCTGGCGCCCCGCCCGCATTGATCAGGTTCATCAGTTTCGTCCGGAAGGCCGGCCGGTCGAAAACCCCGTGCAGATAGGTGCCGAAGAGCATCTGGGCAGACCGAACGGAACCTTCGGTCTCGTCGCGGCGGCCGTGGGAAGTGATCCGGAACAGCGGCTGCTCCCGGCTGTCGGTCTTGCCCATGTGGATCTCGTAGCCTTCTACCTCGCCGCCGCCGTCGATAAGCTCTCCGCGGTCGCGGATCACCCGTTTGTCGTAGGAATCCCAATGGCTTTCGCTGTCAAACAGGCCGAGCCCGGGCGTGTCGCCGGGACCTTCGCCCTCCAGCCCGTGGGGATCGTGCAGGACACGGCCCATCATCTGGTAACCGCCGCAGATGCCCACGATAGGCACCTTCTCTTTCAGGCCGCGGATGGCATCCGCCAAACCGGTCTGCTCCAGCCAATGCATGTCGCCGACTGTGTTCTTCGTCCCGGGGATAATAACCGCCCCGGCACCAGCCAGTTCCTCGGGCCGGGTAACGTAGACGACGGTAGTATCCTCCAGGGACAGGGGGTCCAGGTCGGTGAAGTTCGCGATGCGCGGCAGTTTGATTACCGCGATCCGCTTGGAACCGGTGCCCCGCGAGTTCCTGCCCCGGAAGACCTCGGAGTCCTCGTTGGGCAGATCGATGTCCAGATGCGGAACGATGCCGACGACCGGTATCCCGACCCGTTTGGCCAGTTCGTCCGCACCGCCGCGCAGTTTCTGCGGATCGCCCCGGACATTGTTGAGAATAATGCCCTTGATACGGGCCCGGTCAGCCGGAGACAGCAGTTCGATAGTGCCAATGGCGTAGGCAAATGATCCGCCCCACTCGACATTGACGATCAAAAGGCAGTCTGCATCGGCCAGGGCAGCCGCCTGCATGTTGGCAATATCGGCGTCGTAGATGTTAATCTCCGCCGGCGAGCCTGCTCCTTCCATAACGACCATATCGTAGCGGTCCAGCAGGAAATCCAGGTTACGTTTCACCGCCTCCCGGCCAGGTCCCGGCACGAACTCCTTGTAGTACTGTTCGACTGTGTAGTCCCCGAACGGCTTCCCCTCGACCATAACCTGTGAGACCGTGTCCCCTTTGGGTTTCAGCAGTATAGGGTTCATGTGCTCGTCGGCATTGGTCAGACCGGCGGCCTGAGCCTGCAACATCTGGATCATGGAAATTTCGCAGCCGCGGACGGTCACCCTGGAGTTGAGGCTCATATTCTGCGATTTGAACGGGGCCACCAGGTAACCGGCCCGGTGCAGGATGCGGCAGATGGCGGCCACCGCTACTGATTTGCCCGCATCGGAGGTCGCCCCGACGACCATTAGGGCCCGGCCGCGGTGCCAATAGCGCCGTTTCGCCTCCGACAGGACCTCCTGCAGCAGCCGTGAGTCGCCGGCCGCCAGGCCTTTATCCTTGATCTCGTGCATGACGAACTGAGCCACGGCGTGGCGGTGAATAAACAGGCAGTCCTGACAGTCCCACACCGGCTCGCCGTTCTCCCGGATAACGTCGTACCCGAAGGTCTGGTCCAGACAGGGGTAGAACGGACAGTAGCAAAAAGTGCAGTCCTGCCCAGTGAAATGGCTCGGATGGTAACGGCAAGAAAGATTAGGTCCGATATCACCTGCGGCGATCTCCTGGCTCACTTTCTTGGTTATAGTATCCATCCAACTCACTGCATCGTGAACCTGTTCCGTCAATAAGAACATAACGGAAGGGAGAATTCGGTACTTTCGGCCACCCCCCGTTCATCCTTATAAGGTAACAGACTGTACTGTTGCCGATGGGAGCCGATTTCAAGTTTGTACACTGTGCCGACCTGCACCTGGGATGCCGGTTCAGCGGTCTGGCTGCCGCCGATCCGGTGCTGGCACGGCGGCTGGCGGAAGCCGCCTTTCGCTCGTTTCAGCGGATCGTGGACCTGGTCCGCACCGAGCAGGCAGATTTCCTGGTCATTGCCGGGGACATCTTTGACGAAGGCACTGAGACCCCGCGGACCCGCTACCGGTTTGCCCAGGAACTGGCCCGCACGGCGGTCCCATGCTTCCTGGTACGGGGCAACCACGACCACGTCACGTCCTGGGAGGACAGCATTCCCTTCCCGCCCAACGTCACCGTCTTCGGCCCACAGCCGAGCACGAAGACCCTGGACATCCGGGGTCACCCGGTCGAGGTCACCGGTGTGAGCTTTCCCGACCTGCACACCAAGACCAACCTGGCGGCGCAACTTCATGGTTCACCCGACCGTTACACCGTCGCCGTCGTCCACTGTTCGGTGGCGGGCATTGCCGGTTCCGGCGCCGGTTACGCTCCCTGCCAAAAGAATGATCTACTCGGCCGCGGAGTAAATTATTGGGCACTGGGCCACATCCACAAACGCCAGGCCATACTGGAAAATTCCCCGTGGGCAGTCTACCCCGGCAACATCCAGGGCCTGAACCCGGACGAGACCGGCCCCAAAGGCGCATATTTGGTCGCTGTTACCCGCGGCCAGGCCGTACCGGAGTTCCGGGCTACCCAGGAGGTCCTGTGGCAGAACGTTGACCTAGACATCACCGGAAAGACCACACTGAACGAACTGATCGACGGAATTGCGATCCCCAGAGACTCTCTTCTGAGCCTGACCGTTCGGGGCCGTGGACCGCTGGACCGGGTGATCCGGGCCGATCCGGCCGGCTTCGCCAGGCAGATCGCCGACGCGTCCGGCTGCACCGTAGCCGGCCCACATCTACTCTGCGGGCCTGACCTAGACCCGGCGGTACTGATGACGGCTCCGACCCTGGCGGGCGAGACTGCCCGCGTCCTGCCGGAACTACAGCAATTGTCCGAGAAAGAACTGGCGGACCTGCTGCTGAAAACCTGGAAAGCGGCCGACACGGCCACTGACACCCTCCGGGAACTGGCCGCCGCCGGCCGGTTACGGCCGCTTCTGGAGGATGCCGCACGGGACCTGCTGGGCCGGCTGACGGAGGGGCCGCAATGAAAATCACCAGAGTGCGGATCGGCTCATACGGGTCGCTGAAGGATCTGAACTGGGTACCGGCCCTCGGCCTGAACGTGGTATACGGTCCCAATGAGGCCGGCAAGACCACGCTCAAAGAGTTCCTCGCCGGCACCCTGTTCCCCAAACCCGCTCCGAAATATCCCGCTGCCCGGAACTCTGACCGGGGCGAGATCACAGTCACTGACTGCCGGAGCACCGCGCAGGTGCTCGTCCGCGACGGCAAAAAGGCAGAGGGCGACGGAATCACCGCCCAATGCCGTATCGGCGGGAACGAATACCGCAAGATCTACGCGCTCTCCCCCGAGGACCTGCGTGACACCGCGCTCATCGAAAAAGGCGAGATCCGCAGTCGCTTCCTGACCATCCCCGGCGGGAACGACCTGCCGGCGATCACGAAGGAATTGGACACAGAACGGAACTCCTATCTGCCCGACCTGCGGCACAGCCGCAACTGCATCATCGCCCACGACCTGGCAGCAACCGAAGAACTACGGCGGCGGGAAGCGGAACTGAGCAGTCAGGATTCCGCTTACACGGCACTGTCCGCTGCCCAGGCTGCGCTGGACACCCGGGAGCAGGAGACCGCGGCCGCCCTGCAGAAAAGCCAGCAGGACCTGGCAACGGCCCGCTCGGCGGCCGACCGGGCAGGAATACAGGAACGGCTGAGCACCCTGCAGAATCGGGAAAAGGAACTGGCACCGGTGGCCAGGGCCGACCGGACGGCCGCTGCGACCGAGCAGCAGCTGCGCAACGCGGCCGAGAACACCGCCGGCCGGGCTGCCGACGCACAGCGGATACGGGATACCGCGGCCGCCCCGCTCACGGACAGCGACCCGGGCGCCGTAATCCGGCACCGGGCGGAAATCCGGGACCTGCAGCAGCAGGGCCCGTTTCACAGCGCTCTGGTCCGCGCTCAAACCGCCGGCAATAAGACTGTTCCGACCGGCCGCGGTCCGGGCCCGCTGATGCTGGCCGCCGGCCTGATCCTTTTGGCGGTCGGTCTGGTCCTGATGTTCACCGCCGACAGCACCCTTGCCTTAGGCCTCGTCGGTGCCGGTTTGGTTGTTGTACTGGCTGAGATCCTTTTTCTCCGGCACGGCCGGCGGAAAACACCTGCACCGGTCCCGCAGGACAGTGTTACTCTCGTTCGCCTGGAACAGCAGCTGGATACTGTTGCCAGGGCCGTCGGCATCCCCCGGCGCGGTTTTGACGCAGATGTCGAATGTCTCGGCGAACTGCTGCAGAAGGCCGATGCACTGCAGGCCGCCGAGTCGGAACTGGCTGCCGCCCGGAAACAGGAACAGGAAGCCGCCGGCCGCCTGACGCTCTTCCTTCAAGGCTACGGCGGCGCCGATGGTTTCGCCGCTGAACGGAAGAACTATGAGGAGCTCGGGCAAGTTCGTGCCAAGATCGAGGCCCTGTCCCCTTCGGCTGGCCCCGCCGACCCCTCCATTTCCACTGCAGATCCGACAGCCGCGCAGGCCGCGCTGGTGTTGGCGCAGCAGACTCACCGGAATGCGGTCCAGGCCGCCGCGGCAAACCGCCAGCAACTGCAGGACATCCTGGGTGACCAGACCCTGGAGGATGCTATCAGCTCCTGTACAGCGGCCGAGGAGACCCTGACGGCGGACACCGCAGCCTGGGTCCGGCTGGCCTTTGAGAAACTGCTGCTCGATCGGGCATGCACCGTCGCCTACCGGGACCACGAACCCAGGGTATTGGCGGATGCCGACCGGTTTCTGGCTGTCATGACCACGGACCGGTACCGCCTGTCCAGGGACCCGCGCGGTCCGACCCTGGCAGTGACCGATACCAGTACCGGCGAGACCAAGGACGAAAAAGCCTGGTCGAGCGGCCTTGGCGATCAGGTCCGCCTGGCGCTCAAGCTCGGCGTGGCGCTCAGTCTGTCGGCCGAACGGCCGCCGCTACTGTTGGACGATGTGCTGCTGACGTCCGATCCCGCCCGGCGGCGGGGTGCGGTCGCAGCCCTTAAAGAGGCCGCTGCCGCGGTACAGATCGTGTATTTTACCTGCGATCCGTCCACCCGGGACCTGCTCCGGGAGGCTGGGGCCCAGGAGCTTGCGCTCGGCGAAACCATTTAATTGCACCAGCAGCCGCGGTCCGTTCGGGAGGGCAGACAGCGGTGCCACCCGTAAATTGACTGTTAATGACAGCACAGTGACCAGACACCGCTGAATGGAAACTATTGCCGGCACTGCTCTGGTACTCTGATCTTAAGTTCCAATGAATGCACTGTGGTGATCGGTAACAGCAACGCCGCTGATTCTCCGATTCAGCCTTTGTCTCGAAGGCAGATTGGTTGGATAATTGGTCCCAACAGCTTTTTAAACGTCATCTCCGATACATACTATCAAGGAAAACCTGATTTTCCTGTTCACTATCATAATCACCGGCGCAGCGACCACAGGACCTGCGCCAATCACGCCGTAATCCCGATGAGGGACACTGCGGCCAAACAGCGATGGAGAGATGGGGAGGGCTAAGGCAGCCCAAGCAAGGCTGTACTTGAGCCTGTGCGGTAGACCGCAGGGCAGGATGCTAGATTTTTCTTCGATTACCCGAGTGGTATCATGAACATAGATCCTAACGCTACCAAATACATGGTAAAAGCCAAGATCAACGCCGACGGCATCGTGGACAAACCCGATGTGGTCGGTGCCATCTTCGGCCAGACCGAAGGCCTGCTGGGCGACGAGCTCGACCTGCGGGACCTGCAGAAATCTGGCCGTATCGGCCGCATCGAGGTCGACGTGGTCTCGAAAGGCGGCAAATCCGAGGGCATCATCTACATGTCCTCTAGCCTCGACCAGGTCGAAACCGTCATCCTCGCCTCCGCGCTGGAGACCGTTGACCGTGTCGGCCCCTGCAAAGCATCCATTAATGTGCTCGGCATCGAGGACGTCCGCGTGGCCAAGCGGGAGAAGATTGTCGAGCGTGCCAAGGAGCTACTCACCGACCTGATGGAACAGGCCAAGGGCACCAGTGCTGACCTGACGCAGAACCTGCGGCAGAGCATCCAGGTGGAAGAAATTACCGCCTACGGCAAAGAGCGCTGCCCTGCCGGCCCGAACGTAAAGAATTCCGAAGCGATCATCATCGTTGAAGGGCGTTCCGACGTCCTTGCCCTGCTCCGGGCGGGCATCAAGAACGCCATCGCGGTCGAGGGCACCAACGTGCCGAAGACCGTACAGGATCTTTCCCGCGAGAAGGTCACCACTGCTTTTGTCGACGGCGACCGCGGTGGCGAACTGATCCTGCGGGAACTCTTCCAGACCTCTGAAATTGACTTCGTCGCCCGCGCTCCGCGCGCCCACGAGGTTGAAGAGATGTCTCCCAAGCAGATCGTCAAGTGCCTGCGTAACAAGGTGCCCGGCGACCAGTACATGCAGATGAACGGCCTGTCCTTCGAAGAGAAAGAACTGACGCCGGAAGACGCTGAGGCTCTAGGCGAAACGCCTGCGGCTCCGGCGGCCACTACTGAACCCGCGGAGAACTCCCTTAGCAAGGAGCCCGAGCGGGCGGAAAGTGACGACGAATACAGAAGCCGCAGCCGGCACAGCCGGAACGATGACGATGATTCCTACCGGGGCCGCAGCCGGCACAGCCGGCGGGACGAGGAAAACGGCCACACTCGGTTCAACACCGAAAGCGCTGACCGCTGGAAGAAGAAGGGATCGAAAGAGGACAGCGAACCAATTGACTCACAGGTCGTCGAGACCATGCCTGTCAGAAACTTCGCTGCTTCCCCGGAGCCGTTCAGCGAGACTCCTGCCGAAGAATCGGCTACCGGGCCCGAGCCAGATAAAGAACCGGTGACTGAAGAACTTGCAGTTGAAGAACCGGCTGAGACCCCGATCGAAGAACCTGTTGAAACTCCTGCCGTCAAACCTGGACCCACCGAAGAGCCGCCGAAGCGGACCCTCCGCGTCAAGCGGACCCCCAAGAGCACCAAGAACCTTTCCCCCGAGCAGGAGACCTTACGGGACACCCTGCACGACATCTCCGGCACCCGGAACTCCGTGCTCCTGAAGAAGGACAGCAGCGTCATCGACAAAGTCGAGGTAAAGAATCTGGTCAACTACCTGAAGAGCACCGAGTCGGACGAGATCTTTACGGTCGTCTTCGACGGCGTGATCTCCCAGAACATCCTCGATATTTCCGCAGAGAAAGGCATCAAGACCCTGGTCTGCAAACGGAAAGGCAAGATCACTAAGCTCCCGGCCGACATTACCGTCTGGACCAGGGACGACCTAGACTGAGGACCGTTCATGGCAACAGAGAAGATCAAAAAGATCGCCGTCAAGACCTGGGCGGATGTCGAGAAGATCAAAAACACAGATGATATTCTCATCCCCGCTGACCCGCTGGACCGGGTGCTGGGCCAGGAAGAGGCCATCGCTCTGGCCAAGATTGCAGCCGTCCAACGGCGGAATCTGCTGCTGATCGGCCCGCCGGGCACCGGTAAGTCGATGATTGCCCACGCAATAGCGATGAACCTGCCCAAACCGGAGCACGAGGTCAGGGTACTTCACAACCCAGAGAACCCCGAACGGCCGCTTCTGGAAGTACTGGACGCCAAGGCCGTCAAGGCCGAGGAGAATGCCACCAAGGAATCGGTCGGCAAGTTGCTGGATCCGGAGAAGGCCCCCAAGAACGTGGCCGAGCGGCTGGGCTACGTCTGCAAGTACTGCGGTGCCTACTCGGCTCCCGGCGATCTAACCTGCCCCACCTGCGGAAAGAGCAAAATCGACCAGCGCCTGAGCGGGAACAACAACCCGTTCGGCGACATAATCGGCATGCTGGAGGCCGCCGTGCCTCAGATGTCCGCCGGTAAAGAACGGGTGAATACCACCCGCATCCTGGCCGACGGCACCGAAGAGACCGTGGTCTTCGAGCGTGCCGGCAACAAGATCTGTATGCTGGACACCAAGGCCCTCGAGAAGCGGAACCAGTTCCAAAAGAAGTCGAACCAGAAGACCATCGTGTCACTGGACCGGGACCCGTTCGTCATGGCCACAGGTGCCTCCGAGACGGAACTGTTGGGCGACGTACGGCACGACCCCTACGGCGGCCACGAGAAACTCGGCGTCCCAGCCTACCAACGGGTCATCCCGGGCGCCATCCACGAAGCCCACGAGGGCGTGCTGTTTGTCGACGAGATCTCCCATCTCGGGCTGCTGCAACGGTACATCCTCACCGCCATGCAGGACAAGAAGTTCCCCATTACCGGGCGGAACCCCCAGTCTTCCGGCGCCGCGGTCAAGGTGGATAATGTTCCCTGCGACTTCATCCTGGTCGCCGCATGCAACATCCAGGACCTGCCGAACATCCTGTCTCCGCTCCGCTCCCGGATCATCGGGAACGGCTACGAAGTTCTTGTAGACGTCGCCATGCCAGACACGGATGCCAACCGCACCCGCTACGCGCAGTTCGTCGCTCAGGAGATTGCTATGGACGGTCACATCCCGCCCGCATCGGTGGACGCCATCGAGGCGCTCATTGCCGAAGGTAAGAAGCGGGCTCTGGCCGACAATCAGACCAACTCGCTCACCCTGCGTCTGCGGGAACTGGGCGGTCTGCTCCGGGCCGCCGGCGACCTAGCTGTCGTCGAGCATGCCAAACTTATCACCGCCGACCACGTTAACCGCGCCAAGCCGCGGGCACGCACAGCGGAGGATCAGATCCGCTCCCGGTACGGTTCGTACCAGAAGGGCATGGCCCACGATATCTCCGGCGCCCAGAAGGCCAATTCGGAATATTACTACGAGAACGAGCACGTAGACGACAGCATGTTCAACTGAAACTTTTTCGGCGGGCCTTGGCCCGCCTTTTTTTTGATTTATTATAAAAAAAATATCAACTGTTAAGCACCGCCGATCCGATCATCCGGATTGCGTCGCCTCCGTTGTTGTAGAAGCCGACTATCTTCTCAGTAGGCAGGAAGCCACGACGACGGTAGAATTCCAAAGCCGCGAAGTTGGTCGTCCGAACCTCGAGCTGAATAGTGCGGTAGCCATCCATCACCGCCCGTTGCCGGAACGCAATCAGCAGCCGGGAACCGACACCCCGGCCCCGCCAGGGCGCGGCCACGCAGAACAGGGACACCGAAACCCGGCCGTTCGATAAACGGGCACCGGCCAAATAGCCGACAATATTGCCAACGGAGTCGGCCGCCACCAACTGACCGCAGGGCCATTGAGCCAGAAAATAGACGGGAATCTCCGGCACAAAATACTCGTCAAGCGAAGACAGCAAAAGCGTGTAAACCGCGTCCCGGTCCGCCTCCCGCATCGCCCTGATTTCCATGAGTCTCTCAACGGCCGCGGCTGTTTAAGTTGCTTTCCCTCCGAAACCCGACCAGTGCACCCAGTCCCGTCAGTGCGGCGGAGACCGCATAAGGCAGCCAATTCCGCCAGGGAGGCGTTCCCGCTTCGACAGTGTAGCCGACCGCAGCAGTCAGGTCAGTGCCGACCAAACGTACGGTGGCAGTATACTCTCCCGGTCCGGAAACGGTAAAGGCCACCGCCGGATAAGCAGTTGTCCGTATCCGGCCGTCCCCGAATGACCACTCGTAGTCCGTGTCGACCGGTCCAACCGCCCGCAGTACGACGGTATTACCGCTGCGTCCGACTGTCAGCTGCAGTCCGTCCTCTTCCACTGTGTGGATATTGACACCCCAGTCCTTGAGGAACAGTTCCTGCCAGAACTCTGCGACGGCCGGCGCTGTGATGAGTACTGCTGCCTCGCGGTTGGCATGGAATGAGGTTGCAGTCCAGTTAACGGAACCAACCCAGACGTTCCCGTCGGCGATGATCCCCTTGTTATGGACCGCCGCAAAGTCGTTCCCGCCATCCAGTGCAATGGCCTTGACCGCCGTGGTTGTGTTGATCAGATTGACCAGCGCCGCCCGTTCATCGCCGCCGCTGTCCAGGATCAGGCGGACATCGGCACCCCGCTGTGCCGCCGCCTGCAACCAGGCCACCGGTGTTCCGGCGGGCAGATCCGCATAAGAACTGCCAAGATCCAGCTGTTCAGCGTACAGCCGGGTCCCAGTACCGGCTGTCAGTGTCTCCAGCGCGTCCCACGAACAGTCTGGAGAGACGATCGGCGTCACTCCGGCCGTAAAGGTCACCGTTTCGTATTCGGCCGGGGGTGTGTAAGACAGAGTGCCGCCGTAGGCCTGCAGGCCCGGATAGACTCTGTCTAACGGCTGCACGTCCCCGAACTCCGTCGACCAGTCGTTAGCAAAAATCGCGGCCATCACAGTTGCATACTCCGACCCGGTGATCACCGCACCCCATCCGCGATTGCCAGTGCCGTAGCCCAGGTTGCTGGAGGTCCAGTTTTCCGAGGTTATGACGACCGCGCTGCCGTCGATGACGGCGTATTTAGTGTGCAGATAAGTGAAACGGCTCGTTTCGGCCGTCGGTGGATTGATCAGCCGCACCTCGCCGCCGGCATCGGTCAAAGACCGCATCAGCCGCAATTCTGTGCTGATATCCATCCCTAACGGGGCACCTTCCAGCAGCACCCGCACCGCCACACCCCGACCCGCCAGGTCGCAGAGAAGCGTGGCAATGTTTGGACAGGTCAGCAGGTAGAGGGAGATGTCAACACTGGTCCGCGCCTCTTCCAGTGTTCGGTAGATGGGTATACCGGCCGACTCGGGAAACGCAAATGGGGTTACGGCGGCCTCGTATGCTCCCGGACCGCCGTAGACCAGACGCGTCCAGCCAGGTTTGGTAGCCAGCCAGTCTGCTGCCGTATCCGTGTCGGTCTGACCGGTGCGGACCAAATACTGTCCGCTGCCCAGAGCGACCGGGGCCCCGGACCAGCCGGTGGCGACCGACCCGTTGCGGTAGCAGACCGTGTCCAAAAGGACATCGCCACGGTACAGCGCAACATCGTCCCCGGCATCCGCCAGTATAAAAGAACCTTTTTTCTCGATCCCCTCGGCCGTGAACAGCATTGTTCCGTCCCGTGAAGAGAACCAGTCACCGCCGGCGTTTTTAACCAGTGTAAGTCTTTCATCGGACGCTAACGACAGAGGAGCAGTGAAGGTCAGGGTACCTTCGCCGTCGGTTAGCGTAAAGCCGTTGAGACTGACGGCCGAGTCGCTGCCGTTGGTAAGGGAAATCCCTTCGTACTGCGAGAAAGGACTGACTTCTGTGATGAGGAGCCCGGCGGCCACGTCACCTTCCGCGGTGCCTGAAATAAGCGGGGGTGCTATTAGAATCAGCAGCACCGCGGCCATCGTAGGCAATATGCGGTAACGCCAGAGACCAGTCCGGGCCCTCATGGAATATGACTGGTTTTCCGGCAGGATAAAAGGATACGATTGCAGTTAGCCACGCAGTCAAAGGCCGCTGACCAGGTCCCGCAACACCTGCTGAGGATCCTTGGCCTTTACTACGCCGGAGGCCAGCAACACTCCGTCTGCACCAAGATCCAGGGCGGCCGCGACATCCCTGCCGGTCTTTACGCCCGCACCGCAGAGGACATGGATGGAGTGATTGACCTCTTTAACGGCCTCGACCGTGCTCTCAACGATACGGGGGTTGGCGGCAGTGACCGAAACGTTGCCGCCGATGAGCTCAGGCGGCTCGACTGCGATGAAGTCGGGCGAACAGTGCGCCACGGCCGTCGCAGTCTGTACGGTATCGGCACAGACGACAGTAATGAGATTGCTGCCGAGCGCAAGTTCGACGCATTCCTCGACCGCCTTGACCGGCACTTTATGCTCGGAATGGTTGATCAAAGTTCCCAGGCAGCCGCAGGCCTTCACCATGGCTGGGGTAACCCAGCCGGTAGCGGAACCGGGCGCATAGGGATCCACGTTCTGAGCCAGTACAGGTATCTTAACCGCTGTGGCGACTGCAGAGGTCTCCACAATCGGCGGACAGATTGCCAGATGGGCCCCGGTCTCTTCGGCCACGGCCTCACAGGCCCGCGCAATGGTCAGGGCGCCGGCACCCTCGACCTCGCGGTAGGCCTTGCAGTTGACGATTATCACTGGGCGTCCGAACTTACTCAATTTTCTCAAACCTCGACTTGAGGTCCTTGAGTACCGCAGGCCGGGAGGTGTACTCCATTTCCTCGGCACCCAGGATGGACGGCTGGAATGGACCCTGGGCCCGGAGCAGCCGGCAGGCTTTGATCGAGTTGGAGCGCGCATTGTCCCAGGTGTCGCCCTTGAATAGATCTACGGGCTGGTGGTCGCCGCCCTTTACGCCGGCCGGCTCCATGCCCTGAAGGTGGCCGTTTACGAGCTGGAAGCCCAGACAACAGATTCTCGGCGGACCGTCGTAATAAACGGGGTTTGAGTCCTCGGGCGAGCACGGGAAGAAGGCCCCGTTGTGCGAGCCCCGCATCCAGCCGGCAACGAGCCAGGTGTTCTGAAACACCTGAGTGTACTCGCCGACGGACGGGAAACCGCTTTGCGCCCGGCAGACACAGACCGGATCGTCCTTGCCGACGTACCGGCCGGCGGTCAGGTTCAGTTTGTCGGTGGAGACAACGGCGGCGGGACCAAGACCGGCCCGAGAGCAGATCCGCTTGATGGCATATCTGGAGGTGTCGCCAAGCAGGCTGAGGATGCTGAGGGTCTCTTCCGGCGAGGACATGACGACCCGTTTGTGGTCCATCACATCCTGGATCTCAACATCGAAGCCTTTCTTGGCGCGAGCGTCAATGACCAGACCAGTGGTGGTGAACGGGTCGAGGAAGATCCGCGACAGGACCGGCGAGTACGCGGACGGCTCGGTCTTGTCCGCCATAAAGAACAGCATGGGTTCTGACGGCCGCTCGACGAAGGACATCTCCGCGGAG
This sequence comes from Methanomassiliicoccaceae archaeon UBA593, assembly GCA_002495325.1. Taxonomy (GTDB): domain Archaea; phylum Thermoplasmatota; class Thermoplasmata; order Methanomassiliicoccales; family Methanomethylophilaceae; genus Methanomethylophilus. The sequence continues at coordinate 232,581 of DAEQ01000006.1, forward strand.
CCGGGGCCGGCACCTTTGACGTTGCCTGAGAACGCATCGGTCAGGATATCCTGGCCGGCGGCGTACAGATGCATGGACTTCGAGATCTTGGTCGCGGCCTGGAAGCATTCCCAGGCAGCAGTGTGGACCTCTTTGTTGCCTTCGCCTTTGTAATGGGTCATGAACAGGTTGATGTCATCGCCCACACGGGTCACGTAGAAGTCCTCGAGAATCCCCTGCTTTTGCTTGTCGGTCAGGATCTCCTTCGCGGCAGCCAGCATAGCGGGGTGGGGCATCATGTGTCCGCAGATAGAGCCGACATCGGCCTTGATAATTGAAACAGTAACTTTCTCTTCGGCCATGGATTCACCGATATAGGGCGACGTAGGATAACCTTATTATAATACTTTTTGCGCAGGGTTTTCCGGTCTCCGGGCCTGCCCACGCGAATTGAGACCAAAAATTGGCATATGTGGAAAAAAAGGGCCGAACGGAGCAGACCCCGCCGGCCGGAGAAGTTTACTGCTTGCCGTTCTGTTCCCCGTCGTTCGGCTGCTCGGATGAGGACTCCTTCACCGATTTCACGTCGTCGAGAGAATATGCGGCGCCCTTCTGCACCTGCTCGCCTTTGGAGGCGTACATCGGCACGGCGACGATGGCGGCAATGAGGAAGTACGCCACGACGATCACAAGGATCACGAGGAAGATTATCAGAACGGCCCAGACCACGACGTCAACCAGGCTCGGATAGACGAAGAAGGCGGCCACGACGGCGATGAGCAGTACGACCAGTGCGGCCACTCCGACCGCCGATACTCTGACGCTCCGCTTCTCCATCCGCGGGCCGGCCGAGGCCGGCGGGGCATTGTCTTTGGAAGTAATATCTGTCATTTTTTCCCTCACGAACTGGTGTTCTTCGGCATATACGGAATGAGGCTGGCGGCAAGTTCGCCCAGAGACATAGACTGGATGACAATCTTGCCGGGACCGGTCAGGGTGGTCACGAACAGACCCTCGCCGCCGAAGATTGAGGTCTTGATGCCACCGGCGGCGGAGACGTCGTAATTTACGCTGTCCTGCCAGGCAACGGCGTGGGCGGTCGAAACCTTGTAGACCTCGCCGGGTTTCAGATCGACGACATTGAAGTCACCGCAGGCACCGATGAAGCATTTGCCGGTGCCGGTAAGCCGCTGCAGGAGCAGACCCTCGCCGCCGAAAAGCATGGAACCCAGCCGCTTCTGAAACGCCAGATCGAGCTTGACATCCATTTCGGACGCGATATAGCCGCTGGACTGCACAAGCCAGCTCCCCTGAGATACGTCGATGTCCAGGATTTTGCCGGGTACACTGCCACCGAAGCCGACAACGCAAGCACCGTCGTCGGAATGGTAGTTGACCAGCATGAAAGAGGCTCCATTCATCATCCGCTTGACGCCTTTCCAGAATCCCCCCATTTTGGCCTCCATGACGGCATTGCCGGTCATGTAGACCATCCGGCCGGCCTCGGACTGCATCATTTCGCCCTGTTCCAACTGGCAGTTCACGAACTGCAGATTGTCACCAGTAATGGTGTATTTCATGACATCTCAATCGGAATGTGAATATAAATGCCTACGCCGCCCGTGCTCGCACTTCTTATATAGAACGCGGGTCTACCCGCTTTTGTTTATCATGGCTATCTTAAGAGACTCCAGCACGATCGCCGTCGCCGATGGCACCGCCACCGTGCACGGCTGGGTCCAGGACACCCGGAACCTGGGCGGCATCTCATTCGTTACCCTTCGGGACCGGTACGGCACCATCCAGATCACCCTGCCAAAGAAAAAGATCGAGCCTGCGCTCTTCGAACAACTGACCAAGTTGCCGCGGGAATCCGTCGTCGCCGTTACCGGCGAAGTTAAAGAGAGCAAGCAGACTTCGCTCGGCCTGGAGCTCATCCCGACCTTCTGCCAGGTGTTCAGCACCGCTGCCTCGCCCCTGCCTATCGGCGTCATCGACAAGGTTAACGTCGAGATGGACACCCGGCTGAACAGCCGGTTCATGGATCTCCGCAAGCCCGAAATCCGGGCCATCTTCGAGCTCCGCGACATCGCCGTCGCTCTAATCAGCGAGGCTATGCGCAGCGAGCACTTCATCAATGTCGCTACGCCCAAGATCGCCGCCACCGGCGCCGAAGGCGGCGCCACTCTGTTCAAGGTCGACTACTTCGGCAAACCGGCCTTTCTGGCCCAGAGCCCGCAACTGTACAAGCAGATGCTCATGTCCACCGGCCTCGACCGGGTCTACGAGATCGGCCCCGCCTTCCGGGCGGAGCACTCCAACACCGTCCGCCACGTGACTGAGTTTACCTCATTCGACGGCGAGTTCTGCTGGATCGACCGCGAGGAGGATGTCATGACGATGATCGGCAAGGTCATCAACTATGTCCTGGCCGGCCTGAAGGAGCGCGGTGCCAAACAGCTCGCGCTGCTCGGTAAGGACATCAGGGTGCCAGAACTGCCGTACCCTGTCCTCACCTATTCGGAATGCCTGAAAATGGTCCAGGACGCCGGCCTCCCCCTGAAGGAAGGCGACGACCTGGGCACTGACGGAGAGAAGATCGTCGGCGAAATCATGGGCAAGAAAGGCATCGAACTCTACTTCATCGCGGAATATCCCGAAGAGGCCAAGCCGTTCTATATTATGGTCAAGGACGGGACCCCGTACTCGTACTCGTTCGACCTGGACTTTAAGGGTCAGGAGATCTCTTCCGGCGGCCAGCGGGAGCACCGCTACGACGTGCTCGTTGCCCGGATGCATAAAAAAGGCCTGGATCCAGCCGACTTCGAGGACTACCTCGCTGCGTTCAAATACGGCATGCCGCCTCACGGCGGCTGGGGCATCGGCATCGATAGGTTCATTGAGAAACTGCTGGACCTGCCGAATGTCCGCGAGGCCATCCTGTTCCCGCGGGACCTTAACCGGCTAAGACCGTAAACTTTTTACCGGGGACCGGCGGACTGCTCCGCCGATCCCACTTTCGGGTACTTTCAACCATCCCCTGCTTTAACTTTTATAGACTGGTCTCTATCATCTGCCATCATGGCAGCGGCCGGCGACATTTACGAACGCGAACTCAAATACCTGCTCGAAGGGGACAGCAAAACCCTTACCAAGATGTCCAAAACCTGCAACCAGGCCGAGCGGGACGCCTACAATCAGATGACCGAGGCCCCGTTCCTGGTGATCCGCGCCGCCGGCTCCTTGGGTGTCGACCTGGTGGCCCTGCGGTGGGATTTTTCCTTTCCCATAGAAGTCAAGAGCTCTGTCGGCGACACCCTGCATTTCAGCAAGAACGAACGGCTCAATGACCAGGCCGAACGGATGATGGACACCTGCGCCCGTTCCCATGTCCTGCCGATATATGCCTACCGGCTCAAAGGTTACCGGGGCGACCCCTGGCGGATCTTCACCATCCCATCCGAGCCGCTGCGCGGCCGGGCCGGGTTACTGCAGGAGAAGATCCCAAAACTGGAAATGACCAGGGGCGGCAGTTTTGTCATGCGGTGGAACGACGGCATGAAACTGAGCGACCTGCTCAGTTACACCGGACTCAGCTCTTACAGAGAGTGAGACGGCCGTCGGCACTCATAGGGCTCATCACCAGATCAGCGCAGTCTGTCTTCATCCGGCACATGTCTCAGCGTCCTGAAGGGCGAGGTGGTAAATAAATAGCGGCTCCGCGTACAACATTCCATGGACAGTACCAGGGAGCAGCAGGCCCAGACCCGGTTTGTCTGCACCGCGAGCGAGCGGGCGGCTTTTGAGGCCGGCATCAAGATGGCCACGGTCTACCACCAGTTCGTCGGCACCCCCTTCGACGAAACCTCGCGGCCGGAACTGGAACAGGCGATCGCCGCTGCGATCCGTGTCCAGCCGTATGTTACTGCCGCCGCCGTACACATCGTCCTCCCGCAGGCTGGCCGGAAGGAGGACCAATATTCCTACTCTTCGTTGACCGGCGAAATGATCGACGCTGTCGTGACGATTGCGCTCGATGGCGTAAAATGTACTGCCGAAATGCGTTACGATCCCGGGCTTAAATATCCGCTGATGTACATTTCCCGGATGGAACGCGTCTGAAACGTTCGTTAACATCTCCCCCCGCAGCCGACCGGGGGAATCAGGACGGTTTAGTCTAGACACAATCGACAACTTGTTGGATACCGTTTTATAAGTCATTTGCCATACTGTGCTGGGGTGTCTTGCATGGTAAACAATATAAAGATAGGCATTACTGGGCTTCCAGGATCCGGTAAAACCTACACGCTGAAACGCGTGATCGAAATGCTGTCCAAAGACAACCTCAGAATCGGCGGCATGATGGACGAGAAAGAGACGGACGGCCGCCACGAGACCGGTCTGACCGTCTGTAATCTTATGACCAGCGAAAAGGTGGAGTTCGCCTGCCCCGGCGTTGAAAGCAAGATCACCGTCGGCAATCTGGGGGTTGACCTTTCCCTTTTCGAGTCGATATCTATCGAGGCCATTAAAAACGCCTGTGCCGACTGCGATATCATCGTAATCGACGAAGTGGGCAAGGTAGAGGTTGAAAGCGAGGCTTTTGTCGATGCCGTCAAAGACGCCCTGGATGTCGACAAACCGATGATCATCACCCTTCACAAAAAGTCCCGTGATCCGCTCCTACAGGACATCCGGCGGCGGGACGATGTACGGATTCTCGAGGTCACACCGACCAACCGGAACCTGCTGCCTTTTAAAATTGTCCGGCTAATGAACGGGGAGAACGTTTGACCCCGCCGGGCAGTGTTATCGCCGAGGGCCAGACACAGATTCTGATCCCTTCCGTTCATTCCACCCATGGGCCGGGCAAGATCGAGGCCGGTTCTGTGTTCTTCAACGAACAGATGGCCTTCAACCGCGACGTGAGCATCATGCTCCTACGCGCGCTGGGCCGCGAGAAACTCACCGTGGCCGATGCCATGACCGCTACCGGGGCCAGGGCGGTACGTATCGCCCACGAGGTCCCCGGCACCGAGGTCACGGCCAACGATATCGATCCTGCCGCCATGCCGTACATCGAGACCAATATCGCACTGAATGGCCTCACCAACTGCATTGCTTCCAACCGGAACATGCACAGCCTGTTCTCCGAGCAGACTTTCGACTACGTGGACCTGGACCCTTTCGGATCGCCCTCGCTGTTCATCCAGTCAGCCATCCGCGGCTGCCGCAAACGGGGCATTCTCGCCGTTACCGCCACCGACACCGCACCGTTGGCGGGCGCGCAGGCCGGCAAATGCCGCCGGCGGTACCAGAGTGAGCCCATCCGCGGCTATATGTGTCATGAGGGCGGACTGCGCATCCTCATCGCCGCCGTCGCTCGGGAGATGGGTAAGTTCGACCGCGGTATGCGGCCGCTGCTCTCGTTCTACGCCGACCATTACTACCGCACCTATGTCCAAATCGTCGAGGGTGCCGACGCCTGCGACGAAATGCTGTCCCATTTGGGATATCTGGCTCTAGACCCGGCCACCCTGGAGCGTTCGGTTTCGCCCACTTGGGACCGGGAGCACCATTACGGCTCCATGTGGACGGGCCCGCTGCAGGACAAGGAACTGCTGCAGCGGATGTCGCCGGAGGGTATGAGTCAGGAGAAACGCTGTGTCAAGATGCTGGGACTGTGGCGGAGCGAGGTCGACACCACGCCGTTTCTCTATGACATGAGCGAACTGTCCTCCTTCGCCAAGCTGTCACCGCCGAGCCTCGACACCATGGTCGCCAAACTGCAGGAGCTCGGCCGGACCTCCATGACACATTTCTGTCCGACCTCGTTCATCACCGAACTGCCGGCAGCTGCCGTACTCGAGGTTTACCGGGCCAACAGTCCCGACACAATCCGCCGGAACGGCGGCACGTACTGATCTTTTTTTTGTCGAACCCGCGAGGGCAAGTATAAATGGATTGAACCCATCGGTCACTCCACAAGGTTGTACCATGCCGAGTCTAGCTGTGATCGGGTCCCAGTGGGGCGACGAGGGCAAAGGAAAAATCATCGACTTCCTGGACGCACAGGCGGATCTCATCGTCCGGTTCCAGGGCGGCAATAATGCCGGCCACACCATCGTTGTCGGCGACAAGGTATTCAAGCTGCACGGACTGCCTTCCGGGATCGTCCGCCCCGGCAAACTCGCCGTCATAGGCAACGGCACCGTACTGAACATTGAGGAACTGCTCGACGAGATCGCCACGGTCGAGGCCTCTGGCGCCAACATTGACGGGCTTCGTATTTCTGACCGTGCCAGCCTCATTATGAACTATCACAAAAAGCTGGACGGCGCTGAGGAGAAGTATCGCGGCGGGAACGCCGTCGGCACCACCAAAAAAGGCATCGGCCCTGCCTATCAGGATAAGATCGCCCGGATCGGCTTCCGCGCCGGCGACCTACTGGAACCGGAGGCCCTGAAAGAGAAGATTGCTTTCACCCTTCCTTATAAGAAAGATCTGATGAAAATGCTTGACGCCGAGATGTGCCACTGCACCCCGGAGTCCCTTTTCGATAAAATGAACGGCTGGGGCCAGAAGCTCGGCAGGTACATATGTGACACCTCTGTGCTTATCAACGAGGCGCTGGACGCCGGCAAGAACGTTATGTTCGAGGGCGCCCAGGGCGCCATGCTCGACATCGACAGCGGCACCTACCCGTACGTCACTTCCTCCGCTACCTGCGGCGGCGGGGTCTGTACCGGTGCCGGCATCGCACCGAACCGGCTCGACGAGGTGCTGGGCGTCGTCAAAGCTTACACCACCCGGGTGGGCGAGGGCCCCTTCGTGACCGAGCTCAAAGGCGGGGACGAGGTCACCCTGCAGAAGAAAGGCGGTGAGTTCGGTGTGACCACCGGCCGTGGCCGCCGGTGCGGCTGGCTCGACCTGGTGGTCATCAACCACGCCAAGCGGTTGTGCGGCTTCTCGTCATTGGCCATCACCAAGATCGACGTGCTCAATGACTACGAAGAACTGCCAGTCTGCACTGCCTATAAGATCGACGGAGAGACCACCAGGTACTTCCCGGCCTCCATCTCCAAGCTCAATCGGGCCGAACCGGTCTATACCAAACTCAAAGGATGGAAAGGATGGAACGACACCGAGGCCGTTGTCAAAGGCGGCTGGGACGCGCTGCCTCAGGAGATGAAGGACTATGTGGCCTTCATCGAAAAGCACACCGGTGTGCCCGTAGATCTGATCAGCATCGGGGCCGACCGGGATGAGACCATCGACCGGCGTCACAACTGGTGGAACTGAGCCGGGGGAGCTTCCCCCGGCCGATCTGCCGGCTGTTTTCTGTTACACAGAATTACAAACAGCTGTGCTGGCCATTCTAATCCATCGCGCATAGGATAAGTTCAGCATAAGCAGATCCTCTGCATACGGGTGTAACAGCTGAACCAGACTTCCTTTCGAAACAGCCGTTCGGTTGTTTGTGAACAACAATCAGGTGCCCGACCGCACTTCTTCCGCCGTTTCGGCAGAAGAAGCGGCAGGGCCTGAGAGTCTGAGACAAAGCCGTTTAGTGCTTTTCCGGCAGGGTGGCCTTGACGAACGGTGTCCGGTCGGCGCCGAGCGGCAGAGTCGCATCGAACCCGACCTTCCAGGTCGTGCGGTCGGCAGCCATCGACGGATCCAAGGAGGAACCCGCAGCCCCGGGGATACGAATGATCCTGTCGCCCTGCATCCGAGTTGCCGCCGCCCACTCGACCTCACGGTCGTTAAAGATGTCAATATCATCATCCACGACGATGACATTCTTCATGGACGGATGGCCGGTGAAGGCTGCCATTATCGCGTTGACACCATCGCCCTCCTTATTCTTGGCAATGGCCACGACCCCGTTCAGCCAGCAACAGCCGCCTTCGGTAAGGCGCACGGCCCTTACCCGCGGCACCGCCTGCCGGACGGTCCGGAAAATGACCGGTTCCCGCGGCAGACCCATCAGCAGGAAGTGCTCATAGCCGCCCGGCAGGAGCAGCTGAAAGACCGGTCCCTCTTTGGCCCAGATTTTATCGACCTTTACAATCGGCTGGTCACGGACCGGGTCATAGGTGCCGGCAATGTCGACGAACGGCCCTTCCTTGGTCGTGTCGGCAGTCAGCCGGGCCTCAAGCACGTAGTCACAGTCGGCCGGCACCAGCAGACCGTTATCGCAGCGGCCGCCGTCCAGCGGAACACCGTGGCCTCCTTGGTGGAGTGCCGAAGCGATCTGCAGCTCGTCTGTGCCGTAGTCGACCGACAGAGCGGCAGAGATCATGGCCTCGATCGGGGCCCCGATGCAGATGGCAATCTTCAGTTCCCGACCGTCACGCAGGGCCTCGTTGTAAAGCGTGAAAAGATGGCGCGGGACCAGCCGGATGGCGATCCGATCCTTGTCCATCAGCATCATCCGATGGAACGAAACATTCCGTTTGCCATTGTACTCGGCCACCACAATGCCGGCAGAGATATAGCGGCCGCCGTCCCGGGGGAAGTATTTGACGACCGGCAGTTTCATCAGATCCAGAGGCAACTGCTGGTACCGGAACGCCGGCGCGACAACCTCATGGACCGGCTGGGGCGCGGCCATGCCTGCCATCAGATGCTGGACGATCCCGTCCTTGGGAACCCCCAGCGCGGCGGCGACCTTGGCGCGGGTCGAATAGACATTGGCGGCGGCTTTGCCGCCGTTCAGATTGGTAAAGAGCAGCGTCTGCTCCTGATCGGCCTGCATCCAGCGGGTCGCTTCCAGCGAATCGGGGTCAACGGCCTCGCCAACGACCTTGGCCCCGCGGAGAACGTTCTGATCAAGTGACATGCGCCTGCATAGGGCACCTGAAGATAATAAAATAATGGCGCCTGCATGCGTCAGTCAGCGGTCTCGGGATCGGCGCAGTGGCCTACCTGATGACCGCAGATGACGAAACCGCCCGCTTCCATAATCCGCACGATCTTACCGACCGTACCGTTAATGTCGAAGGCGGGAATGCGCATTACCATCGCGGCATAGGCCACCAGATTCTTCACGAAACTGTGGTAATCCGCCCGACCGCCGTGACTGTAGTAGCCCATGACGTTCCCGACAGCCCCGACACTCTCCATCAGGCCGTTCCGGATACATTCCTCATCCATCGGCGCCAGACCGTAACGCTCCAAATACTGCTTGGCCCAATTGATGGCCAGGTCGATGAGATCCTGAACCACTTCCCAGTTCTTGTGGGCCTCATAGAACAGTTCGGCCACTTTGGAAGAGAGACTGGCGGCGTAGAGCTCCATCGCGGCCGGCAGCACGACCGCGACCAAAAGGTCCTTTTCCTGCTCCAGCGACTTCTCCGAGACCGCCAGGGCGTCGTTGATCGTTTCGGCAACAACACTCCGCAGAATGTCGTCTTTGCTTTTGAAACGATTATAAAGACTGCCGTTGAGGATACCGGTCTTGTGGACGATATCCCGGGTCGTGGTCTCGTTATATCCTTTCTCGAAGAAAAGTTCCATCGCTGCGTTCAGGATCTGCCGCCGGGAGTCCTCCCGCCGGCGTTCAATCCCGGTTTCCAGGTCTTTTTTGGCCTTCTGCACTTCTTTTGCCCGCGGCGACGACATTGTCTTCATGCTCTCATTGTCAGTTTATAACAGTTTTCATATTTGAACCTGCTCAAATACTCGTTTATTTTTGTCTCTTATTTTGTGCCATATATTTCATTTATCATTCATTGATGTATCATTAGATTCAATATATTGCAATTAAATACCTGTTATTTTGAGCATGCTCAAAACCATTTAATACTTGATGTTTCCTTGACCGTTTCAGGTGAATTATGTTCAACAAACTAGCAAAGTTCATCATCAACCACTCCAAGGCCATCGTGGTCGTTTGGTTGGTTGTATTGGTGTGCTGCCTGCCGTTGGCGGTCCATTCAGGCGATGTCCTGCAATACGACCTCACCACAATGTCCGGGGCCGATTCCGAGGCCACCGACGGCTTGGAGCTCATTGACGAGAATTTCAGTACCGGGCTCAGCATGGACACGGTCATCGTTCTGCAGTATGATTCGGCAGACGAACTGACCGAAGCCACGGCCCTGGCAGGCGCCGGCACCGAGTCGGGGCTGTTGCAGTCGGCCTTCGACGAACATTACGGTCCCGGCGTGTTCACAATCTCCTCTTTAGGCCGTTATAACGGCAGCAGCGATGTAAATACCAGCGGCATCGTGCTGGTCTCCGTAGGCCTGAACGACGACTCCATCGATCTGACCCATCAGACCGACGACATCCGGTCCATCATCAGCGATACACTGAGCACGACCGGCTACACTGACCTGACTACCTATGTTACCGGCACCGACGCACTGGCCTACGACACTGAAATGATGTCCGTCAGCGATGTCGAGAAGATCGATCCGCTCTCCGTGGCACTGATCTTCATCATCCTTGCCGTCTTCTTCTGGGCCTTTGTTACCGCACTCGTGCCGCCGGCGGTTACCGGCATGGCTTACGGTGTCGTTATGGCTCTGCTGTACGGCATCGGCTCTTACTTTGACGTCTACTACATCACTAAAATTATCGTGCTCGTGTCCATGCTGGGCGCGGGCTCCGACTACGCGATTTTCATCATCACCAGATACAGAGAGGAACGTAAGAACGGCAAGGACAACGACTATGCGCTCACTCAGGCCGTCGAATGGGCCGGCGAGTCCGTATTCACCTCCGGCCTCTCGGTCATCATCGGGTTCGGCACACTGTCACTCTGCACCTTCTCGATGATACAAACCATGGGCATGGTCCTGGCGCTCGGCATCGTCATGGCGCTGTTCGCCACCCTGACCTTCATCCCCGCACTCATCCACCTGCTCGACGGGAAGATCTTCTGGCCTTCCACCATCGAGTTCTATCAGCGGGAGAGCAAGGAACGCAAGGGCTTCCACGGGCACCTGTTCAACGGCGCCCGCCGCTATTTCACCTGGGTGTCCAAAGTCACCCGGAAACACGCCAAGGCCATCGTCGCGGCGACCATCCTGGTCACCTGCCCGGCGGCCTACCTGGTCGCGACCACCGACGACTCGTACGACATGATCAGCATCATGCCCGATTCCGAATCCGTGGACGGCCTGAATATCCTGATGGACAACACCGACGGTGCGACCATCATGCCCAACTATGTGGTCCTGGAGCTCGATAGCGCCATCTGCACCACCTCCGATCTGACCCTGACCGTGCCGGTCACCGACAGCACCGGCAACATCACGGCAGTACCTACGTCACTCGGTCTGGTCTACTGGACCGCCGACGGCGTCGGCTACCTCCAGGATATCGCCGAGATCGAGAACCAGATCTCGACCGATCACAGCGACATCGTCTCCACCGTCAGCGGACCCATGTCCTGGGCTGCGATCTACAACACCGCGGCCGCTGCGCTGGGTACCGACGATCCGACCGTAGTCAACACCTACATCATTGCCAACGGGGTGCTGCCCGACGCGCTGGCGACCTACTTCGAGGAAGCTTTCACCCTGATGGGCTACAACATGGCTCCGACCGATTACCTGGCCGCACCCAGTACCGACTATCCGACCGGCGTGCGGGTCATGAACGTGGCCGACTACCTCCTGAACTACGGTCTCGGTCTGATCTCCAATGACGGCACCTGTGTACAGCTGTCGATCATCACGGGCGAGAAGCCCATGTCCGACAACACCATGACCTTCGTCCAGGACCTCAAGACCGAGTTCCACGACGGCACCGAGAGCTACGACACCGAGTACAGCGACATGATCGCCGCCTCCTACGTGTCCGGCACTTCCGCGGTCATGAACGACATTTCGGTAATCGTCGAGGACCAGTTCAACTGGATCAGAGTCGCGGTCATTGCGCTGATCATCCTGCTGCTGTTCTTCGTCCTGGGCTCTTACCTGACCCCGATACGGTCCACTCTGACCATCGTTATGAGCATCCTCTGGACCCTCGCCCTGACCCACCTGATCTTCACGGACGTCTTTGCCATCCCCGTCATCTGGGTGGTGCCGATCGTCCTGTTCGTGATCCTGCTGGGACTCGGCATGGACTACGATATCCTGCTGACCACCCGGGTCAGAGAGAACGTCATGAAGGGCGCCTCGAACGACGACGCCGTCGATCACGCGGTCAAGTTCTCCGGCGCCATCATAACCCTCTGCGGGCTGCTGATGGGCGGCACCTTCCTGACCCTGCTGATCGGCAACTCGTCGATGCTGCAGGAGTTCGGCTTTGCACTGGGCTTCGGCATCCTGATCGACTCGCTGTTCATGGTCACATACTTCGTCCCGGCGCTGATGCACCTCATGGGCAAGTGGAACTGGAAGGGCCCGAAGTTTCTCCAGCGCACCCACCCCATGAACGGTCTAGTCGACCCCGAACACAAGAACTGAGGTTCCACAGTACACCTCAAACCTTTTCCCGCCCCTTTTTCCCCGAAAGGGACGGATCCACTTGTCACCACACACTATCGCGCGCTTTTTATGCCTGGATAACCGTTCCGCCTTCCGGTAACATGAACGCAAACTATGTGCGGGCAAAACTGCCGGAATTCCGGCAGCTGACGACCGACTTCTATGCCGGCAGGGTTTCGGTCAAAGATTACAAGGGCAGGTCCGGCAACTTCGGCACCTATGCCCAGCGCTCTAAGGACGCCGGCATGGTCCGGCTCCGGCTGGCGGGCGGCTCGGCCGACCGCGATAAGCTGCAGTTCATCGCCGACGCCATCGCCAAATACCGCCCGAACATGGTCCATGCCACCACCTGCGAAGCCATTCAGTTCCACGGTCTGAAGGGTGATGCCATCATCGACCTCATCGACGAGGCCATGGACCACGGCATATTCACCTACGCCGGCGGCGGGGACTGTCCCCGCAACGTGACGGCCTCGCCGCTCTCCGGCGTGATCAAACAGGAGACGTTCAGCGTCCTGCCGTTCGCCCGTGAGACCGAGCGGTACCTCATGGACCGGATCCAGACAATCAAACTGCCCCGGAAACTGAAGGTCGGCTTTTCCAACGAACCCTGTGACACCGTCGACGCCGCTCTCCGCGACCTCGGTTTTCTGGCCAAGGCCGACGGGACCTTTGACGTCTACAGCGCCGGCGGCCTGGGCGCCAACCCCAAGCTCGGCCTGCTCGTCAAGAAGGGCGCCGACCCGAAGGACCTGCTCTGCTATCTGGAGACCATGGTCCGGATGTTCACGAAATACGGCAACTATGAGAACCGCGCCAAGGCCCGGAGCCGGTACATGCGCGACACTCTCGGCGACGAAGGCTATTGCAGGGCTTTCAATGAGATCCTCACCGAGGTCCTGAAGACCGACCTGCCTCGCGCCCTGCCCGAAGAGCCAGTTATGGCCAAGAAGGGGGACGGCTCCGTTCCGCATTGCGACCGCGCCTTCCCACAGAAGCAAACCGGTCTCTATTATGTCAAGTACCACCCGCTGGGCGGCGACCCCCAGCCGGAGAAGTTCCGGGAACTGTGCACCGCCCTGGCCCAGATCCCCGACGGTGAACTCCGCACCTCGCCCGACCAGACCATGTACCTGATCAACCTGACCGGCACCGAAGCCGATAAAATGGCCAGGCTTACCGACGACGGCGCGAAAACGGCCTTCGAGGCCTCGGTCTCCTGCGTCGGCGCCAACGTCTGTCAGATTGGCCTGCGCGACTCCCACGGCCTGCTGATGAAACTGATAGACATGGAACGCCGGAACGGCTTCGCTGACGGTGCCCTGCCGGTGGTCCACATCTCTGGCTGCGTATCGTCCTGCGGCGCCCATCAGGTCCAGCCGATCGCGTTCCGCGGCGGCCCCTCGGTTGACGGCCAGCCCTCATTCGTCCTTTACGCGAACGGCTCGCACATCGAAGGCAAAGAAAGGCTCGGCGTCGAGCTCGGCACCGTCCTGGAGAGCGATATTCCAGCCCTGCTCGAAGCAGTCGGTAAAGCAGTCACCGCCGCCGGCACCGACTACCGCAGTTGGAGCCGGCACGACCCGAACGCTCTGCTCCGGACTGCGCAGCCCTTCTTCCAAATGAAAAAGGCCTGAGGCGGTCCTTTGTTCCTGCCCGGGGCGGGTCGGCCTGCCGTCCCGACGCCGGTCTTTATCTTTTCCGCCAGACATGATCCGAACACTCCCGGCGGCCAGCGGTTCCAGATCGGCTTTCCGAATCCGTGATAAGCCTAATATAGGCGCGTCAAAATGGCTGTTCATTATGTCTGCTGAGCCGATAGAGGAGACCATCAGAAAGTTCGCGCTGCAGAATGCCGCGTTCTTCAAAGGTAAAGCCAATCCGAAGGCAGTCGTCGGGAAGATCCTCGGCGGTTTTCCCGAGTACCGCTCTAAGACTGCCGAGATCACCCAGCTGATCAACAGCATCGTCGCGGAGGTCAACGCACTTTCTCCCGAGGCCCAAAAGGAAGAACTTGCCAAGACCGCCCCCGAACTGCTCGTCAAAGAAAAAAAGGAACGTACCTATGAACTGCCAGACCTGGCCGGCGCAGAGAAAGGACACACGGTCATGCGGATCGCCCCCGGCCCTTCCGGCCCTCTGCATATCGGTCACACCCGGGTGTCCATCCTCAATGACGAATACACCAAACGGTATGGCGGTCAGCTGATTCTCCGGTTTGAGGACACCAACCCCGAGAAGATCGATCCCGAGGCCTACGACATGATACCTGAAGACCTGGCATGGCTGGGTGTCAAGTGTACCAAGACCTATACCCAGTCCGACCGTTTCGAGATTTATTACGACTACACGCGTCGGCTCATAGAGATGGGCAAGGCCTACGTCTGCACCTGCAACGGCGAGAAGTGGCGGGATCTGAAGGAGCACAAACTCGCCTGCCCCTGCCGCGACCTGCCCGTCGAGGAACAGATGGAGCGGTACGACCGTATGATGTCCGGCGGCTATGAGGCCGGCAAGGCCATTGCTGTCGTCAAGACCGACATCGCCCATCCCAACCCGGCCATCCGCGATTTCGTCGCCCTGCGCCTGGTGGATACGCCGCACCCCCGGACCGGCGACAAGTACCGGGCCTATCCCATGATGAATCTGTCCGTAGCCGTCGACGACCACCTCATGGGCATGACGCATGTCATCCGGGGCAAGGACCACCTGAACAACACGCTCCGTCAGAAGTACATCTTTGACTACTTCGGTTGGAAACAGCCTGAGTACATCCATTACGGTCTGGTGAACATCCCCGACACCGTCCTGAAGACCTCGCTGATAAAGCAGAGCATCCAGAAAGGGGAGTATTCCGGCTGGGACGACGTCCGCACCGGCACCGTCCGCGCCCTTGAGCGGCGCGGCATCCGCCCGGAGGCCATCCGGCGGTACTGGATCGAGAGCGGCATCAAATCTGTGGACATCCAGTTCTCATGGGACGGCCTGTACAGCATGAACCGGGACATCATCGACCCCATCAGCGACCGGTACTTCTTCGTCCAGGACCCTGTCCGTTACGACATCGAAGGCACCGACGCCATCGTCGGCCAGGCTCCGTTGCAGCCGGACCACGCCGACCGCGGCTTCCGTTTCTACCGGCTCGACGGCCCCAAGACCGTCTTTATCACCGAGAAGGACTCCCGGGCGTTCGCTCAAAACAAGGAGGTCCGGCTCAAGGATCTGTGCAACCTGACCTACGGCACCCCGGCGCAGTACGCCGGCAACGACACCGCCGTCCTGAAGAAAGGCGTGCACGCCGTACAGTGGGTGAGCCGGAACAGCGTGCCGGCCGAAGTCCTCATGCCCGACGGCACCGTCGCCAGAGGCCTGGTCGAAGAAACGATCCTCCACGAGCCCAGCAACACTGTGCAGTTCGAACGGTTCGGCTTCGTGAAGCTTGAACAGAAGACTTCTGAGAAGGTTACTGCAGTGTATACCCACAACTGAGCTGGCGAAACCTTTTTTACATTTTCCTGTCTCGAAACTGCGGTTGCAGCCTTCGCCCGGGCACTTTCGCGGTACGGCCCGAAATGCCCCTTAAAGTTATTTCCGAACATCTGACTGCAGAATATCGATTCCGTATCAATGCCACTGAAATGTCTGTGGCAACGTACGACCGAGATTATCTGCAACAGACCTCGCCGGAACCTGACACTGTGCATAATAACCAACTGAAATTGCTCTGCACCGAGGCCATCGCCTGCATGATCACAACAGCACAGACCTCGATTCTTCTTTCTCTGAATGCCGAAAAGACCGCCGATCGGGCGGCAGCTGCCGGAGAAGCACTGGCGCCCACCGTACTTTCCGCCCGGTCAGACAACTCCAATCGGACCGCCATCGCGGTCGACCGGATCTTCAAAATGAACGGGCAGAAATGGAAGACCGCTCTGAGCCCGTTTGGACCGGGGCCACGGCCTGTCTCCAGATTTCGAAAAGTTCCGGACCACAGTCCGACCCACCGTCTTCTGACCGTCTGTTCCGACCTAAACGTCCGCTCAGAACGCTGCCAGCAGAAAATTGGCCCCCGTCCCCAGCGCAAAAGCCACCGCCATCGAGACGAGCGTCACCGCCACGGTGTCGCGGGCCCCCATCTCCTTCCACATGACGCTCAGAGTGGCCAAACACGGCATAAACACCGCCATGACAAGACCGAACACTATGAACTGGTCCGGGGTCATGAATGAAGTAATCTCCTGGATGCCCTCGCTCTGGGCCAACAGAACGAGCATGGCATAGGCCATCTCCTTCCGTACGATGCCGGCTATAAATGCAATGATAGTCACGGCCGGCAGCCCCAGCAACCCGACGGTCAGCCAGGAGAACGGTCCGACTACCGCATCAAGCAGGTTCAGTTCCAACAGCACCTCTATGATGATGCTGCCGACGACCAGCAGCGGGAACGCGATGGTAAAGAAGTCCTTGATGCGGATCCACGTCTTGACCAGGATGTTCTTCAACTGCGGCCAGACCAAGTCCGGCAGTTCCATCGCCAGATTGGTGGGCTCACTGGGCAGGAAGTGGTTCAGGATCAGCCCGATCACGGTGCCCAGCACGATTAAAACCACAAAGATGCCCAGGGCCGCCAGCAGTCCGGAGAACGCTCCCGTGACCCCGAGGATAATTGAGATCTGGGCCGAGCATGGCACGGCCATGACAATCAGTGAGCACAGAATCAGCCGTTCCCGCCGAGACTGGAGCGAACGGGTGGCCAGAATGGCCGGAACGTTGCAGCCGACACCGACAATCATGGGAATGAACGAACCGCCGTGCAGACCGAAGTGGTGCATGATTTTATCCATCAGCACCACGATCCGCGTCAGATAGCCGGTATCTTCGAGCACGGCCAGAATCAGATAGAAGACCAGAATGTAACCCAGCGCCAACGAAAGCATGGCGGCAACGCTGTCATTCAGTCCAGTGACCACCGCCGACCATCCGGTCGGCAGACCGTCGGCCCAGCCGGCAAGTGTATCGCCGATGGCCCAGGCGTATACTGCCCCAACCGCGTCGCTGACCCACTGGCCGGCGAAGATCATGGTCACAAAAATCGCTAAGATCACACCGATGAGGATCGGCACGCCGGTGGAAGGCTCCAAGGTCAGATCGGAGATGATCTCGGCCTTGGTCCGCTTGCGGGTGGTGGGGGCCTGAACCTGCCGCTTCAGACTGTCTGCCTCGGCATACCGGAAGCGGGCAATGGCCACCTCCAGCGGTTCTTTGAGCTGCTGACGGTAGCTCTCGCGGATCTCATCCGCGGCGTCGATGGCATCCGGCGGAGCGGCAATGACAATGCCCTTGGTACCTTCCAGCAGTTTTACGGCCCGACCGCGGGTTGGAAACCGGGCAGGCGGCAGTTCTTTTTCGACCAGAGTGATGAAACGCTCGATGAACTCGGGGTAGGGCAGACGGAACGAAGGGACCTGCGCCCTGCCGGTGCAGATTGCATCGGCCAGGGCATCGACCCCTTCAGCGATCTTAGCCGAGACCGGCATGACCGGCACGGTCAGCAGCTCCGCCAGCCTGGCACAGTCGGTCTCATACCGTTTCCGGGCACTGTCGATCTTGTTGAGTGCAATGATGGTCGGCAGACCGAGCTCCATTACTTCCAAGCAGAACACCAGGCTGCCTTCCAGGTTGGTAGCATCAGCCACCACCACGACGGCGTCGTTCTGCGGGTCGCTGAGCATCGTCAGCGTGACGTTCTCGTCGTCCGAATTGCCGGATACGCTGTAAGTACCTGGCAGGTCCCGCACGAAGACGGTACTGCCATTCCTTTTGATGACCGATTCCTCGAACTCGACAGTGGTCCCTGCGTAATTTGAAGAGATGACCCCCACCCCGGTCAGCCGGGAGAAAAGGGAGGATTTCCCCACATTCGGCTGCCCGACCAGGACCACTCGTACCATGCCAAAAACCTCAGTTACCGACCACGTCGACGAACACTGCCGAGGCCATGGCGGCATCGAGCACCACCGAGGCGGAGCCGAGCTTCACGACCCGGGGACCGGACTCGGACAGTTTGCTGTCGACCGCAATGTCGCGGCCGGGCACGAAACCCATGGACAGCAGTTTCTTGACAATCCCGCCGTCGTCGGCCCGCAGATAGGAAATCTTACCGCTCTCGCCCGGGTGCATATCCATAAGCCGGGAGGTGACATCCACACCGGAGCTGACCACGGCCTTGCAGGGCGCGATACAGCTCTGGCAATCACAGTCCGGCGGGTGACCCAGGATACTGCACATCTTCACGGCGGACTCGTCGGAGATGGTGTGTTCGATCCGGTGGGCTTCCTCGTGGGCTGTCTGATGGTCTATGTCGAGCACATCGGTGAGGAACTTCTCCACTACATGGTGCCGCTTCCGGATCTGCCTGGCTTCTGTCAGGCCCGACGCGGTGAGTTTCACCCCCTTGTATTTGATGTACTCGACCTCGCCCTCTTTGGCCAGGATCTTGAGCATCTCGCTTACACTGGCCGGCGAGACACCCATGAAGGTGGCCAGCTCCGTCGTCTTGGCGGCAGTCTCGCCTCCCGTCAGCCGCAGAATGCTGATCAGGTAATCCTCCCGGTTTCCCGTAGTCATATGCATACACCATAGCCTTCTACCTAGTTAAAGGTTAGGAACTCCTAACACAACCTGGCTCTGTTTGATATCCTTTTTATAGTTACAATCTGCTATTTCATCTTGTGACAAACGGAATTCTGGGGATCATCGCCTGTCCGATGTTGGAAGACGAGCTCCTTTACGGGATCGCCCATGATCCCGAACCGAAAGAGATCTTCATGCTCGACAACGAGCCGGCGGACAGCATCCGCGGCAAGATGGACCGGAAAAAGATTCCGTACACGCTCGTTCCCCGGGACGACTTCTACGCCGGAAAGGCCGATGTCGGCACCAACGGCTACCGTGTGGTCATCGACATGAACCACCTCGGCCTGCACGCCGAACCGAAGGACCTCAAGAAGTTCATTGAGGACCAGATCACCGCCCTGCAGCCCCACGTAGATGCGGTCGGTCTCTACTACGGCCTGTGCGGGAACTACGGCTGGAATATCACCGGATGGTGTCAGGAACGGCACTACAAACCCGCTGAGATGTTCCGGGACCGGACCGGCAGGGTCTGCGACGACTGCATCGGCGTCTGCGTCGGCGGCGGCGAACGGTACCTGGACCTGGAAAAAACACACACCGGCAAACTGTACGTCACTCCCGCCGTTGCCGGCAACTGGGAGGAGTTCATCGGTGACATGGACTTCATGAAGGGTGTCGACAACATGACACCGCAGACCCTGGCGTCCATGGGTATCAACGGCGGCCGCGAAGGATTCATGCGCTGGATGTTTGAGTTCTGCGGCTACACCACTCTGCTGCAGATCGACACCGGCCTGGAAGAGGATAAAAAGAAGTTCGATGCCGAAACCGCTGTCGTTTCCGAGAAGATGAACCTGAAGATCCAAAAGGCCGAGCCGGCGTGGCCGACCCTGCAGCCGGCAGTCGATCTGTACAACAGATGCAAGAAACTGCTGGCAACCTGAGATTTTATAAAAAAATTGAGAGACCGGCGGAAAAGATCCCGCCGGCCGGAACGGTCTTACGGAACGAGTTTGCGGTATTTGTACGCGGACTCACCGGCATTGAAGCAGAACTGGATGGTGTCGAAGTGGTGTTTCAGCTCTTTCACATCCTCCTTTACTTTGGCAGGATCTTCGCGCTTGACAACAACCCGGGCGATCAGGTCTGCAACCTCGTCCATCTCGCTCTCCTTCATACCGAGCCGAGTCATTTCCTGGCTGCCGAACCGGAGACCGGAGGGATTGACCGAACTGGTATCGTGCGGGAGCATGTTCTTGTTGCATATGATGTTCGCGTCCTCGAGCAGCTTCGCACACTCCTTGCCCTTGCCGAACTTGGTGACATCCGCCGCAACGGCATGGGACCTGGTAAAGCCCAGGTCGGGGCAGAGCACCGGGATGCCGCGCTCGTAAAGCGCCTGTCCGAGGGCCCGGGCGTTCTTGCAGGCCTGGGCCGCATAATCCTTGCCGAAGACGTCCATCTCGGCGAGGGTGATGGCCAGGGCGGCCATGGCGTGCAGATGATGGCTGGAAGTGACGCCGGGGAAGATGGCATGCTGGAGTTCCTTGACCTGCTCCTCGGTCAGCTTGTTGCCGAGCACTATGCCGTGGTTCGGGCCGGGGAAGGTCTTGTGGGTCGATGAGGATACGACGTTGACGCCGTCCTCGAACGGCTTCTGGAACTGACCGCCGGCGATAAGACCGAGCACATGGGCGCAGTCCTCCCAGACCAGGCAGCCGACCTCGTTGAAGGTGTCCTCGAGCTCTTTCAGGGGCGGCGGGAAAAGGAAGACCGAGAGACCGAACTGGGCCACCTTGGGCTTGACCTGTTTCAGCAGCTTCGCGGTGCCGTCGACATCGATGTTCATATCGGACTCGTTCCAAGGGTAGTTGACGGACTTCACACCGCGCTGACCGAAGGCGCCGAACTCACAGGTGGAGATGTGGGCGCCCTGGGCAAGGGCGCAGGTGGTGATCGTGTCGCCCGGCTGGGCGAAGGCGAACAGCACGGCCATGTTAGCGACCGTGCCGGAGATCGGCCGGACGTCGGCAAGATCGCAGTTGAAGATCTTCTTCGCGAGCTCGACGGCCCGGGTCTCGACCTTATCGACGTAGATATTGCCCTGATAATACCGCTTGCCGGGAAGACCTTCGGCATACCGGTCGGCGAAATCGGAGATCAGCATCTCTTTGGCAAGCGGACTCATCAGGTTCTCGGACGCAATCATGGGGATGCAGTCTTCGAACCACTTGTTGTGGGCCATCACATTTTCTCTGATGTACTTGGCATCTTCCAGTGACATGAGGATCGTGACGTCGGTAGCCCCTGCCCCCTTATAAGAGATTGGGCGGGACGGGAGTCGTTAATATGACGGCCGGACCTGTATCTGCGACATACTGCCAAAAGCGACTTTACCAGTGTTCTGGTAATTGACCTACTTTATTTTATGTCGGTGCCATCAGAAGTTCCATTATGAGCATCGAAACGGCACTGAACGCCATTAAAGCAGGAAAAATCATCCTAATCTATGATTTCGACGACCGGGAACGGGAATCCGATCTCACCGTCGCCTCACAGTTCATCACTCCGGCCATTGTCCGGCAGATGCGGAAGGACGCTGGCGGACTGCTCTGCTGCATCACCCCCGCCAAAATCGCCAAGGGCGTCGGCCTGCCTTATCTCTCCGACGTCTTCTGGGACGAACGGGAAAAATATCCGGTTCTAGGCCTGATGGCCCCGACCGACATCCCCTACGACAACACGAAGTCGTCGTTCGGCATCACCATCAACCACCGGAAGACCTACACCGGCATCCCTGACAATGACCGGGCGCTCACTATCGCCGAGTTCGCCAAGACCATCTTCCAGAAGAAACCGTACGACGAGATCGCCAAGGACCTGGGCCAGAACTTCCGTGCGCCGGGCCATGTGCACCTGCTGAACACCAGCGAGCACCTTCTGGAGAACCGCCACGGCCACACCGAGCTCGCCTCTGCCATGATGTATATGGCCGGCGTGTTGCCGTCCGCGAGTATCTGCGAGATGATGGGCGACGACGGCAAGTCCAACACCAAATCCAACTGCATGGCCTATGCCGAAAAGCACAGCATCCCGTTCGTTACCGGCAATGAGGTTCTCGAAGCCTGGGCGGACTTCAAGAAAAAGACCGGCCTGGACGTGTGAAAATGGTCAGAGTAATGGCCTCCGGCGTCTTCGATCTGATCCACCCGGGCCACATCTCCTACCTGCAGCAGGCCAAGGCCCTCGGCGACGAGCTAGTGGTGGTCATCGCCTGTGATGATACTGTCCGGCGGCAGAAACACGAGCCGATCACCCCCGACTACATGCGGGCCAAAATCGTCGAGAACCTCAAACCGGTGGACCGGGCCGTCGTCGGCAAGAACGGCGGCAGCATCTTCGACATCGTGAAAGAAATAAAACCAGACATTATCGTCCTCGGCTACGACCAGCATTTCCGGGAGGACGAGCTTCGGAAGCAACTGGCCGCCCAGGGCCTGGGAAACATCAAGGTGGTGCGCGCCACCGAGGCCGCCGACGACCTGAACGCCACCAGGCGGATAGTCCAGAAGATCCGCGAGAGCGGGGGTGCGTCCCGATGAAGCTGATCGGCATCGCGGACACGACGTTCGCGCGCTATGACATGGCCAAATCGGCCATCGACGAACTGGAGAAGACCGGCACCGGCTTCCGTATTGTGCGGTATACCGTGCCCGGTATGAAAGACCTCCCAGTGGCCTGCAAGAAGCTCATCGAGGAGCAGCACTGCGATATCTGTATGGCGCTCGGTATGCCCGGCCCCATGCCGAAGGATAAGATGTGTGCGGATGAGGCTTCCAACGGTCTCATCCGGGCACAGCTGATGACCAATACGCACATTATAGAGGTCTTCGTCCATGAGGACGAGGCCAAGAGCGACAAGGAGCTGGCATGGCTGGCAGATCAGCGGGTCAGGGAACATGCTGCCAATGTCTACGACCTGCTGTTCCGGCCGGAACGGCTGACCGCCCGGGCCGGGACCGGCCTGCGGCAGGGTTTCAAGGACAAGGGTCCCGTTTACAAGTGAGGAATCAAAATGAAAGCATACAAGATCGGAATGGTGGTGGCCGAGTTCAACTACGAGGTCACGATGATGATGGAAGAGCGGGCCAAGGCCGAGGCGGACTTCCTCGGTGTGACCATCGCAAAGAAGATCAAGGTCCCAGGCGTCTTCGAGATCCCGCTGGCCGTGAAGAAGCTTCTGGAGGACGGCGACGTCGACGCCGTCATTACCGTTGGCGCGGTCATCAAAGGCGAGACCGGCCACGACGAGGTCATCATGGGCCAAGCCTCCCGTAAAATCATGGACCTGTCCCTGGAGTACAACAAGCCGGTCGCGCTCGGCATCACCGGGCCCGACATGACTGAACTCCAGGCCGTTGACCGCATCGAGAAGGGCAGGGACGCCGTTGATGCCGTCGTCAAGATGCTTCAGCGGCTGAACTGAGGAATATTTTGCCGGGCCTGCGGGTCCGGCTTTTATGCCTTTTTGGGTTTTATTCAAAATCGGTCTTTAAGACCAAACGACTTCGGCATGCGGTGCCAGTTCCGGTAGACCTGGTCTTCCGCCGACGGCCGGTACTGCGACATGTCAATCCCCAGCAGCCGGGACATGATGTCCACATAAGGCGTCATGCGGTCGTTGAATTCCTGCTGGCTCTTGATCCCGTCGAGCTTGCCTTCGCTGACGACCTCTATAAACAGGGCCAGCAGAGCATCGGCGGTCTGCTCGGGATATTTGATGTCCATATAGCCCATGTCCTTCGAGTCCGTAAGGACCTGCTGGATTACCGGATGCATTTGGGTACCGATGACATCCAGAAAGATGTTCCTGAACTGCTGGTTCTGCCTTTCCCGAAACAGAGAGATGATCACCTGCGTCTGCTGGATAACCTTTTCCGTCGGCATCAGAATGGCCCACAGCCGTTCGACCGGGGTCTCGAAATTGTTGCACAGGACGTTCTCCAGGTCGGTGAAATAATCCGCGACGTATGTTTCCAGGAAAGAATACAGCACCGCATCTTTGCTCTTGAAATAGTAATAGAACAGCCCCTTGGCCACACCCATGCGGGTGGCAATGTCGTCCACGGTCGTATTCTCGTAGCCCTTTTCGACGAAAAGCTGAACACTGTTCTGGATGAACTCCTGCTTCCGTTCCGATGCCGGCCGGTTCCTGCCCATAAGTCACCGTTCCTTCAGGCTGAGTCGGGGCCGGCCGCACACGCCAGTGATTTGACTGACCTCCAATCAACTAAATATAGGGCAGACTGTCGTATTTAAACCATCCGACCAGCCCGATTGCTGGACGGGGCCGTCGGCACAGTCACTGATGCTTACGCATGAATTTTTCGAGGATGTCATATGCCTCGGCGAGCATTTTCATCGGCGGCAGCAGAATGGTCCGGAAGTGGCTCTGTCCGAACTCCTGACAGAAGCCGGAGCCGTGGACGAAGACCAGGCCGGTTTGGTTGATCAGGTCGAATACAAAGTCTTTGTCGGTCTTCCAGTCGGTGAGTTCCACCCTCGGGAAGGAGTACAGGGCGCCCCGCGAACGGTTGGTGGAAATCCCCGGAATCTCGTTCAGCCGCCTATAGGTAAAATCGGCCCGCTCCTTGAGCTTCCGGTTCATGTCGACGACATAGTCCTGCGGTCCCTGCAGCGAAGCCCGCGCCGCCTCCTGGCAGGGCACGTTTGCGCAGATCCGCGCCCGGAACTGTTTCATCATGCCCTGGCGGACCTCGTCCATGAGACCCTTTTCGTCCATGAAGTAGCAGTATCCCTCCCGCCAGCCCGGCATGAGGTTGACCTTGGAAAAGCCGTTAAGGATGACCCGCGGCACGTCCGAGGACAGCCGCGACAGTGAGAAGAACTTCGCATCAAAGACGATCTTGTCGTAGATCTCGTCGGAGATCAACGGGATGTCATACTCGGCCGCCAGATCGCCGATGGCCCTGAGTTCTTTCTCCGAATAGACCGCACCGGTAGGATTGTTCGGGTTGATGACGACGATGGCTTTGGTCCGGTTCGTGATCCGGTTCCGCATCATGTCGATGTCGGGCTTCCAGTCCTCTTCCTCGATCATCCGGTAGGGTACTGGCATGCCCTCGTAGAAACGGATATACTGTTCATAGGACGGATAGCCGGGGCCGGGTACGAGCACCTCGTCGCCTGGCTCGATCATCGCGCCCATCATAACATTGATGCATTCACTGACGCCGCTGGTGACATAAACGTCGCCGCTGTCGATGTGTATGCCGTTCTTCTGGAACTCCCGGTCTACGATGGCCTCACGGAGATTCAGGTTGCCCTGGGAATCGCCGTAGCCGTTGTCGGTGTTGTCGACCGCCTGGCGAAGCGCCTCCTTGAAGTATTCTGGAGTCTCAAAGTCCCACTTATTGGGATCGCCGATGTTGAAGTTGTACATCTTCAGGCCCCGGGCGGCGGCTGCAGCGGCTGGAACAGTGACCTCACGGATCGCGTAGTTCATGCCCAACGAACGCCTGGATGCTCTGATTTTCTTCTGCAGCATTGGTTTTCCTTCGGCGGTAAAAGGCCCTTGGCTTATAAGTATGTGTTTCGCCGAAAAACGGACTGGGCCACCGTTTGTTATTTATCGCCCGCGGGTTATCCTCGCTTTCATGGCCATGATGAAACTCGGGAAGAACCACCTCCGCTGGTGCCTCTGCTGCAACCTGCCGATAATGGAGCGGCAGAACTGCCCGGTCTGCGGTAACGCGACCGTACAGACCGAGCTGACCCCGCCCGCCGATGCCCGGCCAGCGTTCGACTATGACCTGACACGGGTTCGGGAGCTCACTGACGCCTGTTTCGGTCCGGGTTGCGGCGACCTGCTGGTCCCTCCGGGACATCTGGCAATCATGAACAAGGCCCCGGCCATTGACCGGATGGAAGAAGTCCTGGCCGACGGGGCGGTCGTGACCACGCTCCGTTACGATCTCGGCGCCGGCTGGCGGTTCATCATCCGCACCCAGGGCGCCCTGCGCATCGCGCAGCATATGACCAAAGGGTACGTCATCTGCGACCCCGGCGCGGTCCCGTTCGTCCAGCAGAACCGCAACCTCATGGCCCCCGGCGTCCAGGACGCCGATCCCGAGATCAAGGCCGGCGATGAGGTCATCATCGTCACCGCCGACCGCGGAGTTGTCGGCACCGGCACCGCCAAAATGGACGGCCCGGCCATGGTCAGGGAAGACCACGGCGTGGCCGTCAAGACCCGGTGGCATAAGCCCGAGGGACCGGTCGGCTCACCGACCGCCCATACCTGGGAAGAGGCCGTGGCCGCCAACCGCGCTGTGATCGAAAAACGGCGGGACGAGGCGATCGGCTTCATCAAGAACACAATGGCCAAGCATAACCTGCCGACAGTGGTCTCGTTCTCCGGCGGCAAAGACTCGCTCGCCACCCTTTTGCTGACCATGGACGCCGGTCTGAAACTGCCCGTTCTGTTTATCAATACCGGCCTGGAGTTCGACGAGACCGTACAGCACGTGCACGACACCGCTGCCCGTCACGGCCTGGAACTCATCGAGGAAAAACCGGCCGATGATGCCTTCTTCGGCAACCTGGTCTATTTCGGTCCGCCGGCCAAGGACTTCCGCTGGTGCTGCAAGACCAACAAACTGGGTCCTACTGTCCATGCCATTACCGAGCATTTCCCCAATGGAGTGCTCTCGTTCATCGGTCAGCGGAAGTACGAGTCCGAAACCCGCAACGCCAAGCCACGGGTCTGGCAGAACCCCTGGACACCCGGACAGGTCGGTGCTTCGCCTATCCAGATGTGGAGCGCAATGCACGTCTGGCTGTATCTGTTCTACAAGAAGGAGCCCTACAATGTCTGGTATACCCGCGGCCTCGACCGGATAGGCTGCTTCCTCTGCCCCGCCTCTGACATGGCAGACCTGGACGCCGTCTCGCAGGCCAGCGGCCGCTACCCTCAGTGGGACAAATACCTGACCGATTACGCGACGAAGCACGGCCTGCCGCCGGAGTGGAAGAACTACGGCCTGTGGCGGTGGAAGAGCGCTCCGCAGTCGGTGAAAGACGAGATCAAGCGGATTACCGGCAAAGAGGTGCCGCCCATGAAAATCAAGCGGGACTCGGCTCAGGACGACGGCCCGGTCGTCGTCCGGGTCCAGGACGGCTATTCGCCCTGCACTCTGGGCTACAGCCTCGAAGCAGCGCTGTCCCGCCCCATCGACCTGAAGGTCCTGAAACCGTTCGCCCATGCCATCGGCTGGGTGGTGAACCTGGACGAGAAGGAGGACATCCTGACCGCCGATTATATCACAGTCTACGGCGCCGGCTCGATTATATGTAAGGCCTACGTGGAGAACGATGCTAGAATGCACATGGACGAGACGATCCAAGTGCTCGCCCGGGCATTCAACTGCGTCGGCTGCGGTCTCTGCGCCGCCAGGTGCCAGGGCAACGCGCTTTACATGGAAAACGGTCGGGTGCACATCCACGAGGACAACTGCATCTTCTGCCGTAAGTGCTTCGGTCCCTGCCCGGCGGTGAACTTCGCGCCTGACCAGAAAGATCAGGGATTCGAGACCTGAACGACGAGATAATGCTTAATTAGCGCCAGGGAATGTAGAACTGATATCATGCTCAAGTACGACCCCGAAGACCTGAAAGCGGTCATGGAGCGCGATCCGGCCCTCATCGACGAGGCCGACGCGATCAACTACCACACTGGCTTCCATGCGGTGTGCATGTACCGTGAGAGCCACAGACTGTGGCTGGGGGGCAAGTACGCCGAGGCGCGGAAGATCAACTTCATCGCCCACGAGAAGACCGGCTGCGACATCCACCCGGGCGCCACCATCGGCAAACGTTTCGTCATCGACCACGCCACCGGCGTGGTGGTCGGCGAGACGGCCGTTATCGGCGACGACGTCACCCTCTACCAGGGCGTCACTCTCGGCGGCGTCTCGTTCAACAAGGGCAAGCGGCATCCGACCCTCGGCAGCCGGGTCGTTGTCGGCGCCGGGGCCATCATCCTCGGCAACATCAAGATCGGCGACGATGTGCGCATCGGCGCCGGCTCCGTCGTGGTCAAGGATGTCCCGCCCAACTGCACCGTGGTCGGCGTGCCGGGCCGCGTGGTCAGCCAGTGCGGCGTCCGCGTCGACATGAAGAACGCACTCGACCACAATCAGATCCCAGACTATGTCGAGGACCGGATGGACAAGATGGAGGTCGAGATAGAACAGCTCCGGAGCCTGCTGATGGCTGAAGAGCAGAGAAGATCGCTGCCAGACGGTTTTGCCGTCGGACCGGAAAAGAAGGAGCGGAAACAATGACCCTGATGATCCACAATACGCTGACCAACCGCAAGGAGAAGTTCGTTCCCATCGTCCCCGACGAGGTGAAGATGTATGTCTGCGGCGTAACCGTCTACGACGACATCCATATGGGCCACGCACGGAGCATCATCGTGTTCGACACGGTCAGCCGCTACCTGCGCTACCTGGGCTACAAGGTGACCTTCGTCACGAACTTTACCGACGTGGACGACAAGATCATCAACCGGGCAAACGAGCGCGGCATTGCGCCGCTGGACCTGTCCGCCGCGTACATCGAGAAGTATTTCCGGGACATTGAAAGCCTGGGCGTCCGCCGGGCGGACATCTATCCTCAGGCCAGCACCAGCATGCCCTACATCATCCAGATGGTGAAGGACATCGTCGACAGGGGCTACGGCTACACCGCCCCGGACGGCAGCGTATACTTCCGGGTCCGCAAGATGGCCGATTACGGCCGGCTCTCCCACCGGACCATCAAAGACCTGCGGTCCTCCGGCCGCCTGGACGAAAACCCCGACAAAGAAGACCCGCTGGATTTCGCCGTCTGGAAGGGCGTAAAGCCCGGCGAGGTCGCATGGGACTCTCCCTGGGGCAAAGGCCGGCCCGGCTGGCATATCGAATGCTCCGCCATGATCCGCCACTACCTCGGCGACGTGATCGACATTCACGGCGGCGGCAATGACCTCATTTTCCCGCACCACGAGAACGAGATTATGCAGACCGAGGCCGTCACCGGCGGACCGCTCGCCCACTACTGGATGCACAACGGTATGCTGGAGACGAAGACCGCTGACGGGCAGACCGCCAAGATGTCCAAGTCCCTGAAGAATTTCTTCAAGGTCGAGGACGTGGCGAAGAAGTTCGACAAGTACACCATCCGGTTCTATTTCCTGAACACCCACTACAGCAGCCCGCTCGCCTACGGCGAGGACAACATGGCGGAGGCCCAGAACGCCCTGAAACGGCTGTGGAACAATTACCGGGATCTGCAGGCCTGCGCCCGCGACGGCCCGCTGGGCGATTGCCCGGTCGCCCCGCTGCTGGAAAAGACCCGCACTGCCTTCAATGACGCCATGGATGACGATTTCAACACCCGCGCGGCCATCGAGAGCCTGTTCGGTCTCGCCCGCGAGACCAACCGGCTCATGGGCGAGCGGACGATGACCAGGGACGGCGCTCTGGAGACCCTGGATTTCCTGAAGGATATCGACAGCGTACTCGGCATTCTGCCGGACGACGCAGGCCGGGACAGCGACGACCTGGCGGCTGTCATGAGCATCCTGATCGATCTTCGGAAGGAGCTGCGCGTCCGGAAACAGTACGACCTGGCAGATCTGATCCGCAACCGCCTCGGCGAGGCCGGCTATGTTCTCGAGGACGCTGCCGACGGCGCCAAGTGGAAAAAGGCCTGAATCGATTTTCCGGCCCCGACAGCGGGGCCCAGATCTTTTTATTCCGATCTACCAAATCCGGCGATTCTATCCTTTGACGAGCATCTTCTGCTGTAACCTCGGTGACCGCGAAACCGCTGTCGCGGCCGGCCGGATACTCGGCAGAGCACCATCCTTCGGCAGGCCGTTCGGGTCGGCGAAATGAAGGCCGTCGCCGTCATCACTGAGAAGGAAATGGGAATCCGGGAAAGCCTGTTGCCGAGCGCCTTCGCACAGTTTTCTTTCAACATATGCCGGTGATGGCATTGTTGTGCATCTCCGTTCGTACCGACCTGTTTCTGCCGTTCAGCGGCCGAGAACGTCGACCACAGCAGGCCGGAGAACGACACCGATCTGTTCGATGTCCACTCCCGCCTGCGCGGAGACCGCACATGCCGCATAATCACCTGAATAAAGAGAACCGAAATGTCTGCCCGGTCGCTGCTTTTCTCGGCATATCGAATGAGCAGACCTGCCGCGGGCTCTGCGCCGGCCGGCTGCATGGCTTCTGATTTCACCCGCCGTGCGGCCAAGACCGGCAGCAGCGGTTCCGCAATTGCCATTTCTGTGCTCAGCGACGGCGGTTGATCGGAAAACAGCCGGTCGTGCAGATGCCGTCGGTCCCTGTTAGCATATCTGTTACCGACTCCCAGCCCAGACAGGTACCGGTTCCCGCTATTATTTCAGTTTTCGGGCGGTTTATGTTCTGTGAGTTTCTTCTTCAGTATTTCTTCGAACTCGCAGGCCTTGCACCGTTTCCCGTTGCAGGGCTCCCCACAGGCACAGAAATGCGGAACCACCGGCGGATAGGTCTTGGCCAGAATCGGCCGCAGCTGGTCATAGGAGGAGACGATGCTGTGCCGGGCCCCCGGAGTCCGGCGCTCCAGATTGTCTACCAGGTCGCGGTATTCGTTCCGCAGCGCCGCCTGCCAGTAAGGACACTCCCCGTCCCAGAACGGAATGTGCTCGACCAGCGCATAGAGGAGAGTCTCCTTCTCCGGGACCATCCGCAGCGGGAAGCACCGGGGGATCAGACCCGGCCGGACATGGGTGTGCGGCCCCAGCCGGGCGAGCCGATCGATGTCACCCCGGGTGAAGTCCATCATCACCGACTGGGCGATGTCGTCAAGGTTGTGACCGGTGGCCAGGTATTTGGCGCCTAACTGCCGGGCTTCGTCGTTCATCAGCTTCCTACGGAACACCCCGCAGTAGGAACACGGTGTGGTGCCGTCCGTGCATAAGGGCGCAACCTCGTCCATGGTCAGCCCGAGTTCGGTAAAGGCCCTGATGCGGTGTTCAATCCCATGGTCGGCACAATACCGCCGGACTATGTCAATGCTGGGCGGCCGGTAGCCGACCAGGCCCTCGTCGATGGTAACGGCTACCAGCCGGATGCCGTTCCGGTCTCCGAACAGACCGTTCAGGAGACTGAGCAGGACCATGCTGTCCTTGCCACCGGAGACCGCCACTGCCAGCGTATCACCGGTATGCAGAACGACCTCTTTCCGGACCTCTTTGCTCACCCGCCGGCGGACAAACTCCGCGAAATGCTGGGCGCAGAGGTGGGCCCCGCTGTAACGCAGGAAAGTAACGGCCTCAGCACCGCACCGGTCGCATTTCATGAGAACTCGCGCTCTTCCGCGACCGCTCCGTCCCGGTCGATGATATATTCGAGTTTTTTGGCCAGTTCCCGGGGCGGGATGTTCGGGATGCCGATGTAGGTGCTCCGGCCGCCGTCCTGCTCGCTGCGGACCTCGGTACTCACAAACCCGTTCCGCTCAAGCCCCTGCACGTAGGTCCAGAACTGGGTGTGCTTGCGGGCTGGCACCCCGTACTCTTCACAGACAACCGCGTAGGTCTTCTCTGCCGCGGTGATGCTGATGCTGGCCCTGTCCTTGATGGCCCTGGCGATGGCCAGCAGCGCCAGCCGGCGGTTGTCATCCAGGTCGTCCAGTTTGGCCTCGGAGACGTCGCTGTAGACCGAGGAACCGGCGGTGCGGATGTCGTCCGGACAGATATTTCCCTCCGGCTCGGTCTCGGCCACCGAGGCCGCCCGTTCGAGGATCTCGATGGCGAACCGGGCGTCACCGTACTCCGCTGCCTGTTTGGCAATCATCGCCGCCTCAGGCGGCAGCAGGGTATCGGGTTCCAGAGCCTCGGCGGCCCGGGCATTGATGATCTGAAGCAGTTCGTCCTCGGTGTAACGGTTGAAGCGCACCGCGTTCGCCCGCTTGAATGTAGACATCGACGCCTCATCGAGCATCTCCGCCACGGAGAACTGGGAAATCATGATGAGTGACAGAGTGCTTGGATTCGGCAGGTCTTCTGAGAACCGGGAGAGCTGATAGACCAGGTTGCGGCTGTTGTTGCGCAGCAGGTTGTCTACTTCGTCAAGGACGATCACGGCCGGCCGCCGGTTGAGCTCCAGATGTTTCTTCAGCGAGTCGAGCATTTCGTCGGTAGCGAACCCGCGGTCCGGGAAGCCCCTGTCGAAGTAGCGCAGAATCTCCAGGATGACGCCGTACTCCGTATTCCGGATGCGGCAGTTCACAAAGATGACGTCCAGCAGACGGTTGTGCTGCTGGCAGTAGCGGGCCAGGTCGGCGCAGAACCGTTTGGCCGTAACCGTCTTGCCGGTGCCGACCCCGCCGGTCAGGAAGGCCGAGCACGGCCGCCCGTCAGCCGCCAGCGGCCGGAAGAGGGTCTCGAGCGTCCGCTGCTGCTCTGCCCGACAGACAATGGTCGCCGGGACATAGTCGAACGAGAGCTTGTTCCCGTCCCGGATGATAGTTGAGGCACGCTCGAACATATGATAAGGGCACCATAAGCGGGGCACCTAATAAACGGTTCTGACCCGCGGGCCCCGCCAAACGGACCGCGGCGACGAACATTTAACATACTTCGCGACTATGGCAGAGACAGTTCCCATGAACGAGATTTGGACTGAGAAATACCGGCCGAAAACGCTCGACGAGGTCGTGGGGCAGAAACATGTGACCGAACGGCTGAAAGCCTACGTGGCCGCCCGCAACATGTCCCACCTGATGTTCACCGGCCCGGCTGGCACCGGCAAGACCACCTGCGCCCTGGCGGTCGCCCGCGGCATGTTCGGCGACAACTGGCGGGGCAACTTCATCGAACTCAATGCCTCGGATGAACGCGGTATCGATGTCGTTCGCGGCAAGATCAAGGAGTTCGCCCGCACCGCACCTCTGGAAGGTGCAGAGTTCAAGATCATCTTTATGGATGAGGCTGACGCGCTCACCAACGACGCTCAGGCCGCCCTGCGGCGGACGATGGAGAAATACTCCCGCATCTGCCGGTTCATCTTCTCCTGCAACTACGCCTCGAAGATCATCGACCCGATCCAGTCCCGGTGTGCGGTCTTCCGGTTCCAGCCGCTGTCTAAGGAGGACGTGACCGCCTTCCTGCAGAAGATCGTCGCTGCCGAGCACGTCAAGATCGAAGACGACGCCCTGGAGGGCCTGGTCCACGTAGCCCGGGGTGACATGCGTCGGGCCGTCAACGGCCTGCAGGTGGCCGCCTCGACCGGCGAGACGGTGACCCTGGACACGGTCTATCAGACCACTGGTATGGCCAACCCCGAAGCAGTGCGCGCCATGCTCGAGACCGCTCTCGGCGGCGACTTCGTCGGCGCCCGGAACAAACTGGACGAAATCATGATCACCTTCGGCCTTTCCGGTCAGGACATCATCCGCCAGGTCCATTCCGCGTATTACAGTCTCAGTATCACCGATTCCGAGAAGGTGCGGCTGATGGACAAGACCGGCGAGATTGAGTTCCGTATCGTCGAAGGCAGCAACGAGCGCATCCAGCTGGAAGCCCTGCTCGCCTACCTGGTCATGGTCGGCGGGAACAAACGGTAAACCGCCAGACGTAAATGCGCGACTGCAGGTAAGATAATCAGAGGACGAGCACATGGTCAAGACCCCGAAGGACATCAAGAAGTGGCAGAAGGAACAGCAGAAAGGTTCGCACGTAGAAGGCAAGGACAAAAAGAAAAAAGATACCTTCAGCACGACGAACATGTCAGAAAGTCAGTACAATCAGATGTATTTCCAGAACAAGCACTGAGCCCTCCGGACCGGTTCCCTTTTCGGTTTTGAGATTACCGCCGGCGGGAGTTTCCCCGCCGGCAGGGCTTTTCAGTAACGGTTGTCGAAAATGCGATTGGTCTTCTTTTCGCTGCGGGGCAGGTCCCCGACCTTGACTGCCTTGGGCCTGATGGTCGGACCGACCACGGCCCTGAACTTATCCACGACCTGCTGCTCGATGACCGGCCATTTCTCCGGCGGAGCCTTGGTCTCGAAGAAGAGGGTCAGGATATCCTTGCCCTCGAGGTGGTCGATCATGACCTGATATTCGCTGCTGGCATCGGGTACGGCGGCCAGCACCTCGTCGAACTGGGCGGGGAACATGTTGACGCCCTTGACCTTGACCATGTCATCGGTACGGCCGGCGATAATGTCGATCCGGGGGAACCGGGAGCCGCAGGGGCATTCGCCGGTCATGATCCTGGTCAGGTCGTGGGTCCGGTAACGGATCAGCGGCGCGCCCTCCTTGCAGAGCGTGGTGATGACCAGTTCACCGACCTCACCGTCAGGCAGGACCTTCAGCGTCTTGGGGTCGATGATCTCGAAATAGACGTAGTCATCCCACATGTGGATGCCGTTTTTGTAACTGCAGCTGATACCGATGCCCGGGCCGTAAATCTCGGTCAGTCCGTAGATGTCGTAGAGCTCGACGCCGAGCTCTTCGGCGATCCGCTCCCGCATCTTGTCGCCCCAGCGCTCGGAGCCGATAACACCTTTTTTCAGACAGATCTTGTCCCGCACCCCGCGTTTGGCAATCTCCTCGGACAGCAGCAGCGCATAGGAAGAGGTAGCGCACAGAACGGTGCTATGCAGGTCGATCATCATACGGATCTGCTTCTCGGTGTTGCCAGGCCCCATAGGAATGGCCATGGCACCGAGCCGCTCAACGCCGGCCTGGAAGCCGATACCGGCGGTCCAGAGACCGTAGCCGGGCGTGATCTGCACCCTGTCCATCGGGGTCAGGCCGGCCATTTTGAAGCACCGTTCGAACATAATGGCCCAATCCTCGACATCCTTCGCCGTGTACGGAATGACGACCGGCGTACCGGTAGTGCCCGAGGACGAGTGAATCCGGACGATGTCCGCCTCCGGTACGGCCATCAGGCCGAGCGGATATGCTTCCCGCAGGTCGCCCTTGTCGGTGAACGGCAGAGTGTCGAAGTCTTCCTGCGTCTTGATCCTGGTCAGGTCGATGCCCTCGAACTTCTTCCGGTAGAACGGGCTCCGTTCTTTTATGGTCGCCAGTTCGCGGAAGATCTGCTGCTGCTGATAATTGTTCATCCTCATGAGGAGTCATCCCGTCATGGCAAAGGAAGAGACACGTTTATAATCACTTTTCGCCAGGCCCAACCGTAGAAAAGAGCCATACACAAAAAAAAAATCACATCCTCATAAATGTTAAATATAGTTAATATCTTAGGGTTGCCTAAGACCGAAATGCAGTGCAAGCTGCATCGATCGGAGTAAGAATATGACTGTGAAAAGAATTGTATACGCAGATAACGCGGCGACGACTCCGCTACGCCCGGGCGCGCTCGGCGCCATGATGCCCTACCTCACCGGGGAATTCGGGAACCCCTCCAGTATGTATTCCTATGCTAAGACGGCAAAGGAGGCCCTTGATAAGGCCAGGCATCAGATTGCCGCCGCTTTGAATGCTCCCCGCGACCGTGACGTTTACTTTACCAGCGGCGGTTCGGAGGGCGATAACTGGGTCTTCAAGGGCACGGCTGACGTACTGGCCAAGAAAGGCAAGCACATCATCACCACCGCCATTGAGCATCATGCCATCCTCAACATCTGCCACTGGCTGAGTGAGCATGGGTATGAGGTGACGTATCTGCCGGTGGACAAGATGGGCCGTGTGGACCCGGCTACGGTGGAGAAGGCTATCCGGCCCGACACTATCCTGATCAGCGTGATGCTGGCAAACAACGAGATCGGCACCATCGAACCGGTCAAAGAAATTGCAAAGATCGCCCATGCCCATGGAATCTGGATGCACACCGATGCCGTCCAGGCGGTCGGTCACATCCCCGTCGATGTCCAAGACCTCGACGTCGATTTCTTGACCCTCGCCGGCCACAAGTTCGGCGGTCCCAAAGGCATCGGCGCCGTATACATGAAGAAGGGAACCCGGCTTACACCGCTTATCCACGGCGGAGGCCAGGAACGGGGATCCCGGGGCGGCACCGAGAACGTGGCCGGGGCTGTTGGCATGGGCGCGGCCCTCACGGAAGCGGTCAATACCATGCCTGCTGAAGAAAAGCGGCTTCGGGTACTTGAAAAGAAACTGCGCCAGGCGATCTTGGAAAAAATTCCCTATTGCCACCTTTGGGGCGACCCCGAGAACCGGATGCCTGGCACCAATCTGTTCACCTTCAGTGGCATCGAGGGGGAGTCGATCATCCTTGCACTGGATAACGCCGGAATTTGTGCCTCTTCGGGGTCGGCCTGCTCTTCGGCCTCTCTTGAACCGTCCCATGTGCTGAGCGCCATCGGCCTGCCGCGGGAGACCTCCCACGGCTCCGTCCGGCTTACCCTGGGCTATCAGAACACCGAGGAGGATGTGGACTACATCATCGCCACTTTGCCCGGCATCGTGGCGAGACTTCGCGACATGTCACCTATCTGGGATGACTTCGTCAAAAGTGAAGAGACAAAGAAAACCAAGGAGGTTGCTTGAATGCTTGATTATTCGGAAAAGGTCATCGATCACTACACACATCCCCGCAATGTCGGTGAGCTCAAGGATGCCAACGCTGTTGGCCAGGTGGGGAACATCGTCTGCGGCGACATCATGAGAATTTACATGAAAATCAACGACGATACTGGGATCATTGAGGACGTTTCCTTCAAAACCTTCGGTTGCGGAGCGGCCGTGGCCACCTCCTCCATGGCGACCGAGATGGTCAAGGGCCATACCGTCCAGGAGGCCCTCGCCTTATCCAATAAGGCAGTCATGGAAGCCCTGGACGGACTTCCTCCCGTCAAGGTCCAC
Source organism: Methanomassiliicoccaceae archaeon UBA593 (assembly GCA_002495325.1). Lineage (GTDB taxonomy): Archaea > Thermoplasmatota > Thermoplasmata > Methanomassiliicoccales > Methanomethylophilaceae > Methanomethylophilus. The sequence goes on from DAEQ01000006.1 coordinate 269,559, forward strand.
TGCTCGGTGCTGGCGGAGGAGGCCATCCGCGCCTGTCTGAGCGACTATTACACCCGCAGGGGCATCGACCCGGTTCCCATCGTCGGAAAGATCGACGAAGATAACGTCCGGTGCAGCGAGGCACCGATTCTGCCCCAGTGAGACCGGCAGCCCTGCCGGGGTCTGGGACGGGGACCCGCCACATGCAAGAACGGGACGGGACCGTCTCAGACCAGTCATGCGCTGAGTCACCGGTGAAGGGACTCCTCAGTCAGAGAATCGAGCAGTGTTCCGGCCTCCTTGTTTCCCCGGGCCGCGGCCTTGGACAGCCACTGTTGGGCGTTGCGCTTGCTCTTGACCATGCCTTCGCCGCTCAGGGACATCTTGCCCAGCCAGAGCATGGCTTCGGCGTTGTTGTTTTTTGCCGCGGTCGTCAGATGCTTTACTGCCATACCGAGGTTGCGCTGAACACCCCGGCCCTCGACGTACAGGAGAGCCAGCCGGACGGCGGCCTTGTCATAGCCGACCTTCGCGCAACGCTGATAAATCTCGGCTGCGCCGGCAGGGTCCGGCGGACCGGCCTTGCCTGTCTCCCGGATGACTCCCAGCCGGTAGCAGGCCGGGACGCTCCCTCCTTTCATGGCCTGCTCATACCAACCGGCGGCCTGAATCCAGTCCTGCTCGACGCCCAGCCCGTCCGAGTACATGTGCCCGAGATTGAACTGGGCCTGGACCCAGCCCTTGGCGGCTGCGTCCCGATACATGGCCAGCGCCTCCTCCAGGTTGGCATTAGTGCCTTCGGCGTGCACCAGCATGTAGGCGGCGTTGCATTCACCCTCGGGGTCGCCGGCCTCCGCCGCCATGTTGAACCAGATAAAGGCCCGGTTCAGGTCTTTCGGCGTCCCGTCGCCGCGGTAATAGATGTACCCCAGCGCCGTCTGGGCGTGGGGGTCCCCATTCGCCGCCCGGTCCATGACCTCTTTGAAGCCCGTCCGCTCACCTCACGATCGTCTGCGTGTTGCGGACATAGATCTCCGGATGCTGCATATGCAGACTGAGCTCATAATAGCCGACCAGATTACCGGCCGCCGCTGCCATCGCGTAGCATTTGATGGCCTCTTCTTCGTCCTTCTTGGAGCCGCGGCCCGTCTCGTGGATAGAACCCAGGGCCAGCTGTGCGTCTGAAGAACCGTTCAACGCCGCCTTTTTCAGATATTCCAGTCCCATCCGGTCGTTCCGTTTGACAACATCGCCTTCGTGGTACATGATGGCCAGCATGTACATGGCGTCGGCATTGCCCAGACCGCCCGCCCGCTGGTAGTCGCGGAAGGCCTCCTCGTCGTGACCGACGGACATCTCTTCGTCTGCATCGGCCAGGGCTGTGTCCCGAACCCGCTCTTCGACCGCCGAGGGGGTCTGCTCCAGCAGATTCAGCCGCTCCTGGGGCGTATCCTGCCGGCCGCCGTCCAGAACCTTCATGACCTGCTTCATACTGAAGAAACAGCGGTCATGACCCATGTCCGCACCGATCTTATACCACCGCGCCGCCTCGTACAGGTCCTTGACCAGGCCTTCATAGCCGTACTCGAAGTCGGTGCCGATCCGCAGGAACAGGTTGCCGTCCCCGGTCGCAGCGGTCTTCATATACCAGTGCTCGGCCTCGCCGGGATCGACGTCCACGCCCTGCCCGTGCTGGTAGGCATAGCCGAGCCAGAACGTGGCAAAAATGTCCTTCTGGTTCGCGGCCGCCCGCAGCCAGGAGACCGCGATGGCCGGGTTTTGCGGCAGCAGATCACCGGACAGATAATGCAGCGCCAGCTCGACCCGCGCCTCGGGAATGCCGGCATCTGCCGCCTGACGCAGATATTTCAGATAATTGACCGGGTCCGGCTTCCGCAACTCACCCTCCCGGTAGATCTTACACAGTTCCCACTTCGCCCGGGAGCATCCGCGCTGGGCCGAACGCCCGTACCAGTCCAGTGCCTGATCGGCATCGGGCTCGATGCCTTTCCCGGTCTGATACATGTAGGCCATGGCAAGCATCGCGTAGATGTTGCCCTCTTCCGCCGCCCGCTGTATCGTCTGTCTCATTTTATCCATCTCTCCTGCTGGTTTCAGTGCGCACAGCGCTGTTTGATCTCGTCCAGCAGGGCCTGGGCATCCTGATCGCCCGATTTGGCGCCCATGGCCAGGTACTTGCGTGCCTTCGGCAGATCCTTGTTCACATATACACCATCATAGTACAGTTTACCCAGATAGTACTGTGCCTGCGGCTCGCCGGCCGCAGCAGCGTCGGTAACCAGTTTCAGCCCTTCGGCGATATTCTGGTCTACCGCTTTGCCGGTGATCCTGAACATTCCCAGAAACGCCATGGCGCCCGGATGGCCCTGGTCGGCGGCCTCCTGAAACCAGGAGGCGGCCTTCTTGTAGTCCTGCGGGATTCCCCGCCCTTCGTAACAGTAGCAGCCGAGAGCATACTGCGAGTTCGGCTCGCCGCCCTCAGCGGCCTCCTCGAACCAGCGGGCCGATTCTTTCGGGTCCCGTTTGTAAAAGTAGCCGTTGCCGTACATGCAGCCGAGCGCGTACTGAGCGATCCCGCTGCAGGAGTCGGCAGCGGCATGAAACCACTTGCCGGCGGTCTCCAGGTCCCGGTCCACCAGCTGGCCCTCGAAACACATGTTGGCATAGTCGACCTGCGCCTGCTGGTTGCCGCCCTCGCAGGCTGCGGTCAGATAGCGGACGGCCTTGACCTTGTTCCGCCGGAGCCCGTTGGCCCCGTACGCATACATCAGCCCGAGCTGGTGCTCTGACTCGTGGTGACCTGCGTCGGCCGCCTTCGCCAGGTACTTCACGGCCCGTGCGGCGTTGAAGTACTTGCTGTCCTCCATCAGCAGGACCCCGGCCAGCGAATACTCCGCTTCCGGGAAACCCAGGTCGGCGGACCGCTGATACCACGTCACGGCTTTGTCCAGGTCTACGGCGGTGCCGCATTCGCCGAGGTCATACATCTGCGCCAGCCGGAAAGCGGCCTGGGCATGGCCGTGGTCGAAGGCCTCCTTCAGCCATTTCACGGCCCTGTCCCGGTCCTTGTCCACGCCTTTGCCCATGAGGTACATGAAGCCGACAGTATATTGGGCATCCGAGTCCCCGTCCTCCGCGCAGACCGTATACCAGCGGACCGCCGCGGCGTGGTTCTTCTTGGCCGGCCCGGGTTTGCCGTCCGGCCCTTTGCCGGTGTCGTAGAGCGCGAAGAGCTCCCGGCAGGCCGCCGTATCCCGCTGCTCTCCGCGGAAACGCAAGGCCAGGAGTTTGTCCATGACCTCGGGGCTGTTGCGTCCGAGCTCAGCGTTCACCGCCGCAGCCTCGGCATTGCCGGCCGCGGCCGCCAGCTGGAAACACTCCGCCGCGGCCGTCCGGTCCTGCGGGACCCCTGCGCCGTTGTACAGGAACAGGCCGTAGAGGTAGCGGGCCTCCGGACAGCTCTCGGCCCGTTCCTCTGCCAGAGACAGAGCCTGGACCAGGCTGCGGCCGGCAGCCGCCACATCCATCAGCTCGCGGATCGGCGCCGCACAGTCGGTCGGCGCCTCGTTCTCACCATTCATCGTTCTGCTTATCCGGCCCTCTTTCTTAAACGTTACCCGAGGAGTTAATAAAAACCGAAGGAACAAGCATATTAAGCCGCAGCGGGATTGTCAGGCATGGCCTTCGGCGGCAGTGCGTTGGACCCCCTGGAGTGGGCGAAGTACGTTATCCGCAGCCGTGCGGAGGACGATTACCCGGCCGCACTTACCGTTTTGGCCAACCGTGCCGGCAAGGGCGACGCGGGCGCAGAACTCTACCTGGGCCTGGTCTATGCCCGCGGCCAAGGCATCACCAGGGACTTCCGGCTGGCCCGCGAATGGCTGCAGCGGGCCGTCGACCAGGGCAACCCGGACGCGGCCTATTTCCTCGGCAAGATATACGTCCGGGGCTACGGCGTCCCGCCCGACCGGAAGAAGGCCGCCGAACTGTTCGACGGCCCCGCCCGTCTGGGCAACCCGCGGGCGCAGTACGAGCTCGGCCTGCTTTATCTGGACGGGACCGGCGTGGGCCGGGACCTGAAGAGGGCGGCCAAATGGATCGGAGAATCGGCAGTCCGGGGCAACCTGGAGGCCGAGTTCATCTTCGGTCAGCTCTACCGCGCCGGCGCCGGTGTGGAAAGAGACAACCGGGAGGCCGTCCGCTGGCTGGCAATCGCCGGGATCAACGGCCACCGCGGCGCCCAGCTTCTGCTGGGAAATATGTATGCGGACGGGGACGGGGTCAACAAGGACCCCGCCGAGGCCAACCGCTGGTACGACCTGGCGGACGGAAAGAAGTTCACTTCAGTCCGACGATGCGGCCGTCATCCAGCAGGTCCATCCGCAGGGCCGCTGGTTCCCGCGAGAGGCCCGGCATGAGCATGACCGATCCGCATATGGGCACGACGAACCCGGCGCCGGCCGAAAGCCCGACCTCCCGGACACTCAGGTACCAGCCCTTCGGCGCTCCCTTCAGTTCAGGTTTATCGGAGAGGGAGTACTGCGTCTTGGCGATACAGACCGGCAGCCGACCGTAGCCGCGCTTCTCCAGATCTGCCAGCTGTTTTTCGGCCTGCGGCGTGTACTCGACGCCGTCGGCACCGTAGATCTCCCGGGCCACCGCGGCAATCTTCTCCTTCAGGGTCAGGCTGTCTGGGTATAACCCGTGATAGTGGGCCGGCGTACTCTTCAGGACCTCGACCACCTTCGTCGCCAGTTCCCGGGCGCCTTCGCCGCCGTACAGAAAGCTGTCGGACTCGACGCACTCCACGCCCAGCTCCTGGCAGTGGCGCCGGATCAGCTGGAGATGGGCCGGATCGTCCGCCGCGAAGTGGTTGATCGAGACGACCGCCGGCACGCCATAGGCCTGCATGTTGGCAATGTGCTTGTCCAGGTTCGCCAGGCCCCGCACGAGCTCGGCCTCGGTGAACGATGCCGGGTCCTTCAGGTCCGCGCCGCCGTGCATCATAAGCGCCCGGACGGACGCCACGACCACAGCACAGTCCGGCCGGATGCCGGACTGGCGGCAGACTATGTCCATGAACTTCTCGCCGCCGAGATCGGCTGCGAAACCAGCCTCCGTCACGGCGATGTCGCCCAGTTTCATGGCGTATTTCGTCGCCAGAACACTGTTGTTCCCGTGAGCGATATTGGCGAACGGAAAGCCGTGGACAAAGACCGGCTGGCCTTCGAGAGTCTGGACCAGGTTGGGCTTGAGCGCCTCCCGGAGCAGGACCATCATGGAACCGACGCAGCCCAACTGCCCGGCGGTGACCGGTTCGCCGGCATATGTGTAGGCCACGACCATCCGTTCCAGCCGGGCCCGCAGGTCGGCGTAGCCGGTGGCCAGGGCCAGGATCGCCGATATCTCGGAGGCGGAGGTTATCAGAAAACCGCTCTCATGGGTGACGCCGCCGGACAGCCGGGTCTCACCGAGTCCCACGACAATGTGCCGGAGCTCCCGGCAGTTCATGTCGAGCGTCTTCTTCAGTACAATCTTGGACGGGTCGATACGCAGGGGATTGTCCCGCACGAGATTGTTCTCCAGCACAGCCGAGAGCAGATTGTGGGCCGCGGTCACGGCCTCGATGTCACCAGTGAACTGCAGGTCTATGCTCCACATCGGATAGACCTGGGCCCGGCCGCCGCCGGTGGCCCCGCCCTTTATGCCGAAAGTCGGTCCCATGGACGGTTCCCGGAGCGCGCCGACGACCTTTTTTCCGATCTTCGCCAGTCCTTCTATTAGACCGATGGTGGTAACGGTCTTGCCCTCGCCGGCCGGAGTGGGGGTGACGGCGGTGACAACGACCAGTTTGCCGTTCGGGTTCTTGTCGAAACGGGCGAGAACGTCCAGCGGGACCTTGGCGATGTACTTGCCGTACTGCTCGATATCGTCGGGACCGAGTCCGAGGCCCGCGGCAATGTCCGTAATGCGTTTGGCCTGATAGGCCTCGGCGATCTCGATATCTGTCTGCATGGGGGCCCGTATTGTTCCTGTCCGCTATAAATATAAACATATGAGAAGGATAATATCGCTCAATAGCTTGGAAAAAGCCTATAACCTGCTCATCATGTGCCTGTCTCTGTGAAACAGTACAGTCTCTACATCTTCGACCTGGACGGCACGCTGGTAGACAGTTCCCAGGCGGAACTGCGCTGCTACGCCGCCACGCTCGGCCGGTTGGGCTATGTCTACCGCGAGTCAGACCTGCCGCAGCTGCCGCGCCAGTCGTTCCGGGCGACCTACGAACTGTATGATCCGCACGGGGAGAAGCACACCTTCCGGGAGTTTGTCCGGACCCTGTTGGAAGAGGCCGGCCGGTTCCAGAGCGAGGCCGCCGTACCGTTCCCGGACACCGCCCGGACCGTTGCCGAGCTGGTGGACGACGGTTTCTCCCTGTGCGTGGCGACCCGGATGACCAGCATCCGGGCCAAAAGACTGCTGAAACAGTACGATCTGCTCCGCTTCTTCGACCACGTCATCGGGAGCGACAGCGTTCAACACCCCAAGCCGGACCCCGAATGCATTATGAAGTGCCTCAGCTACTACAGCATCAGCCTGGAGCAGGCGGTCATGGTCGGCGACACCCCGAACGACATGCTGGCCGCCCAGCGGGCCGGCGTGACCGGCATCCTCATCGACCGCAGCGGCCGGGAGGAGCACGTGCCCTGCACGGCCCGGATCAGGACCCTGACGGAACTGCTATGAAAACGATCATTCCCCGCTATACCGACTACATCTTCGATTTCGACAACACCCTGGCCGACACCAGCCGCGGTTACCGCCTGGCCTTCTCCGTCTCCTTTCGGGAGTTCGGACTGCCGTACGACCCGGCCAAGTACGACGAGTACATCAGGACCCCGCTCTCCCAACTGTTCGAGAAATACTACCGCGGCTGCACCTGCCGTTACCGGGACTTCGCCGCCATGGTCATGAGCACTTACGACCGGAACTACAAGGATGCCGCCGAGATGTTCCCGGACGCGGTCGCCTGCATCAAGGCGCTGGCGTTCCGCGGGGCCCGGCTGGGGATCGTTTCGAACTCCTACGAACAGCATATCCGGACCATTCTGCGGGAACACGGCCTGGAGGACTGCTTCGTCTCGATCGTCGGGCTGGAGCGCATGGCACTGCAGAAACCGAACCCGTACGGCTTCCAGCTCTGCGTACGGGAGATGGACGCACCGCTGAACTCCACGCTGGCCGTCGGCGACAGCCCCGACGATATCTATGCCGCCCGCAACGCCGGCCTGGACACCGCGCTGATCGACCGGAACGGCGTGATCGGGCCCGGATGCGGACCGAAATACCTGCTGGCCAGCCTTTTAGAGGTCCCCAGACTGTAAAACTCCGTCAGATTTGGAAATACCGAGACCGGGAATCAAAGCCCCGATGATCCTGCAGCAGTTCCTGTCATGCGGTCAATAAAAAAACAGCGGTGCCCAAACACCGGCCGGTTTGGGCACCTTTAAAAAGTTTATTCCTTTTTCTTCGCCTTTTGTTCCGGACCGCATCCTTTGCCGCAGCAGCAACAGTTCTTGTTGCCGCAACCAGAACATCCTCCTGAACGGAATGACCGCACGGTAAAATACAAAGCAATCACCGCCAGTACAATCACCGCCGCTGTTACGACCGCCGTAGCACTGTTCATAAAACCTCGGACCGGGCAGGAAGACCGCGGTTAATGCATTTGAACGGGTCCTTCATAAAGAGGAGACAGCCGAGAACGGCCAAGGCAATCACGGTCAGAACAATGTTCGAGAGCAGCACCGGATCGCCGTAGCAAAGACCGGCGACCGTGTAGACAATTGAACCCATTGCATAGGCCAGCAGGCACTGGTACAGCACTGCAAATCCGGCCCCTTTAGTCCCGAGTTCCCGCTTCATCGCACCGATGGCCGCAAAGCAGGGCGCGCAGATAAGATTAAAGGTCAGGAAGGCCAGCGCCGCAGCACTGGTGATGAATCCGACGATACCGTCCTCAAACAGCAGGGCAAAGGTGTCGACAACCGATTCCTTGGCAATGAGCCCAGTGATAGTTGCTACCGTAAACCGCCAGTCACCGCCGAATCCGAGCGGCTGGAAAATGACACAGATTGCGTTGCCGATACCGGCGAGCATACTGTCATTGAGGTCTTCGGTGTAGTTCAAACTCCAGTTGAAGTTGGAAAAGATCCAGACCAGGATGGTGGCCAACAGGATGATTGTCCCGGCCTTCTTGACGAAGGCCCAGCCCCGGTCCAGCGTGGTCTTGAACACATTCCACGCCCGCGGAGCATGGTATGGCGGAAGCTCCATGATGAACACCGAAGGCTCACCCGCAAAGGAATGCCATTTCTTTAGGATAATACCGGAAATAAGGACACAGAAAATGCCGAGGAAATAGGAGAACAGTGCAACCCAGGCGCTCCCGCCGAAGATATCACCGGCAATGAGCGAGATGATCGGCAGTTTCGCACTGCACGGGATGAACGAAGTGGTCATCGCCGTCAGCCGGCGGTCGCAGTCGTTCTCAATGGTCCGAGTAGCCATAATGCCGGGAATAGAACACCCGGTGCCGACCAGCAGCGGAATGAATGACTTGCCGGACAGATTGAAGTGCCGGAAAATACGGTCCATGACGAAACATACCCGCGCCATATACCCGCAGTCTTCCAGAATCGAGAGGAAGAGGAAGAGGACCAGGATCTGGGGTAAAAATCCGAGGACCGCGCCCACACCGGTCACAATACCGTCACAGACGAGACCGATGATCGTTGAACTGACCCCTGCGTCGGTCAGGAAACTGACGCAGGCGTCGTATACCGGACCGCTGAGGTAATCATTTAGCAGCCCCGTGAGATAGGCGCCCACGTTATACCATTTGGCCTCTTCGGGATTTCCGATGGTAAAGAAATAAACGACCAGCAGAACGCCGGCGAAAATCGGCAGGCCGAGCCATTTATTGGTAAGATACCTGTCGATTTTATCGGTCTTCGTGACCGCATCTTTCTTTTTTTCAGTCCTAGCAGTCGCGGTGATCCTGCCGATCGCCGCATAGCGTTCGTCGGCGATGATCGCCTCGCCGGTGTCGTCTGCAGATTTCTCAAGCGCCCGGATATACGGTTTGATCTCGCCCAGTTTATCCTTGAACACTTTTTCGGCCAAACTGTCGCTTTCAATCAGTTTGATAGCATACCAACGGGCCGAGACGTTGTTCCGCGGGGTGATGACCTTTTCAATCTGAGTGATGCATTTTTCGGTATTCTCCGAAAATTCCAGGTGCTTGGGCCTCTGTCCCACCGCAGCCAGAACGGTCTCGATCAGCCGGTCCACTCCTTCGCCTTTGAGAGCGCAGATGGGCACCACCTTGCAACCAAGCGCGGCAGAAAGTTTCCCAGCATCAATGGCGATCGCACGGCTCTCAGCAATATCGACCATATTGAGCGCGACCGTGACCGGCACGCCCATCTCCATTACCTGGGTGGTCAGGTAGAGATTTCTTTCCAGGTTGGAGGCGTCAACAATGTTGATCACCATGTCCGGGGTTACCTCGGAGAGAAAATCCCTTGTAACCACTTCTTCCGGTGAGTAAGGCGTTAGCGAATATATCCCGGGCAAATCGACGATGTGAACGTCGGCATGTTTCCTCAGTTTACCAGTTTTCTTCTCGACCGTGACGCCGGGCCAGTTCCCCACTCTCTGAGAACTTCCCGTAAGTCTGTTGAAAAGGGTCGTCTTCCCGCTGTTCGGGTTGCCGACCAAAGCCACTGTGACCATTACAGTTTGCCTCCTTTGATCCAGATGTGCGCAGTGTTCATTCAGTCACCGTCTCAGAATCGTTTGATCTCGACCAATTCGGCCTCTTTACTCCGCAGACTCAGGCTGTACTCCCTCACTTTAATCTCGATAGGGTCCCCCAGAGGGGCCCTCTTGACAATCAGTACAGGCGCACCTTTTGTCAGTCCCATGTCCAGGACGCGCTTCCTTAGCGCACCTGTCCCGTGGACCCTGACAACCGTGGCAGAATCGCCGTTCTGCAGATCTTTTATCGTTCTCATTTTAACACTCCGGGCAGAAAATAGATCCGTCTCGCAATGGCAGGGCCCATGGCAAGCCGCGAGCCCTTGATCTCTACGATTAGATCCTCGTTCTGCTTTCTTATGATGGAAACAACAGAGCCGGGATTGAAACCCAGACTGATTAGATGCAGTCTGATCTCTTTATCTCCGGTCAGCCTGGTCACGATCCCCGAATCACCGGCAGACGACATTGCGATCGGCACACCGCCGCTGCAGGGGGCCGGTCCCTCACATAGTGACACCATTCCGGGCATACATCTGTGGTTGCAGGCATTACATCCGTTGCAGTCCATAATTTTTAGGAATACCTAATACTATTTATATTTAGGTATTCCTAAATTTCAAAGATGACTGAACGAACCACTGCTAAAAATCGTATGTGAAACGTTAGCCAGACCGCCCTGCCGCAGCGTTCAGGTCCCGTCGATCCTGACGAACTGCGTGTTCTGCCGGCGTTTCAGGTTTTCGATGAGGACCTTGGCCTCGTCGCTGCCGGCCTGGGCGGCCTTGCCGATGAATTCAAAACCTTTGGCCGGTTCCTGGGCGACCCCGTCACCGTCGATGTACATCTTGCCGACCTGGAAGAGCGCGTCCGCATCGCCGGTCGTTGCGACCTCGGAATACAGCTTGAACGCCTTCTCTTTGTCCGCAGGCACTCCGTCTCCGTTGTTGTACATGGTGGCAAGATTAAACTTGGCCACCGGGATCTTCTCGGCGCACGAAGAATACCACTGCGCTGCGGCCTTCCTGCCGCCTTTGATCTTGTCGTCGTAGGCCAGCGCTGCCACCCGGAACTGAGCCTCGGCAATGCCGCCGTAGGCGGCCTGGAGGAACATCTGCTGCGACAGCTCGGGATCGGCGGCCAGGCCCATGCCACCCTCCAGCATGCAGCCGAGTTTGTACATAGAGGAGAAATCACCGTTCTTGGCGGCCTTGGCGTACCACTGGGCGGCCTTGCCCGGGTCGGGAAGCGTGCCCCGGCCGTAGAAGAAACAGTCGCCGAGCGCCCCGAAAGCAGGCGGGAAACCGGCGGCCGCGCATTTTTCCAGACAGGATCTGGCCTTGTCTCCGTTGTGGTAAGGACCGTCGGCGGCCGAGATCTGCGCCAGCCGGAAGAGCGCCGGAACGTTGCCCTGCGCCGCCGCCTGCTCGTAGAGTTTTACCGCGCCGGCATCGTCGAACGCCGTACCGTTGCCGGTCAGTTTCAGTTCGGCAAGGCCGAACTGACCTTCCGCGAAGCCGGCATCCGCCACCTCGGTAAAGAGCGCAACGGCCCCGGCAGGGTCGGCGACTGCCCCGCCGCCGGTGACTAGGGCCACGGCCCGGGCGCATTTGTCCTGCGCTTCCTGCTGGTTCATGACCGGTAAAGACCGCTCTCCCTAATAACCTGCACGGCAGGACAGCTGTGCAGAACGCCGCCGTTATGCCCTTTTTAAACATATGGTTTATGGTAAATTGACACAGCGAGTGCCATATGACGGCATCCGCTGAACAATACCTTAATATAGGAATCCTGCATACATTTGAACAATTGAGCAAGTGTTCAAATGACTGACAAGACCCCCTCGGTTCCCACGACCGAAGATGCCGAGTTCATCGCCCGGATCCGGGCCGGCATGCTGAACGACGACAGCGTCATGGCCCTTGCCGACCTGTTCCGTCTTTTCGGCGACAGCACCAGAGTCCGCCTGCTATGGGCCCTCAACGAAGGCGACATGTGCGTCCAGAGTCTGAGCGACATCCTCGGCGTCTCCGTTTCGGCCGTTTCCCATCAGCTGAAACTGCTGAAGGACGCGAACCTGGTCCGCGGACGGCGGGACGGCAAGAATGTGATCTACTCGCTGTGCGACGAGCACGTCCGGTATCTCATGAGCACCGCGCTTATCCACCTCCGGGAGAGACAGCAATGAGCGCGGCCTGTCAGAGCAGGGAGTCCGAATGCGGCTGCGGCAGCGCCGAGGAATCCGACTGGGCCGAGAAGACTTTGACCGCCCGCCTGGCCGTCGGTCTCGCTGCCATCGCCCTCGGCGCGGTACTGCAGTACGGAACGACCGCCGACCAGCTGCTGTACGGTCTGGTCTTCGCGACCAGCACCGTGGCGGCCGGCGGGGATGTTTTCTGGGGTGCCGCTCAGCGTCTGCTCCGCCGGCAGGCCCCGGACGAAAAGCTCCTCATGAGCATCGCCGTCATCGGTGCCTTTGCCATTGGCCAGGAGCTGGAGGCCGCCGCGGTCATGATCTTCTACCAGTTCGGCGAACTGCTGGAGGACCGGGCGGTCAACCGTACCCGGCGCTCGATCCGCGCCCTCACCGACATCCGGGCCCGCACCGCCACTGTCCTTCGGGACGGACAGGAAATCACTGTCGACCCCGCCAGGGTACACGTGGGTGAGCGGATCGTTGTCCGCCCGGGCGAACGTATCCCGCTGGACGGTGAGGTCGTGGCCGGCGACTCCTACGCCGATACGAGCGCCCTGACCGGCGAATCCGTTCCGCGGCACCTGCATCCCGGGTCTGCAGCGCTCAGCGGCTGTATAAACACCGCGGCGGCACTGACCATACGGGTCACAAAGCCGTATGCCGACTCCACTGTCGCCCGGATTCTGGCCCTTGTCGAGGATTCCGCCGACCGCAAGTCCACCTCCGAGCAGTTCGTCACCCGTTTTGCCCGGTATTACACACCGGCCGTCGTCATCGGCGCCGTACTGCTGGCTCTGGTGCCCGCGCTGCTCTGGCCGGCCCGGTGGGAGACCTATCTGTACTACGGCCTGGTCTTCCTGGTCTGTTCCTGCCCCTGCGCTCTGGTCGTCTCGGTGCCGCTGGGTTACTTCTGCGGCATCGGCTGCGCCTCGCGGCAGGGGATCCTGATCAAGGGCAGCAACTACCTGGAGGCCCTGGCCCGCGCGGACACGGTCGTCTTCGACAAGACCGGCACGCTGACCACCGGCGAATTCAGCGTCCAGCACGTCCACCCCCACGGGATCGATGAGAACACGTTCATCGACCTGGCGGCCGAGGCGGAATACCGTTCCGACCATCCCATCGCCGCCTCCATCCAGAACTACGCAGCCTGTCCGCCCGACCCGTCCCGGCTCGGCGCCGTGCAGAACGTGGCCGGCAAAGGTGTCATGGCGGTTGTCGACGGCCACCGGGTCCACGTAGGCAGCGCCGGGCTCATGCGCGAGGCCGGGATCGCCCGGACCTTCGACTGCGGCCCTGTCGGAACGAACGTCCACGTGAGCGTCGACGGCACTTACGCCGGCCATCTGGTCATCGCCGATGCCCTCAAACGGGACGCCCGTACCGCGGTGGAAGGTCTGCACCGGGCCGGCGTCCGCCGGGTATGGATGCTCACCGGCGACGGACCGGCGGTGGCCGCGGCGGTGGCCGGAAAACTGGGTCTCGACGGCTACGACGCCGGCCTGCTGCCGGACGAGAAGACCGCCCGGCTCGCCGCGCTCATCCGTGCTGAACCGCCCGGCCGGAAGACAGTCTATGTGGGTGACGGCATCAACGACGCACCCTCCCTGGCTCTCGCCGACATAGGTGTGGCCATGGGCGCACTCGGTTCTGACGCCGCGGTAGAGACCGCCGACGTCGTCATCATGGACGACAGCCCCGCCAAGATCGTCGACGGACTGAAGATCGCCCGGCGGACCCAGCGGATCGTCGGTCAGAACATCGTCTTCGCCCTTGCCGTCAAGTTTGTCGTGCTTGCTCTGATCCCATTCGGCTTCGTCGACATGTGGCTGGCCATCTTCGCCGATGTGGGCGTACTGCTGATCGCCGTCCTAAACGCGGCTCGGGCGTTCCTGGTACCCGGAAAAGACCGCAAAGAGTCTGCTCCGGCACCTGCCGGTATTTGACTGCACCGACACGTTTACGAAAATCGTATCTGTTCGAAAAACCGTTAACGGATGTCTACCGAAACCGCAGTGCTTTCGGTGATGTTTACGAATTCCGTAACGGACAGAACACCTTTTTTATACGCACGAGCCATATCTTTTTTTCGGGATGCACAATGAAAGCGGGAATTGATCTAGGGACCACTTACTCGACAGTAGCTAGGTACGACCGGATGACCTCGAAACCCGAGGTCATCCTGAACAGATTCGGCAAAGAACTGACCCCGTCGGTCATCTGTTTCCTAGACTCCGGCGAAATCCTTATCGGCGAAGATGCCAAGGACATGCAGGCTGGCGGAGCGGGCATCAACGCCGCCGCGTTCAAGCGGGGCATGGGCAACCCGAACTTCAGCGTCGAAGCGAACGGCAAGACCTACAGCGCCGAGCAGCTCTCGACCATCCTGCTCAAAGAACTTATCAAGGAAGCAGAGGAAACCTCCGGCCAGAAGATCGACCAGGTCGTCATCACCGTACCGGCCTACTTCAACGACTTGCAGCGGAAGGCCACCATCCGGGCCGGCGAAGCCTGCGGCGTGAAGGTGCTCAAGATCATCAACGAACCTACGGCCGCCGCTATCTCCTACGGATACAAGCACTCGGAAGACAAGACCATCATGGTCTACGACCTGGGCGGCGGCACCTTCGATGTCACCATCGTCAAGGTCTCCAAAGGCAACATCGACGTCATCGGCACCGAGGGCAACCATATTCTCGGCGGCAAGGACTGGGACGCCGTTCTGATGAACAACGCCTGCGATCGGTTCAACGAGGAGTTCGAAGAGGATCCGCGGGACGACCCGGCCACCAAGAACGAGCTCATCGTCGCCTCGGAAGACTACAAGCGTCTTCTGACCAAATCCGACAGCATTACTTTCATTATCAAATACAACGGGCACACCGGCAGGTACGACATCACCCGCGCCGACTTCGACGCCGGCACCAAGTACCTGCTCAACGCCACCAAGGACGTCATCGACAAACTGATGGCGGACCTGAAGCTCCAGTGGGGCGACATCAGCGAGATACTGCTTTGCGGCGGGTCCACCCGGATGCCGCAGGTGTCCGAATATCTCAAACAGATTTCCGGCCGCGAAGTCATCACTCACCAGGATACCGACCTGGCCGTCGCCAAGGGCGCCGCCATCACCGCGGAACTATACGCCAGCACCGACACCCGTCTGCGGGGCGACGTGCGGATCTCCGACGTCACTGCCCACAGCCTGGGCGCACTCTCCGTCAGCATCGACGGCAACAAGTACGTCAACGAGATCATAATCAAACGGAACTCGAAGATCCCCGCTAGCGTCAAGAAGCCCTTCCGGATCCAGGAAGGCAATATGACCGACCATATTGAGGTCTACACCCTGCAGGGCGAGAGCCGCGTGCCAACGGACTGCGTGGTCCTGGCCAAGGAAGTCATCACCGGCTTCGCCAACGACGGCAGCGGCACGGCCATCGACATCGGTTACAGTTACGACGAGAACAGCGTGGTGCACGTCTACGCCTACCAGGGCGACGAGGAGCTCCATGTCGACTCAGAGCCGGTCCCCGAGGACCTGACCTTCATGAGCGGCAACCCGCATGATATGGCCGCAGCCGACGATTCCAAGATCGCCCGGAACATCATCATCTGCGTCGACCTGTCCAGATCGATGAAGCCCTCGATGGAGCAGGTCACCAGCGCCATCACCGATTTCGTCAAGACAACCGCCGGTGAGAACACCAAGTTCGGCCTGGTCGGTTTCGGCGACAAGGTCGGCGTCATCCGCGACATGACGGCCGACAGTGACGTCATCATCGGCGCCCTGCCGGATCTGAAGCCCAACATGCTTGGCCGCGGCACCGACGGCTGCCCGCTGGGCACTGCCGAATCGATGCTCGCCAACCAACCCGGTGTCAAGATGATCGTCGTCCTGACCGACGGCGAATGGGGCAAGCGGGACTTCGCCGTAGGCGAGGCCCTGAACTGCCGCAACTCGCACATCGCGGTCGTCGCCATCGGCTTCGGCGAGGCGGATACCTCGTTCCTCAAGCAGATCGCCACGGTCGACGAGGGCGCAGTGTACACGACGCTCAGCAGCCTCGGCAGCACCTTCAGCACGATCGCCACCGCGATCAACAACGGTTCCATGGGTCTCCGCGAGCGCAAGTGAGTGCGATGACGCAGGAACGGGAGAACTACTGCTTCCTGATCGGGCTCAACCCGTTCAAGGAGACCAGCTACTCCGTGGCAAAGATCAACGAGAAGATCGATGCCAAGGCCAAGAAGTGGACCAAGGACAGCAACGACAACCAGAGCGGTTTCTCGCGGCGGTTTAAGGCCTCACAGCTGGCCCAGGCGGTGCCGGACATGCACACCGTCATGAAGAACCCGCAGCTGCGGGCCGGCGAGTTCATCGAAGGCCAGAAGAAGCTGCGGGCCAAGGCCTCTAAGCTGCGGAAAGACGCAATCATCCTGCACGACGGCCGGTACCTGCTTCTCAGCGGGGCCGAAGACGAACTGGCGAAGAAGCTGAAATGGGGGGACGTGGACGGCAAGACGCTCATCCAGGCCTCCGGCCTCAACATCGTCGCCAAGCTGCCGGAGCTGATCTCCAAGAACGTCAAGATCGCTTTCGGCGGGATGTCGGACCTGGGAATCGATTCCCCGACCGAGCTGCTCAACAGCCTGATCGACATCCCGGAACTGGAGATCCGCACCAACCGCCTGAACGACGGTTGCGGATGCGACCAGATCCGCGCGGCCTTTCAGGTTGTAGAGACCCGGCTCAACGCCATCCGCGCCGGGCTTATCCTAAATCAGGACGCTTACATCACTGCCATCCGTCAAATGAAATTGGTCCTCAACGACAAGGACCTGGAGCAGCTGCGGTCCTATGGCCGGTGCATGAAGGCCCTGGAGCCCGCCATGGAGACCATGGACGAGGACGCCGGGCTTCCTTTCACTTCCAATTACATCGACAGCCTGCTGTCCATCTACGCCCGCAATAAGCAAGTGGACTACAGCATGGCGGTCGCCATCCTCGAGAACTACTGCTTCCGCAAACGGTACGGCGCCAACTTCTCGCAGAAAGACAGCCGGCTCACCCTCTGCCCCACCTGCAAAGCCATGATCGAGGAGGGGGCCAGCAATATCTACTGTCCGGTCTGCGGCGCCGCAGTTCAGGTCATCTGCCCCCGCTGCAACACCCGTCAGTGCGCTACCAACCAGATGTGCATCAAGTGCGGATTCGATTTCAAGAACGGTCTGGACAGCGCCAAGCGCACCGAATCGGCCATCCGCACAAAACTTGCCGTCGGCCTTGTAAGCGAGGCCGCCGAACTGACCGCCGGCCTGGCCCGGGATTTCCCGTCATATCCGCCGCTGGAAGAGCTCAAGCGGCTGACCGACGAGGCCAACCGGCGGTACCAGCAGACCTTGGCCCGGTTGCATGACGATTACCGGGTCCGCTGCATGTACGACCTGAAGCGGACCGCCGAACAGACCAGGACCGAGTTCCCGAGCCTGCTGAACGATCCCGTTCTGGCCGCTCAGTACCGGGAGGCCGCCGAGAAGGTCGCTGACGCCGAGAAGTTCTGCGGCGAGGCCGCCCACAAGACCGGCAGCGAGGCCATGGACCTCTACATCCGGGCTGCCGACCGCTGTCCCGACCATCCTGAGGCGGTCTCCAAGCTCAAGGACTTCCCGCCCGAGGCGCCGGCCGACGCCAGCATCCAGACCCGCGACGATACCGTGGTGCTCCGCTATGCGGTCCCGGAAGACCGGCGCGGCATGACATTCTGTATCTACCGCAACAAGGGCACCCTGCCCCGGGTCGACCGGAGCAGCGTGCCGCTGGCCGAGATCCCCGGCGGCGTCTATCAGGACCGCACCCTGGATCCGGGAGCCGATTACTACTACGCAGTCTACTCGCGGCGCTGGGGCATTCTGTCCCGCGACTGTGCTTCCTGCGGTCCGGCCATTGTCTTCCGCGAGGTCACCAACGCGGTCATCACTCCGATCGAGGACGGGCTGCATATCGAATTCGCCGCACCGCGCGGCTGCTCCCGGGTCCGCATCTGGCGGAAGGAGGGGGCCCAGGCCGCCGGCATAGGCGACGAGGTCGAGGTGCAGCACGACGACAGCAGCAGGCTCAACGACCGCGGCCTGCGGGGCGGCATCAAGTACCACTATCTTTTCGTCGCCGAATACGACGTCAACGGCCGGACCGAGCGTTCGCTCGGCGTGGAATATGTGGGCGAGACCGTCTGCTACCCCGATCCGGTCATGGACATGAAAATCGGCTGGAACAAAAACGACGGTTCCTACACCGCCCGCTGGTCCAGCACCGAGAAGGTAGAACTGTACGCCTCACCCAAACGGGTGAAACTGTACGGCCTGACCGTCGCAATGGACGACCTGCAGTCCTGGATGAAGAAGATCGAACCGCTCGAGACCTACCGCGACGGCTGCCGCTTCGAACTGCCGGACGGGGCCGTCTGCTTCATCTACCCGATGATCCCCGTCGGCCGTACCGCGGTCCGGGGCCGGGAGACCATGATCACCAACCTGCGGCCGTTCCGGGACGTGGAAAAGCGTCTCAACGGCAACGAGTGCAACCTGTCGATGACCTGGCCGCCGGACGCCGAGTCCGCCGTGGCCGTCGTCGGTGACAGGGCCGAGAAGGCCGACCAGCCCCGCTCGGAGAAAATCTCCATCAGCCGCGAGGCATACGATGCCGACCGTTGCCTGCGGATCTCCATGGGCCAGGCCAATAAGAAGACCGTGGCCCTGTACGCGGTCTACGACATCGACGGCAGGAAGACCATGTCGCCCGGGGTCGTCCTCGACCTCTACTCGGGTGCCTGCAGCAAAATCCGTTATACGCTCAACGGCGAACAGGGCCGGAAACGGAAGGACGGGACTGTCGTTCTGGCCCTCGACGCGTCTGAACAGCTTTCTCTGCCGCCCATGGTCATGGTGGCGGTAGGCGAAGGCCTGCCGCTGAAGATGACCGACGGCGCCGTAATCTGGGAGTCCGGCGGACCGGTGGAGCTGAACGGCGGCAAGGCCGTGTTTACCTTCACCGTACCGCGCGACCGGGCCGATGTGCACAGGATGCGGCTGTTCTTCCCGAACCAGGAGGATTACAACCTGTACCGTTTCATCCATCCGTTGTACGCAGAGGAGGATTAATATGAGCAAGACCGAAAAGGGCCGCTATACCTGCCCGTTCTGCTTCAGTTCGATAGACCTGTCGCGGATCCATTACGAATGCACGAACCCGCTGTGCGCCAAGACGTTTCTGGAGAAGTGCAGCGAGGCCGATGCCCGCCGCTACCGCTCTGAACTCCATCCGGGCGAGGAGATCGATCTGGAGAACTCCGTCTTCCTCGGCCGCGACCCCCGCGGCCGCGACGCGGTGACCACCAAGAACCACATTGTCCGGAACTCGTCCGACGGGGTTTGCGACATCTGCGGCCGGGCCGCCTACCTGCGGCTCTGCCCCGTCTGTCACAATCCCATTCCCCAGGGCGCCGAGGACTCGGAGAGCACCGTCTTCGTGGTCCTGGGTTCCAAAGGCGTCGGCAAGAGCCACTACATTGCCGTGCTGATCAACCAGCTGAAAAACTCCTTCGCCACGGAATTCGACACGACCTTGAGCCCGGCCACCGACCGGACCACGGTGAAATACCGCGACACCTACTACAAGCGGCTGTACGAGGAGAGACGCAAACTCAATTCTACCCCGTCCTTCGAAGCCGACCGGGCCGCCCGGGACCCCATGATCTACTACCTGCGTTTCCTGAAAGAGGACCACCCGCGCGTCTACACGCTGGCGTTCTTCGACACCGCAGGCGAGGACCTGGATTCCACAGATAAGATGCTCAGCCTGAATATCAATGCGTTCATCTCTCGGGCCTCGGGCATCGTCTATCTGGTCGACCCCCTGCAGATCCCTTACATCAACAGCCGGATCCGCATGGAGAACAAACCGCACACCGGCCCGGACGTGAACGACAAGCTCAGTTACATCGCGGGAATCATCCGCAGCAATAACAAGCTGAGGTCCAGGGACAAGATTGATATCCCGCTGGCCGTCGTACTGACGAAGGCCGACGTACTGATGAAAGCTCCCGAGAACGAGGAAGAGAACAAGGTCCTGTTCGGGCCTGAGTCCTCGCTCAACATCGACCGCGAGCGCGGCCGTTATGACAAGACCAACTTCGACGAGATCAGCACAGAGATGCAGGAGTACCTCCGCCGGACGGTCTCGCCGGCGTTTATCCAGACCGTCAGCCAGTTCCGCCACCACGAGTTCTTCGCGGTGTCGGCCCTGGGCAACAACCCCACGGGCAGCGTCCTTACGCGGGGCATTACGCCGTACCGGGTGGAGGACCCGTTCATCTGGCTCCTCAACACGTGCGGCGGCAGTCAGGAGAGATTCAAATGAACAGCCGTCTGCGCAATTTCCTGACCACGGGCTCTCTGGGCTCGGATGAGGATGAAAAGAAAAAGAACAAAGCTCCCGCCACTGCCCCCGCGGGCTCCCTGAAAGTGGAGCCGGCCACGCCGGTCCCGGAACCGAAAGAGAAAGCTCCGGCCCCTGCGCCGGCCCTGCAGCCGACCGCGGCAGTTCCCGCTGCCGCCCCGGCAACGTCCACAGCCCCCGCTCCGGAACCGAAGAAAGAAACTCCGGTCACGGCGATTCCGATCGCCGTGCCAGAACCGGCCGTACAGACCGCCAGACCGGCACCCCAGCCGGTGCCGGTGAAAATCACGATCAGAGAAGAAAGAGAATCCCGGCCGACCGTCATGGCATCCTCGCCGCGGCCCGCTCGGGCCGCCGAAGGCACTCCGACCATCGCGCCGGCCAACCCCTCCCGCGGCGCTCAGTACGACCCGGCCTTCCGGACCGAACTCACCGCCCTGCGCACAGAGGTCGCCGCGCTAAAGGAAACGGATGACCGGACCCGCACCACGCTGAAAGAGGAATACCTGACCAGCCGGGAACAGATGCGGGCCTACCAGACCTCGCTCGATAAACGGGACGCAGAGTTTGCCAACAAAAAACTCATGGGCCTGCTGGAGCAGGTCTCCATCATGCGGGAGGACTTCTTCCGCCTGTGCGACGGCATGACCGCTAAAATCGACAGTTTTACCGCCCCGGAGGTCCTGGACTCTTTCAAGGCCTACGAAGTGGACCTGGAAAATATCTTACACGATGCCGGCGTCAGAATCGGTCCCTACGGGACCGACGGCGATCGGATCAACACGATGCACCAGCGGATTGTCGGGGTTACTCCGACCAATGACCCCGACCGGAACGGCCAGGTGGCCGAACGGCTCGCCGACGGCTACGAGTACAACGGCCGGGTCCTGCTGAAGGAAAAGGTAAACGTTTTCAAGACCACCGAAAAGCCGATAACGGCCGGACCGACAGATGCAGCTTCGGCTGTCCCCGCGGAGCCGGCCGCCGAGCCCTCGGTCCCGGTTACCCCTGCGGAGACTGCGCCGGCCGTCCCGACCAAGAAGAAAGCCCAGCGGAAGCGGCGGTCCAAAAAGAGCATCAAAAACCCTGTTAAACAAAACCCTGTTAGAGAAGAGAACAACAGAACGGATGGGAATAAAACTACTGAGGAATGAAAATGGCTGAACAATATTTCGTGGGAATCGACCTGGGTACGACCTATTCGTGCCTGGCCTGCATCGACGAGGACGGCAATCCCGCTGTCGTAAAGAACTTCGAGGAAGAGGACACCACCCCCTCGGTCATTCTGTTCAATGAGAACGGAGAGATCATCGTCGGCGCACCGGCCAAAGACATGGCCATCATGTACCCGGCCGACCGCATCGTCACCGGCGTCAAACGGCTGATAGGCACCGACAAGACCTTCGAAATCGACGGCAATGAGTACACCCCAATCACCCTGTCGGCGGCCATCCTCCGGAAGATGATCAACGACTTCAATGACAAGTTCAAATGCGATCTCAAGCGGGCCGTCATCACCTGCCCGGCATATTTCGGTAACAACGAACGGGATGCTACCAAGACCGCCGGCACCGTGGCCGGCCTGGACGAAGTCACGATCATCAACGAACCGACCGCGGCGGCCATTTCCTTCGGTTTCGGCACCGACGGCACCAAAAAGCGGGTCCTCGTATACGATCTGGGCGGCGGCACCTTCGATGTTACCGTCCTTGAGATCGAGGGCAAGAACTTCACTGCCGTCGCCACCGACGGCCAACGCCTGCTGGGCGGCAAAGACTGGGATGCGGCCCTGACAAAGATCATCATCGACAAGGTCTCCGAGGCCAGCGGTATGGACCGCGAGGAGATCGAAGCGGACGACGACATACGCCAGACCCTGCAGCTCGACTCCGAAACCCTGAAAAAGCGGCTCTCCACCGCCGAGTCCACCAAGGGCACCATCACCGTCGGCGGCAAGAAGATCGTCTACACAGTCACCCGGACCGAGTTCGAGACCGCTACCGCCGGGCTCATCCAGTCGACTGTCGAGCTTATCGACAAGGTGCTGTCCGCGAAGAACTTCACTGTGGCCGACCTGGATGCGGTCCTGCTGGTCGGCGGTTCCTCCCGGATGCCGCAGGTCCAGAAGGCCATCCTCTCCCACTTCCCGGACGCCAAGATCCAGGTCTTCGATCCGGACCAGTCCGTCGCCAAGGGCGCCGCGATCTACTGCAAGTCGTTCTACGGCGAGCAGTCCGACGAAGAGCGCCGGAAGGCCGCCGATGAGGCCCGGAAGGCTACGGCTGCCGCCGCACTGAAGCAGCAGCAGGCCGATGAGGCCCGGAAGGCCGCCGAGGCCCTGGCCGCCAGCGGTGCCGCCGCGACGGAAGTGCAGGCCCAGCAGGAGGCCGCACAGACCGCAGCCGCAGCCGCGCTCGATGCCCAGGACGCCGCCCTGACGGCCGCCAAGGCCGCCGCCGACGCCAACAGCGAACCGCTGAACGTCCACAACGTCCTGAGCAAGTCGTTCGGTGTCCAGATATCGGACGACGACGGTACCGAATATATCTCGAACATCATCTTCCGCAACGAGACCCTGCCGATCTCCGCCGAAAAGACATACTACCCGATGGAGGACGGCCAGATCTCGATCAACGTCAAGATCTGCGAAGATGCCGCCGAGAACAACGAGAAAGGCCAGCGGGTCCCGCTCGTCGAAGGCACAGAGGTCGGCGGTTTCGAGATGGAACTGCCGGAGAATGTCAGCAAGGACACTCCGGTGGTCGTCCACTTTACCGCCACCGACGAGGGCATCCTGACGGCCACGGTCGACTGCTCGGAGACGCACCACGAATACCAGCTCCAGAACGAACTGCAGATGTCCGACTCGGAAATCGAGAAATCGCAGGGCCTGATGGACAAGGTGTCCACCGGCACCCAGTGAGACCGCGGAGGGGGACCGATCCCCTCCCGCGGCCTCAAACTGTTTAATTTTTTCTCCTGATTGTCCGCGGCCCGGCTCAGAGCAATTCGCCGTAACGCTTCAGACAGCCCTTCTTGACCGCCGTCGCGGCCGGGACAACGATCGGGAGCACTCCCCGTATCAGACTGGCAGCCAGCACTATGATGGGAATCGGCACTTCGGGATGGAAACGCCGCTCTTGAAAACACCGATCAGGAAAACCACCGGGATCGGCACCGCCATAATCTTCAGCGGCGCACCGAACACGGCGCGGCCATCTTCGTCATAAATGGCGGAGAGCTTCTCCCGGGACGACCGACCGGCCATCGCCCCTAACTCGGTATCGCTGCCGAACTCATTCACCGTCTTTCGGCGCCAGTTCACTGGCGTCCAACTGGGCAATGAGCTCATCCCGTTCCCGCCGGGAGATGTCCCGGTAGCGGCCTGATTTGAGATCGCCGAGCTCAATGTTCATCACCCGGACGCGCACGAGCTGCTTCACCGTATAGCCGTAGTGCTCCAGCATCCGACGGATCTGCCGGTTGAGGCCCTGACGGAGGACAATGCGCAAGATGCGGGGGCCCTCGGCTTTCACGTGGCAGCGGCGGGTCACCGTGCCTTCTTCCAGCAGCACGCCGGCCGCCAGGCCTTTGACCAGTTCGGGGGTCACATCCTTGTCGACAGTGACCACGTACTCCTTCTCGTGTCCGTAGCGGGACCGCATGATCCGGTTGGCCAGGTCGCCGTTGTTGGTTAATAAAATCAGCCCCTCCGAGTCCTTGTCCAACCGGCCGACCGTGAAGATCCGCCGCGGGTAGTTGATGAACGAGATGATGCTGTCCTCATCGGCGGTGTTGGCGGTGCAGACCAATCCCCGCGGTTTGTTGAACGCCAGAATGACGGTGCCGTTCGACGGCCGGACGGCTTTGCCGTCGACCTCCACGATGTCTTCGGGTCCAACCCGGTCGCCCAACACGGCCGGACGGCCGTTGACAATCACCTGGCCGTCCGCGATCAGCCGGTCGGCCGCGCGGCGGGAGGCCACTCCGGCCTCGGCCAGGTATTTGTTGAGCCTTGTTCCGTCATCTGCCATAAACGCGGGATGGGCTCGCTCCTTATAAGCCATACTGCTGAGGCAAACGATACGGATAAAGCCCGCGGCGCCATCGGGTCGGATATGTCAATCCTGAACAGAAAAAACAATGACCCCGTGCTGCAGGTCCAACCGGCGGCCGGCCATTGGGGCACCGACGACCCCTTCCTGTTCGCATCTCACCACGACGACGCTTATCCGGCCGGCAATGCCCAGCAAGCTCCGCCGCTGGATCAGATCGAAGGCCGGAACCTGGGTCAGGACTACCGCCGCTTCTTCGGTTTCAGCATGTACAACGGCAAGGTCGTGCCCGGGTTTCCGCTGCACGCCCATTGGGGCTATGAGACGGTCACCGTGCCCACCCGGGGCTACATCGACCACCGGGACAGCCTCGGCAACGAGGGCCGTTTCGGTTTCGGCGATGTCCAGTGGCTGTCAGCCGGCAGCCGCTACCAGCACAACGAGATGTACCCGCTGGCGTTCTCCGACCGCCCCAACCCCCACCGTACCACCCAGATCATGCTCAACCTGCCGCTGAAAGACAAGAACTCCCCGATAGGGCTCCGCAACTTCTGGGCAGAAAATGTCCCGCAGCCGCAGGGCGAAGGTTGGCGGGCCGAAGTGGTAGCCGGTACCTTCGCCGGCGCCGCTGCCCCGGCGCCCGACCGGGTCTCCTGGGCGGCCGATCCTGCCCACCGCGTGCGGATCGTCTGCTTTACCTTGGCACCGGACGCCAGGGTCACCGTCGATGCCACCGTGCCCACTGCCCACCGGAACGTCTACCTCGCCGACAGCCGTGGCGCGACCGTGGCCGGCATCACCGCACAGAACCATACCCGTTTCAAGCTCCGGCCGGACTGCGAGTTCGAGATCGTCAACGGCGACCAGGAGGCCGAGGTCTGGTTGCTGGAAGGCAATCCGATCGGCGAACGCAACAGCCGCTTCGGACCGGTGGTCCTGGGCAGCGATCAGGAGGTCCGGGAGGCCATGCGGACAATCAGGGAGAGGGAAATGGACGAATGGCCCTGGAAGTACGTCAATCAGGCGCAGCCGCGGGGCTCGCTCCGTTTCATCAGGTACGCCGACGGTCACGAGGAACATCCGCAGCACCAGGAACCGGGCGAGACCGCACCGGCCGCGAAAGCGCTTTAAACCGTACCGCCGCTGACGGTACGATGATCTTTTATTTCAGCGGGACCGGCAATTCCTATCGGGCCGCTACCGCCTTGGCTGCCGCTCTAGGCGAAGAGCGCGTGATCGCGATCGCCGATGCCGTGGCCGACAGGACCTTCGGTTATCGGCTGACCGCCGGCGAGCCGCTGGGCTTCGTCTTCCCGGTCTACTGTTACTCGCTGCCGCAGACCGTCACGGACTTCCTCGCGCATTTGCAGCTTACCGGGGCCGCCGACCCGTACGTCTTCGCGGTTATCACCTGCGGCGAATGCACCGGCAACGCTGCCGGTGTCCTGACCGGCCGTCTGAAGTCCCTGGGCCTGAAGATAAGCGCTTCCTTCGGGCTCGTCATGCCCAATAACTCGATCCCCTGGTATCCGGCTGATACCGGGGCCCAGGCGGACAGGATACGCCGGGCCGCCGACGTCAGGCTCGTCGATATCGCCGCCGCGGTCAAAACCCGTCAGACGGTCGAAGACCGGTCCACGGCCGGTAAGATGCCGGGCCTTCATACTGCTCTGGCCGCGCGGTCGTACCAAAAATACCGCCACACCTCCCATTTCTCGGTCGCCCCGTTCTGTACGGGCTGCGGCCGCTGCGCGGAGGTCTGTCCGGACCGGATCATCAAAAGCAAGACGAACGGCAGCCCCGAATGGACCGCTCCGCAGTGCAGTCTCTGCCTGGCCTGCATGAACCGCTGTCCGAACCAAAGCATCTTCTACGACGGCTCGGCCGGCAGGGGCGGCCAGTGGTTCGACCCTGAGTACCGCTCATTTCTGCGGAACCGCTGAAGCGGTCAGTTTCGCGTTCAGCTGGGGATCGGCCGTCTCCAGGATCCAGCGAAACGGCGCCGCGGCCTCGCTGTCGTCCTTCAGCGCATCGGCTTTGAAGTACCGCACGTTCCGGAAGGCCGCTGCCGCGTTGTCCACGAACCCGCCCTGTCCGCAGTCCCGCAGGAACTGCTCAGGTGTCTTCCGGCCGAGCGCCGCCGCCGCGGCCGGAAGACCGGTCTTGCTCAGCACGATCGCCAGGGGCACGTCCGAAACCGTAGACGGGCCGGCCCGGTTGATCGTGGTGAACAGCTGGAAGAACGAATCGAAGACGGTCTCCGGCGTGGTCTTGGTGCCTTTGGTCGGCGACCGGGAGTTGAACACAGCCGACACGTCGGCGGGATCGATAACAAAGACCAGCCCGTGACAGTACTGATAGTATTCCTCGAAATAGTTCCGGTTCTCGTCGGCCTCGAACTCCTGACCGGAGATGTCGTTGAACACCAGTTCCCGCTCATGCAGGTCCCGCGACCGGACAAACAGGCACTCGGAGCCCAACTCGCCGGGTTTGGTCGGAGCGACCCGGGCCCGGTCGGCCTGGGCTTGCTTGGAGATGCCGGGCGTCAGCGCTTCGGTGCTGAGCCCGCGCCGGTTGGCAACATCACAGAGGTTCTCGGCCGCCGCCAGCATCAGAGTGGATTTGCCGGCGCCGACGGCACCGACCATCGCAAACACCAGCGGTTTTGCCTCGTGCGTCTTGATCCGTTTGCCGCAGCGGGGACAGACGGCGTCTAACCGGCCGCGGATACCGTCGCGGTTGGTGCTGGGCAGCCTGTGGCCGTTGTTGCAGGTGTGGTAATTGACACCGTGCGGGCCCGGGATCGGATAGTTCATCTCAAGTTTGCATACGGAGCAGACCACCCGCGGCCGCTTGAATTTCGCCCGGCAGTAAGGACAGACGCCCCAGCCGACCTCTTCGGTGTATTCCGCTTCGTCCTTCTGTGCCGCACGGTAAACCCAGATCCGGACCGCCAGTTCCTCGATGAGAAAAACGATGATGACCGGAATCTCAGCCAAGAGCGCATAGGGCAGCAGGAACGGCAGCAGGACGATCGGGATGATGACCGGGACGTGATGGTAATGCCAGGTGCTCCGGAAGATGTTCCACGGGATCAGCAGCATCATGAGCGGCGCGAACGGCCGGTGGGTGATGAGGTATTCCTGCGGGTCGTCCGCCGGACCGGAGGCCCTGCCGCCGTACTTCGAGAACAGACTGCACAGGGTCAGCACGAAGCCGACGGCGGCGAAGACCGCCTTCCACACGTAGGCCGGCACCTGCGGGACGGCCGCAAGTGGTGTCCAGAAGACCGCATCGAGCAGACTGTTGAACGAGGATACGAAGTCGGGCGGCAGCTTCACACCTAGATCTAAGTACCAGTTGGTTGGATCGGTCGCGCCCGCCAGGACCCCGCTTACCGCCGCAGAGACGCTAAACACACGCACACAGTATTCACCACTGTCAAGAATGCCGGCAATACTGTACAGCAGGGTCAGCAGCAGATAGACGGAAGCGACGGCGGCCATCGCGTAAAGGAGTTTCCGGTTGGTCCCGTTCATTGTCTTCAGTTATGGGAAACCCCATTATAACGGTTTTCGCCGAGCCAGCGGTCAGAAAAACGATTTTTCAGGCCTGCAACCGGCGTCCTTGCAGTCGCGCATTATAATATCGTGGAAACCCATGCTTGATCTATGGTTAAAGAGGTACACGCGGCTCACATCCTCGTCAAAAACGAGGAATTGGCAAAAAAGATCAAAGCAGACATAGCGGCCGGCAAGAACTTCGGTGAACTGGCCAAGAGATATTCAACCTGCCCTTCGAAAAAGAAGGGCGGCGACCTCGGCTGGTTCCGCCGGGGCCAGATGGTCAAGGAGTTCGAGAATGCCGCTTTCGCGGCCAAGAAAGGCGACATCGTCGGCCCGGTCAAGACCGAGTTCGGCTGGCATGTGATAAAGGTCCTGGAACAGAGGTGAGCCGATGTCATTCTTCTCGAAAGCAAAAGGCAAAAGGACCGAAAAGGACAGGAAAGCCGAGAAAAAGAAGGCCTCTCCCGAGGATGAGGCGACGATGACCAAACCAAGGGCCGAGCCGAAAAAGACCGCGCCGGCCGAGGAAAAGACCGTGACCGACGAATCCGACAAACCCAAGATCTGGCATATCACCAAACGCGCCGAGGACGGAAAGTGGCAGATCAAGGCGGAAGGAGCCTTAAGAGCCACAAAACTTTTCAATACCAAGGCGGAAGCTGAAGAGTATGTGAAGACTCTTAAGGCAAATAACGAGGGATCACGCATAGTTTCCCACAAGAAGGATGGCAAATATCAGAAAAAATAAGACGTACAAACAATTTTTGCAATGTTCAATTACTGTAGGGACAATAGTTTTAATCTCATTTAATAGGATTTAAATAGGTGTATGCAAAAAAAACATATCGGTTTTGCAGAGGAACCTTGCTTAAACAGAAAAAATGATGTGTCGGATTTCAGGATTACGCTGATCTCGTTTAAGAAGAGCTTTATCGATAACAAAAAACATCACTGCATCTGAAGACAAGAAATAAATGACCGATACCGTCAACCGGTATATCGCAAACGAAGATTACAGGCATTGAAATGAACGGCCACAGTACGGTCGTCACACTCCACAAGAAGACCTCATTGATCAGATTTCGGCGGTACAGTCTTTTCCGAGAGTTACGCTACACGGCATCACAGCCGCATACCGAAAAGCAGCACATTCGCTGAACATACACTCAGAACAGATGGCAGCAACAGCGGAACATAAGCACAGGTTACAAAGCATAGAGTAGGGTTGCCATCCGTAGCTTATGTAAATCCGTACATGCCACATTAAATATGGAATCGGGATGCTCCGAGCATTAGGTCACGAGTATCGGGATCTACGCCGGAGATCAGCATTCCGTTATGGATGTGCATCGTCAAACGGTATGCAACCGTCGATGACAGACAATACGAACATACGACATGTCCGATTGCAATCATTCTTGCTTTCTCATATTCTCTGCTCTGCGTTCGGAATTGCTATCGCTCCAATATTCGATTCCGGCCTTGCCCATAGCCGCCACATTGGCGTCCGCGGTTCTGCCTGGAACCTCGCAACCAGATGACAGGATGAAACCCCCGTTGTATCCGGCTTCGTCTATGCAGCGATATGCCTCTTCTGTCACCTGCTCGGGCGTACCCTCGTACAGGGTCTGCGTTGGAGATATATTCCCCATCAAAGCCATACGTCCGCCGACTGCCGATTTGGCAGCAGAAAGATCCACAGCGGAATCACAGCTGAAACATTGTATGCCTATGTCCGGAAGCTGCTCCATGGTATGCAGCGTCTGACCGCACATATGTAAAAATATAGGGATTTTTCCTTCCGTTTTTACACGCTTGACTACGTCCCTGATAGGCCCTGCATCGAACTCTCTGAAATAATCGGGCGAGATCATATCCTCCGAGGCTGTAGGATCGGACATCCACATGACAGTTGCACCGGCTTCTATGCATTTTCTCTGAATATCCGCAGAGAATCTGGACGTCTTCGAGATCATCTTCTTGGCCAGATCCGGGTTGAGCATCATGTCCATCAGCAGGTTATCCGCCCCGCACAGATATCCTGCCATGGACACTGGCCCCCATGAAAAACCGCAGATATGATAGTCCTCGTCTATAGACCTGGCTAACTCCTCCAGATTATGCACATAACATTCTGTGAATTGCGGACACTCCTCGGCCGCAAAAGGATCGTACAACGCAAGATCGTCGATCTGCTCTGGTGTTTGTACAAGAGGGGTTTTAATCATGCCGTAGCTGTTGCTGCTCATCTTCACATCCTCCCCGACGTCCAGGAATACCGTCTGAGAATCTATCACCGGTTTGACAAAATCGGATTTCGATATCTTGGCATATCTGAGAGAACATTCCGCAGATGCTTTCGGATTACGTCTCACATCATCCAGAGTCATACCCGCAGATGTGGCTGTCACGATGTTCGAAAAATTATTTACGGGCGTGCGTTCGGTCTTCTCCAGATCAAGTGCTGCGTCCACAATGGCCCTGTGACCTACTTCTTTCATCAATATGCCTCCATGTAGACGGCAAAGGCCTGTTTTACAGACATGACCTTGTACGTGATATCATATTCATCCTACAATACATATACATATCGATAGAAATAACCATGTTGATCACATACTGACTCACCCCCGGAAGGAGAACCATAACATCCAGAAACAGCCCCCTGCAAATCAAACATACCTGCTGACAGCAATCTGTGAACCGCAATGGAGACGTTGCGAAAGTTGTTGTACATTCTGTCGGATACGGGGGCGCACTACTAAACTGATCCGCACCGAGGCCGAGGGATGTGCCGAATCGCTCCGCGCCAACAACAGAAACTCGAAAATCATCTTCCAGAAAAAGTGAACTTCCGAGGTTAACTAACAAAATGTATAGCACCAACCATCTTATAGTCGGGCGTAGATTAAATCAGTATGAAAGAGCCAAGATTCGACTGCGCGGTCGATGCGGCCATGTCGGTTATCGAAGGGCGGTGGAAAACCGTCATCATGTGCCAACTTGCCCACCGCCGCGAGCCGATGCGCTATAACCAGCTGATGAGTGGCATTCCGGGGATTTCCCCGCGGATCTTCACACTGCAGCTCAAGGAAATGGAAAAGGACGGTCTGATCATCCGCGATGTCCGCTCCGAATCGCCGAAGCACGTGGAGTATTCGCTCTCACCGCGCGGCCTTTCTCTGCTGCCGATCCTCGTTTCCCTGGCCGAATGGGGCCTGAAGAACATGTTTCCCAACCGTGTACGGTTTGAAGCCAACGCCACCATGCCGGAGCGGTCCGATCTAGAAAGGGCCGGTCTGTGCTGACTTAAACCCCGCATTCGGTATATTTCCTGAAAATATTCGATCAGCAGCCGTTCAGTTCGAAGCAGAACGACTGCAGTGCAGATTGTTTCCGATAAAAAGAATGGCCATTGTGAAAATCTTTAAATATAATGTATGAATGCTACGTTTTGGTCTGACGGCCACAGCAGCGGGGTTCACCCGGTCCCATCTCGAACCCGGAAGTTAAGCCCGCTAACGTACCTGTCGTGTACTGTATTGCGCAAGCGTACGGGAAAGCAGGCGCGCTGTCAACCACTCATCCTTACTTCTGGGCAACGGATTCTCAGAAACTGTGTCGGAGTTGTCATTATCGATGCACCCCCACGGAATACCGTACGGCAGAAAGGGTCAAAAACGATGGCCTGCTGTCGTTTCGTTCATGAAGGAACCCGTGCCGGGTCCGGATAAGGACCGCCCCCGTCCGAATCCCTCCCTTTTTCTGTTCCACCAACACACCGCCGCATATTTCTTCATCAGTGGTATCGGCCAGTATACGAAATGTAAGCGATCGATTCGCCCGCGTAAGCTGCTGTTGAATGCGTAAAGCCGCAGGGAATAATATGCCAGACTGGCTACCCAGGTGCCCCGTATTTCCCTTTTCATCCTCTGATATCCTGCCGCGTAACCTTATTTGGGGGTTGATGGTATGTTCCTTCTTCAACATTATTGTAGTTTTTCACCGCCGGACCGGAAAACCAGGTTTACCGCCGTCCGTAATACGAACAGTGTTTGATGTATACGCGAGGCACCTTGAAAAGCAGAAAGATATCGAGGATCGCGGTTGAAGCCAGTCCCCAGTAATCTAAGATGTGCTCGGACATTCGGTGCGGTCTCCGGCATTATTGTGACAGAGCCGCCGCACCGGTCTCCAGTCCTTTCATTCCGACGGATATTCTTTCAGCAGGGGGCACGGATGATCTTTCAGTTCCTTGTTGAGTATTTCGGTCATCTTCTCACTCCTGTATTCGTCATCATTGCAGTTGCTGAGGTCGTTTATGGTCTGAATCAGGGGGCAGCCGGCGCAGGATTCCTTAGACAGGCTGGAATGCAGCACCATCATGTATATGAACAGCACGTTACTCGTTCTGGTATCCGTTTTGATCACCGGATTATAAATCGGTTGTATGGATAAAGAGCCTTTGCATCTGAGGCATTCTTTTTGTGCATGAACAGATCCGATGACTTCCGCCAATCCCGACGGTACATCATATTTTCCTTTGCATAATGGACGGCCGAGTTCCTGAACGACGATTGCAGCCACCGATCTCATCGGTCATCTTTTATCCGGTCGACTTTCCTTCCGTTCCTCATACGCGCAGGCGCAAGTTGGCTGCCCGTAACATAACGAAGTCCGAGGTATGCGCTGGCGCCTTGAGAAGCGGAAAGATGTCGGGGACCGCCGGCGGAAACCGTTCTCCGGCGTTTTAGATACGTCCGGACCTCTGTGCGGTCTGCCGGCGGCAGCGCCGTTCGAATTCAAGCCTCATCTCTGAAATCACCGCTGTGAAGGTATCCCAGATCCGCCATGAGGTCCATGTACGGATTGTCCGGGTCATAGCCGACGTGCGGGAACTCCTCAGGGTCGATGGACGGCACATTGCCGTACGGAAGGCCGACACCGCAGTACTCGTTCAGATGGAGACGCTCCGTGCCTGGAGAGTCCATGGAGTATCCGAGGACTTTGTCCTTAGTATAGCCGCTGAGAGAGCTCGGGTCCCTGGTGTAGGCATGCTGGTCGCCGGAGACGTACCTGTAGACCGGTGAAACGACCACCGATGGGTGTTTCTCTGAGTAGATGTACCCGAGAGGCCCGTCCAGGAAATACCCCTTGCTCTTAATCCTGTCCAATTCTCCCATGTCGGTTATGGCCATGTGGTCCTGCAGGCTGATGCTGTACGCACGCAGCATTATCTTGAGATTCCTGCCGTACCGGTCCTTGACGACAGGATATACCGACGACATATAATCGCTCATGCTCTCGTAGTGGCATCTGTCGGCTACGCCGACACCGAACTTGTTCGTTTTTATGGAATAAGCTATGAAGAAGGAGGTCAGACGCTCGCCCATGAAGGCCAGCAGCCTGAAGGCATTTTCATGCTGCGTTTCAGGCTTGTCCGGACCTCTGATCATCTTGAGCTCCTTCACTATCTTGTCGCCCAGCCTCCCGTACAGCCCGTCCAGCATATAGAACATGAACGAACAGTACTGATCGAAGTATTCCCAGGTGCTGACCGAGAGACACTTGTAGAAGCCGTAGACGTTGCGTTTGTTGAAATGCTCATCGAAGAACCCGGCCATGTCCGAGTACTTGGAATTCTCCTTGAGAAGATCCCTGGATGTATCGAAGAGCTTAGGGGCAAACGGATGGCAGCAGTTGAACTGCTCGTAGAGGCTCTCCGAGAAGAACATGGGAGGGCTCGTGATCACGTCCACTCCCTTCGTCTTTATACCCTCACCGTTGATGTTCACGCGTTCCTTGTCTCTCATCGTCCTGTCTATAGTATCTTTGGTGTAGCCGAAGCGTGTCTCGAACGAGTAGTAGTTCTTTCTCTCCTCATTATCGCTGATGTCCAGGAAGGAGCGGTAGTGCATGAGCCCGATTTTGTCGGTCGGAGCCTGTCTGCGGTTCTTCCAGATCCAGTACAGCGCGGTGAATTCGCTGTAAAGGTCACGTTCCCTTTCGCTCTTCTTGCAGTCGCCCGTGTCATCACGCAGCTGTATGCGCTGTCCCATGTTTCCCGACAGCCCGGCCAGGATTGGAGTGACGATGTCGCTCGTGAATGCGGGATAGTTCTCCGTTGCGTGATGTATAACATATATCTTTGACATTAACGCACCTTCTTTCCATCCCCGTATTTAAATCGCCTCTGAACTTTAAAAACCTATGTTGCCGGACCGTTCTGGAAATTGCATCGGCAACGGGTTTCGATGCATCAATGGCGTCGGTATTTTCACGGCACCGACTGCCCGCGTGGTTGCGACCGCATGTCTGTCGTCTTCTCTGTGCTAGCTTCGAATGATGTCTGACAGACGTTGCCGCCCCCATGGACCAGAAGGAAATGCGGATAACAGCATAAGACCAATCAACGAACATTGCGAACGCTGCACTGCATAATGCGACTCTGAAGCAATTGCGTTCACAGAATCAAACACTGCATCCATCAGGAACACCCAGTGTCCGATCTGATTGCGGGCCAGTGCTCCCAGACGGACCATTCTCAAATCGACAGAAAACAAAAACATTGAAAGGTCAAGTACGTCTGAATACGGTAAGCACTCGGAAGGATCTCTATCACAACGACGTATCCGGAGAACGCTTTTCAACTCACATCCCGTTTCGTCATACTGTATGTTCTGTCTCGTCTGCAAGAAGGAGTTCCCGTTCTGCCAGCTGAGCATCTGCCCCGAATACGGAAGCGTGCTGGTGGAACAGAAAGAGAAGGAAGATCTGGACGAAGACGGCACCCGTCCGGAACCGGCGTGAGCCCGTTCATGAAGGAGACGGCGGGCAGGCCGCCGTTTCCGCAGCCTATAAATATGTCGTCGGTCCATGATATGATTGAACGTAAGACCGATGGGTGAGCTTGCCGGCACGGCACTCCCCGGGCAGTTCACCTTTTTATCCTTATGTTCCTGACCTTTGCTCTGGACCCGATGAGATCGAAGTCTTCCCGGCGGCCGCTGTTGTACTTGGATCCGACCGCGCCGGCCACGAAGTCGTGGGCCTGAAGCGGCGCGTATCCGGCCGAGTCGGCGGTTTCTACAGAAGACAGCCTGACACCGTACGTTTCCGCCGCCTTTCCGGCGATTCTCTCGCCGGTCCCGCCTCTGAGATACTGATGGTCGTCGTAGACGACCCTTATCGGCCCTCTGGCCGTCAGGAGGACCGGGTCTCTCATGACATCATCCATGAGGGCCTCGGCCGACCTTTCGTACACCTGCCGCTTGGTCGAGTGGAACATCTCCGGTTTTCCGACCACGACCGCATGAATGCTCGGACCGGTGGCCATGACGTCCCTCAGCACGTCCAGCCGGACGGAGTCGCTCGAGGTCTTGAACTTGAGCTCGTCCGGACCTCTTCCGTTCGTTCTGGTGTTCCTCGGATACCGGCCGGCGATCGCCGCGAGCTCGTCCGGGTCCCCGGTGACCGTGGCCGTCATGGTAAAGGCCCGGCTGGACCCGGGCCCGCGGCCCAGGTCCCCGGACTCGTCCACCAGGACGGTGCCGGAC
This sequence comes from Methanomassiliicoccaceae archaeon UBA593, assembly GCA_002495325.1. Lineage (GTDB taxonomy): Archaea > Thermoplasmatota > Thermoplasmata > Methanomassiliicoccales > Methanomethylophilaceae > Methanomethylophilus. The sequence continues at coordinate 305,213 of DAEQ01000006.1, forward strand.
ACTCTCGTCTCCGTTCTCGGCAGCGGGCGGACGGCGGCCAGCACTGCCGCCAGGAACCGTCCTGGAGAGTTCCGGTGCGAGAACCTTCCCAACCGGTCCCGCCGGTAGGTGCGGCTTTCTGAATTATCCTTTCTTGTGATCATCTTCCCATCCCTTTCCCGGTCTTCAGCTGCCCGGCCCGTTGTGCCGCGGTGACTTTCGAGCCCGGTTCATGGTATCTGCTGATGTTGGTCTGAGTGAAATTACTTTCCCGCGCAGCGGCCGGTTGAACCGCCTCGCTCGTAGACCGGGGCCGGCGCGTTTCATGGTGTTCTGCTTTCACCGGCGACGTCCGCGAACCTCCCGGCGACGCCCCGCGGCTGTACCCGCTCTCGCTGACGACCTTCGTCCGTGCCTTGTATCTGTCGATCTTGGCGGCTTGTTTGACGCTGTCGGCCTTTATCTTCTCGATCTTGGCCTGCTTCTGCGCCTTCGCGATATCCGGATTCTCGGCCCGGCTGTTTCCTGTGAATCTGCTCCAGAATATCATATTCTTACCTCCTTCTCCTTTGTTCGTGCTGTTCTGCGTTCTGTTCTGCCGTCAATAGGACCTAGAACGCTGTATACGCCCGTATACGGCACCTCGGCCCCTCGGTCCGTGTGTTTACACCTTCATGGCGGCGGAACGGCGTCCTTTCCTGCCCGTTCCGGACATCGTTATTCCCGCCGCGTAAACGTCTGTCGACACGATATACAGAAAAACAGCCCGCAGCCGTATTTTCCGGATCCGGAACGAAACAGCGTATATCCCTGCAAAACACTTGCATGGCCATGTCGGACAGAGATTGCGAAAAAGAAATAGAGGAACTCAGAAAGGAGATCGAGTCTTTGAAAGAGATGGATGAGATCATCCTCTGGCGTCTGAAGAGAGCGATCGAATCCAGCGTCATGATAGATGATCCTGCCAGAATGGACGAATACATTGAGGGCAAACGTGACGAAGAGCGTACATCCAAGCCCCGCATTCCTGATTTTATGAAACCAAAATCCTGGGAAGATTCACGTGAGTGACAAGAGCACTGTCTGTGCTCTGTATGCCTGACATACTGTGTTGGAAGCGGAACCAATACTCCAAAGAACGAGAGTGCGGTTGCATGCCGGACGTAAATTCATCGGAACACAGTGAACATCCGGAAGAGGAGGCGATTGATAACCGGTAGCCTTCGGTAAACCGGATGCGGATGGACTCCCTTCAAGACTCTCTCAAAAGCAGGCTGCTGCAGTACCTGTACGTGAACTACGGCGTCCGGAAGAAGATGGAGATCTACAGGGACGTGTCGAGATGCGGCAGGATGAAGAGGATCCTCGAAGAGTTCGATCGGGATTGCGTCATATCTCAGGAGAGAGGCAGATACGGAGGAAGAGCGATATACGTCGAACTGACGATGAGAGGATTTCTGGTGGCCAGATGGGTCTACGGCCTCGAATCCCTCGCCAGAGGGGCAGAATGCAATGACACGGAGGACTGCTGGTTCTGGTTCATCTACGGCACCGGACCCGGCGACCCTCCCGGTGAGGTTTGAAACATTTTGAGAGCTTTTTCATAAATAATGGCTGTTGACAATGTGATCTGCCATTTTTCCTTTCTCGTAAGGCCGAAAGCTTTCAGATTTCTGTCCAGTAAAAAGTATAATGTTCCGATTGCATTCGTCCCGACGATTGCTTTTTGGAACCAGCGGATTCATTGTCTTTGCATTTCACTATATGTTTGATAGATTGTTATCGAACTTTTGATTTTGAATTCATTCAATTATGTATCAACACGATTATTCTTTGCATTCTGAATTGGAATCAATTATATTATTAGATTAATCGTTTACCAATTATGATAAAAAGTCTTTCAATAGAAGGATTTCGTGGTTTCTCTAAAGAATGCAATATTGAATTTGCAATTCCTAATGACAAAGAAGGAAGTGGATTTACATTCATTGTTGGCTCTAACAATTCTGGAAAAAGTACGATTTCAGAAGCTCTTCAAGCGTTCAACAAATGCCATGGATCAGGCTCCACTTTCTCAGGCCCTAGTTTTTCAGAAGGAAAACGTAATGGTAAATCAAAAGGAGTAACGTTGTCCTTGACAATGAGTGATAACAGTTCAATCAAAATGAAAACTGTTGCATCAGGCGGCAGTGAAGTAGATGTTAGTTGTACAAATCAGAGTGTAATTTCAAATTTAAAGTGTTTTGTTTTAAAATCAAGACGTTCAGTCGCTCAGGAATTTCCAAATTCTAAAATGAATAGGACTGATTATGAGCGTAACCCAGAATTCGGAAATAGAAATCCATCCTTACCCGGTTTCGAGTACAGATTAAACACAATGATGAAGAATAAGTCAAAAATCGATCCATTGATAAAAAAATTACTGGGATATGAATTAAATTGGACTATCGATAAAAAAGATAGTGGATCGTATTATATGAAAATAACAGACACAAATGGAACGCATAGCGGTGAGGGGCTCGGCGATGGAGTTTGGGGTGTAATCGAAATTTGCGATGCACTGTATGATTCTGAGGAAGGATCAATGACTGTGATTGATGAACCCGAATTGTCTCTTCATCCTTCTGTTCAGAAAAGAGTTTTAGAATTTTTAAAAGAATATTCAAAAGATAGGCAGATTGTACTGAGCACCCATTCGCCGTATTTTGTAGACTGGCATTCGATAGTTAACGGTGCCAAATTAATTCGCGTTGTAGATGACAGAAACGCCGGTGTAATCACTGCGTATCCATTATCTAGAGATATTTGTAAGCATATGTCTGGACTTTTAAATAATTTACACAATCCTCACATTTTGGGACTCGATGCAAAGGAAATTTTCTTCTTAGAAGACAATGTCATATTGGTGGAAGGTCAAGACGACGTGGTAATGTACAATAAAATTCTTGACCAGCTTGATATCAAACTTAATGGAACTTTTTATGGCTGGGGAGTTGGTGGCGCAGATAATATGTCTCTTTTTTTAAAAATGTTCAAAGAGCTCGGGTATAAACACGTCGTTGCTATTTTTGATAATGATAAAGAAGATGATGCGAATACGGCCAAAGAACACTATCCTGATTATCATATCGAAGTAATCCCTGCTCCTGATGTAAGAGATAAAAAAGAAAGGAAGATAGAAGCTAAACAAGGACTTGTGGATGAAAGTGGCAATATACATCAACAGTACAAGGATGAATTAACTGAAATGATGACAAGAATAATGGGACAGTTGTCAAGTTAAGATATATTCATAGACATTCCTTCTCAATGACATTTGAATCATTCGATTGACAAGGAAGGCAGAAGAAGGGTCGTTCTCATGGATGCAGCGCGTAACTGCATCGCTTCCGCAGGTACAGTGCCTTTCGGCACCCGCATGGGAACAACATTAATCTATCGTCCTTTTTCTTACTTAAACATTCTTTTCTTTTCGGACAGTTCCGAGAAATTTTCATTTTCTAATCGCAGTTTAATGTGTAAATTCAAGATGAGGCAGTTTTTTCACGATTTCGACCGTCTTGACACTTACACCGATAATCGAAAGCACCAGTTTCAGGATGTACGGTCCACCGGCGAACTCGTTGGGATCGTTTATGATGCCTGAGTCTTTGTCCACTTTGTACTGATACTGATCCACCAGCCAGCCCAGGGCCGTACGGCCGTTTACCACATATTCAAAGGCCTCAGCAGGGATATGTTCGACCGTCAGATACTGGTTGTAGACCAGTTTTCCTTCTGCCGGCAACAGTTTCATCTTGGTGACCCGGCACAGGTCAGGATTCACGAGAATGTCATGGACGTCGGCCTGACCGTTGACAGTGACCCCAGTCGGCGGGGCGATCTGTTCGTAATTTAGATGCAGGTCTGCAAGCTCCCGGCCGGCTTTGACAAAAGCGTCGAAGTCTTTCCGTTCTGGAACAAAACTGATCCGTGGCAGCGAAAGCTTTAGGTCGTCGGCGAACGCCTGCCGATAGTCCGGTGAGTGCAGGTAGCCGTAGATGTAATAGAAGACGTCCTCCTTGGTTACATCCGAGCCGTATTTGGCCTGGGCCGTCTTCAATGCATAGTCACTGATGCCGTCGTGTCTGACCTCGGTTTCTTCGCCTAACAGACTGGTCTGCTTGTTCTTGATCCGAATGTCGCTGCTGTCTTCATACCAATAGAGTGGAAAACACTGGCTTTTGCC
>DAEQ01000006.1:309560-369866 GCA_002495325.1 Methanomassiliicoccaceae archaeon UBA593
CAAAACACTGGCTTTTGCCTACAATCTCAAGATCAGTCATTTTATCTGTCATCAAACATGAGAAATCTTTTTTTACACCGATTCCAGAGACACAAATAAGCAGGTTCTTTGTTTCAGTAGTAGGAAACATAATTGATTCAGACGCAGTGTTAATCATCATCTTGTCTGAATAAAACCATCTTTTTGAGAAGGGCCTATACTGAGCAATTGCAACATACTGTACATTGAATAGCGCTTTTTTCTTCCTATTAAACTCGTTAGTTAATGTAGAATCCCAAGATATTTTCGTAGAGTCGAACACTTGTTCATTTAATGACAATTGCAAGTTGTATTCATCAACCATTTTGCTCATATTGTTAATTACATTTTCTTTTGAATAATTGTATGACCACGAATCACGATTTGTTTTGTATCCATTTGAATATCCGACAAAAATAGTGTTTTCGACGTAAGACCCAAACTTCTTGTGGGTGTTTCCGGCAAGCGGAACGAGATCTTGAAAAGCTTTATTCCGCTCAACGATCCAGTCGCCGTTGGACTTTGGATTCAAGACTGTAAGCTCTTTTTTGACCATCATCTGGTCAAAAGAATCGTTGTCCGTGAGTAGCTTGAGTTTTTGATTACGTTTTGCATAATCTGGGGTTTTAAAATACTCAATCTGAGCTTTTCCTGTGAAGTCTTTCCGCTTCAATAACAATGTGATAGCAATACCGACTTTTGACCCTTGACCGAATATCTTTTCCCCTTCTTCCCGCCAGTTGCCGCCATTTTGGTCTCCTCTGAGATTGAATACAAAGATCTTTTTGAATTCACGCTCGATACATTTGCGGAATCCTTCAAAGGCACTACCGGTAAGCCAGCCGCTGGGTGTGACGAAGCCGATAATGCCATTGTTGTTGCCGATACGGTCGGTGGCCCAACGATAAGCCCGGACATAGTTGTCATAAACTGAATTGATGTTTCCCTTACTGGTGAACAGAGAGCTATCTAGATACGAGGCCTCTATCCTATGATCAATTCCACTGAGATATCTTCTCTTTTTGGCATCATCATTAGCTGATTTTTGGTTAGCTCCATACGGTGGATTGCCAATGATGACAGTTATCGGAGTGTTATGTTCCCTGCGGATCCGGGTCTTGTTTTGCTTGAAGGTCTCCTGATCGTCCAGCGACTGCTGCTCGGTGGTCTGGTTGCAGATGTAATCGAGATTGAAAGTATCGGTCAGCAGGATGTTGTCGAATGGGACATACTCAGTCTTGCCGGACATCCGGACAAACGTATTCTCGATGTTGACAGTTGCAATATAGTAAGCGAGCAGAGTGATTTCGTTGGCAAAGAGCTCGTGCCGGTACTTCCGTTCCAGATTCTCTTTGTTAATGATGCCTGTCTCCATCAGCCGGGCAATAAAGGTCCCAGTTCCGGTGAACGGGTCGAGGATATTGACATTCTCGTCGTTTATATCAATGTTGAACTCTGTCTTCAGAGCATCAGCAGCGGAATGGATGATAAAATCAACAATCTCCACAGGTGTGTAGACCACACCGTTGATGGCCTGGTCCTTCGGGAAGGCATTTTTGAAGAATTTTTCGTATAACGCGGTAATTACCCGTTGCTTTCCATCCGCGGTATTGATCTGGCTGAGTGTCATCTCAACGCTGTGATAGAACTCTGAAAGCTGATCGTCGATCTCCTTCAGACCGTCCTTGGCGTCGATCTCCTTCAGCATTTCGTCAATGGTCTGGGAGACGGAGTTCTGCATGACGAAACCATCCGAGGCGAACAATTTCTCAAAAATTGGTTTTGTAACGATCTGCTGAGCCAGCATATCTATGGCTGTCTTTTCATCTACATTGTTATTGACGCAGAACCGCAGACCGCGCAGATAGCGGTTGAATGCCGGCTGGTATTGTTTATAGCCGTATTCCTCGTGCATGCAGATCTTGTTGAGTTGGGCTGTCAGGTCTGGCATGACTTTGGCGACGTTCTTGGCCCAGTTCTCGATATAGTCCCGGTCACCTACTTTCAGGACCAGCCTGGCCAGCAAGGCGTTGCCGAAATCGTCCAGTGAGTACTGGCCGCCTCCCAACAGTATGTCATCGCCATCACTCCCATCATCGGTACCGCCGAATCCGTAGGGACGGGCAATATGAATGTGACCGTTGTGGTTGTCCTTCCGCATATTGAAGGTGTTGATCTCTGCGTCCAGGCGTTCATCATGGGAACGCAGAGCCCGCAGGACATCCCAGACAATCTTGTAATTATCGTTGTTGTTAAGTGCATCTTCCGGATTTTCATCCTCCGGTACGACGAGCGGGATGATGATATAACCGTACTTTTTGCCGGGAGCCTGCCGCATCACGCGACCGACAGACTGGATCACGTCGATCAGCGAGCTTTTGGTGCCCATGAATATGACTGCGTCCAGCGCAGGAACGTCTACTCCTTCGCTCAGGCACCGGACGTTGGAGAGTGCCCGGCAGCCTCCGTTCTCGTCGCCCTTTTTCAGCCAGTTCATCATCTGTTCCCGGTCGCTGGCTTTCATCCTTCCGTCGATGTGCTGTACTTCCAAATGAATGGGACTCAGCGGCTCATGCGACATTTTGTTAAACGTTTTGGTGACAATCTTGGAGGCGGCTATGGAGTGGCAGAAAATGACCGCAGACCGCATAGGATCTGGGTCTGTTGTCTTCAGGGTCTCATCGTATGCGACGTTCTTTTCAAGGGCATTGAGGCAGCCCCAGATCTTGCAGCGGGCATCCACGTCGATGGTTCCGTCTTCTTGAACCCAATGTTTCTTGACTATATCCGGTACATCCTTTTCCGGTACGGTTAGGATGAGAACTTTGTAGTCGGAGAGCAGGCCGAGTTCCACTGCCCGACCGAAAGTGATACTGTAGAACTCTTCACCGTAGATTTTCGGGTCATCCATCGAGCACAAGACCACAGAAGCCTTCTTGGCATCCTCTTTTCCTTTGACTCCGTACAGCCGCGGGGTGGCGGTCATGTACAGCCGTTTCCTGCCCCTGACCAGATCGTTATCGTGGACCTTGGTGAAATTGCTCTCATCGTTTTTAGACAGGATTGTGCCAGTTGTCCGATGGGCTTCATCGCAGATGATTAAGTCGAACTCGGGCAGACCATGCTGCTGGGCAGAGATGACCGCATCCAGCGACTGGTAGGTAGAAAAGATAGCTGTTGACTTGCTGCTGACCTTGTATTGGAAAGCGATCCGCCCCGGGTCAGTGGTGGCTGGAATGCCCAGGTCTTCGACCCGTTCACCGATGTCGTCCTCCGTCCGCCGCTTGGATACGCTCGGATCAGAGCAGACACAGATTGGGTTCAGATCCGAACTGGTGTTGGCCATCCATTCCCTCAGCGTTTGACCGACTAATGCAATGGAAGGGGTCAGGAACAACAGGCAACTCGGCTGTTTGCCCACGTGGTTATTCAGCAGCGCCTCGGCAATTTTCAGTGACGTGAAAGTCTTTCCGGTGCCGCAGGCCATGATCATTTTGCCGCGGTCATTGTGGCGGTAATGCTCAACGGCCTTATCCACAGCTTCCTGTTGGTGAGGCTTGAGCGTATATTTTTCCTTACGTGCGGTAGAACCATGTGCCCCTTCTTCGATCTCATCCCACCGCACCGCCGCTTCATTTAGATTTGTCAGCGAGATGATCGTAACCGGAATGCTCTGGTCACCGGTGACCTCAATGGCATTCTCCCCCCAGTTGTCGGTGGTGGCAACTATGACTCTCAGCGAGAAAACCTGCTCTTTTCCGTCTTCATCACGGAACCGCCGGCCGGAGGTGGCGATGAAAGTGTCCATGTCCTCTTTGGAAACCCGGTGGTCTTTGGCATAGCATTTGCACTGAATCGCCCAGTACTCGCCGATCTTGCTTTTGGCCACCAAGTCAATGCCGGTATCCCGTCCACCTAGATCTTTGCGTCCCGGAAAGTTCATCCAAGACTTTACCCAGTCCAACTGTGACGCATATGTCGGGTCGGTCATGAAATACCGCACCATCAGTTCTTCGAATCTGGCTCCTTTATCGCGTTCGGAATAGGCCTCTGAGCGATATTTCGCAATGATGTCATCGAACTGCATACTGGTCACGATTAAGCCGGAGAATGTAACTGCAACAATAAAAAGAGCATGATTCAGATTATTCTTAAGATATGAAATGTTGATGCATTTTCAACATGCAAGGCATTATAGACAGAGAAATTGTCAAACACCCATTTTCATTAGTAGATCATAACGTAAAACCAAAACTTGATTCAAACCATTTGTAAAATTAAGCCTTACACGGCTCGATGGCAATTTGGTTGATGTTTAACAGAATGTTCAACATCGGTAGTTTCGACGTTTAACATTCTGTTTAACAACAGTTCAGCTGAGCGTGAATTTTTTTCGATTCATCCGGAAGGATCCTTTCCGAAATGAGCGTATCCAGAGAACGTTTTTCAACTCACATCCCGTTTTATCATCCTGTATGTTCTGTCCCGTCTGTAAGAAGGAGTTCCCGCTCTGTCAGCTGAGCATCTGTCCCGAATGCGGCAGCGTGCTGGTGGAACAGAAAGAAAAGAAGGATCCGGACGGGAACGATTCCTGCCCGGAACCGGCGTGAGCCCGCTCATGAACGGGACGGCAGGCCTGTAAAACCGTAAGAAGGTGTCTTTGTGTGCGGCAACCAGTGACCGCAGCTAGGCACGCAGATGTGTTTCGTTTATGTGAAAGCGTCATCTGATCCGAAAAAAGAAAAGTCCCCACACCCAGGCGCTAGACTCTGGGTTTCAGCATGGGTGTCTGGTTACATCCGTGAGTTAATTATAATATTCGTTTGCTTTGTATAAAATCATTTCTTGTTTTTCCGTGAAGTCAGATATTCCTTCGGCCGCATCATCGCCGGGCCGTATCCGCTGCCCTGACGGCAGAACTGCTTGTCGTTGGTCACGATGACGTCCGTACCGGTCTTTACAGCGTCACTCAGGATGTAGCGGTCGTTTTTCAGCTTAGGGGGATAGCGGGCTATCTCGTCTGGTGTAGGGAGCGGCGGCGAGATCATGTTCTTCTCATGCTGGTGAATGAAGCGGTGTATTCCATCGACTTTTTTCGGGTCGGTGGTCTTCCTGAGTTCGGCATCCACCGATCTGGTGTACAGATACCGGTCTTGCTGGTGGGCCGTCCTGATCACCTCCGCCTGGGGCTCCCGGCTCAGGCCTGCGCCCTGGTCGATCACATTGGTGTCGAGGATCACGTTCTCACGCGAACGGGGGTTTGACAGCCGTTCTGCAGTCTCCTTTTTGACTTCATGCTCCTCGAGCCTGCGTTCGAACGGTCCCGTCTCGGTGTTGGTGCGGCCGCTGCGGTCCCGATTCTGCGACCGGCTTTCGGCCTGCCGCAGCTGATGGACGCCTTCGTGGACCGCGGTGCGGCCGTCACCGACGGCGTCCTGGGAGACCTCGACCGTGTATCCGGGCCGGCCCTCCGTCCGGAAGTACGCCCCGCCCAGGTGTTCCGGGTCGGTCTGTGTGGCGTCGATGAGCAGGCCGCGCGCGGACATGCGCGCGAGCTCGTCCGGGGTGAAGGCCTCCTCCAGATCCTGCCGGATCTGCGCCTGGTCCTCCGGCGTCCCGGCCATGACCGCCTGCAATCTGACCGTCCGCTGTCCGGGATGCCACCACGACATCACGCACAATATGACCGCGACCGCGGACGGCGGCCGCGTCTGCTGGTGTCCCAGGTGCGGCCGGAACGTCACGGTCCGCGGACGGCGGCCCCTCAGACAGGCGGTCGCATGAGGAGCCTGGTCGGATGAAATCTGCCAGTGTGTCCACTCTGACGGCGTGCTCTGCCAACGGTCCGGGTTACAGACGCCACCGTTCCAGGAAGAGTACCACGATCCGCAGTGATCCTGTGGATCCCCACGTTTGCGACTATCTGCATGACCTGAAGGTGCGTCAGCGCGCACCCAAGACGCTGCGCGGATACCGCAGCTCGCTGCAGCAGTCGCTGCGCATCCTGCAGCGGCACGGTCGCTCCACCGACCCCGCCCGGATCGAGCAGGCGGACATCGACCTGATCATGACGGAGTATGCAGGACTGGCCGTGGCAACCCGCCACTGGCACATTGCCATCCTGGCACAGTACCTCCAGTATGCCGGCAACGACGTCATCAGCCATGTCGGCTACCTGTGGCCGCAGGACTGGCGGACAGGAGCGGACTGGCTCGATACCGGACAAACCCGGGCTGTCCTAAATGCTGTCCGCACACCCGCCGAGGCGCTGGTGGTCGACCTGGAGCTGCGTCTCGGTCTCCGCCGGGTCGAGGTCATCCGGCTGCGGCCGCAGGACGTCGAGTTCGCGCACAGTAAGATCAACGTGCGCGGCAAGGGCATCTCGGCGGCAAGTGGCGGAGCATCTTCCTGCCCGAAAAGGTGGCCGAAACCATCCGTACCTATCTCAAGTGGCGGGCCGAGACCGTCGCTTCTGCGCAGAGACTGAAGCCGCAGCCGGAACCGGAGCAGCTGCTGATTTATTCCCGGTACGTTTGGCACCCGCTCCTCGGCGGATATTCCGAGGGTGGGACCGGCTACGATAAACGCTTTATTGCACCGCTCTGCGCCCGGTCGAAGGTGCAGTTTGCCAATCACACACTTCGCCGCACATTTGGACGCACGCTGTGGCTGGCGAAAACCCGTGTGGAGACCATCGCATCGATCCTCGGACACGAGGACCTCCGCACGACGGTCAAGTACCTGGGCATCAAGCTGGACGACCAGCGGGACGCCCTCGAAAAGCTTAGTTATTCAGAAGGAGATAGTGAACATGAAAGATTTTGAGTTGGATATACAAAAATATGAAAAAAGTGGGCCCAACGCGATTTGAACGCGCGACCTCCCGGTTATCAGCCGGGCGCTCCAGCCGATCTAAGCTATGGGCCCAAACTAACCCTCTGATATCAGCCTTACATATAAATCTTGTTGTTAGCCGGATAAAAACTGCATAAGCCAGCAGGGCCGGTGCAAAAAGTCATTTAACAGAGAAGGCGATTTCCGCCGCAATGGCTGTCGACTTCGAAGAGACCGAGGCAATGTTCCCCCGGCCGGCTTTCATTGCGCTGACCGGCACGCTCATCGCCACCGACGCGTTCATCCTGCTGACCATACTCTGGGATCTTGGCACAAACTGGCTGGAGTTCGGTATTACGACCGTGGTGTTCGCCGCATTCATCGTGATCGGCTATGCTTCCCGGATCCGCATCCGCATCGCGGACGGTATGGTCCGCACCAGTCTGTTCCGCCGGCTGACGATCCCGCTGCAGGACATCCGCGACTGGCGGACCGGCGATATTGACGAGATCAAGAACTATACTGGCTACGGTTTCAAGAAGAACAAGTACCGGACGTATGTCTGCCCCGGCGTCGACACCGCCTTCTCGTTCAAGGCCGGCCGCTTTGTGGTCACCGCCACCTCCCGGCACGTCGATGAGATCGTAAGGCTCTTCCCGGCCCGTACCGCCGTGCCGCTGCCGGCCATGCCCCCGAAGGAGAAGGTCTGAATGCCGGGCATTTTCCATTGGCTGCGGATCCAGACATTCTGCTATCCGACGGAGCGGGAGGACCTGGTCGCCCAGGCGTTCGCCGCCCTGACAGGCACTGACGGGTTCGAGACCGTGATCAGCGACAGCGAACAGGGCAGCCGGCTGCTGATCTACCAGACCATGCTCACCAAGCAGAAGGACTTCGAGGCCTTCTTCCGCGGGCTCGGGCCGGCGGTGCTGCGGCAGCTCCGGCAGGAACTGGACGAGCGGGTGGACGACGACGACGTCTTCTACACCCGGCTGGACAAACAGCAGGCCGTCCAGGGAGTCTGGGCGATCGGCCATCACGGGGATGTCATCGCGATCACCGGCAAAGTGGCCGCCAATCCGGCCCGGAAAGACGTGGCCGTCCGGGTGTTGGACGGATTCCTTACGAAGATGCTTCAGCCGGCTCGTCCGGCTGCGCCGGAAGAACCTTCTTCGGTATGATGGCGAACGTCAGTTCTCTGATCCGCCGGTTGCGGATCGACTTCACGACCATCCGCACATTGCCGACGGTGATCTCGTCCCCGACCTTGGGGATCTGCTCCGAACGGTAATAGAAGTAGCCGCCGACGGTCGCCGAGTCGTAGTCGCCGGGATCGAAAGGCTGACCGATCCGCTCCATCACCTGGTAGATGTTGGCGTCGCCCAGGACCGTGTAGGTCCCGTCGTTCTACCTGACGACCGGGTAGCGGACGGTGTCGCTCTCATCCCAGATGTCGCCGACCAGTTCCTCCAGGATGTCCTCGAGGGTCACCATGCCCACCGTACCGCCGTACTCATCAAGCACGATGGCCAGGTGCAGTTTCGCCTTCTGCAGTTCGTTCAGCACGGTGTCCAGGCCGGCGTTCTCGTTCACGAACTTCACCGGGCGGATGATGTCGGTCAGCCGGAAGGGCTTGCCCGAGACATAGCGCATGAAGAAGTCCTTGATGAAGATGGCCCCGATGACGTGGTCGACGGTGCCCTCGTAGATCGGGACCCGGGAGTACTCCGAGGTCACAAAGAGGTTCTTCATGGTCTCGATGTCCGTGGTCACGCTGACGGCAGTGATATCGACCCGCGGGATGCAGATCTCCTGGACCTTGATGTCGTCGAACTCCATGGCCGACTTGATCAGGTCGCCTTCCTGCTTCTCGAGGGTACCCTCCTGCTGGACCTCGTCGATGAGAACGCTGAGCTCCTGCTCGGTCATCGGATGACTTTCCTTGGACGCTCCGATTGCCCGGCTGAGCGCATTGGTCAGTTTCAGGAACACCCAGGTGATCGGCCACAGGATGATGATGCACCAGCGGATCGCGGTCGAGAACGAGATTGCCACGGACTCGGCCCGCTTTTTGGCAATGGTCTTCGGCGTGATCTCGCCGCATATGAGCAGGACCGTGACCATGAGGACGGTCGCGTAAACGACGCCCGTCTGCGCCCCGAAGTACTGCGTCATCAGCGCCGTACAGATGGTGGACGAGGCTATGTTGACGATATTGTTGCCGACCAGGATGGTCGTGAGGAAACGGTCGAAATCCCCATAGGTCTTCAGCGCCTGGGCGGCTTTCTTGTTACCGTCATTGGCCAGACTCTGGACCTTGATCTTGCTCATGCTTGAATAAGCGGTCTCCGACCCGGAGAAAAAGGCCGACAGGACCAGCAGTACGACCATCAGTATGATGAGAAGCGCTGTCTGAGTATCCATTTCCTGTATCCCTGCCACGGCCGGTCTTTCGGTCTGCCGCTGTTTCCGCTACTGTGTTGATGGCTTTCCACCTTATAATAATAATGGCCGGCCGGCCGCCGGAACCGTGCCCTATGCCTTTCTTTTTAATATAACTAAGAGATACAGGATGCAGTAGTGGTGTTTCCCATGGTCACCGAGTTCAAGTATGAGATTGTCGAGCGGATCGCCGTTCTTTCCCAGTCCTCCAAAGGCTGGACAAAGGAACTTAACCTGGTCAGCTGGAACGAGCGCGACCCTAAGTACGATGTCCGCGAATGGTCCCCGGACGGTACCAAGATGGGCAAGGGCATCACCCTGTCCAACGACGAAGCTGCGATGCTCAAGAAGGCCCTGGACGGCCGCACCGACATCTGAGGCCACCGCAATTTCCTGTCCCGCCTGCTGCGGACCCCGTCCGGAACGGCCGCGGCAGGCTTTGCGTTATATAGTTATCTTTCATTGGTATTCTCATGACAGATGAAGGCGAAGAGACCCGGTTCTGCACTCAGTGCGGCGCCAAGCTCGCTGCAGGCGACCAGTTCTGTCCTTACTGCGGCGCGGCCGCTGTCGGTTCGGCAGGCGGCGGTTCGGCCCCGGCCGCCGCCGCTCCGGGCATGTATGCTCCCGGCCGTTCGAACAGCGATAACGCCAACAGTCTCCGCAACATCGGCATCCTGACGGTTATCTACGCGGTCGGCGCCCTGTTCTTCGGCCTGTACTGTCTCCTCGGCGTCGATGCCATCATCGCCGCCCTGCAGAGCAACCCGGACGTCTGGAATTACATGCTCAGCAACTACGGTCAGGAATCATTCATCCGGGAATCCCTGGCCGTGGCCGGCTGGACCATGACCGCCAGCGGCGTTCTGGCCGCTGTCGCCACCGTTTTCCTGATCACACGGAAGTACGGTCGGATCGCTTTCGTCCTGGTTATCCTGTCCGCCATCGCCTCGTACGATGCCGTTATCACACTGATCGTGGGCATCGTTATTGCATATTTCATTTACCAGAACCGCCGCGGTTTCATTACCTGGTGAGACCGACAGACCCCGGCCAGGACAGTTTCCCGGCCGCCACTGCGGCCGCCGCAGCACGGCATAGCCGGACAGGTCCGAATCGGGGACCGTCTCTTTTCAATCGGTCCGAAACCAAGGTGCCTTCAGACCCGCACGCTCCGGCCATTCTGCGTTTCAAGATGGCGGTTATACCCGGTGCGGCCGAGATGGCTCAGCACGGGCCGCATGACCTGCGAGACCTGTCCTTTTCCCCTCCCCCCGACATTCGGAGCGTACGGCGAGAATGAACAGATGCCGGATCTGGCTGTCGCGGCACTTGTCGTTCGGTTTAATTGCATGACTTCATATTTTTCCGCCGCTTTGAAAATTCCGAACCGGCTGCGAACAGCGATTTGATCCCACCGGCCGTCAGAAAACGTAATCCATCGATTCGGACAGGGCCGCCATATAAGTATGGATATCGAAGGTCACAGCGATCGAACCGACCTCCGCAAGCATTTCAGCTGAATCGTGAAGACCGTCCCAACGGCCTCAGCATAACACCTGCCGCCGAAAATGAACATGAAATGAGGGCGATCTCCGAAGACCTCACGCAGTCAGCATACTGCGGAGCGCCCTTCCGCTGCAGACGGTACGGTCCCCCGGGATCTGAGATACGGCCGTCTGCAGTCATAGACCTCTGCCACGGTCGGGCGGCACCGGATAAAGACCGGTAGAAACCGGTCCGGTAGGGTTTTCCGGGCCCGGCTTTGCCGGGCCCTCAAACTCACCAATTGGTGGCCTGAAGCTGGAAATAAGCCTGCGGGTGCTTGCAGACCGGGCAGATCAGCGGGGCTTCCTTGCCGACGTGCAGGTGGCCGCAGTTGGAGCACTTCCAGACACAGACCTTGTCTTTCTTGAAGACCATGCCGTCCTGGACATTCTTCAGCAGCTCCAGATAGCGTTTCTCGTGGGTGCGTTCAACGTCCGCCACACCCTTAAACAGGTTGGCGATCTGGTCGAAGCCCTCTTTCCGCGCGGTATCCTCAAAGTCCTTGTACATGGTGGTGTACTCATAGTTCTCACCGTTGGCTGCATCCTGAAGGTTCTTCACGGTCTCTGGAACCTCGCCGCCGTGCAGGGCTTTGAACCACAGTTTGGCGTGTTCTTTCTCGTTCTCTGCCGTCTCCAGGAAGATGTCGGCAACCTGATTGTAACCTTCTTTTTTGGCCTGGGAAGCATAATAGGTGTATTTGTTCCGGGCCTGGCTTTCACCGGCAAAGGCCTGCTGCAGGTTCGCTTCTGTTTTAGATCCTTTTAGTTCCATTCTGGATACCCTCGGGGAGTAAATTGACCTGAGTACAATTTATACCTTCCTTTGGATAACTGGCAGACTGAACACAATCGGACACCGATGTACAGCCGTCTTTATTTGTAGGTCGACGGCATATCGGCTAACAGGAGGGAAAAAGACGGGCATCATACGTAAAATCGCCAATTGGCAGGTCGGCGATCTGGCAAAATCGATCGGCGCCGGAACGGCTAAAAAGATGTCCGAAGGGCTGAACCGCAACGAGGACTGCCCTTACATCGAGGACGGCAGCAACAGCCACTGCCTCGATGTTTATTGGCCGCGCGGCATTCCCGGCCCCCTGCCTGTCGCAATCCATTTTCACGGCGGCGCGTTCATCGCCGGCGACCGCACTAAGTCCCGGGAATACTGTCAGCTGCTTGCGCTGCGGGGATTTGCGGTATTCAACGTCGATTTCCGCATCGTGGACGGCAGGACCGTCACACTGCGGGAAATCGTAACCGACGCAACCGATGCCATGTACTGGATCGCAGCTCATTGCACCGATTACGGCGCCGACTGCCGGAAGGTGTTCCTCACGGGCACCTCTTCAGGCGCTAACCTTGCGGTCTGGAGCGCACTGATCGCCAACGGCACCAGGTTACCCGCCGCTCTCGAGCTGAAACCGCCGCCCTTCCGGGTCATCGGGATTGGCTGCCACAGCGGCATATTCCAAATCCGGGACGGCACTCTGCGGATGTGGGCGGTCCGCCACCTGATCTTCCGGCCGGGTGAACGGCAGGGCCCGGTCGCCCAGGCGCTCGATTTCTGGTCAAATCACGACCTGAACTCGCTGCCCCCGGTATTTCTGGATACCAGCGACGATGATTTCATGCAGAACATGACCGATCGCTTCGCCGAACTGCTGACCGTGAACCGCGTTCCCCACCGGGTGATGACCTTCGACACCAGTTCCCACGGGAAACTGGTCCACGCCTTCGCCGCCACCCATCCTGAACTGCCGGAAAGCGTCCGGGCAATGTCCGCGATGGTCCTTTACTTCCGCGAGGCCCTCAGTGACCCCGCATTTTCTGCCAGAACGTCTTCTTGACCGTTCCGTCGGCGTTGAACTTTTGCTGCATCAGGACATTGTAGTTCTTCTTTGCCGAGGCGCTCTCCGGCCTGAGCCGCAGCACCTCTTCGAGCTCGTGCTTGGCCTTCGGGTAGTCTTTCAGGTCGTTCAGGAGCAGGACGGCGTAGTCCTGATGGTATTCGTAGCGGTCGGGACAGGCCGCTACCGCCTTCTCGTAGTACTCGCCCGCCTTGGTGAAATCGGTCAGCTGCAGCCGCAGAAAAACGGCATAGGCCGCGCAGACCGCCCCGAACTCCCGAGGATCCTTACGGGCGGCCACCAGCTGCACCAGTTTCCGGTATTCCTCATCCACTTCCTGATTGAGATGCTTGTCCGTCATCTTGACGGTGGTGGCGGCCTTCAGTACCTCGATGTTGTCCGAGTCCAGATCCAGCAGGACGTCCAGCTGCATAAGGCCGGTCCGCCGCTGTTTCAGATCGTACACATAAATGTTGGCCAGTTCCAGCCGGGGCGCGATGCAGTGCGGGTCGGTTGCCAGACATGCTTCGAGGGTCTGGGCCGCACCGGCCGGGTTGCCGCTCTCCCGCTGCCGTTTGGCTTTAGCCACAGCATCATAGACCGGATCGTTGGACATGCGCCGCCTATCGGCACGGTCCTTAAAAAACCGTCACTCGTACTTGCGCCGCAGAAAATTCCGCACGATGCCGTTTTTGAAACTGACATAGAACGTGTTGACATAGATGAACGACACCGTCAGCGACATCAGGACCAGGAAAACCAGATAGCCAGCATAGGTAATAGCGATCCGCAGAACGTCCATGCCGGTGAACACCGAGATACCCAGCAGAGTCATGGTGATGGCCAGGATGAAATACGCCTGGTAAAGCCGGTTCCGCATGCCCAGCCACAGCACGTACGGGCGGGGTGCGGCGGAATGGGCCTCGGCCCCCAGAGACCGCAGGATGCTGCAGGGCACGATGATCGCGCAGAGGAACAGCGAGACCAGTGCCATGAATGTCAGCATCCGGTCGAACGGGATCGTCTGCAGAAACACCGGGTTCAGGAAGATGTATGAGGACAGGGTCAGACCGACGATGATCTGCGCCAGGGCCAGGTTCTTGAACAGCCGTTTGTTGAAGTGGCCGTCATCCACTTCCGGGTCGATAGTGACCTCTGTAACATCGATGATGCTCGGAACATTGAAGAGCCTAGTTGCCACGCGTTTGAGCCGGCCGTCCTTCGGACTTTCCAGTGAATAGAGGATCCGGTGGTAGTTGGACCGGAAGTAGGCCACGACCACCGCCAGCACTCCGTAGGAGACCATGACCACCACAAACGTCAGCACGTAGATGCTGACCAACACCGACAGGAACGAGGTGTCTGCAGTAACCCGCGTAAGAAAGGTAAAAAAACCGACGACGAAGTTGTTGAGCCCGTAAGCGGTCCCGAACAGGAACCAGAGCAGCGCAGCCAGCAGCGTGGCTATTACGATGAAGACTAAGAACGTATACTTGCTGCTGAGCACCTCGCTCTCCGACAGGAACCGGGAGATCAGGCCGATGACCACGAAGACGACAATGTAGGCCCAGCACAACGACATCAGCAGCGTGCTGAAACTGAGACCGACGGGGTCCATGAACGTCATGATCACCGTCAGCACCAGCCCGATGACCACGAAGAACGGAAAGGTCCGTTTGATAAAACGGTCCAGCTTGTCCTGCTTTGTCTGACGGTCCCAGTTACGGCCGAGCTTGTCCTCCAGCACCTGGGGGATGCTCCTGCGCGTGGACCTCCGCCGCCCGGGATCGTCAGTCATGAAATAACGAATGCGCTGCGATTATTAAACGCTACGCGGGCCAGATGCGTGGTTTTTTCAGCGGTACAAACCGCGTTTAACCCAAATGTATTTAAATAGAATGAGATTAGAGGGTCTTAGGCATTCAAGATATGTCCCCGGTCCGTTCGTGATAGAAAGGTAAGGATGGCGTACAAAGAATACCCAACAGAGGAATAATAATGGCCTATGGAAACACGAATGGCGGGAACAGAGACAACTACCGGGACCAGCCCCGGGAGTATTTCAAAGCGATTTGCTCTGACTGCGGCAAGGAATGCGAAGTTCCGTTCAAGCCGACCCAGGGACGCCCCGTCTACTGCCGCGACTGCTTCAAGAAGCACCAGCCCGAGAACCGCGGCCACGACCGGAGATTCTGATCTTCTTTGTGACCCCTGCAAGGGGTCACTCCCAAACTTCTTTGACAGCCCCCGAGGGGCTGTCCCCCCTTTTACCGCATTCCTTGATGAGTGCCAGCGCCATCCAAAAATCACGCTGTTACATATAATGATAAAAATGATGCGGCCGCCCCGGTTAACGGGCGACCTTCAGATAATCTGGGAACCGGTGTTTTCGGAAATGCCCTCGTCGAACACGGCCTTGACCTTGAACAGCCAAACCGATGCGGTCGACATTCTCATCCGGGACAGGTACTGGTTGATCTGTTCAATCATCGGTCCTTCGGAGGAACTTTCTACCAGGTCGCAGACCACCGAGTAAGCGGTCTTGCCCGAAAAGAACAGGAACTCGGCCCGGGGATCACGATTCAGGTTCTTGCCGGTGGTCTTGACCCAGACCCGACCGATTGCGATGGTCTCCTGGTCGGGGACGAGCACCGAGCCGAGCACGATGGAGTGGGCGCAGCCGTCCTCATTGACAGTTGACATTACCTTGTTCGTATCAGGCCTTTTGATATAATCCATGATGACTGGTGTGAGGCTTGCCATGCTATCATCATGATATATCGCACTGGAATATAAAAGGATAGAAGGGGGACCGCTCCGCCGGTTGGACGGAGCGGAAGAAGTTTGAGGAAAAATGTTCAGGCGAGCTTCTGGCCGGCAGCCGGGCTGGCGCTCTGGTTGTAGACCGACTCGACTGCAAACGTCAAAACAGCGTTGGCGTGGAGGTGCATTGCGGCCATGGCCTTGTTCATGCCGTCCAGCATCGGGCCGCTGGTGACCTTCTCCTTGGCGACAACGTTGATCTCGTAGGCTTCCATGCCCTTGATGACGACGAACGCGGCCTTCTTGTTCTCCGCGATATTCTTCACCGACTGCTTTGTCAGGATTTCACCGATAATGACGGTGTCGGCTGTCGGAGCGGCGATCGAGCCGGCCGGAATGGCATGGGGCTGGCCGTCCTTACTGGAAGTGATTAAGAGTTTGACAGTGTCGTGGGCATTTAGGAGAGCCATTACGTTGGTGGGAATTACTACCATTTGTTTCACCTTACTATCAAAATGATAGTGCACTATAAAAGCATGCCGACAGCAAAAACAAACAACTACCAGACCGTTTGTGAGTTTCGGATAGAAAGGAAAGACCCGGTCTTGCGACGGACCGGCAATGGAAACAGTTTTCAGACTTAGTCGTCCTTTTTCTTGTGGTCTGCTATGGCCAGTGCCACCGCATAGATCACGATCGCCGCGATGATAACGATAAACGTACCGTACTCTACACCTGTTCCCATGTTCGGCCTAATCCGCCTGACTCTATTTATCCATTGCTCTTGAAACCGATGAGAACGATCGGGTCGGCAGTTTCAGTGCTGGCCGGTCAAAGGGTTACGATCGAATTTGTTACGAAATCCGCAGTATTTCTGGGACTTTCGTTCCGTATTGCAAAAACCGCTGCCAAACCCACAGTTTGATAAGAACAGTATTTTATACAAAAAAACGATAGGCGTGGGGATGATTTACGATGTAATCATCGTGGGAGCCGGCCCGGCCGGACTTACCGCGGGGATTTACGCCAGATCGAAAATGATGAGCACCCTGATTCTGGAATCCGGCAAGGTCGGCGGTCAGTTGGTCACTCTCTACCCCGAGAAAGGAGTTCATAATTTTCCGGGCTTCGAATCCGTACAGGCGCGCAAGCTTTCTGACAAACTCTACGCCCAGGCCGAATCGCTCGAATGTGACATCCACGAGAATGAACAGGTCGACGAGATCAAAGACGGCGATCAGATCCTGGAAGTGGTCACTTCCAAGACGGTCTACCAGGCCCGTTCCGTCATCATCGCCATCGGCATGGGCCAGTTCTTCCCGAAGAAGATGGGCGCCCCCGGCGAGGAGGAGTTCACCGACAAAGGCATTACCTACATTCTGCCGGTCAAGGAAGACCTGGTAGGTAAGAAGGTCGTCATGTTCGGCGGCGGCAACAGCGCCATTGAGATGGCGCTAATCGCCGATTCCGTTACGGACACGACCATTGTCCACCGGCGGCCGGAGTTTCGGGCGGACGAGATTAACGTCAAGAACCTGGACAACAGCAATGTCTGCCGGATCATGAGCGCTACAGTCAAGTCGTTCAACGGCAAAGACCACCTGGAAAGCATTACACTCGACCAGAACGGACAGGAACTGCAGATCCCTGCCGATCTGGCGGTCATCAACATCGGCATCCTGGCCAATCTGGATGTCCTGAAAAGGTGGGGCCTGGAACTGACCGAGAACGGCCTGATCAAGGTCGGCTATGACATGTCCACCAACCGCCACGGCATCTTTGCCTGCGGCGATGCAGTCGACTATCCAGGCAAGTACAAACAGATCATCACGGGCTGCGGCGAGGCTGCGACCGCGAGCGTCATGGCGTACAAGTTTGTCAAGAAGCCTTACTGGGCCTGAAATTCTTTTCCGGCTGAAAAAGCAAAAAGACATTATCCCGGGAAGCAGGCCTGCGGCCTGTTCCCCGTTCACTCGTCGACAATGGCATCGTGCTGGCATTCGTCAACACAGGCGCCGCAGTTGACACATTTGGACTCGTCGATGACTGCAATGTCTCCAACCGTGATGGCATCCTGTGGACAGACGTCGGCACAGGATCCGCAGGCAACACAATTTTCTGCAATAACCTTCGGCATGGTAATTTACCTCTGGCTGAGGATTTGCTTTAAACTATATTATTCCTTCATGAACACCAGCGGAAAAGGACCGAAACTCTGGGAAGAACCCGCTCCTCCGGGCCGGTAGACCGGCCAAAGACCGCCTGCCGTCCTCCGTTCGGGCACTCGGGGAGTTGGCCGATTAAAAAGCTACTGTCGTAGTGCCCGCCACAGTCGTTTCGGCCAGTCCGATGACCTTTGAACCGTCGGAGACCGTCCGCCGCTGCCGTTATGAACGACCTTTTCGGTGAGAGACCGCCAGTGTTATTTCCGAACGCGACAGCCACTCCGGCCAGAGCCGTCACGATGATGATCGCGGCTACGGTGTTGCCGAGACTTTCTTATTCATAGGAAATTAACTGGCGAATAACGGCATTTGCACTCTTTCACCACAGGCTCCGGCCAATGCTGGCCTGTCCCGGCGGCAGATGCACTGCGCCGTAAAACCATCAGTTCAGATCGGCACTGAGAAAAAGGCGGTCGGTCCGCAGAGAACGGACCGACCGGTAAAATTCATTCCTTGACCAGTGCGTCGGAGGAGCACTCGTCGATGCAGTTGCCGCACTCGACGCACTTGACGGGGTCGATGACGGCAATGTCCTCAATGGTGATGGCATCGTGAGGGCAGGCATCCGCGCAGTTTCCGCAAGCAACACAGTTGTCGGCAATTACCTTGATTGGCATTTTATACACCTTTGAGAGTCAGTATCGAGTCGACACTATTTAATTCCCAACTAACTTTTTTGATAGTAAAAGACCGACAGACCGTACGGTCCGTCGTAAGAAGAATGTTTTCGGCTGTATTCAATCGTTGACGATAGCGTCGGAGGAGCACTCGTCGACGCAGGCGCCGCAGTTGGAGCACTTGGAAGAGTCGATGACAGCGATGTCCTCAACGGTGATGGCACCGTTGGGGCAGACGTCAGCGCAGGATCCGCAGGCAACACAGTTCTCAGCAATGATCTTCGGCATTTGATTACACCTTGAGGAGGGGAATCGCACGGTGATATATAATGGACACCGATGCGCGTAGGTGGACAACTCCTTTTTAACGTCCTGCAAATGCCCTTCTATGGAATATCTCAGCGGACTGCGTTACGACAGCACCGGTTTCGTCCCGGGCTGGGCCGCCGCCGAACACGGCATTCTCACTGCGGTCGGGGACGGCCGCTGCCCGGAGAACCCGGCCGCGACGGGTCTGATTGTACCTGAACTGGTGGATGCCCACACCCACTGTGCCGACGCCGGCGTAAAGGTCCGCCCGGGCATGACCCTCGAAGAACTGGTGGCCCCGCCCGACGGCCTTAAGCACGTCTATCTTCGGACGACCCCGCCCGCGGTGCTGGCCCGCGACATCGGCCGGTTCACGGCCGAGGCCAGGACCTACGGTATCGGAACCATTGTCGATTTCCGCGAGGGAGGAGCGGCCGGGGCCCGGCTGCTGCGGCAGGCCGATCCGACTGCGGTCATCCTCGCCCGGCCGGCCGCCGGCGGGGCGGACCCCACCGAACTGCGTGAAATCCTGGCGACCGCCGATGGACTGGCCGTTTCCAGCCTGACGGACCTGCCGTACCGGGATGCCGAGGCCTGTGCCGAGGCCGCCCACGCGGCCGGCAAGCTCTTCGCCGTACATGTGAGCGAACGGGTCCGCGAAGACCTGGACCCCGTTCTGGCGCTGGCCCCCGACTTCGTCGTCCATATGTGCGAGGCGACCGACGGAGACCTGCGGACCTGCACCGACGCCGGAGTGCCGATTGTAGTGTGCCCCCGTTCCAACCGCTTTTTCGGCCGCGTACCGCCGCTGGCCCGGATGAAGAAGGCTGGCTGCGAAGTGGCCTTGGGCACCGACAACGCCATGCTGTGCTCGCCAGACCTCCGGCCGGAGGCCGCCTTGGCCGCGGAACTGCTGGAACAGCAGGGCGGAGACCCTGCGGCGGTATGGCCGTGGCTTCTGACCTCAGGAAGGAAGATATTATATCGCGCGAGGGGCATGAGCGGCGCATTGGGGGTCGGCAACAGGGCGGTGGTCCTGCCGTGCCGGGGAAATGATCCTCGGGCGGCGCTGAAGGAAACCGGACCGGTCTTCCGTCCCGCTCAAGGGGAAATCC
The DNA here is from genome assembly GCA_002495325.1 of Methanomassiliicoccaceae archaeon UBA593. Lineage (GTDB taxonomy): Archaea > Thermoplasmatota > Thermoplasmata > Methanomassiliicoccales > Methanomethylophilaceae > Methanomethylophilus. The sequence continues at coordinate 329,281 of DAEQ01000006.1, forward strand.
CGAATGAACTATCAGAACATCCTGATCCCGACCGACGGCAGCGAATTTACCGATGCAGCAATCGACAACGCTATCGCATTGGCCAAGATCTCCGGCGGCCGGATCACCGCCCTGTACGTACTGGACCAGTCGGTCTATTCCAACATGCCGATGGATGCGGCGATCGTCAACGTTTACGAGACCCTGCAGCACGAAGGCAAGAACGCCGTGTCCTACATCAAGAAGAAGGCCGCAGAGAACGGCGTGGACTTCACGGAGAAGATCGTCGAGGGCCTGCCCGCCAATACCATCTGCATGATGTCGGCCGATTACGATCTCATTGTGATGGGCACTCTCGGCCGGACCGGCATGAATAAGGTCCTGATGGGCAGCGTCGCCGAGAAGGTAATCGAAGGCGCCAAATGTCCGGTCATGGTCGTCCGCCAGAACAAGAACAGCCTGGCCTGAACAATACGGAAGCATTGACATGAATTTCCAGAACATCCTTGTACCGACCGACGGCAGCGTTAACACCCATGCTGCCATTGCCCGGGCCGTCGAGCTTGCCAAGATCACCGGCGGCCGGATTACCGCCCTTTATGTAAAAGACAAGAACGCCGACGAGAACACTGCCAGAGAAGCCACCGCTTACGTGGCCGCCCAGGGAAAGGCCGCCGGCATCGCCGTTACCGAACTGACGCTTAGCGGCACTCCTGCCGAGGTCATCGCGGCCGAGTCGCCCAAGTATGATGTCATCGTTATGGGGACTCTCGGCCGGACAGGCATGAAGAAGGCCCTGATGGGCAGCGTCGCGGAGACCGTGGTCAAGCACGCTGTCATCCCAGTTATTGTTGTGAGGAATACCGTATGAGCGCAAACGAAAAGACCGTGGCCGACGTCATGACGCCGGCGCCGATTGTTGTTGAAGTCCCCGGCAGCCGCAGTGACGCCATCAACCTGATGGTCCGCTACAAACTGACCGGTCTGCCGGTCGTCCGTTCTTCGGACGGCAAGCTGATGGGCATCGTTTCCCGCCGGGACATCTTCCGGAAGTTCGATGAAGAACAGCTCTCGCTGATCATGAAGCGGAACTGCATCGTCATCGGCCCGGATGCCACCCTGCCCGAGGCTGCGAAGATCTTCGCTCAGAAGCGGATTCACCGGCTGCCGGTTGTGGCCGACGGCCGCCTGGTAGGCATTGTCACCCCGACCGACCTGCTGAAGGAAGTGCGGAAGATGAAGACCGACATGACCGCCGGTGAGACCATCCGCACGACCTGCGTCACCGTTTACGAGGAGGACCCTCTGTCCTACATCGTCAACGCCATGCGGATCAGCGACGTCACCGCCGTACCTGTTCTGGACACCCGGGGCGAACTGGTCGGCATCCTGACCGACCGGGACCTGTTCAGCGATCAGCTCACCGACGAGGAAGCGGCCGCCAAGCTCGGCATCTCAGATGCTAAACTCGCCGGTATCCGTAACGTCCTGCCGCTGTTCTACACCGTGACCGAGGACTACATGAACAATAACCGCGCCGTGAAAGATTACATGATCAAGAAGCCTCTCACCGTCTTCCGGAAGACAACGCTGAACGAGGTCGCCCGCCAGATGGTCATCAACGACTTCGGTCAGATGCCGGTCCACGGCACCAAGGACGAGCTCGTCGGCATGATCTACGATGTGGACGTCCTCTGCGCCTTCCTCGGGGGCGTCGAATGACGGCTGCCGACGACAAAAAATCGGAAGAACTGATGTCCCTGTGCAAGCGCCGGGGCTTTATCTGGCCGTCTTACGAGCTGTACGGCGGCATCGCCGGCATGTACGACTACGGGCCGCTGGGTTTCAGCCTGCGGAACAACATTGTCGAGGTCTGGCGGGACATATACAAAGGCCGCGAGGGCTTTACCGAGATCGACACCGAGACTGTCAACCCCCGCGAGGTCTTCAAGGCTTCCGGCCATCTGGACAAGTTCGCGGACAAGATCACCTACTGCACGAAATGCGGTGCCCCGTTCCGGGCCGACCACCTCGTGAAAGAGTTCTACAGCAATCCCGACACCATGTCGGAGAAAGACCTCGACCAGGCGTTTCTGGACCACAACGTCGTCTGCCCCGACTGCGGCGGCAAGCTCGGCCCCGTCGAGGATTTCAATCTCATGTTCCGGACAAATATCGGTCCGGGCTCCAGCCGGGTAGGCTACCTCCGCCCGGAGACCGCTCAGGGTATCTTCGTCAACTTCCTGAACCTCTACCGGTACAACCGTGAGAAACTGCCGTTCGGTGTCCTGCAGACCGGCCGCGGCTACCGCAACGAAATCGCGCCCCGTCAGGGTATGATCCGGATGCGGGAGTTCAACATGATGGAGGTCGAGCTCTTCGTCGACCCCGAGGACAAAACCTGGAGCCGTTTCGATGAGATGAAGGATGAAAAGCTCACACTGCTTCCCAACACCGGCGATGAGACCGTCGAGATGACCGTCGGCGAGGCGGTGGCAAAGCACGTCGTCGCCAACGAGGTGCTCGGCTACTTCGTGGGAACCACGAAACAGTTCCTGGTCCGGCTGGGCGTCGACCCGGCCCGCCTGCGGTTCCGGCAGCACCGGAAAGAGGAGATGGCCCATTACGCCAAGGACTGTTGGGACGCCGAAGCACTCCTGTCATACGGCTGGACCGAGATCACCGGCATCGCGGACCGCGGCTGCTGGGACCTGACCCGCCACAGCGAGTTCTCCGGCGCTGACCTGAGCCATTTCAAGCGGTTCGACACACCACGTGAGGAGGAGGTAGAGAAGGTCAAACCCAACCGGAAGAGTCTGGGACCCGCCTTCAAAGGCCAGAGCAAGGCCGTGGCGGCCGCTGTCGAACAGGCTAAACCGGAAGACGTCAAGGATGGCCGGCTGACCGTTACCGTCGACGGTAAGCCCGTTGAGCTCGGCAGCGAGATGTTCACCGTCATCAAGACAAAGGAGAAGGTCAACGGCGAACGGATCATTCCGAACGTCATCGAACCGTCCCACGGTCTCGACCGGATCTTCTACACCGTTCTGGAACACGCCTACTCCCACGACGACGCCAAGGACTACACGGTCCTGCATCTGAAGCCTGAGGTCGCCCCGGTGAAACTGGGTGTCTTTCCGCTGATGGAGAAGGACAATCTCGATGTTCTGGCCAAACAGATCTGCGCCAGCGTCCATACCGCCCGTGCGGCCGCCGTTTACGACGGTTCCGGCACCATCGGCAAACGGTATGCCCGGATGGACGAAGCCGGCACGCCGTGGTGCATCACCGTTGACTACGACTCGCTCAGCGGACCTCAGAAGGACACCGTAACCATCCGGGACCGGGACACCGCTGCCCAGAAACGGATTGCCGTTAAGGACGTACCGCAAATCCTCGACGATCTGCTGACCGGCCGCCGGCAGTTCACCGACCTCTGACCGGTCGGCCTGAAACCTATTTAATCTTATTCTTTACCTGGGGCCGCGGCCCCGGGTTTCCGGAATTTACCGGCCGGTCCGCTGTTCCTGGGGGCGCAGGTACCTCAAATTACTACAATTATTACCAAACTTTATATGGTTGCCAGGGGTTAGTATAATCTGGTGATTATTTTGGGAATCAAGGATCTTGAAGATCTCAAGAAGCTTTCTATGCTGAAGTCCCAGATTGATGCTATTTCCGTCAAGGATGTGGCCGTCTCCGATTTCCCCACGCTCGATTCCGAAGACACCCTTTCCGACAGCCTCGCCCTGATGCGGAAGACGGGATACCAGGAAATTCCCGTCCTTGAGGGCGGTGCGTACGTCGGGATGATGCGCTACAGCACCATCCTGCGGAAGAAGAGTGCCAGCCCCGACGCGAAGGTGAAGACGTTCGTCTCCGGCCTTCCCGTCGTTTCGGAAGATATGGAGATCACGAAGATCGCAGAATATATGGTTACGAACAACTGCCGGCAATTGGCCATCGTGAACGGTAAGAAGGTTACCGGCATTGTTTTCCGTACAGCGCTCATTGAGATTGCCGCGCGGATGAAGTCCCTCAAGGATGTCAAGGTCTGGGAGATCATGACGACCCCGGTGGACTACGTCAAGGACACCGATGTCCTGGCCACCGCAATCGAGGACATGCGCCGCCTGGACATCCGGACGGTGCCGGTCGTGAACGGCGCAGGCAAACTGGTCGGTGTCGTGGGTATGAAGGAGGTCATCGATAACGGCTGGAAGGCCGGCGAGCGCTCAATCGGCGGCATTTCAAAGTCGCCGAGCGCAAACATCCTCGTCGACTCGATCGCCACCACCGCGGTGCTGACCGTGGACTGGGGCGACGACCTGGAGAAGGCAGTCAACATCATGGCCGAAAAGAATATCTCGACCCTGCCCGTCATGGACGGCGACGATATGGTCGGTATCCTGACCGAGTTCGACATTATCGAGATGATCTCGGCCTGCCGTGAGCGGGACCAGTTGTACGTTCAGATCAGCGGTCTCGAGGACGACGATAAGATTTACGCCGACGCCATGTACTCGGACATCGCCGCCGCGATGTCCCGGATCTCGAAGATTTACAAGCCCGAGTCCCTGTCCATCCATGTCACCCGCTACAACGAGGGCGGAGACAAGCGGAAGTACAGCCTCATCGGCAAGCTCTTCGTCGACGGACGCACAATCAACGCCAAGGAGATCGGCTGGGACCTGGTCGACACCAACAACAACCTGATCAAGAAGATCAGCGACTCGGTGATCAACATAAAGGACTCCAACCTCAGTTTCCGCAAGCGGAAGAAGTGAGCGGTAAATATTTTTAGGAGGGCCTTCAGGCCCTCCTTCTTTTCTCAATATATATTTAAGGGGCATCCAACTACCCCGTTCTGTTATCCATGTCACAATACGATTCCGCCGCCATTGAAAAACGCTGGCAGGAGATGTGGAAGAAAGAAGCGGTCTACCGCTTCGACCCCAAATCCGACAAGCCCGTTTTCAGCATCGACAATCCGCCCCGGTACACCTCCGGCTCGCTGCACCTCGGCCACGCGACCGGCTATTCGCTGATCGATTTCGCCGCTCGGTACCACCGGATGAAAGGGGAGAACGTCTTCTTTCCCCTGTGCTTCGACGTCAACGGCACTCCGATCGAGGTCCGCGTCGAAAAGAAATACAAGATCACCAAGCTTGACCTGCCTCGGCAGGAGTACCGGAAGCTCTGCAGCGACTACGCCAACGGCTTCATCGCCGAGATGACGCATGACTTTGAGATGCTGGGCGAAAGCATGGACCCTAGCATTTATTACCAAACCGACGCACCCTACTACCGCCGGATCACCCAACTGTCCTTCATCAAACTGTTCAACCGGGGCCTGGTCTACAAGGCCAACTTCCCGGTCAATTGGTGTCCCCGTTGCATGACCGCCCTGGCCGATGCCGAGGTCGAGTACGAGGACAACGTCAACAAACTGAACTATCTCAAATTCCAGTTCGCCGACGGCAGCGGCTATATGATGGTCGCCACCACCCGGCCGGAATTGCTGTGCACCTGTAAGGTCGTTGCAGTTAACCCCAACGACAAGGAGAAGGTTCAGTACATCGGCAAAGAACTGGTCACCCCGCTGTACGGCCGCCACATCAAGGTCATCAGCGACCCCAAGGTTGACATGGCCTACGGCACCGGCAACGTGATGATCTGCACCATCGGCGACAAGGAGGACCTCGAGTGGGTTATGAAGTACCACCTCGAGCTCGAAAAGGGCATCGACGAGACCGGCAAGATGACTGCGCTCGCTGGCAAGTACGCCGGCATGCCGGTCGCCGACGCCCGGGCCGCCGCCATCCAGGACCTGAAGGACCAGGGAGTCCTGGTTAAGCAGGAGGACAATCCTCAGCAGGTTTCCGTCTGCTGGCGTTGCAAGACCCCCATCGAATTCCTGCAGGTGCCGCAGTGGTTCCTGAAGACCATCGATTTCCGCAAGGAGGTCCTTAAGCGGGCTGACGAGATCAACTGGTACCCCGAGTTCATGAAGGTCCGGCTGCAGGACTGGGCCAACTCCCTTGAATGGGACTGGGTCCTGAGCCGTCAGCGGATCTTCGCCACCCCGATCCCCGTCTGGGAGTGCAAGAAGTGCGGCCACGCCGTGTGCGCCACAGAGGCCCAGTGCTACTGTGATCCGACCATGGACAAGCCGCCGGTGGACAAGTGCCCAGAGTGCGGCGGCGAACTGGTCGGCTGCACCGACGTCTTCGACACCTGGATGGACTCGTCCGGCTCGGCCCTGTACAACACCTACTGGGAGCGGGACCCCGAACTGCACAAGAAGCTCTTCCCCATGTCACTGCGGCCGCAGTCGCACGACATCATCCGGACATGGGCCTTCTACTCGATCCTCCGCTCGGAGCAGATCGAGCAGTCCAAGCCCTGGAAGGACATCATGATCCACGGGTTCATCATGGCCCCAGACGGTACCCCGATGCACACGTCAGCCGGCAACGTCATCGATCCCATCCCCATCCTGGAGAAGTACGGTGCCGACGCACTCCGCTACTATGCCGCCACCTGCTCGCTGGGCATTGACCACGCCTTCCGCGAGAAGGACGTGGTCCGCGGCAAGAAAATCTGTATCAAGGTATATAACCTGGGACAGTTCGTCAGCCGCTACTTCGAGGGCCTGACCGCCCGCCCGGTCGAGTGCGAGGACCTCTCGGTCGCCGACAGGTGGATTGTCAGCCGTCTGTCGCAGACGATCAAGACTGTCTCAGGCTACCTGGACGTCTATCAGTTCGACAAGGCCATGAAAGAGGTCGAGGACTTCCTGTGGCACCAGTTCGCCGATGATTACGTCGAGATGGTCAAGGGCCGCAGTGACGAGGCCGTCCGGTACACCCTGTACAACGTGTTCTTCCGGGGCATCCAGTTGCTGGCACCCTTCATGCCGCATGTGACCGAGGAACTCTATCAGACGCACTTCCGGCAGTTCGAACAGACCAAGAGCATCCATCTGACCTCCTGGCCGCAGCCCATGTTCGTCGACGAGAACGCTCTGGCCGCCGGTCAGGCCGCCGCCGACATTCTGGCACAGCTTCGGGCCTGGAAGAGCGAGAAGAAGCTTGCCGTCAGCGCCGAGCTCAAAACCGTCGAGATCATCGGCGGCCGGACCGAACTGTACAAGCAGGCCGAGAACGATCTGAAGGTCGGTGCCCGCGCCGCAAAACTGATCATCGCTGAAAAGGCAGACCTGTCCGAGAAGGCCGAGGCCGTTAAGCCGGTGTACGCCAAGCTCGGTCCGACCTTCAAGGGTCAGGCCAAGGAGATCGCCGGCGCGATCGCCGAGGCCGCCCCGGCAGACCTGGCTGCTCAACTCGCTCAGGGCAAGGTCGTCCTCAACCTTGCCTCCGGCAAGGTGGAACTCGGTCCCGAGTTCTTCGATGTGAAGAAGTCCCTGACCCTCAACGGCCGGAACGTCGAGACCGTGCAGGCTGGCGACGCGCTCCTCGTGATCGAGGTCTGAACCTGCCGCAATAAACTATCCAGGCAGGCCCGGCCTGCCATTTTTCCGTTTGCTTTCCGCCAGCGTCCGGCGACACGGTATGATGAGGTCCGGACCGGTCAGCAGTTCTGAAACACCTGTCATGGCAGAAAACCGCTTCCGTAACGGTCGATATCCGGAATTGCATTATCGAACGTTACAGGAACGCCATCTACAGCATCGAACAGGCCGTCGGCTGATCATTTATGACGACCTGCCGGCGGAATGACCGCCGACCGGCTGTCCGCTGAATGGCCAGAAGGCCCGGAAAAAATCTTCCGGGCCCGCTAAGGCTTAGTGAAGCTGAACCTGCAGTTCGTTCAGAAGCTTTTGGACCGCTTCCCGTGGGAAGGCAGGGTCCTGCTCCCGTTCAAGCATCATGTTCAGCAACTTCCGGGTATTGGCGCTCTGCGGCAGCATGTAGCCGCATTCCCGGTATATGTCTTCGGTCTGCCGGCGGAACGATGTCTCAAGGGCCTTCATGAACTGCTTCTCGACAGGGTCCTTGGCCTGGCTGGCGAGCGCTTTGGCCTCGGTTTCAGCCGCGACCTTGATCTTCGCCCATGCGAACAGGACATCACACACCTCTTTCGAATGGCGCTGCTGGACCGGATATTTCTCGGGGACCAGCGAAAGCGCACCGTTCGGACACGCCTTGACGCACATCCCGCAGCCGATACACTTCTTCCAGTCGACCTGTCCGTCCTCGGTGTCGGTCGCCCCGGTAGGACAGACGTAGAGACAGAGACAGTCCTTGGTGCACAGTCTGATATTTCTTACTGCACGCATAACAATCGCTCCCTCGGGATCTTGATCAGTTTCAGACTCGGCACTTTGCAGATCGGGCAGACCGCCGGCGGGTTATCGCCGATGTAAATAAAGCCGCATATGTCACAGACGTAGACGCTCGTATGCTCCAGCAGCGCTTTGCCTTCGGCACCGAACCGCTGCATCAGCCTCTGCAGGATGTTCGTGACCTTGTAGCTCCAGGTCAGGACCCGGAGCGCGCCCCGGTCATTGTCGGCCTTGATTGGCCTCTCGGCAGCCGGATATTCTTCCGCCAGGCTTTTGTTGATGAGCTCCAACAGTTTCACAGCCGACGGGTCTACGGCCGTTACGGCCTTGGACTGATAGTATTCGGCCAGTTTCAGGAACTGCTTCTGTTCATCGAACAGATACTGCTTCTCGCAGCCTTTGGCCAGGTTGGTGCACATGGCTGCCATCTCGGCGCAGGACATCTCGCGGAGATCTTCATCGCCGTAGCCGGCCGGGATCTTCCGGGTCTCACCGGCTACCGCTGCCGTAGCGGCTGCGGCAGTCGCCGAAGACGCCGCGGCCGGAGCCGGCTCTTCTTTTATTTTCTTGAAGTAAGACTTGGGCGAGCCGCACATCGGGCAGGTCCAGTCGTCGGGAAGCGCTTCCCATCTGGTTCCGGCCGGGATCCCTTTCTCGGGAATTCCTTTGGCCTCGTCGTATATGTAGCCGCACATCGTGCAGATATATTTGGACATCAGTCTTGAAAGCAGGTGCGAATAAATAAATTGACCACAGACCGGTTTACCGGCGGTCAGAGGTAGGTTCAGTCACCTGTCTTTTTAAAACACGATTTGGGCGAGCCGCACATCGGGCAGGTCCAGTCGTCGGGAAGCGCTTCCCATCTGGTTCCGGCCAGGATCCCCTTGACCGGGATGCCTCTGTCCTCATCGTAGACGTATCCGCACATAGTGCAAGTGTATTTTGCCATAACATTCGATAAACGCATCACTATTTAGTATCGTGCCCGCAATTTTTCCGTTGCTGGCCGATGCCGTATTGTCGGGTTGAAATCGCCGGCGGACAACCGGTTACGGAAAAAAACCGCTGTGACAATGTATTTAAGAATTCGCCCCATATGCTGTCCTGAAAAAGACAGTTGTCTGCGTTAGAGTCGCAGGCTGAGTCGGATCACGTGATAATTTATGATCTCCAAATTCACTGACCTCGGGATTTCCGAGGAAGTTGCACATGCTATGGACGACATGGGCTGGGAAGAACCCACTCCCATCCAGGAAGCTGCCATCCCTTACGGTCTTAAAGGCCACGACCTGATCGCACAGGCCCAAACAGGTACCGGCAAGACCGGCGTCTTCGGTGCGCTTATCCTCTGTATTATACCCGCCCATCAGAAGCTTCCTTCGGCGATCGTTCTGGTCCCGACCCGGGAACTGGCAGTTCAGGCCGCCGAAGAAATCGGCCGGCTGGCCAAATACACCGGCCACATCTGCATTCCTATCTACGGTGGCGCCAGCATCGAGAAACAGGTGGACCAGTTAAACGCCGGCGTCGACATCATCGCCGGTACCCCCGGCCGGGTCCGGGACCTGATCGAACGGGGCTACCTGAACCTCTCGCTCATCAAAACCGTTGTCATGGACGAGTCCGACCGGATGCTCGACATGGGTTTCATCAAGGATATCGAGTTCATCTTCAAGGCCTGCCCCACCGAACGGCGGATGATGATGTTCTCCGCTACCATGCCAGAAGACATCAAACGGCTCGCGGCCGACTACATGACCCGCCCCAAGGAGATCAACGTCTCCAAAGACGAGATCATGCTCGATCTGACCAAACAGTATTATATCTCCGTGGGCCGCCGGAACAAATCATGGGCACTCACCCGGATTATCGACATCGACAAGCCGAAGGCCCTGATCTTCTGCCAGACCATCAAGATGGTCGACACCCTGGAGCAGCGGATGACCGAGCACCACTACAAGGTGGAGGCGCTGCACGGCGACATGCCCCAGAGCCGGCGGGAACGCGTGATGGACGACTTCCGCGAGGACAAGATAGACCTGCTGATCGCCACTGACGTAGCGGCACGGGGCCTCGACATCGACGATGTCTCGTACGTCATCAACTATGACATGCCGGACGATCTCGACACCTACATCCACCGGATCGGCCGGACGGGCCGCGCCGGCCGGGTCGGCACCGCAGTCTCCTTCGTCACCTCCGCCGAAGAATACCTGATCAGAGAGTTCGAGCTCCGGACCGGCATGAAGATCGAGAAGCGGGAGGTTCCCGAAGAAGAGGGCATGAAGGACTCGATCCGCAAGGTCACCGACTACGACCAGCTGTCTGACCCGTTCGGCATGGTCCGTTTTGAAATCAATCTGGGCAAAAATGACAAGGTCGGCAAAGTCAGTCTGGCCGATTACATCTGTCGGACGGGCCGGATCATGGATGCCGCCGTCGGCAAGATCCAGCTGGGACTGAATGCCTCGGTCGTCGAGGTCCACCGGGACTTTGGCAACCGTATGCTGATGGACGTCCCGCGGACGAAATACCGCGACAAGCAGATCAATGTTCGGGTGCTGGACCGGAAGTGAGCTCAGCGGACGATGTCCGCCAGCCGGTAGTCCAGCACTTTTGCAAGGTCGGCAAAGGCCATTTCCAACTGAATGCCGACCTTTCCGCCACTGACGTAGAACGGCCCGGGTAACGCCGCGGAACTGTCTATGACCGTCTGCAGCTGCTTCCGCATACCCAGCGGCGAACAGCCGCCGTGGATGTATCCGGTGGTTGCCAGCAAATTCTTCGACGGAATCATGACTACCGCCTTCTCGCCCACCGCGGCCGCGGCCTTCTTCAGATCCAGTTCTTTGGTTGCCGGCAGGACGAACACGTAATAACGGTCCGATTTTCCCTGAGTGACGAGGGTCTTGAACGCCCGCGCCGGGTTCTCGTTCATCGCCGCGGCCACATCGAGCGCGGCAACCACGCCGCTCTTTGTGTAGTCGTGCACCCGATACTGGACCTTGGCACGGTCCAGGATCCGCATCGGATTGGTCTTTTCCGCTGCCATACAGATGCCCCGATGATCTCAGCGGTCTTGTAGCTTGTGCTGAGTACGTGACAAACATTATGCAACCCGAATACCATCTCGGCCGCCGGTGAACAGATGAAGGTCGGTTTCGACAGCGCAAAGTACACCTGCCTGCAGACCGCCGGAATCCGGGAGCGGCTGAGCCACTTCGGCGGCAAACTGTATCTGGAGGTCGGCGGCAAACTCTTCGACGACTATCATGCGGCCCGTGTACTGCCCGGCTTCCGCGCTGACAGCAAAATCGCAATGCTGGCGGCCATGAAGGACGAGACAGAGGCCGTCGTCTGCGTCAACTGCAACGACATTGCCAAGAGCAAGGTCCGGGGCGACCTGGGGATTACCTATGACCTGGAGGCCCTGCGTATCATCGACCTCTTCCGGGCCCGGGACATCAAGGCCGACACCGTCGTCCTCACGCTTTATACGGGTCAGCCCTCCGCCGAGGCCTTCCGTCGGCTGCTGAGGGAACGGGGCGTACACTGCTTCCTGCACCGGCCGATCGCCAATTATCCGGCCGATACCGCGCTGATTGTCAGCCCGGACGGCTACGGCCGGAACGATTACGTGGACACCGACCGGCCGCTGGTCGTCGTTACCGGCCCCGGGCCGGGCAGCGGGAAACTGGCAGTCTGTCTCTCGCAGATTTATCAGGATGCCCGGAAAGGTCTCCGCTCCGGTTACGCCAAGTACGAGACCTTCCCCGTGTGGAACCTCCCGCTGGAGCACCCGGTGAACCTGGCCTACGAAGCCGCGACCGCAGATCTGGGCGACCGCAACATGGTGGACCCGTATCACCTGGCGGCCTACGGCAAGACCGCCGTGAACTACAACCGGGACATCGAGAGCTTCCCCGTCCTGAAGGCGCTGCTGGACGGTGTCATGGGCCACTGCCCGTACCGGTCGCCCACCGACATGGGCATCAACACCGTCGGCAACTGTCTGTCCGATCCGGCCGCGGTGGAAACAGCGGCCCGGCAGGAGATCGTGCGGCGTTACTTCCGCACGGCCTGCGACCGGCTAAACGGCAAGGCGGACGACTCCACTGTCAGCCGCCTGGGCATGCTGATGAACCGCGCTGGCACCTCGCCGGAACAGTTTGCCCTGTACCGGCAGGTCCGGCAGGTTGCTCTGCAGGCCGGCGGTCCGGTCGCCGGAATGGAGCTGTCCGACGGCAGCGTGGTTACCGGTATCGGCAACGCTGACCTGAGCGCGGTTTCCGCCGTCCTGCTGAACGCCGCCAAACAGCTCGGCGGTCTGGATACGGGCAACCTGCTTCCGGACGACGTGCTGCGGCCGATCCAGAAACTGCGGACCGGTCTGCTGGGTAGCAGCAGTCCGCGGCTTCGGGCCGACGAGACCCTGCTCGCCCTGGCAGTCAGCGGAGCTCACGACGACCGGGCCCGGACAGCCCTCGAGCAGATGCAGAAATTGCGGGACTGCGACATCCACTGTTCGGTAATGATGTATCCTCAGGACCGTTCGGTCCTGCGGAAATTAGGCGTGAACGTGACCTGCGAACCCGAATACGCCACCAAATTCCTGTTCCAGGAAAGCGGTCAAAATTGACCTGCTGACCGACTGACTGGCTACTAGCAAAAGCTTTATATGGAACAAAAATATCAGGTGGTTTAGCTGTGGACGTAGTGTAGCTGGTTATCACTTAACCTTGCCAAGGTTAGAACTCGGGTTCGAATCCCGGCGTCCGCACCAACTTGACCTATCCAGATATCAAGATCCGGCGGGCCTATGATTTTTTGAGACCTGTTCAGATTCATCACTCAGACTGACATTGAAAAGGTGCACCCAGTCTGTGTGAGAGGAAAACTCTGCGAGACAGTCTGTCTCGGCAGAGATAAAAAAACCTAAACGCCGTCCCGGCCTCTGCCGAAAAATGTGATGAAGGCGATCAAAACGGTCGGAGACCGCCTCGCGGGATCTGATGCAGTTGAGATGTGCCCTCCGGCAGATCCTTTCAAAATAACTGCCATCTTCTGGGCAAGGCCATCAATAAGACTCTTGCGGCCCTCGGAAAGAACCAAAAACAACGACAGCACTGCTTTCCGGTGTCTGGGTCATATATCCCTGAACGGAACTATGTCGCAACATGTGCATTCAAAACACATTGTCCTGAAAGTCCGCGTATCTATCCCGTATTCTGCCATTATACGTTTTTGTTCCTTCGCGAGACTCAGAACCCTTTCGGGGGTATTGGGTTCGACGGTTCCGACAGCATCCTCGATTCTCCTGCGGTTGCAGGGATTGATCTTAAGGGCGCGAAGCCCTGGCGCAACCCCCATCTTTGCCAGCATTTCCATCCTGGCGATGACATCGGCGTTGTCTTCACCGAAACCGTAGATAAGATTGCTTGCAACATGCCCTTTGCCGAAGACCTCGACTGCATATGCCAGCATTTTGAAGATGTTACCGTAGTCGAGATCGGGACAGACTTTTGAGAAGACTTCGGAGGTAGCCGCCTCGCAGTTTATCTTTATCTCCGTAGCACCCGCTTCGCGAAGGCTGTCAATCTGCTTTCTGTCGTCAACATAAGGCTCTACACCGACAGGCATGTCCGGGTAGGCCGCCCGTATCTTGCGGATACATGAAACCATCCTTCCGACGGTCTCCCCGACACTTCCGAATACGCCGGAAGTAAGCGCGACGGCACATACGACCCCGGGCATCGAGGCAATATCGGCCAGAATCTTATCGTCATTCAAATCCTTCCAGGTATCGCGTCCCAGAAAAGGGGAGTTGCAGTAGACGCAATGGTATATGCACCTTTGATCCAGATTGAAAAACGCCTGCTCGGGACAGTGAAATGCCACTGGCTGTATCCTCACATCATCCAGAAAAGGACTGCCGCCGCGGTACAGCGAAAGCCTTTTGTCTCTCTCAACAAGGTCGAACTCGCCATCGTCGTATGATATGGCCTTCTTTACGCGGCATCCGCCGAATGCGAACACCACACTGGGATTTCCCGCACCGGGCCCTGCCGTGGATCTCGATACTCTGACCCCTACGTCGAACCCTTTCGGAATCTTAACGTTCCCTCCGAGGATCAGTTCTGCTTTTTTCTCCGTAAACTCCTGGATCATCGCATCTCTCCAAACACTTCGTTCAGGGCATCTGCGATCTCCGGAACCGTCACGCCCCACGGAACGCAGATAACTTTGCCGTTCACGGTATGTCCGCTCTTTATCTTGCAACATTTGACGATGGTCATTTTTCCGTCATCGGGTACATGATCGACCGGACATATGTTGATGAACGGAACGTCCTTGGCGTATACTTCATTGAATATCCTCTTTGACAGTCTGCAGCCCACAAGCGTAACATCACATTTTATATCCGGGGTCTCGTCGAGGAAATACTGCTGTTTTTTGGCTGCCATACCGAATACGCGGCATGGGTACATCACACCCTCGGTCGCTACTCCATCCGCCGTGTCTCTGATGTCCATGGAGACATTCTCCGCTATTACCGGCACATCTACAAAATCGGAATCGAGCGCCTTCTGCACGAGGACTTCTAACTTGGACGGAAACGGCGGAACAATATCCAGAACACGCAGCCTCACAGGCACTATCCCAGACACTACGTTCACATGGGAGAACATTCCCATGACGACGATGGTTTTCCCGGGGAATTCATCCTGCAGTTTTGCCATGGAAGGTACATTGAGAACGTCGAAATCCGGCCTCTCTGCATATACTGTGTTTTCGGGCAGGGATATGATGTCATACCTGCAGACCCTCCTGAAAAGTTCCTTTCCGTCCGCCTTCTCCACATGGACAACGGCATACGCACCGCCGTGGGAAAGAACCAGGTCCTCCGTTCTCGTGTATGTCTTCCAATCACTCATCAATTTTCCGATTGATTCCCGGGTGAGCTCGCATCCGACCTCGCGAATAGAAACGTCCTTACAATGCATTCTTTACCCTCGGACGGAGTTGATGAACCCGCCTGCCATGTCCACGTGCTTGTCTGCCAGAAACACAGCGTCGTTCTGGTATCTAAATTCGGTGTAACCCCCGAACATCGGTTCGGTTCCGGAAGGCCTCGCGAGAACCCATTCCGTGTCGAAGATCGGTTCGATCCCGTCGAACTTGATTCTCAGACATCTTTGGCGCGGCTGTCCAAGAATTCAATCACATCGCCCTTCGGTTCATTCGGACAGGCAATATTCCTTTTTCTGTGTAAGACTTCGGAAGCTTTTCAGCCTGACCGCCGAGCGGACCGCTGCGGATAATGCACTCAGGTGTTCTGCCGACAGCCGCGGCGCCGTCCCTGCAGTACTGACTGCGGGAACGTACGCCCCACGTTCTCGTCCCCGCCGAACACGACACCGTTCTTCATCATCTTCCTTACGATGTTGAGGGGACCGACGGCACTGCAGACGACCTTCCCCTCATCTGATTCGACCGTTTCCTCGACGGCTGGTGATGCAGCGACGGGGGCACGGCAATACCTGCTTTCCTGGCAAGAGCCGATCCTTCCCCCAGTCTTGCTGGATCCTATTTCCGGCAACGAAATCGTCCTTCTCATCACTGAATATGCCGCAGTCCCTGTTTCCCGTCGTTGGCTAGCCCAGATCCGCCCCTGCGCCGATGGCGAGCTTCTTCAGGTCGGAGAGATGGCTCTCAGCAGGCCCGCTTGGATATCCGTGAAACTCTCCCCAGGAGTGCCGTTCAGAACGACCGTCATGACACCGAGTTTCTCAGGGACAGAAGCAACGTGAAAGAGGAAGCCCGTTGGAACGATCCAGAACCGCTGCAGGACCGGCATTTCTTATTGCATCGGCATCATGCTTCCCGACAGCGGCGATCCGTATAGCCGGTGTCCGCACCTGTTCCCTTTTTTCTTTCCCCGGGTGCTTGTTTCGGTCTCCGCTGTTAGGCAACAGCTGTATGAATGAGCGCCTCTGCCCGCATAATTGCAGTCATTGTGCACTTGCGGTAAAACCGCCCGGCCGGCCGGAAGCCGGCCCGGAAAGGGTTTTCAATCCGTCTTCAGAACCCGTCGGTGATCATGCGGACCTTCCTGTCCTTCACATGCATCGACAGGACAAACGCGATCAGCACCAGCAGCGTCGTGACGACAAACGCCGGCCGGAAGCCGGTCATCAGCGCCGACGGAGAAAAACCCAGCGCAGTAAAAGTGACCGAGGCGGCGAAGACCGCTTCTGTGATCGCCACGCCCGCCGTGCTACCGGCCTGCCGGAAGGTGTTGATCAGGCCGGAGACCTCACCGCTCTCGTCCTTCTCAGCATAGCCGAGACACAGGTTGGTGTCGGCCACCAGTGCGATACTGGTCCCGGCGCCCATGATAAAGAGTGCAAGCAGGATGTACCACAGCGATGTGTCCGCCGCCAGGTGGACCATCATCAGCAGACCGGCCGCCATAATCAGACAGCCCAGCGAAACCACGCGACTGTTCAGGCCGGTCCGGTCCGAATGCCGTCCGACCGCCGGGCCCACAACCATCATGCCAACGGAGTTGGCAATGATGATCAGCCCCATCTCCACTGTGGAATAGCCCTGACAGAGCTCCAGGAAGTATGGAAGCAGGAAGTAGGTTCCTGCCATGCCGGCGAACAGCAACAGCGCCACAGCGTTGCCTTCCACTACATCCCGCTGCCCCATGAGACGGAGCGAGATGAGCGGGTCGGCTACCCGCTGCTCCCACCAAACCAGCAGACCGGCAAAGATCATGATCAGAAACATCAGTCCGATACTGGTCTCGGAGGTCCAGCCATTCCCGTTCCCTGTGTTGAGGAAATAAACCAGCGTGAACATCATCAGGACCATGAACACGGTGCCGACCGTATCCATCTTCTGATCCCGGTTGAGGGTCTCAGACACTGCCGACATGTACTTGGCGCACATCAGCAGGCACAGGATGCCGATCGGCACATTTATGAAGAAGATGAACGATCAGTCGAAATTGCACAGCAGACCGCCCAGGGCCGGACCGAAGGCCGTACCGGCCGAAGAAGCCAGGGTAATGGCGCCGGTGGCCTTGCCCTTTGTGTTTGGCATGTAACAGCCAACCATGGCCAAGCTCATGGACACGATCATGCCTGCTCCCAGACCCTGCACGATCCGCAGGATGACTATCTCGGTCAGCCCCGCCCCGCCGAAGGTCCCGATCAGACCGATGAACAGGGACATCAGCGCAAAGATGCCCACGCCGGTCACGAACAGTTTCCGGTAGCCGTAGCGGCTGCCGAGCTTACCCCAGAGCAGAATGAAACAGCAGAGCGCCAGAGTATAGCCGAGCAGCACCCAGGAGATACCGGTGGTGGAACCCCGGGTCGCAAAATCCTCCGCCATCGTAGGCAGGGCCACCGTGACTATCGTCGCATCCAATGCCGCCATGAACGAACCGAGGACGATCGAAGCCAGGATCATCCGTTCGTTCACCGTCTTATTTTTGGTCTCGGTCATAAAAGTCCTACCTGTCTGAAGAACAGCGGCCGTCGGCCAACTGTCCGTGAATGATGAGAAATCTTAATTGTGCCATAAAAAGTTATGGCTGGGCCCAACAGAGCCAGATGGTCTTATCTAAATAAGATGCCGGCGATTCTCGGTTAGACATTTCGGTGAACTGACATGGATTGGCAGGTTCTGCTCGGCTTTATTCTCTATTTCATTCTGGTTCTCGGTATTGGGTTTTACTTCTACCAGAGAACCGAAAAGCTTTCTGATTATCTGCTCGGCGGACGGAAACTCAATCCGTACGTAGCGGCCATGTCCGCTCAGGCTTCCGACATGAGCGGTTGGTTGCTGCTCGGTCTGCCAGGTTCGATCTACCTGTTCGGCATCGGTCAGGCCTGGATCGGTATCGGTCTCGCCATCGGTTCCTATCTGGCCTGGTTGATCGTTGCCAGGCGGCTACGCCATTACACATACCGCGCCAAGAACTCCATCACGCTCTCAGAATATTTTGCTAACCGTTTCCATGACAAAACCGGCATCCTGCGGTTCCTGAGTGCTGTCATTATCCTGGTCTTCTTTACCGTCTATGTGGCTTCTGGTTTCGTTGCTGCCGGAAACATTCTCAGTTCCATTTTCCCGGAAATCGGATATGTCGCAGCCATGGCTGTAGGTGTGGTCATCGTCGTCAGCTATACCGTTACCGGCGGTTTCAAGGCCATCTGCTGGACCGATTTCTTCCAGGCCCTGTTGATGATCGTAGCGATTGTCATTGTACCACTGGCCGCATTCGGTCAGCTCGGCGGTTGGAGCGGTTTGGAACAGACTCTGCAAAACACCGATGCAGGTTCCGGATTTCTGAACTTTATGGAGAACGCAAACGGTACTTCGTTGGGCATTATCTCTATCATATCCAGTCTCGCCTGGGGTCTGGGCTACTTCGGTATGCCGCATATTCTGGTCCGGTACATGGCTCTGGAAAACCCGCGCGAGACCAAGATCGCTCGGCGCGTAGGTACCGGCTGGATAGTCATTGCTCTGACGGCCGCCATTCTCATGGCCGTAACGGGTCGGGCACTTTATCCCGATTTGGGAAATGCCAATGAAACCGTGTTCATTGTCATGGTTGCCGGCATGTTCGCACCGGTCGTCATGGGTATCCTCTACTCGGCACTGATGGCTGCGGTCATGAGCACCGCTGACTCGCAGCTGCTGGTCGCCGCCTCATCTGTCACCAATGACCTGCTGAGAATGCGGAAGAAGCACCTGAGCGACAAACGGCTGGTTTGGGCATCCAGGGCAGTTGTCATCATCATTTCAATAATCGCCGCGTTACTTGCCATCGACCGGAACGGCGGTATCATGGACCTGGTTTCCTATGCCTGGGCCGGCTTCGGCGCAGCTTTCGGCCCGGTCATCCTGCTGTCGCTGTATTGGAAACGGGCCAACGCCAAAGGCGCTTTTGCTGCCATGCTCGTCGGCTTCCTGACTGTTATCCTGTGGAACACTTTCCTGGTAGACGGCGGCGTTATCGCCGGCGGTGCCTGGTGCATTTATGATACCGGCCTCTACGAGCTGCTGCCCGGCTTCGTATTCGCCACTGTAGCCATGATAGCGGTAAGTCTGGCAACCGATGAGCCTGATGACGAAATGCTTCGGGACTTCGATGCTGTGGCCACCGAAATGAAGGAAGACTGAAACTATTTCCGGGCCGGCTGAAAACGACCGGTCCTTTTCCGTTTTCACCGGAATAAATAACGGTTTCCTGCTGTAGCGGAGATAAAAAAAATACCGGACGGCGGAGCAAGCCTCCGCCGCCGGCTCACTGGATGTCGCTGAGGTTATAGACCATCACGCGGCGGCCTTTGAAGGTCTGACCGAACACCTCGTCCACGACCTCCTGGGCCCGGGACTTGACGACCTGGATCCGGGATTTGTTATCGTAGACATGGACGTTGCCCAGATCTTTCGGGCTGACCCCGGCGTGCTTGATGACAAACTTCGTCAGTACGTCCGGCGTGACCCCGTCCTTCGAACCGACACTGATCTCCAGCCGATCGTAGGAGGTGTTGTCGGGTTTCACCGGGGGGGCCTTCTCGATCTGTACGTAGGCATGCACCGGCCGCGGATGGGCCGGCACACCCTGAGGCTTCGGATAGGCAGGACGGCTGACGGCGGGCTGTCCGCCGTTCCGTTCCCGACCGGGACGGTCGGAAAGCCTTTTCTCGCCGCGGGGCTGCGGCCGGGAAAGCTTGCCTTTCAGGGTCCGGCCCGGCATCTCCGTCGGTTCTTCCTGTCTGGTACGGCCTTTCTTGGTCCGGGCGGCGTTCTCGCCGCCGGTCGGCTGCCGCGGCCGGCGCTGCTGTTCTTTTGCGGCCTGAGCCTTGATGGCGGCCTGCGCGGCCTCTTTGCGGACGGCCTGCTTCTGCTTGACCTGTTTGGCCTTCTGCTTCGGCGAAGAGGGCTGCTCCGGCAGGTAGTTTGGGGAAGTCGGCGGCAGCTCGACAATCCGGCGGCCGACAGTCTTCTCAATCTCGTTCAGCATTTTGACATCGTCAGCTGTGACAAAGGTAATGGCCTTGCCCTGATGGCCGGCACGGCCCGTCCGCCCGATCCGGTGGATGTAGCTCTCAGGGTCGCTGGGGATGTCGTAGTTTACGACGATATCCACGTTCTCGAAGTCCAGTCCGCGGGCGGCGACATCACTGGCCACGAGAACTTCGATGTCCCCGTCGGCAAACGCTTTGATCGTCCGTTCCCGTTTGTTCTGGGCCATATCACCGTGGATCGCGCCGACACTGTACTCGTCCCGTTTTAGCTTCCGGCTCAGATAGTCGACCTTCCGTTTGGTGTGGCAGAAGACCACCAGCTTGGGATAGCCGTCCTCGATCAGGTGAATGAGCTCGTCCCGCTTGGAGTCCCGGTCTGTCATGATGTAGAACTGCGCAGTCAGGTCCAGCGTCGGTTCGTCCTTGGAAATCAGGAGCTCCCTGTGGTTGATCATATGCTTTACGGCGAGCTTTTTGACGTCGTCCGTCATTGTGGCCGAGAACATCATGGTCTGCCGCTTCTTCGGCACCTTGGAAAGGATCATGTTAACGTCAGGCAGGAAGCCCATGTCTAGCATGCGGTCCGCTTCATCGAGCACCACGATGCCGACGGCGCTCAGATTGAGCACCTTCCGCTCAAGGAGGTCCTTGAGCCGGCCTGGCGTACCGATGATTATGTCCGCTCCTTTCTTCAGGTCCCGCACCTGGTTCTCCACGCTGACACCGCCGTAGATAGGCAGCGACCGGTGGCCGGTGTATTTGGCTAAACGGTCCAGTTCTTCCGCCACCTGAAGCGCCAATTCGCGCGTGGGGGTCAGAACCAAGGCCGTGGGCAGCTGCGCGCCGCTCTTTGTCTTACTGAGGATGATGGAGCCATAGGTGCCGGTCTTGCCGGTTCCGGTCTGCGCCTCGGCAAAAAGGTCGCTCCCGGTCAGTCCAACCGGGATGGCAGCGATCTGCACGGGCGTAGGCTCCGTCCATCCGACGGACCTGATGGCCCTCAGGACTTCCGCCCCGATCCCCAGGTCCTCAAAACTCTCTGCTGTCATGTGATTCACTTTTGGAATTGGATTCAGAATAAAACAGTCTGCGACGGCCGCAGACGCCTATCGATGGTATCCGCTTATAGCTACCGCTCATAGTATATAAACTGATAGACGCCGAGGCAACTGTTCCCGGGTCGCCGGAACGGCCGTGATGCGGCCGTCCGGTCCCGTATTTTGTTTTCACTCGCTTGCTACCTTGAGGTCATCCATGTGCATAACGCCCTTCGGACAGATACGCTCACAGCGGCGGCAGGCTGTGCCGGCACAGCGATCGGAGGCACAGCGGGCATACATCTTGTCACCCTGCTTGACGATTTCCAACGCCCTCTCCGGACACTCTTTCATGCATTTATGGCAGCCGATGCAGCCGTCCAGTTCACCGGTCAGGAAGGTTCCGCTCTCGATGATCTGCACCGGACACTTATCGGTATCCGGCAGGTCGGTCATGGAGACCCGTTTGACGCTCAGTTCGTGCTTCGGTTCGGTCAGCGGCGGCATCTTGTAGAGATCCAGCATGTTATTGTACTCGGACATCGGCATGCCGCCGCACCACAGGGAATATTCGATCGAGTAGATGTTCTTGAACGTCTCGGATGTCGCGAACATGCAGTGTTCGGCCCGCAGTTTCTTGGCGAACTCCCGCAGGTAGTCCATATCCATCTCGCCCATGGCGATCCGCCGGGCCATCTCGATGGAAGTGTTACCGAACTGCACAATCCGGCTCACGCCGGGAACGACCATACCGACGCCCATGGCCTTCTTCGCATCGACGTACAGACCGGACGCCCCGGACATGTAGGCGATGTCCACGTCGCCGGTCCACATGCCGGCCTCGTGCAACAGGGTCAGGAACCCGGCGCGCAGAGCACCGATGGCCTTGCCGGCCTCGTCCACATCATGGGAGGTAATATTGATCCCGTCCTGGAGACAGAGCTTGCTTTCGGGAGTGATGATCTTCGGCGGTTCGACCTTCTTGGTCTTCAGTCCTTCGTACAGGGTGGCAACTACACCGGTGCCGGTAATGCCCAATGCGCGGATGGCACCGGGGGCGGTCTTGGTGACCCTGCCGGTGGTCGGGTCCACGGTGTCGCTGGTGACCCCGATCATGGCTTTGTTGAGCACATCGCACTGCCAGCCTTCGGGTTGGATATTGACGTCAGAAATGGCCCCCGGCGCCGCCAGCATACCCCGCTCGATCTCCTGCCCTTCCAGGGCCGGGCCGGCCGCGGCGGAACCGGTGATTATACGGCCGTCGCCGCAGATGAGCGCCATCTCGGCGTTCGTCCCGTAATCGGCCACGATACAGGGCTCCTTGCTGTCAAGCACGCCGGTGATCATCAGCATCGCCATGGCATCAGCGCCGATCTCGTGCCGGACTGCCGGCGGGATGAAGACCTGGGCGTTCGGCATGCCTTTAATGCCCGTGTCCTTGGCCTGGAGGATCGCACCGTCCCGGGGCGGAGACACAACGCCCAGTTCCCTGAGCATATTCTTGCCGGCGTACGCCAGGTCCCTGATCTCGATGTTCTGGAACAGCGAGAGCTGGAACGGGTTGCCGCAGACGGCCACCCGCTTGACCTTCGCCAGGTCGATGCCCAACTTGCCGAAGAGCTGATTGACGCATTTGATGATCAGGCCGTTGGCCACATCCTCACCGGACTTCATGGCAAAGTTCACGTGGTCGATAACGTTCATTCCGGGAATCGGGTGCCGCTGCGTGATGGCCGTAGCGACGGTCTCTTTGGTCTCCATATCGATGGCCTGGCAGCGGAGACCGCTGGTACCGATGTCCAATGCAATTGCATATTCTGTCATTTCTTTGCCTCCTTCTGAAGCAGGTGCTCTTTTCCCAGGGAGAACCCGATCGCCTGAGCCACCATGGCCGCTGTTCCAATGGCCAGCGGGTCGTGGATAAAGGTCGCTTTTCTAAGTGTAGCTTCGTCATAGACGTGCGGGATACCCGGCGTCGAGATGATCGCACCCGGTCTGATCAGCTCTCCTTTGATCGGAGTCGGAGAGGCGTTTAAGATCAGGTCGGCAGCGGCCGTGGCCTTTTCTATGTCTTCCGCGCAGACTGTCCCCGGAAAACGGGCGACAACCTCCGCGGCCTTCGCCCGTTCCACATCTGCGACTGTGGTCTCGGCTCCCTGTGCGGCGAGGAGCGCGACCATGTTGGTCCCGACCCGGCCCGCACCAAGGACCAAGACTGGCTTGCCCCGCAGCCCGTGCGCGGCGCCCCGAAGGGCCTCCACGTAACCAGCGGCGGTACAGTACGAATTGTTGGAGTACTTTCCAGCTTTAATATTGTACGCCATATACTGGACATCGTCGGCCATCAAAACAAGGTCGGCACCACGGTCAACGGCCTCACCGAACCCGTTTACGTCGGTGGCTGCCGTGACAAAGCAGGGCAGTCCCATATCGTTGACGGTGTCAGCGATCGTACGGGAGAAACCGCCGATAATGCCGAGCCCGGATGTGATCGGCACTGCCGCGGCCCGATAGTCCCGAAGGTTTATGCCGGCGGGATCGAGCCCCACCGCCCGGAATCCAAGGCTCATCAGATCCATGCCAACGGTTTTCAGCAACGACCGGTCAAGGGCAGTGAGCTCATCCGAGAGCCCGTGGATCATGGACGGGGTCAGTCTGGTCATCAGACCACCTCCGGCATCCGGTCCACAAACTCCTCGAGACCGCACTCCCGCATAATCTGTGCAATGACCTTTTTGCGCTTGGTGAGCACTTCGCCAGGCGTTTTTCCGTGCGTGATCACAGTGGCATGCCAACGGCTTCTGCCTGGTAAATAGTCAGTCATCATCTCGTCGGACCCAAACAGCCCCTCATAATAACGAGGCTGCTGAACGTGCGAGAATTCTTTCTCGCCGCTGGCAATGAGCCGGTTGCCGTCCGAGTAGAAATGCTCATAGGAAGAGCAGCCCGGCTGCCGAACAGCGATCGAGGGCTGTCCCGACACGGCCCGGTAGAGCTCGTCAAGCAGGTTCACGCCCGTCGCAGCGACGACAGCCGCAGGAGTCTGACTGGGCAGCCGGGCATCGATCTCCAAGATCCGCAGGCCCCGGGGACCGTAGATGCCCTCCAGGTCCATGATGCCGCTGAGCCCGATCGTCTCGGCCGTCTCCTGAAGATAACTGCCGAACACTTTGTCCTCCGCAGGCGGTAAGATGTCTGGCTGGCACAGTACCTGCTTGCAGTCGTAGTTGTAATCGAGCACGACCTCGGTGGTCACGTAAGAACGGGCTTTCCGACCGTTCCCGACAGCCTCGACTGAGATGCTTTTGCCATGCACGAACTCCTGTATAATCGGTTCATCGTGCAGGTCGGCGACCTTTTTCAGGGCCGCCGGCAGTTCGGCAGCGGAGTTGACCTCGCTAACGCCGACGCTGCCGCTCTGACAGGAAGGCTTGACGATTGCCGGGAAACCGCATTCCGGATAGGGCTGCGGCAACGGAACACCCAGTTTGGCCATCATCTCGTTCGAACGCTGTTTCGAACAGGAGATGTCATAAGCCCGGAGATCAAAAAGGAACGGTCCGCCGAAACTGCCTTTCATCCGATCCAGAGTTTCCAGCGCATCAAGGTTTTCAAGCGCCGGCAGAACTGCATCGCAGTCAGCCAGAATCTTAGCGGCTTTCTCCGGTTCCTTCACCACATCCAGGGTGACAGAGCTGTCGGCCAGAGAACGTGCCGGAGCGTTCTCCCGCCGGTCCAGAACGACAGTCTCGAAGCGGGCTTTTCTGGACAGATAAGTCGCTTCAATGCCCTGCAGGGCACCTCCTACAATTCCCAATTTCATCCTACTGCCTCCATGCCTTCATAATAAAACCTCGAATGGTCGAACTTTC
The DNA here is from genome assembly GCA_002495325.1 of Methanomassiliicoccaceae archaeon UBA593. Classification (GTDB taxonomy): domain Archaea; phylum Thermoplasmatota; class Thermoplasmata; order Methanomassiliicoccales; family Methanomethylophilaceae; genus Methanomethylophilus. The sequence goes on from DAEQ01000006.1 coordinate 354,533, forward strand.
CTTGCGGATGTTAATGTCAGTTAATCTTGCAGCCGTTGAGATAACTCAGGCTGGCCCCGCCCTTTTTGACGGTACTGTACTTCTCCTTGATGGTCAGCAGTCTCTCGATGCCAAAACCGGCGCCGGACCAGGGTTCGTGGACATCGTGGGCGGCGTCGAGATAATGCGGACCGACCGCAGCTGAGCAGACCTCCTGCCCGTTGATATCTACGTCGATGGTCTCCTTGTAGACGTCGGATTCTTCGTGCACAAGGTTGTAGTCCGGCAAATGGGCGGCCTTCATGACGATGTCGATGTACCGCTTGAGGGTCTCGGTGGGATCGCCGGCCGGACCCATATCCACCAGATTCAGCATGGTGAACTCTTCCAGATGCATCCCGCTGTGGGATTCCTTCCGGAAGCAGGAACCGACCTCGAAGATTTTGACCGGGCCCTTGGTATGGTCACGCAGCGACCGCATGACCGTGTACAGGTTGGTGGCCAACATCGGCCGCAGTGCCCGCTTCTCGTCCAGCCAGAAGACCTGCTTGAACAGCGGTTTCTCCTCCGTGATGGTCATGCGGGCCAACGCATCCCGTGAGATGATTATCGGCGTGCGAACCTCGATGAAACCGTCTGCTACCAATGCGTTCGAGATGTCGGACATAATCTGCGTAAGACCGTGCCGGGCAGGGTGTCCAATCATCTGCTGGATTCCCGCCTCGTTCGCGGACGCCGCTTCGGACATCTCTTTGGAAAAGGCCGCATCCCGGTCCGCAATGCTCTCGAAAAGCTTGGCTTCATAGGAGACGTTCCCGTATTCCCGGAGCCGCTGAACCTGTGCATCGGTGTATTTTACCGCCATAAGGGATCACTTGGATAGTAAGAAAGGCGAGAGACCGGGGTGTCGACCCCCGCTGGCTAGGTTTTAGAGACCCGCTGGTCGCCGGACCGTCCCCCATTCAGATTGTATATACAGGCGGTGGTCTTAAATCCTTTCTTCGCGCGCGCGACTAGAGGAACGCTCAGATGCTCAGGCCGCACTTATTGAGCGTTACCAGAGCTTTATCGTACACTTTCTGATATTCTTTCGTCGGAGTAACGCTGACCACGTCGTAACAGTCCTGGAACCGTTTACCCACCGGCGGGTGGGCGAAATCCTTTTCGTACTGGGAGATGAGCCGGTTGAGTACAGAGTTGACCTCGGCAATGTCCATACCGGCGGTCGCAATAGCCGCCTCGCCCATCATCCGGGCCTCCATGCCGGTGGTCCAGTCCTTTACCACACCTTTTGATGATGCAGCGCCGGACAGCAGTTCGCGGCCTGAAGCAGTATCAGTGATCGCCTGAGCGGCGGTTTCCAGCAGGCACATCTCGGTGCACGGTCCGGCCAGAGTATAATACTGATTGCCCAGCAGCAGGTCGGTGTTCAGGTCGATGGCGGCGGCCGCATGGGCGGCAATCTTGAGCGTCTCCCGGGTGGTGGTCGTACCCCACCGGATATGAATCGGGCCGTCCAGATGCAGATCGCAGTCCAACAGAGCGTAGGAAGCAAGCATGGTCGCCACGTCGCAGATCGCGGTCTCCTCGACGCCGCCGCAGTAGCCGCCGAAGATTGGCATCTGCTCGATCATGATAACATCGCCGTTGGTCTTCCAGCCGGCAATCATGTTCATCCCGGCCATATCGATCTTCAGTTCGTTGAGCTGGGAGCATTCGTGCAGATCACAGTTCTTCAGTCCGAAGTCGGTCAGGTCGGCGGAAAGCCGGCCGGCAGCCGATAACGGGGTCTCGGGTCCCTAGATACCCATTCCGGGACGGCCGCACAGAGTACAGGCCTCGCGTACATAGCGAATCTCTGCCAGAGTGGCCCGGATCTCCCAGGGCGTGTTTGTCGTGGCCGGCTGACCGCAGACAGTGTTGAGCACGCCGCTGACCAGCGTATCCACGACAGGCTCCTGGACGTAGGACTGCATCATCGCCGGAAAGATCTCTTCGGAGACCGGGGCCCCGGTCGGACCGCCTTCGATGATCGGCTTCCGGGTGCTGTTGCCGTGCCGGGATTTACAGCTTACCTGGTCCTTGCCGCGGCCCAGTTTGATCTTCTTGGGCGCTTTGCGGACGCCCTCAAGGATCTCGTCCTCCGTCAGATACATGACCCGGCCGAGGTTGGTGTTGTAGAAACCAGTAGTTACTAGCATCTCGAGACCGGCGTGGAACAGCCGGTCGGACAGATCGTCGTCGGTCGGCACGATATCCGGACCGAAATTGATCTGATACTTTTCCTTCATCGCCAAGGCATTGTTTGGGACCGTGACATAATCCCACGAGTCCTCCCGAACCCGCTTACCCGTGTTGAAACGGGTGTAGGCCTCGAAAATATCCACTGCTCTTGACGCTACCATGTTAAACAAATCCTGAAAATATTATTTAAACATTATTCTGTACAAGACTGCTTAATTTAAGTATAATAATCTACAGAATACAAATTTATGCATATCTGGAGACTTGGATTATGCTGCAGATATGCTTTACGTAATACTCATATCGGATCCACTCCGACCCCGGGCGTAATGCCCGGGATCCCGCCGACCCCGCCCCCGGAAGGGCCGGCGGTTACCAAAGCGTTTCAGTTCTCGATGTCGAGACCGAGGTCGCGGAGCTTCTGCACCGCACCGTCGTAGACCTGCAGATATTCCGCGGTCGGCTTGACGGTCTTGACGTCGTAGCACTCCTGGAACCGCTTGCCGGCCGGAGCACTGTTGTAGTTGCCCTCGTAGCCGGAGACCAACTTCTCAAGCAGCTCGTTGACGTCGGAGACCTTCATGCCGGCGGTGGCCAGCGCGGCCTTGCCCATCATGCGGGCCTCCATACCGGTGGTCTTGTCTTGAACGACGCCTTTCGCGGCAGCGGAACCGGACAGGAGCTCACGGCCCGAAGCGGTGTCGTTGATCGCCTGAGCGGCGGTCTCCAGCAGGCACATCTCGGTGCACGGTCCGGCCATCGGGTAGTACTGGTTGGCCAGGAGCAGGTCGGTGTTGGCATCGATGGCTGCAGCCGCGTGGGCGGCGATCTGCAGGGACTCCCGGTTGGTGGTGGTGCCCCAGCGAATATGAATCGGCCCGTCGAGGTGGAAGTTGCCGCTGAACAGCGCGAACGAGGCGAGGGTGGTCGCCACGTCGCAGATCGCGGTCTCCTCGACGCCACCGCAGTAGCCGCCGAAAATCGGCATCTGCTCGATCATGATGGTGTCTCCTTCGGTGGTCCAGCCGGCCAGCATGTTCAGGCCGGTCATGTCCATCTTGAGTTCATTGAGCTGGGAGCACTCATGCGCATCGGTGATGCGGTGTCCTGCGTTGGTCATGTCAGCGCAGAGACGGCCAGCCTCGGACAGAGGCGTCTCGGGTCCCTAAACACCGAGTCCGGGACGACCGGCCCGGATGCGGGCCTCTTTGGTGGCCCGGAGCTCAGCCATGGTGGCGCGGATCTCATACGGGGTTTTGGTCTTGGCAGGGTGGCCCTCAATGGTGGTCATGACACCGTTGACGAGGTCGTCGATGATGCCTTCCTGCGCATACGACTGCATTACCTGGACGAAGACGTCCTCCGAGATAGGCGAGCCGGTCGGCCCGCCCTGGATGATGGGCTTCACCGGACTGTTGCCGTGCCGAGGATAGAACCGGGCGATGTCCCGGCCCTCGCCAAGAATCAGCTTGGTCGGGGTTTTGCGGATGCCTTCCCAAACCTCTTCTTCGGTCAGATGCATGACCTTCTTCAGGTCCACGTTGTAGAACCCGGTGGTCACGAGCATCTCAAGACCGGCATTGAACAGGTCGTTCATCTCCTTCTTATCCTCGGGAATGAACTTTTTGCCGAAGTTCAGATGGTACTTCTCCTTGAGCGCGGTGGCGTTCTGAGGGATAGTCGTGTAGTCCCACTCGCTCTCGTCCGTCTTCTTGCCCTTCACGAACCGCTCGTAGACGTCGGGAATCGTGAGTGCTCTTGTTGCTGCCATTTTTCATTCACCTCAATCTGTTGTTCACTGGGTCAGGGACTTGACCAGGTCGATGATCTCCGCACCGGTGGCCGAGTAACCGTCAGCACCGATCTCGTCGCACCACTCCTTGCTGCAGGGGGCGCCACCGAAGATGCACTTGTACTTGCCGCCATCTTCCTTATTTGCTTCGACGAGTTCCCGCTGGGACTCGAGGGTGGTGGTCATCAGTGCCGAGCCGCCGAGGACGGCCGCATTGTGCTCCTCCGCTGCGTCCAGGAACTTCTGGCAGTCGGCGTCCGCGCCGATATCGATGACGTTGTAGCCGGCACCGCGGAGCATGGCACAGCAGACGTTCTTGCCGATCTCGTGGATGTCGCCTTCCACCGTGCCCATGACAACAGTGGCCTTGGCGCCGGCACCCTTGTTAGCGGACATGATCGGTTCGAGGATCTTGAGGGCGGCTTCCATGGTCTTGGAAGCGGCAACGACCTGCGGCAGATAAATTTCTGCCCGATCGAACCGCTGACCGATGGTCTCCATACCCTTGCCCAGGCCATTGTCCATGATATCGGGGACGGAAATCTTTTCATCAATAGCTCTCTTCGTAGCTTCCTGGACGAGCTTGACGTTCCAGGTCTCGATGGCCGTCTTCAGATCGGCTAAGGTCTTTTCGATGTCGCTCATGTAATCACTCCGAACACTACGGCATTGCGACGGACCGTGTTTTTCACTGCGGTTTCCCGTCTTTTTCTGCCTAGTCGCTATATCGTAGTCTACTATTTAACCATTTCTTATTCATTTCCAATTTTGTTGATTATAATATTTAAACTTAATGTTTTCAATAACTGTTTCTATTGAATTTCCAATTGACTGTTCATTTGTCTAATATTTCTGAAATCAAAAAAAGTAATTCGATTTAAACACCTGCATACTGAGCATTTTTCAAATAATTACCCAATGTTTTGGACTGATTAAAAGATATATTTATATATTGAATGTTAAAACACATTATCAGTGTTAATGCCAACATTCTTGATAATTGGAAAAACAATCATTTAACCACGGTAAACGGTTTCAAGTATTGTTAAATACCGCCGACCAGTAACAGACTTGGGGGGCCCGGGAACTTGTATTCGGCATACGCCATGACCTGCATCATCATTGCCGGACTGCTAGAACCGGTCTGGGTAATAACTCTGAAGAAATCAGAGAGCTTTCACAGGCCGCTGTGGGGTGTGGCCACAGTGATATTCGCTATCGCCAGCCCTTTCTGCATGTCACTTTCGCTCAGCGAAATCCCCGTCGGAACGGCCTATGCGATCTGGACCGGCATCGGTGCCGTCTGTACAATCATCGTCGGCCGGTTGCTGTTCAGCGAGGGTATCTGCCGCCGGCAGCTGCTGTTCCTGACGATGATCATCTTCGGTGTGGTCGGCCTTTCGCTGACCGGGAGCGGCGCATGAGCACTAACTGGGCTTGGCTGGCCATTTTCGGCGGCGGCTGTTTCGAGACGGCCTGGGCTCTGACCATGAAAATGTCTGCCGGTTTCACCAACCTGTTCTGGACCGCAGCCACTTTGATCCTGCTGATCGGCAGCATGTTAATGCTCAACTATGGCCTTAAACACGGCATTCCGGTCGGGACCGGATATTCGGTCTGGGTGGGGATTGGCGCAGTCGGGAGTCTGACCATGGGCGCGCTCATCTACGGTGAAAACCTCTCCCTCCTGCAGGTTCTCTTTGCCGCTCTGATCATCGGCGGGGTTATCGGCCTGCGGCTGACCGTCAGCAGACCGACCGCCGACATTCGGCAAGAACGGTCTGACTGAATTTTTTGGAAAATATGAAGATAAAAAGATTAAACCGGCTCCGTTGAAGCAAAAAGAACGGACGGAGCCGGTGGTCTCCACAGCCGTCAGACCTTGGAGACCATCTTCCGGGCCACGATGAAACCCGCCACGGAGACCGCAATGATGACGATCGCCCACAGGTACTCGGAACCCGGCACACCGTTAGCGAAGTACGCTACCAGCGCGTCCCAGTTTGCACTCATGCTTTGGCCTCCTTTTTACCGGCACTGCCGAGCAGCCATTCGTATTCGGAACGGCCCAGGCCAGTAATCCGGTACTTCATGAGCAGCCGGTTCTTGCCGAGCTTGGAGCCGTCTGTATCAATCGCTTCGTCGATGCCTTCGATGAAACCCGACGTGCTGACCTCTACCAGATCGAAGTTCAGGCAGTTGCGTCCGTATGTGGAATTCATACCGTATTCGGCAGCGAGGATATCGATCATTTCGTTGCTCCACCGCTCCTCGCCGTCGGCAAGAAGCTCAATGATACGGAACTTGATCGGCCGATTCTTCATGGCATTCTTTGCCATTTTCAGGCCTCCTTCGTTTCGTCGCTGCTGCGGAGCGACTCAAGGTTGTCCGCTGGTTCGGTAAACATGATGAACGTACCGATGATGCAGATGATCGCCCCGACAACATACGAAGCCTCGAACGCCCCGGTGAAGACCAGCAGGAATACTACCGCCATCAGACCGTAGAGCGAACCGATGGCCTGGCCACGGCCGACTCCGATGAGCGGGAACGACTTGTACCAGGTAACGTAGCACAGCCCGAACGTGATGCCCATCATGAGCAGCACGAAGAAGGTCGTCGGTTCGAAGATACCGGAGATACCGCTAAGTATCGGCACGCCACAAATCAAGAGCAGCGGGATCGCAATGACCCACCAGATGATGCATTCCATGACGAACCGGAGCGTCAGCGCCACATCGGGTTCAGAGACGTCCAGTCCCTTGCCCGCAACGGCACCTTCGATGCCCCAGCCGACAATGGCCATCAGGCCGCCCACATACCCCAGCACCCGGGCATTGCCGCTCGTCAGATCGCTGTACAGGCTCATGGAATAAATCACGATGCCGCCTATAAGGATGACGAACAGACCGGCTTTGGCCCGCCGGGACATCTTCTGGTGCAGCCAGAGGATCGACAGGGTCATTCCGATGATCGGATAGCAGAGCGCCGAGACCGCAGAGAAGCCCGGGCCGATGAAGATCGAAGCAATGTATGATCCGAGGATTGCCACCGGACCGCCGAACACTGCGCCGAGGAAATAGTACTTAGTGCAGCAACGGAGCTCACGGATCGCCCGCTTCATCTCGTGCATCTTACCGAGACCGATGCACCAGACCAGCAGGGCCAGCACTACGAACAGCGCGTTGAGACCGGTGATAAGGACCGCTTCCATCAGGGAAGCGACGTTCTCCCCGTAACTGACCGTAAGATTTTCTGTAATTGTTGTAAATGGCGTCAGAGAGAACGACAGATTGCCCGGAATATACCAGGCGCCCCAGAAGACCGCACAGAGCAGGGCCATGATGTAGCCCAGTTTTATGCGCTCCTTCGTATTCGCTTTTCTGATCGCTCTAGCGTCCACTGTTTCATCCATTTTTTTCACCCCCGTTCCGTTACCGGAACCGTAAAAAGAAAAAGGGGGGAGACCCGGAGAACAGTCCGGATCTCCGGTTTCACTTCAGCCTTTCACGGCCTTGACCATCTTGTTGACGATGTCGGTCGCATTCTCGGAGTAGACGTCTGCTCCGATCTCGTCAGCCCACTGCTGGGTGACGGGAGCGCCGCCGACGTTCGTCAGGCATTTGCCTTTGAGGCCTTCTTTCTTCATAATTTCCTCAAAAGCTTTCTGGTTCACCATGGTGGAGGTCATCAGCGCGGAGGTACCGACGGCCACGGCGTCATTGTCCTTGCACGCCTTGGCAATGTCCTTCAGCGGGATGTCCCGGCCCAGGTTGACGACGTCGAAACCGGCAACTTTGAGCATAATCGCGCAGATGTCCTTGCCGATCGAGTGAATGTCACCCTCGATGGTGCAGATGACGAACCTGCCCAGACCTTCCGTTGACTTAGCAGAGTCGCCCAGGTGCGGGGTCAACAGGTCGACCCCGGCGTTCATCGCGTTGGCCGCGGCCATGATGTGAGGCAGGAAGATTTTCTTCTGCTCGAACAGGTCGCCGCATTCCTGAATGCCGGCGGTGTAACCATCCTGGATCAGAGCGACCAGGTCGACATTCTCGTCAATGGCTTCCTGGGCAACGGCCTTCGATTCCTTGGCGTTGTAGGTCAGGACAGCTTTCTTAGCTCTCTCGTTGAGATCTTTTTGTGCCATGTCAATCTCCTCTTGATTTTTTTTAAGGGGTTTACTCGTTCTCTTCCCGGGCAGCCTTCTTCAGATAGGCCTGATCGGCCTCTTTGGTGATGGCTTCCAGTTTGGCCAGCACGTCGGCATCGATCGGCTTGACCTTGTGATTCTTCAGGACGTCCACGACTACATCGTGGGCGGCAGTGGCCGCGTCCTTAAAGCCGGCGGCTCTCCAGTCGCCGAGCATAAACCGGTTGAATACTAGCGGGTCGGAGGCCAGGTCGATGTTGTCCATGGTGGTCTGGTGTCCGATGAAGTCATTGCCGACGCCGACCTCTTTGATTGCGTCGACGCAGAGCGTCTTGTCGTTGACCTCGATACCCTCCATGGCCTTGCGCTCCATGGCGATGATATCGTTGTCCAGCACGAGCTGTTCCAGAGAGAAGGTCATGCCGAGCTCAAGCATGCCCGAACCGTAGATCATGTTCGCACCGGCGAGGGCGGCGAAGATCGAAGTGATAGTCTTTTCGTGGCCAGCCTGAGCGTCAGGGACCTTCGAGTCGGTCTACATACCGGCCACAAAGACGGGCAGACCGTAGTACTGTCCGAGTTCTGCAACGGCCGCGCTGATCATACCCAGCTCAGGCGATCCGACGGGGGCGGTTCCTCTCTTCAGGTCAAAGGTGGTGGTGGACGAACCGTACCAGACCTTGGCACCCGGGCAGGCGAGCTGCGACAGGACGATACCGGACAGGACTTCGGCATTGTGAGTCACAAGAGTACCCGCCAGGTAAACCGGCGAGGACCCTCCGGCCATGGCCATGGATAGGACGTTTACCGGAATGCCGTCCTTGGCACCCTGATAGATGCACTGGGCCGCGTTGTGGCTGAGCTCCAGCGGAGATGTCGGGCAGACCAGCATAGACATGATCGGCTTTTCCCGGGCCATCTTGTCGTCGCCGTGGTAATAGGCGTCGATCATTTCCTTGTAGAAGTGGACGTTCTCGGCCACCGGGTCGATGTGGTGGAAGTGCTTCGTGGTATTCTTGAGCGAAGTAAGCATCTCGTGGACATCCTCGGCGCCTTTCCCGGCCCAGTTGCGGGCGGAGACCGGCAGCGAGAAATAGGAGATCCCGTCAGCCCAGTCGCACAGTCTGGCAATCTTCGCCAGATCGTCCTCGTTGGAGTCGCGGGTCTCGAATTTGCCCGGACCCTTGTAGTCGCAGACCTGGATACCGGTACCGAAGCAGGTGTAGTGGACGCGGCCCTTCCATTCCTGTTCGAAAGCGCGGGAGTCCTCCCGGCCGTACAGGTAGAACTTGTGCGGGCAGGTAGCCAGGGCGCGGTCGAGCACAAAGGACGGGATCTTGACCATGCGGGTCTTCTCGTCGACCTCGCAACCGCCTTTTTTAAAGACCTGCAGACACTCGTCGTCAGAGACCTGCACACCGTAGTTCTCTAGGACATCACGGGTCGCCAGATCGATCTGGCGGATTTCATCGTCGGAGAACAGTTCGAATTTGATACCGTTCAGGACGTTTCTTGCTGGATAGCAAACTTGCTTAGACATTGTATTTCTCCTCCTATGGCTTAATCAGTTTTTCATCATCTGGCGGAATTTGTCGCAGCTGTTGATTTTGATACCAAGCAGCTTTTCGATGTTCATTTTCGCCGCGATGCCGCGGGGCGCGCCGGGCAGACCGGTCACAACGCCGAGCTTGAGCTCCTCTCTCTTGTCGCGCATGATCTGTTCATCGCCGATTTCGAGAGGGTCAAGGTCGAGCTTTTGGGCCACATATGCCTTGGCGTCCTTGAGTTTCATATTCTGAGAGTACTCCATCCTGGCCACGAGATCGCCGGCCGTGCGGATACCGCCCATGCCGGAAGCCATGTAGTGGGAAACCGCCATACCGCAGGGGTCGCCCACACCAACCTAGACACCGTCTACTTTCGCAATCTCGACCATGGCCTTGGAGCAACGGGTGACCGCATCGATCGGCGCAGTCTCAAACATCGGGATACCGCCGACGCCCATGCCCATATTGACGTGGACCGGTATCCCGCTGACCGCAGTGCAGGCCTTCACAAAGGTAACTGCCCGAGCCAGGTTCCAGGCCATGCTCTTGGAGCAGCTGGTATTGACCACGGCGCCGAAAACGTTGGCACCGGCCTTCTGAGCCAGCTTACACTGCTGATGCGGATACAGACCGGCCACGACCTGACCGTCGTATTCAATTGAACCGTGGATGCCCATGACCGATTCACCGGCCATGCCGACGTTGATGTAGGCATTCGGGCAGGCCTTCCGGAGCTTCTCGACACCGTTGAAGGTACCGACCGCATCCGCATCACCGGCCGCGCCGGTGGTGTCGAAGTTGAAACCGTCCGCGCCGGCATCGTAGATCTTGGTCGCGACATACTCGATATCTCTGGCCAGCGCCTGGGCCGACTTCTCGGCCTGGTCCATGGCCTCCTCGATCTTGAACTCCCGCATCAGGTCGGCAGGATTACCGTACGGACCGTCGGGAGCATAGTACAGACCCATGTTCGGCATGGCGCCGTAGAAGTACGGGATGACGATCTCGTTCTGAATCTCCTCCATGGTCTGCATTTCCATCGAGATGACCGGCTTGACCGGCTTGATGCTGTAGTCTGAGTGGGCAAGTTCGAAAGTATCGGCTCCGAGCGCGCGCTCATGGAGCAGCGCAGCCTCGAGCCGGCCCATGTCGACGCCGTTGCCGGAGTTGCCGTTGTCACCGGTGAAGTCAAGCTGACCAATGTCATAGGTCAGCGGAACCTCTTTGCCGGGCTCGACGCCCACGGTCCGGTTGCGGTCGCAGACAATCTCCAGCAGGGCCTCGACATCGTTGTCGTCGAGGGCCTGAATTCCGCCCATGTCAGCGGCATCGGCCGAACCGGCCTGGATATCGGCCAGGATCTGATCCTTGGTCATGAGGACGCGCTTGCCGTCCCCCATTCTGGTATAGTATTCGTTAGCTGCCATCAAAATCCCTTTCTCAGAGGTCCTTTACTTTCGCTACGGTCTCGCTCGCAGAGTCACCGTAAACATCGGCGCCGATCTTGTCAGCGTACGCCTGGGTAACCGGGGCGCCGCCGACCATAACGACAACCTTGTCGCGCAGACCGGCATCCTTGAGCATAGAAATGACATCTCTCTGGACAGTCATAGTCGTGGTCATAAGGGCCGACATTCCGCAGAAGGTGCAGCCTTTCTTGACCTCGTCAATGAAGGTCTGTTTGGGCACGTCGCGGCCCATGTCGTGCACATCAAACCCGGCGCACTGCAGCATGGTCGAGCAAATGGATTTGCCGATGTCATGGACGTCGCCTTCGACGGTTCCCATGACGACAGAAGCCTTCTTGGCGGTGGTCTCCCCGCTTGCTTTCAGTTCGGGGTCGAGAATCGTCATGGCCTGCTTCATCCCGGCCGCCGCGCTCAGCACGTGCGGAAGAAACAGTTTGCCGCGTTCGAAAAGCACTCCGACCTGTGTCATACCGGCGGAAAGGCCGTCAATAATCTGAGTGGCGGACATTCCGGCTTTCCTTGCGCCCTCAACAGCTGCGGTGATGCCGGGCACTTTGTATGCCACCATCGTATCGTACAGCTCCTTGTTCTCCTTGGTAAAGTCTGTCATTTCTTTCTCCTCAGGCTGCAGTATCCCAATTTTCCAACTGCTGATTAAACATTACACCCCTGTTATTTAATGCTAACTCAAGTTAAAGCATATCATTAAATAGTAGTTTGTAAACGATTGAAAATTTAAAACGAAATGTTTTATATATTAGTTTAAAAAACATGACAAAATGGAATACCTTGAGCTATCAATCCGAACTCAGAATTACTTCTCTAATACGACAAAAAGTGACATTTTACGGTGATTTTTAGTCAATTTTCCCAAATATTTTCAAATTTTATAAAACTATACGTCGTTAATTAAGTTGAGCAATCATGTAAACACACATTTTGTGAACTGTTTTTACAGTATTTCACGCCCATTAATTGGATGTATGCAACATCCATCCAATAATTATGACCAACCGCATATTAACTGCACCACTCGCTTTTTTCGATTATGCACTATAATAATTCAGATTAAACAGTCGACAGACGGATTGCGTCCGAAGATTCCAGAAACAATCTTCCAATTGTGCTAATACTCCCCACAAATGCAATCGTTGATACCTTGCGCTGAGTATCTGTTGACTTCTCAACCAAGGCCGTCGATGTTCCTCCGACCGAACACCGACGGACGATATATTTTCCAGCTGGTTGCAAAATGTCAAGTATCAACGTTTCTATAGGACGGAGCATGGTTGACAAGAAAGACGACAAGAGCGCCGGCCAGAAACTGCAGGACACATTGTGCCTGCAGAACAAGGACCTCGGAACGATCGATGCCGATCTGCTCCAGAAGGCCCTGCCGTATGCTGAAGATTACAAACTGTTCCTGCGCAATAAAACCGAGCGGGAAATCGTGGACTACACACTCCCGATCGTAAAAAAGTTCGGGTATAAGGAATTCAAACTGGGCACCAGATACAAACCCGGCGACAAGGTGTTCTATAACAACCGCGGCAAGAACCTCATTCTCGTCACCATGGGTGAGAAACCTGTCGCCGACGGGGTCCGGATCAGTGTCGCCCACATAGACAGCCCGCGGCTGGACTTCAAGCCCAGCCCGCTGTTTGAGGCCGACGAAATGGCCTATTTTAAAACCCACTACTACGGCGGGATCAAGAAATATCAGTGGACCGCCATTCCGCTCTCCCTCCACGGCGTGCTCGTACTGAACAACGGGAAGACCGTGAAGGTACGTCTGGGCGAAGAACCCGGCGAGCCGCAGTTCTGCGTCACCGACCTGCTGCCCCACCTTGCACGGGAACAGATGACCAAGCCGATGAACAAGGCCATCGACGCCGAACAGCTCAACGTACTGGTCGGCTGCTGGCCGTTCAAGGACGACAAGGCTTCCCAAAAGGTCAAGCTGAACATTCTCGACATGCTGTTCAAGAAGTACGGCATCATCGAGAAGGACTTCCTGTCCGCCGAGCTCTGCGCCGTTCCTTCCTGCAAGCCCATGGACCTGGGATTCGACGGGTCCATGATCATAGGCTACGGTCAGGACGACAGGGTATGCGCCTACTCGAACCTCATGGCCGAGATAGATACGAAGGATCAGGAGTACACCACCATAACCGTATTCGCTGACAAGGAGGAGACGGGATCTGACGGCAATACAGGGATGAGATCGACTTTCTTCAGAGACTTCCTGGAGGACTTCGTATCCGTCTACGGCGCAGAGAGCAGGCATGTTCTTCAGAAATCCGTTTGCCTGTCCTGCGATGTCAATGCGGCGGTGGACCCGGCCTTCCCCGAGGTCTTCGAGATGAACAACTGCTCTTTCCTGAACAGAGGGCCCGTCGTTTCCAAGTACACCGGCTCCAGGGGGAAATACAGCACCAACGATGCGTCTGCGGAGACCATGGGCTTCCTGCGCAGGATACTGGATGAGAACAAGATCCCCTGGCAGGTCGGGGAGCTCGGCAAAGTCGACATCGGCGGTGGCGGCACCATAGCTTCCGAGATTTCCGTTCACAACCTGGATACTGTGGATATGGGAGTTCCGGTGCTTTCGATGCACGCTCCCATGGAAGTGGTCTCGAAGGCGGACGTGTACATGCTGTACAAGGCCATATCTGCCTTCTATGCCAGCGCTTACGTCAAAGACTAAGGCAACCTGGATATCAGCTGATCATAGGCTGCTGATGTGGCGGCGTCGCTGTTCTGGTTGAAGACCAGGACCCCTCCGGAATGGTGAACCGCCACGACCTTCCCCACATCAGTGTACCTGGCGAGAGTGTAGTCCCCGAACATATCGTTGGAGAACTCTCCGCTCTGAATGCTGAATCCGCCGAATCCCATCACACGGTGCCCCGCCCGGAAATCATCTATGATCTCTACGCTTGATATCTCCGAATAGGCTATGGTCTCGTCCACCATGAACGATTCTACGGAGAGGTGTGTTTCTCCCACCGAAACGTTCACGCTTCCCGAGAAAGTTAGCAGGACTGTGACGCTCAGCAATGCGATCGTCGACAGAAGTATCGCCGCAACCGTCTTCCTGCTCAGAGGTTTGAATTCCTCCTGTTCCGGATCCCCGGGTCTCCTCTTGAACCTCTCGGCCCTGTTTATGTATATCAGGGCTATCGCAGTGAACAAGAGGATCGCCACCAAAAAGACCCAGGATCGCGCAGGATCGAATTGTATGGTCTTCATGAAAAGATAGATCAGCACAGACAGAACGATGACGAAGGCCCCCGCGGCCTTCGTCACCTCTTTGACATTTATCTTCGCCAGCCTCTCAGGGGATGCGGTGTTGAGACCGGAGACTGCTTTCGAGCCTTTCCCTGTGAGAAGATAGCTTCCGATGAGGATCAGCGGCAGCACCGCCGCAAGGGCCACAAGGCTTACTGTCGTATAGCCCAGCAGAGCCTCTGAGGCTATCAGAATCGCCGAGGTCAGCAAAGCTACGGATGCCGCTTCCCGTCTGTCCATGTTCCCGAGATTATTCGGATATTATTTATCTTTTCAGTCACAGGGGTGCGGGACCTGGATCCTTAACCTTATCGGATTTCATCACTGGCACTTCCTCTGAGCTGGTCTGGCTGATCATGTTTTCGGTGTGGACCGACGGGACTCCTTTTACCCTTATCCTGTCCTCCGAGATCGCCGGGGGCACGAGCTTCCTGGCAGTGGACTTCCCGTTCTCGGTCAGAGGCAGCAGCTTCTTCAGATACTGATCCTTCTTATCCCCGTCCTTCAACGCGTACTCCAGCACATCCCTCAGATTCTCTACGAGGATTATCTCCATCCTGTCGTAGTATCTCGCCTGGATCATGACGTCCTTCTCATTCTCCTTGGGGATTATGGCTCTCTTCATGCCCGCTTCCGCAGCAGCTTCCAGCTTGGCGGTTATACCGCCGACGGGGAGAACCTTTCCGCGAACGTTCAGACTGCCGGTCATCGCCATGGTCTGATCTATCGGTATTCCCTCCATTGCGGAGATCACTGCGGTCGTTATGGTTATCGACGCGCTGTCCCCTTCCACGCCTTCATAGGTGCCGATGAACTGTATGTGTATGTCTGAATCGGTGATGTCCGTCATCGTGTACTT